>CP180022.1:0-1511032 GCA_047528285.1 Sodalis sp. (in: enterobacteria) | reverse complement strand
TTATATAAAAGTATTATTTTCTCTTTTGAAGAGCAGATAAAGACTTCAAAAATAGGCACAATACTATCGGTAACTTATTTTGGATTGATTTTTAAATCGCTCAAAAAAGCATTTAAGCCTTAATATTTACACTTGATCGGCATGCCTACATCTGGAAACTTATTCTTTACTATAGCTATAAGAATATTGGCAACATGAATGTAATTTACTCAATAATATAAAATAACTAAAGTGTTTTCATACATTGATTACAGACAGATGTAGGAATGAATATAGAATAGCCATTCATATTAAACTCGGTATGCTTTATAAGTCTGAGTAATTATGATAGGCATCTAGATGAGTTAATAGGGAAGGTTGAAGGAACCATAACTGAATTATGTTATTAGAAATTCCGTATACCATCTGAATTACTGAACAATTGCCAGCCAGCAACACATTTATCATTTGTTCTGATTTATTCAACAAAGATAGTAAGTAACCGCATAAAAATGCGATTGAAATTAATAAAAATCAGGAATATGAGATGATTTTAGAGGATTGGGAGCGTCGTTTTCAAGAATATTTGGAGAAGAATTTTTTGCAAAAGGATAAATCACATGATATTGCTCATTTTAGTCGAGTATGGAAGATCGCTCGCAAAATAATGCAATTTACGGACGCGGATGAAAGGGTCGTATTAACCGCCTGTTATTTTCATGATATAATTAATTTACCTAAAAATCATCCAAAACGTTATTTAGCATCACGGCAGGCTGCACTGCGCACACGAAAGGTCCTTACTGACTATTTCCCTGATTTTCCAACGGAGTTATATGGCGGAGTAGTGCATGCAATTGAAGCACACAGCTTCAGCGCCAGCATAATACCAGAAACGCTGGAAGCAAAAATCGTACAAGATGCTGATCGGCTAGACTCGCTAGGGGCTATCGGGTTAGCACGGGTTTTTCATGTCGCCGGGCAATTGGGTCGCGGCTTATTTCATCCCTCTGACCCGCTTGCAATTTCTAGACCGCTGGATGATATCAATTATACCTTCGATCATTTCCAAACAAAATTACTGACTTTAGCTGATAATATGAAAACAGAACTTGGAATGAAAATAGCACGCTATAATAGCGAATATTTGATAACGTTTATGAGTAAAGTATGTGCTGAATTAAAAGGAGAATTTTACCTTTTAGATAAAGAAACGCAGGAAAGGTTGGGTATGTGCTATAAATCGGAAAAAATGCAGCATTGAAATAAAATTTTTACTATTTTTCCTATATTAAAAAATAATTGATTTTTTATCAGAAAAAATCTTTCCTCCACGATATAAAGTTATATTGAAAATCAAAAATAAACCATGTTTGAAGAAATATGTTACTTGAATCGAGACCATCTTGTTCATGAAAAAACTAAATATCTGCTGCTATACGCTAATGGGCGCAAATCAACAATGACTACTAAATATTGATTAAGTATCTCTATAGTATCTAACTGATCTATATAAAACTATATTTCTACAGCAAATTTCGATTATCTTACGCTACAACATCCAACTTCGGAGAAGTACTGTAATTCAGCATATATTCCAATAAGGCCCGATTTCTTATCTATAAGTAATTCCTTATCAAAAATAAGCAGCTTATTAGTAATTCTTTCATGATCTATTTGAAAAAAACATACGACGTAAAACTACAACGTTTATAGTATAAAGAAGGCAAATTCCCCATATCATTAATATACATACAAAAATTAACTAGCATTTAAACATAAATTTATTACAAAGTACCAAGCAGTTGTTTATAGAAAAATAAAGCAATGCAATTAAGAACTAATGATTATAAAACGATCATATAGACACGGTTACAACCACAGGATATAACTAATGACGCTGAATTATTTTTAACTCCGCATAAAAACTAGAGGAACACAATCAAGATCACAGGAAAACACACAAAATATCATTGGTATATTCAGTCAATAATGGTATTAGTCATGACTAAAATATTATTAATAATAGATATTCTGCATTTTTTGAAATAGTGGATGAGAAAAATTAATTTCATCAACCCCGTTGTAAGTAAGATGTCGGAGTTAGATTGAATAGGCATTCCTCTATCACGCATTCAACGTTGCATCTATAAGCAGTATTTGAAAACATTTTAGAAAAACTTCATTATTATTTTTGCTTCTATACATTGAAATGACAATGTAGAACGTTCTTAACAAGAAATGCTTTAAGTAGTATTACTTTAATTGGTTGATAATGACGGATCATCATAATCTATCCAAAACTTTATAAATCTTAGGTTCCAATTTTTTATAATTAATAATTTAAAAGAAAATACTTGATGAAGACATATAACTTTAAATTATCTCGATTTATTCGTTGGATGTGTTTTTTTTGCTTACTACATGACAACTCAGGTCTCTATAGCTAAGTTTTATAAATAGAAAAAGCATCATAAAAATATCAAATACTTATGATTGACGAGAGTTACTTATAGATCTGCCTGGTAGGCAGATAACCTCTCTCCACTTTATTTAAAGAATAAAGTTAGAACGTTTTTTCAAAAAAAACTCTTTATAAAATAGAGCAAATAATATCAATCTTCTTTATTATGAAACTAATAAATAAATTTAAGTCATAATACTGATTATGTTAATATGCATACCATAAGAATAAAAAAATCATAATAAAATTTTTTATGGTAGGGGGTATTTTGATGTAGAATATATTCTTATCATATAAGAATATACTATACATTATAGAAAAAACACGTTAATTCAATATCAAATAATTTCTTTTATAAAAAATTATATACAAGCTATTTTAAAATAGCAAGAGGTTTTTGATTTTTAAATTTCTTGTTAATCACTAGGCTTAAACATAAGCACATGGGCAACGAGGTGTTATAATTTTGGTTGAATTTAATTAATCGATAATGGCACATAAAAATGTGCGCTGATCTTATTTAAATTACGGGTTCAGTCGATAATGCCATAATTAGGAATTCCAAATATTTGTTTTCTTATAAAGTTAGACTACAGAAGTGAAGTCTTCATTCTTCCATTCTTAATTGGTCGTTATTGCAACTTCTAGTGATATTACTTTGATCTGAAGGTAAAGCTTATACGCAGGGCGACTTAGCAGAAGAGGTATCACCTGCTGCTGAAAGTGGTGCCCCGTAAACTTCCAGCATATAATTCACTACGATTATAACTCCTTTCATGGGTTTTCCTAAGGAAAACAAACCATAATAAAGCATTCGCTTACAAGAGAAAATTCGTTTCTAGTGACTCCTATTTCAAAGGAGTATGGCATTTATTATCTCTTATTGAGAAGAGACAAACTTCATAAACCCTCCTGGTAATGACATCAGGAGTTCAATAAATGATTTATCCGGCGAATAAACTGATGAGGATCTTCAAGCGTACCACATTCAGCCAGCAACGCTTGCTCTAGCAATAGCTCTACCCATTCAAAAAATAGGCCGTTATCGCCGATACTGGCGGTACGCTTTACTAGCGTGTGATCTGGATTAAGTTCAAAGATATATTTAATTTCCGGCGCTGCCTGGCCTGCGGCGACAAACAGTTTAGCCATTTGTGTTGTGATCTCATTGGGAATGGTGGTAACAACCGCGGGTGTATCGGTCAAACGATGTGTCAGACGCACATCTTTAATGCGCTCACCAAGATAAGTTTTAACGCGTTTAACAAAAGGCTCAAGCACTTTTTCAGCTTCTGTTCGCTCTTTATTTTCCTCATCAGCTAATTTTTCTAGCGATGAGTCGCCTTTGCTGACAAGATGGAATTTTTTTCCGTTAAATGCTTTCAGAGAGTTCATCATCCATTCATCAATACGTTCGAACAGCAAAAGAACTTCGATACCTTTTTTGCGAAAAAGTTCCAAATGCGGACTGTTCTTTGCAGCAGCATAGCTGTCGGCGGTAATATAGTAAATTTTCTCCTGTACCTCCACCATCCGCCCGACGTATTCTTCCAAAGCAACAGTTTGCTCCGCATTATTACCATGGGTTGAAGCAAAACGAAGCAATTTAGCTACTGTTTCAGCGTTAACAGGATCTTCTCCTGGTCCTTCTTTCAATACCAGACCAAATTGTTGCCAAAACGATTGATACTGTTTTGTATCGTTTTTGGCTAATTTCTCCAACAATGTTAAGGTGCGTTTAGTCAGCGCCCCTTTCAAGTTCTGGGTAACACGACTATCCTGCAAAATTTCTCGCGATATATTCAAAGATAGATCGTTCGAATCAATCACCCCCCTTACGAAACGCAGATACTTCGGTATAAATTGTTCAGCATCATCCATGACGAACACACGCTGAACGTACAATTGAAGCCCGTATTTTTGTTCATGATTCCACATATTCCAAGCTGCCTTCGCCGGGATATAAAGCAAACTGCTATATTCCTGTTTTCCTTCGACGCGGTTATGGCTCCAAATCAATGGTTCGTTAAAATCATGGCATAGTTGCTTATAAAATTCCTTATATTCTTCGGCACTGATATCAGTTTTATTACGAGTCCATAACGCCTGTGCTTTATTGATTTTTTCCCAAGTGACAATTTCTTTATCGCTGCTTTCTTCCTTAATTATAGTCCGTTTTTCAATTTCCGCCGGTAATGCGATATGATTAGAATATTTCTTGATAAGGCTTTTAAGGCGTCCATCATCAAGAAATTCTTCTTCACCTTCTCGTAAATGCAGAGTGATTTCAGTTCCGCGATCCGACTTAAAAATATCAGCAATGGTGTAATTACCTTCACCAGCGGATTCCCAAAATACACCTTCATCAGCATTAGCACCGGCGGCCCGCGTGCGAACGGTAACTGTGTCTGCTACGATAAAAGCCGAATAAAATCCGACGCCAAACTGACCGATAAGCTGGTTGTCTTTGAGTTGATCGGAATCTATGGATTTAAGAAAATCCTTAGTTCCGGATTTTGCAATTGTACCCAAATTATTGATCACGTCATCGCGTCGCATACCGATGCCGTTATCGCTGAGCGTGATAGTGCGTTTTGCTTTATCGCAGCACAGGCGAACATGTAATTCGCCATCTCCTTCGTATAAATCTGGCTGCGACAGAGCACGAAATCGCAGTTTATTCGCTGCATCTGATGCATTAGATATTAATTCACGCAGGAAAATTTCTTTATTAGAATAAAGTGAATGGATCATTAAATGAAGCAGTTGCTTTACTTCTGATTGGAAACCTTTGGTTTCTTGTCTATTCATACTTATCTTATGCCTCAATCAAATATGTCACAAAACAGATGTTTAATATCCCCATGATAAATATCATGGGGATAAGGCTGAAATATTGCAAGCAATAAGAAAAATATAATGCTAGTACTGCTAACAAAGACAGCCTAAAAAATAGATTGAGATTTGATAAAGTGAAGTCTGAAAACAAGTGGAAGAATCATGATGCGGCTAACAGATTAAGTGTTGCCGCGTTCTAATATGCCGTTAKGGATCGAAATAATATTTGATATYTACCATTGCTAACTAATAGTAGTAATCCGATTTAACACTTTACCTATTGCCATCGCCCTTCCCTTAGCANGGGGGTATCATACTCACCTAAAGAGTAGATGAATACTAGAAGTGGTTTTGAACTAAAATATCTCCATTGCRCAGCACTGATCCTTCAGTAATAACTTCTTTTCTTTTTCCAGTTATCTTAAGCTTCCTCTCAAARATTGATTTACAAAAAYGTTCTGATATCTATGATTATCAGTCTACCTAATAGAACACTTCTTTATGGCAGGATTAATTGCTTTGTTTTTTCTTAAAAGATTTTTATAACAGGCNTTTACACCGTTAGTGCTATCTACCGGCGTTTTCTTAATTTTGTAATTGTAGTTAATTAAATTCAGAAAATGCTATACATTAATAGTATCGCTTACCTAGCGATAAATTTGCACAAATAATTTCTTGCCGCGTCTGTCCGATTTTAAACATGCTACTTACATTAGACTCTGTGTTTATTAGCACTTTACCATCGAACTTCCATGTGGCTTTACCAAAACCTTAAAACTCCTTCTATCAATAATGTGATAGATATAAATTTACACCAGTTTAAAATTTTTATGCCGTTCTAATTATCTCTTCCCACCTAGTGATCAGCGATTACTCTAAACACAATCCAGAAATACACCTATTTAATTTAAAAATAAAGCTAACAAAACCTCTCTCAGGTTCTGNAAAAAATATAAAGATGTATTTAATCATTAGCACTGTCTTCATGGTCATATCTGTGTAGTGAAACGGGTTTTCATGGTGTTCACAAGAAAGGTTTTTCTATGTGGAGATAGGTTAGTTTATCGCCGGGCTATCGTTAAAACACTATGTTGATTAAAGATTTCTTGTAACTATCCTAGTGGATAGTTTTAAATTGTAGCTTAGCTATAGAAACCCAATAATAAAACGAATAGTATTCATCTCTAGCTCACTTTTCTTGACTGTTTTTAGTGATCTGTATTTATAAAATACTATTTTGTTTTTGGATATTAACTTTGTTGTTTTATCTTTTTTTCGATAAATCACTGTTGTTTTTCTACATCAAATTCATGTGAAACACCTGCTGTTTTTATCATGTTATTTAAATTAAAAATTAATTTTTAATCTCTTCATTAAAAAATGGTAACTGATTGACTCTAATGTTTTTTTATTTTTAAAAGTATTTTATTTTTTTATTGCGCTTAAAATTTACTGCATCATCGAGTTATTTTGATGTTAAAATTAATAATTGTTTCACTCAACAAAGTTGAGTTGACATGTAAACTCTGTGGCGATGAAGTCATTAATTTATATCAGAATTATTGTAATTTATGTCATAGATCTCTTCCGCATGAGCAATGACGGTGTTAAGTATTACTGACTCGCATTTTCTCGCTAGAAAATTTCTGRTTGTAACGCACTTATCATTGATAAGTGCGTGGTGTAGTTATATATCAAACAATCAACCTTACTTACCCATCTTTTCTGCTTTTAAAAAACAAATGGTTTTATAAGAAAGGCATTTAATATAGATRCATATATTCAAGCATCACAAGTGCTATCCATTGGATCTTTTTATTGATTTCCTGATTTTTAYGTCCAATTTACCCTATAAAAGGGTATCATATATTAGTTGTGTAAAAAGTAATTCTAAATTTGCTCAATAGCACTCACTATCGATGTAGTGTCTGTATATTTCTGAATCTAAAAACATGAGTCAAAACTCTTCATGCCTATGCTATATCAGAAGCATAAATCAACCAGAAGAGGAGTTCTCTTTATGCCACACATAAAAGTATTATTTTTCTCTTTTGAACAGCAGATAAAGACTTCAAAAATAGACACAATACTATTGATAACTTATTTTGGATTGATTTTTAAATAGCTCAAAAAAGTATTTAAGCCTTAATATTCACCACTTGATCGGTATGTCTACATCTGGAAACTTATTCTTTACTATAGATATGAGAATATTGGCAACATGATATAGTTCTTTTTAATAGTGAGAAAAAACTCAAATATTCTTATACACTGCTTACATAGATAGCGTTAAACAACCTGATATCGAATAAATTATTTCATTAAACCCCACCCCTTTATTGCAACAAGGAAAAATTATATTAATTTTCGTCATAATATATTCTTAAAATATTAAATATATTTAATTAACAAATATAAAATTACGATTTCCTATTTTTATTTTTATGCAGACATTTTTAATGTTTCACGAACTCTTTTATCAGCTTTTTAATGATTTGACTCTTTTTATAAGTCAGCTATAGATTTTTGATGACCGTTCAAATAACCATCCGATATATACACAGAAATCTAGTCTTTCTTTTTATACGCACCAATATATTAATCAATATTTTTCTAATGCTCATATATCAATTATTCAGTGGCGCGAAGTTGCCAGTTGCAGCTTTATTTGTTTAATTCAACAAGATAAAAACATAAATCAATATAAAATCGTGTTGCACTGTCAAGAATCCTGCATCCTTATTTTTTCTAATAGAAAAAATTAATCATCACATAACAATTAAGTCTTTCATATATAAATATATGGATATTACAACCAAAATTAGTATTTTACTACGGAAAAACACTAATTATCGGAAAAATAAAAGTATGCTTATCTTGGTTTATTCCAAAATAAACGAAATTAATATTTTTTCTTTAACTATTCTTTAGGATATCAGTTTTTCTCGGCGGAGGCACTTCCTGTATCCAGGTAAAAATCAAACGCCAGGATACGGCCAACACCACTGGCCCGACAAAGAGACCGATCATACCAAAAGCTAGTAACCCGCCAAATACGCCGCACAGTACCAGCAGCATCGGCAAATCAGCTCCTGAACGAATAAAAATTGGACGCAGGATATTATCTAGAGTCGTTACAAAAAAACTCCACACTAAAAGTATGGTTCCATAAGTAGGATTGTTACTCCAATAAAGCCAACTTATCGCTGGAATCAAAACTGGTAAAGGACCTAATTGGGCAATGCACAACACAAATATGGCGATGGTAAGCATAGTTGCTAACGGAATGCCAGTGATAGCTAAAGCGATGCCCGCAAAAACGGCCTGTACGACGGCAGTTAGCACTACACCAAACGCTATCGCACGGATGGCCTGGGCAGCCAGAAGAACAGATGAATCACCGCGATCTGCCCCTATACGAATAGCGAAATGTCGTACTGCTATCCCAACACGCTCTCCTCGCAGATAAAGCAATACGCTGAATAAAATCATCAATCCGCAGTGTAATAGCAGAGTCCCTAGGTGGGCCATTTGCCCCAGCAGCCAGCTGGCAGCCTTGCCAATATAGGGCTGAATTTTTGTCATTATTGGTGCACTACCGCCAGTAATTAATGATTGCCAAGCGCTGTAGAGTTTTGCTCCTACCATTGGAACATTCTGTAGCCATTGAAAAGAGGGCAATATAAGATGTTCCGACTGAGTCGCCCAATCCATTAGTGGGATAGTGTTGTCGATAATACTGCTCACTAGCATCGATACCGGTAGAACAAACAACAACAGTAGTAATAACGTCATGACCAGTACCGCAAGTAAACGCTTTTCCCAAAGAAGATGTTGCACTTTAATGAGCAAAGGCCAACTCGCTATTACAACCATTGATGCCCATAAAAATCCGAGAATAAAAGGCTGAATTATCCAAAAGCATCCGATGCTCATCAGTACGATAAAGGTAACAGTACATAAAATTCTAGGCAAATCGTCTAGCGAACTCGAAAAATTCATGAAACATTTTCCCTCAAATAATCGATGGATTACGAATGGTCTAAAGACGCCGATTTTATGTTAGATAACTATTTCTTATAGCGTTTTATTTTCCATGTCATTGGAAAGTAACTTCTGCGTAAAAATGATACATTATAACTTAGACGTAGCAGATTCTTTACGGTGAAAACCACCTTAATTTCTTTCCTTGGAAGGCATAGATCTTTATGTATATATTGTAGTTTATATCATTGCTTTTCTACCTAATTGTAATTTATCCATTTACGAACTTAATGCAGTCTACAAATATATAAAAACTATTTTAAACAACATATTACAACCAACAACATTCTAAATTTCAGTAGTAAAATTTTTGATTAATTTATATAAATTATCTTTTCAAAATTTGATCTTTATTACGTTACTCTAAATAACAAAAGAATTAGTTTTAGCAAGGTAGAATAGCCTGATTATTACACTTACACATCATAAGATTGCAATCAAAATAAGCATTTAGATGATCTTCTCATTCCGGTTTGGTGTTACTTACATTTTGTATCCATCACAGAAAATCTGATCATCTAAATAACGCATAAAGATGATATTTATTCTAAATTATAAAATGGATTTTTTTTGATTCATCGACTAATTTACCGCTGCACGTATATCTTAGACGTTAACCGACGGAAGCAATTGCTTTTTCAACACTACTAACTGATAATCCTTTTAATGGTCTCACGCATATAGAAGCGTGAGTACGGGATATCTATCTCGTATAAAATCGATAAACATAGAATAAAGGCTATGAAAGATTATCTTCGTTTCGTGATGAAAGAGACTATCAAATACATACGACAGTCAACACCAAAGATCGGTTTTAATGACATGAATTAAAAAAAATATCGTATTGCATAGAGATTGATATGATGAATTTCAATCAAATTATAAAAACATTTCATATAACATATTGTAATAATTTTAACTGATAAGTAACAAAGTGGATATGGAAATTAATTAAACATTGATATATGTAAACTTAGCAGCATGGCCGAACCGGATTAATAAGACAACGGGCAGGTGGATTGAACGGTCAGCCAGCCATGATCTCTTTACAAGTCAGTTAGTTCCGAGAAAACCAGGAGAAAATATCGCTGGTATACTGAATACTTTTTATAAGTATTTTAATACAATTACTAGTATTAAAATTATACATTAATTTGCTAGCTGGCTAGCAAAACGAATTTTAAGCTCTTAAAAGTTACTTGGTATTATAGTATGGAAAAAATTATGGCTCTAACATAACATAAAGCTAATACAGTACGCAGTACGGATTTAAATAACCAAAAGAAGTTTTATGATACGTGCTGCCTTAGTTGCATCGCGCTTACATAAACATCAGAAAAGAGGAAAATAGGTTCATTTAAAGTTTAACATCTCTGATATTAAGTCGATATATTACATTTCTATAAAAAACCTTCCCTCCATTTTTTAGTGGAATAAGCTTTTCTAAGAAAATTTTAAAGAAAAAAAGATAATTGATATATAAAAATTAAGCAAAACATAAGTTTGAATTTATATGTTGTCATTAAAGTCAAAGATATAAAACATATTCTAAATGGCGATTTCTCTATTTGTTTCCTTGTTTTTAATGGCAGGACAACAGAAGAATTCTGTTCTTAATAATTATTTTGAAAAAGGTTAATCTAGAAGCATACCAGGAATAAACCATTCGCGATGTGAATTGAGTAAATCCTTGACTAATATCACTTTTTTCCCGGATATTTGCAAATGAGTAAGCACTAATACTCCATCGCCGGTAGCGATGTAAATGAGGTCCTTGTCTACAGCCAAAATTGTGCCTGGAACACACGAAGCTTTCTGGCATCTAATAACGCTGGCCCCCCAGACTTTAATCCGCTGCCCCGCTAGGAAGAAATAACTGACAGGCCAAGGGTTAAAAGCACGGATGCAACGTTCAATCTGGGCCGCTGGCAGCCTCCAGTTTAGCCGGGCTTCTTCTTTACTAAGTTTATCAGCATAAGTGGCGAATACGTTGTCTTGTGGCCTAGCCTTAGCACTACCGTCAGCAAGCTGCGCCAGTGTGGTTAACAAAGTATCCGTTCCGATTTGTGCTAATTTGTTATGCAGCGTAGCGCTTGTATCGTTAGGCTTAATAGCGCACACTGCTTTATTCAGCACAGCGCCAGTATCAATCCCGCTATCCATTTGCATAATTG
Source organism: Sodalis sp. (in: enterobacteria) (assembly GCA_047528285.1). GTDB lineage: Bacteria > Pseudomonadota > Gammaproteobacteria > Enterobacterales > Enterobacteriaceae. The sequence continues at coordinate 1,499,533 of CP180022.1, read as the reverse complement.
TCACACCGGTCCAATTTACACCAGCCAATAATGCTTTCTGAATTGGTGCGGCTCCACGCCAACGAGGCAATAGCGATCCGTGTACATTGATACAACCAAGACGCGGCAGCTCTAGCACTGCCTCTGGCAGAATCAGTCCATAAGCTACGACTACCATAATATCCGATTTTAGATTGGCAAGACAGTCTTGACTCTCTGGTTTATGCAGCGATAGTGGCTGAAACACCGGCAGGTTATACCGTGTTGCCAATTGTTTTACTGGGCTAGTGGTCAATTGTTTACCACGTCCAGCTGGTCGATCCGGTTGAGTAACAACCCCTATTATTTTATGTTTGGTGTAAATAAGCGCCTCTAAATGGCTCGCGGCAAAATTCGGCGTACCTGCGAAGATAATACGTAAAGAGTCAACCACGATGCTTTCCTATAACATTAGGGTTATTTTTTGTTCTCGTAGAGATGCGAGCTAATTTTTCCATTTTTTGACGGATGCGTTGACGTTTTAGGGGAGAGAGGTAATCAATAAACAACTTGCCAACAAGATGATCCATCTCGTGTTGGATACAGATTGCCAGTAAATCATCCACCACCAGTTCGAAGGTTTTACCATCACGATCCAGTGCCTTCACCTTAACCTTTTTCGCGCGCAGAACGAAGCCACGCTGATCCGGGATAGATAGACAACCTTCCTCGATACCTGTCTCGCCACTTTTCTCAAGAAGTTGGGGATTAATTAGAACGAAACGCTGATTACGATTTTTAGAGACATCAATCACGATAATCTGCTGGTGAATATCAACCTGAGTGGCTGCCAAGCCAATCCCCTCATTGGCGTACATGGTTTCAAACATTTTATCCACAATACGGTGGATACCGTAATTGATTTCATCAACTGGTTTTGCAACTGTACGTAACAGCTTGTCTGGATAATATAATACCTGAAATAGTGACATAGTGATATAAATCTACATCTGAGTATGGAAACGGTATTTATTATTATTCTAGATATTTCCTAGGCCAATTCATAGCATTAGCGTGCAAATATATCCATATAGTCAGGTGCCCCTGACTGCGCCGGGGAATTTTCATGTTTTTATCTCTAATATTGCTTGATCGGGGATCATATAAAATGCAGCACTGTAGCATCTTCTCTATTTAGCTTTTTTGAATAAATTTTAATCAGTGATTCGTGCACTTCTTGATGAAGTAATTATTTATTACGAGATATAGATGGCTACTCAGTTTGCCAATAACAGCGTTATCCGGTTAAGCATTTCAGATTATCGCTACCAGTACAACATGACTAATTTGGTGCATTGTGGTTATACAGATCTAAGAATAAGTGCAGAAAATATTCTGAATCGGAATATGGCTATTTCCAGCTACTAATCGCCGGGGATAATATATAAACAAATTCTTCCGATATTCTGACCACCCCTCAGATTCTGAGGGGGTGGTCATCATGATTTCGTGAGTAATATCAACTCTAGTCAATATTATATCGAAAAAATAAGTGACCTTATTTTTCTGCGCTAGGGAAATAAATATCCTAAAGATATTCTGTATTGCCAAAGCCCCGTCAGCAGGATCCTGATTTTACAGTTAGATCTCTACGACACTGGTATCATCTAGTGATATAATTGACATATAAATAATTCTGTGAGACAATTTATCAATTACAAAATGGGGCTGTATACCATACACTGTATCTTTTGACAAAAGACTCCGGATTTTTCATTCATATTTATAAAGAATTTTAAATTTATAGCTATAAATGCTACAAATAGGTTATTAATACAGGATGTTAATGTTTTTATGTGAATATCATCCATGTTTTTGCTCATTTCAAAATCTCCGTATAGTCTAACGCAGAGAAATTTTAATCAATTTAAAAATCGAATTAACCTTGGCTAATTACACTAACAATATTTGCAAGATAGTCTATTTCACTAATGGCATGGAACTTTTTTTATGACATATCGCTGACGATAGTTAATGTTAGATCAAATCATCTCTCATATCCGCATAATTCACACAAAAATCAGGTGTCGTTTCAAAAAAAAAGTTAAAAGCAACTAGATATGGGGAAATTAAAATCTGAGAAAGGCACGAGTAAATCAAAAGGAATAAGACATAATTTATTTTATTTGCAATAGTTAAAGATAAAATAATCAAGAAAATAAAATTATTTAGATTGTGTTTTTGTACTATTCTTAGAAATACAAGTACATTTTCATCCTTTAAAGGGGTACTGCATAAGTATACCCTAATGTAAATTATACGTATCCATGATGGGAATACGCTATTTTAAAAATAGGATTAATATAGTGGTCGTATTGGTAGAAAAATCTAGAAAACTAGAAAATGTTTGTTACGACATTCGTGGATCTGTGATGAAAACAGCAAAACGTCTAGAAGAAGAAGGTAACAAACTTATTAAGTTACATATCGGGAACCCAGCCTCATTTGGCTTTGAAGCTCCAGAGGAGATCTTGGTAGACGTGATCCGAAATCTGCCTTTTGCTCAGGGATATAGCGACTCCAAAGGGCTGTATTCTGCACGCCAGGCTATTATGCAGTATTACCAAGCACGAAAAATACGAGATTTTACTGTAGAAGATGTCTATATCGGCAACGGTGTTTCAGAACTGATTCAACAGTCCATGCAAGCATTGCTAAATAGTGGTGATGAAATGCTAATCCCGGCACCGGATTACCCTTTGTGGACGGCAGCGGTGGCGTTATCTGGCGGAATTGCAGTTCATTATCTGTGCGATGAAGAAGCGGGTTGGTATCCCGATCTAAAGGATATACATAGAAAAATAACCCCACGCACGCGCGGACTAGTAATTATTAACCCCAATAATCCGACCGGTGCAATATACAGTAAAGAGCTTTTGTTGTCCCTTCTTAACATCGCCAGGCGGCATAATTTGATTATCTTCGCTGACGAAATTTATGACAAAATTCTTTATGATTCTGCAGAACATCATTCTATCGCGGCGTTAGCGCCAGATCTCTTTACTGTTACGTTTAACGGCTTGTCTAAAACCTATCGCGTTGCCGGGTTTCGGCAAGGTTGGATGGTGCTTAATGGTCCGAAAAAACATGTAAAAAGCTATCTTGATGGACTTGAAATGCTAGCATCAATGCGCTTGTGCGCTAATGTACCGATGCAATATGCAATCCAGGCTGCCTTGGGTGGATATCAAAGCATCAGTGAGTTCCTTCGACCAGGAGGGAGGCTTTATGAACAACGCAATCTGGCCTGGGAGCTTATCAATGATATACCCGGGGTATCCTGCGTGAAGCCAAGCGGGGCAATCTATATGTTCCCGCGTATTGATGCTAAACGTTTTAATATCCATGACGATCAGAAACTCGTGCTGGATTTTCTTCTGCAGAAAAAAGTGCTGCTGGTTCAAGGTAGCGCCTTCAATTGGCCATGGCCAGATCATTTGCGCATCGTAACTTTATCTCGAGTAGAAGAGTTAGAAAGTGCCATTAAAAAATTTAGCCATTTTATTCAGCATTATCACCAATAAAATAAATATATCTATATTGTATAGGTTGTGCCTCTGTTCCTCATAACGCAGACGACTATTAATGAGGGTAAGGCATTGTCTAAAAATCTAACGTTTCGTGCAACATACATTACACAAACACACATAGGCGCATCTATCAATCTATTTTCTGTGTTGTTAGTAGTTATTTCCGACTTAGCTCTCACTCTACTTGATGCCCGACTTGGTTAAAAACCATATCTTTTACACAATACTACTATTATGTCAGCAGTAAATATCTAAACAATGAAAAAAAATAAGGCTTGCCATAACTTATGTCGCATAGCATACATATTATCAAAATTAAAAAGGTTTAGTGGCAGCAAACCAAATAGTTCGCTTATTACACTAAAGTAATCGCTGATGTTCTTATCAATTAACAATTGATGTCAATCATAATATTTTTTCCGTTTATGCCAAATCTGATCGTCGGGATATAACTTATGGTAACAATATACCTAAAATATTTGAAATGGTTATTTAATTTCTTTATGGAATTAAATGCAGTAGAAATCCATATTGTGAATTTATTATCAATAATTAGATATTTGATAACCACATCCGACCTGCTTTAATATATAGATATTTATAGTGCGAGCTCTAGCAATCATCTGCCAAACTAACACCGTATTGCATACAATAACGCTGCCAGTATCGTATTTTCTATAAAAGTTTATGACACCCAAAGACACTCTTTCGCCCGTGTCAGTTACACCTAAAACTAATTAATCGCAACCCGATAATGCATAATATGCATACTGGAAATATTTTGCTAGATTGTCTGTCTGTTAGAATTTACCGATTATGATAGCTGTTTGATTTGAGCGCCAAATGGATCACACTGCTCTCGATATATTATGATACAGGAAAAGTGCTAATCTCGATATACCAGATTGTATTATACGGTAATACAACGAAAAATTCACAATGAATACATTAATATTATGATAAATATTTCACGGGTATTAACACTCCCAAACAACTGTTAAATATCTATCTATATACCTAGATATATAATTTATTTTAGAAAGTTATATTGAATTCGATAAGATATATGTAAATTAAAGACATACTACAAAGATGAAAAAATATAATAATAAGCTATGTATTAATATTAAATTCCTAATTCACGAAATCATCTTTTTTAAAAATCATAAAAGATACAAAAATAAACTCACTTGTATCAAATATAACCACAACTCATATATTATTAATATATGAGTTGTAACTAAGAATTCTACCACTTACTGGATCATTAATTAAATATAGCAATATCACCCACACTGGAATATCTGATCAGATCGCCTATTTATTGATAATATAGGAAATTAGATCTAGGATTTTATTAGAGTAACCGGTCTCATTATCGTACCAAGCTATTAATTTGACAAACTTCTCGTTTAGCGCAATCCCGGCTTTAGCATCGAACACGGAAGTCAGTTTTTCGCTATTGAAATCGGTAGAAACCACCTCTTCGTCTGTATAGCCTAGTACACCTTTCAGTTCACCATCGGCGGCTCTCTTGATGATATCGCAGATGTTTTTATACGAACCTGGTTTTTCTAGACGTGCGGTTAAGTCGACAACCGAAACATTAGGCGTTGGAACACGGAAAGACATTCCGCTCAGTTTACCATTTAGCGCCGGGATGATTTTACCCACAGCTTTAGCTGCGCCGGTAGAGGATGGAATGATATTCTGATACGCCCCTCGGCCACCGCGCCAGTCTTTATGAGATAAGCCATCAACAGTTTTCTGGGTGGACGTGGTAGCATGTACAGTAGTCATCAGCGCTTCAACGATACCGAAGTTATCGTTGATAACCTTAGCCAAAGGCGCAAGACAGTTAGTCGTACAGGACGCGTTAGACACAATATCCTGACCATCATAAACTTTATGGTTAACGCCCATTACAAACATCGGCGTATTATCTTTGGACGGGGCGGTTAGTATCACTTTTTGTGCACCACAGGTTATGTGCTTACGCGCAGTTTTGTCAGTTAAAAAGATTCCAGTTGCTTCAACGACAACGTTGACACCGACTTCATTCCAGTTCAGATAATCAGGATCTTTTTCAGAAGTACAACGGATAGTTTTACCGTTAACTACCAAATGACCATTTTCTACAAGAATAGTCCCCTTAAAACGACCATGCGTCGAGTCGTATTTTAACATGTATGCCATATAATTAGCATCAAGAAGATCATTGATAGCAACGATTTCAATCTCGTTACGTTCCTGCGCAACACGAAAAACAATACGGCCAATGCGACCAAAACCATTGATACCTACTTTGATAGTCATATATTCCACCAGATTGTTATTTAAAATATATTTATAAAATACTACGCACAACATCAAGTTAAGTTATGATAATAAATCAAGTTTATTTTTCTCAATACATGTTGTTGAGCAACTAAAATCAACACATATAGAGGTTTACAGAACTGTCCTAGTCAATATAAACCGAAAAAGAACGTATTTTGTGATAAAATTTCACAATATTTATCAAAAATATTGTCTTTATATAATTCTGTCAAAGTTTCCTGATACGTAATCAACGATTTATTATAAAAGTTTCCAGCGGGCCACTAATCTATTCATCACCAAAGACGTCTAACAATACTTTCTATCCTTATATTGACTGTCGAATAAATAATCAAAATACGGCGTATTGTTACCTAGAAGCAAGGGCAAGAAATCAAAGTATCGTGATAAATTGTTGTAAAATAAACGAATCGAATATTATCATACGCCTATTTTAGGATACATAATCAATATTATCTTGCAAATAAATACAAGTTCAATAACGAACAATCTGTGTCTCTACGAGACACTAAGTAACAATACTATCCATTACTCAAGGATTTCCTTACTCCATATTTCGAGTAAAAATTCGAAGTGGAAAATTGAAAAGGTCATTTTGGTGTCAATATTAAATCACATTCTAGCAGCTCCGATAAAATAAAACCGACTAACCAATTCCTAATGCAATAATGCATAAAAAGAAACAGTATAAACTTATTGTTTACTAATCATGATGTTATCTCCATCTATTTCTTTTTGAAAATGGATTTTGCGGGGTGAGTAAACACATAGATTTTTATAATAAAGAGGCAAAAACATTCTGTTATAGCTTGATGATATAATTTTGATAAAAATAAAAGATATATATTTTATTACTTTTTTTATAGGATTAATTATGTTTTTTATGTTATCAATTTTAAATTGTTTCTTCCATGCACTTATGCATGCAACGAGTCTAAAAACATCGCTGCTTTTACGAGTATTATAAAACTAATGAGATAAATGGTTTTATATTTATTACTATTGAATAGTGATGACTAAAATTTCTTAATGATGATGAGTTCATCATATGCCATCCAATGGTTTTTGCAGGTATATATATTTAATTATAAAAACAAATGGTTTGATAAAATTAAAACATATTGATTTCAATTTCCATATTAAAATTATACCCTACTCTAAGATGAGCAGATGTTACCCACTACATACCCGAAAAGTTCTTAATGACTTTATAAATAAATCAGGAATTAGTTATTTAAAAACTACATTGGTTTGATTGATAGTATTAATAATTTAATTGTAACCTGTGCATTCCTTGAGTTCTGAATAACAAGCTAGAGAAGTGCTCATTTTTAATTTCATTCAGCTGCGCATATTATGGTCTACTACACAATAGATAACTAGTGTAGGGTTGAAGACCCTATCTTATTCACAACCCAGATTAGGTGATATTTAAAATAGAACAGAACAACATGCAAACTAAATGCTTAATCCCTATATGGTATTTTTTACGCTTCGAGCTATTCATTATCGCATCAACGGTAGTCTGGGGCATTCCTATTTTCGCTCTTTAGAGCGCGAAAAATATATTGAAATATTTTAAAAAATCAATTTTTAATCGCGTACTTAGCATTCTTTTAGATGCAACATGTTTTGCCTGCTACTTTTTTCCTATGGAAAGATCTTTTTCTGAATTGCACTATATATATCAATCAGCGATACTAAACCCGAATAATAATAAATGACGGAGAACACTTTATTGCCTCGCTGCCTGATATTGGATAAATTGCCGGCATGGTGTCATTTAATGCGCATTGATAAACCAATTGGTTCTCTTCTGCTACTCTGGCCAACACTATGGGCTCTGTGGTTGGCGAGTATGGCTCCACCTACTCTGAAAATACTGACGGTTTTTATTCTGGGCGTCTTCTTTATGCGCGCCGCTGGCTGCGTAATTAACGATTATGTAGACCGTGACATAGACCCCCATGTCGAACGCACCCGAATTCGCCCGTTTTCAACCGGGAAAATTGGCAAAAAAAAAGCTGAATTACTGTTCTTGGCCCTAATCGGCATTGCATTTATTCTGGTGTTGATGTTAAATAGCATAACCGTTGCGCTATCAACAGCAGCGCTAGCGCTAACATTAATATATCCGTTTATGAAACGATATACGCATTTAGCGCAACTGGTGCTTGGCATAGCATTCAGCTGGTCAATTCCAATGGCATTTACCGCAGTGAGTGAGCAATTACCTTTAGTATGCTGGTTGCTATTCCTAGCAAATATTACCTGGACAGTGGCTTACGATACACAATATGCCATGGTAGACATGGTGGATGATCTACGTATTGGGATTAAATCCACAGCCATTCTCTTTGGTCGATTCAATAAATTTATTATTGGGTTGTTACAACTCGCAACGCTAATATTACTTGGCCTAATAGGTTGGTACGTTGGGCTCGGGGAGATTTATTATCTAGCCTTAGCTTGTGCGGCAACACTGTTTCTTTGGCAGCAAAAACTTATGAATGACCATGATCGTCTAGGGTACTTTCGGGCATTTTTGAATAATAACTTTGTCGGAATGCTAATTTTTATAGGGTTTTTTTTAAGTTTACTACCTCCGTATCTATCTCTTGGTTAAACACAAATTTCAGGCGCTATCACGCTGTTTTTATCCCTCTTTTCTTGTTACATATTATTTTAATAGGCAATCATATTTTCATGCGAAATTTATTTATAACATCATCCAAATATTAGTTACCATGATCACCTAATTTTACATGGTTGATACAAACCCATATACAAGATTATCATAATCTATGAGATCATACGCATATTTTCTTAAGCGCACGCTGCTAACATGTTAACCAGAATAATAAGTTCGTTAATGCTAAGATTTTTTATTATTAATTAATACCAGATAGCAATATTTAATTTTTAAAATTACCAGAAGTTTTTTATCTTTCAAAAACAGAAAAATTATTGAGTATGGTGTATTATTTAACCACTCTTTTAGACGAATTTATGAAGAGCGAACCAGCTAGAGCGTCACACATGAAATTTCCTTTTAAGAAATAGCACAAACATATTTGAGCAAAAACCTTTTCTATCAGAGGTTCTACGATGGGGCTTTGGTAGAAATATCTACCTTGCTAGCGGGTTGGTAATAACTACCCATATTCTTTATTAAACTGGTATTCTTCTTGATAGTATCAAGAACATCCGCCGAGACCATTTTACTGAGGATATCATATATTTCTCTGACTTTTTCATCGATAGTATTACCACAGAAATTGATGATATATGCCTCGGCGCGCATCGTTTCCACTAGGGTTGAGAAAACGGCTTTATCAAAAAACTCCGGCGCGTTAATCCCATGCAAAATCGATAAACGCTGAGCCATAATACGGCTTGCTTTTTCTAGTGCATTACGGTTAAGTGATGGATTAGCATGCAATAACGAAAAGGTAATAGCGTAACGTTGTAGCGTTTCGCTCACGCCACCGGCCAATAGCTGCAAAGCCTGAAGCCGTGTTTTCGTTGTATAAAGATGAGGTCCATGCGTTTTCAGCAGTCTCTGGCGCCCCAATTCATCTATGATGCTATCAATAACTGGCGACAACTGTTGTTTGTTATAGCGCATGAAAAGCTCTGCTTTGAAAAAAGGATAAAATAGGGTTGCTCGCTGATGCAGTTGTGTACGTTCGATACCCGGATGGCTACAAATAATAGTTGCTACCAGAGAAGGAAGGATAAAAAGATGCTGAATGTTATTTCTGTAATAAGTCATCAATACAGCCTGATCGCGCGACAAAAAGATGATATCCCCCATAGTATTGAGCTCGACGCTAAACTTATTCATTGCCAAGGCATGGTTTAGGAGCACCTCTGGTGTTAGATCGGGAATCGTGACCTCAGGTGCATATGGAACATTACGCAGTAGTTCTAGGTAACACGTCAGCTGCGATAGAAGCAGCTGGCGAGTCAGAGCGCGCTGGCGAGAGGCCAGCAATACACTAGAGCACAAATTAATAGCATTAGCCGCTGCGGCATCATTGATCCGCAGCATCAAAGTAGTAGCAATCTCATTGACCGCCGGCGCCAACCAACTTGGACGAGGGGCTTCTATGGGATCAATAGAATCACGCCACTGCGGTACATGTTGCGATAGCCAGGTTACTAGGGATAGCGGGTTGCCAAAATTAACATAACCCTCCCCAAGATTACGCAGTTTACGTAATCCACGTATCATTTGCCAAAGTCCTTCTTTCTCTTTGGCAGCGCCGCGCAATTCTTTAGCATAGGTTGCCACTTCTAGCACATGTTCATAACCAACATAAATCGGCACTAGAGTAATAGGACGATGCCCACCACGCAGCATGGCTTGAATAGTCATGGTCAACATCCCTGTTTTAGGTTCTAGAAGTCGCCCGGTCCGGGAACGCCCCCCTTCAACGAAATATTCCACCGAGTAGCCGCGAGTAAATAACTCGCCAAGATATGCTCGAAAAATGGCAGAGTATAGCTTCCCCACTTTGAACCTACGGCGAATAAAAAACGCGCCTAGACGACGAAATATTGGGCCGGCCGGCCAGAAATTCAGGTTAATACCAGCGACAATATGCGGCGGAACAAGTCCCTGATGGTAAAGTACATAGGAAAGCAAAAGATAATCCATATGGCTTCGGTGGCATGGCACATAAACTATTTCATGGCCCTCTTCAACTAGCTGACGAATCCGCTCGACGTTACGCACCTGCAGTCCTTGATACAATCGATTCCATGTCCAGCCTAGTATTCTGTCCGAAAAACGTAGCGCTTCATAAGAAAAATTAGCGGCAATTTCCTCCATGAGTTGGATAGCGTTATTCTGTGATTTTTGTACAGAAATATTCTTGCTTCGCGCTTCATCTTCCACCGCTTTTTCAATGATTTTCGATGAAAGCAACTTATTAAACAGATCTTGTCGTACTGGTAATCTCGGCCCTACCGCTCCTAATTTTTGCCGAGAAAAATGCATGCGTGCGACTCGGACAAGTTTCTTGGCGATAGACTTATCTGTTTTATATTCAGTAGCCATATAGCGTAGCGATAACACTCGTGAAAACCGTACGAAACTATCGCGCCCAAGCCACAGAACCGTTAAAATTTTCTTGATCCCGTTTAGTAAACGCAACTGTGATACAATCCAGCTAGATTGAGACTCTTTTCCAGGGGCGCGACCAAACATCACAAATACTGGTAGCAACTGTATATCTAGTGCGGGATTTTCGCGGTGTAAATCTAGATAATGCTGAAACAGCAAAACAGACTGAGATTTTTTCGGATTCAATGAAAATCGGCATGGCTCGTCGTGAATAAAAACATAGCGTGCTAGAGTAACGCCATCGATATACAGCGGCGTCAGTGGATCAGGAAAACCCTCTTTCAGACATTGAGTACGTAAGATAAGCAGATCTATTTTGGAAGTGTAGGGCAACACATATATCATAGGCTGCCGAGGATTAAAGCCAGATTCATCACGTGAATTTTTCGGAATAACGTTAATTTTTACAAATAATTTCAATACTAAATACAATAACGTATAATACATTTTACGCCAACCTGACATAATTTTATAAAACCTCTTATTGCAATATCTATACAAGGATTACCAAAAAATACACTCAAGGATTCCTTATGTCAGCATGAGCATTTGAAATCAAATCGGCAATAGATTTAGCATCACGCGTAAAAATCATGCTTTTAGAATTTGCGTTCCATGGCATATATCGACCATTAACCCGATGTATCCATAAGCATTAAGCAAGGGATTATCGAGAGATGCAACATACATACCCCGCCACACACCATATCTTTGGACCATCGCATCACGCTTCGACTAAGGGATAAAGATTATATTATCTTGAATAGCATTTATTCTTCTTCATTTTTTAATATTCAAGTTAGAAATAACCTATATAAAACCTTGAAAAGACTGTATAAATGACTTTATTCTGTTGAATATTATTTGGAATTATTAATAATTTAATCCAGTTATGCACGTGGATTATCATCTCATCTATCTGGTATCTGATGTCAGCATGAGTATGCTGACATCAGATATGTTCGCCAAAAACTCTTTCAAAACGAAAACAGCCATTTTTAGCCACTAAACGATGCTGATAAAGTCTACTTTCTATTTCTAGGTATTTCGACTCTACCGTTCAAATGCTAATTTGTAACGGCATGAGTACATTCATGGTATCGATCTGGACAATATTTATCACTTATTCTTGGTTGAATAAACTCTTTATTTTCTTACTCAGAAAAACATCATCCTAGGTAACATGTATTGTAAACAGTAAATCACGATAATATTTTCGATATAGCTAAGATATATTGCTGAAGTATATTTACTTTTTTAAAACGCATTATGGAAAATATTTATGTTATTAACATAATTTAATAGTATGTCCAATTCAGTTTATGTGCTATGTTTTTAGATAAATAATACACAGATGCTATAGAATTTTTAAATGCTTTTGAGAAATCACAGTAAGATCTTTTCATTAATATGATGCGTAACTTTATTTATAATGTCGTATTTGACTCATCGAGTCATGTAATATAAGCAAGGATAAATTCGACAGATTTAGGTAACGTAATTTGAACTTATATATCAATTATCTAGATTAAAAAATTATTTTTTAAATTATAAACAAAATACAAAAAACCTTAAATAGTATATGATATATATCATTTTTAACAAATCTAAATCAACATAGAGACGTTTTTGATCTTTGGTAAATCTATTATATAAAAATTGGAAAAACACTGTGACATCAGTGGTAATCCTGATCGATAAAGCGATACAGATAATTTCATTTATCTTGCTGTTCGATGCCAAATAATACTCTCATCACACTTTATATTTCTTGGCACCATATCTAGAAAACTTGTTTACATTCATATTCATAAAAGATTTTAAAAACCCCCTGTAATCAATAAGGTATTTATTAATAATTTCACATATTAGAATATTTATTCTAAGGTTAATTTTTTACCTATCAAGCTAATCAGTAAAGAGTTTAGATAACACAGAGACATCCCTCATAAGTAAATAAGATTCAATAAAGCTATGTAATTTTATAAAAAAGAAAAAATGTATTTCATCATACTGGAAATATCTTAATATCTATATCTATATAGTAGAACTGTTGGCCACGGCATGTAAAAAAGTTTTTCTGTCCATGCCAATATTGACCAATTTATCTAATCATGCCATCAGAGGAGTAAATCGATTTAATAAAATATTACTGATACCTTTATTTTGTGCTCTGATATTTTTTCTAAAATTCTTTTCTTTCACTATAGTAAACTTTTAAATAAATTTAAGTTTTTATGATTTAGTTCTAATTTTTCAAATCCTTTTAAATTTTTATTTAATATAAAAAGCGATTACATGTCCCATTGAATAATATCCAGATATTGTTCAATGTCCTAAAATGCACTACCGAGTTATAAATTGTTTTTTGACATAAAGTTTTTAGTTATTATTTTATTTGTAAATACAGAGAGATAAGAGTTAAAATATAATTAATCAATTTTATTTGGTGGTATCATGGATACTGAATCCTCTATTTTCTCTAAAACAGAGAATTTGGTAATAACAGTCAATTTAGTACTTTACCTAGATATCATAGTCATGATTAAATTTTACATTTATATCTAACAATAGAATATTTAATTTATTTTATGGCATTGTCATGCATTATTACCCTATCCTTGATCTATAATTTCGAAACATGATAATGTAATAAGTGACTTGCGTGACTTCAGTACAAAGTAGTGAAAATCTAGGACGGTTGATATCAATGGGAAAAGTGATTGATTCGTTCTGGGCTAAAATGATTAGCGGTGAGATTTTTTCTAACATTTGAGAAATGGCATTTTCTTATATTTTTTTAAAGTATTAAAAACAAGACTTTCGAAAAAATCTTCATGACCTAATGACTACTGTTTAGTGACCTTCTTGCTGGTTTCATTGGCGACTATTCCTCCTCAATAATAGGAGCCAGCCGTATTATAAAAAACTTCATCAAATACCTGTATGCTTGAAGTAATAGGGTTAAATATAAGCCTAAGTACAGGTACGATCTGCACTACCGTAAGATTTTTCGTTTAAGTGCACGCTGACCTCATCATGGACAACATCGTCTAGCTCAGTGCGGGGGGATAATATTTCTTTCAGCACACGCAGAGTTATCGGGAGGAGGCTTAACGATATAGATCATGAATTATTTCTATGTATTCATGCCTTCCCTGCAATTGAAGTAACAACGATGAATGACGACTACGTTTATAGGATCTGTCCAGGAAAGACTTACCTTTTAAGGATATAGATATCCTGGTACCGGAAACGGCAGGCACCAACTAGATTTTTGATGACAGTCATGCTAATGATGAAATAGTAAGAATAGTGGGCTCCTGTTTTAATCGATAAATTATCTCTCTATATAATTAAAGAATGAAATTGACCACTCCAGGCGTGGCATTTAAAATATATAATTACAGCGCATGGTTATTCCTCCTATGCTTGCGCTAATTTGGCTCTATAGATTTTTCCTCTATCTTGAGCTGAATCTTGCTGAGATTCAGCTGTAACTTCTGAATATCACTCATGCAAGCTAATATCAACATTATAATGCTGGATAACGATCCATATCAGAGGAACCCACTAACCCTTTTACAAAAGGGGTACACCCTCGGTTGATAGAAAAGCAAGGGGCAAACTTGTTCCCCACTATCTAAAAGTGCTTTGGATAGGCTTATAGCTCTTTTGGGCAAACACCAAGATTCGATAGCCGTGTGTTAACACAAATTATTGATAATTTTTGCTTGAACTTCATTAAGGTGGCTAAATAAACAAGTATTCTTTTGCTTTGTGTTCTTGCTTTATTACTAAAAATTAAGTGCCATCTGAACGCTTGTATCCATGAAAAAACGATATCCAAATAAGTATAAAAACAATTTTGCCATACGGATTATTATTCCTTTAATTGCTAATTTGAAAAGTCATCTAATCTATATCTCTCGGTTTAGCTTTTCTAGGGGAAACAAGATATACCCAGACCATCATTGCTTCGGTGCAAAGACGATATCTAAATTTAGTTATATTTTTGTCGATTATTAGTGAATATGAAACATGAATTCATTAAAAATAAATTTATTTTGTATACTGATTATTTTAAATTACAAGGTATGTACTGATAATTTATTTTTATAGGGCCTCAATGTATATAAATTTTGTACGCTTCGAAACAGATTTTTATTAGTTATCTTGGGGATAATATCTTTATATCAGATGATTTTTTCAGCAGCGCTGGTATACTTGAATACCTTTGAGGCATGAAAATTTACTAACAGGAGTTCTTTACCCCATGCAAGAAGAGATTTTACAATTTATCGCCAAGCATACTATGTTAAGTCTTGCATGGGTGGTTCTCTTGAGTAGCGTAATCGTTATCACTTTTCAAATCCGGTTATCTAAAGTTAGAGAGATCCTACAAGATGAAGCCATCAACTTGATAAATAAAGAAAATGCTTTGATTGTAGATCTACGTAACCAAGCTGATTACCGTAAAGGGCATATCGTCAATAGCCTAAATCTGGCTACAGTAGACATTAAATCCGGTAATCTGGGTGAGCTAAGAAAAGCAAAAGATAAACAGATCATTGTCGTCTGCACAAAAGGTATCTCTTCGCACGCGTCAGCAAAAAAGCTAATTAAAGCTGGATTTAAACGGGTTTATGTACTGAAAGAAGGCATATCCGGCTGGATTACAGAAAATTTACCGTTAATTCAAAGTAAATAACTTTTCTCATCAAAAAAAGAAAATTTTGATAAACATCAAAATTTATACAAAATTGGCTATTTTTTTTCATCCTGAAAAAACCTTATTAATTCACAAATACAGACCTTTTCAAAAAAAATAGAGATTCCTTAGACGGTAAAACGATAAATCTTGCACAAAGAGCTGATAACTCAGTAGTTATCAGCGTGGTTGTCGAAATCTTCATCGATAGATGAAGACCTAGACTCATTTTACGAGTGATCTGCAGATACTTGTATACATGGTTTACCTGTGGAAAAAGAATTTGCCATTATTTAAATATATAAAATAAACTATTGGAGGATGTTTTGCATTCTTTATCCAAAAAAGTACCTTATAAATAACTATACATTTATCATGATTCTTGCTAAAAGCAAGAATGTATACCTATTCATACGGGGATTTATACCTATCATTTTTCGATACAAAACCATAATTAAACAACACATTATATTAATATACAAATATATATCTATAATATACCCAGAACATATAGCGTTTTCTAAAAAATTAAATATTTTTTAATCGGATGATATTTTCATTTATAATTAACCTTATTATAAGATTTTTTATCTATCTCGCAAAGCACGTGTTTTTTGCAACCACGCAAGGAAGATAATATTGATATGAATTATAAAACAGATGTCTAATTAACCTAGCAACTATCCTTACCGAGTTGTACATCTGTCTAAAAGTTTGACTGACTGGAAGAAGTTTCCCTTTAACATTAACAAAAAACCTATCTAAATATCTAATGTATATTGATATGCTAATGAATAATATATTTCATATTAGTATCAAAAACATAGAAAAAGATTTGTTGTATATTATTGATATAAATAGAATTCTGTTAATCTCGTGCGACAGTTTAGCGATACAAAGTAGTATTTTGTTTATCTTAAGTAAAGAGACTATCCTTTTGAATAAAGAGTGTATTCATGAATACCTGATAAAATCGTATACAATTTGTCATAAATCACATCTGACTCATGTTAACTAAAAAAGGAAAAAACTGACATGAATATTAGTAAAAGCTAGGTAAACGTATGTTGGCCAGAAGGCTGAAATAAGATGAATAAAAAGCAAATGTGGTTTAAGGACTTTACCTACTCAACTGATACGATCTTATAAGGGCCATATCGATTTTTAATTCAGTCTGAGACTGAATGTGTAGATAATTAGATCACGGAACACTGAGATTTCAAATAAATATTTGTAATCAAATCCGAAGTGTTATAGTAACTCTTTGGTATTACTGTCATTAACGTATCTAATATTTTTTAAGATACTAAAAGTAGGATATATAAAATAAAATATTAGCTCTAGAACAGCGTTGAACGCTATACTGTACTAAATAGATAGCCAGTATGGGCCAATCCCGTAGTCACTTGCATAAAATGGAAAAATGCGATAACGCGGTAATTAATATATTATTAATTAGCCCAGTAATATAAGTAATAAAAAACAAGAAAACAAAAAGCGCATTAGATCTTTCTGGTAACACTGTTTATTTTGATAAACACTATGACATTGATAACAATGATAGCAGAATATCATATCAAAAGAAATGATAAATATAGAAATAATTTCCATTCCAATTGATAAATAAGTTAGATACTTATGATTTTAAAAAAGGTTTTTTCAATGTCAGAAGATAATAATAGAAAAATAATTTTTCAGATTCAGCGTATTTATACCAAGGATGTTTCATTTGAAGCGCCGAATACGCCTAAAGTGTTTCAGGAAGAATGGAAACCTAAAATTAACGTGGATCTGGACACCTATTCCAATCAGCTATCGGAATATATTTATGAAGTTGTTCTCCGCATCACCGTGACGGCAATGCTAGGCGAAGATCTCGCGTTTTTGTGTGAAATCCAGATGGCTGGTATCTTTACTATTTCCGAAATTAACAAAACCAAGATGGCACACAACCTCGGCGTGTATTGCCCGAATATTTTGTTTCCATATGCTCGCGAATGTATCACAAACCAGGTATCTCGCGGTACTTTTCCGCAGCTAAATTTGGCACCCATTAATTTTGATGCACTCTTCATAAACAACCTACAACGAATTAAAAACGAAGGATTCTTGCCGGATCAAGGATCTTAATTATGTCTAGCGATGCTTCAATGGTTGTTATCGGTGCCGGTTCTTACGGTACAGCTTTAGCTATCAGCCTTTCGCGTAACGGCCACAATGTGTTATTGTGGGGGCGTAATCCAACCCATATCCGAGCGCTTGAGGCAGTACGCTGCAATCAAGCTTATTTGCCTGATATATCTTTTCCGCCGACACTGCGTCTAGAAGCATCACTGCTGAAAGCTATGGCGGCCAGCAGTAATATTCTGATTGTTGTCCCGAGTCATGTATTCGGCTGCGTACTTATTCAACTTAAACCTTATCTTCGAAAAGATGCGCGTATTGTTTGGGCAACAAAGGGATTGGAGGCAAAAACTGGTAGATTACTGCAGGAGGTTGCACGTGAGATATTAGGCGACCAGATGCCGCTGGCGGTTATATCAGGACCGACGTTTGCACGCGAATTAGCGTCGGGTTTACCAACCGCTATTACGTTGGCGGCTACTAATGCTGCTTTTAGCGCTGATTTACAGCAACTGTTGCACTGCGATAAAAATTTCCGAGTTTACAGTAATCCTGATCTCATTGGGGTTCAACTGGGTGGGGCAGTGAAGAACGTTATCGCCATTGGCGCCGGTATCTCCGATGGTATAGGTTTTGGCGCTAATGCACGCACTGCACTAATCACCCGAGGACTGGCTGAAATGTCGAATCTTGGCGCGACGATGGGTGCGAAGACAGGAACCTTTATGGGTATGGCGGGATTAGGTGATCTGGTGCTTACCTGTACTGACAATCTATCGCGCAATCGCCGTTTCGGCATGCTTCTTGGGCAGGGTGCTAACGTTGAGGATGCACAGGAAATCATCGGGCAGGTTGTGGAGGGCTACCGTAATACAAAAGAAGTATTACTGTTAGCAAGCCGATACAAAATAGAGATGCCTATCACCGATCAAATTTACCAGGTGCTCTATCAGAATAAAAATGCACATTTAGCAGCACTTTCGCTACTTGGTCGCACGCAGAAAAAAGAAAGGACGGGATAAAAAGACTCTGCCCCCACCTCAAGCTTAGAACACATTGAGGCCTTCTATCAATGTAAAAAGACCATTCATACTATCGCCAAGGTAGGATATATATATCCTCATAGCACTAATTTTATACCACCATTAAATATTTCGTGAAAATAAAATTGAATATTTCATACCCATGCATCTAAACTTATTTTAATTCAGAAGCTAAAATTCTCATGAACAAGATAAGTTAAACATGAATAATTTTTCAAAGTTCCTGATAATGATGGATAACCATATACGATGAGTTGCTGAGTCTAAAACTGGATCTAATAAATAGACCATATATTAGTCATGTAAAAGACTAGGCCAAACTGGATTAACAATATTAATAATATATGGTGGCTGTATGTTTTTTATTCTAAACATATTCAATTTAGCTGGTTTTCTTCTGCTATTAGAAGACTAAATAAAGATGTAATAGTTTTTTTATATCGCATAGTAAACTTTAATTTTATCTGGTTCACGGAAAATAACAATTTCAGTGTGAAATGACATTTTATTCCATCATCTGCTTTTTACTGTAATTTTAAAATGCATCAAAACAGTTTTTAACGGGCTACTGAGAAATATTCGTGTAGTATCCATATGTTTAAAAGTATCCATTGCCATTTTGTGGATATGGCGTTTTGTATGTCTTTGTTGAATTTCTTGATAAAAAACACAAATATAAAACATATTTAAAAAACACTGCTGTAGATGTATGACATTAATCGCTTGATACTAACAACCATCACATAAGGCAGAAAAACAAACATATTCATATATGTATCTGAAGATACAAAAAAATCTCCAATCACTCAATTTAAGTCAATACTCGATTTTTATAGATGCGATTCACTAAACTAATTCAACAAAAACAACTTGAATCTAAGTAGACCAAAAGCGAAAAAAACGATCGAGATCACAGACAGAAACACAAAAACAAATATCATTTTAGCACTGAATTTAAGTGATATCTGGCGCACTTATTAGCCTTTAAATATTTTCAAATTAACACTGAAAGTATTTGATAGTTTATGGTCAGGAGACAGTAAATATCTCCAATCTCGAGAAAATTTTATCTCATACTAGATGGATGAACCCTTGTCCAATAAAGCCAAAACTAGACAGTGCTCCAGCTCTACTGACAGAGGTGTCTATATTCCTGAATACTTTCTGAATTTGATATCGAAAGATACAAAAAAACGATCAAACTAGTGATGGCTATCGCTTTTCATCTTCATTGATAGGTAGATATTTATACCTCGAAGTGAAATATCATGCGAAATTCTGGCTAAAAATTGAATTTTTCATCAGCAAAATCTGCTCAACTTTAACTTTTAGAAAATTACGTAACGTTTTATTCATGGATGATGAGAGTAAAAATTAGGGAAAAGATCAAGATAAATATATGAACTGGATTGAGCTTACTTCAAAATCTTTTTATTTATATATTAATAGAGATTTTCTAAAAAAATTAGCCAAGATTTAAAAAAAGCACTGGAGGAAACTAATTACATTCTGTATATTGCTACTGCAATATTTTGTCTGTTTTGCATCCAC
Organism: Sodalis sp. (in: enterobacteria); assembly: GCA_047528285.1. GTDB lineage: Bacteria > Pseudomonadota > Gammaproteobacteria > Enterobacterales > Enterobacteriaceae. The sequence continues at coordinate 1,479,085 of CP180022.1, read as the reverse complement.
GTTGGTGAGATATTGCTATGTTTCGTTTTACTAAAGAAGCTCTAACATTTGACGATGTTCTTCTCCTTCCTGCCTACTCTACTGTTCTCCCCCACACGGCAGATCTTAGCACCAGACTGACTCAAAAAATTTTCCTGAATATCCCTATATTATCCGCAGCAATGGATACAGTAACCGAATCCAGCTTGGCTATTGCGCTAGTGCAAGAAGGCGGTATCGGTTTTATTCATAAAAATATGTCTATTGAATGCCAAGCAGATGAAGTAAGGCGCGTAAAACGCCATGAAAGCGGCATTGTAACCAATCCAAAATGTGTTACGCCAACTACCACTTTGTCTAAAGTAAAAGAATTGACTGAACGTAACGGTTTTGCCGGCTATCCTGTTCTTACGGAAGAAAAAGAACTTGTCGGACTGATTACCGGCCGAGATGTTCGCTTTGTCACCGATCTTAGCCAGCCGGTTTCCGCCATGATGACGCCGAAAGAGCGACTATTAACTGTAAAAGAAGGAGAAACACGCGAAATCGTATTGGCAAAAATGCACGAAAAACGGGTCGAAAAGGCGCTTGTAGTGGATAAAACATTCCATCTTCTTGGCATGATCACGGTAAAAGATATTCAAAAAGCCGAACAAAAACCTAACGCTTGTAAAGATAAGCACGGCCGTTTACGCGTCGGCGCAGCGGTAGGTGTCGGCGCTGAAAACGAAGAACGCATCGATGCCCTTGTGATTGCAGGTGTTGATGTTCTGCTTATTGATTCCTCCCACGGTCATTCCGAGGGAGTATTGAAGCGCATCCGTGAAACGCGCGCCAAATATCCCGATCTACAAATCATCGGTGGCAATGTCGCCACCGGCGACGGCGCGCTAGCGCTAGTTGCAGCTGGAGTTAATGCGGTGAAAGTAGGTATCGGTCCTGGTTCTATTTGTACTACCCGCATTGTCACCGGGGTTGGCGTACCGCAGATCACGGCTATTTCCGATGCCGTAGATGCACTAAAAGGCACAGATATTCCGGTTATTGCCGACGGCGGTATCCGTTTTTCTGGCGATATCGCCAAAGCTATCGCAGCTGGTGCAGCAAGCGTTATGATAGGTTCGATCTTGGCAGGCACTGAAGAGTCTCCCGGCGAGATTGAACTATTCCAAGGCTGCTCATTCAAATCCTATCGTGGCATGGGATCGCTGGGTGCAATGTCCAAAGGTTCATCTGATCGTTATTTTCAGTCCACTAATAAATGCGTTAATAAACTGGTGCCAGAAGGCATCGAGGGGCGTGTAGCATATAAAGGACACTTAAAAGAAATTATTCACCAACAAATGGGCGGGCTACGTTCCTGTATGGGATTGACCGGTTGTGCTACTATCGACGACTTACGTACTAAAGCAGAATTTGTCCGTATTAGCGGGGCTGGCATTCAGGAAAGCCATGTGCACAACGTTGCCATTACCAAAGAATCTCCAAACTACCGTATGGGTTAACAAATTTCCGAAGGCCTTGGACTATCAACACTAACTTATAAGTTTGCCGTCTTTCTTTCCAGTTTTCTTTACGGCCAGACAATGATATTTGTTTGTTTGACGTTCTCGGAAGACACTATACATGATAAAAAATATTCGTAAACACCGCATTTTAATTCTAGATTTCGGATCGCAATATACTCAACTGGTGGCCCGTCAAGTACGTGAGCTGGGCGTCTATTGTAAAATTTTGGCATGGGACCTCACTGAAGAACAAATACGCAAATTGAATCCTAGCGGTATTATTCTGTCCGGAGGACCAGACAGTACAACCAAATCGGGGAGCCCGCGAGCACCGGACTATGTATTCCGGGCAAGTGTACCTGTGCTAGGAATTTGCTATGGTATGCATACCATGGCCATGCAGCTTGGCGGAAAAGTTCAGGGGTCTTCCAAGCGCGAATTTGGCTATGCCAGGGTGGAATTGTTGACCGATAGTTTACTGGTGCGCAACATCCAGGATAACATATGCTCAAGCAGTCTGCCATTCCTGGATGTTTGGATGAGCCATGGGGATAAAATTACCGCTATTCCCCCAGATTTTATCACGGTCGCCAGCAGCGAAAGCTGTCCGTTTGCCATAATAGCTAATGAAAAAAAACTATTTTACGGCGTTCAGTTTCACCCCGAAGTCACTCATACCCATCAAGGTAAACGTATACTGAAAAGATTTGTAATTAATATTTGCCAATGCGTTCCTCTGTGGACGCCAGAAAAAATTATCGAAGATGCAATTGCTCACATTCGTGATCAAGTCGGCGAGGATCGAGTGATTCTTGGCTTATCCGGTGGCGTAGATTCTTCTGTAACTGCGATGCTTTTGCATCGAGCTATCTGCGATCAGTTAACCTGCGTGTTTGTCGATAATGGCTTACTACGCCTCAATGAAGCCAATCAGGTGATGAAAATGTTTGGGAATCATTACGGGCTAAATATTATTTATGTGAAAGCAGAAGATAGATTTATCTCCGCGCTAAGAGGTATCAAAGATCCCGAAAGAAAACGAAAAATCATTGGCCAACTATTTATAAAAGTGTTTGAAGAACAAGCTTTGAATCTCACCAATATAAAATGGCTTGCACAGGGCACTATTTACTCTGACGTTATAGAATCAGCGGCCTCTGTTACCGGTAAAGCTCAGATTATTAAATCGCATCATAATGTTGGCGGTTTGCCAAAAAAGATGACAATGGGCTTAATAGAACCGCTAAAAGAACTATTCAAAGACGAAGTACTCAAGATAGGGCTAGAGTTAGGCATGTCTTACGATATGCTTTATCGCCATCCTTTCCCCGGGCCTGGCCTAGCCGTACGAGTACTGGGGGAAGTAAAAAAAGAATATTGCGACCTACTGCGCTATGCTGATGCGATTTTTATCGAGGAATTACACAAAGCGAATCTATATAACAAAGTTAGACAGGCGTTCACGGTCTTCCTGCCCGTGCGATCCGTTGGTGTGATGGGCGACGAACGTAAATACTACTGGGTTGTTTCGCTACGCGCGGTAGAAACCATCGACTTTATGACCGCCCATTGGGCGCACTTGCCGTACGAATTCTTGGGGCGTGTTTCCAACAGAATCATTAATGAGATAGACGGGATTTCTAGGGTGGTATATGATATTTCTGGAAAGCCGCCGGCGACTATTGAATGGGAATGATGCTTAAAAGATATACTAACATATGATATTAAAATTTAATATCTAATTTCATTTTATATTTTTATTAATTGGATATTTTGACATTATCAATTGATAATGAGTTTTCGTTATTCTGGAAACATATAAAAGAAATAAATAAAAATTGCATGAGTAAGTCTATAGTCATGTAAATTCCTAGCATATTGTCCTGACGCTATTCTATTTTACTAAAGTCCCATAAAAGAACTGCATATCGAAAAAAAACTGTTTAAATCAGCCTCCCTTTCACTCATCGTTAAATTAAAAATATATCTATAAAGCTAAAAAAGCAAATCTTTTTAATAAAAAATCGGTACCTATATAAATAATATCAGGATTAAAAAATACAAGAGTGATGAAAATATAAAAGAAAAAACACAAAAATAATAAAGCAATCCGTTATTGATCGTAACAATTCTTGTCATCATCTGGTAAAAAAGACAGATGAAATCTTCACCTTGATATTTCTTGATCTAGCAATATCATACTTTATAGTATAACTATAAAGTATGATATTGATATGTGAAATTATAATCTTATGATTCTAAAATACCATTATCTTTGCAGATATTAGATAACATGTTTTTACAATATTAAAAATTATTTTAATATTACTTTTCTTATTATACCTTTTGGTATAATATGGTAGCATCCATCTAATCTGCACACTGGAATTCTATATCCAATTTTAAGCATATTTCCCGGTTTTTGGCATATTTATTTATATTATTTATATGTTTCGATAAAAAACTATAAAACCCAATAGTATTTTATACTGATTTTGTTTTATATTTAAAGATATCTCTAGTTTACAGTTTGTAAATTTACACATATTTATGTTTTTATTTATCTAATGAACCTGCGATTTTCTATTTATTTCAATCATATTTTCTTGCAGAGTAATTTTCTTAGGTAAGTTTTATTATTTTTTCAATTTATAAAATCTATTTTCTAATATTAGAACTATATTAAATAATTCTTTTTATCAATAGATGGATTTCATGAAATTTAGCCTTGGGTAAAAATCGTTTTCAATAATCTATGAGCAGTATTATGTCTGAATATCATTAATCGTTTTACGAGATCAGATTAAAGAACTTCGTTAAGTTTTTAATATCATTAATCTAGATATTCTATATACTTTCTCCTACTTAATAACAATATTAAAAAATCATAATCATTATAGAACTAACCAATAAACAAAAAGATATATCTTTTTAGATAAGTATTCTTAAAATACTCAATTATTTTTTATGATCTCAACACTTTAAATGTTAAGTAATATAAAGATCAGATATTATAAATATAAAATGTTTTTTCATCGAATTTTAATAATTTTTTCCTCAATCTAATTTTTCAGATCACCCGCATATTTCATAGATGTTTCTCACACAAACTAGCTTCTTTTCAGCTCCTTACATCACATATTTTTAATGCTTCTTATGCTATTTCTATTGTTTAATAACCTATGTTAAAAACTTTGAAAAAATATACCAAACTTCTAGTTATCCGCCTTGAGTAATAAGATATAAAATTGATTAGATGGCTCATGTTATATCCAATTTTTTATATTTTTCTAATTTGTCTACGCTATTTCAACGTTGATTTCTCTAGAGACTATTTTGTAGACTAAATAATTGTATATCTTTCAAGATATAAATCTTTCAAATAATAAAAACACATAACTTATTTATATATTAGTGTTGGAATTCCTTATTAAATTACCATCTATTTAGGATTTCAATAAGCAATGAAAATTATATTTTCCGGATATAAAAATAAACTTAACACCAACACGAAAGATCTTAAAAGGATTGTTTATCCATATATATTTAATACTGAAATAAAAATAAGATATCCATCGATGATAAATCTTATAATTATTAATTTAATATTAAATGCACTTTAACTTAAATATTGCAATGAAGTTATTCGCACTAATATGCATCTCTTTTCTTATGCAGTCATTTTTGTCGCCTTAATACAAATTAAGTTTAGAACAAAATATTCATCCACCGCCTAAATTTTATTGTAGTCCTTCATCTTAATAGAAAGGATTTTTATCCTTGGTCAATATAATTATTGATGTTATATTGTGTATTAATCAATTATAATTCTGTTATTGTTTCATATAACCTTGAATAATTATCTAAATACGATTAGAGACAAAAATATCTTATATTATTATTTATTCTATATCTTATGTTTTAATTATATTTACACTATTAATGTCAATGCTATTAACAATAATAGAATGCTTACAAAAACAATATTCTATATATGCAAAATTCATTTTGTTAATATTTTATGTAAGAAAAAGTTATTAAAAATTATTTCCATACAGCTCACTATTCGCAAGAATAGATAATATTTCTGTTTACGTTGTACTCAAATAATTTCATAAAAATCCCCATTTTTGAAAAAAATATTAGATAAAAATTAGATCCGATTACACCATTATTTCAGCCATTTGTGCTATATAAACGAAGAAATCTTCTTCTGCACGCCACTCACCTTCTTGTTAACACATATATATTAATAGATATTATGATAGCCCTAACCATAAAAGCATTTAATTTTTCTCTCTGGGCTTTTAGAACTTAGTTAACTCTATTTTTAAACTAATGGATATGTCGCTATGTTAGCCAAATTATTCGCTGCCAACGGGCAAAAAAAACAAGTAACATCAACATAAAATTTCAAAAAACAGTGTGATGACTCATTCGTATCATTGATGCTTCACCTTTAAAATCATTGCCAACAAATGAATAAAAACCCGGAAAAAGAAGGATTTTCCAATATAAAAATACAGAGTATGGCATAAGCGCCTAATATGCTCCCGTACCAATTGATTTCTCAGTCACACCACTGACACATAATATTTTTTAAATTTTGATCAATCGATGTGAACTCCATAAAAAATCAGAGCAACAACGGATAAAATATACAATACATTTGATTCTACTGATCTTTTTCTAAAAAAACAGAAGAATCCCTATGCACTAGTTACTAAAATAATTATATCCCCAGGATTAAAATATTTTTGATTCGATCATCAGAGTCAACATGATGAGAATCCGTACATTGATAATATAACAAAAATTGTTAAAAAATGAATTTAGATTACGTAGTTAGGAGGCTAAACAGGAATCTGAATTGTGTAATAATAGCTCCATCAGGGGCTAAAATCATCACTGATGATAATTTATGCAACAAAGTTGATTGATTATACGAGGATATCACACCTAAATTAGGATCTGATTTTCTTTCTACTTCACGTTAGCAAGTAGACATTCACATCGTTGGACAACGATCATCAATCTAGTATTTGATTTTTAAAAACTTATTTCAAAATATCTAATTGCTGCAATCTTTAATTATGTATCAGATTATTACATATGATGATTATACTTAAAATATGATAAAAAATCATGAAATATCTAATTTAGGAGTAATCTTTGAGCATACAGAAAACCACATGCTAGAGATTATAATTTTTCTCCTACCCATACAAAGAAAATTCTAAAGATCGTAGTAGTACCTAAGATAGCTTTCGATAACGAAATATACTGTAGCATTAATGGAACCCCGCTTAATGAGGCTAATTAATATACTATATTTGGCTTTTCTTTACTCTGAACCTCTATTTTTTATGACCTATCTCCTTATATGTTTTTATTAAAAATAAATAAATCTAAGTTAATATCTAGTAACAGCGATAAAGCCAATAAACGCCTCGTTGAGGAATTACCGCAGAACAAATGTTTTTGCTTATAAAAAACAAATTTAATCATCCCAAAAAAGGGGGAAATGGTTCCCGTTCATTATAACACGGGATATTATCAGTAATGTATAAGCTAAAATCGATTCTTAAAAATCACGGTTTTATATCATTTCTACCTGGCGCAAAAAATAAACTGAAAACGCGGATATCACAAAATGCTCATCACTTCATCGGAAATTTTCCATTGTGGTAGACTTCCAGTACATCATCATAATTTTTTAGTATATCGATTAAGTACAGCAATTTTCTAGCAGTCTCCGTATCCAAATCCGCGCGACTAGACGGGACGCGAGTTACTTCCGCGAATGCCGATATTAGACCAGCTGCTTCCAGTGCGTCCTTCACTGTACCGAAAGCCTCCGGCGTGGTGTATACATCAATTTCCCCGCTGTCATAGGTGATGACATCATCGGCGCCTGCCTTTAGCGCAGCATTCATAATAGTATCTTCGCTCTGGGTTGACCCATACGAAATTACCCCTTTTTTATTAAAAATATACGAAACTGAGCCATCAGTACCCAAATTGCCCCCGCTTTTTGTAAAAGCGTAACGCATTTCGGATACTGTACGATTACGGTTATCACTTAGGCACTCAATCATCAAGGCTATACCGCCAGGACCATATCCTTCATAAAGAATTGTTTCCATTTTTGTATTATCATTACTACCAACTCCACGAGCAATAGCGCGGTTTAATGTATCGCGTGTCATGTTATTTATGAATGCTTCATTCATCGCTACACGTAAGCGAGGATTTGAGGCGATATCTCCACCGCCACATCTAGCAGCAGAGACCAACTCTCGGATAATCTTACTAAATATTTTCTCACGTTTAGCGTCCTGTGCAGCTTTACGATACTTAGTATTAGCCCATTTACTATGACCTGCCATCTATTTTCTCCGAAAATCTTTGTTAGGCTAAGATGAATAATCCAAATTCAAATTGCTTACCAATTACTCGCTCAATTTTATTTGGCGTTATAGAGGGAATTGAAATTCCCCATCAGTGCTAAATGAACGATAAACATACTTAAGACAGTCATCTGGGAATAGATGATGAATCAAACAAAGCAAATATTTTGTAATAAGTTTACTCCAAGCATTTAACGCCAGCTAAAATGATTCAAAATTTCAACCCGAATACAATCTGCTATTAATAGGTAAACTGCAATAATCTCTTCCAAAAAATAACATATAAAAACTAGTTTTATATACTTCTTTCTACAACACTATCGATGAATATTATCCATGTCGCCCCATCTCAGTAAGCGATTATAAAAACACCTTATTGTCCTGGTACTCTAGATTTCTTTAATAAATTAGAACCAAAAATAAATATGCCTCCGAAGTAGTGTATGGTTCATAATTCACATTTAACAGAGAAATCCGGTTTAAGCCCTATTTACCATCGCGCCTTATCTATTTACACATTATGTTCTGATCGATTAACGTATTTTCATACTGGATATAATCGTTTTAATCACTAAGTGCATATGGATATATGTATATCATCTTGGCTCTTTCGCAACAGAGCATTATAAAAATTACGATGATTCTTATTGCAACTAGCCGATATTTTTCTGATTTTTCAAAGATTATATACGCCTGTTTTATGATCATAACGATCATAATCAGTATATATATGTGATGAAATAGTTAGCCATGAGAGTTCAGGAAAATATTTCTCCATTCATATAGCACAAATGGTTGTCATTCAAAACTGTTCTGTTAGAGAACAATCGCTACAAAAGGGTTTTGTTATCAGTAAGTAATTCAAAATTTTAGCTTTTTATAGGCACTAGATGTTAAAACAATTGTACTTATCTGATTCAATGATCAGAGAAATCATTTTTTAACACAGCCCATACCGATAAAATATACATTATCCTCTCTTTAGAGAACAATGAGATAAAAAAACAAAAACAAAAATCAACGTTTATATTTTCATTATAAAAAATTATTTTTTATTATTTACTTTTCATTTCCGTCGAAAACAATTGATAGGGGGGTAAACGCATCGGTATTCCCGAAGCTAGGCGCTTCAGTCATCAAATCTGCAGCCGCGGTGGTTTTTGGAAACGCAATAACATTGCGAATATTTTCGGTTCCGGTCAGAAGCATAACCAACCGATCTAGCCCAAAAGCTAAACCAGCATGTGGCGGTGTGCCGTATTTTAATGCATCAAGCAAGAAACCAAATTTTTCTTTTTGTTTATCTTCATTGATGCCTAAAATACCAAATACACTTTTTTGCATGTCACGATGGTGAATACGCACCGAACCGCTCCCAACTTCACAACCGTTAATTACCATGTCATAAGCGTTAGCTACCGCCTTTTCCGGTGAAGCACAGAGAATCTTGGCATCAATATCTTTAGGTGCAGTGAACGGATGATGCATAGAAGTCATCCTGCCATTTTTGTCTTCCTCAAACATAGGGAAGTCAACAACCCAAAGAGGTGCCCATCGGGTGGTTTCCGTAAGCTGCAAATCCAGGCCCAGTTTACAACGCAATGCACCGAGCGAATTGTTTACAATGCTAGCACGATCCGATCCAAAGAAAATGATATCGCCATTAGCAGCGCTAGTTCGCCTGAGAATTAGCTCAATCACATGCTGTCCAAGAAATTTCTCTACTGGGCTTTGAACCTCTGGAATGCCGTCAGCGCATTGTTTTACCTTCATCCATACCAAGCCTTTTGCGCCAAAAATTTTTATATATTTTTCGTATTCATCAATCTGTCTTCGAGTCAATTTTGCGCCACCAGGCACGCGTAATGCAGCAACACGACCATTATTATCATTAGCAGGGCCTGAAAATATTTTGAATGCAACGTCTTTGACCAAATCCATCACATCCACCAATTCCATCGGATTACGAAGATCTGGCTTATCGGAACCAAATCGACGTATGGTTTCGACATAAGTTATCTGTGGAAAAGCGCCCAAATCAATACCGATAATATCCCGCCACAAATCGCCTACCAGGCGTTCCATCATTTTACGTACCTGAGTTGCAGTCATAAAAGATGTTTCAACGTCAATCTGGGTAAATTCAGGTTGACGATCAGCCCGCAGATCCTCATCGCGGAAACATTTTACAATCTGGTAGTATCGATCGAATCCAGAGATCATAAGCAACTGTTTAAACAGTTGCGGCGACTGTGGCAAAGCATAAAATTTACCTTTATGTACTCGACTAGGAACTAGATAATCGCGAGCACCCTCAGGCGTAGCCTTAGTTAGCATCGGTGTTTCTATATCGAGAAAACCTTCGGCATCCATAAACCTACGCACGAAACTACATATACGTGCCCGAGTTTTAATTCGTTTTGTCATGACAGGACGACGCAAATCTAGGTAACGAAATTTTAGACGCTGTTCTTCAGTGTTATTCTGATTAGCATCGAGAGGTAAAGGTTCAGAGCGGTTAATAATAATTAATTGGTTAGCTTGAATTTCAACAGTGCCGGTCGCCATCTCTCTATTAACCTGACTTTCTGGACGAGCACGTACGATACCACTCACTTGTAAACAAAATTCATTGCGTAATTCAGCGGCACGGATAAATAGATCCTTCCGTCCTGGATCAAAGAATATCTGTACCAAACCTTCCCGATCACGCATCTCAATGAAAATTAGGCCTCCAAGATCGCGCCGGCGGTTAACCCAACCGCATAAAATTACTTCTTGGCCAATATATGACAGGTTAAGCTGTCCGCAATATAGAGTGCGCATTAAAATATCCTTAGAATTTAAACTGTTAGTTTATTCTGTAATAAAAAGATTGTTATTTATTCATGCTATTGCCCGGCCGTTTAGCAATCCAATGCAAGATCTATGTTGGTCTTTCAGGTCGTAAATATGAAACTACATAGGCTTGTATTTGAAAAATGATAATTATAAAATAATTTTAGAGGCAACATAAGCTATGTCTGTAATAGCGCCGCGGTAAAATAGCACCATATTACTAAGCTAGCGCATACTCTAAAAAAGGCTATTTACGAATTTTCCCACATACTACTCAAGCCTTTCTAAGATTCCTATTTGGAAGTGGATTTTACTATCTGAATACAATAAGTGATGCTGGTAATAACGGTTTTAATTCACTACGGTCATAGTGTATCTTAGAATTGAGTTTAGTTCATCTACTCAATAGGTAATGTGTTAAACATACCACTCTCTATATATTTGTAATCTTACACTGGCAAATAAAATAGAATTTTTCTTATAACATTCATGGTTAGAATAAATTCGAGTTATTTTCAAATTACTCACTATCTTTGAGTTATTTTTGTTTTAAAATAGGAATAACATGCTAATAAAAACGGCTTTATGTCACGTTTGATTAAAAAATTGCTAACAATTTTTGTTTTTGTAGCAAGGATCAACATTGATAGCACTGCTAGATCTTATATCAAATTTGTTGATATCTATATTCTATCTCTTTAAAATATAAATAACAAAAATTACTTAATCCAAAATTATCTATTAGATAACATTTCTATTACATATAATTAGTTGTTTTATTTCAACAAGCCGTCTTCAAAGAAGAGATAAATCGCAACGAGATCTTTTCGTTAACTAACGGTGCTTTTTTAAAGAAATTCTTCTTACCGAAAAAATAAGTATATAATAATTAGCACATCATTGATATATGTAGAAAAAGTATACGGCACGTATAGTAGAGATTGAAAGGTATAAAAAACATTTTAAATGAATGTGTTACATACTAAAAACCATCTGCTATTTTAAACAAATTTAATCTAGAGAAACAAAATAAATTTATTAAAATAATATATTTTAATCACTAAATTTAATAACGGGTAACAATTATCTGTTTTTTATGGATGATTCTATCTGAAAAAGTCAAACACAAGAAAAAACACTAAGAACAAATTTCATTGCAGTGCTCTATTTTAATTATATTAATTACGCTGTAGTATGTAAATACTATTAATTTAATGATTATTATTCAGTATTTGTTACATTGAGTCTTTTTTGAATTTTTAAAAAAATGAATTATAGTAATAATTAAGGCTATTTAATCCTCGTCGCACTAAAACTTATAAAGTTTAAAGTAATTCTGTTTCAGAATGGTAAATGATAACTGTTCGATGAACATAAATCATTAATTGAAATGGGATTAGAAAATAGATATTAATTCTATATTTGCCACCTATTTCAATTCGTCAACCATCGTCGCAGCGCGACCAATATAGTTAGCTGGTGTCAGCATTTTCAGTCTGAATTTTTCCGTTTTTGGAAGTGGCAGACTATCGATAAAAGCTTTTATGCCTTCAGAATCAACGCGTTTACCGCGAGTGAATTCTTTTAGCTTTTCGTAAGGTTTTTCAATCCCATAACGGCGCATTACAGTTTGTATAGGTTCAGCTAGTACCTCCCAATTATTATCCAACTCTGCCAATAAATGTAGATGATTTACTTCTAGTTTACTGATTCCTTTGAGCGTAGACCTGTAAGCGATAAGCGCATAACCGATACCGACGCCTAAATTGCGCAGCACAGTAGAATCGGTTAAATCCCGCTGCCAGCGAGAAATAGGCAGTTTTGCCGACAAATGGTTCATAATCGAATTCGCAAGGCCCAGATTTCCTTCTGAGTTCTCAAAGTCAATAGGGTTAATTTTATGCGGCATGGTCGAAGAACTAATTTCGCTAGCGACAGGGCGTTGTTTGAAATGATTAAGCGCGATATACCCCCAGACATCACGATCGAAATCAATAACAATAGTATTGAATCGCGCTACGCAATCAAAAATTTCGGCAATATAATCATGCGGCTCAATTTGTGTAGTATAGGGGTTCCAACTGATTCCTAGCCCAGTAACAAATTCTTCGCTGAAGCGATGCCAATTCACTTCAGGATATGCCACCATGTGGGCATTGTAATTTCCAACTGCGCCGTTAATCTTACCAAGAATCTCTACCTGTTCAAGCTGAAGATATTGACGCATCATACGATAGGCCACATTTGCCATTTCCTTCCCCAAAGTGGAGGGGGTTGCCGGTTGTCCGTGGGTGCGAGAAAGCAAAGGAATATCCCGATAACGTTCAGCAAGCGTCTTTACGCCATCGATAATTTTGCGCCAAGCTGGAAGTAGAATTGCTTCGCGGGCGGTGGATAGCATAAGCGCGTAGGAAAGATTATTGATATCCTCGGAAGTACAAGCGAAATGGATGAATTCACGCACCGTCCACAATGCGGGCAATGCAGCCATTTTTTCTTTCAGAAAATATTCTACTGCTTTCAGGTCGTGATTTGTAGTATACTCAATATTTTTTATACGCTCGGCGTCCGCTACCTTAAAATTTGTAACAATCGCGTCAAGGTAACCTTTTTCGTTGTCATTAAAAGGCGGAACCTCTTTGAGAGGTTCAAAGGAGGCTAGTTTTTGCAGCCAACGTACTTCTACCTGCACGCGGAATTTTAGCAAACCGAATTCGCTGAAAATAGCACGCAATGAGCTAGATATATCACTATAACGACCATCAATAGGCGAAACGGCAGTCAACGAGGATAGTTTCATCAATTTGCGCTACTCCTAAAAAAATTAAGAATTTGTAAGAATCTGTTTAGCCTTTTTAAACAACCTATTTCGGCTAAACATTAGCTGTACTCTTCCACCTCCGAGCTGTTGCCAAAGAACGGAAGATCGAATTCCTGCAAGTAGCACAGCGCGCACTTTAGCCTGAATCTGCGTGTTTTGCAAGACTGCCGGCCTGCCGGTAACCTGAATGCGTGGTCCGAGAGGACTTATAATATCCACATAAATGCTAGCCATGGCGCTAATAAGCGTATCCGATACCACATCAAAATGGCTTAGTTGACGGTCGAGTCCATCGATGCGGCGGCTCAATTCTTTCTGCGCACTACGATTACTGTTTAGCTTACGTTCAAGTAGCATTAGCCCCAGTGTATAACAGGTCAGCTCGGAACCAAGCCTTTCACGCGATGATGCATTCAGCACACTTTGCAGTGTTTCTAATCCCATCCGAAGATGAATCGGAGGATTATCACCGTAGACAGCATATACAGACGGCGGATTTAGATCTATCAAACTTTGGAGCGAAACACGCAAAGGTTGTGCATCACACTGGCTTTGATGGGCAAGCTGCTGCACAAGGCGTGCGCTTTGACAGATCCCCGCAAGCGCTAGCGTAATGTCAAAATAATTCTTTGGCAAAATACCTCCTGGTATCCATCATTCACTAAAGCTAACTTTACCCAGTATTTAATTCCCTGCTCTAAAAGCAAGCTAGGAGGAAAGCTTACTTGCTTATGCTATAACTGAGTATTCAGATACGACAGAAAAATCATGAGTAAAAAGGAGATAAGTCTCTGGGTGATTTCAGGGACATAATGGTTTACGCGCTTCAATGATTCCTCCTCCCAAACAAAGTTCCGACAAATAAAACACGGCTGACTGGCCTGGTGTTACGGCAGGTACCGCCTGATTAAAGGTAACTTGCAAACGCCCATCTATCTGTGGCGTTACCAAACAATCGATGTCTGGTTGACGGTAACGGGTTTTTACCGTACATTGCAGCGGTTTAGTAAGCGCTTTTCGATTAACCCAGTGCAACTGACCGGCGATAAGCCCAGTAGACATCAAGCATGAATGATGATATCCCTGGGCGACAATTAGCCGGTTATTTTTAAGATCTTTATCTACCACATACCAGGGCTCCTCGCTGGCATCACGAATTCCGCCAATTCTTAGACCTTTCCGCTGCCCCAACGTATGATACATCAACCCCTGATGGTAGCCGACTTTCTGGTTATTAACTGATACAATCACACCAGGCTGCGCCGGCAGGTAGCGGGCGAGAAAATCCCGAAATTTGCGCTTACCGATAAAACAGATGCCACTCGAATCTTTTTTAGCGGCGGTTGTCAAGCCAAGCGAAGCGGCGATGCGACGGACTTCTAATTTATCTAGTGCTCCGATCGGAAAAAGGCAACGTGCAAGTTGTTCAAAACCCAATGTATAGAGAAAATAGCTTTGCTCTTTATTATCATCCAATCCCCGTAAAAGACGACTTTTCCCGTCCATGTCGTCGACTCGGCGCACATAATGGCCTGTGGCAATAAATGTACCCCCGAGATCTTCTAAAGCAAATTCTAAGAAGGCTTTAAACTTGATTTCCTTATTACATAGAATATCCGGATTGGGAGTTCGACCAGCCTGATATTCTGCAAGACAATGCACGAAAACATTATTCCAATATTCAGCGGAAAAATTAACGGTATGTAAAGGAATCTTCAAGGTATCGCAAACCGCTTGGGCATCGGCTAGGTCCCTTGCCGCGGCGCAATATTCCTCATCATCATCTTCTTCCCAGTTTTTCATAAACACCCCTTCTACCCGATAGCGCTGCTGCTGTAACAACCAAGCAGAAACAGATGAATCGACTCCGCCAGACATACCAATAATTACTTTTTTTAATTGTTTTCTGGCATGTGGAAGTATCATAAATGGAAGGACCGTTGCGTAATGTGCAGTTTAATAACCTAGGAATCATGATTTAGTACAATCAGATATCGAAACATTCTTTGGTGTTCTTTTGCAAGTGCAGAGTTATTAAAAATAATTATTTAGTCTGAAACAGACTGCCTTAACCGGTAGATCATCCGGTATCGATAATATAGAGAATAACACTTATCCTGTACGATTATAAAAAATTAATATTGTATATTCAAAAATAAAGCGATTTTAAAATATATCACTAAAAATTAATGCAACCTCGTTGCAGTAAATTCGATATTTTTGACGTTTTCTATCAGGCCTTTCAATACAACATTTTTTGTAAGCGATATTCTGAAAACCGTTCACTTTTTAATTTTTTTTGCTGATGGCCACGAATGCAGAAATACTACTTACGACTTAGTTTTTATAAGTCAAGTATAAAATTACAAAAAAGTGAACAGGTTTTCAACCACTGCTTATAATAAAGATGATTTTATGATTGTTAAGACTAGGTAAATACCTATCCGCGTTTTTACAGACGCGCGGATAGACATAAGCGGAAAAATAATCAAACGTTCCTTTTGAACCTTGGGATTTTATAATAAAACTTCAGAGGGCCGTATCCTCCAAGACTTATCCTTTCATTTTGGTTAAGGAACACAGTATAAAACTCTATTTCTTAAGCAAGAACTTTTGCAACAATACCAGCACCAACGGTACGCCCACCTTCACGAATAGCGAAGCGTAGACCATCATCCATAGCAATAGGTGCAATTAGGTTGACAACCATTTTTATGTTATCCCCAGGCATCACCATTTCAACGCCTTTCGGCAATTCAATTGTACCGGTCACGTCAGTAGTACGAAAGTAGAATTGTGGACGATAGCCGTTAAAAAACGGCGTGTGGCGTCCACCTTCGTCTTTGTTCAGAATATAAACTTCCGCTTCAAATTGAGTGTGCGGTTTGATTGAGCCAGGCTTGGCCAGTACTTGACCTCGTTCGACATCATCACGCTTTGTTCCTCGAAGTAATACTCCTACGTTCTCCCCGGCACGACCTTCATCCAGAAGTTTACGAAACATTTCAACACCAGTGCAGGTGCTTTTTGCGGTATTTTTTATGCCTACAATTTCCACTTCTTCACCAACCTTGATGGTGCCGCGTTCCACGCGGCCAGTTACCACAGTGCCTCGGCCTAAAATAGAGAACACATCCTCAATTGGCAGAAGAAAGGGTTTATCAATAGCGCGCTTCGGTTCAGGAATATGGTTGTCTAGCGCTTCGGCCAGTTCGATAATCTTTTGCGTCCAAACCTTGTCGCCTTCTAGCGCTTTCAGAGCGGATCCGCGAATCACCGGGGTGTCATCTCCTGGGAAGTCATACTGCGACAACAGTTCACGCACTTCCATTTCCACCAATTCTAGCAGCTCCTCATCATCAACCATGTCGCATTTATTCATAAATACGATGATATAAGGCACCCCTACCTGGCGACCCAGCAAGATATGCTCGCGGGTCTGTGGCATCGGCCCGTCAGTTGCGGCAACGACCAGAATTGCACCGTCCATCTGAGCTGCGCCGGTAATCATATTTTTCACATAGTCTGCATGCCCCGGGCAATCTACGTGCGCGTAGTGCCGGATCGGGGTATCATACTCAACGTGTGAGGTGTTGATAGTGATTCCGCGGGCCTTTTCTTCTGGCGCGTTATCAATTTGATCAAAGGCGCGAGCGCTACCACCATAGGCCTCTGCTAGAACGGTAGTGATGGCGGCGGTCAAAGTGGTTTTACCATGGTCAACGTGGCCTATAGTCCCGACGTTAACGTGTGGTTTTGTACGTTGAAACTTTTCTTTAGACACGGTTATATTCCTCACTCTGATATTTTTACTAAAGAGTAAAATACGGGATATTATAATTGTAAACCTTAAAGCTTACTTGGGTCTGCGGGTTTCGATAATGGTCTGAGCGACGTTGTTCGGTGCTTCATGGTACTTCAGGAACTCCATGGAAAAAGAAGCACGACCCTGTGTCTGTGAACGCAGATCTGTAGCATAACCGAACATGTTAGACAAAGGGACCTGCACACGAACGGTTTTCCCTGTCGTGGTCTCTTCCATACCGTCAATTATACCGCGACGACGATTCAAATCACCAATCACGTCGCCTACATAGTCTTCAGGCGTTTCAACTTCTACCTTCATGATAGGTTCCAGAAGAACTGGTTTTGCTTTCATGAAACCTTCTTTGAAGGCTATAGAAGCAGCAATCTTAAATGCCATTTCCGAAGAATCCACTTCGTGGTAAGAACCATCAAAAGCAGCCACGCGGATGTCTACAATCGGATAACCAGCTAGAACACCGCTTTTTAGTTGCTCCTGAATACCTTTATCAACCGCAGGTATGTATTCTTTTGGTACCACTCCGCCAACTATTTCGTTCAGAAATTCATAACCTATTCCGCCGGGTTCCATTGGTTCAATACGCAACCATATATGGCCAAACTGCCCGCGGCCACCAGTCTGACGAATAAATTTACCTTCCTGTTCAATAATGGAACGAATCGTTTCGCGATAAGCCACTTGCGGCTTACCGACGTTGGCTTCGATGTTAAATTCGCGACGCATACGATCGATAAGGATTTCAAGGTGCAGTTCGCCCATTCCTGCAATAATAGTCTGACCGGACTCTTCATCGGTCCAAACCCGGAAAGAGGGATCTTCTTGCGCAAGACGACCCAGAGCTTGACCCATCTTTTCTTGGTCCACCTTAGTTTTGGGTTCCACAGCAACGGAAATAACTGGTTCAGGAAATTCCATACGTTCAAGGATAATTGGCGCAGATAGATCGCATAAAGTATCTCCGGTAGTCACGTCTTTCAGCCCGATAGCCGCAGCAATGTCTCCGGCATGTACTTCCTTAATTTCTTCACGTTTATTAGCATGCATCTGTACGATACGCCCAAAACGCTCGCGCTTACCCTTCACTGAGTTCAATACAGTATCACCGGAGTTGACAATCCCGGAGTAGACACGCAAGAAAGTCAAGTTTCCGACAAAAGGATCGGTAGCAATTTTGAAAGCCAGCGCCGAAAAAGGCTCGTCATCACTGGAAAGACGCGCAGATTTTGTCTCGCCGTTATCAAGCATCCCATTGATGGCAGCTATGTCGGTTGGTGCCGGTAAGTATTCTATAACCGCATCCAGCATCGCCTGAACCCCCTTGTTCTTAAACGCAGAACCACAGGTAACAAGGATGATTTCGTTATGCAAAACACGTTGCCGCAAGCCGTGTTTGATCTCTTCTTCAGTCAGATTTTCTCCGCCAAGATATTTATTCATTAGCTCTTCAGATGCTTCCACTGCGGATTCAACGAGGTGCTGGCGCCATTTATCAGCCAGATCAACCAAATTGGCAGGGATTTTCTCATAAGTAAAAGTTACGCCTTGATCCACATTACTCCAGTTGATTGCTTTCATTTTAACCAGATCGATGACGCCAGTAAATGTTTCTTCCGCACCGATAGCTAACTGAATCGGAACTGGGTTAGCAGCCAGGCGGGTTTTAAGCTGTTTAACTACCCGCAAGTAATTAGCACCCATGCGATCCATTTTATTAACGAACGCAATACGCGGCACTTTATATTTGTTTGCCTGACGCCATACAGTTTCAGATTGTGGCTGTACACCACCTACTGCACAATAAACCATGACCGTTCCATCAAGCACGCGCATGGAGCGTTCCACTTCAATGGTGAAGTCAACATGTCCTGGGGTGTCGATGATGTTGATGCGATGCAAATCAAATTGCTTGGCCATGCCAGCCCAGAAACAGGTGGTTGCAGCGGAGGTGATGGTAATACCACGTTCCTGCTCTTGCGCCATCCAATCCATAGTGGCAGCGCCATTATGAACTTCACCGATCTTGTGGTTTACACCTGTATAGAACAAAATACGTTCGGTCGTAGTGGTTTTACCCGCGTCAATGTGCGCACTGATACCGATATTACGGTAATGTGCAATGGGTGTTGTACGAGCCATTTGAATCCTCGATTACTGAAGAGTTCGTTCCAGCCGATTCAACTAAGAGACTTCATGAGCTGCTGTCCGCTGGATTAACATGATTACTGCAGTAAGACTACCAACGATAGTGGGCAAACGCCTTATTGGCATCGGCCATACGGTGAACCTCTTCTCGTTTCTTCACAGCACTACCTTTGTTTTCTGCTGCTTCAAAAAGTTCATTCGCCAAACGTAAAGCCATAGATTTATCGCCACGTTTACGAGCGGCTTCAACAATCCACCGCATTCCCAGGGCATTGCGACGAACTTGACGAACTTCTACTGGTACTTGATAAGTAGAACCACCGACGCGACGTGACTTAACTTCAACAGTCGGACGTACATTGTCTAATGCTACTTCAAAAGCTTCCAGATAAGCTTTACTAGAACGCTGCGCTAGGGTTTCCAGCGCAGAATAGACAATAGTCTCTGCGATAGATTTCTTACCATCTACCATCAGGATATTAATAAATTTGGCTAAAAGCTCAGATCCGAACTTTGGATCTGGCAAGATTTTACGTTGACCAATGACACGACGACGTGGCATAAAATACTCCGTTATTAATTCAGGAGTGTCCAAAACTCGATGAGTTCTTTGACAGAGTTAATGAAATGTTTGATCTTACTTGACGAAGAGCCATTAAGCTTTTGGCTTCTTTACGCCGTACTTGGATCGACTTTGCTTGCGGTCTTTAACACCGGAGCAATCAAGAGCACCACGAATAGTGTGATAACGTACGCCAGGGAGGTCCTTTACACGACCTCCACGAATAAGTACCACAGAGTGTTCCTGTAGATTATGACCTTCACCGCCGATATAGGAAGTAACTTCAAACCCGTTAGTTAAACGAACACGGCATACTTTACGCAGTGCAGAGTTAGGTTTTTTGGGGGTGGTAGTATATACTCTGGTACATACGCCACGTTTCTGCGGGCAGGCATCCAACGCGGGGACATTGCTTTTCGCAATTTTCATGGAGCGAGGTTTACGTACCAGCTGGTTAATTGTTGCCATTCAGTAAAGCTCCTGGATTTTACTCCTTAAACAAACATGTAATAAATTGCTTCTTGGTACCTCGAGGTAAAATATGAGGACGCCGAATTTTATGGCGGACCGGTAAAGACTGTCAAGAAATATACAACCCTCACCGGCCTACCATGCCATTTGCTTCAGCTGGATTTCAGTTAGTTTGACAAAATCAGTATAACTGATTATTGCAATATTAGGCGAAAAATGCGCAAAAAGTCCTCGGGCAGCAATGTCATTTTTCAGCGCATACAGAGTGAGGAGAGAGGCGCTTAGCGTGCGTAAGATTGGAGAACCATTCAGGCCAGCGATAACCCCATCGGATAGCAATAATAGATCGTCACCGGATTTTGCAGTACGCAGCATCGCCTTCCAATCGCAGGCATAGGGAGAACGGCTAAGGGTGTACAGCATAATGGTGGCCCCGACGCATTAAAATGTTATAAGAGTATTATAGTCGCCCAGCCTCTGCCGCCAATCGGCGGCAGGTAACGATTCAACGTCAAGAACCCAGCCGGTCCCTAAATCCAGGCCGCGCTCCACCACTGAATCGGCGCAAAGATAGAGACTATTTATTTCATAAAGTAATAGCAAACCAAAGGTAGCTACGAAGTCCCGCGCTAGAATTTGTTCTGGCTTCTGCTGAGGTAATAATAGCAATACACCGTCGGCAATAAAAAAAACGCCGGTACCCTTGGCAAGAGCCGAATTGGCTAATAACGCGTCAAGACCTTCCCGTCCCGCCGAATTGCCGTGCGGTCCATGAGTAAAAATAAAAGCGATACGGTTCATAGCTACACACAACCCTAAAATTGCACAAAGCGATCACAATCAAGCATCGCATGCGTCAAACTACTTAGCCCCCTAAGCTCAAAACCAGCTTGAAGATTGTCACCTATGAGCTCAAGAAGTTTTGCCTGCGTAATATCAATAACGCCGCGCCGCAGAGCGGCGGAGTTGCAGACATGCAAGCTAACCTGATGCTGCTGCGCTAGTTTAGACCAGGCACGAACCAGATCCACTTCATCTCCGGCAGGAGCACTTAAACGATTAGCGTTAGCCACTCCATCTTGATAAAAAAACACAGTATTAAGCTGGTGGCCGCGTACTATTAACGCCTTGGAAAACTGCAGCGCACTGCTTGCTCGCTGATTTCCATAGGATGGCCCGGTTACCATCAAGCAATACTTTAAAGGCATTTTTTGTTCTGAAATCTCAACTTCTGAAATTAGGGATATACTGATAAAACATATATTTTAAGATATGGTTCTATCGGCAACCCTGATTAATGATCTCAATCATAAAAGGATGCTTCCTCATATAAATTCAGCGCAATCTTACAATTTTTATACTGTAACTAAATATCTCTATAATTAGTAGAGCCTATTCTCAATAGGCTATTGTAGCTTTTGAACTATTAGATGTCTACATTTACCGATGAGATGACATATCATCAGAAGTAGGGGTATTATTCGTTACCTAAAACACAAAGTTTTTGAATAATCTGAAAAAATTGCGAAGACGGTTTTACATTGATTACACAGAAGCCTTATCACCAGCTATTCAATGTTTTAAATAATTACTCCTCCATGACTAATTTATCAAAACACCATTTCGAGTAAACTTAGCCGGATACGAGACTGCTATCCTTATTTTTTCATATCATGTAGCAATCGCAATGCGCGATTCAATTTTGTCAAACCTAAAATCCAGAATATTGATATGATCTACGCCAATTGATTACTGAATTTAGAATCTCTGTTCTTTCTGCTGAGAGAACAAGTGAAGAAGCCGCCCTCGCGAAATAGGGCTCTATTAAAGTAAGGCTCTCTCTACTGTGACATGAACATCGCTACATGCTGTTACAAAATTAGCGTAGGAGCAATAGTCGCAGTTTCTAGAAAAAACGAGTTATTTTCCCCAATACCAAATGGTTTGCAATAGTCATTGTTCTTGTCTCCAACTACTTCCTGTGGTTATCATAGCTAGAGCTATAATAGTATATCACATAGATCAATTAAGCTTTATTGGGGATCACAAAGCTTAAAATGATGCTGTTAGGAATGCCGTACAATATCAATTATTGTCTCATATTTGTTCCGAATAGGTTCATTTATTTAAAAACTCTAATTTCTTATAAGGAATGAAATATATCTGCATAAAATCTCATGAATATTTTTTATAAAAAACAACACCTTCAATTCCATTCCTATACTCTCGTATCTTTTCCTAAAGCGCTTCTTCGCAGGTCGCGTTTGTTGAATTTTAGATAATCTTAAGCTTATAGATTAGTTGTTGTTTTTATGACATTCAAACACCGGCCTATATCTGAAGTATAATTTAGGTTTATTAATAATAATGAATGATGATACATCATATAATGATGTTATCATATCTCGATTCTAATTATAAAAAATATCTTTATGAGAAAACGTTTGATATAAATACGTAAATTTGAATTTTTCACTATATTTTGATAAATATTTTTCTTACTACACAATTCAGTGAATCCGGCAGAAACTTTATAAACGGAGCATACATCAATCTTTAGTGATAATACATTTAAATATGTAAAACTCACCAATCAACAAATCTAGGTCAGAATCTCATATAAACTAAAGCAATTTTTTATATTTTTGATAAAAAATATATTAAAATACTGTCTAATGGTAAATTATTAATCTTTCGGTTGACACCATGTTTTTAATTACATCTTGATTTATTTAATTCAGCAAATTAATCAGTGTTTATTACAATACAATATCTTGAGGTTTCCGAATATTTAATCCGTTTTAAAACAAAAATCATACTGCAACGTAAATCAATTTAATAAGCCCACATTAAATATAATAAGCACAATTAATTTATAATTTGTTGCCATATTTAAAATGTTAGCATTGAAGATTTGAGATGGAAAGATGATATTAATATATAGAATAAGAATAATGCACCCAACTATCGGCTAGGAAAGAATGATTTGGGAGTATCAAAGTAGCAATGGTATTATATAGCCTCGTGGATCGAGAGTGCTCAGCCAAAGAAGCTAATAAATAGGTGGGTTGATGATTTTTAATTCTATCGGCCAATAAATCACTACACTGGTTCGCCGGAAGCAAAATCTAGCATCATATCTAATCCATTAGGTGACTTTTCGACAGTAGCTTCTTGATAAATGAGAGCAGGAAAAACATGAGGACCACAGAGCAGAAACGGAATAACTTGCCAAGCAACACAACAACAATCGGGTTAGGAAGGCCAATAAAACAAATAACTAGGGAAAAATTGCGCGAATTTGATTACATATTATAGATGATTTTTTCAAATTCAAAATGTACGAATGTTTTTTATTCAAATTGCCAGTTATCGAATTTTTATTCCTGTACTTTTAACAACTAATCAGTAAACTTACCTGTAAATTCTATCGCATTGCACTCTATTGTGCTTGGTGGCACTACAAGTAAGAGTTTAACCGACCCCATGATGATATCGGTGATTGCGCTTATTTAACGCTCATGAAATAATTCCGTTAAATAAATAATAGGCAATACTTATTTCTCCTGCCCGCACTGGTTTTCTTAATGGCGCGCTCTATCTCAAGGGTGATTTTATTGCTGTATCAAATGAATTTTTCGTTAAAATTTATTCGCCGAACAATCGTATAATCTGGATAAATAAACGCCTGAAAAGAAGCCTTTTTCAACGTCTAAAATTCTTCCCGGAGAAACTTCTGAGGTATCTAGGCCTTCGCGTAACAGATTTATATCAATTATTACCTCAAAAATATACCGAAACACAAGTTACAGATGCTTTCTTTCTGCTTCAGAATTTTTATATATCCGAGTGCAACAAATTTCATTTGTTTACCATGTACTTCAAAAGATTCTTTTAATCCTCAACCATTTTCTTAGTTAAAGTATTGACTGGCGCCCGATCGTTAAGCTCTACCAAGCAATAGATTTTTAATAACTAGTCATCTATTTTAGGTTGTAGTCGGTTGCACCTCGCTTTATGAATTCTACTTAGCTAGTCAACACCGGTTGATAACAGAAAAATCATCTGTAACTTGCTTGCTATGTTCGCGACTGATAGTAATATCTGGATAATTCTAAATTCCAGAGCAATAATCCTCCTTGTGGCTTCTCTCAAAATCAAAAGCAATAAACTTAGGATATCTGATATTTTTAATAAATTATCTTTATCTAGCAACAGCGAACTACCGTTCATACGGCTTTTTTGGGATTTTGCATCGTTTAAAAGATGCCTTACGTGTTAAGATTAATCTAATGAATTTACAGGTAGATAGGGAGTAATGGAGCCCTTCTTAATCGACTTGACTGGTATAGGATTGAAGATCCTAACACATGATATTACCATATCATGGTAGTTGTTAAATACCAAAAATTTAGATAAACTTACAAGAAGTGCCATACTGCTAAAAAACTAATTATCATCAAAAATACTGCAGTTTTTACCGTATAATTATACTGCAAGGTTTTATTAAGCAATAACATTCTATGGGGTAAGCTAATTTCAGATAGGATATCATGTTTGGCATGGTGCTACATTTTCTCTCCTAACAGTCACGTCTGATAGGAGCTGTGATAGAATAATCCCTCTTCCAATCCTTATTCTAGATGACATTTGCTGGTATCCAGAATTAGTCGTTAAATAATCTAACCAATAAAATTATTTTAAATACTTTACTCATCTGTAATAACAGCTTGCTGGTACTAGTAGATAGCAGGATACTTTATTTAGAAAAGTAAAATATTATTTATCCAGTGATATGGATAACACATATCAAAAAAGAATGTATAATAAATGATTGATGTTTATTATATAGTTCTGTTAAATTACAAATATTTAAATTTTAAATGACTGCTCATTCAAAATGAATAGAAAATATTTCATGTTTAGTAACATGGTTTATATCAAAAACATATGCCTTTCAGAATTTATAATTCTGAGATATGCAATATATTTAATTAGCCCATAAAGTACAGAAAATTTAATTTAAAATCATTATTAATCTGACAAGTTAAGTTTTCTAAAATAGAATATAATTTATCATTCAAAAGTTTTTGATATGAACAAAAATGTAAACTTAAGAGTTTACATTTTTAATTATTTTTCCATATCCTGTCGATTAAATTTCATTAAAATCTACAAAGAAAAATAATAATATTTAATCTTATCAGAAAACAAAAACTCAACAATAAATATTTAATAACAAAGAATCATTATTCAAAATGAATATTTATCATTTAATTTGAGAGTAATTTAAAAATATTTAAGATTTACAATAGTCCTCACTTCCTTCAAGCTAAACGATTTAATGATGTTTATTTTTGTTCGACCACCCTGTGTTTTGAGTCTTTTTCTATTGTATTTAGCTAATTTAACGTAACTAATTTGAAATAGATATAACAGATAATTAAATCCTAGATTTATAAAATCTATATTGTTACCAGTCATAAAAATTAATTAATTCATATTTTTTATAATTTGTTATTGTTTTTTGCATCAATTTTGTGTTAAATAACTTCTTTAATTTTAATTTATAATTTATAAATAATCTATTTCCTTATATAAATGTCGATATAAATCACGCTACTCATTGCTTTCATATGAAAAATATAAATCGCTAGTAACGATTTGCATATTGTTAATAAAAACCTTTCTAAATTAGATAAAATAATTCACTAAAAGATCTCTATGAGATTAAAGATTCTTTGATTCTTTGAAAGAAAGCATTTTTAATATTATATAATATTAAAAATGCCATAGAAATGTTATTTCATAGATTATGTTGGACTGATAAATTATTAATATTAACCAACCATGAGAAAAACAAAATAACATTCATTAAATTTTATTAAAAAAATCCAATAATTACAACTTAAGTAATTAATTTTTCAAGCGGGATATTTTGTAGGATATCATTTCAATACCAATAAATAATAATAAATCATACTGATAATCTTATTTCCAGAATCAAAAAAATATATCTCATTACTTATAATGGATCAGATTTATTAAAAGTATATATGTTACTATTTATTAAAAATATAGCGCAATAAAATTGAGTTCTCTTCTTGTTTGTTTAATAAATCAAAACCAGTGATAAATGTGCTTCTAACATGGCGATTTTTATAGAATACGAATTCTATTCAGATATTCCTAACAGCACTATTCGATTAAGCGATTTACCAATCGCTTTTACTTGACTCATTACTAACAAATTATAAACATGTAGGCTTATATGAATACACTGAAGTTTTTAAACAAAAACATGCGTCCATTTGCAGACATTAAGTAATAGTAAGCCACTATTTTTGAGATATCAATAATTGATGTTGAGACGACAATTTGTAATTGTGAGTGTAGATTCATAGTATCTAGATAGCCCATATATCACACATTTCACGGCAATATTAATGGATTTATTCTATTTTTTAGAAACTAATAACTCACTTCCACTTGTCGACATCCTTCTCCAAAAAGAAACGCTTCCGTCAAAATCTATATTTGTCAGTATTTTCTATTTTCCGGCGTGTCTTTGATATGTTATCAAAAACAACTTGAATGCTGATGTTATCAATTGGATGTTCTATTATACTCATTTCACGCCGTGTTTTCGAATTTCTATTCGAATGTTAAGTATCTTTAATTTAAAAATTTATCAGCTTAAAGTTTTTGATAAAAAGATTATTCTCATCAATTAAAAATTGATCTGGTCAGATTAAACGTCTCTAAGAGAGAGATTCAAAACTAATTGCATTATCAGGACTAATATAATAGTTATCATTTCTAATGAAACCTTCGGATCTCTTTATTCGAAAGAAATATTTTCGTTTTTGTATGCAGCAATAGGAAACTTCTCTAGCTTTGTTGCTAGAGAACTACGCTGTTTTAGACTTTTTATAAGTAAAGAGCAGTGAAATATTTTTAAACTTTTTAAATTTCAATTTTTTCAAAAAATCCTATTTTCTAAGTCATAGATATCTAGATATTAACGAAAAAAAGCAAGATATCGTATAGAGCCTGTTCTTTCGACATATAGATGTCACAAATATCAATGTCAGAGTATTCAAGAAAGACATGGCATTTTAATCGCAGCAAAACCCGCATAATTTATTGTCGTTTTCATTTCTATTACCGGCCTGATAGGCGACATTTAAAAACTCGCAGTTACGTTTCTTTTCTTGCTGGTTATTGTAAATGCCATATATAGAAACATTTGCTTCATACTGAATATTTGCAATCTTCACAATCAACCCCATACTATACGTTGAAGTAATAATTTTATATTGTGCCGTACACATTTTTAGGGAATTACAAAAGACTCAATACAGAAGTGCTAAAGATAGAAAACAACGCATTTCAATAATGCTGATTTATTATAAATATAATGCCAAATATTTTGCGTGTCACGATATTCATTTTTCATGTATTTCAGATAAACTTTACCTATCTTACTACCCGGCGTGGATATCTATGAGCCTAATAGTACAACCCAGTTTTCTTTTTATCTGTTCGTTTTACCCTGCAAGCCGAGTTATAAGACTCAATAGTTCACTAGAACTCCATATAAGATTTTTCCAGTTAACACTGGAAGCATATCCAATATGGATGAATTATATATAATTTTACAAAACCTTCAAAATGCTATCTTATTCATTCAATAAAGCATCTTTCCTTAAAGTGGATAAACCCTTTGAGCCCTGAGCATTAAACTATTAACATGTCCTCAACGAAACCCTTCATGTGATCACACATATATTTAACATTTTCCTAAATTTACTGTGTTTTCTGTATTAAATAACTCTATGCGAGAAATATATCATAGCCATTAAGAGATCCATATGGATCAGATACGCAGAAAATACCTGCGTGAGTATTAAAAATCCACCAACCAATATCAAGCAGTCGCTGGCTACAACAGAAAATACTGTCAAAAAATCTACACTACCACAACCATTAACCAAAAGACTCTGCTTATAGAACTTATAAACAATATCATCTCCATACATTATTTATCAGATAAACTAATTTTACGAGATATGCATAAAGTCTTCATTAAAAACAATCGTGAACAAGAAAAACATAAAGGTCCTTTACTAAGGGTAATTTATTAACATAAAAACACAATAATCTACACATTTAGCTCGTAAAATTAATTACTTTATTTTTGATAAAAATCATTCGGTTTTGGTAATGGTAAAGATTTACTTATAAAGATTACCTTATCCAGATCTTTTAGAGGCTGAAAATCAAGGGATTTACAGATGTACTATATCGTTTAATTGATATTTTGGATTAAAGTCTGAACCTGGAATGCCTATTCAGCAAATAGATTAAGATCACTTTCTATAATCTATACTTATAAATAAAGTATTAATGGGATTTTTAAACATATTTCTTGAAATTTATAATTCCAGTATTGCTGGAATATCTTCTAATATTCAAATTTGACTCGTCCGCTACCGAAGGCGATTAACTTAAGTATTACGTGAACACACTTTTAGTAAAAAACAAGTATATATGTATATGTATATGTTAATCAACGATAAACACGAAAAAATAGGATAAATAATCCTTGTATTTAATCTTCTTAATAAATAAGATTTTTCTGTAAAAATATTTAAATATAGCAATTTAAAATGTAATGTTAGTAAGTAAAAATACCTTGTGTATATATTTCATAATTTATTCCGCTCTACCTTCTGGGTATTTTTTGCTTACTATATTATTTCCTGAGTTTAATAGAACCACGAGATATACAGCCCGATAATAATCATTTGCAATAACATTGCTAAATTTGCTTAAAAATATTAATAATTTCTATGGCATTTCTGCATGTCTCTGTTCCAAAAAAGAACTCAAGCTTATTTTTATGCAATCATAATCATAAAATAAGAAACAAAACTTTTTTTAGAACACGAAAACCATTATCTGGCTACTTCATAGCAGATAACAACTGCAACGTTATGGGGTATGTGCTATCCGTAACCTGCTTTGACATGATTTTATAATTCATAAAACTTGATTCAGGATAACCACAATACCTGTTGAATAGCCTTAAATTATAGAGCTATTTATTACCATATAAACAGTAATCTGGTGTGTTTACCTAGTTAAAGCTCTTCGAAAGAGAAAAAAAGAAACTGAACCGTTTGCAAACACTGCTTACAGATGTAACGTAAACAGGTGTGATAGTGAATCTCACCCTCATAGAACTTCCCAGATTTACTACAATAAGGGCAGATAATAGGAATTTTTGTCATAATACGTTTAAAAATGTAAAAATGCCAAATCAACAAATCTAAATCAAGAGCAATTTTGCGTATGAATCAGCATTGCAAATTAAGGAAAACAACATGCCAATTATAACTCTCCCTGATGGCAGTAAACGTCAGTTTGCACATCCCGTTTCTTCCATTGATGTTGCTCGCGATATTAATCCCGGCTTGGCTAAGGCCTGCATCGCAGGCCGAGTTAACGGAAAATTAGTAGATGCCGTGGATATCATTGACCACGATGTCCAGCTTAAAATCATCACCTCCAGTGATGAGGAGGTACTAGAAATTATTCGCCACTCCTGCGCACATTTACTAGGACATGCAATAAAACAATTGTGGCCGAATACAAAAATGGCAATAGGTCCGGTTATTGATAAAGGTTTTTATTACGATATCGATCTCGATCATGCCCTCACGCAAGAGAATCTTGATCTTCTAGAAAAGCGGATGCATGAACTGGCCGAAAAAAATTATGATATCGTCAAAGAAAAAGTTAGCTGGCAAAAAGCTCGTGATGCTTTTTTAGCACGTGGTGAAGATTATAAAGTGGTTATCCTCGATGAAAACATTAGTCACGATACCCATCCTTGGCTATATCATCATGAGGAATATGTAGATATGTGTCGCGGCCCACACGTTCCTAATATCCGTTTCTGCCATCATTTCACCCTGAACAAAATCTCCGGGGCTTACTGGCGCGGCGACAGTAAAAATAAAATGCTACAGCGTATTTACGGTACTGCATGGAAAAATAAAAATCAGCTCAATACGTATTTGCAGCATTTAAAAGAAGCGGCAAAGCGCGATCATCGTAAAATCGGCAAGCAACTTGACCTCTATCATATGCAGGAAGATGCACCGGGTATAGTTTTCTGGCACAACGACGGTTGGATTATTTTCCGCGAACTGGAAGCTTTTATACGTATAAAGCTTAAAGCCTATGAGTATCAGGAAGTAAAAGGGCCATTAATGATGGATCGCGTGCTATGGGAAAAAACCGGTCATTGGGATAATTATTCCGAGCATATGTTCACCACATCGTCAGAAAACCGGGAATATTGTATCAAACCGATGAATTGTCCCGGACACGTACAAATTTTTAATCAGAGTCTTAAATCTTATCGCGATCTACCCCTACGAATGGCGGAATTTGGTAGTTGTCACCGCAATGAGCCGTCCGGTTCGTTGCACGGATTGATGCGAGTTCGCGGTTTTACCCAGGATGATGCCCATATCTTTTGTACCGAAAATCAGGTACGCGATGAAGTAAACAATTGCATCAAAATGGTGTACGATGTGTACGATACATTTGGCTTCAAGAAAATTTTAGTTAAACTGTCTACGCGTCCAGAAAAGAATATCGGCAACAATGATATCTGGGACCGGGCAGAGCAAGATTTAGCCGCCGTGCTGACGGAAAATGGTATTGCTTTTGAATACCAGGCAGGAGAAGGGGCTTTTTATGGTCCTAAAATAGAATTTACACTTCTAGATTGCCTTGATCGTGCCTGGCAATGTGGAACGGTGCAACTAGACTTTTCGTTGCCCGCTCGTTTAAATGTCTCCTACGGAGGAGAAGATAATAAACGAATGGTGCCAGTTATGATTCATCGTGCTATTTTGGGATCAATAGAACGATTTATTGGTATTCTGACGGAAGAGTATGCAGGTTTCTACCCAACTTGGCTGGCGCCGACGCAAGTCGTCGTGATGAACATCACCGCTCATCAGTCAGAATATGTCGAAAAAATAACAAAAAAACTATCGGCAGAAGGTATTCGGATAAAAGTAGACTTGAGAAATGAAAAAATAGGCTTTAAAATTCGAGAACATACTTTGCGTCGAGTCCCATACATGCTGATCTGTGGAGAAAAGGAAGTTAAAGCAGACCAAGTTGCAGTACGTACCCGCCGCGGGAAAACCCTAGGGCGTATCGCTGTTAATGAAATTATTGAAAAACTGCAACATGAAATTCACAGCCGTAGTCTTCATCAATTGGAGGAATAAAGTATTAAAGGCGGAAAACGAGTTCAACCGGCGCGATTTAATCGTATCAACCGAGAAATCCGCGCCGCCGAGGTTCGTCTAACAGGTATAAATGGCGAGCAGGCTGGTATTGTTACCCTGAATGAAGCGCTTAGAAAAGCTGAAGAAACAGGCGTTGATTTAGTCGAAATTAGCCCAAATGCTGAGCCGCCAGTTTGCCGAATCATGGATTATGGCAAGTTCCTCTATGAAAGGAGTAAATCCACCAAAGAACAAAAGAAAAAACAAAAAATTATTCAAGTTAAGGAAATTAAATTTCGGCCTGGTACCGATGAAAGCGACTACCAGGTGAAACTACGTAATCTGGTTCGTTTTCTGGAAGATGGGAATAAATCTAAAATCACCATGCGGTTTCGTGGACGTGAAATGGCTCACCAACAAATAGGTATTGATGTGCTCAATCGCGTTCGCAAGGATCTAAGTGAACTGGCGATGGTGGAATCTTTCCCCTCTAAAATTGAAAGTCGCCAGATGATTATGGTGCTCGCACCCAAGAAAAAACAGTAAGGCTTGACAAATAAGCGCTACGTCGTCTTCGCCTCGCTGATTTATATCATCAATAACGCGGAGTAGAGATATAATTTATGCCAAAAATCAAGACAGTGCGCAGTGCGGCAAAGCGCTTCAAGAAAACAGCATCTGGCGGGTTTAAGCACAAGCACGCTAACCTGCGTCATATTCTAACCAAAAAATCCACTAAACGTAAGCGTTACCTTCGCTCTAAATCTATGCTTTCTAAAGGGGATATTGGTTTAGTTTCACGTTGTCTGCCTTACGCATAAACATTATTTTAATGATTAAAATAAGACGTTAGGAGAAGAACATATGGCTCGAGTAAAACGTGGTGTGGTAGCGCATGCACGTCACAAAAAAATCTTAAAACAAGCGAAAGGTTACTACGGTGCTCGTTCGCGTGTTTATCGTGTTGCATGTCAAGCGGTTATTAAAGCTGGTCAGTATGCTTATCGTGATCGTCGTCAGAAAAAACGTCAATTTCGTCAACTGTGGATTGTGCGGATTAACGCCGGAGCTCGTCAGAGCGGCATTTCTTACAGCCGATTTATTAATGGACTAAAAAAAGCATCCATTGAGATTGATCGCAAAATTTTGGCGGACATCGCAGTATTCGATAAAATGGCTTTCGCCGCTCTGGCCGATAAAGCAAAAACAGCCATGACGGTAAACCTCTAAAAGGAAAGACAAAGAAAAACGCTTTCTTCTTTCTAGCACCTATAGCACAACGGCAAGTACAATTTCAGAATTTTTACCTCAAGCATAAAAAGGTCGCGATATTTCCTTTTTATTACTTCAGTTATAATTTTTCTTTCCATATTTAGTTCTTCATCAGTCAAAAAAAATGAGAACAAGTGGTGTAGAGGGGAGCCTTTAAAATAATAGAGGTTTTTATTGCAGGACTGGCGTGTCCAAACGTACGCACTTGTAATGGATAGATAAAAAGTTGTTCATTTTATATTTAAAACATCAACAGCAGGAAAAATCGGAAAGCAATGCCACATCTCGCAAAGTTGGTTATGCAAGCAAAAACAGCCATTGAACAATCCATAAATATTAATGTATTAGAATCTGTACGCATCGAATATTTAGGAAAGAAAGGGCATTTTACCAGGCACATAAAACGGACAATGCGAAATCTGTTACCAGAATCGTTACCTGCAGCGGGGGCAGCAATAAACAACGCTAAACTGGATATTTATCAAGCGCTAGCCGAACGGAAAACAGCGCTGGAACAATCGGCGCTGGAGACACAGCTGGCAAATGAGACTCTGGATGATATTACGCTGCCTGGAAGGCACATGGAAAATGGTGGACTACATCCAATATCACACACCATCGATCGCATTGAGCATTTTTTCGAAAAACTAGGATTTTCAGTGGTTACTGGCCATGAAATCGAAGATGAATACCATAATTTTGATGCTCTGAATATTCCCGCGCATCATCCGGCGCGCACTGATCATGATACATTTTGGATAAACTCCACCCTCCTGTTACGCACCCAGACCTCCGGCGTGCAAATCCGCGC
Organism: Sodalis sp. (in: enterobacteria); assembly: GCA_047528285.1. Classification (GTDB taxonomy): domain Bacteria; phylum Pseudomonadota; class Gammaproteobacteria; order Enterobacterales; family Enterobacteriaceae. Next base: position 1,445,127 of record CP180022.1, on the reverse strand, counting down.
CATGAAAGCGCAGCGGCCTCCAATTCGGATTATTACTTCGGGACGAGTATACCGAAATGATAACGATCAAACCCATACATCGATGTTTCATCAAATGGAGGGGCTAATCATCGATACAGGTATTAGTTTCACAAACCTTAAGGGTACGTTGCATGACTTCTTGCATAATTTCTTTGAAAAAGATCTTCAGATCCGATTCCGACCATCCTATTTTCCGTTTACAGAACCATCCGGGGAAGTAGACGTCATGGGGAAAACTAGCCGCTGGCTAGAAGTGCTAGGCTGCGGTATGGTGCACCCAAATGTTCTCCGCAATGCCGGCATCGACCCAGAGACCTATTCTGGATTTGCCTTCGGCATGGGCATAGAACGATTAACGATGTTGCGATATGGTATCACGGATTTACGTGCATTCTTCGAAAATGATCTGCGTTTTCTCAAACAATTTAAATGACAGCAGGATAGCAAATGAAATTTAGTGAACTGTGGTTACGCGAATTGGTGAATCCAGAAATCAACAGCGATACGCTGGCGGAACAGATGACCATGGCTGGGCTACAAGTGGATAGCATTGAGCCGGTCGCTGCTTATTTTACAGGAGTAGTAGTTGGTCATGTAGTAAAATGCAAACCACATCCTAAAACTGACAAATTACAGGTTACTAAAGTGGATATTGGTAACGGACGACTGCTGGATATCATTTGCTCCGCATCCAACTGTCGCGTCAACCTACGGGTTGTGGTAGCTACGCCTGGCGCCCTCCTGTCACTGGGCGGCTTTAAAATTAAAACTATTAAAGTACGCGATGAACCGTCGGAAGGTATGCTATGTTCATTATCCGAATTAGGAATTGCTAGTGGCCATAACGGTATTATTGAGTTGCCCATCGATGCCACTATTGGACAAAATATTCGTGACTATCTGAAGCTTGACGATAATAGCATTAACATCAGTGTCACAGCAAATCGAGCCGATTGCCTTAGTTTGCTAGGTATTGCCCGCGATATCGCAGCGCGAAACCGCTTGCCATTTGTACAACCAATTATCAATCCAGTAAGGGCGGTTATCGATAATACGCTACCTATTCAGATCGAAGCACCTAATGCCTGCCCGTGCTATTTAGGTCGAGTGATAAAAAATATGAACCTCAACACCACAACACCTCTATGGATGAAAGAAAAACTACGTCGCTGCGGGTTACATTCGGTAAATGCGCTAGTAGATATCTCCAATTATGTGCTGTTGGAATTAGGACAGCCTATACATACCTTCGATCGTGATTTTATCGAAGGGGGAATCATCGTGCGCCATGCAAAACAAGGTGATACGCTAACTTTGTTCGACGGAAGAAGCATCACCCTTACACCTGAAACTCTGGTAATTGCCGATCAGAAAAAAGTGCTTTCGCTGGCGGGAATTTTTGGTGGAGCCGTTTCCTGTATTAGTCCAACTACCAAAGAGGTAATGTTGGAATGCGCCTTTTTCTATCCATGGGCTATTACTGGGCGGGCTCGCCAATACGGGTTACACACCGATGCGTCTTCTCTTCGTTATGAGAGAGGTGTGGATCCAGAAATTCAACCGCGTGCCTTAGAAAGAGCAACTGCACTACTGGTGTCTATCTGCGGCGGCCAACCGGGACCGGTGATCAATGTCACCTCGAAGACCATACAAGTACACCAGGCAAAAATAGCCTTGCGTCGAAAAACTCTAGATCGGCTGATTGGCCATGTTATCTCTGACGATGAGGTGAACAACATTCTGAACCGTCTTGGTTTCCAGGTTCACCGCACCATGGCAGGCTGGGATGCTATTGCACCTAGCTGGCGTTTTGATATGGCTATCGAAGAAGATTTGATAAAAGAAATCACCCGCATGTATGGTTACCACGCAATTCCTAATATCCCGATTCGCGCTAATCTGGTAACAACTTGCCGTCGTAAGTCGGCGCTTCCGCTATCAAGAATAAAAACACTACTTGTAGATCGAGGCTATCAGGAGGTTATCACTTACAGCTTTGTCGATCCAAAATACCAGGCTTTACTCCATCCCCTGCAGGCACCTTTGGTATTGAAAAATCCGATATCACAGGATATGTCTGTTATGCGTTTGTCTCTATGGACCGGCCTTCTTGGCGCTGTGGTTTATAATCAAAATCGTCAGCAGAAACGGATCCGCTTATTTGAAAGCGGATTTCGCTTTGTTCCTGATAACTCCGATGATATAGGAATTCGTCAGGATCTTGTGCTATCCGGAGTTATTTCTGGACCTAGGTTTCACGAACATTGGAATCAGATATACCAGCCAGTGGATTTTTACGATGCCAAAGGCGATCTTGAGACAATACTTGAGTTGACCGGAAAATTAGAGAATATTCAGTTTAAGGCACAAAGGCATCTCGCTCTACATCCAGGACAGAGCGCTGTGATTTATCTTAAAAATGAAGCCATTGGCTTTATTGGCATGATTCATCCCGAGCTTGAAACAAAACTAAATTTAAATGGCCGTACACTTGTTTTTGAGGTTTTATGGGAAAAACTTTCTGAGCATAAAATACCTGAAGCGAATAAAATTTCCCGCTTCCCAGCTAATCGTCGGGATATTGCCGTAGTGGTGGCTGATGATGTCACTGTGGCTGATGTTATTACGGAGTGCAAGAAAATTGGCGCAAATCAGGTGGTTAGCGTAAACTTATTTGATGTATACCGGGGCCATGGCGTAGCAGAAGGGTTTAAGAGTCTGGCTATTAGCTTGATCTTACAGCATCCGGCTCGTACATTGAAAGAAAAGGAGATTGCCGCGACCGTTGCAAAATGCGTAACGGCACTAAAACAGCGATTTCAAGCATCCTTGAGGAATTAAACTTTATGGCGCTTACTAAATCTGAAATATCAAACTACCTGTTTGCAAAACTTGGCCTAAGCAAACGGGATGCTAAAGAAATAGTGGAACTGTTTTTTGAGGAAATGCGCCGGACACTAGAAAATGGTGAACAAGTTAAATTATCAGGTTTCGGTAACTTCGATCTGCGCAACAAAAATCGGCGGCCGGGACGCAATCCAAAAACGGGCGAGAACATTCCTATTACCGCCCGTCGGGTTGTAACTTTTCGGCCTGGACAAAAATTAAAGAACCGTGTCGAAAATGCTTTACCGAAAAAAACAAGAAAAACTTAAGAAATATTATTTCCCATTGCCTATCGTCAACAGCATTTTGCTTTACAGTGTAATAATAGAGTCTTGACCAAAAAATCAAGACTCTAATTTTATTTAGACTGGATAAACCGATTCAACAAAAATCGATCTTCTTTTATTCATATTTAGTGAATAAACTACTAATTTTAACTGAGTTACTATACATAGATATTATTGATAGGTATCTATGATAGATTAATGGAAAAATGGTGTATTTACTAATATAAGATGACTATAAAACTATAAAAAAGCATTAGAGAGTTTTGGTTTTAGAGAAATCTAGCACTATATATTGACAAGATCTTTCACTACTGTATTCTGGTAACCAGAAGGATGCCATTTTTTAAAACCACTTCAACTATATTTCCGTTTTTAAAGTTTTAATCAATATTATCTAGATCAGATACTTCGATAAATAAGATATCCTATTATCATGAATCTATCAATATATCTTTTGAATCAAATAATTCAGTTTTTCATATATTTTGAATGTGTAATTTCTTGAAATAATTCTCTGATCCTTGCTTTTAAGGCGATAATAACTAATTGCATTCTTGTAGCAAAGATTTCTGTATCATTTCTACTCTATACTCAAAGAATTGATTAAATTTCTTATCAAGAAGAAGTTCAAGAAAATAGTTTTTGTACGCTCTATTTAAGATTTTTAAGTATCTTTCATCTAAAAACTTAATTAGAATATCTAATTGAGACAAAAGTATCAATTTCACGTCACCGAAAAATCAATAAATTAGCATTAGAAAAAAATCTTAAACAATACCCTCATGTCTATTTGTATATACCAAATAGACATTTGTAAAATCTTTAAGAAGATACAAATAACCTATAAAAACAACTTCACTATCCAAAGTCCAACACTAGACCTAAAAAGTGTGGTTGAAAAAATAATAACTTCCTTAAATAAATAAAAATCTATTATTTTATTCATTGAAATAATTTTTAGACATGTTTTATCTACAAATATGCATCGTGCATACACGGTTATATTTCTTATAATGGACATAAATTTTTATAACATTTAGATTTGATAAGTTGCTAATGAACTTAAAATATTTGCATTATATTCTAGGAAATGCTCCTTTCCTGATCTTGTTTGTTTAAGAACATCTTAAAAGTTATTGATAGCAGAAAAATCCCTTACGCTGCATTAATTATTTACTAAGAAGTACAAAAAATATTTTATATACAGCAATAAGGTAATCATTGCTAAGTATTTTTTTTGTTTGTGATTACATCAACAAAAAACTTTAGATCAAATTTTGAGATCGAGGATCGAGAAAGAAATAAATTTTAGAGTAATTGTTCAAACCGTTAAAAAACTTTAAAAAATTGCATAAATTTAATTTATATCCAATTTATAAAATCAGATTAAAATCTGTAGATTTTAGAGTAGTTTCAAAAATATACCTAACGGGTAGAACGTAAAAATTTGAATTTACATAATCTACACTTGAAAATTTATAAGCCTTCCGAATCACATATAATGTGATAACAAAATTATTGGATTGGTATATAATTATCTACTATTATCAATAAATCTAAATCACCTCCTGATTATCAACACATGTATAATTATGAAACTATTTACTGATACCTCTCGCTGAGAAACATAGGCCAATAATTTTACCTACTGAAGAACAAGACCAGCAGTTTTTCACTGAAAATTTGAATAAAAGTTAGTAATAATCATTTTTATAAAAAGTTTTGTGATGTAAAAATTCAGTTAATACAAAATATTGTTTCTATTAATTTCACAATATTTCATTTAAATTCAATTAGTAATATTTTTACCCATAAAAATATAGTATATATTAATCACTGGATTGGCCAGGAAAAATCTCAAAAAGTCTATCCGAGGTAATCAAATATAGTTATCTACATTTTACTATAAAAAAGAAAGAATAGTTATTCAAATCGGTTTTCAGAAAAATATTTGATATGATTTTATGATTTTTCTTGATAAAAGGACTTAAATCATAGATTTATCTTTAATCATCTTATCATTTTAACTCTTACAGCTATATTACTTTTATTTAGATTCAGCCTGATAGGCATCAAATTATAGGTTGAAGCAATCATGAATAACATAAGTATATAAAAAGTAAATTAATTTTATGTTGGCAAAAATTTTACGACCTTAAAATCGAAGGTTCTCGCAGGAAACAGGGGAGAGAACACAGTCATCAGCAATAACCATAATTCATCAAGCGGTGATAACGACGGTTAAGGCAATCTTCTATGTTCATCCCATCCAGCTCAGCTAGCTTATCTAACTCGGCCAAATCCTCCAGAAGCTGCGTTTTAAGGGTAGCTGCAATTGCTTCCACATCACGGTGCGCGCCGCCAAGTGGTTCCGGTATAATACTGTCGATAAGTTTCAACTTCTTCAGTCGTGAAGCAATAATACCCATCGCTGCAGCGGCGATTGGCGCTTTATCCACGCTTTTCCATAAAATGGAAGCACAGCCTTCCGGGGAAATTACCGAGAAGGTGCTGTATTGCAACATGTTTAGCTTATCGCCTACACCAATTGCTAGTGCGCCGCCAGAGCCACCTTCGCCTATTACAGTGCAAATTACCGGAATCCGCAACCCCGACATTTCACGTAGGTTTTTTGCGATCGCCTCGGACTGGCCACGCTCTTCAGCGCCAACGCCAGGATAGGCTCCTGGCGTATCAATGAAGGTTAGCAGGGGCAAATTAAATCGATCAGCCATTTCCATTAATCGTAGGGCCTTACGGTAACCTTCCGGAGCTGGCATCCCGAAGTTACGGCGAATCTTTTCTTTAATTTCCCGCCCCTTCTGGTGACCAATAATCATGACTGGCCGAGAGTTCAGACGCGCGATACCACCGACGATGGCTTTATCATCCCCATAGGTGCGATCGCCTGCTAATTCGTCAAAATCGGTAAATATATGCTGTATATAGTCCAATGTATATGGTCGCATCGGATGTCGAGCTAGTTGGGCAATTTGCCAAGCGCCCAAATCAGAAAATATTTTTCGCGTTAGCTCTACGCTTTTTTCACGCAGGCGCTGTACTTCTTCATCTAGATTAATATCTAATTTTTTGTCTCGACGGCTGACTGCAGTAAGCGAATCAATTTTCGCTTCCAGTTCTACAATTGGTTGTTCAAAATCAAGAAAATTTAAACTCATAGTATCCCTGTACTAATCAAATTCCAATTCTACTTGTTTATTTCCAACAAGTTTTCGCAAATCATTCAGTAACTGGTCAGTCGGCGTAACTCGCCACGTTACCCCTAAATGCAACCGGACCCACGCATCTTGCCGTTGATAATAAAGGTGTACTGGAATCATCCCTGGTCGATACGATTCCAAGGATAAACGGAGATGTTTTAAAAGATTTTTTTCAATTTGCCTATCACTCAGAAAAATAGCAACCCCGCGTGCATATTTTTTACGTGCTTCACTAATATCCATCAGTTCGCGAGCTGTCATTTTCAAACAGCCGTTAAAATTATCAAAACTAACCTGTCCTTGAGCAATTAGAACACGGTCTTTTTTTAATAAATGCTGGTATTTTTCCACCAACGTATCCGTGAACAACATCACATCCAGACGACCGGAACGATCGTCTAGCGTACAAACACCAATTTTTTTTCCCCGCTTACTGACTATCACCCGTGCAGATAACACAAGCCCGGCTGCCTTAATCATATTACCTCGCTCGGTGGAATACATATCTTTCAAGCGCAGCCCGTCCGCATAGTGTTCAATTTCATGCAGATATTGACTGATAGGATGTCCGGTTAAATATAGCCCAAGTGTTTCACGCTCCCCGTCTAGCACCACCTGCTCTGGCCAAGGCCAGATGGTGGTATTGTAGGTGGTTTCTACTATTTTTTTTTCCTCTTCCTGCACTCCAAACATATCGCCTTGACCAATAGCCTGAGCTTTCGCGTGCTGTTCAGCAGATTTTAGCGCATTGCCGATAGAATGCATCAGCGCGGCACGGTGAGACCCAAGGCTATCAAACGCGCCAGATAAAACCAGTTTCTCCAGCACCCGTCGATTGAGTTTTTTAATGTCGGTACGTGCGCACAGATCGAATAGTTCACGAAAACGCCCCTCCTGGCTGCGTGCTTTGATAATCGCTTTAATAGGTCCTTCCCCCACACCTTTAATGGCACCGATCCCATAAACTATCTCGCCATTTTCATTCACGTGAAAATGGTAGTGTCCACTGTTAATATCCGGTGACAAAATTTTGAGACCCATACGCAAACATTCGTCAACTAATCCAACAATTTTTTCAATATTGTCCATATCGGCGCTCATCACTGCCGCCATAAACTCGGCAGGATAATGGGCTTTCAGCCACAACGTTTGATACGAGACTAACGCATAGGCGGCGGAATGAGATTTATTAAATCCGTATCCGGAGAATTTCTCAACTAAATCAAAGATTTTCATGGAAAGTTCTCCATCAATACCGAGACTTTCCGCGCCGGCTTTAAAAACAGTACGCTGTTTGGCCATCTCTTCCGGATTTTTCTTCCCCATCGCGCGGCGCAGGACATCTGCGCCGCCTAGAGTATAGCCTGCCAACACTTGAGCTATCTGCATAACCTGTTCCTGGTAAAGAATTATTCCGTAGGTTGACTCCAGAACAGGTTGTAGCGATGGGTGTTGCCATGCGATATCGGGATAGGAAATAGCTTCGCGACCGTGCTTTCGATCAATAAAATTGTCAACCATGCCTGATTGCAGCGGGCCGGGTCGAAACAGAGCTACCAGTGCGATCATATCTTCAAAACAGTCAGGCTGTAGGCGCTTTATTAAATCCTTCATACCTCGTGATTCCAGCTGGAAGACCGCAGTAGTTTCGGAACGCCTCAGCAAGTTGAAACTTTTTTTATCCTCCAAAGAAATGGCGGCAATATTAATGGGTTTAAGTTTCTTCCGTGCGCGCCGTATATTAATCATATCCAGCGTCCAATGTATGATGGTGAGGGTACGAAGACCGAGGAAGTCGAATTTCACCAAACCCGCAGATTCCACATCATTTTTATCGAACTGAGTAACTGGATTTTTACCTTCAACATCATAATAAATCGGTGAAAAATCAATGATTTTTGTCGGCGCAATTACAACACCTCCAGCATGTTTTCCCACATTACGCATTACTCCTTCGAGCTTACGCGCCATATCAATCAGCCCCTTAACTTCTTCTTCAGTATCGTAAATAACCTGCAGTTGCGGAGCAGCAACGAAAGCTTTTGCCAGGGTCATACCTGAATCAGGCGGCACCAACTTGGAGATTCGATTCACAAAACCATAAGGATACCCTAACGCACGTCCGACATCACGGATAACCACTTTGGCTGCCATGGTACCGAACGTAATAATTTGAGAAACCGCATCACGTCCGTAGGTCTCAGCTACATGATCAATTACCAGATCGCGCTTCTCCATACAAAAATCGACATCGAAATCAGGCATCGATACTCGTTCAGGGTTCAAAAAACGTTCAAAAAGAAGATCGAACGCCAGGGGATCAATGTCAGTGATTTGCAACGCATAGGCCACCAGAGAACCTGCTCCAGATCCTCGGCCCGGTCCGACTGGCACCCCATTATCTTTCGACCACTGGATAAATTCCATTACGATAAGAAAATAACCAGGAAATCCCATCTGGTTTATTACTTTCAGTTCGATATTTAACCGTTTTTCATAGGCGGGCCGCTTCTCGTGCAACATATCGGAATAGGGAAAAAGATGGGCCAGTCGCTTTTCTAAACCTTTACGCGCATATTTAACCAAATAATTCTCTGTTGACATTTTTCCAGTTGGGAACTGTGGTAGAAAATATTCTCCAAGACGAACAGTGACATTGCAGCGCCGAGCGATTTCTACACTGTTAGCCAGAGCTTCTGGTAGGTCTTCGAATAGCTCGCACATCTCCCCCTCGCTACGCATATACTGCTCAGGACTGTAATTGCGCGGTCGATTTGGAGTTTCAAGGGTTAATCCGTCATGAATGGCTACCCGGATCTCGTGGGCATCAAAATCGTTTGGGCTGCTAAAACGCACATCGTTGGTAGCAACTACCAGAAGACCCAACCGGTCTGCTAGGTCCACCGCGGTATGTAAATATCTTTCTTCATTCGCTCGACCTGTGCGAATCAACTCCAAATAATACCGATCCGGGAAATAGCGATCGTAGAACGCCAAGCAATATTCCACCTGGGATATATTGCCGCGCATCAAGAATTTTCCGACATCCCCTTTTCGAGCACCGGAAAGCAAGATGAGTCCATCATGATGCTTAATCAGCCAGTCGCGATCGATAACTGGCCCGGCAACACCGTATCCACGCTTATAAGCACAAGAAATCAAAATTATCAGATGTTGATATCCAACATTATTGGAAGCCAATATGGTTAATTCTGCCAATTCATCACCTAACATTTCGCTTTTTACTAAAAAATCCGCGCCGATAATTGGCTTAATTCCAGCGATATGAGCACTGTTATAAAATTTAATTAACCCGAATAAATTGGTGAAATCCGTAATGGCCATTGCCGGCATATGCAATGTAGCGGCTTCTTTTACCAACGAGCTGATCTTACTCAATCCATCTATCATAGAGTAGTCGCTATGTACCCGAAGGTGAATAAAACGTGGTTCGCCCATGTGTAATTTGGCTGCCTGAAAGCTTTCTTAAATATGCCCGTTAGCACCATGAAGCGCTAAGTTTGCTAGATGGAGACTGGTTGGATCTCCTGTATCTTTGATAAAATAAAGTTTAGAGAACTAAAAGTGCAAAAAAACAATCCGCTAGATACCAATTTCTTTAACGATGAAAATCCGGCGATACTTATTTCTACACATTGACATGTTTAGTATGGATAGAAAACATTGATTTTATCGACGATTATGATAACTTTTAATGCAGCCAAATATAGCGGCTTACTCGCCGCATTTTATTTGACTTTTTTGAGTTCAGAACTCTACCGAGATCAAAATCCTAGATCTATCTAGGCAAGATATATAAAGAGTCCATCTTTCGTATTACAAGATTAACCCGTAAGAAATTAACGATTAATTAATGCCAGCACCGCGCGCGCTGCCTGCTCATCAGCATTGCATCGAATTTGCTGATGCAATTGACGAAACGTGTCTAATAATGACGCTCGCTGCTCTTGATTATCATGAAGCAAAGGTATTAAGGCCCCCGCCAGCAAATCTGGCCGGCAGGCTTCTTGCAATAATTCTTTAACTATCTCACGTTTAGCCAACAAATTTGGTAGAGAAACCCACGGCGTTTTTACCAGTCGCCGTGCCAGTGTGAACGTCAAGGGCTTCATTCGATAGGCCACCACCATGGGGCATTTCGCCAGCATACACTCCAACGCTGCACTACCAGAAGCTAGCAGTGTGGCGTCAGCAGCAATCATAACCTGACGGGCCTGGTTGTCAAAAATTCTTATCGGAAATGTCGGCGCTATTTTTTCATTAATATATTCAAACTGTGTGCGCCGAGCTGCATTGACCAGAGGTACAATAATTTCCAATTCCGGAAAATGTTGCCTTAAGAGGATGGCGGCGCGTAAAAAATCTGCACTGAGCATTCCCACTTCGCTTTGGCGACTTCCAGGCAGTAACGCTAGGCAGCGTGCGGCAGCAGGAATACCTAGCGCCAAACGCGCGGCTGCTTTATCCGGATCGAGAGGTATGGTATCCGCCAGTGTATGACCGATAAACTGACAAGGAACATTGTAACGATCGTAAAACTCTTTCTCAAAAGGTAAAAGAGCCAATACATTATCCGTGGCTCGTCCGATATTTAATATCCGCTTCTGCCGCCAAGCCCAGACGGATGGACTAACATAATGGATGGTGCGAATACCACGCCGTTTGAGATTTTTTTCTAAATTAATTGTGAATTCTGGGGCATCAATACCGACAAACACATCAGGTCGTATGGTAGAGAAACGACGAATTAGATCACGCCGGATACGCAATAGCCTCGGTAGATGCCCAACTACTTCTAGTATGCCCATTACCGCCAGTTCTTCTATATCATACCAGGACTCCATTCCTTCCCTCTGCATGTACGGACCGGCAATACCAACAAAGCGCACTTGCGATAAATGGCGACGCAGTGCGCGTATAAGCCCAGCACCGATAATATCGCCGGAGATCTCACCGGTCACTAAACCGATAATAATTGGATGGTGTTCTGACATGTTCAACGAATAATACCACGCTGTGAGCGTGATAGGAAGTTCAAAAAAGTATTGACCACCTGAGATTCCTGCGCCAGAGCTTTTAGATCTTTTTTTGCTTCATCGAGGCTTTTTCCGCTGCGATAAATAATTGTGTAAGCGGCGCGTATTGCGTGAATCGTGTCACGATTGAAACCGCGACGCTTCAACCCTTCAATATTCAGGCCAAATGGCGTAGCATGATTACCATGGGCAAGAACAAAAGGCGGCACATCCTGGACTACTCCAGAGCAACCCCCGATCATGACATGAGCACCGATGATGCAGAATTGATGAACCGCGGTCATCCCGCCGATAATTACATAGTCGTCTACTGCTACATGACCGCCAAGCGTAGCGTTATTAGCCATGATGCAGAAATTTCCAATTGTACAGTCGTGAGCAACATGGGCATTCACCATCAATAAATTATCGCAGCCAACCCGAGTTACTGCTACGCCTTGTCTCGTACCACGATGAATAGTGACACTCTCCCTAATCCGGTTACGATGTCCAATTTCGACCCGTGTCAATTCCCCAGCATATTTTAAATCTTGATTGACATCACCAAGGGTTGCAAACGGATAAATTTTGTTATCTCTACCTATACGAGTGTTTCCCTTAACCACTACATGAGAAAAAAGCACCGTGCGCGCGCCTATTTCAACTTGCGATCCGATAACACAAAACGGACCCACATGTACGCCAACGTGGATAATTGCACCTTCTTCTACAATGGCACTGGGATGTATAAAGGCGGATTGATCAATCATGTATATTCAAGCCTCCCGACGACGAGCACACATCATCGATGCTTCGCAAGCCACTTCACCATCAACCTTAGCAACACCTTTGAAACGCGCGACGCCGCGACGCTCTTTAATAGATTCAACTTCAAGAATCATCTGATCCCCAGGCTGAACCGGACGCTTAAACCGGGCTTCATCAATGGCGGCGAAATAATAAAGTTCTCCCGGTGCCAGTTTACCCGCACTCTTGAATGCTAGAATGCCGGTTGCCTGCGCCATAGCTTCTAGGATCAGGACACCCGGAAAAATCGGTTTTCCCGGAAAATGCCCCTGGAAAAATGGTTCATTAAAAGAAACATTTTTTACCGCCCGAAGGAACTTCCCTTTCTCGAAATCTAGCACTCGATCCACTAACAGAAACGGAAAACTATGGGGCAAAAGTTCTAATATCTCTTCAATATGCAGAGTATGAGTGTTAGTAGTCAAAATACTCTTCCTGTCTATAAAAACGTGGCATTAACAACACGGCCTGTTTAACCCCGGCAAGACAAAACAAAAGCAGGCCCCGAATATAATAACGGCTTGTCGGACAACGCTGCCTTGACCTGCATTATCCACTATAAGTTGCAGAAGCAATTAGTTTTTTGCTAATTTTCGCTCAATGTCTTTTATTCGCTTGTTCATATCACTGATATTCATGACTAACGTGGCGGTTTTTCGCCACTCTTTATTCGACTGCAGAGGAATTCCAGATGAATAGACACCAGGCTCAGTTATCGGTCGCATGACCATCCCCATGCCAGTTACTGTAACTTTATCGCAGATGGCCATATGACCATTAATAGCACTTGCGCCACCAATCATGCAGTAGCTTCCTATAGTCAGGCTACCAGCCATAATGACGCCCCCAGCAACTGCTGTATTGTCACCAATAACTACGTTATGTGCAATCTGGCACTGATTATCAATGATCACTCCATTGCCAATGCAAGTATCATCAAGCGCGCCGCGATCAATTGTAGTACAGGCACCGATTTCAACCCGATCACCGATAATAACGCGGCCAAGCTGCGGTATTTTTATCCACTTCCCACAATCGTTGGCATAGCCGAAACCGTCGGAACCTATGACGGTTCCGGATTGAATTAAGCAGCATTCACCGATGGAAATCTCGTGATAGATAGTAACGTTGGCCCATAATCGCGTCCTAGCACCAATGCGACTATTTTTACCAATAAAACACCCGGGTCCAATTATTACGTCATCCGCCAGCATCACACCGGATTCGACCACGGCGTTAGCGCCCACCGAAACCCGTTCTCCCAAAGTTACGTCTGATGCAATAACGGCCCCCGCATCGATATCCACAGCAGGTTTTGGCGTAGTATCCATCATCTGTGCAAGACGAGCATAAGTCAGGTAAGGGTTTCTAACAACCAAGGCCGCGCTGATACAAAAAGGCAGATTCTCCTCGGTCAGCACCACCGCCGATGCTTTACAGAGAGAGAGTTTTTTACAAAAGCGATTATCCGAAAGAAACGTAATCTGACCCGATTGCGCGTTGCCCATGGAAGCAACGCCGGTGATAACGATCTCGCCATCACCGTGCAATTCTGCATCCAACTGCTGTGCTAAATCAGCCAGTCGAATTAAAAACATGATTTATTTAACCTGGTTTAAAATATTATCAGTAATATCTTTAGCGTTTTTGGCATAAGCTACGGCATTAGAATCAATCACTATGTCATAGCCTTCCTTTTTGGCAAAGTTCTTTACCGTATCTTGGATACGGTAAAGAATCTTATTACGTTCTTCTGTTTGACGACGGTGGTTATCTTGCTCGAATACCTGCGCTTTATTAGAAAAAATTTTTCGCTGTTCGATGACTGATTTCTCTAGCGAGCTACGCTCGCTAGCTTTCATGATCGACCCTTCACGCTGCAAATGCTGCATCTTACTCTGCAAATCACGCTCCATGAATTGAAGTTCAGTGGCGCGCCCTTCGAATTCATTTTCGAGCTGTCTAGCAACCACAGTACGCTCCGGAGACTGCTGAAAAATACTGGAAATATTAACAACAGCAATTTTATCAGAAGCTTTCGCGACGATTGAGAGGGATTGTGCTACAATTAAACAGGTTACATACAACCACGTTTTCACTATAAACTCCTTAAACTACTTATTATTTTTCTTTACTTCAAAATCCAGCAAAATATGAATGTTTTTATGAAAATGCTTGATAAAAGATCTCAATTACTTTGTCAGCCCACATCCACTGCAGGATTATCATCCGTATGATATTACCACGTTTTACCGATGTTAAACTGGAACTGCTCTGACTTGTCGTCATCATATTTTTTGATGGGTTTCGCATAAGAAAATACTAACGGCCCAATCGGCGATATCCATTTTAGAGAGATTCCACTGGAAATACGGATATTACCTGAATCGCTGTAATCCGGAATATTAGCAACGCGCGTCGCCCTGGTATTTTGCCATTCCGTGTCCCATACAGTAGCCCCATCGATAAACAGCGAGGTACGTACAGAATTGGCATATTTCTGGTTTAAAAACAGAGTCGGCACGATAAGCTCAACACTAGCAATAGCCATTGCGTTACCACCCACGGCATCACTAGATTTATCTACAGGACACCCCATATAGTAGGTGTCTCCTATATTGCATTTATAATATGCCGCTTTTGGACCAATTGTATTGGAACGAAACCCGCGTACAGTGTTAGAGCCGCCGGCATAGAGATTGTCATAAAACGGCACGTTTTTCCCGCTAAGACCGGCAGCATAGCCTGCACGTGCGCGACCCATCAGCACCCAGTTTCCGTTTTTGCTAAGTGGGATGTAGTGCCTGACATCGAAAGAAATTTTACAATATTCATTGTAAGAACCAGGTAGCGTAACCTGAGCGGTTAACCCAGCATGCGAACCAATAGTAGGAAAATAACCGCGATCTAGATTATTGTAGCTCCAGCCCATAGAGAAAAAAAAGTCATCAGCGCTAAAATCAGCATCAATCGCTGTCTTTTTAATGTTTACCATCTTTGGCTTGATGCCAACGCTATTCAAATAGCGCCACATTGTTACCTGAGGTTGAATACGAGTTAGATCATCATGCAGGTAATTTATGCCAAAATTTAGTGAAAGATTCTCTGTAATTGGGATCCCCAGTGTGCTGCCTGCGCCGTAACTGCGCAGATCGTAATCTGAAAGATCCGCATCATCGGCGTTAAACTTATTATAAAAAATCTTCCCCCCTAAACGAATACCATCCACCACCGTGCAGTACGGATTGCTCATTGACAGATCGGCATAGGTCTGGTAATCGTTTTTAGTTCCACTAAACCCAACAGAATTACCAGTCCCCAACCAGTTATCTTGCTGTATGTTGAACTGAAAACTGATACCACTCTCAGTTCCGTATCCGACGCCAGCATTGATGCTTCCGGTATTGCGTTCCTTTACTTTGTAAACAAGATTTACTTGATCTTGTATTTCTGGCACACGTTGCATTTCGATATCTACAGTTTCAAAGTAGCCTAAACGATCAAGCCGTTTTTTACCTTGATCGACCAAATTGCTAGAGAGCCAGGCCCCTTCCATTTGGCTAATTTCACGGCGTAGCACAGAATCTTTGGTGATATCGTTGCCTTCAAAACGCACGTTGTGAACATAAAACCGATTGCCTACGTTGACACTAATATATAGCTTGAACGTTTTATCTATATCGTTGATTTCCGGGCTAGCTACCACGTGCGAATATGCATAGCCATAACGACTCAGCAATTGCTTGATATTATTTTCTAATTGTATAATTTTAGAACTATTATATAGCTGCCCCGAGCGTAGCTTGACTAGCTGCCTTATTTCAGCAGCATAGCTTGACATGTTTCCATTCACCACAGTACTAGAAAGCTTATATTGCGCCCCTTCCGTGATATTGATGGTTATATAGATGTCCTTTTTATCCGGAGTTAAACTAATCTGCGTAGAATCAATATTGAAGCGGGCGTAGCCACGATCGAGATAAAAACTACGCAAGGTTTCCAAATCTCCATCTAGCTTCTGTTTTTGATATTTGCGATCGCCTACTACGTTCCACCACTGCACCTCATCACGCAGCTTGAAGCCTACAAGAAGTTCATTCGTGCTAAAAACATGGTTACCAAGAATGTTAATTTGCTGAATTTTAGCTGAAACACCTTCGGTAAAGACCAACTTAAGATCTACGCGGTTTTTTGGCAACGGTGTAAGCATCGCCTTAACCGTAGCACTGTACTTACCGGAGTTGTAATAAAACTGTTCAAGCTTTTTTTCCATATTGAAAATAATAGCGCGATTTAAAGGCATACCTACCCGTATAAACTGAGTATCTAGGTTTTGTTTTAGCATCTTCTCTTTTACAGATTTATTACCAGAAAAAGTTATGCTAGCTATGGAAGGGCTCTCCTTAACCTTCACGATCAGTGAATCTTTGTCACGCTGTACTCGAATATCTTCAAAGTTTCTGGTAGCAAAGAGAACGTGGATAGCATTGCCAATATTTTTATTTGTTGCCGTATCACCTATATGGATTGGCATACTGAGTAACGCCGTTTCGACGGCAATTCGTTGCAGTCCTTCGAAATGAATATCCTTCACTAGGAACCCATTTGCACCATATACAGTAGCGCTGCTAAAAAACAGCACCCCTATGAACAAATTTTTCATCACCATCGTCGTTATACGTTATTCCTAAAATAACATGAGGCTATTATAGCCTGGAGAAATCATTTAAAATGGATAGACCCATTAGCAGAACCAACAAAATCGAACCAATACGGTAACTAAAATTTTGTACTCGTTCAGTAACCGGACTGCCCTTAAACTTTTCTATCATCAGGAAGAGCAAATGTCCTCCATCTAACACTGGTAACGGAAATAAATTAACAATGCCTACATTGATGCTTATTAGCGCCAGAAACATCAGGTAATAAATCAAACCGTACTCCGCTGACACCCCTGCGCCTTCAGCGATAGCAATTGGCCCGCTCAAGTTGTTTAGCTTAATATCTTGTGTTACCAATTTAACTAACATACTAAGCATAAGCCGCATAAGAAGCCAAGTTTTCTCTGTAGCCTGGCACAGAGCCGAAAACGGACTGTACTGCCGCACAGTTTTATACTCCGCAGCCAACGGAACAATCTTTGGCACAACACCTGCAAACCCTTCTATTTTTCCCTTGCCTACTAATTTTGTATCAGGCTGCAAGGTTATATCCAGGGCACCACCCTGCCGTTCAATGCTTAACTGCAGTAGGCAACCTGGATTCTCGCGTACCCGAGAAACAAAGAACTGCCATGCAGAAACAGGTTCTCCATCAACTTTAATAATCCTATCGCCAGCTTGCAACCCGGCTGTCATTGCAGCCGACCCCGGTTGGACTTCAGCAAGCACCGGATCAATTCGCGGATAAATAGGAATTATGCCAAGCGCAACAATAGTGTCCTCTTTTTTCGAATCAAATTTCCATCCGTGCAAATCTAAGATTTTTTTTTCGCCCTGCGAATAGCCAACTGGGGCAACAACGAGGCTAACTTCGTTATCGCCAATCTTATTGATAAGCTGCAATCGTACTGCATCCCAATCAGGCGTAGCGATATCATTAACAGAGTTAATTTGCAGGCCAGGAAAAATTCCGGCTTGCGCCGCGATAGAATTAGGAGAGACCTCGCCAATGACCGGCAAATAGCTTGGTACGCCGATCAAAAAGACAAACCAATAGGCGACAATGGCGAATAAAAAATTAAATACCGGACCGGCAATAATAATCGCGCTGCGCTGCCAGATAGGTTTATAATTGAAAGTTTCATGACGTTGTTCTGGCGTTACAGAATCTACACGCTCATCCAGCATTTTAACATACCCGCCAAGAGGAATGGCAGATATGACATATTCAATCCCATATTTATCACGACGACGCCAAAGTACTCGGCCAAAACCAATAGAAAAACACTTTACTATCACACCACAACAACGTGCCACCCAAAAATGCCCGAACTCATGCACTGTAATTAATATACCCGACGCAAGAATAAACGCGGCAAGATTCCAGAAAACATGAAGCATACTGCCCCCGATTTTAGTTCAGATCGCGTTAAAGACCATCAGCATTAAACAGGCAAATACCGGCACCGCGGCGGTCAGACTGTCTATACGATCTAAGATTCCACCATGTCCAGGGATTAATTTTCCGCTGTCCTTGATACCAGCCTCACGTTTGAACATACTTTCAGTTAAATCACCAAGAATCGAGGCTAACACTGTCATAAAAGAACAGAAAAATAGCGTAAGCGGTGCAGCGTTAAGAGGTGCATATTTATAAAATAAATAGGCTATCGTCGCAGAAGTAAGTAATCCGCCCATCAGTCCTTCCCAGGTTTTGCCTGGAGAAATTTTTTGGGCTAATTGGTGACGGCCTAATGCTCGTCCGAATATGTAAGCACCGGAATCCGCCCCCCATACCAGCACCATGACATACAATAACCACCAAGCGCCAATAAAATGATTAATATCATAATGGTGTTGACGTATCACCAGCATCCCACAAAAGAAAGGAAAGATGGTTAAAAGACCTAATGCCAGACGAAGTAGCCGAAATTTACTCCACAGTATAGCGGAGCGTGGATAATATAACACCAAAATCAGCGCCACCAGCCACCAGGCTAGAGAAAGGCATAGAGCATATTGCAATTGCCAAACAGTCGTAAATGAGCGATAGCTCAGGACCGTAAGCATTATAAATGTTAGTAGTAATCCGCAAAAAACAGCAAACCAAATGCGCTGTCTACCTGAGATATATCCCGCTATTTTGCTCCATTCCCAGGCGCTTAACATACACACCGCTAGGGTGACAAAAGCAAATCCGATGGGTGGAAGAAAAAATAACACTGCGATAACGAGAGCTATCAGGATAAAGGTAGTAATTAGGCGATATTTCACCAAAAATTCTCCCTATGATGCGTTACAATCATTAGATTTCGTTCCACCGAAACGCCGCTCGCGTTGTGCAAAAGCATTCAGCGCACCTTCAAAAATAGTCTTATCAAAATCCGGCCATAATACATCGATAAAAAGCAGCTCAGCGTAAGCAATTTGCCACAGCAAAAAATTACTGATTCGATGTTCACCTCCGGTTCGGATAACCAGATCAACCGGAGCCAGCTCATTCATACAAACTACCCGACATAAGGCGTCTTCATCTATTTTTTCTGGATGTAAAATGCCTTTTTGTACTTGAGTAGCAAGTTGTCGAACTCCCTGAATAATATCCCAACGTCCACCATAATTTGCGGCAATATTCAGAGTTAATCCGTCATTATGGCATGTCATAGCCTCAGAACGACGTATACGATCCTGCAGTCGTCTACCAAACCGGGAGATATCGCCAATAATACGCAGACGAACATTATTTCTGTGCAGACGGTTTACTTCACTGTCAAGCGCTCGCATAAATAGTTCCATCAGCGCAGAAACCTCCTGACTGGAACGATTCCAGTTTTCGCTGCTGAAAGCATAAAGCGTCAGAGCATCAAAACGGTATCTAACGGCAAAACTTACCGCTCGGCGAACAGATTTAACCCCGGCTTGGTGACCAAAGATAGGTAACTCTCCGCGATTTTTAGCCCATCGCCCATTTCCATCCATAATAATAGCTACATGACGTGGTATAGGGGACGCTAACGTTTTTGGCGCCTCCTGATTTTCAGACGACATCACACTTAGATATTGCTTCACTAAGAATACCACCGCCTTATCGAAACAAATGGTCCCGAACATACAAAAAATCTACAGGTGCATACCTGTAACTGATTTTACCCGGCAGGAGTTAATCAAGAGTATGAGTAGATCAACTATATCATCTTGTCAGTCGTCTAACAAATCAACTGGCGGCAGACCGCCTAGAGCGCAGCCACTCGTAATGTTCTACGCTCTGGCTAGCCATTTCACGTGCCTGACGGTCGATGCATAATACTTCTTCCAAGCTATCCGGTTCTGGCAAACTACCTAGCTCCAAGACTCGCCGGTTGACAGCGGCGATATCGGTAAAACAAATATCACCACGTAAAAAGGCCGCCACCGCAATTTCATTGGCGGCATTAAGCGCAGTAGTTGCTGCTTGGCCACACTGGCTAGCATCAACAGCCAATTGCAGGCAGGGATAACGCTTAACGTCAGGTTTCTCGAAACTCAGCGTGCCAAGACTTAAAAAATCCAGTGGCGCTATTCCAGACGGAACCCTATCTGGATAAGACATAGCGTAAGCAATCGGGGTGCGCATGTCAGGCGATCCCAATTGCGCCAAAACACTGCCATCAATATAAAGAACCATAGAGTGGATAATGGATTGTGGATGTAAAACCACTTCCATTTGCTCGGATACTGCGTTAAATAACAGACGCGCTTCGATATATTCCAATCCCTTATTCATCATGGTGGCAGAATCTACTGAGATTTTTCGCCCCATTAACCAATTAGGGTGGGCGCAAGCCTGTTCTGGCGTCATCATTACTAAATCAGATAACGATGTTTGGCGAAAAGGACCACCAGATCCGGTCAAAATGATTCGCGACACGCCATGTTCGGATAGGGACATGTAACCCAACCTTCGCTGTAAAGCCTCAGGTAAACTCTGAAATATTGCGTTATGTTCGCTATCTACCGGTAGCAATAGAGCGTGATGGCGGATTGCCTCTTTTATAAAGAGCCGGCCACAGGTGACTAGCGACTCTTTATTTGCTAATAATACTCGCTTGCCAGCCCGCAGCGCTGCCAGTGTCGCCGCCAACCCACCCGTGCCGACAATCGCGGACATCACCGTATCTACCTCATCTAAAGCTACCAGCTCACAGGTAGCCTGTACGCCTGATAATACCGCGGTGGCACATCCCGTTCCGGCTAAATTACTCTTTAACGCCCTTGCCGAATTATCAGTCGCCATACACGCGTAGGTGGGATGAAAAAGCAGACACTGCTCGGTCATCAGAGCGACATTATTGCAAGCTACCAAAGCATAGGCAGTGAATAGATTAGGATTGCGCTTTACTACTGACAATGTACTGGTGCCAATGGAGCCGGTACTTCCAAGAATCGTCAAATATCGCATGAAATTGTTTTATACCGCATAAAAATATGAAGAAAGCGCTAGTTTGAAATGAGAATGTTGTTTTGTCTACAACTTAAACAGTTAATTATGATCACAGTATCTATTATATACTAATCAATTTGTTTTCTTGCTACAGGATACTATCTATCAAACAAAAAAAATAAAATTAAGTATCCGAAAAATCACAAAATAATTACATATTACTATAACCACTTTATCTATCTAAATTAAATAAAGTGAACCACATCCACTTCTAGTCACTAAAAATTAATAATTAGTATTAAAAAAATGCTAACGAATATTCTGATTCTTATAAAAGAGAGTGAGTCGAGTATTTTGATATATATAGAATCTGCATTTATCAGGTCTTTAATAAACCACCATTAACTCATAAAAAACTTAACATTATTCCACATTTTACAAAATCGTTTAAAAGCATTGAAAAAGCAAAAAAAATCACAACATGAAATAAAGCGTTTTTAAATAAATCAATTACATATATTGAAATATTTATTTAATTTTTAGAAAATTAGACTTTATTTACAATGATTTCTTATCATGCTAAGTATATGAGTTTTTATCAAAAAAAATTTAATGGTATTCACTAGTTTTTATTAAAAATAATTTTGTTAAATTAATCTGAACAGAGGAGAGATTATCTAATGTTTATGAAAATTCTTAGGCTATGCAGATGGTTTCCGGTATTTTTCTAATAATTTAAACTGATTAAGTACTATGATCATTCTTATAGCCTCATTTTCATGGAAAGTTAGATGAATCCCAAGAAATATTTTTAAAAAATGTGGCCAAGTTAAATTTACCAACCTCGGACAGATTTTCCAATTATCGTGATTTCTGTTCTGACGCTAATTTATAACAGCATAGTGCTATTCATGGTACATGGGCGTTTAACTTAATATTACGCATCATTTTTCGTTAGTTTATGCAACTTTATTTTTCTCAAAATAAGCATTATTAATGCTATGCCGAAAGCGCTAGTTTACCAACACCTATTTTAGGTGGATCTAGGTTATCAAATTAGAAAAAATCTGGCGATGACTTAAATTCATTCTAATAAATTACCTTATCATGTGTTTTTTCTGATGTTAAAAATTAAAAAATATTTAATTCAGCAATTTAATATGAGAGTACATAAATGCAAATAAAATCTAAGTTATATCCAGATTTATTTTGTTTTTTACTTATAACATAAAGACTCGCTAAACTGGTCGTATAGAACTTTACAACCAGGCCATGCAGAAGATCTATCCTGAATTTAATTAACACTATTAATCAATTCTGTAGCATCTGTTTATTTCTCGATTCAAAAATATGAATATAAAACATGGTCATGCAAAATCGTCTTATATGCCGCATATAAAACCATTTTTTGTCTTCTTTATAGAAGATGAATGCTTACACCTTAAGAAAAAAGCCATCCATAAATTGCTTTTGCCTATTTCTAAATTTATTAGAACAGTGTTATGCCTAATACTCAATACCTGTCACAATATCCCTGTGACTAGAATAATTTGTTTTATGCTATATTGATGATAATTTTAATCTTAACCTGGTTGAGCTTCTCGATAGTAAAAATAAAGCTAAACCGTTTTAAAATATTGTTGATAGATGTCACACAAACATCTTGGTATCAAAGACCTATGAGATCAAACTTCGTTTCAATAATCTTCACTGTAACGAAGGTAAATAAAATAAATCTTTGATTATAACGCATTTTAAAAATTTTAAATATAGTTCATTAACAACTTCGAGTTGAGATATTGCTAACTTAAAAAAATACCACAGCTCTTATCCCGTCGTGAGAAGAGCTCATCACTGCAATGTTTTTAATCCGATACAAAAGAAAATAAATTAAATTTCTATTAATTCCGCTTCTTTTTCTGCTAAAGCGCTATCAAGATTTTTAATCCAGGCATCAGTTAACTTTTGAATTTCGTCTTGTAAACGGCGATCTTCATCTTTACCAATAGTTTTCTCTTTCAAAAGAATTTTCACTTTATCGTTAGCTTCGCGACGAACATTTCGCAATGACACCCTGCCCTGTTCCGCCTCAGCACGCACCACCTTAATTAAAGCACGGCGGCGTTCTTCGCTCAACGGGGGAAGTGGCACACGAATCACCATACCGACAGAAGAAGGATTAAGACCTAGGTCAGAAGCCTTAATAGATTTTTCTACCGCCAGCAACATTGTACGATCAAAGACAGTGATAGCCAGTGTATGAGCATCCTCTGCAATAGTATTGGCCAACTGACGCAATGGCGTCAGTTGGCCATAATATGCCACTTGAATACAATCAAGTAGACTTGGAGAAGCACGACCCGTGCGGATCTTGCTGATGTAAAATTTAAATGCATCAACGCATTTTGCCATGCGAATCTCGGTATCTTTACGGATTTTATTAATCACGTTGCAAATCCTTGAGATGTGGTTATCAAATCGGCCTCTTGGGCAGTTAGTTTTCCAGAACCGTTATCATTAATTAGTGATCCTTAATTAAGGTACCTTTTCTATCACCCATTACCACCCGAAGCAGCGCGCCAGGCATATGCATATTGAATATGCATATTGGCAAATTATGATCCCGTGCTAGGGTAAAAGCGGCCAGATCCATAACTTTTAATTCTCGTTCCAGAACCTCCTGATAGCTCAATCGATCATAAATTACAGCATCCGAGTGTTTTAATGGATCTGCGGAAAAAACGCCATCTACTTTTGTCGCTTTCAGTACGGCATCGGCTTCGATTTCAATGCCGCGCAGACAAGCAGCAGAATCAGTAGTGAAAAATGGATTACCAGTACCAGCAGCAAAAATTACTACGCTATTATTGCGCAGAAGACTAATAGCTTCAGTCCAGCTATAATTCTGGCAAATACCATTCAGCGGAATTGCCGACATCAGGCGAGCTTTGACAGAGGCGCGGTGCAATGCATCGCACATCGCCAAACCATTCATAATCGTGGCCAACATACCCATATGATCGCCCACTACGCGGTTCATGCCAGCTTTCGCTAACCCTGCACCTCGGAAAAAATTACCGCCACCTATCACCATTCCTACCTCGATACCAAGTTTCACCAGTTCTTTTATTTCCTGGGCCAAACGATCTAACATCGTAGCATCGATAGCGCAATCTTCATCGCCCTGCAAGGCTTCGCCGCTTAATTTGAGCAAGATACGCTGATAAATTGTTTTTTTTGCGTTCATTGCCATTTAATCTATCCCTTAAAATAATTGCATTGAATAACTTTAACTTAGTGCTATACTATCAGATAATTTATTGGAATTTCTTACCTATCGCAGCCACCTCGGTGGCAAAATCGAGTTTGGTTTTATAAATACCATCGCCAACTTCAAACCGAAAAAAACCTTTAAGTATTACCCGTTGTTCGTCCAATAGCTGACCAACAGTCTTACTTGGATCCATCACGAAGTACTGCCCTCTAAGGGCAATCTCATTGGTGAATTTACGTATACGACCTTCAACCATTTTCTCGGCAATTTCAGGTGTTTTACCGGATTGCATCGCAATATCAAACTGAATTTGATGCTCACGGGCCACGATATCAGACGGAATATCGTCAGAGTTAAGATATTCTGGTTTGCTGGCAGCAATATGCATTGCAATATGCTTCAAAAAATTCTTGTCTGCACCGGAAGCGGAAACAATGACACCAATACGAGTGCCATGCAAGTAAGAGCCGAGTACATCACCTGAAAGCATATCGAGGCGGCGGATGTTAATATTTTCACCCATTTTGGCTACCAGCGTGGTTCGTTGATCCTCAAATTTGGCTTTCAGCTCCTCGACATCAGTGATGCGTTCATACAAGGCTACACTGACAACTTCGTTACCAAAGGCTTTGAAGCCGCCATCTTTAGCAACAAAATCAGTTTCGCAGTTCAGCTCAACAATGACTCCATATTTACCATTCTGCGAGATTTTGATCAAAATCATCCCTTCAGCTGCGGCTCTGGATGATTTTTGGATAGCTTTCGCCAGACCTGCTATACGCATGTTATCGATAGCTAGTTCGATACCGCCATTTGCTTCAACTAAAGCTTTTTTACATTCCATTATACCTGCGCCAGTACGTTCGCGTAGGTCTTTAACAAGAGCGGCGGTAATATTAATCATTATCTTTTTCCTCGTTATTTCATGTTGAAGATAAATATAAAAGACACAGCTCTTTTTAACCAATATATCTGTAAAACTTGGTTAATAAGGGCCCTAAACCGCTTTGGCTCTTATTTATTCATATTTCGCAAAAATCTCTTCAGTTTGTTCTGCAACTCCCTGAGAACGGCCTTCGCACACAATTATTTTCACAGCAGTTAGGTACAAGTTAATTGCACGAATAGCGTCGTCATTACCTGGAATAATGAAATCCACACCATCTGGATTAGAATTGGTATCTACAACAGCAAAAACAGGAATGCCCAAATTGTTAGCTTCTTTAATAGCAATCTGTTCGTGTTCTGCATCGATAACAAAAAGCGCGTCCGGAAGACCACCCATATCTTTAATACCGCCTAAGCTGTTTTCTAACTTATCCAGTTCACGAGTACGCATCAACGCCTCTTTTTTAGTCAGTTTCTCAAAAGTACCGTCTTGAGACTGAATTTTTAGGTCTTTGACACGCTTGATAGATTGACGAACTGTTTTCCAGTTAGTCAGCATTCCACCTAACCAACGATGATTAACGAAAAATTGATCACAGCTGCTAGCTGCTTCTTTTACCGCTTCGCTTGCCGCGCGCTTCGTGCCCACAAACAAGATTTTACCTTTGCGAGCAGCAATTTTATTTAACTCGGCCAAGGCCTCGTTGAACATTGGTACAGTTTGTTCCAAGTTGATGATATGAACTTTGTTACGGGCACCGTAAATAAAGGGCTTCATTTTCGGATTCCAGTAACGAGTTTGATGGCCGAAATGAATGCCGGCTTCGAGCATGTCACGCATAGAAACAGTCGCCATGATAAACCTCTATGTAAGTTTGTAGGGGGTATATCTTCCACGTATCCTATATCTCAGATCCCATCCTGGAGAAAGCATATTTCAGGCACATATGTCGATACGTGTGTGTAATAACATAATTTAGTTTTATTGCGGCGAACGGCATGCTGTCTATCGCGTTTTTACCATAAACTGCACCCGAACTCTATTAAATGTTTTATAAGAGTGGAGGAAAAATGATAATTTTGCAATTCTGAACTGTGCTGATATCATTCATACTGTCTTCTAATTTTTTTATAAAATATTTTGTCGGATATTAACACCAACTGTGGATCTCTACATGGCCATTTGTATTAAAACATCTAACGATCTTGCCAAGATGCGTGTAGCCGGACGGCTAGCTGCCGAAGTTCTAGAAATTATTGAACCGTATATCAAACCCGGTGTAACTACCGCTGAACTAGATTATTTATGCCATCAACATATTACCAAAACTCAGCATGCCATTTCTGCATCACTTGGCTACCACGGTTTTCCAAAATCGGTATGCATTTCGGTAAATGATGTTGTCTGCCATGGTATCCCAAGCGATAAAAAAAAATTACAAGATGGAGATATACTGAATATTGATGTCGCAGTAATCAAAGATGGATTTCATGGCGATACCTCAAAGATGTTTTTTGTCGGAAAACCAGTCATTCTTGGCGAACGACTATGCCGGATAACCAAAGACAGCCTCTATCTGGCTATTAAAATGGTCAAGCCAGGCATCCGTCTTCGCGCCCTAGGAAAAGCGATTCAGCAATTCGTCGAATCAGAACGCTTCTCAGTAGTACGCGAGTACTGTGGCCACGGAATCGGCAAAGGCTTTCACGAAGAGCCACAAGTATTGCACTATGATGCCGACGACGGTGGTGGCGTGATACTGAAACCCGGCATGACGTTTACTATCGAGCCCATGGTTAATTCAGGTAATTACCGAGTTCATACTATGAAAGACGGATGGACGGTAAAAACCAAGGATCACAGTCTATCAGCCCAGTACGAACATACGATTGCAGTAACCAAAAATGGCTGTGAAATCATAACTCTGCGCGCCGATGATTCTTTGCCAAGAATTCTTCACCACTTGGATAATACTGCTTGAAACTCGTACGCTTACACGTGTATATTTACATGAATGATACGGAAAGTAACTGATTTCCATCTTGCCAGCTCTCAAAGCATATTTTTACTTATTTTCTTTATATAATATTTTTATAAAAAAAGGATTAAAGTATCCGTGATACTGTAAAAATAGTTACATATCAGATCAGTTTTCTTATTTTCCTAGATTATTGCTGCTTAAGCGTTAATTTGCAAAACCGTAATTTCATTCATCATAACTGGTTTATCAAAATTGATCATCGCGTTAAGGCAGAATCATGGAGTTTATTTTCTCTTCCTTAGCAGGGCTAATATTAGAAATGCGTATATCTTCAGTGGCGTTAATTAGCACTTTCTGATTTTTGGTGGATCTTCTTAATTAAACTCGAAAAAAAACTTGTGCATTAGTATAAGGCAGATGAGCAATAAAAAGTACAGATAATTTCATCAAGTGCGCGTTTTCTCACTGCCAATGATGCCATATGCCAAACTTTATGTTTGTTGATATAGATATAAAAAATGATGGATTTTTATGCGCCTTCATCAAAAAAAATTCAAGGCAACAGATACTCTCAAAAAAAACAAAAGATCCAATCGGTTATATCACGCCGTGTTGGTGATTTTTCCAGCAATTAACTTTGTGCTTTAGCTTGCCTGTTGATCGATGAATAATTTATTTAATACTACAACGATCCTATCAGATTAAAAATAATCCAAAAAATCCCTATCAGGCTCGAAAAACAAGCAAAAAATTTTTCACATAAATAAAGAGCGTTCATGATTTAAATTGTCTCTATGAAGTAACGAGGTTATCAACAGCTTCTAGGAGGATTTTTCCATCCATCCAGCATACTATATCGTCTGATCTATCCAAATAGATTGTTAAAAAACCGCGATGCTTGAAAACTTTGTTGTCAGTATCTACTGGAGAAATTTAAATATTTTATATCGTATTAAACCTATATTAAAATGATAATAATCAATTTGATTCAACGACTACTTAAAAGTTCAATGTATTTAATAAAGCTTCTCTTACCTTGAATCCTGTTATAAGCCACTTTAAAAACACTTAAAACAAATTCTTTATAGCATAACGAATATTGTTATTAGTTTTACCTACTGTAAATATAATAAACAATTCTTTTATATTAAACTTATTATTTTAATCATATGATAAACTAATCATGAAATATGTTTATCAATTAAAAAATTCACAGAAGTATATCAATTATCAATGCTTGCTAAACAAATTTAAAATAACTTACTGCATGACTGACGCAGTGCCAATTTATAATATTTCATTAAATTTTAAAACAATGTGGTAAGGAAAAAATAGCCAAAAGATAGCACCGCTAAAGTTAAATTTTCATATACATATCAACTATCTTTCTTGTAAATCTGTTTTTCTCAAAATTAAAAAAAAATCTTACACACACTTATTAATATTTTATATAATAATCCATAAATATCAACAAAAATAAGTCTCTAGCACATGAAATTATTGGGGAAATTGCATAACTAGATATCCATAAAAGTATCTCAAAAGCGAAATAATATTCGCATGCAAAAATTGCAAGGTGAGAAAATATGCTCCGTAAGATAACATATATTTAAACTACAACATATTAAAATATTGTGCTTACACGTTATTAAATAATTTTTCTTTAATAAAGACAAGAATTAAAAATTCTAAATAAATTACATATGATTATATTACACTTTCATACAAAATTTTTAAAAAGGACACTACAAATAAAATATATTATATATTTTTACCAATTAAAAATTGGATAAACAAAACTATATTAAAGATACAAAGTCATTGTCTTATTTACCGAATTATAAAACCTATAGACGATTGTTTGAACAACAAGAACAACAGTTATAACCATAGACATGGTTACAAATTTCTCTGGAAGAGAACTCATAACTTACGTTAACACAGCTATAAATTTATAGAAAATAAGAAAACAAATTTACAAACTATAATATGATAAAATTAATCTTCTTACAATTCAGATCAACTGAATCCCTCTCTAATCTTTTGCTTGATTGAAAAAGGTTATAAAGAGTGCATTTACGCTGAATAAGCTAATAACTTCAGATAAAAATCTCATGATCTTAAATTAGCAGAAAAAGTGAGTTATAATAATTAATTGATTATAGATGGTACGCCCTATAGGACTTGAACCTATGACCTACGGCTTAGAAGGCCGTTGCTCTCTCCAACTGAGCTAAGGGCGCATAACCTCGTCAATTCCCTGCTAGGTGTGAATTGAATTATACGGAGGTAAGCTTTTGCGTCAATGTGTTTTATAAGTTGTTCTATCGGTAATAGGTCCTTGAATTATGCTATCCCTAGCAAGGCATAGCATAATTCTGTCAAATTAGCGCCCTTATTTGATTACATTAACGGATTTTTTAATTTTAATGATAGCAAAAATAATTGATGGTAAGGCCATTGCCAAGGAGATTAGAAATAAAGTGGCCATACGAGTCCAAGAACGACTAAAGGCGGGAAAGAGTGCTCCAGGTCTGGCAATGGTTCTAGTCGGTAACGATCCAGCCTCACGAATTTATGTCGCCAGCAAACGCAAAGCTTGTGAAGAGGTTGGTTTTATTTCCTTTTTCTTTGATCTGCCCAGTACAGTCACAGAAGCGGAATTGTTAAATCTAATTAATAGTTTAAATTTAGACTCCCGTGTGAATGGCATTTTAGTGCAATTACCGCTTCCTTCAGAAATTAATAATATGAACGTGCTGGAAAGAATCGCACCGGATAAAGATGTAGATGGTTTTCATCCCTATAATATCGGCCGTCTTTGTCTACGCGCGCCGATACTGCGACCATGCACCCCACGCGGCATCATAACATTACTTGAGCGCTATCAAATCGATACTTTGGGTCTGAACGCCGTCGTGGTCGGAGCATCCAATATCGTTGGTCGCCCCATGAGTCTCGAATTGCTGATGGCGGGCTGTACCGTAACTGTTGCCCACCGTTTCACGCGTGATTTACAGCGATATATCAAAAATGCTGATCTTCTAGTTGTCGCGGTAGGCAAAGGCAGAATTATTCCAGGAAATTGGATAAAACCTGGGGCAGTAGTCATAGACGTAGGGATCAATCGAATGGATAGTGGAGAATTGGTCGGCGACGTAGATTATGCCAGAGCCGTTGAACGCGCTGCCTATATTACATTGGTACCCGGCGGGGTTGGGCCAATGACGGTAGCTACGCTTATCCAAAATACCCTACAGGCCTGCGAAAATTACCATGATCATCATTTCTAAAAAAATCATAATAACTTTTTTACTTGAGGGAATATCCAACTTATATCACCTGATACAATATTATGAATATTACAGCTTATTACGGACAATACAACACAAATTAAGTTGAAATGCTGACAGAAGCAACATTGGCCCAAAGCAAGAAATCCAGAAACGCTGTCTAAAATTACCTGTTAATTTCTCTTAACGTGGATTTTTTCGATCAAGAGAAGAGGATTTATCAACCCCATGGGGGGACAAAAAAAGAAGAACAACCTTGATTATTCATATTTAATCACGACGCCAGTTGGTACCTTGAGGACCGTCTTCCAGAACCATGCCAAGCGCTGATAGGATTTTTCTGATTTCATCTGCCAATTCCCACTGTCCAGTTTTACGCGCCTCATGACGCTTCTGAATCAGTGCCTCAATCTTTTCTTTTTCATCTCCGTTATCTGTGATACCTTTTTGCAAAAAGGCAGAAGGTTCCTGTTCAAGCAACCCAAGAATTTTGGCCAGATGACGTAAAGTCGCCGCCATACCATTGGCCGCCGCTGAATGATTGCTTTTCAGGCGGTTAACCTCGTGAGCAATCTTGAACAGAACAGAATAAGCTTCCGGAGTATTAAAATCGTCATTCATTGCAGCGATAAACTGTTCTATAAAACTTTCCCCGCCGGAGGGAAAAACTGTTGCATCAGTGCCGCGCAAAGCGATATAGAGGCGTTCAAGCGCAGCTTGTGCTTGTTTGAGGTTATCTTCAGTGTAATTAAGTTGCCGGCGGTAATGACTGGACATCAGAAAATACCGTACGGTTTCTGCCTTGTGATACTGTAAAATATCACGAACGGTGAAAGAATTGCCTAATGATTTAGACATTTTTTCATGATCAATCATCACCATGCCGGCATGCATCCAGACATTGACATAAGGACCATCGTAAGCACAGGTAGACTGTGCTATTTCATTTTCATGATGAGGAAAAATCAGATCTGCCCCACCACCATGAATATCAAAATGATGACCAAGCTTCCGGGTATTCATTGCCGAACACTCAATATGCCAGCCTGGACGACCGTTACCCCAGGGGGATGACCAACTCGGCTCACCGAGTTTTGACATTTTCCATAAAACAAAATCCATTGGGTGTCCTTTAATTTCAGCTGCTTCAATGCAAGTGGCAGGACGAAGTTGTTTCAGATTCTGTCGGGAAAGCCGTCCATAATCTCTATCGCTATCTATGCTAAACATCACATCACCATTGATGCCCACATAAGCATGTCCTCTTTTAAGAAGCCGACTAATCAGTTTAATAATCTCATCCATATAGTGCGTAGCACGCGGTTCGTGATCAGAATTCAGGATGTTTAATTGATTAAAATCGCCATGCATTTCCCTGATCATACGATCAGTAAGTTCTTGAAAAGTTTCGCTGTTTTCGACGGCGCGTCGAATAATCTTGTCTTCAATATCGGTAATATTACGGACATAATTCACCTCAAAACCACAATAGCGTAAATAACGGTTAACGACATCAAAAGCAACAAAAGTGCGCCCATGGCCGATGTGGCATAGATCATACGCTGTGATACCACATACATACATGCCTACTTTCATGGCATGAATAGGTTTAAATTCTTCTTTTTGGTGTGTTAGAGTATTAAAAATCTTTAGCATCAAAATTTTTCCATGTGTCTATGAATTATGCGTGTAAAGCACCCTGTAGAGTATATGTGGATGGCCCTAAAGTAATATTTAGCCCTCAAGCCACAGGTATTGCAAGGAGCTTTTTCAGAATTACTCGTACTCAATTTAATTGAGTCGCCTGAACGCTAATGAGAACAAGGAGCTTTTCATAACTCTATGCCGAAGTTATGGTAAAATTTTTCTTTTCACTTTTTTTTCGAAAATAATTTATCAGACTTTCAAAATTTGAAATGAGCATTGCGTATATCAATTACATCAATATCGTCATCAAAATATTTCCTGATAAAATATTGTTAACCTTGGAGAGTTTTCTTAATTACTAGTAGAAATTTTTTACAAGGGGATTTTATTGTCTACTAAAAATTTGTATTTTTAGCAAAAAGGTTTATCTCAAATATAAAATATATAGCTGTCGATACATTTATCTGGATACATCTTTTTACTTTGCAGTAAAAATTTTTAACTTATCTATCAGCAAGATAGATTTTACCTATCTTTGGCTTGATGTCAGAAGGATAGATTAAACAACACATAAGCAAGGCAATCTTACTATTTTCAAAAGTAAAAGATTTAACCAAGAAAAATCAACATTTCATAACACCTACCAAAAAGTATGATTTCTTCTTAAGAATGCAATGATTCATTACAGAAAACTCAATGAATTAATCATCAAGCTTAAACATCAAAAACTTGCGCTGCGAAAGCTTTCGTATAATTTTATTGTTCATATTTTTCTTACTTACAATATCGCATCCATAATGCCAAAACTGATCATCTAAAAATAACAAGTAATATTATTTATCAGTTACAAAGCATCCTTATAGATAATGCGGATGCTTGTTTACAGGTGTCAGATCTAGTTCAAAGATTGATTAAAGAAGCCGTTTACCATTCAAAATTAATGAAAAAAACTCCACTTGAGCGCCTGATGAATATGAAGTCGATTGATGAATAATATATTTTGTATGGAATTAAAAAATATATGGAAGATTTTGAATTATATTATTGATATATATATCCTATCAAGGATATCCAAAAGGATAATATCCAAGTGATATTATTGTTTGATCCGATTTACGGAAGAAAACCGTGTGAAATAAAATGAATCAACCAGAAGAAATTAAAGACCGTACTTTAAAAGTGGAGGCCACCTATGACAACGAGCGAACGGAATTCTTTGAATACTCCGGCTATAAGCTGTTAATCTTGTGCTGAAAACTTCACATAAGCATGATTTATGGTGAAAAAGATCTTATCTATTGCATAAAAAATCAGCAATGAATCCAAAATATTTCGCCTGTAAATCAAAAAGAAAAATAAATGTCTCGCAGTAAAATCTACCTGATAAAATGTGCATTACACCTCGAAGAGCTAGAACGCGAGAATTGAAAACTTTGATGTGGCAAAGAGATTTTAAGACAGATCTTAGCATGTTTTATCCCAAGAAGCATATGCCTCAGCGGCCTCTGCAAAAATAACATCGCCGGACAAAAATATTTATAGCACAATATGTGATTAAGTCAATATGCCATGAATTGACTATTGCCCGTCGGTAAAGTATTGAAAAAAAACGAGAATATCCGAAAGTATGTATACAAACAAGTACTATAGGCAATACCCATTGCTCATAGTCTTATAAAACTATGCATATTTAGGATGAAAACAAATGTTTTTATGAGGCCAAGAAAGTTTAGCGTAGATTCAAACTGCAGCCTTAAATGTCGCACGTTGCTCAATTAAATATCTGATGTAAACATTACAACTTCTCGGTGTGTGCCGAGGAAAAATATAAAAATCATACAAACCAATAAGAATACGGAAACATGTGTTTTTATATACCTGGTTGATCATTTATTCATAGGAATACAGCCTAAAGCAAGCTTTAGGTGATATATTTTATTTATCTCCTCACGGAGGGAATAACTTTGTATATGTGGGTTTTATCCTTAATATTGATGCATGGATTGAATTAGTCTCTAATACACCCGAGTCAATTAACTTTCTAATAAATTTTAACTATATGCTTCAGCAATAATTCAGAGCCAAACTACGCTTTTCTTCGGATCGCTAATATATCCATAGATAAGTCTTTTTTTTGCAATTACAGTGCAAAAATGGAAATATGGGCATACGGCGTTAAATGTTCCATTTATAATGAAGTTAAAATAAAAACAATGACATCAAGTAATACTCTCGTAGTTCTGTATAGAGAGGTCCCCTACACAGCTAAATATTCTGGTGCGTATATCGAAACATCTTCCGTAAGAGTTAACTTAGATAACAATAGTTTCCATTTATACACCACCACACACATTAATATGTGTATGTCGATATAAAAAATAAAAAACTACGCCAGGTTCGATAAAAATAAGGTCAACAAAAATGCTCTAAAAAAGCACATCGCACAGAAAATAGAAAATACAAATAAATTTTATTCAGATTATTTACATTTTTATATAAAACATGATAATAATTACCTAAGTTTTCGCTCCGAGCAACCTCGCTCTCTGGGTATATTTTGTTTGTTTTCACCAAAGTGAGAAACAACATGAACCTGCCAGAGAAACATCCAAGAAACCGCCACCGGATTCAAGAGATGCGCCAAAATATAGCAAAAGAAACCGCTATCATTACCAACAAAGCGGGGGGATAACGGAGTAACCCGCCTGCATGTCAACGCTATTTCTTGCGGATATTCATCTTTGTGCCAAAAACCCGTCGATTACCGCCGGGTTTTTGCATTTTTTACACACGCGTGCGATTACTGCTAAAGCCATTTATATTCTTGGCGATTTATTTGATGTGTGGATAGGCGATGATGATCCAAATCCTCTTCACCACGATATTACCTTAGCGATTCAAGCCCTGGGGCAGCGTGGCATACGCTTCTATTTTATTCACGGCAACCGTGATTTTTTACTTGGCAAGCGCTATGCGGGTAACTGTGGCATAGCTCTGTTGCCAACCCAGAAAATCATTAAAATTAACGGATTTCGGATAGTGATACTACATGGCGATACGTTGTGCACCACCGATAGAAACTATCAGCGTTTTCGCTTCTGGATGCATCAAAATTGGCTACAGAGATTATTTTTATCCCTACCATTACAAATGCGCCTGCACATTGCGCACAAAATGCGTATCAATAGTCTTCGGGCAAATGCTGAGAAGCTAGACAACATAATGGATGTTAATCCACAGGCAATCAGCGCGCTAATGGAGTATACCGGCGCGACGGTAATGATACATGGGCATACTCATCGCCCGGCGATTCATTTCTTGCCCGGAAATCGTTGTCGTGTTGTGCTGGGCGCCTGGCACAACCACGGTTCGGCCATTGAGATTTCCGATAGGGGGATTATGCTGCATGAGTTTCCTTTTTGCGACTGAGATCTCTCTCTTTGATCGCAAGTCCGATATTTAGATAAACAATCTAGTAAAAATTATATGTGTTAAGAACAGTATCTTAACTTGGATTTATTGATGGCACGGGGTATGGTAATTTACCAAGCAAGAACCTTATGTGTATCCGTTTTCTAATTTTTAGAAATGATTTTATGAGAAAAATATTTTATATGTTAATGATTTCTAACATAATTATCGGATTTAAAAAATCTTAGCGTTATTGAATATATTAACCATTTAATTTATAATTTTTTTATAAATTCAGAAAGTAAATTTTTATCTGTAATAATTTACATTATACTATGGTTCACTTTTTATTGTTTTATAAGAAATTCTTCATTATATTTCTGATTTAGATTGAATCCTAAAATTAATATAAATTAACAAGTAAATTATCTTTACTAAGCCTATAAACCTTATAAACGGTCATGTATCAGCCGTGTAAAATAGCTATTCTTAATTTATTTAAAAATGCTAAAAAGCATTATAGCCATCAACACATTTTTGACCTTATAACATAACTTAAAGCTAGTTTTCTGATGTAATTATTAAAAATAAAATAAGTAAATCTTTTCTTTTCTACTGCAGTAGAAAACTATTTCTCGTCTGCTTCAGAGAAGCATATAATTTGCAGCAATTAATGAGTTTTATCAAAAATATATTTTCTATAGTAAATTTTAATTAGCGCAGAGCTTTATTAAAACATCAGGAACAATGATGATTAATTTAACAAAATTACTATATAAATAAGAAAAATCTCTTTTTAGCTCATAATCCTCAGTTATTTAAAAAATAAAATAGCGTTTAAAATAAAAGGAGAAATATATTTCTACCTTCAAGAAAATAAGATAACAAGCTTCAAACGGCATTTGTGGATTATGTTAGGCTTTACCGCTTGTAAAGCCTTAATACAATATACCCTTTCATAAACAAAAAGAAAAGAATGGAGTATAAATGGATCAAAAAAATATCTATACAGAAAAAGAATTAAGCTGGTTATCTTTTAATGAACGAGTTTTGCAAGAAGCTGCTGACAAAAACAATCCGTTAATAGAACGCATGCGATTTCTAGGCATTTATTCCAATAATTTGGATGAGTTTTATAAAGTGCGTTTTGCGGAGCTGAAACGGCGTATTTTGATTAGCGAAGAACAGGGCATCCAAGGCGCCTCACGTCATCTGCTCAATCGCATTCAAGCTAAGGTGCTTTCTGCTGAGAAAAAATTCGATCATCTTTATAATGACCTGTTGTTGGAGATGGCTCGAAATCAAATCTTTCTTATCAATGAATACCAACTGTCTTCTCGACAGGGAGCATGGTTGCGTCAGTACTTTAAACAACAACTACGCCAACACATTATGCCTATTCTTATTCAGAATGAAACTAATCTAGTACGTTTTCTAAAAGATGATTATACATATCTAGCTGTAGAAATTATTCAAGGGCAAACGCTACGCTACGCCCTACTAGAAATCCCCTCAGATAAGGTGCCACGATTTATCAATTTACCGGCAGAATCTCCACGCCGCCGACAGCCGATGATTCTTCTGGATAATATTCTTCGTTATTGCCTAAATGATATTTTCACTGGTTTCTTCGATTATGACGTACTGAATACCTACTCAATAAAAATGACGCGCGATGCCGAATATGACCTTATCACCGAGATGGAATCCAGCTTGCTGGAAGTACTGTCTTCTAGCCTAAAACAGCGGCTAACAGCAGAACCAGTTCGTTTTGTATATCAGAGAGACATGCCTAACAAAATGGTGGAGCTTCTCAAGACTAAACTCGGCATCTCATCTCATGATTCAGTCATTCCGGGAGGCCGCTATCATAATTTTAAAGATTTTATTAGCTTCCCAAACATTGTCGGAAAAGCCAATCTTATCAACCGACCTCTACCACGTTTGCGCCACTTTTGGTTCGATAAATTCTGTAATTCATTCGACGCTATTCGCCATCATGATATCTT
The DNA here is from genome assembly GCA_047528285.1 of Sodalis sp. (in: enterobacteria). GTDB lineage: Bacteria > Pseudomonadota > Gammaproteobacteria > Enterobacterales > Enterobacteriaceae. The sequence goes on along the minus strand of CP180022.1, from coordinate 1,407,284 downwards.
GCTGTACTTTCCCTACCATACATTTAGACACGTCTTAGAACTGCTCCGCCAAGCATCGTTTGACCCTAATGTACTGTCGGTAAAAATTAACATTTACCGGGTAGCCAAAGACTCACATATTATCGATGCAATGATTCACGCTGCCCATAACGGCAAAAAAGTAACTGTCGTTGTGGAACTGCAGGCCCGCTTCGACGAAGCGGCTAATATTCACTGGGCCAAACGGCTTACTGAGGCTGGAGTGCACGTAATTTTCTCAGCGCCTGGGTTGAAGATACACGCTAAACTATTTATTATTTCCCGCCGTGAGGGAAATAATATCATGCGATACGCCCATATTGGAACTGGCAATTTCAACGAAAAAACTGCACGTTTATATACTGACTATTCCTTGCTAACATCCGATGCACGCATCACAAATGAAGTGCGGCAGGTATTTAATTTTATAGAAAACCCCTACCGCCCAGTTAAATTTGACTACCTGATGGTATCGCCGCAAAATTCAAGACATATGCTATATCAAATGATTGATCAGGAGATCACAAACGCGCAGGCCGGTGAAATAGCGGAAATTACTCTCAAGATAAATAATTTGGTAGATCAGGGTCTGATTGATCGCCTTTATTCAGCCGCTAGCGTCGGGGTAAACATCCGTATTTTGGTGCGTGGCATGTGTTCATTAATTCCGGATTTACCAAATATTAGCAATAACATCCAGGTGACTAGCATTGTGGACCGTTTCTTAGAACATGATCGAGTCTATGTGTTTGAGAACGGTGGTGATAAAAAAGTCTTTCTATCATCCGCCGACTGGATGACTCGAAACATTGATTACCGCATTGAAGTGGGAGGAGCTCTGCTTGACCCACGCTTAAAAAAGCAAGTGCTTGATATATTATCTCTTTTATTTAACGATACTGTTAAAGCCCGATATATCGATGCCAATCTGAACAACTATTATGTTCCACTCGGTAACCGCCAAAAAGTACGCGCGCAAATGGCCATTTATGAGTATATCAAACAACTAGAAAACACCGGAGAACAAAAGTAATTAATACCATCATCCTCAAAAAATATATAAAAAATAAGAAAATTTACTACCGTTGATCTCAGATCATCTAACAGATTGAATATCATAACGAACGCATATGCAACAATGCCATCGAGTGCTAAAATCCTTGTTAAACAAATCAAACTCTTAAATGAGATTTGATGAATCACCTGACAATTTAATTTATTTAACAAAACCGTGTTAAAACTTAATATACACCCTAAAAATAACCTATGTTTTATAGCAACATATTGCTTAAGTCATAACTATTTAGTTCAAAATCGAATTTGATGTATGTATTTTTTATTCAGCACCATGTCACGCAATAATTGATTATTCTCAGCTGATCTATGAAACGACAGTTCTAGGAACTCTTGCCAATTTTTTAAATCAAAAAAGCTATCGTTGGAACATGACGGATAGCAAGAAAATCTTTTGATAAGAAATGAATCATGATTTAGAGCAATTTCTTACTGAAAATACATGGGATAGATACTAATCAATATATCATTGCATATCTGGAAAATAATGTATGATATGCAGTAAAATTCAATAATTTGCTTTTAATGTCAATTATTAATAAATTAATGTATAGTGATGAAATTATGTAAAAACAATCACATGCAAATATTATTACTACATGACAAGTTTAATCAATATGCTTCTGGTGGTATAAAATGGCATTTTTCATCTACCGTCCCAAAATTGAGACCATATAGATATACATCCATAAATTATTCATTTATATCTTGGATAAATTAAGATTTACATCGATAACTATATTCTTGAAATTGTTGAATACAGATTTAATAAAGACATAGTAATTTCTTTCAATAAAAAAATCCATATGAAAATTATTCACCTAAAATAACGTATCAATTATAAACATCTTATATAGTAGATAAAATGAATAGCAAATTTATATTGGTTCTTACCGGCATTAGTTTTTGTAACAATGGTCATCAAAAAGTTAAACTTCGTCCCTTACTTTAATAGTAAGTAGCCTTTTGTAAAAAAATTCTACCATATGCTCTTGCTTGAGCAATAAAAAGACTTTGCCCTCCAGCGCAAATATTTAATCTCAGAGCAATCATTAAGCGTATTGCCATATACAACAAACTATTGTTGTATATGTTGCATATCTTCTTGTAAAAACTTTATTTATCTTCAATACTATGTGTGTATCAAATCATATCATCTATATCTTTTTCATCGATAACTTCACCGCTGAGAAGGACAATTAACATATCCACATGAATCGTCTTGATAATCTGGCGCGCCGAGGACATCAGCTTACTCCAAAAATCCTGATGATGTCCGCATAGTACAAGGTCTACTGCGTATTTATTAATAGCTTCTATTAATACACGACTAAGATCACCTCGGCCACTCAGCATTTCGGTGATTGGATAGCCAGAATTCTGTGAAAGCTGGAACATAGTATGTTGGATTTCTTCGGATATACTTTTTTGCACATCACCAATATTAACATCAATAAGATCGGCATAAAGCTCGGAGTAATTGACGTCAACATGAATTAGGGAAATTTTGGCATTATATGGCCTAGCTATTGCTACGGCTTTTTCAAGTAGCAAGTGACTTTCCGGTGAAAGGTCGACAGCTATCAGAATGTGTTTATAAGCCATAATCAGAGACTCCTTTGAAAATGTCACTTATCTATAATTCTTACAGTTCGCGATACTACTACAAGTATGGATTCACTATCTCCAATATTTATATCTTTTTTTCAGTGTATTTAGATTTCGTTTTTAAACCGAATCCGCGTGTGATCGTGATCCACAACCACTACAGCGATAAAATTCAGGATGTTTTATTGTTAAAAACCTCTATTATTAACGCAACAATGAATTTTTCTAAAATACACATAGTATGTATTTCTACAGTTATAATTTAGAAAAACATCCTCCAAACTAAAAAGTTTTTCTATATTACAGTTTTTTTGAAGCCCTTACTTACATATAATAAAAAACCTCAGATAGACTTGTAATCTATGAACAACTTACACATTTTAGTTATCATCGATACCACTCCATGAACCATAAATGTCAATACAAAAATATCGATATAATAATGAGAAAACACGACACAGGCAACTATCACTCTATATGAGTTACTTAATTCCGAGATTAATTTCCAGCATCAGAATCAAAATATTCAGCAATATCATCAGCCTGACAGGAAAACTATAGATTTTCCTGCTCGTTTTCCTATCTTTAATATTATCTCTGGTAAGAGATAATATTAAACACACCTCTTATGCCACATTGTTTTTTCTATAACATATAAAATTGCTATATAATTTATACTCCTTATGATTATACTGCTCAACACGCATCCCTCTCAGCACCCACTACATGTTGCGCTTAAAACGAATTCCGAATCATACAATATATAGAATTTTTAGTGCCTTTTAAAAAAATTCGATGCAATAATATTGCTTATACCAACAAGTACCTCAGTACTATAAATTTCATTACAAATATTTTTTCATATCTCTCAGGCATCTATTACCAATTTGCGCCATAAGAGGCAGAAACTAATATCAGGAGTACTTACATGATCTGTATTTTCTTATCCATCCTAAATTAGCCACTAAATTTGAGTTATTATAGATGAAACTTTACTGATCTCCATATCACCTGTTTCCATTGTGCACTCTACATAAGAATAGATGTTTTATAAAAGATTGATTACAATTCTAGAGTTGTACTACCTCTCGCTTTGATATCCTATCTTTCCATACACATTGGGTAAACCAGAAAGATTCCTTGGCGCTAAACTTATTTCATATGCCAGAAAATCTCTCATTTCACAAAAGACAGATATATGCACGGAAAAATCTTTTTTCTTTATTGAATGATTCTTATATACGTATACGAGATATATTAACCATTCGCTCGTCTATATACACGTCGGTAGATAAAATCTGATGCTTCAAGAAAATTGAACAGAAATAACTTTCTTTCATCAACATCTGAAACAAAAAACACCACCTACAAATCTCTTCCTACATCAATCAACAACCTTTTCTGATAATATGACGAAATAAAATCAGCATTTACTGCTGAATAAAAGAAAAAACATTTCTTAAACGCCATCCTTATCTTTAATTACTTATGATAAGCATACGAATTACGGACAGTCTTCATGATAAAATATTTTTAGATTTTCTCTGAGAACCCAAAACAGTTTTGTTAATTCAATTTTTAAACCGATAATAAGCAACCGTTAGGTTATCCTAGACTATTCGCTAATCAGCAAGCAGGAAAAGAGAGAGGAAACTTCAGCAAAGAATACTTGTACATGATGAAATCGAATATCACAATAGATCTTAGATAGCACTAATCTTTTAAAATCTTTAGTGAAAACCAATAAAAACTCTAGAAGCAGCGGAATTTCTGCAAAATATAGAATATAACTTAAATGCTACGTTGTCAGCAGACAACGCGCTATATAAAAATTTTTGTGCCAATTGATCCATTAGCACTACCTATGACATACAGGCTTAGCCAAATTTTGGTAACCAGATAATCCCCATCAAAAACAAGAAAACCCTTGACTGATAGTCAAGGGTAGAATACACGTGAAGATTATCATGCTCTCTGCTAAGTTACTGAGTTTACAAACGACCTTGTGAACAATATTATTCAAGTTAAGTAAAAACACCTTAAAAGTTGATATAAAAACTTTCAATCAATGCTTTAAAAAATAAATTTGACACATTGAAAAATAGTAGTTTATATCCTGTGCTTAATACCCACGAAACAACCATTTCTACTTAAAAAGCACTTCTAGTTGATTACCAGAATCAATCACATAACTATGCTACGCAAATCGACAATGTTAATTGTTAACACTTTTAATAAAATTATTCTGTTAAATACCAAATTGCATTCGCATCATCTAAAAATAAGTTCCTGCCAAAAGATTGGCATTTATCAGCAATTCTAATGTATTCAAGAAATCTTCAACATAAATGGATATATGCTAGTTGATAAAACTTTCAGAAAATCGACTATCTATATGATAAATAATAAAACATGTAAAAAATATAAAATGGCATAACCTAAATTTATATAACTATATCAAACATATTTCTCATAAAACCATTTTTAGAGAAAAAAGTTATTAGGTAGCATATAATCGTATACTATTATCATGAGTAAATTTTATTAACATTGTTAATAAATCTAAGTTGATCTATGAATATTTTTCTGTAAACACGCTTGATGTTAATTCATATAACATAAATAACATTAATCAAAATATAAAATAAAAATGGGAGGCAAGATAAATATCTTTTTCAATACATGTATTCAAATACAAAAAGCATTTCAACTATATAGTTGACACGATACATTGTATCTATTAAATAATTATCTCTAGAGGCTTTTTTGTAGACGTTTTCCCTCTTCCTGGACCAGGAATATACTTTATACTCTGTTAGGCAAGCACTATAGAGTCTGTTATCTAGATCAATATTATTAACATAGGAGTACAACGCGTATGCCATCTGATCTTGCTACGATAAAGATCGCTATTGTTATGGGCTCCCAAAGCGATTGGAGTACCCTGCAACATTCCGCAGAAATTTTAACTGTTCTGAAAGTCCCCTTTGATGCGGAAATTGTTTCGGCTCATCGTACACCGGATAAATTATTCCGCTTTGCCGAGCAAGCAGCAGTGAGAGGTTATGCGGTAATTATTGCCGGCGCCGGGGGCGGGGCGCATCTGCCTGGTATGATAGCGGCAAAAACGTTGGTACCTGTACTCGGGGTACCGATCCAAAGTTCAGTCCTTAATAGTCTAGATAGTCTTTATTCTATCGTACAAATGCCGCGTGGTATTCCTGTCGGAACCTTAGCTATAGGCAAAGCCGGAGCCACCAACGCCGGCCTGCTAGCCTCCCAGATTTTAGCACTGCATGATCCCGAGCTAAGCAGTCGGCTGCGCCAATGGCGACAAAAGCAAACTGATGAAGTACTGAAGAATCCCGATCCGAGAAAAAAAATATGAAACAGGTCTTCGTTCTAGGCGATGGACAATTAGCTCGTATGCTTCAGCAAGCCGGCGAACCTCTAGGCATCTCGGTATTCCCGATTCGGCTTGATTCTAAACCTGAATTGATCCAATTCCAAGAAAGCGTGATTACCGCCGAAATTGAGCACTGGCCAGAAACCACCCTTACCCGCAAATTAACACAGCATAGCGGTTTCATTAACCTTGATACTTTCTCACAGCTAACCGATCGACTGAAGCAAAAAAAACTCCTAGATAAATTGAGCTTAGCGACTGCTCCATGGGCACCACTAGCAAGTCCCGCTCAATGGCCAGAGATTTTTGTTTCATTTAGGGATATGGCTATCATAAAACACCGAGTAGGAAGCTACGACGGGCGCGGCCAATGGCGGATACAACCTGGGGAACAAGATATTCTTCCAAAAAATTGCTACGGTCGTTGTATCGTCGAACAGCGAATCTCCTTCGATGGGGAAGTATCGCTGATAGGCGCACGATCTACCGATGGAACTCAGGTCTTTTATCCACTGACGTATAATTTTCATCAGGAAGGCATCCTACACGCTAGCGTCGTTTTCCCCTCTCTGAATAGCTTACAAAAACAAGCGGAAAATATGCTTAGCGCTATCCTGAATGAGCTAAAGTATGATGGAGTAATGGCAATGGAGTGTTTTATTGTCGGCGATAGACTGGTGATAAATGAACTTGCGCCGCGAGTGCATAATAGCGGCCACTGGACACAGAACGGCGCAACTATTAGTCAATTTGAGCTACATTTACGCGCTATTCTACCGCTACCGCTACCGATACCGGTAATTTTTGCGCCATCAGTCATGATAAATATCATAGGCAACGAAGTAAATACAGAGTGGCTAGCAGATCCACTGGTGCATTTACATTGGTATAAAAAAGAAGTGTACGCGGGGCGCAAGGTCGGACACCTTAACCTGACTCACCCTGATAAGGGTAAACTCAATCGCAGTCTGGAGCAATTGGGGAGGCTGTTGCCGACGAAGTACCAAAACTGCATCGAATGGGCAAGGCAAAAACTAACAGGTTAAACAAAGGGGCTGATACGGGTTTTAACCAATCTCATTAAAATAAATAATATTTATTTTTCTTATATGTGTCACTCATCGGGAAAATCTTAATACTACCGTCTGTTATCTGCTTATGCGCTCCATGCTAGCATAAGAAATCTTTCAGTTCACCGCCAAGTGTTTTAATTATTAAAAAATTAAAAATCATATGCAACGCATATTGCATATGATTGCAAACAACAACAATAATTATTTTGTTGTTGTTTTTAATTCCGAAAGGCATTAAATGTTAATTTCGAATAACAACAAATAAAAGACCCATTATAGTTATAATGTAACTTCCTACATTTTCTAAAAAATATTTTATTGTAGTAATATTATTAGCAGGAGAATCACCAATATTACCCTATCCACTGATATAAAGACAGCGCTTATGCTAAATGAATCCAACTTTTAAATTATCATTTAACCCAACCATTATAATCTCTTCAACATTGGATCTCTATAGCAAAAAAAGAGTTGAAAATCACTCAGTATCTCACCTCTAACTAAACAGTTCCCTTAAGAATTCATAATCAAAGAACCACCCCGCTTGAGAGCAGCAGAGAAGATCTGCTGCTCTCGTTCTAAAACGAACTATATTTCATTTCAAAACAATTCCGAACTAATATATAGATCCACGTAAGACTATAATGCATCGATCAATCAGGAGATTGGTAAAAACAATCAACTAGGATTACCAAGTTCTAGGATTCTAAACAACATCTACATCGCCTAGCTATTGCTACATTTCTGGGGCATATGCATTATCAGTTCTAATTCATTCATAACAAAGCTTGCATGGAAATTATTCGCATGCAAAAACATTTTTATTAAAATGATAATATTTCCTTTTTCATGCCATTCTGTTTTTAGAACAGGCAAGCATTGCGCAATTTTATCGGATTTTTGGACGAAAGCAAATTTCATGAGACTGTTTTGTTTTATTAAAATAACCACAAACAAACATTGTCATATATTAAACACCATGCTACTGATTTTGAATCAGCATTCAAGATATTTTTCAATATCTTTTTCTAATAAAAAATTATCAATCTTTCGATAACAGGAAGTTGTTTGTTATGGTTTTATTTATTAAATCTATCGAAATAATAATTCATGATCATTTTTTATAATTAAATTTTCATAGCCAATAAAATAACCTTGTTATGCATTTTTTTAAAAATGTATCATTTATGAATATGAGATTGAATATAAGCAAATTTATTCAGGTTATACCTCTCTACCCATTAATATATTTTCACTTCCAATATGGTATATTGGACTTAAAGAAATTTATAAACAAACATATATCAATTATGTCAAAAACTATGCTGCACTTGATTAAGTTTTAATAACATGCTGTATGATCTATTTATTTTGATTTATAAAATATGTGATAAGATACAGGTGCTAATGCAATTATAAGCATAAACAATAAGCTAAGTATTTTTTATGCTGCGTATAATACATATGTGTGCTTTCCTTTTAGCAGATATAGAGATCAATGTTAAATAATCTGCTATCCGAAATCTTCTTTTTTATAATTGTTTTTCCTAAATTATTATACCTAGAATAATATTTAAACTAAAACCAAATGTTTAAGTAAAATCTCTGGTGGTATTCATGGGTATATTAATGATGAATGATATTCAGATAAGTCTGGTTTCGCAATAAAATTGAGAATCGAATTTATTAATTAAGTATATGCTTAATTAATAAATTCATCACCACAAAAACTACATGTTATCCAATTTACTCATTGCCGTGAGTCCAATGGAGTTTAATATCATTTTTATATAAAATAACATGATAAAATATTAAATTCATAAAAAATAGTTGAAAATTTCCCGTCCTCATTTATACTATTAACAGTTATTTATAAAAAAGGATAACTCTCTCTCCAATATAGGCAATAAATTACTCTAAGTTCAGAGTAATACCGTGTACCTCATTAGGTATTGCCCTAAATACTATTTTAATTCATTTAAAAATGACGCAAAAATAAATTATTGAATAGAAGATTATCTTATCTAACACTAAGGCTATCTATTGCAAAGTAAATTTACCCTAATCTCATGTACAACATCAAAAACAACTAAGCTTACGCTTATAATCACATAAAACATGCCAACTTTTCGTATAGTTATGAGCCAAAATATACAAATGCTACGGAACACTTATCAATTTTTAAGCAAAATCAGTATACTTTTTGATATGCCTGATGAATAAGCTATCTTTGATATGACTAATGCACATAGCCTATTTATACTATCCGGTAGTAAGTAAAAATATATTTATCTGATAAAACAGCCTAATTATGAATACATAAACACCCACATCCAATGCCTTGCTTGTAAAGCATCGATTTTTTCAAAATCAAAAAACACATATATAAAGTTCTTCGATAAGGATACAACTATCCGTCATTATCAATGATATCAGAGTCACCCCCGATTATCAATAAAATCATTTCATGGCATTTTAGGATTATTCTTAATTGATTTTTTTAGAAAAAATGATGACTTATTTTTCCTAAAAGTTTACTTATATAAGTATTCGCTTTAGTCAATACAAAAAAGTTTTAGTATTGAAAATTAAAATAGTTTTTACTATTCATGCTTTCGAGGAATTAGACTGTTAGAAATAAATAATCATTTAAAATTAACAAGATAGCAATTAAGTATTCCATTTTTTGACAGCAATCACAAAGGTTTTCTATAAAATAGGCTATTACTTTATAAGTATAGCGGTTAAAAAAATAATTCAATTCTTTAAGATAAATAAGTTTTCTGAATGTCATTTTATAGGTCATGAGGGCAATAAAAATGCACGTCAACAAAAAAAATGAAACTGAATCCATTGAGAAGAAGACTTGGCGCGGGCTAACGCTTACGAATTCCGCCATTCGTCAAATCCATTACTTAGTGAAAAATGATCCCCTGATGCTTGGGTTACGAATTAAGGTACGAAAATCCGGTTGCGCTGGTTTCACCTATGTTCTGGAAAAGGTCAAGCAAACCGAAAATAGCGACCAAGTTTACTTGTTTGATGGCATCAAACTGCATGTTCCACTAAAATCGATGCCTTTTATTGATGGCACGGAACTGGACTATATTCAGGAAGGCCTCAATCACATATTCAAATTTAACAATCCCAAAGCTCAGCACGCCTGCGGGTGCGGCGAAAGTTTTGGTCTTTGAGGGATGAATGATCATGGCAAGAAGCAATAATAATATCTCTGAGGGAAGCGACATAATTCAAGCACGGCTGCAACCCGCGAATTATCGTTATAAAGAAGGGTTTTTTACTAAACTGGCAACTGAGGAACTGGCGCACGGCATCAGCGAAGATGTAGTACGAGCCATCTCGGCGAAACGCAATGAACCAAACTGGATGCTAACCTTTCGTCTCAATGCTTATCGCGCCTGGTTGAAAATGGATGAGCCGCACTGGCTAAAAGCACATTACCCCCAGCTAAACTATAATGATTACACCTACTATTCCGTACCATCCTGCAACAGCCTCAATGATAACTGCGGTTCTCAGCCCAATGAGGCATGGAAAAAAAACTACTTGACTAATGAAGTGGAAGAGACGTTCAACAAGCTTGGCGTTCCCGTGCATGAGGGCAGCAATGTTGCACTAGATGCGATTTTTGATTCTGTATCTGTCTCAACCACTTATCGCGAGAAGCTAGCAGCGCATGGCATTATTTTTTGTTCCTTTGGCGAAGCTATTCATAAACATCCGAAGCTAGTGCGCCAATATCTAGGCAGTGTAGTGCCAACCAACGATAACTTCTTTGCTGCTCTGAACTCGGCAGTTGCTTCAGACGGCACTTTTGTTTATGTACCAAAAAATGTGCGTTGCCCGATGGAGCTCTCCACATATTTCCGTATCAATGCAGCCAAAACAGGACAATTTGAACGCACAATCCTTATTGCCGATGAAGGCAGCTATGTTAGCTATATCGAGGGCTGCTCAGCGCCAGCGCGCAATAGTTATCAGCTACATGCTGCGGTAGTGGAAGTCATTTTGCTTAAAGATGCTAGAGTAAAATATTCCACTGTACAAAACTGGTTTTCAGGTGTTGAGAGCAAAGGCGGGATTCTTAATTTTGTTACTAAGCGCGCACTATGCGAAGGGAAAAATGCAAAAATGTCCTGGACCCAATCCGAAACCGGATCGGCCATTACCTGGAAATATCCTAGCGTAATCCTAAAAGGCGACAACTCAGTTGGCGAATTTTTCTCTGTTGCGCTAACCAACGGTTATCAACAGGCGGATACCGGCACAAAGATGATTCACATCGGAAAAAATACCCGCTCGACTATTATCTCAAAGGGAATTTCGGCCGGTCAGAGCGATAACACATATCGCGGGCTTGTAAAGATTATGAAAACCGCTACCAATGCGCGTAACTTTACTCAGTGTGATTCCGTACTTATTGGCAGTAAATGCGGCGCACATACCTTCCCTTATGTGGAGGTAAGCAATAACACCGCCCAGCTGGAGCATGAAGCTACCACCTCTCGTATCGGCGATGATCAGCTATTCTATTGCCGTCAGCGCGGGATCAGCACAGACGATGCAATCTCAATAATTATCAACGGATTTTGTAAAAACGTGTTCTCAAAACTTCCTCTGGAATTTGCTGTGGAAGCCCAAAAATTACTAGCTATCAACCTTGAACACAGCGTGGGATAAAACCACGCAACTGAGTTTATTACCTAGACAGCTGTGCCACCGCCCAAATAAGGAAAAATAAAACATGTTATCGATTAAAAATATGAATGTCAGCGTGAAAGGAAATGCCATTCTCAAGGGCCTGAACTTAGAAGTAAAACCCGGAAAAATCCATGCTATTATGGGGCCAAATGGTTCCGGTAAAAGTACTCTATCAGCAACTCTAGCTGGGCGTGAAGACTATGAGGTTACTTCTGGTGAAGTGTTATTTAAAGGTAGTGATTTACTAGCACTTGGCCCTGAAGAACGCGCGGGAGAAGGGGTGTTCATAGCCTTTCAATATCCAATAGAAATTCCGGGCGTCAGCAACCAAACTTTTTTGCAAACTGCAGTAAATGCTGTACGTAAATACCGTGAACAGCCGCCACTTGATCGCTTTGATTTCTTCGATTTCATCGAAGCTAAAATTAAAATGCTAAACATGCCTCCTGATCTGCTGATCCGATCGGTTAACGTGGGGTTTTCTGGAGGAGAAAAAAAACGTAATGATATTCTGCAAATGGCAGTGCTTGAACCGAATTTATGCATTCTGGATGAAACCGATTCCGGTTTAGATATCGATGCACTTAAAATTGTAGCTGGCGCCGTAAATGCACTGCGTGATAAAATTCGTTCCTTTATCATTATAACGCACTATCAGCGTATTCTGGATTACATCAAACCTGACCACGTTCATGTACTATATCAGGGGCGCATTGTAAAATCCGGTGATTTTTCCCTGGTGAAACAGCTTGAGGAGCACGGCTATGGCTGGCTTACTGAATAAACTCAACAATAATAAGGCTCACGTGCTAACACAATGGCGCCAATTATTTACCAATCAACATGTTGGAGGCTCCGCTGAATCCGAGGCGCACTGGCAGAACGTTGAACGCCTGGGAGTACCAACCCGCCAACATGAACATTGGAAATATACTTCGCTTGATAAACTTCTAGCGAATAAATTTGTCTCTGCTATAGCCGGCCGATTAGTATCCTCCGCAGATCGAGATGCTCTGAGCCTGAAGCTAGATGCCTGCCGACTAGTTTTTGTCGATAACCGCTTCGTTCCGTCACTAAGTGATAACGATACTGACCTCTGGAAAATTAATGTAGAAAGAGGCGCTGATAGGCGGGAATTGCCTACCCCTATCCAGTCAGAAGTGTTTTTACATTTAACCGAAAGTCTAAGCCAAGAAAGCACTCGAATTTATCTCCCGGAGGGCAAGGCAGCACTGCGCACACTGTATCTACTGCATATTAGTTATGGCAGCGAAGATAAAAAAACACTTAGTACGCTACATTATCGTCACCACCTCGACATCGGGGCTGGAGCACAAGGCCAAGTAATTGAACATTTTATCAGCATAAATACTCATGGGTATTTCAGGGGGGCTCGTACCTCAATAGTTGTAGGCAATAACGCGCATCTAAGTCATACTAAACTAGTTTTTGAAAATCCTGCCAGCTACCATTTCGGACATAACGATATCAGGCTAGGCAGTAATGCAGTGGTACAAAGCAGTACATTTATTATTGGAAAAAGCTTAACCCGACATCAAACAAGCGTACAGTTGAACGGTGAAAAGGCCGATTTAGCTATAAACAGTTTGCTATTGCCGTCAGGAGAGGCTATCAGTGATACCCGTACCTACCTTGAGCACAACAAAGGCTATTGCCTGAGTCGCCAGTTGCATAAGGTAATCGCTAGCGATCGCGGTAAAGGCATATTCAGCGGTCTTATTAAAGTAGCGAAGAATGCCATCAAAACCGATAGTCAAATGAGAAATCACAACCTCCTTCTTGGGCATTTAGCAGAAATAGATAGCAAACCCCAGCTGGAAATTTACGCTGATGAAGTTAAATGTAATCACGGTGCCACCATTGCCCAGATCGACAAGGAACAAATGTTTTTTTTACGTTCTCGCGGTATTCCAAGCAAGGATGCCGAAATGATGATAATTTATGCTTTTGCTGCGGAAGTAGCAAAAACAATTTATCATGACTCAACACGTGAGACTGTGCTGATATATCTCGCCAATGTTTTAAAATGGAGCACAGCATGACATCTTACCCCATTACGAAAATCCGGTCCGATTTTCCTATTTTGGTTCGGCAAGTAAACAAGCAGCCGCTGACTTATCTCGACAGCGCTGCCAGCGCTCAAAAACCTAACGCCGTCATCGATTGTGAGAGCGTCTTTTATCGCGAACAATACGCTGCGGTGCATCGCGGCATTCATACGTTAAGCACTGAAGCAACCACCCGCATGGAAAAGGTACGAGAACAGGTAGCACGCTTTGTTCATGCTGCTTCCGCAGACGAAATTGTTTTCGTTAAAGGTTCCACTGAAGGCATTAATTTAGTGGCCAATAGCTGGGGTCGCCATAACTTACAACCCGGGGATAATATTCTTATTACCGAGATGGAGCATCACGCAAATATAGTGCCATGGCAAATGCTTGCCAAAGAAAAGAAAGTATCGATGCGTTACATCCCTTTGCTACCAAACGGGGAGCTGAACACAGCTAAACTGTCGGAATTAGTAGATAACCGCACACGCCTTCTCGCCGTCACTCAAGTGTCAAACGTGCTCGGTACTCTCAATCCGCTACCAGATATTATTTCCATGGTACGAGCTGCAAGCAACTCGGTGATACTTGTCGACGGGGCACAAGGTATTATGCATCAAAAGGTAAACGTGCAAGCACTGGACTGCGATTTTTATGTGTTTTCGGGGCATAAACTCTATGGACCCTCTGGAATAGGTATTCTTTACGCTAAAAAAGTTCTATTAGATACCATGATGCCATGGGAAGGTGGGGGCTCTATGATTCGTACAGTCAGTTTAAATGAAGGCACTACCTTTAACGAAGCTCCCTGGCGTTTTGAAGCGGGTTCCCCCAACACTGCTGGTGTTATGGGGCTTAGCGCCTCCATCAACTATATTGAAAAGATCGGGCTGGACAGCATTCAGTCTTATGAAACTGATCTAATGCACTATACGCTTGAAATGTTGCAGAAAGTGCCCGACCTAACTCTGTACGGACCGAATAATCGTACCGGGATAATCGCTTTTAATTTAGGCCAACATCATGCTTATGATGTTGGTAGTTTTCTCGATCAATATGGTATAGCTATACGTACAGGCCATCATTGCGCCATGCCATTGATGGCTTATTTTCAGGTAGAAAGCATGTGTCGTGCGTCACTTGCGATGTATACAAACCGGGATGATATAAATCGGCTGGTAGCTGGTCTTGTGCGAGTACAGCGTTTACTCAGATAATAATTTACCGGGGGGGGTAGTGAATTTACCTGATAAAGAGAAATTTTTGTTCAATTTTTCTCTCTGCGCCAATTGGGAAGAGAAGTATTTATATTTAATTGAACTTGGTGGCAAATTACTTCCACTTCCGGTAGGAATGCATACCCAGGAGCATCTTATTGCTGGCTGCCAAAGCCAAGTATGGATTGTTCTAAAGGAAGATACTTATAACTACGTGCAACTATATGGTGATAGCGATTCTGCCATTGTTAAAGGAATGATTGCTACTGTGTTTATCCTCTATAATGGTCTTAGCTTGGCTGGAATTCTCTCCTATAATGTGCAACCTTTTTTCGAAACCATAGCACTTTCCCAACACCTAACACCATCACGGGCACTGGGTCTGGAAGCTATAGTACGAAGTATTCGCGTCAAGGCCGCTACGTGGCATCAACCAATTTCAAGCTAAAAATTTAGTTATGGTTTTATATCTGTATGTATTACTCAATACATTATTCGTCGCCTATTATTTTCAATAATAGGAAAAAATATTAAGTGTTTATGAAACTAAAAAAGGATTTAAGATTCATAAATTAGCATTCGAAAATATGCTAAAATAGCCTAATCTTTTTTAAAGAAAAAACAGCTCGCTTTAGTACATCAAAATTGGATTTTTTAATGCCGTGAAGAACATAAAGCTGACATATTCATAATTTATTCACAAATAAAAATTTAGAATTTGTGAATTCTTATTCATAAGAAATTCAACGTTCTTACAATTCAAAATAATGTAGACATAAAATTCGTTCATTTATCCCTCGAGGAGTTTCTAAGCAAGTAATAACTTCATTAAATAATTTTATTTTTAATGAAGCCAAACAGTAAGATTCAATTCAAATAAAATTCGAATTTTCTGTTTATTAAAAACAAACAGAAAAGCAGACAATTAATTTACTCAAAAACACTCGAAAAATGACAACTATCATAAACATATTTATTTATAAACTATAGAACTTTTTAATCAGGTTTATCTATGATCTATAAAGAGACAAATAATGAAGTTTTATACTTATCAAAAAATTTTGAACTGCTATATTTTATAGTAAGAATATACCATGACGAATGAAATGCATTTTCTGAAAGATAGGAGAAAGTTAAAACATATCACGATAAAAATTGATAAATAACTTCACTCTTAACTTAAGAAAACTCATCATTCACAGTGCGCCATATTGCGCAATCTAAGAAATTTAGTCCTATTCATTCTGTAGATACAATTACAACTGTAGTTTCTAATTCGGTTTTATCGCATATTGACCTAACTAAGCGCATAGTTTAGCTTTATTAATATTATATTTTGATAAATTAATTTTTTATGTTCGTTTAAATAGATTACAACTCGCCTTTCAATATCAAGTTTCCATGAACACGAAAAAGTTTAAATTCAGAAACTTCACTCAATAATAAATAACCATTCAATCAGCACCATTTTTTCAAATGGTATAGCGAGATAGAAGTCAAAACACTGGCAATATATGAATGCGAAGGAAACTCTTCCTAAACGCTATAGAGCTGTTTATTTTATTACAACAGAGATGATCATTAAGAAAGAGTCCTTATGATGATAAAACTTGTATTTAGGATTACTTTCAAAGTACGAAGCTTTTTGCTTTGATTTAAAACTAATAGGAATAAATCTGAATTATTTGAACTATTAGCTAATTAAAACAAAAACAAAGAAAGTGAACACCATCATAAAAATGCCAACACGAGGAAATAACCCATGGTACCATGCATGAAATTATCTATACCGATTTATCTTTTAACTCTGTACCACTCGTATAGAATCCGAATTAGATTATAATCAATCATTCCATCGAAAAATTAAAGATGATGGGCAGGAAACACTTACGATTCCCGTTTTTTCACGATACTTTGCCGAAAAAAAGAATAAAATTGCTAATCCCGACACGCAGTAGTGGCACAATATTGACTGAATCGATATTCTCTTATCTAATCACTTCATTTCAAATCAGTAATTGAGCAAACAGTCAGAATACCTAGAAAAACTGCATTTATTGCAGTAGAAATCAAAGCTTTTAAATAGACCATATTTCGCTTCATAATACTTCTTATTAGTTATCTAAATTTTTCTTAACTATATCATCTATAAGTATATTAATAAATTATCAATCGTTTAATTGGATGACTCTATTAAAAGTACCGGTAATGGCCAGAATGTGTTAATCATGGTGCATGGTCATATAACTAAGCTAAAAAACCTGGAATACATCGATTCTTCTTTTAAAGAAGAAGATTCTTTCATAATCAATACATTTTATATGGTACGTAATTTCACATTTAACCTTTTCGCTCTGTCTGCTGGATATTTTTACTTACAACATTATTTGTTAGGTTCAATAAGAATTTGTTGGATTCAATAGGACATTATAAACTCGTCTTACATCAGTTATTTTTAAAGACAATCTTGAATTTACTTAATACTATTAATGATTTTTATTATGTTTGTACATTTTCGCATGTCTAAAATATAAATTAAAGAGCGCGTTTGATTTTTTGATGATCATAACCCGTCTAGAACACAGCTAATAAGTAATCCATTTGTCCTGCAGGTAAAACCATGATAGCTGTGCTTCATATCAGAAAAATTCAACGTTATGATAAGCTAGAGCAATCCATTATTGTCTAATTTATTTCCAATAAATCAAAATAGTATTCAGGATACTATCGAATACTTCTAAGTATTCCTGCACCTAATGCCATTCATTGTTCCACATCAATGATAATTTTTTGTATACTTAGTTTCATTTCTCTTGATAGCGAAAATGAAATTTAAATATTTTTGGAAACTCCCTATAAATATAGAATTGCACACCTATTACCGAATGGTAACACTATCAAATTTACTTGGCTTCAGTGCAGGAAGGTATCAGATAAAATCAATCTTTATTACAATGTATTTAAAAAATAGACCATATCAATTTAACAAATTTGAGTCATAAATAGAGATACTAAACAACATCCGAATAGCATAAGATTGGCTCCTGTTTTGAAAAATACATTGTTAGTTTAAATATATTAAGAAAAATTCTATAATCCTATGAAAGAAAAATAAATAAGATGCTTTATCATCAGGATTTTAGAAACAAGCATTACTGTATATTAAAAAAGTAGAATGCGATGTTTAATAGAAGTGTTTCATTCGTTGAAACAATTGCTTTGATTTAATCCAATCCTATCTTTAGGATAATTGTTACTTGATAGATTTGTTGTAAGTAGATACACTAGTTAATATTTTTAAACTTGATTTTTCCATGGAACTAATGCGTTATAAATGACAATCGTCACCTGACCACAAAAAAATCTAAAATTTTATTTATTCAACAAACCTATTTTACGGATAGTAAAATCATTATCTTTCTAGAGAAATGTTATTCCATAACAAATAATTCTTTATCTTATAAAGAAAACTATCGATATTTAAATTAATTCTTCAAAAATATATCTTATATGTACCAAAAATTTTAATTTTAATAAAAAGCATCAAAAAAAACAAATTTTATCTCGATTAAATTTACAGATAAATCGTATTGGTTTTAGATTAAATTACTCTATATTTATTAGAGTTAATTATATTAAATGTAACAAAGTACAATTCTGTGGACTACGCTAAATCGTAACAATAATAATAAATGCATATCTAATCGAATCGATATCTACTAATATGAATCGATAATAATCGGTAATTCATTTTGCTGAGATTAATTTATTTATATTGAGAAATACCATACGGATTTGGTTATGGTAAAATCTGTTGATTTATGTATTAAGAAACCCTCTTTATTTTTAAATAGAGTTGCTTATTTATCTGTTATCTGTTAGTTAACTAGCGTCTAGTATCGATGATTTAAATTAAGTACCTAACTAATAAATAAATAGATTAAAATCATAATAAACTGTCTGAGACAGAACTTATCAGTCATTTATATCACCTCAACCAAAAAATTGCAGTTTCTGATTTCCTAGGAGACAACCAAATCCTCCTGAAGAAAAGCAACCGTAGGCAGCGAAGATTTTACTCCTGTTTTGGATCCATTTTTTAAATAAAAAAGATCTAGATTCTGGTAGTTTAACCGCATTCAATGTGCTTTTTGTACCCAACCAGTAGGTATCTCCTATTATAAAAAATAATTTATTTCTACACAGTGCATCGCAACCACACACATTATACTCTGACTGAAATCAGCATTTTTCGATTTAAGCTGATTTTTATCCAAAATTTAACTAAATATCTCCTATCTTCTAATAGAATCTCTCCTATTTCAATGTAACATTACTTATTTGGCTAGCGCTTGATGACTTCTTTCATTTTCTATGGAAAAAATCAACATCCATACGTCCCATCTTGGTTGGTAAAACACTTTTTGTACCTACTATTTTACTCAATTTTGAGGAGTGGGAAATATGGTAAACCTGGTTTTATTCCCCTTAAGCAGAACAAAATATTTTCTACCGCATAGTATTTTCATTAGCATCAGGTATGAACGATGCTGAAATATCAGCTTTATCAGGCAGGATAAGATTACTCGCTAGATATTAGTCTAATAACGATTTTATGAAAAATCACCACAAAAAATCACTTGCGTAATAGCATTTACACTAGCAATGTAAAACATTAACAAATTGATTAATATAATATATTTTGAATCTAATCGATTCACTAGCCAGGTCATTCGAATGATTTTTTTAGATATCGCACCTCATAAATTTATACCAGACATATTGCCAAACTTCTTAGAAATATCGCTAAGACTGAACCTCTCTGCTAACAAAAAAGAGAGCGCTAACAACCCTGGGCAATCAAAATAAACCCCTGCAAAATTCACTGGAAATAGCCTCTGCATTCACATAAAGCTTATTAGTATCTGCTTACATAGCATACACATGAGTAAATAATCGCTACTCCCTGAATACATGCGCTTATTTTATGTAAAAAAGTTCTTGTGGCAGATGAACACCACCCTTGCGTCCTTGGATAATATTAATGCACCATCAATCATCCACTTTTTAATCAAACTACAAATAAAGCATTTCATGTATTAATATTGCCCAACATGTAAGCATAATTAATCATGTAAGAAATTAGATCAATATCATTGAAAACAAGAAAATCTTGAAAAAACAATAACACAGTTGATGCCTAAGACAACGCGATACCCGAATATATTTAAAGTATGCTTTCTCTGCCTTCGCGCGGTACGTGGATCTACACTTCGTGAAAAAAATCATGCTATACTGCGCTAAAATTTGTCAATATCGAGTGTTGATATACGCATTTAATTTGGCATATGAACAAATAAGATAATAATCACAAGGATTCATGCTATGAGTTTTCTTGCCGGTAAGCGCATTCTGGTGACTGGTGTTGCCAGCAATCGTTCAATTGCATACGGTATCGCTCAGGCTCTGCATCGTGAAGGCGCGGAGCTGGCTTTTACTTACCAGAATAATAAATTAAGATCACGAGTGGAAGCGTTTGCAGATAAATTCAATTCTAGCATCGTCCTACCGTGCGATGTGGCAAAAGACGTTAGTATCGAAGTGCTGTTCACCCGCTTGACCGATATTTGGTCGACATTTGACGGATTCATACATGCTATTGCTTACGCCCCTAGAGACCAATTGGTTGGTGATTATGTAAACACGGTAACCCGTGAAGGTTTTGCTATCGCACACGACATTAGTACCTATAGCTTTGTTGCCATGGCAAAAGCTAGCCGCTCAATACTAAATACAAAAGCTTCTCTTCTCACGCTAACCTACCTAGGCGCGGAACGCGCCATCCCTCACTATAACGTCATGGGCTTAGCTAAGGCTTCCTTGGAGGCTAATACCCGTTATATGGCAGCTGCCATGGGACCTCAAGGTGTTCGGGTTAACGCTATTTCCGCGGGCCCTATTCGTACCCTTGCCTCTTCTGCCATCAAAAATTTTAAAAATATGCAGACGCAATGCGAATTAGGGTCACCAATTCGCCGTGTGGTAACCATTGAGGATATAGGAAATACTGCTGCTTTTTTATCTTCTGATTTAGCAATGGGGATCACCGGCGAGGTAGTACATGTAGACGGTGGATTTAACATTACCGTCATGTAAAAGTTAGCTCTGGATTAATTTTTCAAGAGCTTCTTTCACAACACCGTACCCTTATTTTGACTCTTGATTTTCTACTTTTCTTTACCATGAAAAATGAGAAACTTGCTGCTATATCTCTTACTAAAGTGATCAATCACACTATCTATGATATTATCATATTGATTTCATTTTTATAAAAAAAGCACTTAATTATCGGTTTCATTGTACGTTGATATTATAGATATCTAAAATATTATTTATAATATCTAGTTTGAACAAAATTGAACATTATTTTGCGGTAAATTTAGTGATTTTATTGTTTTCTTCAGAAATAAATCATGATAGTAATGGTGTTATCGTCAACACCGTCACAGTCCGTACTATCTTTAATTTTCTAGTGGATCTTCTTGTTGAGCCAATAATCCAACATGGCTGCTACCTATGAGGTTACTTGCTAGTTTCTAGGTGGATAAACAAACATAAATAATGCCGTGCAGCACCTGATAGCCCTTATATCGGATTCTATATTTATCGGCACTTATTATATTCCTATATACTGTCAATTTTTCTCATCAAAACCTTTAAGATTGCAAATATCAATAGCCCAATGGGAGTAATATTATCGCGTATTAATATTATTAATACTGTTGTTAAGTGCTTTTTCTTACTCACTAATCAAAGAAAATACTGGAAAGCATCCAAAGACACATCAGTCTGTTTTAAAATTACGTTAATAATTCCTGTTGGTTCTGATATAAAAATACTTATTACATTATCAAGATCTATCGCGATATTATGTATAGGTAGTTAACCGATCGCGAAATAGGGTGCAGTAAAACATTACCCTGCGGAAGGGTAATGGCTAATTATATCTAACCATACCGTAAAAACAGTAATGTCTCTCATATCATTCTTAAGATATGAGCAAGTGAATCCTTTTAAACTTCTTCACGTGAAGAAATCTATTTTAAGTTGACAGAAGTTAATCTAACTGATCCCCAAAAAGTTTTTGATTTGTGCAATACAAGCTTACTAAAAATAGGCGCCACTGATCAAGCAATCATTGCCTGCTAAAAAAGACCACTTTGTAAACCCAACCAATATCACACCATACGTTATTTTCAGCCGATTATGTTTTTAGTCATAAGTAAGAAGCTGTAAGTTAGACTAGCGTGAACAATAAAAACATATGAGCACTTACTTAACGTAATCTTTTGTGGCCTTAAAGCATAATAATGGATTTATTCATCTTGCTGACATAAAAATTTTATGATTGAAAACATCATAATCCTGGGAGGAAAGACCGTAATACTTATATATTTCTTAAAATAAGGAGTATCCATATAAAAAAGAAATATTCTTATATCAGTCTACAACTAATGGAGGCTAAGTAGCACGACCGCTTCTGGACATAAACTTACGCCGCAAATTTTTTACAAACACAAAAACATCCCACCCAGGGACTACAGTGAGCTTGTCATCCAGAGAATGACGTATAGCTTGAAACATCTACTGTTGTGAATGGATATTTTCCGTGAAAATGTATAGAATATTCGTATAACAATTTATCCAACGTGCATGTTTTTATGCGTAAGCGTTTCATTCCAAAAAGGCGTGGCGCTGTTGTGAAACTTAGATTGTTGGTATCCTGCAGCCATTTTTATTAAAGGTAAGGATTTGTTATATGCCACGCCCAATTATCGCTACGGTAAATTCCGTTGCCCTAGCATCAAATTTATCTATTCTTCGCCGATATGCGCCGACCGCACGCGTGTGGTCAGTTGTCAAGGCCAATGGCTACGGCCATGGACTAAGCATCGTTTTGAAAGCACTGCAAAAAACAGATGGTTTTGCACTACTAGATCTTAACGATGCGGTAAGGCTGCGTGAACAAGGTTGGGGCGGCCATATTTTACTCCTAGAAGGATTTTTTCAGCCATCTGATTTAGAGCAAATTGATCGCTATCGATTAACTATCGCCGTACACAGCAACTGGCAAATCGAGGCTCTTAAAAAAAGCATTCCACAAGCACCGCTAGATATCTACGTTAAACTAAACAGCGGTATGAATCGGCTTGGCTTCAGCAATTCAGAATTGCCAATCGCCTGGGAAGCATTAAGTAAGCTAAAACAGGTTGGTATGTTGACATTGATGACCCATTTCGCTTATGCCGAAATGCCAAAAGGAGTTTCGGATCAAATGGCAGTAGTAGCGCGCGCCGGTAAGGGTCTAATTGGTCCACGATGCCTAGCAAATTCTGCTGCTATATTATGGCATCCTGAAAGTCATAAGCAATGGGTAAGACCTGGAATTTCTCTTTATGGGGCGTCCCCCAGCGGTAATTGGCTAGATATTGCCGACACTGGTCTTCGGCCAGTTATGACACTGCAAAGCGAACTGATTGCTATTCAGTTAGTTTCTTCAGGAGGGTTGATTGGATACGGCGGGTGTTACCAGTTAAGTGCGCCGCAACGTGTAGGCGTTGTTGCTTGTGGTTATGCGGATGGTTATCCGCGGAATGCACCGACTGGGACCCCTATTTTGGTTGACGGCGTTAAAACTCGCACTCTTGGTACGGTTTCTATGGATATGTTGATAGTGGATTTGCAGCCCTGCCCGCTAGCACGCATCGGCTCCATAGTAGAACTTTGGGGGGATCATATTAAAATCGATGAGGTGGCATCGGCGGCTGGTACTCTGAGTTATGAATTAATGAGCGCACTGGCATCACGGGTAACAGTACAATTCCATTAAATGGAATTAAATAGATACAAAAAATAAGTTAGATTTACTATAATAGTAAGTTTTATATTCTAATTTCGTCGCTCGAAAGACTTTTCTGTATCTAAAACTTGAAATTATTTGAAAATGATCATCCATTACATTTTATATATGAATAATACACATTATGCCAAAAAAATGAAGTTTTTATCTGTATAAAAGCCTAAAACATTATACAATAAATAGAAAAGTATGGCAACTATTTAAAATAAATATTTAGTGATATCACTTTATTCAGCACGCTCGATGACATTTCTTCTCAAGAAGAAGAATACTTATCTAAGTCTATTGCAAAGTAAGAATTGGTTACTAAAATAATAGGCTATACATAACTCTCTTTCCGATGCAGGTCAGGCAGGACTAGCGCGGTGAGAAACACCAGATTATTTACAAAGACGTCAAAATTCTTCAAAAGAATCGCAAAAACATAGGTTGTTGCAGATTTATAATCTGATAGTACCTCTTATAAATATCTAGAATATTTTGGAAGATATATATTTTGAGTATATAAAAATATATATAAAACAATTAGTTTTTTGTATAAGATGCATTTCAATAATGTATCTATCACTTGATATATCTGTCAATCTATTGATATAAGGATCACTTTAAATATCATTTTTCAGATACCAAATACTTCCTTATTTTTTCTAAAATTGATTTATCAATTTTTCAGTAACAGAATATTTCTGGTTGAATTTTATTTATTCTTTCCATAAAAGAAAAGAATAATCATTAAAATAAAACCTTTTAAATCTGAATAATTACACCAAAACGACCTTGCAAATAAAATACATATATACTATAAAATGCTAAGTATATTTTCTATTAGATGATCGAAACAACAAATCTCAATTTCTTATATAAAGAAATAAGCATGATTTACCAGCTAGTAACAATCGCTCGCTGTGCCAGCAATTTCACCCTGGATACCCGATAGCTTTCTAACTTCTCATGTTCTTTTGCCACTACCTCCTCCGGAGCAAGAAGAATAAAGTCCTTGTTATCGAGCCTCGCTAAAATACGGCTGATTTCCTCTTCGATTCGCAATATTTTTTTTTCCAAACGCTCTAACTCAACATCTTTATAGATCATTCCTGCCATTGGAATCAAAAGTTCAGCTCCATCGATAGGCTGGATTAAAGATAGCGCCGGCCCAGGATCGTCTTTCTGAAGCATGGTAATGCTGTCAAGACATGCTAGTGTTAGAATGAATTTTAAATTTTCGTTGACCCTGCGCACCACCACAGGTGAAGCCTGTCGTAACAGCGCAGTTGGCGACTTCTTGGGTGTAATATTAGTTTCTGCACGAATAGTGCGAACTGCAACGATAGTTTTTTTAATCCATTCAAAATCAGCTACAACATCGTCATCTACCAGTGCGACATCATAGATCGGAAACGATTGAAGCATAATGGTTTTGCACCGTTCTCCGGTGAGGATATGCACTTCTTGCCAGATAGTTTCGGTAATAAAAGGAATGATTGGGTGTGCCAACCGCAGCAAAGCTTCCAGCACCTTAACCAGTGTATGACGTGTACCACGCAGCTCGATATCGCTACCGCTACTCATAATCGGTTTGGTCATCTCAAGATACCAATCGCAGAACTGGTTCCAGGTAAATTCGTATAATATGCCAGCTGCCAAATCAAAACGATAATTATCCAGTGCTTCGCGAAACACTTTTACCCTCTGATTAAATTCCGTCAGAATCCAGCGATCTGCCAGAGAAAGCATTTTTTTGCCGCCGTTAAAACCACAGTCTTGATTTTCAGTATTCATTAGCACAAAGCGGCTTGCATTCCATAATTTATTACAGAAATTACGATATCCTTCTAAACGTTTCATGTCCCAATTGATATCACGTCCAGTAGAAGCCAGAGCCGTCAATGTAAAGCGCAAAGCATCAGCACCATGCGCTGCGATTCCGTTTGGAAAGTGTTTTTTTGTGTGTTTGCAAATCTTCTCCGCTAGATGCGGCAGCATCATATTACCAGTGCGTTTTTTAAGTAAATCGGCCAGTGAAATACCATCTACCATGTCCAAAGGATCAATAACATTACCTTTAGACTTGGACATCTTCTGTCCTTCTTCATCGCGAATTAAACCGGTTATATAGACGGTTTTAAAGGGCACCTGCGGCCTACAATTATTATCTTTAATAAAATGCATGGTCAGCATAACCATGCGAGCTATCCAAAAAAAAATAATATCAAACCCACTCACCACTACGCTGGTCGGATGAAAAGTACGCAATTCTTCAGTGTTCTCCGGCCAACCAAGAGTAGAGAAGGTCCACAGTCCGGAGGAAAACCAGGTATCAAGCACATCATTATCCTGGCGTAGCATCACATGTTTCCCCAAGTGATGCCGCTGACGTACCTCGGCTTCGCAACGACCAACATAGACTTGACCCTCAGAATCGTACCAAGCTGGTATACGGTGGCCCCACCACAACTGACGAGAAATACACCAGTCCTGTATTTCACTCATCCATCTTAAATACATATTTTCGTATTGCTTCGGAACAAACCGGATCTCCCCTTTTTCCAATGCTTCCACCGCTACTTTCGCCAGAGGCGCGGCACGCACGTACCATTGATCTGTTAACATCGGCTCGATAACTACCCCGCCACGATCGCCATACGGAACTATAAGTTCGTGAGCTTTAACCTCGACAAGGAGACCAAGACGCTTAAACTCTGCCACAATCGCCTTGCGGGCAGCAAAGCGGTTAAGACCACGGAACACAGACGGAATTTTGCATGATAGCACCTTAGTAATCTTCCCGTTAGTGTCAAATACCTCGGCTTCATGGCGGATATCACCATCAAAAGTAAAAATATTAATCATCGGCAACGCATGGCGCTTAGCAACATCATAGTCGTTGAAATCATGCGCTGGTGTGATTTTAACGCAGCCGGTACCTTTAGTTATATCTGCATATCTATCGCCGACTATCGGGATACGTCGCTTAACAAGCGGCACAATAACACTTTTGCCTATCAGATCGATATACCGGGAATCTTCCGGGTTCACAGCCACACCGGTATCGCCAAGCATAGTTTCCGGCCGCGTAGTGGTGACCACAAGATAATCTAACCCATCAGCAGTGCGAGCGCCATCAGCCAACGGATAACACAGCTTCCATATGAAACCTTTAGAATCGCGATTCTCTACTTCCAGATCAGAAATTGCAGTACGTAATTTTGGATCCCAGTTTACCAGTCGCTTTCCATGAAAAATTAAATTTTCCTGATACAAACGTACGAATACTTCTTTTACTGCGTTTGATAACCCGTCGTCCATAGTGAATCGCTCACGCTCCCAATCTACCGAATTGCCTAACCGGCGCATCTGATGAGTAATCATGCCCCCGGATTGAGCTTTCCACTGCCAAATTTTATTAATAAAGGGGATACGGCCGTAATCATGACGAGTTTTACCCTCTTCTGCCGCAATTTTGCGCTCTACAATCATCTGTGTAGCAATTCCAGCGTGATCAGTACCCTGCTGCCATAGGGTATTTTTACCTTGCATACGCTGATAACGAATCAAGATATCCATAATAGTTTGCTGGAAGGCATGGCCCATATGCAAGCCACCGGTAATATTTGGTGGCGGGATCATAATGCAATAGCTATCCTGTCGAATATTATTATGTGGCTTGAAATAACCCTGCTTTTCCCAGTGCTTGTAAAGCGGTTGCTCAATATTTTGTGGATTGTATGTTTTATCTATCATAAATTTATTAATCAATACATTAGCGATATAGCCATAGTCAATCGAAACCCGAAACTACACGATACGTTTTATAAACGAACGCGCGTCAGCTGTTTTAAAAGAACTTCATCTAGTATAAAGGCTATTTCCTTTCCATGAAGGTGCAGTAAGAAATTGTATCCTTATCCGGCAAAAGGCTGAAGTAGAGTATTCCGGCGCTGAATTTCCGCGTGGCGCTGGCCTTTAATGCCTCGCCCAGTTATGTGGCAATAAAATTCCACAACAAAAACTTCGTTCATTATTGCAAGCCTTGACATCATCCTCACAAGTGATCAAACAAGACCCGTTTCCCCCAACCTCCTATTTGCATGTTGCCAAATCGCAGTCTAAATCGCTCAATGACGGTCAACCCGTCGCAAATTGCATATTTTCTATAAGAAAAAAAGAAGATTTAATTTTTTATCTGCCATTTGTTAATTAAGGAATTATACAAAACAATTGATAACAAGTAGCATCCGTAAAGGCATATATTTTTACGCTACCTCTTCGCCCGTAAGTCCAGAACGGTTAAGCAAAAATTGTGATAACATAGCAACCGGGCGTCCCGTGGCGCCCTTGATTTTACCGGAGCGCCAGGCAGTCCCAGCAATGTCCAGATGCGCCCAATTATATTTCCGTGTAAATCGAGCTAAAAAGCAGCCAGCAGTAATCGCGCCGCCAGACCGGCCGCCGATATTTGCCATATCGGCAAAATTAGACTCTAGATCCTCTTGAAACTCATCGCCCAGAGGCAAGCGCCATACTCGATCACCGGCCTGCTCAGCAGCATCGATAAGCTCATTGGCTAGAGGATTATGATTCGACATTAGGCCGCTTAGATGATGTCCCAATGCAATTACGCACGCACCGGTCAAAGTGGCAATATCGATTACTATTTCTGGATTGAAACGCTCGACATAAGTAAGGGCATCGCACAATACAAGCCGACCTTCGGCATCGGTATTCAGTACTTCCACGGTTTGCCCGGAGAGAGTCCTCAATACATCGCCTGGCCGAAATGCACGGCTATCTGCCATGTTTTCACAGCCGGCCAGAACACCGAGGATATTAAGCGGCAGCTTCAGATCCATCGCCATACGCATCACGCCGTATACCGCAGCGGCTCCACACATGTCGTATTTCATTTCATCCATACTATCAGCAGGCTTTATGGAAATGCCACCGGAATCAAAAGTCAGCCCTTTACCTACCAGCACAATCGGCTTCGTATAGGTGTTGGATGTTCCATTGTACTCAATAAGAGACATTAATGATTCATTAGCAGAGCCTTGGCTAACCGCTAGATAAGCATTCATCCCTAACTCTTTCATTTTTTTTTCATCGATAACTCGAATTATCATAGTCTGGCCGCACTCATCAGCCATCTGACGGGCCTGAGAAAGCAGATAAGCGGAATTGCAAATATTGGGCGGCATATTGCCTAAATCTTTGGCAGCCTTGATGCCGGCGGCGATCGCTAGGCCGTGAGAAATAGCGCGTTCTCCAGTAGATAACTCGCGACGCGTTGGTACATTAAATGTCATCTTGCGTAAGGGCCGACGTGGCTCAATTGTATTGCTTTTCAACTGATTAAATGTATATAGTGTATCTTTTGCTGTTTCTACTGCCTGACGTACTTTCCAATATGTATTACGCCCTTTAACGTGTAATTCAGTCAAAAAACATATAGCCTCCATAGAGCCGGTATCGTTCAAAGTATTGATTGCCTTATTGATTACTTGTTTAAACTTGTGCTCATCCAGGTCACGCTCTTTACCACAGCCGATAAGCAATATACGTTCAGACAGTACATGCGGGACATGATGAAGTAGCAGAATTTGTCCAACTTTTCCTTCTAGTTCACCACGGCGCAGCAGAGCACTAATATGGCCTTTGCTTATTTTATCAAGCTGTGCAGCGATTGTGGACAGTCGTCTCGACTCAAATACCCCGGCGACGATACATGCACTGCGTTGTTTTTCTGGGCTACCGCTTTTTACATTAAGCTCCATGCTATCTCCTGAATCTTACAGAGAAAAAACAGCTAGGGAGATATAGACTTTTTCGTTATAGTCTCCACTTTTATATTTCGTTATGTGTTAATCTGAATGATGCAAAAAACGTTATCCAATCAACATTCGTGCGTTCTCAAGAGTTTATCTGATAAATTCTTGAAGTATTCTACTCTAGTCCGATGATAATAGGTGGCTAGTTGATACGTATCAATGTTAGATTTGTGATTAAATTATCGATTTTAAAAAAATCATAGGTAAAACAAGCGTGATCATTACTAGATACCTTGTTCGAGAAATATTTAAAACACAGCTT
This sequence comes from Sodalis sp. (in: enterobacteria), assembly GCA_047528285.1. GTDB lineage: Bacteria > Pseudomonadota > Gammaproteobacteria > Enterobacterales > Enterobacteriaceae. The sequence continues at coordinate 1,377,090 of CP180022.1, read as the reverse complement.
ACGATTTTGTTTATCCTGCTATTGATTTTTTTTTGTCAAAAGTTAGTACGATTTCTTGGTGCAGCCGTAAACGGGGATATACCAACAAATATAGTTTTATCTTTACTCGGATTCGGCCTACCAGAAATGGCGCAGTTGATCCTTCCTCTAAGTCTATTTTTAGGATTATTGATAACTTTAAGCCGAATGTATAGCGAAAGTGAAATTACGGTGATGCATGCCTGCGGACTAGGTAAAAATATTTTAATTCGCGCGTCGCTGTTGCTTAGCTTAGTTACTTCCTTATTCGCAGCGGTGAATGTGGTATGGATTTCGCCATGGTCGTCACGTCATCAGGAACGACTCATATCAGAAGTTAAGACTAACCCAAGCATCGCTGTGTTAGTTGATGGGCAATTCAAATCAGTTGAAAGAGGCAATGCTGTATTATTTGTCGACAACATCAAAAATAACGATTTTAAACATGTATTTCTAGCAAAAATCAAACCAAACGGCAATACACGTCCTTTCGTGATAATAGCGGATCGCGGTCATATGACGCAACGGAAGGATGGATCTAAACTGATTATACTGGACAAAGGCACACTCTATGAAGGAACGGCATTTCAGCGCGATTTCCGCATTACAGATTTCAATCAATATCAAGCAATTATTGAGCACAAAACAGTACCAATAGACAGGAAAGATGCCGAGCAAATGACGCTACATCAGCTCTGGCGTTCATCAGCACTAAAGGCAAGCGCAGAATTTCACTGGCGGCTCACACTGGTGGTATCGGGGCTAATTATGGCGATGATGGTGGTGCGATTTTCTATGGTTAATCCGCGGCAGGGCTGGATGCTAAACATGTTGCCGGCGATGCTGCTGTATTTAGTTTTCTTCCTGCTGCAAACTTCATTACGCTCCAACGGAGCCAAAGGAAAGCTTGACCCCTTAGTGTGGATGTGGGTGACCAATGCGGCTTACCTGGCGCTGGCGCTTGTACTAAATTTATGGGATAGGATACCGGCAAGAAGGCTTCTCGGACAAAAACATGGGAGGCGAACAGCCTAATGTTTGGCGTATTGGATCGGTATATCGGTAAAACTATTTTCAATACGATTATGATGACCTTGTTTATGCTGATCTCGCTGTCAGGAATTATTAAATTTGTCGAACAACTGCGCATAGTCGGCCAGGGGGACTACTCTACGCTAGGCGCAGGGGTCTTCACCCTACTCAGCCTACCCAAAGATATTGAGATCTTATTTCCGATGACTGTGTTGCTTGGTACCTTAATCGGGCTGGGTTCACTGGCAACTCACAGTGAACTGGTAGTGATGGAGGCATCTGGTTTCAGCCGACTTCAGGTTGCTAGTTCGGTGATGAAAACTGCCATACCATTGGTACTTATGATCATGTTTATTGATGAATGGATGGTGCCAAAAGGTACGCAAATAGCCAATAATTATCGCACCCGGATGATTCATGGTGGCTCCATGCTCACAACTCCTAACGGCCTGTGGGCCAAGGATGGAAACAACTTTATTTTCATCGAGCAAGTCATAAATAGCGATAAGTTAGCAGGCGTTAATATTTATCACTTTGATAATACTAAGCGGTTACAGACACTGTACTATGCCGCCAGAGCCACTTTTAGAAAAGGTGGTTGGAAATTATCCCAAATAAACAAATTAGATTTAACCAATGATAAACAAATCTCTAGCGAACAAATCCTGAAGGGGGCATGGAAAACCACTCTAACTCCAGATAAACTGGAAGTCGTCGCACTTGAACCACATTCGTTATCCATTTCAGGATTGTATCATTACGTCAACTATCTCAAGCAAAGTGGGCAGGAATCAAACCGTTACCAACTAAATATGTGGGGCAAGATTTTTTTACCATTTTCGGTAACTGTAATGATGCTCATGGCGCTATCGTTTATTTTTGGACCGCTGCGCGGGGCCTCTATGAGAGTAAAAGTTGTTACTGGGGTAAGCTTTGGTTTCTTTTTTTACGTATTAGATCAGATCTTTAGATCGTTAAGTCTGGTATACAATATGCCACCTATATTCGGTACATTGTTACCCAGTATATCTTTCCTTATTATCAGCATAATGATAATATTGAAGCATCAGTGATGCTATGATGAAAACTGACTTTTTTTGTCATATCCTAAGCGTTGTCAACTAACCTAGCATTAATCTTCTAGTAGCTCTAGTTGATTAAATCCAGAAACTCCAGTATATCAAGTGATACTGATTGAGCAATTAAACGGCAAAAGATCATGGCATCTATCATGCAGTATTCACTTCCAGATAGTGTTAATCAACACTCTTTGTTTGTTGTTACATAACTCTTATTTAACTTTCCATTCTCTTGAACTAAAAAATAAAACCTTTATATCATTAACTTAATTGATAATTACAACGTATATTGACATTTTATTCTGATATTAACTGTTTTTGCTTCCTACTAATCAGTAAACAGTTTTAATAAAACAACAGCACTCTTATCAATTTAAAACTTGCATCAAAAAAACCAATAAATTTCTGATAGAGAGATTGAAAACAGGCATGACTCAAATTTGTTGATTAAAAATATTCTCTATATTTTTAAATGAATTATAACAAAATTGATGTTATCTATCCATTCACTATGAATCATAGATGATAGAATCCAATATAATTCGGGATTCAATATCAACTTTTCAAATACTATATCTCTGTAAGTAGTGTTTGAAAACATTTTAACTTTATTTTTTCTATCAAAAAGATCTATTTTTCATATAAAACTTATAAGCGATAAGGCAAAATGAAACGCAATATGATTGAAAAGAAAATACACAAATGTTAGGCATTAACTTTTAGATACTTGTTCTTATAGATTTAAAAATCTACCAAGGCGGATTACTAATAGTATAGAGATTGACTAACCGGCAAGCTATTTTCTGCTGTGAAGAAAATTAATAAAGATCTAACCCATACGATACGAAGGCCAATCTTGCCAACTGTTTTACACTAACAAATCACATAAGCAATGAGCTATATGTGATGTTTTTAGACAGAAAATGCACCAACATCACAGAAATTACTAAGACTGCTAATTTAATTTAGCATGCTTTTTACATAACTAATTAATAATCAGTTTATAATTTTCTATTACATTTAACGAATCATGTAGAAAGCAAAAAATACAGCTAGCAAATAGAACGCATAATTTGAATTTATATACTCATAAACAAACTGTTTTCTAAAATTCCTCTTTCAAATCAAAATTATACGTAATAATATGATCGTGTTATGTGATGATCGTTCATCATTATCAACAAATCTAAGTCCAAGTCTTATTCTCTTTTTCTCTAGAAAAATCTTGCGCAAAATATCATTTAAACATCACTTGCAAAGAACTGGCGTTACCTTTTAGATGACCTAGAGTTTTTATAATTAGTTTTGGTTTTTTCATGGCCTTTCAGATAGCCGTCTGGGGTAAACCAAAGTAATCTATATGCTTTTTTTTGATAATCAAAAAAATATTTTTAAAAATTTTTATCTATTGTAATTTATTAATTTTTTTATAATAAATTCGTTGGATTTAGCTCAATTTCATTCATTCATTAAGATAAAGAGGATAAATCAAGATTAAATTTTTTTGCAGTTTCTAAAATACTTATTACCTATTTTCTCTGACACAGAGAATTACGCGGCAAAAATCAATTACATAATTTAGCTCTAGATATTGTAAGCATCTCTAAAATTCAGAGATCTATCTCGTCTACAATAACCAAACATAAAAAAAGATGTTAGTGCGTATCAGCGACTAGGATAGACAGATTGCATCGATCAGATGTAAAAAAGTATAGGGAAAAAGCACCTTTATGATTTAGCTGGTAGTAAGAATAACACCGTGTTGAATTAATAGATAGAATTTAAACTTACAGCGAATAAAAATCGTTATCGCGATATTTTATATCTAACCCTAGCACTTTAACCATGTTGCCCTGATGCTTATTCAAGATTTTAAGGAGACTGATGACAATAATCATCAAATAATGGTTAAGGATGGTAACTAACAATAACAACATAATATCCATAGAGTACAGTAATAATTTACCGGAAACCTTTTAAAAATCAATTATTGCCAAAAATTCATCAAACATAAGTTTTATGACCATAATACACCCATAACTGAGGTCTTTTACGAAAAATATAACACCTTAAAGTCAGTAAAAGAAAAGGAAAATATAGTCAATTAAGCCCTTATCAGGCTTATCTCTAAAAACAACACAAAAGGCATTAATGGAAAAATGATCGAGCCCCCCGATAACCATCTTCTTAAAACAGCAAGAATATGTTCCAAGAACATTTCAAAAAACGTTACCCTTCATACAAAAGATGTCATCTGAAAATCTTTTTTCTCCATTTGAGTTGAAATTGAGTAAGAAATAAAATAATAAAGATACCAAATATATTCAACACAATGCTTCTCATATTTTTGGATTAGTATGGTACTATAAACACCGACGATGAACATGGAAACTGTTTATACGTTTGTCATGAACATGGAGTACCATGAGGTATTCGAAGAATTTCCAAAGAATATTCTCTAATAGGAAACAAAGTTTTTTGATTACCAAAAAATCAGAGAACTGACAGCGTGGAATGATTCCAGTTTTCTTGTAATAAGACTAATAATCCTAATTTTAGGATTCGATCCTAAGATTCATACCACGATATAATCATAGATTATGCTATAATCTGAAAAAGTAAAGTAGTGCATCGCTTTGAACCCAGGAGGTTGCCCTAATTACAGGCTATACCTCTTATAATAATTGTACGCACAGAGATAAGCAAGAATTGACTTAAATACATTTTCTAATCATTGTTATTTATATGATATCTCATAAACATCTTGGTTGATACGAGGTATTGATATGCTAGACTGCCGTGCTTTGAAAAATACCAATTACGTTGTAAGTAAAATAAAACTTTCTTTACTTGGGCCGGCATTCATTGCCGCTATTAGCTATATTGATCCAGGGAATTTCGCCACGAATATCCAAGCCGGGGCTGGTTTTGGCTACCGATTGATGTGGGTGGTCGTATGGGCCAATATCATGGCGATGCTAATTCAGCTTCTCTCTGCAAAATTGGGTATCGCCACCGGAAAAAATTTAGCTGAACATATCCGCGATCGGTTTCCTCGATCCGCAGTTTGGGCTTATTGGGTTCAGGCAGAAATTATTGCGATGGCTACCGATTTAGCGGAATTTATCGGTGCTGCTATCGGATTTAAAATGCTACTAGGTGTCTCATTGCTAGTAGGCGCGATAATTACCGGCATTTTTACTTTTTTAATTTTAATGGTGCAGAATCGCGGACAAAAACCATTAGAAATAGTGATAGGCGGACTGCTGCTATTTGTCGCTGCTGCTTATATAGCGGAACTGTTTTATTCCAAGCCAGAAATAAAAGAATTGGCTATTGGCATGCTTTTGCCAACGTTGCCCAATAGCGACGCAGTTTTTTTGGCTGCGGGAGTGTTGGGTGCCACTATCATGCCACACGTGATTTATTTACACTCTTCGCTTACTCAGAACTCCCGCGGGAGAAATCGCGCAGACCGTTACTCTTCCACTAAACTGGACGTAACTCTCGCTATGACCATCGCAGGGTTTGTCAATCTTGCAGTGATGGCAACCGCAGCGGCGGCATTCCATTTTACCGGACATACTGGGATTACCGATTTAGATGAAGCTTACCTAACGCTTACACCGTTGCTCAACCATACTGCTGCCATAGTCTTTGGCTTGAGTCTAGTTGCAGCGGGGCTATCCTCTACAATTGTCGGAACAATGGCTGGACAGGTGGTCATGCAAGGATTTGTGCATTTCCATATCCCATTACTTTTGCGGCGAGTGATAACTATGCTGCCGTCGTTTGTTGTCATTTTTTTGGAATTAGATCCAACAAGCATTCTTGTGATGAGTCAGGTATTACTCAGTTTTGGCATAGCACTAGCGCTAGTACCATTGCTAGTTTTTACCAGCAATCGCTTATTGATGAATGAATTAGTAAATAATTTTTTTATTAAAATCTTAGGATGGCTTATCGTGGCGATAGTTGTCGCACTAAATATCTACTTACTAATCGGCACAGCCTTGGGGAAATAGAATTAATTAATCCAGGCTAGAGGGTGGCTCCTTCCTAGCGACATTGTCGCTAAAATCCAAAAACATCGCATTATACATGCGGACAAATATTCAGACAAATCACCAAAAATCCCAACTCAATATTTGGTTTGAAACGATATTTATCGTTTTCTAATTCTCATGGCGTTGATTAAAAGTATTTAAAATAAAATGGTCTCTTTTAGAGAAATACTGCGTAGTATTTTAAATAAAACCAATCATTGCTTTTCAAAGGTTGAATAATATACACCCGTTCCGCGCTTACGCTATAACCAATGAAAATGCGATGATATGGAGACACCGTATCAAACTAAGTAACATGATATCTCTAGCCGATTTTTTAAAAAAATCAGCTACGTTTTTGCAATCTAGACGCTCAAAACGACATGAAATAGTTGTAAGTTACAAGGGATGCTAAGTTCTTATGTATTTAAAAAATACGCTTAGCAAATTTCAGATAATCTAGACTCAAATGATAAAGTAATTATTTTCTGTGGATAGACAAAAACAGCCTACTTATCCAGTACAACTGATTATCGTTGATCAGTTATTATATTCTTAAAACAGCAAAAGAAAAGACACTTGAATTTCGGTTTTTTTGACAACAACAAATAAACACCCCAGAAATTCCTAATGCAATTAATCTAATTTAGAATAATTTACATGATTGATACATATAAAATTATAAAGGTTACACAAAAAATAGGTTTATATATGACTAAAAAGAATATCAAACGAATATAAATCATAAATAAATAGACAATAAATAATCCAAATGCCTTCATAAAAGAGGCATGCAAAACATGGGTTTCTCTTCTCCATACAAAAATCTAAAAAAAGAATTTTAACTGTGATTCAGTCTAGCAAACATCTAAATCACCATAGCTTACGCGCTGTAAAGATTATTTATCTTTAAAAAAAGAAAATAAAAACAATAAAAAATAAAAAACATTAAGTTATTTTTTTAACTTTCATGTTTTTGCTTTGGAATTGGATGCAATATCGGCGAAATCGACGTCGCTGGGAAATGATGTTGCGGTAATACAATCTGGTCTTGTGCCAATACCACCTGCAATTCATATTTTTCGTTCTCTTTAGTCTTTTTTATAACCTCATATACCGCTGCAGTGACATGTTCAAGTGCTTTCTGCACGCTTAATCCCTTCAGCATATTTACCAACAACAAGCCACTGGTGAGATCACCCACCCCTACTGGCTGTCGGGCGCCAAAATCCACTAACGGTCGTCGAGTATGCCAGACCTGATCAAGGGTTACCAATAACATCTCAAAACTTTTTGGATCACAACCAGCATAGCTGAGATGTTTTACCAGAACCATGTAAGGTCCACGCTGGATAAGCCCACGGGCAGTCAAGACCGCTTCATCCACTGAGCTTACACATCGTCCACTGAGCTGCTCTAGCTCAAACAAATTCGGTGTAATGATATCGGCGCTTGATATTCCAGCTTCGCAATAGAATTCTGCCACACCCGGCGCGACGATACATCCTTTGCTTGGATCACCCATCACCGGATCTAATAGATAAACAGCGGCGGGGTTAGCTTGCTTGACCTGCTTGACGATTTCCAATATATGCTCCCCCTGTTCCGGAGCGCCTATATAGCCACTCAGCACCGCATCACAATATTTTAAACCATCTATTGCCGCAATTCCTTTCACAATTTCGGTCAAGTGCGTTGCTGGCATCACACAGCCAGTCCATTGGCCATACTGTGTGTGGTTGGAAAACTGAACGGTATTTAGTGGCCAAACATTAAGTCCCATTCGACGCATGGGAAACACTGCAGAACTATTGCCTGCATGACCATAAACAACGTGAGATTGGATAGAGAGAATATTCTTCATCAAAAAATTGCCTTACACATCTTCAGCTTAAACCCATCATGTATAAGAAAAAGGCTAGAAACCTCTCAACAAAAATTTCGCTATTGCCAATTGAGTAGACAGTGGTTTTTTTTACCTCGACGCAACACGGTATAACGACCAAAAAATTTGTCGTTATCCTTGAAGATATAGTTTGTCGATCCTTGCTTTTTACAATTCACTGCCACAGCATTAGAGCTTATTAGGGTACGTGCCTGCCCACAAGATGGAGCCAGCGCCGCTGCCAGCAGTGCTTGCTGTAAATTCATACCGTGATTAATGGTTACTGTAGGCATACCGTCTTGAGCTAATTGAGCAAAATCATTCTCGGTCAAGTTTGCCAACACCCCTTTGAATAAACTGGCGGTAATGCGTTTCGCTATGGACAATCCTTCTTCACCATGCACCATACGGGTTACCTCTTCCGCCAGAATATACTTGGCACTCGGTGCTTTATCTCTAGAACAATCCTCTTTTTTTAACGTCTCGATAGCTGCAATATCTATAAATGTAAATAATTTCAGGAAACTATACACGTCACTATCTGCGGTATTGAGCCAAAACTGATAGAATTTGTAGGGGCTAGTTTTTCTGGGATCAAGCCACACTGCACCACTCTCGGATTTACCAAATTTTGTGCCATCCGCTTTAGTGATAAGCGGCAGCGTCAAACCATGTACCCGATTCTGATGCAAGCGGCGCGTTAAATCGATACCCGTGGTGATGTTCCCCCATTGGTCAGAGCCACCAATCTGAAGCTCCACACCGTACTTTTTATTTAGAAAAGCAAAATCGTAACCTTGCAAAAGAGTATAAGAAAATTCGGTGAAGGTTATACCGCCATCATCGCGACTTAACCGCTGCTTTACAGCTTCTTTTTTAATCATGTGATTAACAGAAAAATGCTTACCGATATCACGCAAAAATGTTAAAATATTTATCGAATCAAACCACTCAGAGTTATTAATAATAAGGGCATTATTATCCTGACACTCAAAGTCAAGAAAAAGCAACATCTGGTTTTTAATTATTTCTACCCATTTTTGAAGAGTATCTGTAGTATTAAGATTGCGCTCTTCTGTTTTAAAACTTGGATCACCAATAAGAGCGGTAGCTCCTCCCACCAGAACCACAGGACGATGGCCAGCCAATTGAAATCGTTTGAGGCATAATAATGGCACAAGATGTCCCAAATGCAAGCTGTCTGCGGTGGGATCGAAACCACAATACACAGTTATCGGTCCTTCCGATAACATCTTAGCCAACGCCTTCCGGTCCGTGACCTGAGCAATCAGACCGCGCTCTTGCAATTGTTGTATTATATTAAGAATGGCCATCAAAACCTTCTTATTATTAAAAAATAAAAAAATACACTAGCCTATCTATAGATAAGAAGGCAAACTTATCGATTAATCTGACAACTAACGTTCTATCACCGATAGAAAAAACTTAAACATATAGTCAATATTTGTTTTTCTTATAGAATTCTATAACATCTAAAATAAGGTCCATGCTCCTTTTCTCTGGGTTTTCGTAAAAGAATAGATAACTCTTCAGCACATGAAGATAAAAATATTATAGCTTGTACCGGGTATTTCTACAAGTAAGCGCTTGCATTCGCTGCACGAAATACACGCCATACGCAAGGCGTATAATATCAATTGGTTTATTAGTTATTTTTTTAATAAAAAGGTGAAAACGGATGGTATGATTGTGCGCCATGATGCTGAAGATCTTAATCATTTACCCACTGCGCCCATAAGGATGACATAATTATCTATAATTATGCTTTATCCTGCTGATCGATAAGGTCATACAAATTTTCACCTCTTTGATTTTAAGAAAAGTAGGATTGATATAGACCAATCGCTATATCTATCAAAGAACAAGCTGGTAAAGTAACAGCTAAATTTTTCCTGCCCGTTAAAAACAAAAATTATCTTCGCTCACATAGGGTTATATAACTTTACAGAAGAGAAATCAGTCTATAATACTGATTATTTAAAATTCCCGGTTTATTGAGCTACTTGTTAGAGTAGCTACAGACGAATACGGACCTATCACCCGAAAATAGAATAGATATCTACACCTTAATAAGAAGGAAAGACAAGAAAAACTCTTGTTATCTAGATTAGTTCTTTCATGGTATATTCTGATATAAATGCACTATTTATGTTTGATAAGTACCATTAAAAATAGATTCTTACTTTGCTTTATTTTTATAAATCGAATCATATTATCATGATTAATTGTTTCATGGATATGAAATGAATCTATACTGTAAGATAGAGTATACCTGTCATTTTTTGATTAAAATCGCTAACAGTTACAGTCTAAAATTTAAAAATTCTTATCCGCGCAAGTGCCACCAAATTTTATTTAAAATAACCGAGCCAATGATATTTATTTTATGCATTTATCTCTTATTTTTACCGGCTGTCAACTACCATGTTTTATATTTTTCAAAACACAACTGTTGGTTTTTTGCATAAAATTTATATAAAATTCATTTTTGTCTTTTGTATCTCAATTTTAGATACTAATACTACTTTTATACCAGAAACACTGTAATCTTACGCTAGATATTTCTTCCATATAAGCAATGATAGCACTAGTCATAAAAGCACTTATTCTCGTAAAAGAATTTCTCTTACACCAGAAATCTATTCAATTAAAACTTTCATTCATGCTTCCGCTATTTCTTAAAGGAAACTTCATGCCGTAGAGTTATTCTTTCATGAATTAGCTAGAACTAAGCAATCATAAGCGTTACTCGATTCCGAGAAAAAATAGCGCGTATAGTATCTACTATTTCGTAATGATGAAAAATAGCTTTATTTTCTTTTTCATCATAGTATGGCAACAGTTTCGTGTATCGTAAGAGCGATACAGCTGATGTTACTAAAATTGTCGGTAAATAAATTTGATTAAATCAAGTAAACCCTCCAGTCAGTAATCCTATTGAAAAATTCATCGGTACTGATAATTACATGTGTTCTCTGTATTTATTTACGCTCCGTCTCTAGCATATTTTCGATTTGCTTTCGCCAAAGATTGAAAACCGGAACCATTAATAATCCAACGGATTATTTCATTTTAAATTAGCCTTATCATGCTAAAATTAAATGTTATTGCTTTCATAGTGCTTAATGAATAGCCTAGATAATGCTACATTCCTCTCATCACTTTAAAAATTGAGTCAACAAAATTCTATTTGGTTGTAATAGAGGAAGATTAAACGCATGTTTTGACATCAACAATATGGTCATAAGCATATTGTTGTAATGAAACAAGTAATCCATAATGTTTAGGTGATGTTCTTTTCGACCATTCAGAAAAATGGTTACTCATCTATCCAAAATCATAAAAACTACACTGTTTTAGGGATGGGAGTAAAAACGTTAGCAATTTAAAGCTTTTTCTAATGCTTTAAGATCTTATATATTGAAATAAAAGTAGTAATTTGATCTAAAATAATTATCTCAAAGTTCAATTTATTCAACAAATCAAAAGATGAATAGAAAATTCTGCCCTCAGCACCGTTTTCTCAACGGATAAGCGAAACGCATGTAATTATCAGTAACAATTAGTTTTTTAACAAAACCACTGACTTATAAAGTTTTCCAAATTAAATTAACTAGATCCAAAAAAAATCAGAAAACCATCTGCTGTATCACTCTTACGATACACCAAACTTTTACCATACAATGGTAAAAAAAAGAAAATAAATCCACTCACTAATCTACCGTAGGTATAATTCATAGAGAAAAATTAGTTATTGCAATCGAAAATCACTAGTTTAAAACATCCATTTTTAGTTCAAGATATTCCATGGATATTATCTGAATATTTGTGTCTGTTCTGTGTAAATGTTTTAGATTTAATTTAATATTCGCAGAGCAAGAACTGGCGGACGCAACCACCGGGTACGATTTTGATCGTATGAATCTTTAATCTTTCCAGGAAGGGTTAGTTTAGAAATGTTGGCCGACAATTTTCGTATTGGTTTATCGCTTCTTCATGCATCAGCGTCAGTCCGATACTGTCAAGACCATTCATCAAACAATTCCGAAGGTAGATATCTATTTTGAAAGGATAAACTTTATCGCCAGCCTTCACCTGCTGTCGTTCCAGATCCACAGTAAAAGTCATCCCTTTCTGCGCTGCTACCATTAAAAATAGAAAATTCACATGATCTTCCGGAAGCGTAATGGATAATAGCTGATTATTGAAGCTGTTGCTGTAAAAAATATCGGCAAAGCTTGGCGCTATCACTGCATGAAACCCGTAGTCAACCAAAGCCCATAGGGCGTGCTCGCGTGAAGAACCGCAACCAAAGTTTTCCCGCGCCAGCAAAATACTAGCGCCGCGATAGAACGGCTGATTCAAAACAAAGTCCAGATTTGGCTGTTTTCCAGCATCATCCAAAAAGCGCCAATCATTGAATAAATGCTTACCAAACCCGGTACGATTTATCTTCTGCAGAAACTGTTTAGGGATAATTGCATCAGTATCGACATTGGCAGCATCAAGGGGCACAACAATGCCGGTATGTTGCGTAAATTTAACCATCTCTCTTGTGTATCTCCCATTATATTAATTTAATTCTCGAATATCAGAAAAACGACCGGCCACAGCCGCTGCCGCTGCCATCGCAGGACTAACCAGATGGGTGCGGCCACCGCGGCCCTGACGGCCTTCAAAATTACGGTTGCTGGTAGAAGCACAGCGTTCCCCGGGATTCAAGCGATCATTGTTCATTGCCAAGCACATGGAACAACCTGGTAAGCGCCATTCAAAACCAGCGTCAAGAAAAATTCTATCTAATCCCTCAGATTCTGCTTGCGCTTTGACGGGACCAGATCCGGGAACCACGATTGCCTGCACACCATTAGCGACGCGGCGGCCCCTAGCGATAGCGGCGCCTGCACGCAGATCTTCGATGCGAGCGTTAGTACAAGATCCGATAAAAACCTTATCAATCATCACGTCAGTCAGACAAAGGCCAGGCTGTAAATCCATGTAGGCCAGTGCTTTGGCAGCAGAATCCCGCTCGACCGGAACACTGAATGATTCCGGAAATGGGATGGGCTCATTAATAGCAATTACCTGACCGGGGTTAGTACCCCAGGTAACCTGTGGCGCAATATTTTGCGCATCCAGCGTTACAACCTTATCAAAGTGGGCCTCGTCATCGGATTTAAGAGTATCCCAATACATTAAAGCTTCCTCCCAATCGTTACCTTTAGGAGAGAATTGCCGATTTTTTAAATAGGCATAGGTGATATCGTCTGGTGCTATAAGGCCAGATTTAGCACCCATTTCAATTGCCATATTACATAGAGTCATTCGACCTTCCATACTAAGCTCGCGGATGGCGGTACCACAAAATTCCACTACATGTCCCGTACCACCGGCAGAGCCAATTTTACCGATAATCGCCAAGACAATATCTTTAGCGGTAATTCCGAGTGCAACGTGTCCTGTTACATCCACTTTCATAGTTTTAGCCCGACCCTGTTTCAAGGTCTGTGTCGCAAGAACATGTTCCACTTCCGAGGTGCCGATACCAAATGCTAGTGCTCCAAAGGCGCCGTGGGTTGCAGTATGAGAATCGCCACAGACAATAGTCATGCCTGGCAGGGTTATACCCTGTTCCGGTGCAATTACATGCACAATTCCCTGGTAGGGATGATTCAAGTCATAGAGTTGTATCCCGAATCCTGCACAGTTTTTCATCAGCGCCTGCATTTGAATACGGGCCATCTCGCCGCTGGCGTTGATATCCTTTGTTTGCGTGGAAACGTTATGGTCCATGGTGGCAAAGGTTTTACCCGGCTGGCGAACAGTTCGTCCCTGGGCTCGCAGTCCGTCAAATGCCTGTGGCGAAGTCACTTCGTGCACTAAATGACGATCGATATACAATAGTGGAATCTTATTCTTTACTTCATAGATCACATGTGCATCATATATCTTTTGATATAAGGATTTATCCATGTCAATTATGCCTCTTGACTGATTAACACGGCAATAATATCGCCCATTTTTTCAGTGCCTACCGCATTGCAGCCATTAGCTAAATCTACGGTACGGTAACCTGTTTGCAATGCCTGATTTACCGCGCGTTCAACCGCATCCGCAGCGTCATCTAGCCCAAAACTATAGCGTAGCAACAGAGCCGTAGATAAAATTTGCGCCACCGGGTTAGCTATATCTTTTCCGGCAATATCCGGTGCCGAGCCGCCGGCTGGTTCATACATTCCGAAACCTTTCTCATTCAGACTAGCCGAAGGAAGCATGCCTATTGATCCGGTAATCATCGCGCATTCATCGGAAATGATATCTCCGAATAAATTGGAGCACAGTAAAACGTCAAACTGGGATGGATCATTAATTAACTGCATAGTGGCATTATCAATATATAAATGAGATAACATCACGTCGGGGTACTCTTGCGCTACCTGATTTACCACTTCACGCCATAAAATGGAGCTTTGCAACACATTCGCCTTATCGATGGAGGTTACTTTATTCTGCCGTTTGCATGCTGCTTCAAAAGCGATCCTGGCAATACGCTCAATCTCAAACCGATAATACACTTCGGTATCAAAAGCATGTTCGTTTGCCCCAGTACCTTTTCGCCCTCTCGGTTGTCCGAAATAAAGACCACCGATTAGTTCGCGAACACATAGGATATCAAAGCCACGATTGGCGATATCAGATCGTAGAGGACACAATGCCTCAAGCCCTAAATAGAGACGTGCCGGTCGCAAGTTGTAGAAAAGATTGAAGTGTTTACGCAGAGGCAACAACGCACCACGCTCGGGTTGTTCTGCTGCTGGCAAATGTTCCCATTTCATCCCTCCTAGCGATCCAAAAAGAATTGCATCTGCCTGCTCGCAGCCGATGATTGTTGCGCTGGGCAACGGGTTACCTTCCTGATCGATAGCTACGCCACCAACATTATATTCGCTGGTAGAAATGCACACGCCAAATCGTTGACGTACCGCATCGAGAATTTTATAGGCTTGCGCCATAACTTCCGGACCGATACCGTCACCGGGCAGAATTGCAATATTATAATTTTTTTTCATCTTATACACTATTTCCTACATATCCTAACTGTTATTGTTATTCTGGTGTAGGCGCTGTTGTAGTTCAATACCAACCTGTCGGGCTCGCCATATATTGTTCATTGCGTTCACCATAGCCTTGACAGAAGATTCGATGATATCCGTAGCTAAACCGATACCGTGGAAGCGGCGTCCCTCGTACTTCACGATGATATCTGCCTGGCCAAGCGCATCTCGACCATGGCCTTTAGCGGTCAACTGATACTTTTCTAAGTAAATAGAGAAATGAGTAATGCGGATTAATGCCTCATAGACGGCATCTAGTGGGCCGTTTCCAGTGGCAGCTTCTGCGTAAATATTGTCGCCGCAAGCTAGTTTCAACAAGGCGGTAGCAACATCGGTCGAGCTAGATTGAACGTTGAAAGATTCTAGCCGGAAATGCTCTGATTGCTCCTGCTGATTGTTGATAAACGCCAGCGCTTCTAGATCGTAGTCGAAAACCTGTCCTTTTTTGTCAGCAAGTTTTAGAAAGGCTTCATAGAGTTCATTCAGATTATAATCGCTTTTTTGATAACCCATTTCCCGCATGCGATGTTTTACCGCTGCACGACCGGAACGGGAAGTCAAATTTAATTGTACTTCTTTTAGCCCGATAGTTTCCGGCATCATGATTTCGTAGTTCTGGCGATTTTTTAGCACGCCATCCTGATGAATACCGGAAGAGTGGGCAAAGGCATTAGCGCCCACCACCGCTTTATTAGCTGGAATTGGCATATTGCATAGCTGGCTAACCACCTGGCTAGTGCGGTAGATTTCCTGATGATGAATGGCAGTATGGACTTTTAACAGGTCATGACGCACTTTAATCGCCATGATTACCGCTTCCAGTGCAGTATTGCCTGCACGTTCACCAATACCATTTAGGGTACCTTCTACCTGACGAGCCCCAGCCTGGATCGCAGAAATAGAGTTTCCAACCGCCATACCAAGGTCATCGTGGCAATGTACCGAAATAATAGCCTTATCGATATTCGGCACCCGTTGATATAGTGCGGTGATGATGCCGCTGAATTGATTTGGGGTGGTATATCCTACAGTATCGGGGATATTGATAGTTCGCGCGCCGGCATTGATAGCAGCTTCGACAATGCGGCATAGGTTATCAATCTGTGTTCGTCCAGCGTCCTCACAAGAAAATTCTACATCATCAGTATAACTTCGAGCACGCTTAACTGAGTGTACAGCCATTTCCATTATCTGATCAAAGCTTTTTTTTAGTTTAGATTCCACATGCAAGGTTGATGTGGCAAGGAAGACATGAATACGGAAAGCTTCAGCCACGCACAACGCTTCATTTGCAATATCTATATCGCGGTCAACGCAGCGCGCTAAGCCGCATACGCGGCTATTTCTAATCTGACGGGCAATGGTTTGTACCGACTCAAAATCGCCAGGGGAAGATACTGGAAATCCTACTTCCATGATATCAATACCCATTCTTTCTAGCGCTTGCGCAACCTGCAACTTTTCTTTTACGCTCAGGCTCGTTTGCAATGCCTGTTCACCATCACGTAGCGTTGTATCAAAAATAATGACTTGTTGGCTCATGCTTGATCCTTAATGTGTAAGTTCCCCACATACGGCAGACATAAAAAACCCGCGCCTTGCGCGGGTTTCAATCTGGATTGGCTCAAATTCAGTTCTTAATGCCCTGCACAAACCTACCACGCATATCAATTCTACGCATGGCTTCTGCTTAATTAACTTTATATCGATTCTACGTCTACTAATAATCTAAGTAGACAAATAGACACGAATATAAACTTCTGCATTCTAATACTAAATTCGATTAGTAAGATTATTGGTACCGCATACAACGCACTCTGTCAACTATTCATATCGCTACATTAGTTTCTTCAGAAATTTTTCCAAAGCCTGGTTATAACCACAAATTCCAGATAAAATCGACTAACCATCAGAGATAAATCTGATAAAAAAGAGTATATTCCAGTAGTTATACTATTTCTGAAGTATCTTACAGTAGAATAATAAATGTTCCCATTGTTGGAACGGTTTTTGTTTTTTACTGAAATTATCAACAGGGAATTTTTGCAATTGCTATAAAATATAGCAACACGATATTCAAATCTGTTTATTTCATTTCACTTACAATAATTAATAAAGTGTTATGCTTCTAAACATAAAACTCTAAATATAGAGATAAACCATAGAAATCTATTTAAAAACAGATACTTGCGCGATTCCAATCATTGATAAATTGGGTATGTAAATCAGATCTTAATTTATCTTGATAATGTTGTGCTGGCTACCGCTGATGATGAGTTACAGAGGGTTATCTAGATTTTCAAAGTACTTATAGGTAACTTAGCTAAGCGGTCTAATAATTAGCTAGGCTAATACAAAACTTTACAAAATCATAACAATCATTTACATATTTATTAGAATACCATTCTATTTTCTTTATAATTATGGTCTCCAATTGACAGGATTGGAGCCTGTCAACTTTTGAGATTAAAAATGTTTTAAAAATTCTTAATTAAGTTATACCAAATCTACTTCTCTAAATAACAGATTTATATATTAAAACTTTCAATTTATTATAAATAATAAATATGATTAACTTATAAAATCAAGCGAAAAAAGAATTTACATTTAAATATGTTTTCTTTTAAATGGTAAATCAAGATAAAAATTTCTTTTTAATTATTTAATTACTTGACAATATTTTTACACCATTTGTACAATTTGTTTTGTGAAACTTTATGGAAATAAAGTAGCACCAAAGAATTTTAAAGGGTAAAAAACGTCTGTTTTTGGGATAATCTTAAGTTAATATTGACTGCAAATATGGTTGTTTAACCGTACCTACAAGTTATCTTAAAAATTGAATGGAAAATCGTCAAGCTTCATGGTATCCACCATTGATCTTGATCAGCTATCTCTGTTTCTTTATTTTCTACCTGCTTGAAAAATCCATCATTTATGTATCAAGCATAGAATCCTTAGAAACATCGAAGGTAGCATTTTACTAAATCACGTGAACAAGTGCCGGTGATGAATGCCTCAGGTAGAATATTGCTGAATACCGTTACTCCAGTAGTATATCGAACTATCGAAGAATAGTTATGAGTTAATTTGACTAACTAATAAATTCAAAGTATGAAATGAACAAACCTGGTATATCAGCAAATCAATAACTAACCTATTGGCAGAACTACCGCTTACCAACCAGTCATAAGACTTATCTCTAATAAGCCATGTCAAAAAATTGTTTACATAGCACCGTATTGCTAAATGAAGCGGTACAAGGTCTTAATCTCCGTCCAGAGGGGATCTATCTGGACTGCACCTTCGGACGTGGTGGGCATTCGCGTCTTATTTTGTCAAAACTGGGGGCGCAGGGGCGCCTATTTGCAATCGATCGTGATCCGGTAGCTGTCAAGACAGCTCGGGCAATTAATGATATGCGTTTTACCATTATTTATGGACCGTTTTCAAAAATGGTGAATTACATGGCACGATGGAACCAGCTTGGACGAATTAATGGTATACTGTTGGATTTAGGTGTCTCGTCGCCGCAACTCGACGACCCAGCCCGCGGCTTTTCGTTTATGCGTGATGGACCACTTGATATGCGTATGGATAACACTCGCGGTCAATCCGCCGCGCAATGGCTAACGCAAGCGTCGGCGAAAGATATAGCCTGGGTCTTGAAAACATTTGGTGAAGAGCGCTTCTCAAAACGCATCGCCCAGGCGATCATTTTAAGAAATCGACAAAAACCAATAACCCGCACCAGCGAACTAGCAACACTGATTTCCGATATTTGTCCATTTCAGAATAATCATAAACACCCAGCAACACGAACCTTTCAAGCAATCCGCATATACATTAATAGAGAGCTGGATGAAATTACACAAGCGCTGGATAGCGTACTAACCGTACTAGCTCCCGGCGGGAGAATCTCAGTTACAAGTTTCCATTCGCTAGAGGATCGGTTAGTTAAACATTTTATTCGTCAGCATAGCCGCGGACCGCAGTTGCCACCAGGTCTTCCGCTTACTACGTCGCAAATTGCCACACAGCACAAAAATCTATATCAGTTGAAAGAAGCAGGGAAAATGCGGCCGTCAAAACAGGAAATAAACATTAACCCGAGAGCACGCAGTTCAATGCTGCGCTTTGCTGAAAAAATAGCCTAATGATCGGTAACGAACGACATAATCTGATAAAAATCATCGGAAACGATCTATTATGCCACTGCAAACTACCTTTGTTCCTGCTGATTGCAGTCCTGATTTCTGCAATACTTGTAGTAACGACAACGTATAAGACACGACACCTAACCACCAAACGCGCACAAATAATTCTTGAGCTAGAAGCACTCGATATCGAGTGGCGTAACCTGATTCTAGAAGAAAATATACTGGGCATATCATAATCATGTTGAACATATTTCCATTAAAAAGTTTCAAATACAATATGTGGAAATGACACAAAAAATATTTTTAATATCAGTGATTTATATATGGATCGCTCACGCTAGTATGAAAGCTACAGTACGAAAGATACAGCCACAATACAAAAAAAATCAGCGCAGCTTTATTAGCTGGCGCTTCATCTTGTTATACTTTTGTATCCTGCTGGCACTAGTGTGGTTGATACTACAAGCAGGGTATCTTCAAATTATTAATTCCGCGAAATTAGTGCATGAAGGGGATATGCGCTCCCTGCGCGTACAGCAAATCCCCGCCGCACGCGGCATAATAAGGGACCGCACTGGACGTCTCCTGGCAGTAAGCGTACCAGTTAACGCCATCTGCGCCGATCCGAAAGATCTCAATGATCACGGTGGTATTAGCGACGATAAGCGCTGGAAGGCGCTTTCCGATATACTTTCCATACCACTCGAACAACTCTACTCCCGCATTAACAACAATCCCAAAGGACGTTTTGTATATCTAGCACGCCAGGTGACTCCTGTTATAGGAGATTATATTCATAAACTAAAACTTCCAGGTATCTACCTTCGCCAAGAGTCACGGCGCTATTATCCCACTGGCTCAATTACAGCACATCTCATCGGCATCACCAATATCGACAATCAGGGTATTGAAGGCATCGAAAAGAGCTTTGATCGCTGGCTCACCGGACAGCCCGGTAAACGAACGATACGTAAAGATCGGTTTGGGAGAATCATCGAAAATATTTCATCGGTGGACAACCAAGCAGCCCGCAATCTGGAACTAAGCATTGACGAACGACTACAAACGCTGGTATATCACGAGCTACATAAGGCCGTTGCCTTCAATAAGGCCGAATCTGGCACCGCGGTGTTGGTTGATATCAATACCGGCGAAGTGCTTGCTATGGCCAACAGTCCTTCCTACAACCCCAACAACCTGACCGGAATTACTATGAACTTGATGCGCAATCGTGCCATCACAGATATTTTCGAACCCGGTTCAACGGTCAAACCAATGGTGATAATGACTGCACTGAAGCATGGTATAGTGCAAGAAAACAGCATACTTAACACGCTACCATATATGATTAAAGGCCATCAAATTAAGGATGTGGGTTACCATCCTGAATTGACTGTAACCGGAATTTTACAGAAATCAAGTAACGTCGGAGTATCTAAGCTAGCATTAGCAATGCCAGCCTCAGCACTGATAGAAACTTACAAGCGTTTTGGATTTGGTCAGGCAAGCAATTTGGATCTGGTTGGAGAAAGCAGTGGCCTATACCCCAATAATCAACGGTGGTCAGATATGGAGAAGGCCGCTTTTTCTTACGGCTACGGGCTAATGGTAACACCATTACAATTAGCTCGGGTCTACGCTACGATTGGAAGCATGGGCATCCTTCGACCCCTTTCGATTACTCGGATCGACTACCCCGTAGCTGGTGGACGAGTCTTTCCAAAATCGCTAGTTCAGACCGTCGTACACATGATGGAAAGCGTGGCGCTGCCTGGCGGCAGCGGACTTAAAGCCGCGATTAAAGGGTATCGTATTGCCATCAAAACCGGCACAGTCAAAAAAGTCGGCCCAGCGGGTAATTATGTCAATAATTATATTGCCTATACCGCTGGAGTAGCCCCCGCCAGCAATCCACGTTTTTCACTAGTAGTGATAATAAACGATCCGCATGGCAATCAATACTACGGCGGAGCGGTTTCCGCGCCGGTATTTGGCGCCATTATGGGAGGCGTACTACGCACGATGAATATAGAGAAAGATGCTCTATATTCTCCAGAAAAAACCAACAAGGGTCAGAAATAATCGAAAAGAGGCATTAAGTGAATAACCGCAATTTGCGTGATCTGCTCACACCATGGCTACCTAACGCACCGGAATGCGTGTTGAGAAAAATGACGCTGGACAGCCGCACAGCAGCTACCGGAGATCTATTTGTGGCCGTCGTTGGACATCAAACAGATGGGCGTCACTATATTTCCCAAGCGATTTCACAAGGTGTCTCTGCCGTCGTGGCTCAAGCAGATGATGAAGCTAAGGAGAGTGAGATACGTGAACTAAACGGCGTGCCGATTATTTATCTTCTTCGGCTTCAAGAGCGTTTATCAGCGTTGGCGGGGCGCTTTTATCAGCATCCATCGCGCACACTACGCTTGATTGGGGTTACCGGTACTAACGGAAAAACTACAACTACTCACCTTTTAGCGCAGTGGGCACAGCTATTGGGTGAAATAAGCATAGTTATGGGAACCACAGGCAACGGCATAATAGGCAATATCCAGCCATCTAATAACACCACCGGTTCAGCGGTCGAAGTGCAGCAATTTTTAAGACAAAACGCAAACTTTGCAGCGATGGAGATTTCCTCTCACAGCCTAGTGCAACACCGAGTTAGTGATTTGCATTTTGCCGCCGCAGTATTCACCAATTTAACTCGCGATCACTTAGATTATCATGGCAACATGGCACAATACGAAGCGGCAAAATGGCAACTGTTTAGTAAACTAGATGTCGGTCAGAGAATCATCAACGCCGATGACCCCACTGGTCGACGCTGGCTCAAAAAATTACCTCACGCCATCGCGGTATCAGTTACCAGCATTCTTCCGACTGCATACCAAGGCGGCTGGCTGTATGCTGGCGACATACAGTATCATGAGCACTGCACGGAGATCCCGTTTCGTTCTAGCTGGGGAGATGGAACGATCCACAGTAAATTAATCGGTGAATTTAACGTTAGCAATCTATTATTAGCACTAACCACCCTGCTAACACTCGGATACCCCTTACCGGCGCTACTTAATAGCGCAAGTCATCTGCAATCAGTCTATGGCCGTATGGAATCATTTCATGCCAAAGGACATCCTACGGTGCTGGTCGATTATGCTCATACCCCCAGCGCGCTAAAAAAAGCCCTGATAGCCGCCAAACTACACTGCCGCGGAAAACTCTGGTGCGTATTCGGCTGTGGCGGAGATCGTGATAAATACAAACGACATCTGATGGGCGCTATCGCTGAAAAATATTCTGATCAAGTGATTATCACTGACGATAATCCGCGCAGCGAATTATCGCTGGATATTATTAATGACATTAAAAGAGGCTTATTGGATGCTGACCGTATCCAAATAATTCCCGTCCGTATCGAGGCGGTAACCAGTGCCATTTTACAAGCTGCACCAACGGATCTGGTGCTAGTCGCTGGCAAAGGCCATGAGGATTATCAAATTATCAGCCACAAGCGGCTACACTATTCCGACCGCACTACTGTGGAAAAATTGCTTGGAGTGCAAGCATGATTCCCTTCACACTCAATAGTATCGCAAAGGTGCTTAATGCCGATCGAGTAGGCGCCGATTGCAAAATCCTCTCTGTCGTCACAGACTCACGGGTGCCAATTAACCTAAAAAACTGTTTATTCGTCGCGCTAAAGGGCAAAAAATTCGATGCCCATGCTTTTCTTGAAAAAGCAGTGGTTGCCGGGGCAATAGCACTGCTAATTCATCGCCAGGTAGCGCTGAATATTCCGCAGTTAATAGTTTCCGATACGCGTCGCGCACTAGGGCAATTAGGCGCTTGGGTGCGTCAACAGGTACCGACACGGATAGTGGCCCTGACAGGATCTTGCGGCAAAACAACGGTCAAAGAAATGACTATTGCGATCTTACGACAGTGCGGACACGTGATAGGTACTGAAGGCAATTTCAATAACGATATCGGCGTTCCTCTGACGCTACTACGTTTAACGCCAGATCACGATTTTGCCGTTATAGAGCTGGGCGCCAATCATCTTAACGAGATCGCCTGGACTACTAATCTGGTGAAACCAGAAACCGCACTGGTGAATAATATTTCTGCAGCGCATTTGGCCGGATTCGGTTCACTATCGTGCGTCGCACAAGCTAAGGGTGAAATCTTTTCCAGCTTGCAATCTAACGGATGTGGCATCTTTAATGCTGACAGTCACGATTGGCCACATTGGCAAGAGGTGCTAGAGCATAAAGCAATCTGGCGGTTTTCCCTTCATGCCACCGCTAGCGCAGATTTTTTTGCCAGCGACATCATAAGTAATCATAAGGGAGGGAGTTTCATTCTGCATAGTCCGCAAGGGGAGTTCCCAATATGGATCCCGCTACCAGGGCGGCACAATATCGCTAATGCCCTAGCTGCCATTTCATTAGCGGTATCAGTAGGAGCCAAGTTGCCAGCAGTTTCCGCCGGCCTGGCGCAGCTAAAAGCTAGGCCAGGCCGGCTTTTTCCCATCCAGATCGGATCCGGCCGACTGTTGCTTGATGATAGCTATAATGCCAACGTAAGCTCCATGACTGCTGCCGCGCAAGTGCTGGCGGATATGCCTGGTTACCGAGTGATGGTCGTTGGCGATATGACGGAGTTAGGCAATGAAGCTGCTAAATACCATCATCAAGTTGGCGAAGCTATCGCCAAGGTTGGTATTGACCAGGTATTAAGCGTCGGTAACTTAAGCTACCTCATCGGTAAAAGCAGCGGACAAGGAAAACATTTTCAGAACAAAACAGCGCTGATTTCTCATCTAACACAACTGTTATCTGAACAGGCAATCATAACCGTATTAGTAAAAGGTTCACGTAGTGCCGCAATGGAACATGTGGTACACGCGTTACAGGAGAAAGCATCGTGTTAGTCTGTCTAGCCGAATATTTTATTCCATTTTATTCTGGGTTTAACGTCTTTTCTTACTTAACCTTCCGCGCCGTCATTAGCCTGTTGACTGCTGTGTTCCTATCACTATGGATGGGACCCATCCTGATCCCATGGTTGCAAAAACTGCAAATCAAGCAAATGATACGCAATGACGGACCTGAATCACATTTCAGCAAGCGTGGTACACCGACCATGGGCGGGCTGATGATCCTCACATCGATTACGATTTCTGTGGTGATGTGGGCCTATCCATCCAACCCTTATGTTTGGTGCGTACTATTTGTTCTTGTAAGTTATGGTATATTGGGATTTATCGATGATTATCACAAGGTAATGTGCAGAAACAGCAAGGGACTCATCGCTATCTGGAAGTATTTTTATCAGTCGGTAATAGCACTGGCTGTAGCATTCACTATGTTCTCGCTGGGAAAAAACACCACAGCGACTCAGCTCGTTCTGCCGTTTTTCAAAGAAATTATGCCACAGCTGGGATTGTGGTATGTGCTTTTAGCTTATTTTGTTATCGTAGGCACCAGCAACGCGGTCAATCTTACCGATGGCTTGGATGGTCTGGCCATTATGCCAACAGTGTTTGTTGCTGCCGGTCTGGCGCTGGTAGCGTGGGCAACTGGCAATATGCATTTCGCAGCCTACCTACATATTCCTTACGTACGCTTCGCCGGGGAACTTGTAGTGGTGTGTACAGCAATTATCGGCGCGGGGTTGGGGTTTTTATGGTTCAATACTTATCCCGCGCAAGTGTTTATGGGAGACGTTGGTTCACTAGCGTTAGGCGGCGCACTCGGTACTATCTCCGTGCTGCTACGCCAGGAATTTTTACTGCTGATCATGGGTGGGATGTTCGTGCTGGAAACTCTATCGGTGATTTTACAAGTGACTTCATTTAAACTACGAGGTCAACGCATTTTTCGTATGGCACCAATCCATCACCATTTTGAATTGAAGGGATGTCCAGAATCACGTGTTATTGTGCGATTTTGGATTATTTCATTAATGTTGGTGCTCATCGGACTCGCAACGCTGAAGGTACGATAATCATGACGAACTATCGTGGTGAAAAGATAGTTATTATCGGGCTAGGGGTTACTGGCCTTTCTTGCGTTGACTTCTTCCGTACCCGCGGTGTCATACCACGCATAATAGATACTCGTTTGATTCCTCCCGGTCTGGAGAAACTGCCAGCTGATGTACCACGACATCTAGGTTCGCTAAACGAAAAGTGGCTATTAGACGCTACACTTGTCGTCGCGAGCCCAGGAATCCCCTTGTTGCATTCCGTACTTGCCGATATGACAACAATCGGAATTAGAATAATTGGGGATATTGAGCTATTCGCACGAGAAGTATCAATGCCAGTGATAGCGATAACTGGTTCAAACGGCAAAAGTACAGTCACTCGTATGGTTAGCGAAATGGCAAGCGCAGCCAGTTATACAGTGGGTATTGGAGGGAATATCGGTCAACCAGCACTGGCCTTACTAAAATCGCCTTACCAATTATATATACTGGAATTATCAAGTTTTCAATTAAAAACCACTTATAGTCTAAAAGCAACAGCAGCGACTGTTTTAAATATCAGCGCAGATCATATGAACAGCTATCCACTTGGCCTACAGGAATACAGGAAAACTAAACTAGCCATTTACCACAATGCTACTAGATGCCTGTTCAACGCGGACGATCCTCTCACTTTTCCTATAGATAGTCATGATAATCGCCATATTAGCTTTGGCGTCAAATGCGGAGACTATTCCCTCAATCAACGCTCGAGAAAAACTTGGTTGATGGCGCACAACAAACTGCTACTAGATTGTGCGGAAATGACCATCAGCGGTCGACATAATTACATCAATGCCTTAGCGGCAATAGCGCTAGTGGACACTATTGGCATTCCACACACCGCCAGCCTACCGGCACTACGGAAGTTCCAAGGCCTAGCGCATCGTTTTCAGCTAGTGCATGAACGCTACGGCGTGCGCTGGATTAACGATTCGAAAGCAACCAACGTAGGCAGCACAGAAGCGGCACTTAAAAGTCTAGAGGTTAAAGGCACACTGCATCTGCTATTAGGTGGCGATGGAAAATCTGCCGATTTCACCCCACTTACTCCTTGGCTGCAGGGCGATCGAATACAGCTGTATTGTTTTGGTAAGGATAGAGCACAACTGGCGTCTCTACGTCCAAATGCTGCGACGATCACAGAAACGCTCGAACAGGCAATGTGCATTATCAGTTCCCGGGTGAAGGAAAAAGACTTAGTGCTTCTTTCACCAGCCTGCGCAAGCATAGACCAATTTAGTAATTTTGAAATGCGCGGGGAAATATTTAAGCGCCTGGCGCAGGAATTAGGCTAATGAGTATTTCTATTTTTGGAGTAACCCCTTGCCTGAAGGGGAGGGTAATGAAAACGAGACATCTTTCAGAAGACACCGATCGATATGTTATATGATCGCACATTGCTCTGGCTAACTCTGGGATTAACCGCTATCGGTTTTGTGATGGTAACCTCTGCCTCGATGCCAATTGGATCGCGCTTATCGGATGATCCATTTTATTTTTCCAAGCATTATGCTTTTTACTTCGCTCTAACGTCTCTGCTATCAATAAGAATACTTCAAATTCCGATGGCAGTCTGGCAGCGTTACAGCTCAACACTGTTAATTATCGCCATGGTAATGCTACTAATAGTGATGGTGATCGGAAGTTCGCTTAACGGCGCCTCTCGCTGGATAGCGCTAGGCCCATTGAATATTCAACCGGCAGAGTTGTCTAAGCTAGCATTATTTTGCTATCTAGCCAGTTATCTAGTACGCAAGGTAGCAGAAGTGCGCACTAACTTCTGGGGGTTTTTCAAACCAATGAGCGTAATGGTACTACTTGCAGTACTCTTACTTTTGCAGCCAGACCTAGGAACCGTCGTTGTACTGTTTGTTACTATCCTGGCGATATTGTTTCTGGCTGGAGCCAAGCTTTGGCAATTTTTATCGATTATCGGTGCTGGCATTTTTACAATTATGTTATTTATTATTGCCGAGCCGTACCGTATGCGGCGCATTACTTCGTTCTTAAATCCGTGGAACGATCCATTTGGCAACGGCTATCAACTCACTCAATCGCTGATGGCATTTGGCCGCGGAAAATTTTGGGGACAAGGATTGGGAAACTCGATTCAAAAATTGGAGTATTTACCAGAAGCCCATACAGATTTTATTTTCTCCATTTTAGGTGAAGAGTTAGGATATTTCGGTGTAGTATTGACGTTGCTGATGGTTTTTTTAATTGCATTCCGCGCTATGTCAATCGGTCGAAAAGCGCTGAGAATTAACCAGCGCTTTTCCGGGTTTTTAGCATGTTCAATCGGTATTTGGTTCAGCTTTCAAACACTACTAAACGTAGGCTCCGTCGTTGGTATACTGCCAACAAAAGGATTAACCTTGCCATTAATTAGCTACGGTGGCTCAAGCCTACTTATTATATCAATGGCGATTGTTCTACTCCTGAGAATAGATTTTGAAACGCGTCTTACCAAATCTCAGGCGTTTCCAAAAAAAGTGTGTTGATGAAGAAAACGAGGCGGCTAATAGTGATGGCAGGCGGTACCGGTGGACATGTATTCCCCGGGCTATCGGTTGCTCACCATCTAATAGCGCAGGGCTGGCAGGTTCGCTGGCTTGGCACAGCCGATCGGATGGAGGCTGATTTAGTGCCGAAACATGGCATCGATATCGACTTTATCCGCATCAAGGGACTGCGCGGAAAAAGACTAAAATCGCAGATAATGGCGTCTTTGCGTATCTGGTGCGCTCTACGTCAAGCTCGGAGAATCATGCGCGATTGGAGGCCGGATGTGGTGCTTGGTATGGGAGGATATGTTTCCGGTCCCGGTGGCTTGGCGGCTTGGATGTGCGGTATTCCGTTAGTCTTGCATGAGCAAAATGGAAAGGCTGGTCTGACTAACCGCATTCTGGCGAAATTCGCCTGCAAAGTCTTACAGGCCTTTCCAACCGCGTTCTCCTATGCTGACGTAGTAGGTAATCCGGTACTTGATACGATTTCAGCACTTCCTTCACCCGAAACGCGCCTTCGACATCGCACCGGATCGGTGCGAGTACTAGTAATAGGCGGAAGTCAAGGCGCACGAATACTAAACCAAACCATGCCTGTAGTTGCTGCCCGTTTGGCAGGCGCCGTAACCCTATGGCATCAGGTAGGCAAAGGAGCGCTGCAAGAAGTCAATCGTATCTACAAAACGTTCGGTGAGACGCAGCATAAAGTGGTAGAGTTTATTGATGAGATGGCTGCCGCCTACGCCTGGGCGGATGTGGTCGTATGCCGCGCCGGTGCACTTACAGTCAGTGAAATCGCTATCGCTGGTCTACCTGCTCTATTTGTCCCATTTATACACAAAGATAGACAGCAGTATTGGAATGCCAGAATTCTGGAGCAGGCTGGTGCGGCAAAAATAATCGAGCAGTCAGCCTTTAGCGCTGATAAAGTCTGCGATGTACTAACCGGCTGGGATCGCTCGACATTATTGATCCTTGCACAGCGCGCCAGAAAGATGGCAATTCCAGATGCGACAAAACGAGTAGCACGGGAAGTGTCAGCAGCAGTGGTCTCCGACAAGAACAGACGATCTAAACGAGGTATCCTGAGCGTTTTTTGACTTAAGCGGATAATAATAAACTGTGAATACACAAAAACTAGCTAAACTACGAACTTTTATCCCTGCAATGCACCGCGTCAGGAAAATTCATTTTGTTGGCATCGGCGGCGCTGGCATGGGTGGCATCGCCGAAGTACTGGCAAATGAGGGCTATCAAATTAGTGGGTCTGATCTAGCGCTGAACGCAGTTACACAGCACCTAACAAAACTAGGTGCACAGATTTATTTCAACCACCGCTCAATAAACATCAGAAACGCCAGTGTAGTAGTGGTATCCAGCGCTATAGCCCCCGATAACCCAGAAATTAGAGCCGCAAAAGAAGCACGAATTCCGGTAATTCAGCGCGCGGAAATGCTGGCTGAGTTAATGCGTTTTCGTCATGGTATCGCTATCGCCGGGACCCACGGGAAAACCACTACGACCGCAATGGTAGCTAGTATCTACGCTCAGGCCGGACTCGATCCAACCTTTATCAACGGCGGGCTAATAAAAGCCGTCGACGCACACGCCCGCCTTGGATGCAGCCGATATCTGATTGCTGAGGCCGATGAAAGCGATGCTTCCTTCCTATATTTGCAGCCAATGGTAGCTATTATCACCAATATCGAAGCTGATCATATGGTTACCTACCAAGGTGACTTTGAAAAATTAAAGCAAACATTTATTAACTTTCTACACAATTTGCCTTTCTATGGCCGTGCAATAATGTGTATCGATGATCCTGTAATACGTGAACTACTGCCGCGCATTAAACGCCAGATTACTGCCTATGGATTTAGCAAGGATGCCGATTTACGCATTACAGATTACCGGCAAGAGGGCGCATACAGCAGATTTACCCTCATTCGACAAAGAAAACCAGAGTTGCAAGTAGAACTCAACGCACCAGGTAGGCATAACGCACTCAATGCGGTGGGGGCAATTGCGGTGGCAACTGAAGAAGAAATTTGCGATAATTGCATATTGCAAGCGATGCGGCAATTTCAGGGGATTAGCCGCCGCTTTGATGATTTAGGACGCTTTAATTTAATCAACGTTAACGGTAAAATTGGCGAAGTTATGTTAATTGACGATTACGGACACCACCCGACCGAAGTTAAAGCCACAATCAAAACAGTACGCGCCGGATGGCCTGACAAGCGAATAGTAATGGTATTTCAGCCACACCGCTATACGCGTACGCAAACTTTACACGACGCTTTTGCTAACGTACTCTCCGATGTAGATGTCCTACTCCTGCTAGAAGTGTATCCCGCCGGGGAAGAAGCAATTCCAGGTGTTGATAGCCGTTCTTTGTGCCGAACAATACGCGCTCGCGGGAAAATAGATCCCATTTTGATAGTGGATATACAGATGCTGCCGGAGATGTTAGCGCAAGCATTAGTAGATAACGATTTAGTGTTGATGCAAGGTGCTGGTACAATCGGAAAAATTTCCCGTAAACTAGCCAATAATAAACTGCGTCTACAGCCTTACAAGGAGACAACTTCATGGTTAAAAGACTTATAACCCCTTTTCAACTGCCACCTGCACTCACCGAAAATCGTTTTGGTGAGTCTGCCTTGGTATCTCTAAGGCAGCATTAATCATACGAAACTATAAAAAAGAAAAATCACTGTTGAAAGACAGTAATGGCGACAAAACATACAGGTCTGTTTTTACTAATTCTGCTCGGCGCTCCCCGTTGTAGTGGTTGGAAAATAATGATCTGGATGAAAAATCCCCATCGTTTATCACTGTCAAAGTTAATTTTGATCGGAGCGTGTCATTTCTCACAAAAAACCACCGATGACAATATTTACAAGCTTATTCTGACTCTGGAAGTGTCAGGTACCTTTATGGGGCGAGACTTGAATATTATTCAGAAAAAAATTAAAGACCTTGCCATAGAGATTTAAATTGTTCAATTTACCTAAACAGTGGCCAGATAAATTAAAAACCCATTTTTGTTAGATATAAAAAATACCGATAACGCGATAGAATAATTTATACCTGCTATAAGATGAAAAGGATAAAATTTTCAGTGCACCTGCAACAATGTACCAGTAAAATCAGACCTTACTAATATTTTATGAGTTCAAAAAAGTTGGAAGCGCAAAATGTTCTAACCATCTACCATACCATAAATCATGGTGATTGACAGCCTCCAGATCTTAGATCAAGACAGTCTGCATGAGCATTCACCTTCATAATAGTGAATTTTACAAAATGATATACCGTACTTATGAAACTTGCTCAGAATGAAAGAACAAAACGCCTGCAATGCGTTTTATTGCAATTTATCTAGTTCTTTTTCAGAAGGCTTAGAATAATCATTAGCACATGAGCTACATTAACCTGCGTTATAACTTTGGACTAGGAGTCAGTTGGACTCCAAAATATATATTAAACCGAGAAATAATAAGCAGCAATAAATTCAGGTACAGGCAGAACGACAATGATAAAATTGACCGATAGAAAACTGCTAGTAGGACTAGAGATTGGCACAGCCAAGGTGGCTGCGATCGTCGGTGAGGTGCTACCAGATAGTAAAGTAAATATCATCGGCGTCGGCAGTTACCCGTCGCGTGGTATGGACAAAGGTGGTGTTAATGATTTGGAATCAGTTGTGAAATGCGTACAGCATGCCATCGATCAGGCTGAGCTAATGGCGGATTGTCAAATCTCATCGGTGTATCTTGCCTTGTCCGGTAAACATATTAGTTGCCAAAATGAAATCGGTATAGTGCCTATTTCCGAAGAAGAAGTCACTCAGGAAGACGTGGAGAATGTTGTCCATACCGCCAAATCTGTGCGGGTACGCGACGAGCACCGGATTTTACACGTTATTCCGCAGAATTTTGCGATTGACTATCAGGAAGGCATTAAAAATCCAGTTGGCTTATCCGGTGTTCGAATGCAGGCTAAAGTCCACTTGATTACATGCCATAATGATATGGCGAAAAATATTGTAAAAGCAGTTGAACGTTGTGGGCTTAAAGTTGATCAATTGATTTTTGCTGGTCTAGCATCAAGCTATTCGGTACTGACCGAAGATGAACGCGAGCTAGGTGTATGTATGCTAGATATCGGTGGCGGCACAATGGATATGGCAATTTATACCGCCGGCGCGCTGCGCCATACCAAGGTAATTCCTTATGCTGGTAATGTGGTTACTAGCGATATCGCCTATGCGTTCGGAACACCTCCAGCTGATGCTGAAGTGATAAAGATTCGCCATGGCTGCGCGCTAGAATCGCTAGTCGGCAAGGAAGAAAACGTAGCCGTACCGAGTGTTGGTGGACGACCCCCACGCAGTCTGCAGCGACAGACATTGGCCGAAGTGATTGAACCGCGTTATACCGAGTTGCTGAATTTGATAAATAATGAAATTTTGCATCTGCAAGAACAGCTGCGAACGCAAGGAGTGAAGCACCATTTAGCCGCTGGCATCGTACTAACTGGCGGCGCGGCGCAAATCGACGGACTGACGGCCTGCGCACAGCGCGTATTCCATACTCAGGTACGCGTCGGATATCCACTAAATATTACTGGCCTAACAGATTATGCACAGGCGCCCTATTATTCTACCGCCATTGGCCTACTACATTACGGTAAAGAATCGCATTTAAGCGATGAAATTGATGTAGAAAGACGAACCTCAGTCAAACTATACTTTAAACGTTTCGGCGACTGGCTGCGAAAAGAATTTTAACAATTCTCAAGGCGGAAACCGGTCGTACCAGACAGCTGATTCCGAAGCCACAGGCATAAAACGGAGAGAAATGATGTTTGAACCTATGGAATTAACCAACGACGCGGTGATTAAAGTTATTGGCGTCGGCGGTGGCGGCGGAAACGCCGTTGAGCATATGGTGCGCGAGCACATCGAAGGTGTAGACTTCTTTTCGGTAAACACTGATGCACAAGCATTGCGTAAAACCGCGGTAAGCCAAACAATTCAGATAGGTAACGGTATTACTAAAGGGCTGGGGGCGGGCGCTAATCCAGAAGTGGGTCGCAACTCAGCAGAAGAGGACCACGAAGCACTACTAGCTGCTCTTGAAGGCGCAGACATGGTATTTATCGCTGCCGGCATGGGGGGCGGCACTGGAACAGGCGCCGCACCAGTTGTTGCAAAACTCGCTAAAAATCTGGGTATCTTAACCGTTGCTGTGGTTACAAAACCATTTAACTTTGAAGGCAAAAAACGCATGGCATTTGCCGAGCAGGGCATAGCTGAACTCTCCAAACATGTCGACTCATTAATTATCATTCCTAATGATAAGTTACTAAAAGTTCTTGGCCGCGGTATTTCACTGCTAGATGCATTCGGTTCCGCTAACGATGTACTAAAAGGCGCAGTACAAGGCATTGCTGAGCTTATTACCCGTCCTGGACTGATGAATGTCGACTTCGCCGACGTGCGTACCGTGATGTCGGAAATGGGGTATGCAATGATGGGCACCGGAATCGCCAGTAGCGAGGATCGTGCAGAAGAAGCCGCAGAAATGGCAATTTCTAGCCCGCTTCTGGAAGATATTAAGCTGTCCGGCGCGCGTGGGGTTCTGATCAATATTACTGCCGGTTTCGATCTTCGCCTAGATGAATTTGAAACCGTCGGAAACACTATTCGCGCATTTGCCTCCGATAATGCTACGGTTGTCATTGGTACTTCACTAGATCCGGATATGAACAACGAACTGCGTGTTACTGTCGTGGCAACCGGGATCGGGATGGAAAAACGATCTGAAATTACACTAGTACCTAACCAACAGACAACCCAAACAGTCATAGATAACCCTTATCGCAATCATGCTGTAAGCATATCTTCGATCGCTCAAGAGCAAAAATCCACAACTAAGATAGTCAATGACCAAAACATACAAGAAAGTAAAGAACAAGATTACTTAGATATTCCAGCTTTTCTACGTAAACAACCGGATTAAATCGTGTGCTTTTGAAAAACTCCGCTCATTGTGCTAGAATAATTTCATTCTTTCTTCTTTAAGACTAAAAAAAGTAGATAGCATGATTAAATATTACGAGAAAAATAAATGATCAAACAGAGGACATTGCAACGTATCGTGCAAGCTACCGGTATTGGCTTACATACTGGGGAAAAGGTGACATTGACACTACGCCCTGCGCCTGCAAATAGCGGGGTTATCTATCGTCGAACCGACTTGAATCCGCCAGTGGATTTTTCTGCAGCTGCCATGTCGGTACGAAACACCATGCTTTGCACATGCCTGGTAAACGAGCATAACGTACGAATTTCCACTGTTGAGCACTTAAACGCGGCACTAGCAGGGTTAGGAATTGATAATATAATCGTTGAAGTTAATGCGCCTGAAATTCCGATCATGGATGGCAGTGCTAATCCTTTCGTTTATTTGTTACAAGAAGCTGGTATTGAAGAGCTAAATAGCACTAAAAAATTTTTACGTTTAAAACAAGTTATCCACGTCCAAGACGGAGACAAATGGGCTACACTGGCACCATATAATGGCTTTACACTCGATTTTACCATCGATTTCAAACATCCCGCGATTCATGCCAGTTCTCAACGTTATTTCCTAAACTTCTCCACTGAGTCATTTGTTCGCCAGATAAGCCGCGCACGCACCTTCGGTTTTATGCGCGATATCGAGTACTTGCAATCGCACGGCTTAGCGCTTGGAGGCAGTTTCGAATGCGCCATCGTTGCCGACGATTACCGTGTCCTGAATGAAGATGGGCTACGCTTTAAAGATGAATTTGTCCGTCACAAAATACTAGACGCCATCGGTGATCTCTTTATGTGCGGCTACAATATCATTGGCGCGTTTACTGCCTTTAAATCTGGCCATGCCATGAACAACAAACTATTGCAAACAGTTTTAATGCGTCAAGAAGCATGGGAACTGGTAACGTTTGAGGACGAAACCGAACTGCCACTAACTTTCAAAGCACCTTGTTTTTCGTTATGACATAGAAAAGCTGAATTCATTGAGAATCGTGATAAAGCTTACTAGTGCTTTATAACGGGCCACTCTCTCTACTAAAAGGATTTAAAAAATCAAGCGTTTATTTTTTTATATATCGTGGGAAGTAACACTATCTCCTGCCAATATCGCCAGTCGCTCCAGCGCATTCTTTAGTTTTCCTTCACTGCGCGCTGCTACATGTCGAATAGATACAGCGCTTTGTACGCTCAAACACCGTGCTTTTATCCCTGTTTGCAAAATGCTATTGTGATTTTGTTCGTTTAATTCTTGTTTTCTTACTTGATTAGGGTTAATCCTGATGTTGATAGATATCAATGATGGTAGAATTTGCGATCTTAATGCAGATAATAATTTGGGTTGTTCATACATTACCATCATTTTCCAACAAGCATTGGCAATCCCTAGCACCATTACTTCATGACGAACATTAACGACATGGCATAAAGGGCGTAACGATGTAGGGAGCAGAGAATGAACCGCTCGGTTAAGCTTTAACAACATGATGGCGCGCTGTCGAATCTGCGATAAGGAGGAGTCTATGGATCCGGCTACGACAGCTTCGCTGAGCAAGCTATCAATACGATGTGGACGACTATGGCGCATAACAAAACTCCCACGAGATAGATTAACAAGTAATGGATATTATAAATCGTTAATGACAATTTGGCAGACATTTTTCGCCCTTAATTCCTACTGGAATAGTTGCAGATAAATTTGCTGTGTCGTTATTTTTGAGTGGCGCTTAGAAAAATTCAACTAGCTTTAGCTAGCGGGGTAACTAAAAAACATTTATCGTTCCCCCTCCGGATACCGTCAACTACTTCCACTAAGTTTTCTATACGCCTCGCGTTTATCTGCCTGATTAATTCTTTAAGTTCGACGAAACCAGTGGGCCTGTCGGGTGCGGCGATAACGCCAGCAGAATCAGGTGCTTATTTTTACAAAGGCTTTATTTTTATTCCGCAATCGTACAGTGCTTTGCATTCCAGATTGCAGCTGACTACCTCTGCAAGCATCATATTTTTTTGAAAATGATTTTTTGGGCGCCGATAAGGCTGAACCGTAATGAGATGTAACTGACTATGTTAGCAAAATTACTCACAAAAATTTTTGGCAACCATAACGATCGTACACTGAAACGCATGAGCAAAACAGTGAATATTATTAATCAAATGGAACCAGCAATCAAACAACTAAGCGATAAACAACTTGCAGAAAAAACCATTGAATTTCGTGATCGTATCGCCCAAGGAGCAAGCGTCAATAACTTGCTACCGGAAGCGTTTGCTGTAGTACGCGAGGCCAGCAAACGAGTGTTCGGAATGCGCCATTTTGATGTGCAATTGATAGGAGGTATGGTGCTGAATAATCAGTGCATTGCCGAAATGCGTACCGGAGAAGGGAAAACGCTGACTGCTACACTGCCAGCATATCTCAATGCTCTGAGCGGAAAGGGAGTGCACATAGTAACGGTAAACGATTACTTGGCTCAACGCGATGCGCAAAATAATCTTCCGCTATTTCAGTTCCTAGGTCTGAGTGTCGGGATTAACCTACCAGGGCTAACAATAGCGGCTAAACGTATCGCTTACGCCGCTGATATTACCTACGGAACCAATAACGAGTACGGTTTTGACTATTTGCGTGACAACATGGCATTTAGCCCGGAAGATCGAGTGCAACGTAAATTGCATTACGCCCTGGTAGATGAAGTTGATTCCATTCTAATCGACGAAGCTCGCACCCCTCTTTTAATCTCCGGCAAGGCAGAAAATAGCTCGGATATATATCACCGTGTTGATAAACTGATCCCTCATTTAATTCGACAAGAGAACGAAGACTCCGAAAATTTTTGGGGTAAAGGTCATTTTTCGGTAGACGAGAAATCTCGCCAGATTACTCTAACAGAACGGGGGCTTGTGCTGATTGAAGAGTTATTAGTGAAGGGAAATATTATTAAATCAAACGAATCACTTTACTCACCAGACAACATTATTTTGATGCATCATGTAACCGCCGCTCTGCGCGCCCATGTATTATTCACCCGAGATGTAGACTATATCATTAAAAATGGCGAAGTCATCATTGTTGATGAGCATACCGGCCGCACTATGCCGGGGCGCCGCTGGTCTGAAGGACTACACCAGGCGCTTGAAGCCAAAGAAAATGTAACAATCCAGAATGAAAACCAGACTTTGGCCTCTATTACCTTTCAGAACTATTTCCGTCTTTATAAAAAACTGTGCGGCATGACCGGAACTGCTGATACAGAAACATTTGAATTCAATTTCATTTATAAACTCAACACAATCGTAGTCCCTACAAACCGTCCGATGATCCGTAAGGATTGGCCCGATGTAGTCTACATGACAGAAAAGGAAAAAATTAATGCCATTATAAATGACATTAAAAACTGCATCGGACGTGGTCAACCTGTTCTGGTGGGAACAATTTCCATTGAAAAATCAGAGTTGGTTTCCGCAGAGCTAAAGAAAGCTAATATTCCACATAAAGTACTTAACGCTAAATTTCATGCCATGGAGGCGGAAATTATTGCCCAGGCTGGCCAAGCCGGGGCAGTGACCATCGCCACTAACATGGCCGGGCGCGGTACCGACATAGTGCTAGGCGGTAGCTGGCAGGCGGAAATCGGGGCTTTAAAATTGCCAACCAAACAACAGATCGCTACCATTAAAGACGCATGGCTCATTCGTCATGAGGCAGTGCAGTCTGCTGGAGGCCTGCATATTATCGGAACCAGCCGCCATGAATCTCGCCGTATTGATAATCAGCTACGAGGTCGATCTGGCCGTCAGGGCGATGCTGGTTCATCCCGTTTTTATCTATCAATGGATGATACCCTGATGCGTATTTTTGCATCAGAGCGCGTTTCCGGAATGATGCAAAAACTGGGTATCATGCCAGATGAAGCCATAGAGCACCCTTGGGTAACCAAGGCAATCGCCAACGCTCAGCGTAAGGTGGAAAGCCGCAACTTCGATATCCGTAAGCAACTGTTAGAATATGAGGACGTTGCTAACGATCAGCGCCGCGTGATATACACAAAGCGCAATGAATTACTCGATGTGGAAAACATTAATGATACCATCAAAAGAATCCGTGATGATGTCCTAGAAAACATATTCGATACTTATATTCCACAGCAGTCGCTAAAAGAAATGTGGGATATCCCTGGTCTTGAACACCGTCTTAAAAATGATTTCGATCTGGATATTATCCCTCTCACAAAAAATATAGAAGAGGCACCAGGCCTGCAGGAAGAAACTCTGCGCAAACGCGTGCTTGAGCAACTTCAGATCCAATATCAGCGTAAGGAAGAAATCCTTGGCTTCGAGATGATGCGGAATTTCGAGAAAAGCATCACGCTGCAAACACTTGATTCTCTGTGGAAAGAGCATTTAGCAGCGATGGACTATCTACGTCAAGGTATTCATTTACGCGGTTATGCACAAAAAGATCCGAAACAAGAGTATAAACGCGAATCTTTCACAATGTTTGCCACCATGCTTGAATCTCTAAAATATGAAGTAATCCGCGCGCTTTATAAAATAAGAGTGGAGATACCAGAAAAGGAAAAGACAATAAAGAAACAACACGCAGAGATAGAATGTCTGAACAAACAGGTAAAACTGAGTCATCAGGTCCTGGCAACAGAATCCTTTGAAGACGATCGTGGTGGAACCGATATTGCAGCACGGACAGGCCGAAAAGTTGGGCGAAACGATAGCTGTCCGTGCAAGTCAGGAAAAAAATTTAAGCATTGCCACGGGCAACTATAATAAGTTTGGATAAATTGAATAAAAATCGTTCATCATTCCAGGGTTGCAATCATTTTTATTTATTTCAAATACAAATTTGAACCTATGCCAAATAATATTTAGAAAAATTTAAAGCTATTACATAATACAATCGCCATCGTAAACGGAAAAAATATTTAACTTATCAACACACAAGCAAAGTTCAATAAAGGAAATTTTAAAAAATTTTCAGCCAAAAATGCTAGCTAATATTGAAAAAGAGAGTATTCGCGAGTCGCAAATTATTCGGTTTTCATTTTACAGAGCAAGGAACAGGCTGCAGCACGCTGTAGAAAAAATAAACCAGCGCTTATTTTATATCCTAAAAATACTCTCTATAAAGTCTCCTCGCGCATAGTTTATCTATCAGCTAATAATGATGGATTACTTCCCGCATGCCTTTATTCATGCCTTTATTTTTTCTTAAACTGTGGTGTGTTGATGATTTTTCATATCATGATGTGAACATAAAACCTACCCCTATGCAGAGGCATAGAAAAAATATACTCAATCACTTTAATTATAAAGGAATAAACATCTAGATCGCTACCTAGATTAGTGCTTCCGAGATGTATTTGAATATCATTGTGAATGAAATTCAGCAATATGGTTACGCAAAAAAGCAGAGCTGGATCATGTTCTTTTTATCCTCATTTATGTTATTATAATTGGAAGATAACATGTTAAAGTTTTCATTACAGTGTTTTTAACTATCTGATTTTGCTAGATAAAAATGTACTCTTAATTACTATCTTATGGTAATTATCAATAATCTTCTTAAAATACAAATATATTTCGCACTGCGTTGAGGCCAAGATTAGAGAGTATAACCATGACCTTTTAGCGGATAAAAAACTCATACTTAATCATCAGTAACAAAATCAAATCTTTAATTTAATCGAAATATTTATATGACTATTCAATTTTTATAAAAATAGTTTCTTTCAGAAAAAAGAAAAATTAAATATCCGTTAAAATTCAAAATGATTACATGATGATTCAACATCAAAATTGATAATTTTGAGTTAAAAACATTTAGCAAAAATCATAATATTTTTCAAAGATACATGAACAGAAATGCTTTGATATATTTCAAATGATTATTTAAAAATCCTGAAAAAATAATAATTAAATATATAACAAACTCTACCTCATATAAAAATCAACGTAACACCATGAAAATGTTAAAAATACAATAATAAATAAAGAAAAATATTATTTTGATTATTGGAAACTTAAAATCAAATAAATGTAATCGTTGTATCCTTTTCAACAGATCTTGCGATCTGGAGTTAATTAATTTCAATATAAATTACGTTATTTTGATCCGATTTTTAAATCGAAACAAACCCTCAAACCAAATATGAACAGAGACAGTATATTCTAGTCAGAATATAACACAAACATACGATAAATTAATCTTGAAATCTCTGATAAAAAATAAATAACAGCATTGAGCATCATTTACACACAAATTTTCCACGAATTAAATCAAGCAGAGTGTTAAAAAGAGTCAGCACTAAGATAATCCAGCGAAAATCAGGAAAACCTCGATTTAATAAGACTTAGAATGCGTATTACCGGTATGAAGCTATGTTGAGGAAAAAGAAACTCTCTACTTCCCCGTAGAGAAGTAGTATAAAATACTAGCGGTTTGATTTCATGAATAAAATAATATCCTTATAAATTAACCTGCTAAACAGCCTATCACAACACAAAATATCTAAAAAAGCAAGTGGGTTTATTCCGCCATCAATGCGGCGCTCACACAGAATAAAAACCGGACATCCTTCTTTTACAACACCACAAGAGGAAAGAATAAATAAGTTCTTTGCAAATTACACTTAGGTCTTGCATTAAACATACACACAACGAGGTATCGATAGCGATAATCAAAAAGCTTTATAAACTCTGGATGGGAGAGACACGATTTGCATTCTTATAGGAATGCTAAACACAAAATTTATATCCGCTTACATACTCAACCGATAGATACACAAAAAGAAACAGATGATATCCTATCATCTTTATTTAACAAATCCTTCGTGTGTAAATATTTCTTATTTTTAAACTCTCTAAAAACACAGATCCCATCATGATGAATACTAAATTTCATCATAATAATATTGAATGACCTATTTTGATACTGATCAGCATAGAAAATCTCAATTCTTTTTTCGGATTATTGATTAGATAAAACCTATATGTGTAAATGCATTATTGTAAAACTTGATATATTTTCTCTCGTTACCGTAAAACTCAGGAAATAAACTAACATAGTTATTCTAGTATTAAGCAGTATCTAAATTTTAGGCTGGATTTTTAAACATTATTTAATAACTTTTGAGCTTAATTTTTATTAATCTACCCACCTTAACAAACGCATTGAAAATGTATCCTCGAAATAACAATAAATAACGGTGAGTTGTTGAGGTACTTTTGCATTAGTATTTGAAATATAGTCTGAATTACTTATATTAATGAATTTAAAAATACAAAAAAAATAAGTCGTTACTGCTTATATATAAGATATATAAGAACACTTGGTCAACCATTTTACGCTTATCATAAAAAAGCCTTATGAAGGGCTCTTTAAATAAACTTAAAATAGCATTTTACATAACTAATACATAACCCGTTTCTAATTTTCTCTTGAAGTTAGATAACTCATGCAATAAGAAAATTAAATTAATTGAATTGTAATATTCGTATATTTACATTGGAAATGCTTATTACCAAAGTATTTTACCTAAAAACATGCCTAATCAGTTAATGTATACTACCCTCGATCATAAATTATCGTGATTTTATCGGCGTTGATACGGATACCCCCCCTACTTCAATAAAAGTAAAAGCGTCACTAAAAATACGTTCAACCACTGCGCTACGCTCAGCGCAGAAAAGTTTACGGGCAATTTTTGCCATTTCAAAACGCCCCGCGATATAAATATCGTAAGCTTCCAAAGAAACATAGTCCTGCATCACTGCCATCAGGACAGTACCAGAACGCCCCTCCCAGTATTCATCCGGCTGTTCGACTACCGAAATCACAGATAATTGCGGATACTGCAAATTGAGCGCCTCTAGTTCACCTAAATTATAAAGATGATCCCGATTTCGTCCACCCCAATATATAACTACTTTTCGATCAGGCTGACACGCCAGAATCGTAAATAAAATAGAGCGAGCATAAGAGAAACCGGTACCGCCAGCAATCAGCATAATAGGACGATCTGTATCGTCACGCAAC
This sequence comes from Sodalis sp. (in: enterobacteria), assembly GCA_047528285.1. GTDB lineage: Bacteria > Pseudomonadota > Gammaproteobacteria > Enterobacterales > Enterobacteriaceae. The sequence continues at coordinate 1,335,050 of CP180022.1, read as the reverse complement.
CACGCGTCACCCTGCGGGACTTCAATAGTAATTTCCCGATCTTTTAAAATACGATCCATGACAGCCATTGCATACAAATTGAATTCAGAAACACCAATATGCAGCTCGATAAACCTGGTTTCCATGGGCGTCGATACCAAGGAAAATGGACGTTTATCGTGTTCATTCATTACCACCATCAAGTACTGACCAGCACGGAAATGAAAAGCCGTTTCCGGTGCCAACCGTACTCGATAAACAGCATCAGTAATAGCATCCACAGAAAACACTTTACAGGTCAATGTAATCATGCAGTTCCTCTGTCTGTCATTAAGCAATTAGTCATAGATACCGCAAAAATTACGGGGCATAACTATTTTTCAATATAGCCAACTGCGCCCAGATAGCGTCAACACGTTCGCAAACCGATTGATCCATTTTAATTGGCGTACCCCATTGACGCTGCGTTTCTCCGGGCCACTTATTTGTCGCATCCAATCCCATTTTAGATCCAAGCCCAGAAGCCGGTGAAGCAAAATCAAGATAATCTATCGGTGTATTTTCTATCAAAACCGTATCACGCGCCGGATCCATACGAGTCGTCATTGCCCAAACAATATCTTTCCAATCACGGGCATTAATGTCATGGTCGCATACGATCACAAATTTTGTATACATAAATTGGCGCAGAAAAGACCAGATACCCATCATCACCCGCTTAGCGTGACCAGCATATTGTTTCTTAATGGTCACAACTGCAAGTCGATAGGAACATCCTGCCGGCGGTAAATAAAAATCAACTATTTCCGGGAACTGTTTTTGCAAGATAGGAATAAATACTTCGTTAAGTGCTTCACCTATTATCGACGGTTCATCAGGCGGACGGCCAGTATAAGTTGAATGATATAAAGCATCGCGCCGTTGAGTAATATGCGTAATGGTCAAAACCGGAAAAGTATCCATTTCATTATAATAGCCGGTATGATCTCCATACGGGCCCTCAATCGCTGTTTCGCCTGCCTTAAGATACCCCTCTAAAATAATCTCCGTGCTGGCAGGCACATCTAAATCGCAGGATACGCACTTGATCACTTCGGTTTTATAACCTCTTAGCAGACCAGCAAAAGCATATTCGGAGAGCACATCAGGCAACGGCGTCACTGCCGCCAGAATCGTCGCAGGATCGGCACCAATAGCAACCGCAACTGGAAAACGTTTACCGGAATTTTTCTGCTTCCATTCCTGGAAGTCCAGCGCTCCACCGCGGTGAGAGAGCCAGCGCATAATTACCTTATTACTGCTCAGCACTTGCTGGCGATAAATACCAAGATTTTCCCGTTCTTTGTATGGTCCGCGTGTAATCGTCAGACCCCAGGTAATTAGCGGTGCTGCATCACTCGGCCAGCAATGCATGACCGGAATACGACCAAGATCCACATCTTTACCTTGCCAAATCTGTTCCTGACAAGGAGCAACACTTAACCGCTTTGTTGGCATATGCAGCACTTGACGAAATAGGGGCACTTTATCTAACAAATCGCGAAAACCTTTAGGAGGCTCAGGTTCTTTTAGAAACGCCAACAACTTACCCAGATCGCGCAGAGCCCTAACGTTCTCTTGCCCCATTCCAAGAGCTACTCGTTCAGGAGTACCGTATAGATTACATAATACGGGCATGGAATATCCTTTGGCCTTTTCAAATAAAAGCGCTGGGCCGCCAGCACGCAGAGTGCGGTCGGAAATTTCCGTCATTTCCAGATAAGGATCAATGGGTAAGCTGATTCGTTTTAATTCTCCTTGCTGCTCTAACAGAGCAAGGAAGGCGCGCAAATCATAGTATTTCATAATATCAGAAGAAACTGTATTTAGCCTATATTAAAAATTTGTTTGTCGACCTAGATGATCTTTTCAAAGATTGATAAAAATAAACTAATAAATCCCTACCATAACACCAGCATCGGATGTGTATGGTATCTTAGTATTTATTATATTTACATTGCGAGCATAGATAATTAGTACATACTAAAAACAGCTGGTACCACCATGCGTGCGCCATATTGAACTCCGATGGATAACTCTGAAATAAATCACCCAGGGTAAGCATATAGAAACCTTTAATCACAGTTTCTTAAAAAACTATTTATCGATTTCAATTTACAACTAATTTATACCACCACCATTATAGGTACTCAAGACATAAGACACTTTATCGATACACAGTCTTGTGCCAAGTAATGATATCTTCATCAAATTTATAAAAATTATATGATCATGATTTTTATAACTTAAACGATCCTAAATCGTCTTCGATATACTATAAAGTATTGATTATAAACGAGATATTTTAAGTGATAGGGTTCATTTACAAGAAATAAAAAGGCAAGGTATATCCCATACTACGACTGAATCTGTTGAATAAAAGCTCATCAACAACTATATAAATATCCGTTTCAAAAAAATATTGTAACTTTATCACTAAAAATCGAATTATCATTTATAATGCCAAAATAAAACCAATTTAACTACTTGGTTTGCTAATTAATTTTTATATTTGATTTTTCTATGTCTTATCACTTATTAGCTATGCTTTCACATAAAAGCCTTATTAGATAATTGAAACTATGTAACATGATGCGGGGAAAAAGCATCAAGAATTACTGTACTTTACGTTTCATCATTACCGCAAGTCTCAGACCTTTCTCTATAAAGCTAAATCTCTGCTTAAGATTGAACATGTTGATAACGGTTATTAAAGGATCTTCCTATATACTATATAAAGTATTTTCAGTACATGGGTGACCATGAAAATCAGCAGTAATAAAACTTAAAGTTCCTTGAAAAATAGGACATACAATAAATTTAATGCATATTATGCATTAAATTAAATAAAATAATTTTTACTTATAATTAGCATAAAGAACATACTTACTATAAATGGTAGTATTGAAATTAAACTGATAGTTAACAAAAACTATGCTCAAAGAAATGCATTGCTATAAGTCACAACGAGTGGATTTATAACAGAATTAAATGTGTGCCATTTCTGGTTCTTCACTCGGCAATAGTCATTGTTTCTTATTTCTAGTTAATTCATGCAACGATAATTCTAAAGTTTATTAGAAATAATCTCACCTATTCTAAATATATTGTTCAGCTAATTTAAAAGCACGAGGTTAGAAACAAGTTAACATCCTTATCAAAAACAAGCTGAAAAATATCATTGCACAACCATAACACTTATCATGGTTTATAACAATTTCTGGCTCTTCAGTGAGCTTTAGAAAAAGCAAATCTCTAATCAATGCAAATTTTGTTAAATAAATTAAAAGTTTATGATTGATACCCCTGTAATGCTGCAAATATGTAAGCAATTTGTTTCTTAGGAAATAATTTCCTTTTCTGTTATTTTAATTCTTATACTATAAAACAATATTTTTATGCTATTATGAGCCAATCAGGTGCAATAATTCTTACACCTGATTCATTAACTTTCTAAGCAATATTGTGCTTGTTTTTTATCTGATTGTATAGATATGAATACCAATCTCATAAACGATATTACGGAGTAAAATATTCATAATAATCCGAGTTTGATATATAATCATTCTTAAGTATAAGAAACTTTATATAAATTTAATGATGATTCAATCAAAAGTGAAATGGTTTCATCAACCATGATATGGAAAATGTTGATTTTTTCTGTTACAGATTTTCTTTATAAAAAGCATACAATTCTTTAATTATCCTGATTCGAATCCAATAAAACACAAATTGTCCAACCATAAAAACAAGAACTTGGGAACAAAAATGCAATATTAATACCATGCCTTAATATGTATATTCTAATTATATTGATGATTTTAATATACGACCATAGAAGGATATCTTATAGCAGCATTATACGACTGTATCGTTCAAATTTCTTACTAAACCAGATTAGCAAATAGTTTTACTTTAATTATTGGCTTGTTTTCATCTCGAGCAGTAAAAACTAAAAACCGTCATTGTATCTACTTACCATTGTTATCACCTATTTTTACGAGAAGACAAAGACTAAGATAAATAACTACTTTAGTAGCACTAAATTTATCATTGCCTTGCAATGGTCTTCTACGTTATCAAAGTACGTATATCATACAACCAGATGTAACCAATGTTTTACAAGACACACTTCCTATTTTTTATTTTAAAAAGAGCCAAATAACAGTATACAATTATTTATCATAGTTCTTTAATCTACACTCAAAGAATCAGAATTTAACAGATATCATTAATTCTCCTTAAGGTGGTCCGTGGAAAAAGAGAAAAATAACACCGTGAATTTATTAAAATTGCTGGCAGTGATCAGCTCCATGACATTTTTTTCTCGCATCTTAGGGTTTATCCGCGATGCTGTCATGGCACGAGTATTTGGTACAAGTATGGCAAGCGATGCCTTTTTTATCTCCTTCAAAATCCCAAATTTTCTTCGAGGCATCTTCGCCGAAGGCGCCTTTTCACAAGCCTTCGTGCCTATCTTAGCAGAATACAAAAGCCAACAAGGAGATGAAGCAACGCGTGTATTTATCAGTTTTGTCGCCGGCTTGCTCACGCTAGTGCTGGCACTAGTAACTATCACCGGTATTCTAGCCGCACCTTGGATAATCGTAATAACCGCACCAGGATTTATCGATACGCAAGAAAAATTTGCCTTAACAACGACGTTATTGCGCGTTACCTTTCCTTACATTCTGCTCATCTCTCTCACTTCACTAGTAGGAGCAATCCTTAATACCTGGAATCGCTTCTCGGTGCCTGCGTTTGCACCAACATGGCTCAATATCAGCATGATATGTTTTGCGCTGCTCGCTGCGCCCTTGTTTCATCCGCCTATCATGGCGATGGCCTGGGCCGTGCTAGCTGGTGGCTTCCTACAATTGAGCTATCAATTACCTCACTTGAAAAAAATTGGTATGTTGGTGCTACCCAAAGTGCAGTTTTCCAACGAAGGCACATGGCGCGTACTACGGCAAATGGGATCAGCTATCCTTGGTGTATCAGTAAGCCAAATTTCTATAATTATTAATAGTATTTTTTCCTCCTTTCTAGTGGCCGGCTCAGTGTCTTGGATGTATTACGCCGATAGATTGATGGAATTCCCCTCAGGGATACTTGGTGTAGCGCTAGGGACCATTTTGCTACCTGCACTGTCGCAAAGCTTTACCCGTGGTAATCATGATGAATACTCCAGCCTGTTAGACTGGGGCCTACGTTTATGCTTCATTCTGGCACTTCCCAGTGCGGTGGCGCTTGGAATCTTGGCCCATCCATTAACCGTAGCGCTGTTCCAGTACGGTAAATTTTCCGCATTTGACGCCCTAATGACACAAAAAGCATTAATGGCCCATTCAGTAGGCCTAATTGGGTTAATTCTGGTGAAAGTCCTAGCTCCAGGATTTTACTCTCGTAAGGACAGCAAAACGCCGGGGCGAGTGGCAATGATTACTTTAATCATGACACAATTAATGAATTTGATCTTTATCGATACCCTGAAGCATGCTGGTCTCTCTCTGTCCATCGGACTGGCTGCCTGTTTTAATGCTGGCCTCCTGTACTGGCAGCTACGTAGAAAAAATTTTTTTTTACCACAACCTGGATGGCTTAATTTTTTCTGCCGGCTCTTCCTAGCGGTAGTTATCATGGCCACAGCTATGATTGGTTTGCTGACTGTGATGCAACAGGATTGGGCAAATGGCAGTATGCCTTGGCGACTAATACGCCTAATGGGCGTAATGGCGGTAGGGAGCATTGTTTATTGTTCCGCGTTATACTTGTTGGGATTTCGCCCACGCCACTTCACGCGTACGCTATAAGCCAACTAAAATCTATTATTTTTAATCAAATAACGCACAGCCCTACCGTTTTCTCAGATACGCAGTGATTACTTTTCTGTATACAGCAATTTAGGTTATACATTTCAATTGTATATCATGTCCGCTAAATACCAATCCATTTTATCCAACAATCTTTTTATTAGAGTATATTCATATGCGAATACACTCTAAATTCTATCATGCAACAGATCCGGTCAACCGCAGCAATTTTAGAGAATAAAAATTTTGCGATCTCTAGTTACATCAAATTCCTTAACTAGGATGAGAGCGATTTCCGCTAACACCATAGATCATATTATAACTTATGCTTTTTAGAAATTTTCCAAATACTTAAATTAAAGTAATTTTCTTATTATTTTAGTTTTAAAATGAATATTAACGTCTTAAAGAGTCAGCTCTAATATAATATTTTTCCCTTATTAATCCATAGACCTAGGGATCTATATCCATAGGTACCTACATATCGTGATATTTTCTATTATTTAACTATATGATTTTAACTTCTTTATTTGCGGAATATTTTTCTTCCATAGCCCTAGATAACCTGTTTTTTAAAAAAACTATTACACCTAATCTAATTTCGCCCAAAATAACACATAGACATGATATTGGTTATGAGTTTTACAACGTATCCTTTTGATTCATGTGGCGAATGATTGATCCTTTCCCACCGTTTCCTCAGATGTTGAGTAACTGAAACAAGGTCCGTTTAATACTCACGGAGTATCCCCTTTGAACGGTTGAAACATATAGAATTCACGGACATCTAATATCTCTTCTCTAATATAGTCACTAAAATAAAAAATGCTAAGTACATACCATCCCATCCCGCATGAATTTAGATCCAATAAGCTATTCCGCTTAATATGTACAGAAAGGAGAGAATATTGAATAGAAATATAGAATTATTTAGGTTTTTATAATTATAGGCAATGTGCCATATAACACTATACGATCAGCTTTTCGAAAAGTTATCATGCCGATTAATGCACCCCTGTTTCTCGTAAATCGGGCAACAATACAAAAATAAACAGATGAAAAATAGAAAATTAGGTGGTTTATGCTTAATCTGTAATCCTTGAGAATTAGATTGGTTCTTGTGGGACTGGAGGAGCAACTTTAGAATACCGTAGAATATCCTAATAGACATTTCTGAAAATATTCATAGACTTCATTCAACAAATTGAATCATGAGCTGTTCTGATTAAATAATCACCTAACAGGTGTGTAATTTATAAAATTAAAGTTAACTTCATACCATAATGGTATGGTGAATATGAATTATTTATTACGAATTTTTTAATAGGATCCTACATATGGTTCTTACTATATGGATATTATACCAGATAATTGCGCCTTAACGATATGAATTTTGAAATACAGAACATCTGGTGCAGTAAATAATGCAAATCATTTCACTTCATAATAGACCTCTGACATTAAATGAAACATTCGTTTAGCCCTTTATGACTTATTGGATGAAAATGGAAAATGGCATAAAAATACCGGATTACCCTTCAAATAACAGGGGTGGTATCAATGAAACGGAAAGAAAGGTGGGGGAAACATAAGCATTTAAAGTTGATGTCCCATCAGTTGGCGCATATGGGCGCCAGCACCAAGCAAGCCGGGCTGATCATGGCAAATCAAATATACAGGAATATCCAACAAGTAATCTTTAAATCGCCCTTTATCTTCAAATGCTACCCGGAACCCTGAAGCACGGAAGAAATCTAAAAATCGAGGAACAATACCGCCGGCGATATAGACACCGCCAAAAGTACCCATATTCAATGCCAGATTTCCGCCGAAACGGCCCATTAGAACACAAAAAAGAGATAAGGCCCGCCGGCTATCAATACAACTATCATTTAACGCCTGTTCAGTAACCTGTTTTGGCAATAGCTCTTCAGGCAATCGTCCATCAGCCTTCACGATAGCACGATATAAATTGATTAGCCCCGGTCCGGAAAGTAGCCGTTCCGCAGAAACATGCCCTAACTCTGCGCTTAATACTGAAAAAATCTCATCCTCTTCTTTGCCGTTTGGAGCAAAATCCACATGACCACCCTCCCCTGATAAACTAATCCAGCGCTTATCTACCTGAATCAAATGACTGACCCCAAGCCCCGTACCCGCACCGTAAATAGCAATAGGCTTTCCGGCAATAGATTTTCCGCCGCCGAACTGAATGACATCTTTCTCGGTTAGCATCGGAATAGCCATCGACACCGCAGTAAAATCATTGATGATTTCGAGTTCTTCCAATTCAAAACTGGCCTTCATTTCTTGAATGGAGAAAGCCCAAGAGTGGTTCGTCATTTCAACCCAATCATCAGTAATTGGGCAAGCAATAGCAATACAAGCTTCTTTAATTTCCACTTTTTGAACAGTCAAATAACGACAGATAACCCGTTCTAAGGTATCATAATCATCACCGGAATAAGTATGGATATGAGAGATCTCTCCCGTATCCACATTGCACAACGCCAGCCTAGCGTTAGTTCCGCCAACATCGCCAACCAGGACATAATTAGTCATTCGTTTCAAGCTCCAGTTACTCAATCGCTTGCCGAAAGGCGGCGGGGGGCCAGCCAACAAGTTAAAAATAATCATTTTTAATACAATTACAACATTTATATCTTTAATTTCTATAATCGAAATAACAATTTTGATATAAAAATAAGGAAGTTAGTTGCTTACTTGCCACCACATTGCTATGTGAGAAAAATACTTCCGATTCCACCTTTCCCGATAACTCTTTCTTATTAGGAAACAAGAGACAGAATTTCGTCGGCATCCAAAACGGTTTCTTTCACATTTTTAAACTACATGCCAGCGATAATTTAACTCAACCGCGCCTACTGGAAATTATCGTGTAGTCCGAAATTTAGCTAAAAAATATTAATCCTCTTTTATTAGTATTCACTTAGCCTCAGAAGTAACACTTAAAGCCCATGTGGCGGCGACAGAGCGATTACCGATAAAATGCTTCTTCTTCATCATAAAAAGTAGGCCTAGTAAACTGACAATTCATTTAGCTAGTTGTTGGAAAACATGAATATCTACACATTAATACGGAGGGGAATAAAGTCAACTATCGCTATCCAGATTAGTTCTTACTTGGCATATTCCGATATTAGTCTCAAAGTGTTTAGCAAAAATATAGCTAATTAACCTGAAGGTACAGAATATAAAATTTAGAAATTATTATTGATTTAACGAGTTGAAAGTCCTAAAATAGAGTGATTGATGTATATTTATTGATAATATAGCACGGCTATATGCCATCCAATAACCTGCTGATACATTGCTTGTGATTTCAAAAAGAAAATGATTTTATGAGTGAGATGCTTGATGCTAATACATAAATCAAAATAATGTAATTCTAGCCAATGGGTATATTTTCTTTAATATTTATCTCGCTGAATCTAACAAATTCATATAAATAAACCGTGTATCAGTCATATGCATGACTGATACTAAATATGATTAAATATTAATTATTTCTGTAGCATATCTGTACGATTATTAATCTAACAACATGATCCAAAGTGCGTTACTTCTGCTATTCTTGGCATATAATTGCAGGAAATTGGATTCTTTATTTTAAAAAAGTTTTCTAAATATTTGATTCACCGTAAATAATAACTTCACCACGGATGAACTATACACCTGCAATTTGTTTTTTATTTTAGCATGATTTTAAAAATTAATCCAGAACAGTATTCAACAAACCCTATACTCCTATAATTATTTTCCATTACACCTCTAGCTATTTTTGCTATATCGATAATAGAGTTGTAATTCACCTTGTTTCAGATTTCTGATAGAAAATAAATTTGAAACATTGGTAAATACTCCTAAAAGAATGTACCGTTGGTTCTTTCGATACTTGATGGTAATTACATATAACTTCTATTAGATATAGAAGCGAGAAGAAAAATAATATCTAATATGTTATAAAGTTACATTTCTAAAAATGTAGAAATTCAATAATCAAAAATCTAAATTTGGAAACCCCGCCATTAGTGCAATATAAAAAGTACATGCTGCCGGTTAACGCATGTAAATCACAAAGGAAAATAAAATATCTTTATGAGAAATTAAAATTATTTTACACTGTGTAATTAATATGTTTCTTATTAAGAAAATAATAATTCATATTATCTTTATTTTTCTTTTCATCCTTAGTTAAAAGATAGGAGAAAAACCTGAAAATTAAAATCTGTTAGCACTTTTATCTTTTTTTCTATATACTATTTATAATAGTCTTGGTAAAAATTTTTAGCGGTTTTTTAAATTTAACATAACGTATAGGTGTATTCTCCTTTTTAAAGGAAGAATATAAACAGATAATAAATAGGAAATAATAATATTGGAATATCTGTTGATTTTATCACTTACCGCCATCGTTTTCCATTTTCATGCAGCGCTAACGCTGCTAGCGCTAGCTTTAGTAACTGGATTTTGGCAAGGCTATGTCGGGATACCTGCATTAATTTTCATAGCACTTGCGGGACTTATTGCCCTGTTACACAAGCATTATCAGTCCCATAAACCAGTCGCCGTTTCCTGCGAGATTCTGCTTGTTATCGGTAGCCTAATGTTATTTATGCATTTAGCTCCGGGGTTTCATTTACCAAAAATTCTTGATGGAGTACTGGCCGGCCCTAAAAGCCAGCCGTTCACACTTTATTACGGTCTAGATAAAGCGCTGATTCCATTTTTATTGTTAAGTTGTCTCCCGTCATTTTTTGCTACCTCACCACAACCCAACACCACGGCGTACAAGTGGATACTTTTGTTACTTTGTATGCCAAGCTTATTATTATTAGCAGTGATGCTTGGTGGTCTGGCGCCAGAAATACATACCCCGGATTGGCTAGGAAATTTCATGTTAGCAAATCTATTTTTTGTTTCACTGTCGGAAGAAGCACTGTTTCGCGGCTATATCCAACGTCGCCTGGAAAAGTTTACCGGTAGTCAAATTGCTTTATGGATTACCGCATTGCTGTTTGGATTAGCACATTTAAAATCTGGACTGCTTATGATAATTTTTGCCGCTTTAGCAGGCTTTATCTACGGCCTTGCATGGAAATGGAGCGGTAGGTTATGGATAGGAGCAGCGGTACATTTTTCTTTAAATATGCTTCATCTACTGTTTTTTACTTATCCCGCTGCTAGCTAATACTAAATCGCAGAAAAGAGATGTGCCTATCTGTTGGGTTTTAAATAAATCCGCGTGCTTCTCCCTTATTTAGGGAAGCCTTTAACAGAAAAATGAAAGACACTATCTCTTTCACTCATCTATCAGGGATAGGGGGGTATATATACATTTCTTGTGATGCAATTTTCTTTTCAATCCATATTACTTCAACCTATCCATAAGGGTATTTCTTCTACCTAACCGTCGAGAAAATAGCTATTTGATTTTAGATTACTTTAAACATAAAATTTTTCTAGTTTTATCTGTTTTTACAAAAAATCACGGATTCTTTTATTTTCTTGATGGTTAAAATTTAAACAAACATAACAATAAAATTATTTTATAAAGTTGCTTAGCTAAAAAATTGGATAATACATAAAACTAGCATCCGGTTACCATAAAAAACTTATATAAATTTTCCTCAAAACAAGAGATTTATTTTCAGTAAGTTAAATCAACAGATTTATTACACGCTTGCACATCTAGTATTTTCACTCAAAAAAACATAGGAATCATTTATAGTTTTTAACCTTTTAAATTCAAAATTCCTGATTCAAATACCTTGATTAGATATAGTCTACTTTTTTGAAAATACATTTCAGAAAATGTATAGATATTGCCTGACTTAATACAAGTGAAATCGATGAACTTCAATGTCATTATCATTTTATATTTTCGATATAAAGACAACCCCAGTTGGAGATTCTCTATGCTTGAAATTACAGAAACAAAATACTCTAACTCATGAATTTTAGAGAGATAATTTATAGAAACTAAAGTAATTATCGATATCTTTAAGAAAATTCAAAATAATATTTTTTATAACTCAAACAGCTCCATTTATAAATAGATTATTAGATTTAACAAATCATAACACAAAAACAGAGGCCAATAATTTCAATTTACGTATCTACACAAAAATATTTTCATAAAGTTATTGGTTTATTCAAAATAAGGATGCACGACAATATCCTTTTATAACATTGTCATGCATCCTTATTAACAAGTCCGAGTTTTCCATAGCACCTGTGTATCATAAACTGCCACTTAAGCGTTAATTTACAGAAACATGATTATACTCCTTGTATCCACCGGGAGTATTTGGTCAATATTGTATATCACATCTTGGAATAGAATTTAACCGAACAGGCCTTCTCTCTTCTTGAGGAAAAAGAATAGCCTCACGACAAAGTTATTAGTATTCTCAATCCCATCCAGGCGATACTATCCTTAATTTTTGATAAATCGAGTTGATCAAGGTTCAGAAATGGACTAGCCTCCAGTAGGACTGCTGAAAAAGAAATCAGTACAAGTAATTTTATGAAATCTCATTGCATACCGAAAATAGGAGATACGAAACACTCTATCTTTGGAAAATATTCGCCATACTTTTTATTTTATATCATTAAAAAATTTAAAGACTAGTCCTATCAACAATCTAATATATCATTAAAATCACGTGTTGATTTTTTATGTTGATTTTACTTTTTTATTCAACACAGTTCAGTTGTGAAAAGCATCTAGATAATTCAGTATATTCCTATTAATATATATAAACAAAATCAATAAAATCCTGTAAGAGATTGAAGGAAATTACAGATATTATTATTGTCAATAATAAGGTCATGATTATATCTGTATCGTAAAAAATTTACCACACCAATCAAGGAAATTTTTGCATCCATCTAGAAGAGCTTGATTCATCTCTATTCATAACATCAAAGAATCGCACTGCAATTTTAGCTACTTGATATGCGAATTAAAGCCTATCTACTCGCCTATCTTTTAATAGGCATAATAATATTGATGAATGTTTTGTTCTAAATGCTAATTTATTAATCTTGCAATGATCCCCAAATCATTTTATACGATTTAATAAATCCAGAGAAATAAAAAGGACGAGCCAATATAAAACTATTTGGCTATTTTACGGATATTTAATCAGTCTTTTCTCTGAAAAGAGAAGTATTATACAATAAAAAGTTTAATGACTCATATAAAAATCATGAGCACAATCAGAGGTTTTAGCTATAAATTATTTTCAATGAAAGGTGTTCTATGCAGATTTTGTCTGCGTACTTCATAGATTTGATTCCAATAGATAATAAATAGTATTTTATATGCATAAAATATTTAAATAAAATGTTACATCATAAAAATGATTTAATAAATATTATGAACACATAATTAAATATTTGATTTATATGGGAAGCCATGCTCCATCAATAAAATGATGGATATGCACAAACTTACATCGTGCCAAAAATATATTAAATCTGTCAAAATACAGATTTATTACTATAACTTAAAGTATAATACCCATAAGAATAAGGGGGATTTGAAAAAAGGAACAGCTCAACAAATTCACTGAGAATATCTGGAAAATATATAGTTTTCACACCAAAAAAAATGGCGAGTAGACTCTGCTGCAGGCAGAGAATTTTGTAATTTACTTCTCGGATAAACTGAGAATCTGAGTTTCTCAAAAAACAGAACGAAAAAAAATACCAAAGATCGAGCCTACTAACAGTAGTTAGTTTTTTTACGTAAATACTGAGATAAATACCCCTGTTTTCCTATTTCAAAGTTTAATGTTTTAGCATACCAATACTTTAGATACATAGAGTAAAAACCAGCATCAGCGTAAATAAAGCCAATTTATTTACACCGGCAAACAAACAACGCACGCGAATATAAATATCTCTCTGTAAGAAAGATGATACACAACCTGGCCCATTACTCCAAAAAATAATCACTCCACAAAAAATCACGCGAAAATAACCCTTAGAGATAACTAAGCGGCTAACGAATTAGCTAGCGTTGCCACCAGTACGGCTTTAATCGTATGTAAACGATTTTCCGCTTGATTAAACACCAGACTATGTGAAGATTCAAACACCTCATCGGTTACTTCTATTCCGTTAGAAAACCCATATTTCTCCGATATTTCTCTTCCAAAAATAGTTTGAACATTATGAAACGCAGGTAAACAATGCAAAAATTTTACCTGTGGATTACCAGTCTGTCGCAGCATGGCCATATTGACCTGATAAGCCTGTAACAACGCAATTCGCTCATCCCATACTCCTTTATCTTCACCCATTGATACCCATACGTCAGTATAAATAAAGTCTACCGACTTCACACCGGCAGCAATTTTTTCTGTAAGAAAAATCTCCCCACCATTTTTATGCGCCTTCTGGCGAAAGAGAGCTACAAAATCCTGATCAGGCCAACATGCTCTCGGCGCCACTAGCCGCAAATCAATCCCAGTCAGCGCCGCTGCTTCCAGCAGCGTATTGCCAATATTATTACGCGCGTCCCCGACATAAGCGAGCTTCATTTGATTAAAGGATTTTTCCGGTAAATTTTCCTGCATAGTCAACAAATCTGCTAGCAGCTGGGTGGGGTGGAAATCAGTCGTTAAACCATTCCATACCGGTACGCCAGCATAGCGCGCTAGTGTCTCGACAACCTCTTGGCTATAACCGCGGTATTGAATGCCATCATACATACTGCCAAGTACTCGTGCAGTATCTCTAATTGATTCTTTATAACCTATCTGGCTTCTGCTCGGCTCTAAATAAGTCACTCGGATACCCTGATCAAAAGCGGCAACTTCAAAAGAACAACGAGTACGTGTCGATTTTTTTTCAAAAATAAGCGCAATATTTTTACCTGCCAAGCGCGGTATTTCGCAACCGGTTCGCTTCTGACGCTTCAGGTCAACAGCCAACGTTAGCAATTGATTAATTTCGTCAAAAGTAAAATCCATTAACCTTAAAAAATTTCGTTGAAATAACTGATTCATTATCCGTTTCTTCATAAAAATACTGTTAAAAGAATGATATTGAAATTAATTTTAACATTCATTAATATTTAAATTAAAGTGGTCGATGCAAATTTTCACCATTAAGGCAAGATTAGACCCTGTCTCTATGTGAAATTAAGTATTTTCAATCAATCTTATTATTAATGAATTTCTTGAAAACAACAAAAATTCTAAGATACCTGATAACATCAAGTATAATCCTCTCTACAAAATATATTTACATCCTAGAAAAATCAAGATAAGGCGCAATCAAGATAAATTACGAAATTTGCAATATTAAAAAGCTTGAGATTGGAAGAAAGCAAAAACCACTGTACTACTGACGTAGTCAAAGAATGGCATCCGCCATGCAGAACACTTTTTCAGATATGGAAGATAAATAAAGAAAAAATAATACCCCGTATATTTAAAACGCCGCGACTAGGCAAAAAATATAACGGTTAAACACCCCATCATTAAAATAAATTCTGACAAAAATATTAAACAACATCACTACAGATACTAGAGTTGCCAACTAACATCAAAGTTTCGTTTTATATTACCAGTGGGTATCGCAATACGCGCTATCGCGCGCCAATGATAATGTTTTTCATATATCTATTCCCCAACCTTTAAAGATAATAAATACCTATCAAATTAATGATAATGGAAAAAACTATCTCTATCTACTTCATTTTTCCGAAGTATATATTCATATGAATATTCAGAGTGTTCAGGAATATGATCAAAAATCTAATTTTAGTTACATTACCCACATTAAAAATAGATTTATAAATCAGAAATATTGATAATCTATCTTCTTATATTATTAAAATACAGCATGAAAAAATCGATATTTATCTTAACTTATAGAAAAAAGATGGACTTAAATAAGCATTTAACATCTGGCACTTTAATTTACATTTATAAACAGTGTCTGAAGACGTTTTCGTTTCATCAAACTAACAATAAATAGATCCTTACGGAAGAACATTGCTCAAGTTGTGTTCCGTTGGCATCGGAACGCTATTTTTTTCAAAATTAAGTATCTTAACTAAAGAAAAATTTAAAATTTACAATTGCTATACTAAAATAAACCATCACACAACAACGGTTACAGTATGATTAAAAATAAAGCAACCTCCTGACATGCTTGCGCATGAACGAAAAACCGCCTCTACAATAACATAACCTATCATTTTATTACGCTGACTGAACTATATTCGATAGTTTCCTGATAA
This sequence comes from Sodalis sp. (in: enterobacteria), assembly GCA_047528285.1. Lineage (GTDB taxonomy): Bacteria > Pseudomonadota > Gammaproteobacteria > Enterobacterales > Enterobacteriaceae. The sequence goes on along the minus strand of CP180022.1, from coordinate 1,318,937 downwards.
TGAAATACGTAAAATAGAAATCCCTGCAAACAAAAAATATAGCCTTAACGCCATAAGAGAGTAAAAATATGATGCATAAAAGCATTTATTCCGATTTATCACTCAAACGCCGAACTATAGATATAGTTCTATCTTGGTATTTATTCAAACCTAGGCCGCTCAAAAAAATCATTAATCCGTCGAATAATAACGCTTATAAACCAAATTACCATTTATAATGCTTTTCTAACAAAACAGATATAACCATTAATGCCATCACGACGTGATGAAAACATTAGATAGATTAATAAACAATAAACATGATCATGTTATTATAAATCAGCGTAATAAAAACTTACGATGTTTTAAAAAAAGAGGTTATCACAGACGAAGTGCTTCAGCATCTAAAGGAAACATGTTTCGCTTTAAAATATGGCTTGGCAGTCAAGATACTACTGAATCCAGTTGACTTTTTTATGCATGTGCATAGGTAATTCGATAGTAATGATTAAAAACAGCTTATCCGGTAACCAAGTTAATTAAAAATATAGGCATTATAATTATCATCAAATTTTTTAGATAAACTTACATCAAGCTCTCTACTAATTCCCATTATTCATGCTTACTTTTCTAAAAAACGATTTATAAAAACCTGTTGATTTTATTAAGCTCATGAATCGCGCTGAACCGCCACGTGGGCTAGGCCCTCTAGCGCATCGCGATAAGGAGAAGGCGACAGGCAGTCTAAACAAGCAATTGCTTTATCAGCCTCCATTTCAGCACACCTGCGTGTGTACAGAAGAGAATTACACTGATACATTGTTTCCAGCACTGACTCTAAAAAATGGCGTCCGTTGCCTTTCTCGATCGCCATCCGGATCAGAGCCGATTGTTTCGGCGTTCCATGATACATTGCATGCAGTAATGGAAGTGTCGGCTTACCTTCATTTAGGTCATCACCTATATTCTTACCCAAGATATTTCCGTTTGCACCGTAATCCAGTAGATCATCGATTAATTGAAAGGCCATGCCAAGATACCGACCATAATCGCGCAATGCCGATTCCTGGCAGGCATTAGCGCCGGCTAGAATAGCGGCAGCTTGCGATGCCGTCTCAAACAACCTAGCAGTTTTACTATAGATAACCTGCATGTAAATATCGATAGTAATATCCGGATTGTTGCAGTTCATCAACTGCAAAACTTCTCCTTCAGCGATAATGTTAACCGCCTCGGACATCAGCTTTAGTACCGGAATACATTCAAGAGTAGTCATCATTTGGAATGCTCGGGTATAAATAAAATCTCCAACTAACACACTTGCGGCGTTACCAAACACAACGTTTGCCGTCCCTTTTCCACGACGCATATCAGATTCGTCCACCACATCATCATGCAACAACGTAGCAGTATGGATAAATTCAATTAATGCGGCAACCGTGATATGATGCTTCCCTTGGTAATATAAGGCTTGTGCCGCCAGCACTGCGATCATTGGGCGAATACGCTTTCCACCCCCACTGATTATATAATGTCCAAGGTCATTTATCAATGATACCTTTGAGTTCATGTGCTCGCGAATCGCCATGTTAATCTCCGCCATATCCTTGGCGGTAAGTGCTATGATATGTTCAAGATTCATTATTTTCTATTGTTTAATAGGTACACGTTTAGTGTAATAAAACATATGGAAACGGATTGATAAAGAGGTATTACTTGATTGTACTTAAAAAAACATAAGAGATAATTAGAAATAAAAACGCATGTCTTTTCGCTCTACATATCTATTCTATACTTGTTTTTAGTAAGATTTTTTCGTAGCATCCAGTAAATATATTGTAAATGTTTGTAGCACGTATCAAGTAATCATAAATCGAACGTGCAAAAATCGGAGTTTTTATGTACGCGATTTTCCAAAGTGGTGGAAAACAACACCGAGTGAAGGAAGGTCAAACCGTTCGTCTTGAAAAACTAGACATAGCAACGGGCGACACTGTTGAATTTGAGCAAGTCATGATGATTGCTAACGGCGACGATATTCAGATCGGCTGTCCTTTCTTAAAAAGCTGTAAGATCACCGCAATAGTCATGACTCACGATCGTAGCGATAAAGTAATCATTATGAAATTTCGACGCCGTAAGCACTTTCGTAAACATCAGGGCCACCGTCAGTGGTTCACTGATGTTAAAATTACAAATATTAGTAGTGCTTAAATCAAGTGCTTAAATAACAGGAGAAAGAATAGACTCATGGCACACAAAAAGGCCGGTGGTTCCACGCGTAACGGCCGCGACTCAGAAAGTAAACGCCTAGGTGTTAAATGTTTTGGAGGCGAAACGGTAAAAGCCGGCAGCAACATTGTGCGTCAGCGTGGAACTCGATTTCACCCGGGGCATAACGTAGGCTGCGGCAAGGATCATACGTTGTTCGCGTTGACAGGGGGTAAAATCCAGTTTGAAGTTAAAGGTCCAAAGAAGCGTAAATTTGTTAGAATTATTGCTGAATAATTTTTCATTTCATCAATTGCAGAGGGGTGCCTGAAAAATTTTAAATATGTGATGCTAATGAATATTTAGAAGGGAGTAGCCTAAACAATAATATTTCTAATATTAATTTCCCTGCTCATTCCTCAGAATGCCTTCAAAAAGATCGGATTCATGAGGAAATTTGATATATTCTATTATCTTTTTATGGCACAGAGGATTAAGATGTTATATTCGCATCTACGTTGCACTGAAGAAGAGATGTGATTGATGATCCAGATAATCATTTGAGTTATCGAGGAGCTCAACCATTTTTTAAAATAAAAAGAAGTGCATGATATAGCAATGATTTCTACTAAAATAATAGAGATAGCTACAATAGTATTAAAACATTAACTTTAATGTACCCTTCTTCTGGTAAATTTAAAAAATTTGCCAAATTGAGTTGCACATTAGTTCATGTCTTGAACAGAACATATAAACCCATCGCAAAAATTATTAATTTTATCAAAAAATCATTCTTAATATTTCACGCGTAATTAATTTAAAACCAATCTATTTGTTCTGATCGGCCCAGAGAGCCTGCAAATGAGAAATACCGCTGATATAAGGAATTACTTTTGAATTAATGTTATTAAAACAGAGAATGATTTGAATCATTGATTAATATATTTTTTATTAATCATCAAGAAACTTGATTTACTACTCCTTTTCTGAATAAGCAAGGATTAAGTAAAAATGCTACCCGTTAATTAGCATTAATTAAAAAAATAGCATATATTGAATTCTGTCACAAGCCTAATAATCATGAGTATAGCATTTTTTTCTTCATGAAATGGTATGATATTAACTATTAATTTAACTTTTACACCTTATAAAATTATACTTGAGCAGATAGGAAGGATAGAACATCAAGTAACATAACGACCGTATCCATAAACATATATCCTCTATTTTTATTTTATAAAAATTAAGCAAAACTGGCGATACTTAATCAGTTTTTTCATGCTTAAACAATGGCAATAATCAGTTTCCTAGATTATTAGTTAGATGGTTTGCCCTTCTTCCACCTGGCTTATGATAAAAAGAAATCTCCGTTTCTGATCCCTGAAAACAAGTTAGGTACGTCTGATAGACAATTTTTATGTTGACTAATTCAGTGACACATGCCCCTTTCCCAACCCGAGTACAAAAGATAAAAATTAAGGATTCTTAATTAAACATCGTGATACTTAATCATAACAACCAAAATTATAATAAATTTAAAAATGAAATGGATTAATTTAAAATGTCAACAATTAATATACAAAACCTAAATTCACACACACCCATGATCCAGCAATACATGAAAATAAAGGCTCAACATTCTGATATGCTCCTATTTTATAGGATGGGGGATTTTTACGAACTATTTTATGATGATGCTCAACACGCAGCAAAATTACTAGATATTTCACTCACTAAACGGGGAATTTCTGCTGGCAAACCCATTCCTATGTCAGGGATCCCTTATCACGCTGCAGAAAATTATCTAGCTAAGTTGGTAGCACTTGGTGAATCAGTCGCTATCTGTGAACAAATAGGCGATTCCACCACTAAAGGATTGTTGGAACGTCGTGTTATCCGCATCATCACACCAGGGACACTAAGCGACGAAACCCTTCTAAACGAACGTCAGGATAACCTGCTAGCCGCCCTCTGGGCGTCACAGGAAGGTTTTGGTTACGCCACTTTAGATATAACTTCTGGCCGGTTCATGATATCAGAACCAGCAGATCATGAAGCCATGGCCGCAGAATTACAACGTACCAACCCGGCAGAAATTCTCTATCCTGAAACGCTGGAAGATATCGCACTAATCGAACACCGTAGCGGCCTGCGGCGCCGACCGTTATGGGAATTCGAGCTCAACACCGCACATCAGCAGCTAACCATGCAGTTTGGCACTCACGATTTAACTTGCTTTGGTATCGAGCAAGCATATCTGGCTCTACGCGCTGCAGGCTGTCTGCTGCAATATGCCAAGGATACCCAGATGACCTCCCTACCTCACATTCGTTCCATTACCCTTGAATATCAAAAAGATAATATTATAATGGATGCCACGACACAACGGAATCTTGAGCTAACGAAAAATCTCTGCGGCGGCAGTGAAAATACGTTGGTATCAATCATTGATCACACAGTTACCCCTATGGGCAGCCGAATGCTGAAACGCTGGCTACACATGCCCACAAGAAATAACACTATCCTTACAAGCCGCCAGGAAAATATTAGCGCGCTGCAGGATCAGGTGGCAGATTTACAGCCTTTACTGCGTCAGATAGGAGATTTGGAGCGAATTCTCGCTCGGGTAGCACTGCGTTCGGCGCGACCACGCGATCTAGCGCGCATGCGTAATGCCTTTGCACAATTGCCGGCTATTCAGGCGCTGCTCAAGGGCAAATTAGATCCCTATTTGCCTCCATTGATGAATCGGATCGGAGAATTCGAGATACTACACGATTTGCTATCTCGTGCTATTACCGAGTCGCCATCGGCGCTAGTGCGCGACGGCGGGGTCATCGCCAAAGGATACAATGCCGAACTAGACGAATGGCGTACCCTATCAGATGGAGCGACCGATTATCTTCACCGTTTAGAACTACGTGAAAAGAAAAAAACCGGATTAGAAACACTGAAAATAGGTTTCAACACCGTACACGGCTACTTTCTTCAAGTAAGTCGCAGACAAAGTCACCTGGTGCCTATTCACTACATGCGTCGTCAAACGCTGAAAAACGCTGAACGTTATATAATTCCTGAACTAAAATCATACGAAGATAAAGCTCTAATTTCGAAAAGTAAGGCACTAACACTGGAAAAAATGCTTTACGAAGAGCTCTTCGACATGCTATTACCTCATCTTGCAGAGCTTTGCAACAGCGCCGCTGCACTAGCAGAGCTTGATATTCTATGCAATCTAGCCGAACGCGCAGAAACTCTGAATTATGTATGTCCGAAGATAAATTTTCAACCTGGTATCCATATTACCGCAGGACGGCATCCTGTCCTAGAAAAAACGCTGAAAAAACCTTTTATCGCCAATTCAATAAAAATATCCGACACACGGCGTATGCTAATCATTACCGGTCCTAATATGGGTGGCAAAAGCACCTACATGCGACAAACTGCTCTGATCGTGTTGCTGGCGTATATTGGTAGTTTTGTACCAGCTGATCTGGCTACAATTGGACCGGTGGATCGCATCTTTACCCGCATCGGCGCTGCCGATGATCTAGCCTCTAACCGCTCCACCTTCATGGTGGAGATGACCGAAACCGCTAATATTCTTCATAACTCTACATGTCAGAGCCTAGTGCTAATAGATGAAATCGGCCGCGGTACCTCAACCTATGATGGGCTATCACTAGCCTGGGCTTGTGCAAAAATTTTAGCTGAACGCATCAAGGCCATGACCCTTTTCGCCACGCACTACCTTGAACTAACTAGTTTGCCAAAAAAAATAAAAGGCGTAGTAAACGTGCATCTTGATGCGGTAGAACATGGAGACAACACCATCGCATTTCTTCACAGTATTCAGGAAGGAGCTATCAACAAAAGTTACGGCTTATCGGTTGCAATGCTAGCGGGAATACCGAGCGAAGTTATCAACTGCGCGCATAAAAAACTTAAAAAATTAGAAAATGCAGGTAACGATACGGCAATAAGCAAAGTGAATAAGTTACCTGTATCGCTATTACACCCGGAAAATTTGCCTATACCACCAGCAATCGCAGCGCTTAAAAAGCTGAATCCTGACAATCTATCGCCACGCCAGGCTCTTATATGGTTATATCGGCTGAAAAAAATGCTTTAATATAGTTAAAAACCTATAAAAGCTGATTTATTTTTAATATCTTTTTCTAAAGCTAATTTATTAGTATTTCAATACTATTTATTTTACAGTTTATAACTCAACTTGTTGAATTAATAGAACAAACAAAGTAATTAATCCCTCTTTACTTTATAAATAACACTATCCAATAGAAAAATTCATTGAAACGATCATATGGATATTTCATCTTAATCAAATATTGTAATTATACCGTCAATGCCATGTTACCTGCTCCTCATAATACTGCAGTTCTGACGATATAGCAGTTCTATACTATGCCTTATATCTCTATTATCCGGAGACATGAATAGTAGAACAAGTTTTATAGCCTGAAACTTGTGAATAGAAACATCATCACAAGAACGATATTGCTTAATACAAAATTCCAGGATAACTGTTCTAAACAAAAAATCTAATTGTAGCAAGATAGGCATATCTTCATTTAACGGATATTCAAATACAACCGTTATCGTGAGTTAACATCATTTATGGGATTTTTTCCTCTCAGATTGCTGACGCGAAAGCAAAAGATAACGTTGATGCAAAGTAGCAATGTGATCTATCATCTCATCTTGATGCCCGTTATTCTCAATAATATCATCCGCACAGGTCAAGCGGCGCTGACGCGATATTTGTACCGCTAAAATATTTTCTACATGTTCGCGGCTGACACCGTCACGAATAATCGTTCGTGTAATCTGAACCCCGCGATCCACATCCACCAAAAGCACCCGATGGGCGTGCCGCTGTAGATGATTTTCAATAAGTAATGGCACTACCCAAAGTCCATATGGAGCACGAAAAGCCCGCAATTGCTCTTGGGTTTGCCGCTGAATAAGCGGATGCAGGAAATCGTCAAGCCAAGCTTTCTCTTTTGGGTCACCAAAAATACGAAATCTCAGCGCAGCACGATCAAGAGTTCCATCAGATCTCAGAACTATTTTGCCAAAATGTTGTATGATAGTATGCAGAATCCTAACATCCGACTGGATCAGATTTCGAGCGATAATATCAGCGTCAACTAGGGGCACGCCAAATGCAGCGAAAATCTTAGCTACAGTGCTTTTACCGCTACCGATTCCCCCGGTTAAAGCGACAATGTATTGTGTCAATATCAACAACTAATATGTGGTCTAGCATATTAATTCCCCATAGAATATTGATACCCATCTGTGCTTTTCACATGGCAAAAAGCACTAGTCGTTATCTGATAAGCAAACTACTTAAGAAAAAATATAATTACGCAGACAAAGATAAGCGTTAGTTGCATTGACGCTGAAATTTGAATTCCAGAATATGATTCCCTCTATCACCGAACCTTAAAGAAAATTAATCAAATGATATTTTGTCTTTATTAAACTTTATATACATTTATATCAATAATATTTATTCGAAATCTTTTATGATAAGTATTGGCTTTATTAAAAATCAAAAAGGTAAAATAATACGTTCATGAAGAGCGATTTTTATCCATACACATGCTTGTTTAGCATTCCGAACAACGTAACCAACATAAGCGCTTCATTTTTATCGTCTCACCGACCTATGCATCATAGTCACGCAGACTGTATACACCTCAAAAATTTTTAAAACTAAAATATAAGTAGTTTAAACACTGATAACTATTTTAATATAATTTCATTTTCTTTTTCTGAGGTATTATAACTAGCGTTTATACACTAACTTTGCACAGGCAAAGTTATATTTATAGTATCATTTTTTCAAAATCATGCTCGTAAAATGCATCTTAAGCATTCTCACCATCATCACCCTATATTTTCGGCTACCATAAATCCTACCAAAACCCGCTATCACTTTTACAAAAAACTTTCAGGCCTGAATTATATCAATACCTTCATAGATCATTATCACCTGGTGTTGGCCTTTTATAGTGACATGAACTATAGGTGCTCACTTCTGGATCCTTAAAATCATCAAGCATTAAAGTTTACCGGAAGCAGTCAAATTTTGATTTATTATTTTTGATGCTAATAGTCATTTTTATTTATGTTTGTAGTAGTAACTATTTATCTACAACACTATTTTATATGAACCTGGTTTTTATCTGATCCTAGTTACATATTTATGATGTTTATTAAAAAACAACATTGATTTTAATATTATATTGCAGATCGAATTACATTGTTTCTCGTTATCGACAGAATGACATTTCGAGATTTTATTTCTTAAATCTTTGTTTAAATTAAAATTCTTATTAATCCCAACAAATATAATACACCTAACAGCATCTAGAAATATCTATATGAGATAAGGTTAAGCATATTTACAGTATTGTAACTTTCCCGTAAAATTATTTAAAGATAAGAACTAATATGAAAACACATTCTTGGGGTCCTTAGATGCAATGCAAAAAAGACAGTCGGCATTTAGGAATACTCTTCCTATTTGCCATACTCGCGTTTATTAGCGGTTGCAGCGATATGGCATTAATGAATCCTAAGGGGCAGATAGGCTTGGAGCAACGGTCATTAATACTAACTTTTCTTGGGACAATGTTGATCGTCGTAATACCCGCTATTGTTATGGCATTTGTCTTCGCTATCAAATACACAGCCTCAAATACCAAGGCAACTTACAGCCCTAACTGGTCACACTCCAATAAAATTGAATTACTTGTATGGACGATACCTATCCTTATCATCATCTCCTTGGGAACCCTTACTTGGAACTCGACTTATACTCTAGATCCAAGCAAACCTATTTTGTCAGACTCTAGCCCCATTAACATTCAAGTTATTGCCCTAGACTGGAAATGGCTTTTCATATATCCTGATCATGGTATCGCCACAGTGAATGAAATCGCTTTCCCAGCCAACGTACCAGTGAAGTTTAAGATCACATCCAATTCAGTGATGAATTCCTTCTTTATTCCTCAACTAGGCAGCCAAATTTACGCCATGCCTGGAATGAACTCCACGTTGCATCTTATCGCTAACGAACCCGGAAACTATAAAGGCATGTCATCCAACTTCAGCGGGCGTGGCTTTTCAGGTATGAAATTCTCAGCAAACGCCACGTCGGATCAAAATAGCTTCGAGAACTGGATTCAGAAGGTTAAGGCTTCAGTGGATACACTTTGTACTATGAGTGCTTACGAAAATTTAGCATCACAAAGCGAATATCATTCAGTCAAATACTTCTCAAACGTAAATCCCAGCCTGTTCCAGGATATAATCGATAAATTCATGGGCAAGGGAAATAGCATTACTCACTCAGGTAAATACTCTCACGAAAATACCGAGGAACAATAACGATGTTCGGGAAACTAAGGATTGATTCAATTCCGTATGATGAACCGATCATTATGATAACCATCACCACCATCATTGTGCTTGGTATAGGGTTGGTGGGCATCATTACCTATTTCGGGAAATGGCAATACCTATGGCATGAGTGGTTAACCTCGGTAGACCATAAAAAAATCGGTATTATGTACATAATAGTAGCCTTTGTGATGCTGCTGCGCGGTTTCGCCGACGCCATCATGATGCGTTCACAGCAGGCACTAGCCTCGGCAGGCGAAACAGGGTTTCTTCCACCACATCATTATGATCAGGTGCTGACCGCTCACGGTGTAATCATGATCATTTTCATGGCCACACCGTTTATAGTTGGTTTAATGAACCTGGCAGTGCCGTTACAAATCGGCGCACGTGACGTAGCTTTTCCTTTCCTAAACTCTCTTAGTTTCTGGTTCTTCGTCGTTGGTGTCATCCTAATTAATGTTTCCCTTGGGGTAGGTGAATTCGCTCAAACTGGCTGGGCCGCCTACCCTTCTTTATCAGAAAAGGAATACAGTCCCGGCGTCGGAGTCGATTATTGGATCTGGAGTATGCAGATAGCCGGTATCGGTACAACCCTGACTGGTGTTAATTTCTTTGTTACCATTTTACGTATGCGAGCACCCGGTATGCCAATGATGAAAATGCCGGTTTTCACCTGGACGGCCCTGTGCACTAACGTGTTAATTCTCGCTGCGTTTCCAATTTTAACCGCTACTATCATGCTACTGACCCTAGATCGCTATCTAGGAACCCATTTTTTTACCAATGATATGGGCGGGAATATGATGATGTACGTAAACCTCTTCTGGGCCTGGGGACATCCAGAAGTTTATATCTTGGTATTGCCTGTGTTTGGCATGTTCTCGGAAATTGTTTCTACCTTTTCTAAAAAATACCTGTTCGGATACACATCACTGGTGTGGGCAACCATCGCAATTACCGTGCTATCATTCTGCGTTTGGTTACATCATTTTTTCACCATGGGGTCTGGTGCCAATGTCAACGCTTTCTTCGGTATCATGACTATGATCATTGCTATCCCAACCGGGGTAAAGATCTTCAACTGGCTATTTACCATATATCAAGGTCGCGTGGTATTCAATTCGGCTATGCTCTGGACAATAGGCTTTCTGATCACTTTTTCTATCGGAGGGATGACTGGCGTCTTGCTGGCAGCGCCCGGCGCCGACTTCGTTTTGCACAACAGCCTCTTTCTAATTGCTCACTTCCATAACGTCATTATCGGCGGCGTTTTATTCGGCTGCTTTGCCGGAATGACCTACTGGTTCCCAAAAGCATTCGGATATACCCTAAACGAAACATGGGGAAAACGTGCCTTCTGGTTCTGGATTGTTGGGTTTTATATCGCATTCATGCCGCTGTATGCACTGGGATTTATGGGGATGACTCGCCGTTTAAGCCAACATATAGACCCCGTCTTTCATCCATTACTAGCGACGGCTGCCACCGGCGCTGCTATTATCGCGTTAGGCATTCTATGCCAGATTATCCAGTTTGTTGTCAGCATACGCAATCGCGAAAAGAATCGCGATTTAACCGGCGATCCATGGGATGGACGTACTTTGGAATGGTCTACCTCCTCTCCTCCCCCATTTTATAACTTTGCCGTCATACCGGAAGTGCACAATCAACGCGATGTATTCTGGAAGATGAAGGAAGACAACATTGCTTATCAAAAACCTCAAGCATATAAACCGATTCATATGCCAAAAAATACAAGCGTAGGTATAATTATTTCCGCTTTCAATCTAGCATTTGGTTTTGCTTTTGTCTGGCATATTTGGTGGCTGGCGATTCTCGCGTTTATCGGTATAATCGTTGTCTGGATAGTTTACAGCTTCAATGAAGAGGTGGATTATTACGTACCAATAGAGGAAATAGAACGTATCGAACAGAAAAATTTTGATAAAATCAGTAAAGCAGGCGTAAAGAATGTCAACTAGCATCCTATCTAATACTACACATGCCTATGCCGAAGCCACAAAGGTGTTCGGTTTTTGGATTTACCTTATGAGCGACTGTATTTTATTCGCCACCCTGTTCGCTACTTATGCCGTACTAAGCAATAGCGTGGGGGGAGGGGGGCCAAACGGAAAAGATATTTTCGAACTGCCGTTTGTTCTAGTTGAAACCTTTTTTTTACTGTTCAGTAGTCTTACCTACGGTATGGTAATCCTATCCTTATCAAGAAGCAATAAAGGCCGGGTCAATATCTTCCTAGGTCTGACCTTTTTGTTCGGTCTCGGTTTTATCTGCATGGAATTGTACGAGTTCCACCATTTAATCGGTAAAGGATATGGCCCGGATTACAACGCTTTTCTATCCAGTTTCTTCACACTAGTTGGAACCCATGGTCTTCACGTAACTTCTGGTCTTATCTGGATCCTTGTCATGATGGTTCAAGTTTCCCATCGTGGCTTAACCAATGTTAATCAAACCCGTTTGTTGTGCCTAAGTTTGTTTTGGCACTTCCTAGACGTAATCTGGATTTGCGTCTTTACCGTAGTATATTTAATGCGAGTACTTTAATGAGTCATACATCCATAAGACCTACTATCGCCAACTACGGCAGCCATAAGTCTTATTTGATTGGTTTTCTACTCTCAATCATACTAACAATCATTCCGTTTGGAATGGTAATACAGGGGTCTGCCAGCAAAAACATACTAATTATGGTGCTGGCGATTTGTGCATTAATACAAATTGTAGTGCATTTAATATATTTCTTACACCTCAATATATCATCTGAACATCAGTGGAATCTGATAGCCTTTATATTTGCAGCGATGATTATCACAATCTTGGTGGCTGGATCATTCTGGATTATGTTGTACCTCAACTACAACTTGATGAGGCACTAATAGACAGAGCGAAATCGTAATGATTAAGGAATACCTGCAAGTAACAAAACCAGGAATTATTTTCGGTAATTTAATTTCCGTCATCGGTGGCTTCTTTTTAGCCGCAAAAGGAAATATTGATTATGCGGTATTTCTACCAACCTTAGTCGGGGTATCGCTGATTATCGCCTCGAGTTGCGTGTTTAATAACTATATCGATCGCGACATTGACCGGAAAATGGAAAGGACTAAAAACAGGGGGCTAGTAACAGGATCAATTTCTTTAAAAGTCAGCCTGGTGTATGCTACAGTGCTAGGTATAGTCGGTTTTGCACTGTTGTATTTGGTGACAAATCCGCTGGCCACTTGCCTGGCAGCAATGGGTTTTACAGTTTACATTGGCATATACAGCCTATATATGAAACGTAAATCCGTTTACGGTACGCTTATTGGGAGTTTATCCGGCGCCACACCACCGCTCACCGGTTACTGCGCTGTTAGCGATCAATTCGATATTGGCGCCTTAATTTTGTTCCTAATTTTTAGCCTGTGGCAAATACCGCATTTTTATGCTATTGCTATCTTTCGCTTCAAGGATTATCAGACAGCAGCTCTTCCTGTATTGCCAATCAAACGTGGCATTTCGGTCACGAAAAATCATATTACCTTGTATATTATCGGCTTTTTCCTAGCAACTCTGTTACTAACACTCTGCGGTTACACTGGCTATAAATATTTAATCGTCATTTCCTCCGTCAGCATCTTATGGCTATCCATAGCACTTCAAGGCTATAAATCGACTAATGATGATAAAATCTGGGCCCGGAAGCTGTTTATCTTTTCAATCGTAGTGATGATATCGCTTAGCGTGATGATATCAGTAGATTTTATGGCGTCATCAGTTACAAGACCCTTCCTTGGTTTACCTCTAGATATTTAATAAAAACACAACCTCAAAAATATTAATAATAAAAGCAAATCTGATAATTGCACTATGCATATATATCTATCAACTCAAAAAAAGTATTATGAATCAATATCTTCCCATCCATACTCTTTCCATTCTCTTCGAAAAGTATTGTTTATAAAATAAAAAAGTGGTATCTAGTGATACTGCGAGATTGTTTTTATCTTAATCACTAATTAGTGTATGATTACGGATATTTATAATAGAATGTAAAAATCATTACTATGATCACATGATAGACTCATGTTAACTAAAGCCAAGATAATTACCACTATCAATTTAAGATTTATCAGACAAGAAGGAAAACTTGAAATAGTGCATGCAAGCAGTCTTAACTGTCTTTTCTGACTATTTTTTATGAGGTTACACCTCAAACAACCCTCATACCTATATCTTTCTGATAGCCAAGTTGCTAAGTAAGCAAAAAGATTACTTGGCAATGTTCTTAATCTTATAAAGATTATATTTTTATAAATGATAATACAATAAAGATTGAAGTTTTTCCCTATTTGCAAAAAAAACCGATGGCATTCGATATCATCAAAAACTTAGAGGTACAAGCGCTCAAAAAAATTTTTTAGCAATATTCTAACTCGTTTTAGTTTCATTCAAGAGAAGGATGAATAAGAAAAATACTATGCCAATATGATAATAGATTGGATCCTATTGGAGTACATGACAGTATGTATGCAAAAATATAAGCAAGTGATAACCTTTATTACAATTTGTATTATGTATTCACATCAAGAATTTAATCTTGAAAGCATTCATGTTAAAAAAATAAATTTCATATGAAAAAACTCAGCTATTTTCGGTATAGAATTATTTTAAATAAAAATTAAAAAACGATAATTCTTCACATAAGTGAAAGAATTCGTTATTCTTATACTTCTTAAAAATTCAAAAAGTACTTATGGATACTACAAGTTTCCATAGACGTAATAATTTTTTATAGAAAATTATCGTCGCTTAGAGTTACACCGCTTCGACTCTATAGCTATATTCTTATTTCTTTTAAATCCAAAAGGATACTATTTAGCTCTAAATAAAAGTTAAAATAATTCGTCATATACTAATAATTAAGCTCTTGGTTAAATAAATAAGAACTGGTGATAACACATTACGCTAGGGCTTTCTTATGCAGATTGTTATACACATAGAAAAGAAAGATCCATTTGGAATTTTTTGCTTCCTATAAATACTTTTTTGCATTTATTATACAGAATAATCTTATTCTAAAATGTTTTATGTTTTTCTACACTGAATCTACGCATTCAAGCATGACCGTAAATCTGTATTTTAAAAAAATGTAGTCTATACAAACTGCTGATCCAAGATCAGCACGTATCTACTTTCCTTTTCCAGATATTATATAAGAAACTGATTTTAGGGGATATCGATTTGACCAATGAGGGATCAGCGTGTTTATGCTTTATATTCAATATCTATTCCCTCTCCGACTAATAAGCAATAAGTCTGGATAATGGAAATTATTTTTATATAAAAATCAATCTTATACTCTATGATATAAAAATTAAATTGATAGTAAAAAATCAAACAATGCTCAAAAAAGCCATTACTTAAAATCTTCAATATCAGATTTTTAAGAAAATTAATCACGTGCTACTTTTTCTTAGGATTCGCCTCTAAATAGAATGATTTTGCGTTCCACCTCAATTCCCCATGAACACGGCAGTTCTACATCATATTATCTTAGAAAGATCTTTCAGTTCATTCTATTACTTAGTTAAGAATGATTTCTCGTAAAGAATATAGAAAAAATTACTAATCTAGTATAATACTATCATTTTTACTCATCTAGACAATGTTCTAAGCGTGAATTATAGAATTCTTGGTATAAACAAATATCTTTTTCATCATAGATTTATATCCAAATTTCTCAGAAATTTTATATATATTTTATGCAAAGAAACAAAAGTGCTTTATCAAAAAATGCAACACTGAAGTTAAAAGCTAATGATAAAAGGGTGATTTCAATAAACGTAATTCACTTGACTTAAATCAAGTGAAGCGTACTTAACCTAGCTAAAAAAGAAAAAACTAATACTTAATAGAAATTTGAATAAGAATGAACAGCATCAGATTAATAGTGAAACTATTTTTGCCAATGCTTATCCAGATATAAAAAACTGTATGAGATCTTTCAAAAAAATCTATTCATACTGGATAGAGCATCTTACAATAAAATATTCTAATTAATGATTCTGTTTTTTGATAAATATAGAACTCCGTTATTTTTTTCTAGATATTATAAATATATACTTCATTGCAAAAAAAATATGGCAGAAAATGAAGTTTTTATACTCGCAACAAATATCGTGTTAATCGGAGAGAACAAAATTGTTTAAGAAAACATTACCTACAATTGCAGAAAATTATATTGGTCAAACTAAAGAGAATCTAAAGATTACGAAAATTCAGGTTAATTAGATATGCCAATTTTTGGAACGCATATATTTAGTGCAATATTGTAGTATAATTAGATTATTTAGCTATCGCATATGAAAATGACCAGATAAACTCTATTGAGGTGGTGATTTTGAAAGATAAAAAAATGACTAGAATGGAGCTACGAGCCACCTGGAGCCTGGGTACGGTATTTTCATTGCGCATGCTAGGTATATTCATGGTATTACCGGTGTTAACCACCTATGGCATGGCATTACAGGAGGCTAGCGAATCTCTCATTGGCCTTGCTATTGGTATTTACGGGCTAACACAAGCAATATTTCAGATTCCTTGTGGCTTGCTTTCTGACCGCGTTGGTAGAAAACCAATTATTATCGGCAGCTTCCTAGTTTTCATCCTCGGCAGTGTCATCGCCGCTCGAACCGATAGCATTTGGGGAGTTATTCTTGGCCGCGCACTCCAGGGCTTCGGTACCATTGCTGCCCCTGTCATGGCACTTCTCTCGGATTTAATACGCGAACAGCATCGTACAAAAGCGATGGCATGTATAGGCGTCAGTTTCGGTTTGACCTTTGCCACAGCCATAGTATTAGGTCCGATCGTAACGCATGCTATAGGTCTTAGTGGTCTTTTCTGGAGCATGGCTATACTAGCCCTTACTGGAATTTTAATTATCCTATTAGTAGTTCCCGCCGCAGGTAGGCATAACCTTAACCGCGAACCGAGTATTATACGCGGCAGTTTTAGAAAGGTTCTTGTAAATCCGCAACTTTTAAAATTAAACGTAAGTATCTTTTGCTTACATACCATGCTAATGCTAAGTTTTGTCGCTCTTCCGCCTATAATGGCTCGCGCCGGTTGTTTACCCAGTGAACAATGGAAAGTATATCTAGTTACCATGCTGATTTCTTTCATCACACTAGTTCCAGCTATTATTTACGCCGAAGTAAAGCGTCGAATAAAGCGCGTATTTCTCATCTGCGTAATGCTGCTACTATTTTCTGAACTGATATTACTCATGGAGAATACCTATTTTTGGGCCATATTTGCTGGTATTCAACTATTCTTTCTCGCATTTAACATCATGGAAGCTCTATTACCTGCTCTTGTTAGCAAAGAGTCGCCAGCTGGCTATACAGGAACTGCGATGAGTGTATATTCCACCAGTCAGTTTCTTGGTGTAGCATTCGGTGGAACACTCGGTGGCTATCTATTACAACTTCAAGGCTCCTGGCTAGTCTTTTTTACAGGGTCATTAATAGCTATAGTGTGGTGGTGGGTAAGCTTGACGTTGCACGAGAAGAAGGATTAGAGGCTGTCACACTAGACCTTCCGCAAAAATTCAAAATGCACCTTTCTTTTCTATGCATAAACAATATGATGTAACTCAAAGGATGATCGACTCTCAATTAAGGATTTATGATCAACAACAAATTCGCATTGCAACTCATACATGTTTTTAATATTAACAGAAATATTCTGTTCTGATTTTTGATTGTGATACAAGCAATCATATCTCAATTTCGTAAAAGATTTTTCTCTTTGATACCAGCTAGCCATCACCTATAAATTATCTTTAATTTAAGATCTTGCATTTATGATGAATATAGAATTCTATTGTTTATTTTCTTACAACCAAAATCTAAACTCAATTTAGAATGGACAGAAAATAATATGAAAAAGTAAAGTACCTAACAATTACTATTGTACCAAATATCCCTTCAAACAGCGATCAATCGATTCTTATAAATACTTTGGCTTTATTAAAATTAAATCAAAAAACTTGTAAGTAAATGCGTCCTGTCGGCGCAATATTAAGTAATTTCACTCCATTGAGATATTTTTCAAATTTAGATATCACACAGAATCAGAATTAACGTACCAATAAGCATTATTAAATCGCAAGTTAGCTCATTACTAACTGCTGAGTGGTTGTAATAAAAACCTTTTTCTTCAACGGTATAATTTTAATAGTGGAATTTCTGTATGGGGAAAATACTAAACACCTTAACGCAACAAAATTATCATCTTCGTTATTAATACGCCTTCTGCGATTCATCTCAGGCATAAATAAAATATCATATATATCGCAAACAACATCTGCTGAAGTTGATGCCGTTTACGTCGTAACACTCTCTATTTTCACAAAACATAATCCCACCTGTAAACTTTTCCTATTTACCTTACCTTCTTAACCAAAGGCTTTTAAAGCTGGTACTCAAAAATAAGGCTCATGTACATGAAGTTCTTTATTAGTATAATAGAGCCGCTGATTATTACGTTCTAAAAACATAATGTCTTAGTAATTTTCAGTAAACAGAGAGTCTTATCTATGTTTATCCGTACAATATAAATTGTATTATAAAATCACGTTCTTTGCATTCTTAAATGAGAAATGATATGAGGTTTTTCCAAAAAAACACCACTTACACAAAAGTTGTATAGCAGTTTAGATATAAAATATATTTGACAAAATTTCCGAGATTACAAGCCACGAGTAATCAGAAAAGATGATCCGGATTATTGCATAACCTGAACTGCTTAAATCAAACCGTATCAAAATACAAGGCTTAGTTTCGATATATTTAACAAAACCCTTCACGACTATAACCTTCATAAAAGAATGGAGAAACAAGCCGTCCGTAAGTAAATGATATAAATAAACCCATCAAATATTTGCTGTGATACCTAACCCTTCTTCCACCTTTAACATATCTCTGTCGCAAATAATAAAACGCTTACAAGGTATATATATACCTCCTGTAAGGAATTCCTAATCGGTATAAACATTTTAAATTTGACTCCAATACATAAATATTCAAAAGATTTATCGTAATACATACTATTGCTTTCAGCATGATTTCAATCTCCCAATTAGCGGCATTTATTTTTGCTTTTGCCTATGATACTAAATTTTTTCAAAGAAAAGATCTAACCACAATATTCTTCAGATATAAAAAAAGAAAAAAGGTAAATGCGTTCAGCTCTTTCTCTTTACTCTAGGTCTGGAAAAATCATATTGTTTATGATGTATCTAAGCGATCCAAAAGCGATATCCTATGGCACCTAGACATTTATAATAAAAATTTGCAATAAAAATTATTTGCACTGAAATTACTTATAGATATTATTGGCAAATTGAATTTTTTAATTGCTAACTTTATCCGAAAAGCATGATGTAAAATCGTAGCTTCAAGCACAACCATGAAGCTTCATATTATTCCAAAATCTAGCTACATCCATTTTTATCTCTATAAAAACTCTGGGAAGTCATCCAATGCAACTAGTGATATGACAGTTAAAAAGATTAAGAAACAAAAAAATTTAGCAACGTAATCTATCAGATAGAATATTTTCTATTTGGATAAAAATAAAAATAAAGATAACAAAAAAAATGTGAAAATATGCTAGCAAGCTGCCTATATTAGTAATATACCTACAAAAGTAATATTGGCATATATATTAGATGTATTTTTCCAGATGCCAATATTTTCCTTTTATTAATATACAGATATCTACTGCATATCCAATATTAGGATAGCAGTATCTTAAAAATAGTTTGTGTATTTACGCTAGATCAAATTTAAATACTTTCGATGAAGTAGTGTCAATTTTGTAACGATATTTTTAGAAAATTCCTCGAATACCCATCCTATTAAAAATAGGAGTACTATTATCATCGATGCAACTTTCTCATATTATTCGTTGAATTTCAGAGTATTTTACTTCACAACGGATTATCTCCGATTTTCTTAAAACAATACATTGAGATACTCTAGTGGTTTATCGTTTTGGAAGATAAAGCAGCGGATTGACACATTTTCCCTTATAACGAATTTCAAAATGCAATTTTGTTATGTTTGTTCCAGTACTACCCATAGTGGCGATTTTTTGCCCGGCCTTAACTTCTTGTTGTTCTCCGACCAACAACTTATCGTTGTGAGCATAAGCGTTTAAATAATCATCATTGTGTTTAATGATGATCAAATTACCATATCCCCGCAAGGCATTACCTGCATAAACCACTTTACCACTAGAAATCGCTAAAATAGGCTGTCCTCTAAAGCCGGAAATATCAACTCCTTTATTTCCGCCTTCTTCTACGGAAAAATTATCAATGATTTTCCCCTCTGTCGGCCAACACCAGTCGGTAATTTCTTTGACGCCTCCTGCCATTCTAGATGTTATAACCGGTGCAGTTGTAATAATAACATTATCTATATTTTTCTTCTGTTTATTAGAATTTTTAAAATGATTATTCTTTTTATTAACAGTAACTCTTGATTTAGTCGAATCTATATTCGAGGTAGAACCTAAGTCAACCATCACGCTACTATTAGTATGCTTGTCATTCGATGGAAAGAGGTTACCCTCTCCCCTTACCATCGATACCTTATTAAAAATTGGCATCGCTTCTTTACCTACTTGCAAAATTTGACCGACCTTCAAACTGTAAGGTTCCGAGAGAGTATTTTTTTTTGCCAAAATCTGGTAGTTATTTCCAGTAATCCAAGCGATATAAAATAGCGTGTCACCTTGTTTAACTTTGTACGTCGTAGAAAAATAGGATCCCTTGTGAATATTGTTATAAATCCTATTATAAATAATATTTTCCTGCTGAGAGATATCTAACTGACGCTGTTTATCTAAACTGTTATAGCTTTCATCGCCTATATTGCTTATTGGTGCACTAGATCTATTTTTCCCACATCCTGAAATTAGCCATATGGCTGCCATGGCACAAAAGAAAACAGCAACGCGACCTCGCGCATACTTCGAGCTTCCCATGCTCAATTCTCCTCTATGGAAGCAACGCCAGTAATCATTTCAAATAAGCTAATCATTATATGATGTACATTCATTTATTTTTTAATACTCCAGTATTAGGAGTATGCTTACCTAAATTCAGGTAAGAATAATATTGATGTTAATACAGACAACAATTTGTCGAACGCGCTATAAAATATCTATATAAAACTTTAAACATTGGATTAACTAAAATTTTGTCAGCGAGATAAATCGAACCTTTCCCTATGGTAATTCCCACTAGTGTCCCTGCCCGCACCCGTATCAAATATTTCTGTTTCTTTACAAATCACATAAAATACAACAACACCACCTATCATTATTCAGATGTACCATAGGTATTGCTAAAATTTTCTGCAACGCATCGCCATCACAAATATTGACAAAACAAGTCCCACGCAACTCCAATCACTTCTTTACCATATCTCTTGTGGATAAAATATTATGTGATTTGAAAAAATTTAACAGAAACTTAGTTTCTAATTGATTTTTTTTAATAAATTTTATCGAACATACATATTTTACCAAATAAGTCAAAATCAGAGTCTAATACCATTAAGTAGTAAGGATTCAAAAACTTACAATACTAGCCAAAGTAGAAGAACCTCGGTTATAGAGGGTACCAAAAATCAATAGTTAAAAAGATCGAAAGTTAAAAAAATAGTTAAACTATGCCTGATGGGTATTGGATTATTATTATCGTCAACTTTATCTTCTTGAAAGGCATCCGTTAGATATACATCTTTGCTCGAAAGTAGACTTTATAGTCTATAACTAGAGCTTCATCCATGACTTTCTGAGTTCAACAGGAACTTATAAACAAAATATATATATCAGTCAGGTAAATAAGCATTTTGAATACTATTTGATAGTTTTAATAAATTTCAATTGGATCTGTGTATTATAGTCTAAAATCATGATATAAAAAGGTTTTTGTAAAATCACAAATATAAAATAGCTAACAACTAACAAGAATAATCTTTATTCCACGTATAAAACCATTATGCTTATATTTTATAAGAGATAATGACATATACGCCATAAGGCACTATCCTGTCCATAATTAGCTTTTGGATGATTTTAAAATCTCTCAAAAAAAAACATTATTGAGGTGGATAATGAAATTCTCATTGAGTATTCCTGCACCCCAAGTACATTCCTAACCATATTAAGGTTAGTTTCTAGATACATATCTGATCCATTTCTTGGAAACAGAAATAAAACTAAAATTTTTCAAGCGCTTTTAATCAAATATTATTTTAAATACTGGATCCAGTATGCCTATTACATCGCTCCACATTGGCTTCAGTGCAATAGAAGAACAGATTCATCAATTTTCATCATGAAAGATTTTTCAAAATATAAAACACATCTTATCAATAAATTTGAATCATAGTCTTTTAATTATGAAAAATTACTCCACTATAGACAAGAAGAATTACTAAATAAATTAAAAAACGGTAATAACTTATAACATTGCAAGGTGATTGTCATGCAACAAAAATTAATTTTACTATTTTTAATAGTATAATACCGGCGCAGAAATTTAACATCACCCAACTTAATTCTCCCCATCATAGTCAAACCAACTTAAACCACCTCAAAAAACTTTTTTAAATAAAAATATAACTTTTATCAATCAGACTACTGAGTATTAATGGTAATCTACTTGCTTTTTAAAAAAATTGACTATTTTTTCTTATTAGTAGTGATTTATAATGGCAGTATTATACGTTTATAGCATCAGATCTTGCTAAAATTTTCACATTACCTCCTAGTAAAAACCTCCGCTTCTTTATTTCTATCTTAGTAGAACAATTCTAACAATCACCTGTATTATAATGTGGGTACCCACACCCTTTTGCAGACGTTATTCTGATTTTCTTGGAAGCAAGGATAAATCATTATATCCAGAAAACTTCATGTGTCATTTGGTATTTTAAAAAACAAATCGGCATAAATAATTTCACGTAAGCTACTGTTTTATAAAAATAGAATTTACAACATACTCTATGTTTGTCAGTCGACATTCATCTCAAATTAGCTGGTTTTTACTAAAGATTTCAAATCCTGGAGTTATCAATGATATAATAACTTATTGCACCACAAGTTAACTATCTTTTTACTTTCCTGTTTATCAACAATTAGTCTGACAACGCAAGAAATAGGCCCATCAATTTAAAATTGAATGAACTAGGGTCTGAGAAAAAGACCTGATATCTATTTCATTATCAGGATTGTTGTGATAACGATATATATTTATTATAAAATAAAAGGCTCTTAATATAGAATCTCTAGTATTAATTGAAATATTTTTTATAAGCAGAACAAATTAATAATCTCAAACTGCATCTTTACCATAAAGATAATTCAGATGGACTGAACATAATAGATACTATACAATCATAAATTATTATCAATAAATCTAATTTAATACCTGCAATTGATACAGAAGAATATATAGATATTAAATCATGCAATTATTGTAATAATTGCATAAAGATATTAATAAATATTACTGAAGAAAATTATAATAACTCTATCCTCGATTAACTGAAAACTAACCTCGCTTAAAAATAAAATTTAAAAACTAGAAAGTAGATAACATAATCTGTGCTTGATATTATTGAGCTGATAACAGCAGAAATTTAATACGCTTTTATACAAAAAACCATTAAGGATTTATTTTGACCGCTTCATAATCTCTTCCCCCTCAGGTAAAATTCGGTATTAATAAACATGGATTATACCCCCTTCCATACTCCCACCTTTCCTAAACACAACTCATAAGAGTACTACATACGCAATTTTTACGTAGGGAATAAAGGGCTGCTTTGCCACTAAAACTGAACCCCCCGTATAACAAAGAGATAAAATATTTTTACCTGAATTTAGTAAGTAAAGGTACTATTTGATGACTACTTAAAATCTTTCGGGATAAAGCACCTGATTGAACGTGCAAAAATTAATGATAAACGATATTTTAATGAATTTTGCAAAATAAATCACCAAAAACAACTACTTACTTTTAGTTGGTCTTCAAATTTTAGCTTGCTAGCAAATTCGAAACGCACAAGTTATCTGAACTTTAAAGAATATCTGCTTTCGCGAAAAACTTATACCCACCCATCACCCGATGCATATTATCGGTGATGATCAAGACATCGCATTCATTATCTCCATCATTGAGCCAGCAAGGCTACCGCTTCGCAGCTTATACCTTCGCCTCGGCCAGTAAAGCCAAGCCACTCGGTAGTAGTGGCTTTAACGTTGATATCTATCATGCGGCATCCAAGATCTTCGGCAATATTTTCGCACATTTTTGAAATATATGGTGCCATCATCGGCGCTTGAGCAATAATGGTTATATCCAAATTTCCCAAACGGTAACCTTCTCCAACAATACGCCGCCAGGCTTTACGTAATAGATCCCGACTTACCGATCCTTTATAAGTCGGATCGGTATCGGGAAATAATCTACCTATATCCCCAAGAGCAGCAGCGCCTAGCAGGGCATCGATTGCAGCATGCAGCACAACATCACCATCTGAATGCGCCAGAAATCCCTGCGGGTAAGAAATATGCACACCCCCGATAATCAGGGGTCTTGTACCGCCAAACTTGTGTACATCAAAACCATGTCCAATACGCATTTTACGCGCTATCCATCTTAGACAATTGAGAAAAAAAGATACGTGCTAGAACTAAATCTTCTGGGCAGGTTACTTTAATATTATCCCAACGGCCAAGCACCAACAACGGCGCGTAGCCGCAATACTCCAGCGCCGAGGATTCATCTGTCAGGAGGATACCATCCATCCTTGCTCTCTCTAAGCAATTTTTCAGCAAATCGCGAGCGAATAACTGCGGTGTCAACGCATGCCATAAATCGTCGCGTTTAGCAGTACTGGCTATAACGTTTGTACCAGATCTAGCACGTTTCATAGTATCGCGTACCGGTGATGCCAAGATCCCTCCTACTTCTGTACGTGTTGTTATCGCCAACAAGCGACGCAGATCATCTTGATGCAAACAAGCTCGCACAGCATCATGTACGAGCACCCATGATCCTGGGCGAGTACAACTCAGTGCAGCCATGACCGAATCAGAACGCTCGTCACCACCTATAATGACGTGTACTCGCGAATCAGCGGCAATCGGTAATTTATGGTACCATTGATCACTCGTGCTAATTGCCACAATTACCTCGCAGATGCAAGGTTGTTTAAGTAGAGCACCGATTGCAAGCTCTAGTAAAGTTTTATTACCAATTGTGAGGTATTGTTTTGGCAAGGAGATTTGCATGCGGCGTCCAATACCGGCAGCAGGCACTATGGCAATAATATCATGGGGGGGGCACACTGATGATTGGTGGATCATATTATTAGCGGCCACCTTGCGGTACACGCATCGCTGTCTGCTCTTGTGCATGCTTCGGCACTATAGGCGATAAAAAAAAATCCCCGCCGTCTTCATCACATGTGTCAAACTTGTTACGTGAGAGTTCCTCAATAACTTTCTGACTAGCATTTAAATTATCTATTTTCGCGAAAACCTGATCGTTACGCGCTTTGAGTTTAAATTTATTATTTTGTTGCTTTGCTATATCGCTTTCGATATGCCTTAAATCGAGTATACCGTTTTTACCCAGCCAAAGCGAGTATTGTAGCCAACTAAGCAATGTTACTAACAGTAGTATAAGTTTTCTCATGCTACTCCTGAATACATAGGTATTCTACACATTTATTACGATACATGATATTTTTTTATGATTATTTTAGCTCATCTATTATCAGGCTTACCGACTACTTCAAATGTTAATGAAACCATTATAAAACCACACATCACACCAGAAATTATCTGGGTTTAGAAATAATAAATCTGGGAACACATACCAAAATAGATTAAATTCTATTTAAAATAATAATTAATTTCATGAAAATAGGCCAATTATTATTGGTGCGCCAGAAGATTACCGCTGAAGAAAATATTCATATGCTATTTTTATTCACGATTTGGATTATTTACAATCTTGAAGCCATTATATAAACTCTAAAAATCTAAAAATAATCCGTATTTTTTATAACTAACAACCTTGAAAATCGCTAATATTATGAATCTAGAAAATAAAGTTAATTTAGTATCTGTTTTTTTGATGTTATAGCTAAATTAACTCATTTTATTATTCAGAGATATCTCCCTTGAAAAAATAGATCTAGATAACAATAATTACGCTACTTACAAAGATTTATTAAAAGGTAAATCTCTATACTTTTAATGACAACATTATTATTATCCAATAACTTGAGCTTTAAACTTCTATTCCCGATATAATTATCCTAGGATATAGACTAGCTTATCATCTGCAGGTAAGCTGACAGCTGGGCTAGAAAAATAGCAAAATATATAACAAAAACATCAATTACAAATTGTAGCATAAGTACCTTAAAACCAATTAACCGCCCAGCTACTGCTAACAAAATGGCATAAATTAATTCATTCTAGTAAATCGTACAGTCATGGAAACATCTGAATTTAAAAAAAATTCCTGTTATATCGGTAAAATTAAAACGTTATTTCTCTGAGTTAAATTTTTTCATATTAATAATATGTAAACTAATTTAATTTTTACTTAAAATTATTTTTATATATACTGCTCGTAAAGAAAAATAGCTTTGTTAATCACGCAAGCGGACTAATAACTCTATCTTATGTTTTCACTATGCTTACCTAATCATATCTTTATACACACATAGAAGGAGATTATTTTACATGTTTTCATACATAACATCAGATTTTTAGCCTCCTCTCTATCTTCACAATCGCCAGGACATCATAGTAACTTTGGAGTCATAAATCAGATTAGTTGATTAAGGATATTCTATATTTTGAATACATTATTTTAACGATTAATATCGTCAGGCATCGTTACAGTAAAATCGATGTTATCTGAATGTCATGGTTATTCAATATCAAGCATTCTCTGCTATATCTGTTATAAGGAGAGTTTAAAAACGGTTAGCTTCATTTTTACTATCAATAAACTCAAAAAAGTCATATACAAGACTACTTTTAATAAACAAATTAATATGATTCTTAACTTAAATAAAACTATATTTAATATTGAGTATTAAATTACATATATATTCTAATATATTTAAAAATTAAGCTGAGCGCATTATGCGAAGAAAGATAACAGATCATACTTAATTTGGCATCTGCTTATAACTAAACAAATAATGACTTTATGTTCAGTAAAAATTCAACTTTAATTAAATATTTTACGCTTACAACTATATAAAGAACTAACACTTTAACCTGAAGACGAAAAATTAATAGTTTTAGAATAATCATTAATTTAACGAGTCAAATTTCTGCACTTTTAGGTATAACATCCCTAAAAATCCAGTTTTCATTTCTAGAAATAAAAATTTTTCGAAAAAATTGCTTTTTAAATCAATCGAACTTTTAGTTCGTTATTAAATCAGAAAAAATTTAATATTTTAAAAAAAAGATTTTTCATAAAATCTACGAACTATGCGCTTACATATACATAAACAAAAAATGAAAAGTTGGAAATATTTACGCTGTGTAATTGTAGAAATACCTTAAGCGATATTTTTTAGAAAACAGCACTTACGCACTATAAAACCTCTACCTTCTTTAAAATGTAGAAATTAAAAATAACAAATAAATATAATCAGTTCACACTACGCGCATTATTATATGTGCGTATAAAAATTGATACATAAAATCCAAACATTGAAAATTATCCGAAATATCAATTGTTCTCTAACGGCAAACTAGGGTAAAACAAGCATGAATGTTCAAGTTCTTTCGATAAAGAACGATCCACCGCCATTCACATATCTGCCTTTCAGATAATTAAGTGATCTGTCTCTAACGTTATGCAGGCAATACCTCGTAGATATCACCCAGAAAAAATCTGCGAACAAAATTTTACCTATCGTAATATAAATTACGAATCACGCAGGCCATTAGAGCTACAAAGTTATCTTCTGATACAACCTCTGTCGCACGGCTTCGAATAAACAGACTCCTGCTGCAACCGATACATTAAGAGATAATACCACCCCAAAAGCCATAGGAATACTAATAAGCTCATCGCAATACATACGGGTTAGTCGTCTTATACCTTTGCCTTCAGCGCCAACGACCAACGCCAGTGGGCCCGTTAACTGACTTTGATATAGATGATGATTTTCCTCACCGGCCGTGCCAACTATCCATACATTATGCTCTTGAAGAAGACACAGGGAGCGCGCCAGATTTTTAACCCGAATTAAAGGTACAATTTCTGCAGCACCGCTAGCTACCTTTTTAGCAGTAGCGTTCAATGAAACTGCACGATTTTCTGGAATAATGACCGCATGCACGCCAGCGGCAGCAGCACAGCGCAAACACGCGCCAAGGTTATGCGGATCGGTAATGCCGTCAAGAACCAAAAGTAGCGGCGATTCCTTTTGTGGCAATAGCGCTGGCAAATCGGCTTCCTGAAACGGCCGGCGAGCTTGCACGCAACCAACAATACCTTGGTGTACTGCACCTTCGGATTTTTTATCCAGCCACTGGCGACTGACCATCTGGAAGCTAATACCGGCCTTCTCCAGTTGTTGAATTAGGAGCTGTAAGCGGAGGTCATCGCGCCCTTTTAATAAATATACATCCAATAATCGTTGAGGATCGCGTTCCAAAATAGCCTGTATGGGATGAATTCCATAAATAA
Source organism: Sodalis sp. (in: enterobacteria) (assembly GCA_047528285.1). Lineage (GTDB taxonomy): Bacteria > Pseudomonadota > Gammaproteobacteria > Enterobacterales > Enterobacteriaceae. Next base: position 1,290,481 of record CP180022.1, on the reverse strand, counting down.
TTTCTCTCATGAGCAGCCCCACAATATTCCAGTCTTGTCTTTCATTGTCAATCAAAATTTCATAAGTCCAGCCTATTGTTAGTTAATGCTAATAGCCTTTTTTATCCATCACTCAAATTTCTGAGTAATCGAAAATTGCGGCGGGAGTTACCCCCCCGGTTGCAGAATATTCTTACGCTTGGCAAGGTTTTTTATGATGCTTTCCATGAGCTTTACCGGAAAGAAAAATATATCACTTTTTTCCTAACCCCTTCTTCACAACACAGCAACGCAACACTTTACTAATTTCTATCTAGTCTCTTGCCAGACTCGATGGCTAATTTAAAATTAGCGCGACTATTTTTTATTATTTTTCACACAACCCCCCAACGACAACGCGGCAGTTTACCGTTGCAAGAACCCCCTGCTAATAACGTTTACGTTTCTTCCTGAGATTAAAAACCAATACAAAATCAATTTTACGTTCATCCATGTGTACAGATTCAACTCGGATTGTTACCCTATCGCCAAGTCGGTATACACTACCACAGGATGTGCCTGTCAGCCTCTGGCTGACATTATCGTAGCGATAATAATCATTACGCAACGACGAGACGTGAACTAGACCATCAATAAACAGTTCATTAAGACGAACAAAAAAACCAAAACTGGTAACGCTAGTAATAATACCGTTAAACACTTCGCCGACGTGATTCTGCATAAAGTCGCATTTCAGCCAGTCTACTACGTCGCGGGTCGCTTCATCAGCACGGCGTTCGCTTAGCGAACATTTTTGGCCAAGTTTCAACATTTCTTCCATCTTACAATGCCAACCGCCGGTTGACGTAGCGCAAACATCGTGATTGCCATTTTTTCGACTAACAAGATATTTAATCGCTCGGTGCAGCACAAGATCCGGGTAGCGACGAATAGGCGATGTAAAGTGGGCGTAGGCCTGTAACGCCAATCCGAAATGGCCACGATTTTCAGAATCGTAAATTGCTTGCTTCATCGACCGCAGCAACATCGTTTGTAGCATTTCGTGATCAGGGCGGCCGGCAATCAGATGCATAATATCAGCATAATCCTTCGGCTGCGGCTGATCACCTCCGCCTAATATCAGCCCAAATTCACTCAATACCGAGCGCAAGGACATAATATGCTCATTACTTGGCCGATCATGTACGCGATAAAGAGCCGGCTCTTTATACTTATCAACAAAGCGTGCTGCAGCGATATTTGCCAAAATCATACATTCTTCGATCAGTTTATGAGCGTCGTTGCGCATCACCGGCTCAATACTCTTGATACGACATTCAGCATTGAAAATAAATTTAGCCTCTGCAGTCTCAAAAGAAATCCCCCCACGCCGTAACCGGGCTTGCTCCAACATCTGATACATTTCATGTAACTCTGTCAAAGGCTTTACAAGCGGTACGTAATCGCTAGGTAATTCCTGAAGACTTCCTTGAAGGATCTCCCAAACCTTATTGTAGGTAAGCCGAGCGTGAGAATTCATCACTGCTTCATAAAATTTGTAGGAAGAAAGACGTCCCTGGGCAGAGATGGTCATCTCACATACCATACACAACCGATCCACCTGAGGATTCAGCGAACACAGGCCGTTAGACAACACCTCTGGAAGCATCGGTATCACCTGCGAAGGAAAATAGATTGACGTGGCACGACGGCTCGCTTCCTGATCCAACGGCGTATGTGGGCGGACATAATAGCTCACATCGGCAATCGCAACCCACAGTCGCCATCCTCCACTACGTTTTTTTTCGCAATATACAGCATCATCGAAGTCACGAGCATCTTCGCTATCAATGGTGACCAGGGGTAACGTGCGCAAATAAACACGTCCAGTCTTCGCCTCTTCTGGAACTTCTTTTTGCAAATGCTTAAGCTGTTGTTCAACTTCCGGCGACCAGACGTATGGAATATCGTAGGTGCGCAACGCAATATCCATCGCCATATTACTTCCCATATTGTCGCCTAATACTTCCACGACTTTACCAATGGCTTTGGTGCGACAAGTCGGACGCTTTGTCAGCTCCACTACTACAACAAATCCTATTTCTGCACACAGGGTCGCTTCCGGCGGGATCAATATATCGAAACTAAGCCGGCTATCTTCTGGCACAACGAAAGCGCTCCCAGAATCGATAAAAAATCGGCCCACGATATGGCTGCTTTTTGGCATCAGCACTTTCACAATATGCGCCTCACGGCGGCCTTTGCGATCTACGTCTTGTAGTAACTGCGCCATTACATCATCGCCATGAATAACTGTTTTCATCTGTTTAACAGATAAATAATAATCATCTTTGCTGCCTTCGACGCGTAGAAAACCGAATCCGTCACGATGACCGATTACTGTACCGCGCAAAAGATCCAAGCGATCTGGCAAGGCATAGCACTTTCGACAGGTATAAATCAATTCTCCATCCCGTTCCATGGCGCACAAGCGGCGTCGCAAAGCCTCCAACTTATCTTCGCCGCTGATATCTAGCTCTTGCGCCAATTCTTTGCAGCTAGCGGGCTTTTTCCGATGGCCCAAATGGGCAAGAATAAATTCCCGGCTTACAACCGGGGACGCATATTTTTTTGCCTCCCTTTCCAAAAATGGATCTTGTGACATTATGCTACCTCCAAAATATCAAAACAGGTTTCCTTACCGCTAACAAAACCGTATTTGTAAAGAAGCGGTTATAACATACGTAATCCCCTATCTGCGCGGGGTATAAATGTTATAAAACCATATATGGGGTACCCTACGGTAAAACCGCAATCACGATGCCACTCACTATCATTGGCTACGGGTCAACCAATAACTCTTCTGAAAGAAATGGCGCATATCAATAAAAAAGAGAAACATCAACAATAAAAGTAATGCTTATAAAATCTAATAATCTATAAAATATGTCGAACAACTATGAAAGACTTCGCGGCAAGGATAACATAAAATATTGATATATATATAAATAAACTATTCTAGAAATTAATTGCTCTGTTTTTTATTTTTTTTAGGTCCGGAAAAGATATCAAGCATCAAACGGATTACGTAAAATCATGGTGTTACTACGGTTAGGTCCAGTCGAAACAATATCTACCGGCACGCCAGTTACTTCTTCGAGGCGCTTGATATAACGCTGCGCTTCTGCAGGTAACATATCGAATTGCTTTATACCAAAAGTGCTTTTATTCCATCCAGGGTGCGTTTCATAAACCGGCTCGATACCTTCCCAGTTTTCTGATGTTATCGGGGTGCTAACCGCCATATGGCCATCAGATCTGCGATAGGCGATACAAATTTTCACCTCCGATAAACCATCAAGCACGTCAAGTTTGCTGAGACAAAATCCGGAAACAGAATTAATTTGTGCCGCGCGACGTAGCGCCACCGTATCCAACCAGCCGGTACGACGACGACGGCCGGTAGTGGCCCCAAACTCCTTACCTTTGATGCATAAAAATTCTCCCGTATCATCCAAAAGTTCGCTAGGAAACGGTCCAGCGCCTACGCGGGTAGAGTACGCCTTAACGATGCCCAAAACATAGTCTACATAGCGCAACCCGAAACCACAGCCGGTGGAAACACCACCGGCTGTGGTGTTAGACGAAGTAACATAAGGATAGGTGCCGTGATCAATATCCAGGAGTGCTCCCTGCGCACCTTCAAAAATTATCGAATCTCCGCGTTTTCGAGCAGCATCCAGCAACTCGGAGACATCCACTACCATCTTTATCAGGACGTCGGCTATCGCCAGGATATCATCCAGCACTTTTTGATAATCTACTGCATTAACTTGATAATAATGTACCAGCTGAAAATTGTAGTAATCCACGATTTCTTTTAGTTTGATAGCAAAGGTCTTTTTATTGAATAGATCCCCCACGCGCAGTGCACGCCGTGCCGCCTTGTCTTCATAAGTTGGGCCGATACCGCACCCAGTAGTACCAATAGCCTTGGCGCCGCGGGCTTTTTCGCGCGCGACATCCATTGCCACATGATAAGCAAGAATAAGCGGACACGCCTCTGAAATCAGCATACGTTCGCGTACAGGAATACCTTGTGCATCGAGCTCCTTTATTTCTTTCATCAGGGCTTCTGGAGATAACACGACACCGTTTCCGATAATACTTATGACGGTTTCACGTAAAATTCCCGAGGGGATCAAATGAAGAATGATTTTTTTTCCGTTAATAACTAAAGTATGGCCAGCGTTGTGTCCACCTTGATAACGAACAACATATTTGGATCTTTTTGTTAAAAAATCCACGATCTTGCCTTTACCTTCGTCACCCCATTGGGTACCCAGTACAAGAACATTTTTACCCATATCTTAACTGCACCAAATTGTTCAAAAATAGATTCTACCATTTGAGTCCATAATTTTCAGTATTTTTTAATTCTAGGATCATACCCCTATTTAATTACATAATATTAAGTATCAATATCTATCAAATCCTGAAAACCCTACTTAATTCTTCCACTATAATTTACTTCCTAATCTAAGTTTTTATATTTTCTGTATTTTACTACTTTTTTAAAACGATACCTTTTCCGAAAATATGAACTATGTAAGAATGATATGAGAAGTCTTTTCTATCACCAATATCGGTATTTTATCATCGAAGAAAATTCTAAATGATTCATTAAAAATAAGATTTCTTATTATGGAAGGTTATTGGTAGTAAATGTTTTTTGTACTGTATAAAGAATTTTGATACAAGTATAGCCATGAAAAAATAAACCATATCATATCAAGGATAACCTACATCCTTTTATCTGGTTCAGCAATAATTTATCAGATAAACTTACTTCACTCATTGAAAAAAAATCATTGATATATTTTTTTATTTATGTGTGATTGTGAACGATAAAACACAACTTACAAGTTAAATATATTAATCAAGTAAAATTTATATTTTCAAAATGAATTTATATCGCTGTTTGATCTTATTATATTTTGTTACAGTGAAAAATGATAGCAATATGACATTTATGCGTCGTACAAGATCAAATACGTTTAACGTAATCTACATGGCGGTATTTAGAAGCTTTTTTTTCTTCATTTTTCATTATCGAAATATTTAATCGGACCCATAAAAACTATCAGTAATATAATTACTGAATGTGGATCCTAGGTAGCAAAGACATGAAAAAATCTTAAATATTTTAGCATTATTCTGAATATAATTCTGATAAATTAAATATGCCTTCCAAAACAGGCATCGCAGATAAAGCAGAGAATCTAGCTCTGAAATCATTATTTGCTATGAAGTAGTAGAATGGTATTCTATCTTCCAGAATTACAGAAAGATCGCTTTTATTGACGCTAATATCGCTTATAGGCAGCATGACTAAAAACTCTTTAACTCATATTTTTAGATCGAAAAATTTACAGACACCATAGAAAGTATTGATTCTAACAAGAAAATGTTAACATGGTTTTTACATAGATACTGCATATAACCATTAAATTAGAATTTATTATTCATACAGCAAATGTTTTTCCAACAAGTTTTTTCATCCAAAGCATTCTTCATTTGAAGAGATGCCCTCTCATGGCAAAAGAAAAGTTGAATCAACTCCCTTGATCCATCAGCAAGCTGCAATAAAATCATCAAATAACTCTTTTCTTTAAAGGTATTGATAGAGAGATAAGACTACCACATTGTTATGTGGGTAAATGAATGAAAATTACTCCTGAGTACCATGACAACAAAATCTTACTAAACCTATATGGCTATTCAGCCTAGGGCTTTGTTGGCGCAATTTTAAATTAATGTAAGTATAAGCTGTATATTTTTATTTTGATTTATCTTTGTTCAGTAAGCGAACAAAGACAATAAACATTAGCAGAAAACATAAAATTCTAATACACGATATAAAGACACCCATATCGATGAAATCAGATAATTTCCAAAATCACCCCTATCTGAGGGGGTGTAGAGAGATAAAAATTACACAAAATACTACATATACTATATATTAATAGTAATTAGTATGCTAATCAACTGAATTGATCAACATCTATGCTAGCTAGAAGACATAAATAGCCTAAAAGATAAATAAGTGTTTTACTTCAAATTCACATAATTGATATGACAATATGTAAAATATCTATTTATGTATCATCTGAATGATGCATTCAATAGAAAATTAATAATTTTAAACAAAATATATCTTTCAAGTTGGCTAAATAACAAAAAAAATTGAAATAATAAATCAAATAAATGATTTATCATCAATACCGCTAAACATAAAAATAGAAAAGCATGCGATATTCAGTCCACCATGTAAACAGATATGTTACTAACATACTTATGTTTTATATATAAATAATCTCAAAAAAAGTCTAATTTATTTGATAGCATAAAATGCTACACGGGAAAACTCCAACTCATTTGGGAGAGCGGGCACCCTCTACGGCATCTTTCGGAGACTTCATGAAGCGAAAAAAATCGCTTTCTGGACTCAGTAACATCACATCATTATTGCTTTTAAAGCTATTTTCATACGCACGCAAGCTTCGAATAAAAGCATAGAATGCCGGATCTTCACTAAATGCATCGGCATATAGCTTGGCAGTTGCCGCATCCGCATCACCACGGGTAATTAATGCATGACGTTCTGCCTCAGCTAGGGTACGAGTAACTTCGTAATCCGCGGCAGCACGCAGTTTTTCCGCCCCTTCCTGACCTTGCGAACGGTGACGACGTGCGACAGCTTCACGCTCCGCACGCATACGTTGATAAATAGCGTCTGACACCTCCGAAGGGAGGTTAATCTGCTTGATACGCACGTCTACCACTTCAATTCCAAGGGCTGCCATACTATTCGAATTTAGAGTTGGCTGCGAACTATTAATTTCCTTCTCTACCCGAGCAGCGGGAGAAGCAATGATGTTATTAGCTACAATTACCTGCGTTTCTTCATCTTCACCAGATGTTCCGTTATTCAACGCTTTTCGCACATCGGTCATTAACCGGTTGCGAGAGTCTGTGACAATACCCTTAACATTCAGACGGCCAAGCTCTGATCGAAGACGGTCGGAAAACTTTCGTTTTAAGAGTACTTCCGCCTGCGATACATAACCGCCGCCGGTTGCCAAATAATAACGGCTGAAGTCACTGATACGCCATTTGATATATGAGTCAACGATCAGATCTTTCTTCTCCATGGTTACAAACCGATCAGCCTGATTTTCCATTGTCTGAATGCGCACATCAAGATTCTTTACCGTTTCGATAAATGGTATTTTTATGTGCAGACCTGGATCATATATCCACGGCTTCTTGTCAAGATCGCGTAGTACCTTACCAAACCTTAGAACGATGCCTCGTTGACCTTCCTGCACCACAAACAAAGATCCATATAGAAGTACAAACACTATCATAACAATAAATATTAAAGGCTTACGCATCAATTTACTCTCTCCCTTCACGCGTACGCGTGATATCGCCACGCTGTGCGTTGGCGCGGCGCTGATCTATTACCGTTGTTTTATTGGCGCCATCGGTAGGTAGGCGCAGTAAATTGACGGTATCTTTACTAGAACGCAGTTTTTTGCTATTACTGCCAACTGGCAAGTTGTATACCATCTGATCAAGCGGTACCACAAAAATATTTTTGCTTCCATTGTCGTTAATTAAAATTTTACGAGTGCTGCTCAGTACACGTTCCATTGCATCGATATATAACCGTTCCCGGGTAATTTCTGGGGCTGCTTTATACTCCGGCAACACTTTAGCAAAACGCTGCACTTCCCCCTGCGCCTCCAGTACTGTACGCGCCTTATAGGCGCGTCCCTCTTCTAGAATGCGCTGTGCCTGGCCATTGGCCCTCGGCTGTACTTCGTTAGAATACGCTTCTGCTTCGCGGATATATTGCTGCTCGTTTTCCCGTGCAGCAATAGCGTCGTCAAAGGCTGCCTTCACCTCTTCCGGCGGCCGTGCAGCCTGGAAATTAACATCTAACAAAGTGACCCCCATATCATATGGTTGAATAGTTTCTTCTAATACGCGCTGGGTATCGCTGCGAACCACGGTTCGACCTTCTGTCAAAATGCGATCCATGGTGTATTTACCAATGACACCACGCAATGCACTATCAGTAGCCTGCCGCAAGCTGTCGTCAGCGTTGACCGCTCTAAACAGATAGCGCACAGGATCAGTAACTCGATACTGTACGTTCATTTCAACACGCACGACGTTTTCATCAGAAGTCAACATTACCCCAGAAGCTGCCAGCTCTTGTACTGATTCCATGTTAACTGCGGTCACGGTATCAATGAATGTCGGCTTCCAGTTTAAACCGGGTTTTACCAAATGATCGAATTTACCAAATCGCAGTACCACGCCACGTTCCGCTTCTTTGATCGTGTAAAAACCGCTACTCGCCCAAACAAGAATGATGAGTGTAACAACAGTTAGTCCGATATAACGACCGCTTTTGCCTGGCAAACCAGTCCTGCTACTAGCGGATTTTTTATCAAAACTGTGCAACTTACGAGTAAGTTTACGAAATATATCATTCAGATCTGGTAAACCTCCTTGTTCACATCCACCTTTGTTTTTATTTCCAACAGAATTACCGCTATTATTACCTTTCCCCCACGGGTCGCGGTCATGTCCGCTATTACCAGGCTGATTCCACACCATGTTTTAACTCCATTTTACTTGAAATATCATTCTTCAAGCTTGCGTTCAAAAAAGAACGGTCATACAAATACTCTACTAACACCATTTCCTTCTTACAATAAACGACGCCAGTAGATAAAAAGAGTTTTACTATCATAACCAAGATTTTCCATCTTTCTCGATCCGGTTTTATGGCTTCGAGCTGGGAAGGCGACCCACGATCTCAACCTACATAAATATTTTTATTTAATGATAAGGAAACGGAAATAATCACTAATATATAGGATATTTTTTTAGGATATATTTCGAGATTGAATGAAAGTATTAAGCAATATAGTTAGATTATTCAGCAAAACCAGTGTACTTTCTTCTCATCATTTTTTTTGTTGCCGAGTTAATAAACAACACATATTAAATATCGTGGTTGTCATATTTATTTCGATCTATGACTATTATGATCGCTATAGTAAGTATGCAAACTTCCGTGCACGATGCAAGCCACCTTGCATAAAATACAATTTTCAGTTTTCTGCACTTCAAACTATGATTTTAGCTCATGCTCGGTATCTTTTAAATGAGTGCAAATATTTGATGTTTTAACACCAGTAATAAATATATATATAATAGAATAATTTTCACATTACTCATGTGATTAAGAATTTTGATATAAGTACCAGTTCTCCGGGCTGTTTCCCTTATATCCATCGATACAACTCAAAATTAATCTTCCAGATTATACAAAGAAAAGAGTTGAACGTTAACCTTTTTTCTTCTTTCTTACCTGTCAATTTTCTTTTTCTAATCAAGAAAGTACCCGGGAAAAAATATCAATATCAACTTTTTATTTCCAGGCAAAACAGCTACATGTATTGATAAAAAATTATATGGAATTTCTCCTGCTTTTATTATGCCACTTTTTCATTCGATACCCTACTCCTTCTTCTAACAGATACGCCGGAACTACTTCTGGATAATGAATTTTTACATATTTCGATATAACCTCTTTAAAAAGAGATCAATGATATATCCCTTGTCTTTCCTGGATTTTATAACTTTATACAAAATACATTAACAGTCAACGCATTTATATTCGTTAGACGCTCAAAAAATCAATCTTCACTTATTATTACATATTAACCATTGCTCTCGTTAACCTTTAGGATAACAGATAATAACTAAGTGCCTTCAGTAACCTCTTCATAAACCATGAAGATGCATTGTAATCTATAAAGATCTGTGATCTCCACGTGTTATTTTTAACCGATCAAATTATATCCTTTATGGATATAAAGTATAATTGAAACTAGTTGTTAACGACAAAAATATAAGAGTGCTTACAGCATAAAATCTCCCATCATGCAAGCAAAACAATTAATTTTTTTTATCCTTCTTAAACTAATTTTTTATTATTCAGAAGCTGCGTACAGTTTATGTGCTAAAAAAGTTTGAGTTCTGTGCTGTGTGTATTAGATATGTATTTTACCTTTAAAATCAAAGAAATTAATACAGAATCTGTTGTTTAATAAACATTCACAGTATACACGACTATTGCAGGTATTAATCTCACCGATGAACAAATTGAATGTATATTTTTAAAATAATAGTAATAAGTATCGTGATAAATATTTTACTACCTATAAGCTTTCCTTGTAAGAACACCAACAGGAAATCATGTATCTCGATTTTTCGATATACGCCTCAGTAATCGCTTGCATCAACACCAGTGTTATCCCACGTGATCTTTGTGGAACACAACAAGACATACCCAGTACCACAGCAATATTCTTTCATGTAAGTGATATATATCGCCCAGAACGAAATCTTTAACTTAATTGATTTTATTCATAACTAATAACGTTTGGATATTCCTATCTATGGATATCAGTTAATATCTGATGTACCGGTTCGGTATTATTATTAATATGCATATCGTGGCCTCGATAACATGCAAAACATGGTTAATTCTACACCTTTTCCTGAAGAATCGCTTTATAGCGCTACCCACTAGATCATAGATACAGATAATGAATGACAATCATCGTATTTTGTCAAAATAGTATTACCCATGTCACCGATATTGATTTTCATGAGCTTGGCTCGACGGAAATAAACACTCGATTGAATAAATAACAGTAGTCGCTCTTGTTTATCAAAAATTTAATAAGATGCCTTCTTAACAGGGAAAGATACCTTATAGAAAATGATAATAAATAAATCTACACGGATATACCGTCCTTGGTATATTCGATATTAAGATCAAAGTATTCGATAATAGATCATAACTCAGATTTGTTGATTGGATACATTCTCTATTTTAATTTATATCTACTAATTTGTAAGGGAATAATCTATTTCATTTTCTAAGAATCATGATTTATACATCAGATATAAATTTTCAACGAAATAAATGATTTTCATCATATATTTTAATATTTCTTTAAATTGCGCATGATTTCGTAGCAGAATCAATGATTTTATTTTCTTTCTCAAAAAACATCATCATAGTTATCTTTGTCGTGATGCCGTTAAATAAGGCTATCTCTAATTTTTCGAAGGATTTAATTTACGAAATCGAGCATAATCTTTCATTATATCAATAGATAACTTGCAGGCGCAAACTATCTCCTATTCTCTACACACCTTCCATCATGCCTATAGGAGAGCCATAACATCAAACTCTTTATTTTTGGATGTTAGCACCCTATCAACCATTCCAACGACAAGATTTTTATTTGATTTCAGAAAAGAGTTATAACCAATAACTATCAATAAACCTATGGGTAATTCACTACGTATTGATATTTTAATACTAATATTAGCCAATCTTAGCTTCACTATTGATTCAGCGAATAATCTCGACAAGATAGAAATACCTCCCATCATTACTTGAGAAATTGACTCAAAAAAACTTTATACTCTCTGTGAGAGAGAGTCCAAACATTTGTTGCATTATAACAAGAACTATCGTAATAGCTCTATATTAGAGTACTGAGCCGCGTCTCCTAAAGCCATGCAAAAGAGCAGTTTTCCCACTTATGCAGCAATTTGATAATTAAAAACATACCCGGCCCCACACATAACTATCTAAGAACCAATCTTCCGAAAACTATGATATTAATGCAGCATAGGGGTGATTTTAATTTTTTGCTTTTCCATAAAGAAAAAATTTTGAAAAGACAATGGATAATCTAAAAAATTCGATTTGTTCAATAAAAGCATGCCAAATGGCAAAGAATTTAGATAACCCTGGTTACTAAACAGGCGGCGATCCGCCTCTATCCCAAAGTTTTTGCCAGACTGCACAATTTAATAGCGCACTCTTACTAATTAAAATTATGAAAACCCCCTCTTGCTTAACGTGATAAAAGTTAACTAGATCTTTATTCGAATGGAAAATCTCTCTACCTCTTCTGCAACTTATTCTCATGGATTTCGGCATGAGCAAGCATATCAAAGATATCATAATCCACTGCAGATATAATTACTTTATACACAAAGCACAAGCACTTTAATTACTCACCATGGTAGAAAAATACAGTATAATCTAAGAGGATCAAAAAAGTGATAACGTTTTTTACATCCTCAACAATCTCTTCCGTTTTTTATCGCTATAAAAATATTTATTATATAAAGCTTTATAACTCTTGATCACAACATACAGCACAATGCTCTTAGCAGAAAAATAGAAATTATAAACTCCCGCAAATTTTAATATTCTTTTTAAACAAGCCATAGCCTTTTACATAAAAATACCGTAACTAAAATCCACCTTAATAAAACAGCTAATTGGCTAACGAGCTGAAAATTGTTAACTAAGATGTAATTTATTCAGCATTAATACCTTCCAGATGCGATAGTTGTGAAACACGGGTAGTATTATACTGATAATTACTAGAAGAAGCACTCAGATTATTATTGTGATGCGATACGAAACGTGAGGGAACGACGGTGGAAATGGCATGTTTATAAACCATCTGGCTGACCGTATTTTTTAGTAAAATGACAAATCGATCAAAAGATTCAATCTGACCCTGTAGTTTTATGCCATTTACCAAATAAATAGAAACCGGAATTCGTTCCCGCCGTAACGAGTTCAAGAACGGATCTTGTAAAAATTGCCCTTTAGACATTCTATTTTTCCTTATGTATTTATTATTTCTAATAATATCCATATGGCTCTAAATACAATAATCATTGCACAAGTACATTCACTGCTATTAATTGCATACCATCACTTAACCTATGAACTAATAACCTGTAATACCCTGGTGAGAGCCACAGTGAGTTGATTGCTATCTAACCAACAAACATCGTTCCATCCCCGCAACCAATTCATCTGACGTTTTGCCAACTGTCGTGTCGCGCAAATTCCAGAAAAAATCATGTTCTCATAATCAATTTCTCCGGCCAAATATGACCACATTTGGCGGTACCCGATACATCGAATTGATGGCATTTCCCGATGCAGATCATCTCTGGAAAAAAGCGTCCTTACCTCATCCTCGAAACCAGCAGTTAACATCTGATGAAAGCGCTGCACAATACATTGATACAGCAAAGCCTGGTTAAGCGGCGCGAGAGCAAATTGATGTACTCGATACGCTAGCGAGTTACCAGATATTTTTATCTGTTCCGTTAAAGTCTTACCTGAAACAAAAAAAACCTCCAGTCCCCGAACCAATCTTTGCCGATCATTAGGATGAATACGATTTGCTGCGATTGGATCAATTTGTTGTAATTGCCTATGCAACGCTTTCCACCCAACCATTTCTGCCTCGTATTCAATGCGCGCCCGTACTTCATAATCTGCTGGTGGTAAAGGAGATAACCCCTCTAGAAGCACCTTGAAGTAGAGCATACTCCCACCTACCAGCAACGGTATACAATCAGCTTTGACAATTTCCGCCATTTTCTTAATGGCATCATAGCGAAAAGCTGCCACTGAATAAGACTCTGCCGGATCGCGAATATTTATTAAATGATGCGGCGCTTGTATCAGCTCCACAGCGCTTGGTTTAGCTGTACCAATATCCATGCCACGATAGATCAGCGCAGAATCTACACTAATAATCTCCACCGGCAGATGCTGGTGCAGCTCCATAGTTAGCGCCGTTTTTCCGGATCCGGTTGGACCCATCAGAAAAATGGCTTGAGGTCGGTGAAGAGATATTGCTTTAGTCATGGTTCAGTGCTTTGATAGCTATTGCAAAATTCAATGTCACCAAAACCCCGTCAGGGGGGGATTTTACCCACTGTGGACAAAACCGCTCTACTTCACCAAGAAGTTCTACCGCTCTAGAATGGTTCCAAGCACTTGAGTTACTCTGCTGTCTTTTGGAAAGCCAGATCGCAATCTTATGATGTGTTACCAACCTTTCATCATCCAAATAGCCTAAGAGATCTGGAATTAAATCTTGTAAATTTTGTTCCAACAATGGAACAGGTACCGCATGTAAGATAACCCGATTAAAATCTGCTTGTAACTCGATACCTATTTCCTGTAACAGCGACTGATAGCGTTTAAGCACTGCGACCTCTTTATCACACAACCTCATATGCAGTGGTACAAAAAGCGGATTGAGGCGCATTTGGTCGATACCGAACATCAGCTTGTATTCTGTCAAGTAGCGTTTAATAACTGGTAGTGAAATGAGTACTACACTACTTACTGACTGAACAAGTGCATACTGAAGTCCCACCAGAGTTAGCACTCGGCCAAAACTTTTCGAATTACCAGCAATATCTGCCTTAGAATTGAAGGGAATGTCCTCTATAACCACGGGAGATTCCATCATCTTCTCACATACAACAGGAGTGACTGGTAATTGGAAATTCTCTTCTATCTTAGCCTGTTGTGCAACTAAGATGGAAGGCACTTTAGCGGCAGGAAAAGAAAAACAATTCCGACCGGATACATAAGGATTCATCGGTATACGATACCCTATTTCTTTTTTATCAATCAGATAACCAGAAGTCTTGCTTTTTTGCAAAGCTGTTACAACTGATTGGTGGATAAAATCATGTACCAGGCGAGCCTGGTGAAAGCGAACTTCATGTTTTGCGGGATGCACATTGACATCAACCTGATGCGGTTGCACCTCGAGGAACAGCACAAAAGCCGGCTGTATACCTGCCATTTGTTCGTGATAAGCTTGACGGATGGCGTGATTGATTAAATTGTTGCGTATCATACGTTGATTAACATAACTGTACTGCATATTATTGCAAAGTCCCCCCTCCCTCGGATCAATTACCCAACCGTGGATAGCTAGATCACCGTAGTGCCAGGATATACCAAGAGCCTGCTCAACAAATTTCGGACCAAACACCTTACATAATCTACATAGATGCTGTCTAACAGCGCGATACTGTCGTACCATCTTACCGTTATGCTGTAAAGTTAATGTTACGTCGAATCGGGCCAGAGCAATTCTACGGATTACGTCATCAATATGAATAAACTCTGTTTTTTCGGTGCGCATGAATTTCCGGCGCGCTGGAGTATTATAAAATAGATCTAATACTTCTACCGTAGTTCCGACGGGATGGGCGACGGGTTTAAGAGAGACTGCTAATTTACTTCCTTCGGCGTATACTTGCCAGGCTTCGTTTTGCTCTACGATACGCGAAATTAAGGTTAATCGTGATACGGAACTAAGGCTAGAGAGGGCCTCGCCGCGAAATCCCATGCTAGTGATGCTTTCGAGATCGTCTAAATTAACGATTTTACTGGTCGCATGGCGAGCCAGCGCTAGGGTTAGCTCCTCTTTAGCAATTCCGTATCCATTATCCCGAATACTGATGCGTTTAGCTCCGCCCTGTTCAATATCAATCTCAATACGAGACGCGCCGGCATCAAGACTATTTTCAAGAAGCTCCTTTACTACCGATGCGGGGCGTTCTACCACTTCACCAGCAGCAATTTGATTGGCAAGCTGTAGAGGAAGTACGCGAATGGGCATATTAATCTTGTTCTTGTTCCTCTCTAGCCTTAAAAGGCTGCGATGGTCTACATATGTCACAGTATCGCTTATTAGATATCATATTATTAATGCGATTATGATTCGCTATGGGGAATACCACAACGCTGGCAGAGCAGTCTTCGCAGTTCTCCATGTACGAATGCGCAATAGCTGACCGACCCGGATCCCATCTTTTTTCAGCTTGTTTAACCTACGAATTTCTGCTGTACTTACCCCATATTGACGGGCGATAGAGAAAAGTGTCTCGCCACGGTTGACAATATGACGCCCAACATCGATCACTGATCCAACACCTTGCGTTCTATTTTCAAGCTTTGAAAAAGTTTGTAACGGGTGAGCTAGAAAATAAGCACGTAGCCCCAAATACAGAGTATTAGCAATCTTTTGCTGATAAACGCTATTACCGAAAAGCCGCTCTTCTCGAGCATTACTAATAAAACCAATTTCTACAAGTAACGATGGAATATCCGGTGACCGTAGTACACCAAGGCTAGCGTATTCCGGTCGGCGTTTGTGTAGCGCGCCAATTTGCTCCAACTGGCTCAAAACTTTTAGCGCAATTTCATATCCTACCCGCTGCGAATGGCCAAATTGCAAATCTAGTACCGCTTGGCTGAAATAGGGATCAGCTTGACAATTAGCCAACACAGCTCCTACTCCGCCCAGAAGCTCCGACTGTTTTTCATGCTGTTCCAGCCAGTTAGCCATTTCACTGTTAGCACGTTGGTTAGACAATACCCAAACTGACGCCCCACTAACGCTGCGGTTAGGAGCAGCATCGGCATGGATGGAGACCAATACGCTGGCCCCTTTCTTACGTGCCACATCAGATCGACCCATAACCGAAATAAAATAATCGCCAGAACGGGTTAAAACGGGCTTGAACATCGGGTCCTCATCAAGCCGAATTTTTAGCTTGCGAGCAATAGCGATCGTTAGATTTTTTTCATGGAAACCGTTAGGACCACTCGCTCCAGGATCCTGCCCACCATGCCCAGCGTCGATCGCTACTACCACCGGTGCCGTAACGCGAGGTTTTGGAAGGAACTTCACTGAAAACGGATGAGGTCTTGTCACAGTCAATACAAAATTATAACGCTTAACGACCTGGTGTATCGTGACCTTAGCAATAATTTTTTTAGTCACTTCAAATACTAGACAAATACTTTTTTTATCAATAGGAATACTGGTTCGAATACGGTTCATTAAATGCTTATCGCTTAAATCGAGCGGAAGCCCTCTGACTGAACTAAATTTACGAATATCTAACACGATTCGTTTAGGATTATGCAGAAAAAATAAAGTATATACTGGCTGTTGATTAAATCTGAGGGTTATCCTCGACTGGCGGGTGTGATTTTCGATTTTTATATCACTGAATGACCCTGCCATTGCCCGTCCTACGATCAAAAATACAGCCAACGATAGCATTATCCTAAAATTCAGTGTCATAAATAGATCCCCTGCTGAAATTTCAACTGGGTTAAGATGTTCTTGCCAAGTGTGCTCGCGGCTTTTGCTTGCGCTTGCCGTCCGTCTCCTTGATAATGAAGCATCAGAGAGATATCCCCCACCGGTAAGATACCTTTTCCACGATGCGGCCATTCCACCAAACAAATAGCTTTGCCGTCGAAATACTCCCGAACCCCAATAAATTCAAGCTCTTCCGGATCCCTGAGACGATAAAGATCTAAATGATATACCGTCCAACACGGAAGAGCATAAGACTCAACTAGAGTATAAGTCGGGCTTTTCACATTTTCTGCGTGCCCTAAAGCACGCAGAAAACCACGACAAAATGTAGTTTTTCCTGCGCCAAGTTCGCCATAAAGATAAATTATGCATGCCTGATGACAGGCAGTAGCCAATGCGGCACCTAGTGCACTGGTTGTTATTTCATTCGAAAGGAATATTAGACGATTTTCCATATTTAATTTTCTATGCGGTAAATACAGGATATATAAATATATACAACACCGGCAATAAATTTATGGCAAAACACATAGCGTATTTTCATTTTTTTCGATAGAAGAACGGCTATATTAATCTATAAAGTACGCAACAATCGATAAAATCTGCATTCTCATACAGCGCAACATCTTTTGCACGAAAAAATCACCACAATTAGATCTGAAAATACACCCGCTATTCAGCGAATACCATTCACGCAAAATTGGCGATATCGGCAACATCAAGATTTTTTGGCAACTAACAAGGTCTTTATATTTTTCGCATCATCACACCATGCATATTTTATTATATAGCCTTTTTGGCCGCATATAATCGATCCCTCTTTTAAATTTGTCTAACGTTGCTAGTCAGCAAAGAAGACTCATGCCAGAGTGAGGCATTAAATTCAACGCTGATATTTCTTAAAATTAAATATGCCAAACTTCCAAAAAGTTCAACATATTTTTCTTTTAGCATTGATTAGTGATAATTTAAAAAATTTTAGACAGATTCCTTCTTTCAATATTTTTCTCATATACCTGACTAATCTAATCACATCTGCATACCTAGATCTTACTTCTAGTGCGGTTCAACTCAAGGGCAGACCACCTCTACTTCGGATAATTAGTTAATAACGAAAAAATCTTTTCTTCTAAGATCAAACCACGGAGGTTACCTGGAACTGTTGTTCTGAAACACATTCAGACCCATCATATAAATAGCACTGGAGAAACCGTGATTTCTATTTGCTGTTTTTATGAAAACTTATATATTTATCGCTAAATTTGATATTCTTATTTAGAATAATACTTACACATACATCTATGAAATGATTATCTATCTCCACTATCGATATCAACTTCTGCTTCAAAAATACATGAAAAAATAAAGTTTTTGGCTACAGCGGTAAAATATCTACCCTATGTACAGAAATCAACCTTCCTATACTACCCAGGCTGAATGGCGTTTTCTCAATGGTAAAGAGATACATTTCAGAAAACTAAATAAATTGATTATTATTCTTGCACATCAGTAGAATTATTTCTTGCTTATAATTTTTAGTCCATCATAGCTTTTTGAACAAATCAAAATTTTTGATTTGTTCAAAATAAACTATCCGAAAACTTTAAGAGTTTAAAAAACCAACAAATATGATAGATATTAAACGAGACTCATATGGCATTTTTGTCACATGAATTATTTAAGTATTACATAAACATAAATAACGATATTTTCTAGGAATGAGTAACAGACTTTCTGTATTCCTAAACTCCTGTAAAACTTAATCCATCGTTATGAATAGCATTACTTTCCGAAATCGGATTTATTTTCAAAATCCATTTTAGACGCAAGGTATCACATGAAATATTTACATGTATACTCGATTTAATTTCATTAAATAGAACATAACCTAGCTTACGCTAAATATATTAATATAAAAGAAAACTAGATTAAGAAAACTCTATTTCAATATAAATAAGACAACAATAATTAAGTCTTTTAGGACTGTTTCTAGATTTGAGATGGGCACTCAACTCATTACTAGACTTCCAGTCTAATTTGTAGTAAATCTATATTCAGAAAAATGCATGCAACACTTTAATTAGGGCGTTATACATAATACTCAACCCGCTCACACATTTTTTAGAGCCCCCTGTACAATCTGTGTATAAAATAATTTTTCGAAAATATCGGAAGTAAAAGATATTCTATCTATCTTCAGTAAGATTACAAAACTCAAAGAATCATCCAGAAAACGGACTCTGGATTTTTACGTCACTTCAGCGAAGGTAGTTTTTTTGCAGTTGATTTACTTTATAGAGGTAAAAACGTGATTCCGCCGACGGATGTTTTGTAGATAGTGTCCGGTATACCTCGGTTGGATGCATTCTATTGATTACTTGCAATGCCCTGTTTTTATCATGCGAAAAGATCCGTAAGACACTGCCGGCACCACTGTTATAGGCAGCAATCACTGCAAAGCGGCGCGACGTAGGCCTAACAATACCCGCTAGATAAGTGTTTTGTAGCATAGCCAGATAGGCGGTGCCGATATCAATATTATTTTTTGGGTCAAAGAGATATCGCCGACTCGGTTGACCCCATTTACCTTTCATTTTAAAAACGTCGCGACCTGCGCTGCATTGTATCACCTGCATAAGCCCAAGCGCATTAGAATGACTCACCGCATAGGGATTGAAACTTGATTCAGTTTGCATGATTGCAAGGATCAGTGACTGATCCACACCATATTTCTCTGAAGCTTTACGTACCATTCCAAGGTATTTATAAGCCCGTTTATCTACATGATTTGATATAAGTTGTATGGTAATAGACCAAATTTTTCGCAAAGTGGTTTTTTGAATTTGCAAACGAGTTCGCAATAAATAATCGGCGAAATGGGCAGCACTCCATTCCAAATAAATTGGCTTGCCATTATTATCCAGGACTTGCCCATAAAGAAAAGGTTCTTTACCAATGAGTATATCGTCCACATCCGAATAAAAATCGATAGTGCCGGGATCCTTATCCATTAACAGAGTGTTGATAATTGTTTGCCGAAGACGCTGACTTGAATTTTTACTCGCGATGGTTTCAAAGGTAATCGTGCCGATATCAAAGTTAATATGACAACGTGTATAGTACTGATCGGTATATTTTACATAATCTTTCGGCCCAGCAATTAAAATTTTATTCAACCCCCAAATATTTTCAATGTTATGAGCAAACTGACTCATCAAAATATCAAATCCGTTAGTATCTTTTATATACGTTTCATTTTCATTATTTTTTTGTGGAGTAGAACATGATATCAATAAGGGAAAAATGATCAACAAATGTAATTTTTTTTTCATGTTACAGTCCAGATCAGGACTGAAATTTTCAAAGTCCAGATGCTTAAAAAGATCTTATTAGCTCGGCGGAGTATACTCCTGCATATGTATGTCCTGACCTTTAAAAAGGAAAGTGATCATTTCCTGCTCCAATATTTTACGATCGGCAACGTTCATCATGGTAAGTTTCTTTTCATTAATAAGCATCGTTTGCTTTATCTGCCATTGTTTCCAGGCTTCTTGAGAAATGTTTTCATAAATTCGCTTACCCAGTTTCCCTGGATACATTTGGAAATGTTGTTTTTCGGATTTACACTTCAGAAAAACACAATAAATCTTTCTGCTCATCATTCTTCCTTTTTATAAAGATCGGCTGAACATCACGTAATCTTTCGAGGCTTTCTCAGTTGCGATAGCAACCTTTTAACCGGTGCTGACAACCCAATCTCCGGTGGATGAGCTAAGTTATACCAGAGTCCACTCTTTTCATCCATGCAGAGTTTCATCGTGTCAACCTTCTGCAACATCGGTACAATATCTAAATGGAAATGACTAAAAGTATGACGAAACGCCGTCAATTGTTTGCATTGGCAACGATGTAACCCGTGTTGAGTTAACCAAAATTCTAGCATTTTCAGATCAGAAAACTGTAGAAAACAGAATAAACCACCCCACAAACCATCCATTGGGCGTTTTTCAAGCCAAACGTGACTTCTATCTTTCAGAAGGAGAAACCAGGCTGTTTTTTTTGGCAGGATCTGTTTCGTTTTTTTTTCTGGATAGCAGTCCCACGCTAGGCTTGCGTAAGCCTGACAACGCTGATGCAAAGGGCAATTCTTGCACTTTGGACGAGTATGAGTACACACCATCGCGCCCAAATCCATCATGGCCTGGTTGAACTGCGCTACTCCATGAACTGGCGTGACCTCTTCACTAAGCCGCCACAGACGCTGCTCCACTTCTTTTTTACCGGGCCATCCAGAAATGGCGTAATAGCGGGCAAGAACCCGTTTTACATTAGCGTCAAGAATAGGAAAATGCTTGTCTAACGCCAGTGACAATATGGCTCCTGCGGTAGATCGGCCAATACCTGGCAAAGCATTAATAGTATTGAAATCTTGCGGAAATTTGCCGCCATGCTGATCGGCAATATACTGAGCTGTTTTATGCAAATTACGTGCGCGAGCGTAGTAGCCTAAACCGGTCCACAAATGCAACACCTCATCCAGCGGCGCCGCTGCTAACCGGCCTACGGTAGGAAATTTACTTATAAGGCGGTTAAAATAAGGGATAACTATCTTTACCTGTGTTTGTTGCAACATAACTTCTGATAACCAAACTTTATAGAGCGTTTTTTTTAGCTGCCAAGGCAGGGTTTTACGCCCGAAACGTTGGTACCAGTCGAGTACAAGTTGCGCAAACAGTGGCGCTTGTGTCATTAAAAAGCATTCCCTGTAAGCAAAAATCTAGGACATTATCCTAAGTAAACAATTGCAGCATAGCGCGCAGAGACTGTAAACAAAAACTTTTTCTCTTGCTCACTTGCTAAACAACACTATTTTTGCATAATGCGCGTTTATCAAACATTTCATATTTTTAAACATTATGATCAACAAAGTTATTTCCCCGAAATACAATGCTCAGGGGACAACACTACGAAAAATTCGCAGTTTTGTCCGGCGAAAAGGTCGGATGACCAAGGGTCAACAAAATGCTTTGGATACGCTTTGGAAAACAATGGGAACTAATTATCAGACGCATTCAATCAATCTCAACACGATATTCAATCGAACGGCGCCAGTAATTCTTGAGATTGGTTTTGGCATGGGGGCATCTCTAGTTACCACGGCAGCAGCGAATCCCGAGAAAAATTTTCTCGGGATTGAAGTTCACTTACCTGGCATCGGTTCCTGCCTTTTCCGAGCGCAAAAAGCAGGGGTAAAGAATTTATACTTGATATATCATGATGCAGTGGAAGTTTTAGAGAATATGATCCCAGATGCTTCCCTGTCGATGGTACAGCTTTTTTTCCCTGATCCTTGGCATAAAACACGTCACAATAAACGCCGTATTATACAACCATCATTTGTCAATCTAGTCGGACGTAAGCTATCCAATGACGGGCTATTCCATATGACAACTGACTGGAAACCATATGCTGAACATATGCTAACGGTGATGTCCGCATCCTATATTTTCCGTAATCTTTCCCCTTTAGGAAACTATGTGCCACGGCAAGAAACCCGTCCGTTGACAAAATTTGAACAGCGTGCTCAGCAGTTAGGTCATGGCGTTTGGGATTTAATGTTTAAAAAAATAGACTAAGTAACAGACAGCAACCATTTTTCCATACCTTATTTTTCTAAATATGGTAGTTAAAGCAGTTAGAAGCTTTAGCATACAGGCAACTAGCAGTACCAATTTCTTAAAATTAAGAAGACGAATAAAAATCTAATTTTTACAACATCTTTATGTTGAAGGCTGTTTTTACCAGATTGCAAAAAAGTTATCACCATGGACAATAACGCAGTACAAGATACCATAAAGAGCGCACACACAACACGACAGTTTGTCCATTATTCTATTATATCAGCTTCTTGATTTAGATCAAATATGCTAATAAACACACAAATTATCACTAATGGTTAAATTTATTAATAATAATGGATAAATATACCATGTTATACATTATAAAAATTTACACCATTACAAAAAAGAAAAGGCGGGGGGTTCACATATAAAACCGTATAATTGCATCAATTTTCTCGCTACAAGTTTAATAATAGGTACTTAAGCGCCCTATAAAGCAAGCGCTTAAAAATAGAATCAAAAAATTATGGATTGAATTGTTACAGTTGAACCTATAAGTTTAGTAACTGACCATATTCCTCCCTGAGGAGGACTAAACCTGAATTAGTAAGTTTACTTCCCTGCGGTGAAGATGAAGGTTGCAGACACACTTAGATAAGGCCAAGTCAGATTGCTAGATAAGGTATATAGACATTAATCACGATATCTTTTTTCTCTAAAATACCTTCAATTTTCACATCGGTGAAAGAGGCACCTATTTCAATCATAGATACCTACCGCTGCTTGCAACACAAGACATTACGACCAAGAAGCTTGGATATAATGATTATTATATTCGTACAATAAAGGTATCAGATATCTAATTTACGATCGATTACTTTGATATTCCCACCTATAATACTGAATATTTCCGTCCAAAATAATATTTTGGGTGAAAAGAGTCTTTGTATAATCAACTTAATTTTTATTTATGACTTATTAAGATCAAAAAATAAAGAAAAGTAAGCATCTGTAATTTTTATATTGTTATTAAAATCAAATCACCTTAGTAGATTAGAAGATATTCTAAAAAATAAATCTGGATAGCAATAATTTTATCCTCTCATCCATCTTATAAATATGTAAATACCAATGATTGAAAAAATGGCAAAAAATAATATTAAGACGGAACATTAGAAATAACCATGATCTCCCAAGCAAACGCTTTTATAGGGAAGATTTTTGCATGGTTAAAAATTTTTTCCATTCTTCTATATCTAAGATCTACAGCGTAGGCGCAAGCTTTACATAAATAGCTCTAGCAAGGAATTAAGAAACAACTTCCCTTTCTCCGTAACCTGCCAGTGGCTATCGCTTTCAGTGATATATCCATCGGCTAACGCCTGATCCAACGCAGGACGCATAGCTGTTTCCTTTTGTCCGGTAAAGGTAGTAAATTCAATACGCGGCACTGTTTCTAGCAGCCTAAAACGATTCATAAAATATTCAATCGATAAATCTACTGGTGCTATCTGATACTGTTTAGTCAGATAATTTCCCTGCATATAACTGTATGGATTACAGGTTTTAACCGTGCGCACCACCGTACCATCCATCTGAGTTAGCTTTCCGTGAGCGCCGCAACCAATCCCGATATAATCACCAAAACGCCAGTAATTCAGATTGTGGCGGCATTGGAAGCCAGGGTAAGCATAGGAGGAGATTTCATACTGTAGATAACCCGTCGCGGTTAGTAGTCGATTACCGTGCTGATAAATATTCCAGAGCATATCATCATGTGGTAGCGCTGGCGGCTGTGATCCAAATAACGTATTCGGCTCAATAGTCAATTGATACCAAGATAAATGTGGCGGATTAAAAGCAATAGCCTGGGCTAAATCATCAAAAGCATCCGCAAGAGATTGGTTAGGCAAACCATGCATCAAATCAAAATTAAAACTATGCAAATCTAGCCTAGCCACCAACCGTGCAGCGCACCGAGCCTCTTGCGCACTATGGATACGGCCGAGGCTGGAAAGCTTCTCCGGATTGAAGCTTTGTATCCCAATGGAAATACGATTTATGCCCGCTTGCTGATACCCTTCAAAACGATCCGCTTCGAGTACCCCAGGATTTGCTTCCATGGTAATCTCGACATCCTGAGACACCGGTAACCGCCGGCATATACTATTAAGCAACGTTTGCATAGCGCTTATCGAAAGAAGACTGGGGGTGCCGCCGCCAATAAAGATTGTATTAATGATACGACCAAATGCCAGCGGGATATCATAATCAAAATCCGATAGCAAATGTCCTATATATTCCTGATATGATACTTGACCATTTAGCGCGTAGGCATTGAAATCGCAATAAGGGCATTTTTGAACGCACCAAGGAATATGAACGTATAGACTAAGCGGGGGTAAATTAGACATAGTTCAAGATCCATCTCATATAGAATCACATATATAGAATATGCAAGCCATCCATAATGATTTGGATGGTGTCTGCTTTTCTTTCTGGCTAAGATTAAGAATCTGTTATTATCTGGGGTAAATAAATAAAAATAGGAAGCGTATAAAAACAGCTAGTTGTAAGAGATACCTGTTAGACAATTATACAAAAAGATATTAGCTTAGGTAAGCCAAGAAGGATAAAATCATGCGAATAGCGTAGATAAAATCCGATATTTTTTGAGAAACTACATACCCAATTATCTTGGCTTAACTAGACAGCTACTGCCAGTGATTATTTGAGATTCTCTCTATATCGGTGTACGATTCACCGATATAGTGTACCAAAGAAATATTCAGCCTATCAAGAAAAAACACCTGTTACTAAAAATCCCAAATTATTGATTTTAATTAAAAGACTGTTAACTCAGATCATGTAACGAATTTTGATTACCTTGTTTTAAATAAATATCAGGCAAGTTCCTTGCTCGAACTTGAAATCACAGCTTACTTCTTTCCTATGTTCTTCAGAGAGTAATATGCCAGTATGCCCAAAAGGCGCCGTATTATACCGGCGTTACAGGTGAAACTTGTAATTACTTAACATCATTTTTGCATAAACGAAAGTTTATTTTTATTACTATACGTTAATATTCGTATTTATCAAAGGTGCTCAAACACACGTCCAGTAGTAAAATATGCTATGACCTCAGGCATCTGATCCTTGCTGCTTATATCATGCGCTGTTTATGCGCTGAAGTATCATTCCGCCTTTTCTGGATTACAAAAATTTTTACTAAGGCAAAACATTTTTATAGAAAATTAGTTTAATAAAAATTCATCATACCTTTCACTGATTCTCCGTGAAAGTGAATTTAATTTCATTGTCCTCACGAAAAAATTCCGATCTATAATCGATACCAAATTCCAGGGAATAGATCCATTCCAAGATAATTTAAAGCATAGAGAACTAAAATTACGATCATAGCCGAAAAATCAATACCTCCCATGGCTGGTAAAATACGATGAATTGGGTACATTAAAGGTTCGCTTAATTGATAAAGAACCACATCCATTGGACTACGCCCCTGGCTGATCCAACTAAGCAAGGATCGAATAATCATAATCCAGAACACCAATTCTCCTGCTGCTTTCATCAGCGCTAATAGGCCTACCAGCAAGTAAATGGGATCAAGGATCAAGGCTCGCATTTCAATAAATGTTAGTAGAGAAAATTTAATGATTGCTAAAATAAATGCTAGCAGCAGCGAAACACTATCTAACGAAAAATTAGTAGGAATAATCCGGCGCAGCGGGCTGATAAGCGGTTGTGTAATTTTGACAATACATTGTGAAAATGGATTATAAAAATCACAACCCGTCCACTGCATCCAAATACGGAGCAGTAACACCATAATATAAAAATCGATAAGCGTTTTAACTAAAAATATCAGCGTCAGCATAAGAGGTGAATGTCCTTAATAAGGTTATCAAAGGTCGCTTCGGCGACAATTATCAGAATAATCTTTCCATTTCTTCAGCGCGCGCGACTGCCGCCTGCATAGCACTGATGATGATACGCGGCACTTCCTGCTGCTCAAAGACCTTTAACGCCGCGCTGGTGGTTCCCCCTTTTGAAGTAACATTTTTCCGCAAAGTAGAAAAAGAAACATTACCCGCATCTGAAGCTAGCGCAGCAGCACCGACGACACCCTGCAGCACTAAGGTTCGTGCTGTGGTTTTATCAAAACCCAATGCCTCTGTCTGTTGCTGCATAGCTTCCATAAACAGAAAAAAATAGGCCGGCGCACTACCAGAAGCAGCAATAATACCATTAATATCGCCTTCGTGTTCCAGCCAGCATACTTTACCTACCGAACTCATTAATTCTTCTGTAAAGATCTTATCCTGCTCGCTTGTTTTCGGTGGAGCATATAGCCCACTCATGCCTTGCCTCACCAAACAAGGTGTATTCGGAATAACCCTCAGAATGGCGATATCTGCGCCTAACAACGCATAAAGCCGCCTCACGGTAACACCTGCTGCAATGGAAAGCACCAGTTTACCGGAAAAATCTATTTCCCCACACAACTGGTTGCAGACTTGGGTAAAAAGCTCTGGCTTAACCGCCAACACCACCACATCCGAATTGCGAACACTGCGTAAATTATCATTACTACTTTGTACGCCATAACGCTCGGCCAGAACATCACGATGTGTGGAAGAAGGCGCACAAACTGTAATAAATTTAGCGGGGTAACCATTATCTAATAGGCCAATAATGATAGCCTGTGCCATATTTCCGGCACCAATAAAAGTGATATTTCGCTCTTTCATGCAATTTCTCATTAAGTTGTTTCAGAAAGATCCGGGACCTAATCTCTGTCACCGAAAATTACGTTGCCAATACGTACCAGCGTGCTCCCAGCCACGATGGCCGCGGGCATATCTTTCGTCATGCCTATCGATAGTGTATCTACGCCAGGGTAAATACGTTTTAAAACCTTATAAAGCCTGGATATGCGTTTAAAACCGGCCAATTGTTGATGAAAATTAACTTCCGGCAACGGGATGGCCATCAAACCTCGCAAACGTAAACGTGGAGACTTTCCGATGTGTGCCGCAAGCATCAACATCTGATCGGGATCAATCCCGGCATTAGTCGATTCATAACTAATGTTGATTTGGATAAGTACATTAAGTGCCGCCTGTTCTACCGGACGCTGATTATTAATCCTACCGACAATCTGCGGTCGGTCTAGAGTTTGATACCAATCAAAATACTTTGCGACCAGATGTGTTTTATTGGATTGTAGTTGACCGATAAAATGCCAGATAAGTTCGGTTCCCTGTATGCGTTTTCGGAACCACTTTATTTTTTTTATAGCCTCGTGCACATAATTTTCTCTAAATGCTCGCTGACCGGCATTAATGGCATCTTCGATCGCCGTTAAAGGTTTAGTTTTACTAACGGCGATCAATGTAATTTCCTTAGAATCACGGCCGCAATTTTGCACGGTTGTACGGATTTGTCGATGAACGCACCGTAGATTTTGCTCGATAATGCTCATGATTTCAATGATCATTTAAAATTGAATAAAATGGTAAAGTATAGTGTAAAATCTAATGCTTTAGATCTAAAATGTTGCCTTTATCAGCCACTAATAAATATCAAAATTAATTAAAATTCTCTTGTTTTGTAAAAATAAGAATTTTGTTAAATTATTCGTAGATAACATCAATATCATTGAAAGTTCTTAGGTTCTTTGCAAAGAAAACCAAGGCTATATTTCTGTTTCTACTGTTATGGTTTTATACAATCTTATCCAGGTCGGATCCTTTTGACAAACCAAATAATTCTACACCATAGATTTATTCATCCATCCTATTAATCGGCTTATATAAGCGATACTTATTCTGGATGTAAGATTTTCTAAAAAGAACTTGCTGAGTATTTAATCTCGCCTAGAGAGACTGATTTCCTATGCCTTAGCGTAGGTTGCATCTCATTTTTTTAATATAAACAAAGAATAAACTCTTTATTTATTGATAAATAACTTAAAAATGACTAACACACTTTATAGTAAACTATTCCGGCACATTATCATTCATATAATCTATTGATTTCTGGTGATCACAATCGAGTAATCTTTCTTTCTGTTAATCTCCTTTCTGCCTTATTTTATAGCTTTTTTATGTGAAATATTCAGCATCTCTTGATAGAATTGGAAGGATACATCAGCATTGATGTATGGAGTACAATCTAAATTTTTAAATACATCATAATAAAGATTGAGGTTATCTGCTTTTCTTACAGTGTCAAAAATTGATTGTGATGTCATGATTATTTAGTATCAGGTAATTAATGTTATATCTGTAATCTGTCAGCCGTGTTTTAAATTATTTAGATTTGCCTGCTTACTATCAAGCAAGATTATCCTTGATAATACAAAAAACTAATATCGATATAGCAATGAATGCTCCGAGTAAATTGATACTGAACAGGATATGGAAATTAAGGTGAATAATGTCTTTTAACAGATTTTTTAAAATTAGTCCAAAATAAATTTTTAGAATAAACATAACTCTTAACGCTAAAATCGTTATCTGCCATGAATAAATTATTAATAGTTTTATATGCAAGACAAAGACTACTATATGTTTTTACGATGATGTCACACAAATAAAAATTCTTTATATCATGTTTTTGGACTTAGAAATATGAAGAGGATAAAGAAATTATTAATGCTAATTAAATCAATAAAGTATCATTTTTAATGATTAATACGCACTATATAGTTATATAACTCATATTTAACCAGGAGTAATGTAAAAAGAAAAACCATCTGATTGATAGTAGCTGCAAAATTTGAATTTTCCTATCCACATCAAATATATTGTTTATGAAAATTAGTTTTCGAAATCAAATGTAATACATGAAAAGATTACTGATATGATCTATAACTATGTATCCTTATCAATAAATATGAGTAATTAACTCATGGTTAATTACAGTTTATTTAGGACTTATAAATGATAATCTATTATACCTTATAATCACTCAGCTCGCTATTATTTAAGAAATGTCTGGATATTCTTTAATGAATTTTTAATAAAATTTAGTATTTTAATACTAATTATAAATCTATCCTTGATACGAAGTTATCGATTGAAGCTCAATTTTTAATCTAACGAAATCAATCAGCCATACCAATATCAAGATATCTATATTTTCACATAAAACTTTCATCATTTTCCATGAAAGATAACATTTTATAACAAAAATTAATTAACCTATTTAACCATTGTGATTATAATTAAGTATCCTAACCGTATAGTAGTAATTAGCAATGATCCATCCATCTTCGAAGAACCCATTTGATCTAAGTTTTTCAATAGCGTATAAGTTTGCTTTTTATCGCCGGTTAGACTTTAATTCCATGATGATAGTTATCATCGCTTTCTCTATTTCACTTTA
The DNA here is from genome assembly GCA_047528285.1 of Sodalis sp. (in: enterobacteria). GTDB lineage: Bacteria > Pseudomonadota > Gammaproteobacteria > Enterobacterales > Enterobacteriaceae. The sequence continues at coordinate 1,260,363 of CP180022.1, read as the reverse complement.
GTAGAAAATAATCAGTTAACTAATTCCTCTGGAAGGCTGCTCATGATATTTTATCGCATTAGTAATTCAACCACCCCATTCTATATTGAATACTTGCGTAGTTTTAGCTGCAACTAAGAAGTCGACATCCTGTGAGTTCTGATCCAGTACTCTAGTAACAAACAGAGAGAAGAAAGCAGTAATCATGCTCACGAACGTTGTATTTCGCTACCTGCGGAATGAGCACATGGAAATTCTATAATTAGATGAAACAATAATCAATGAGCGAACTAATAAATGATAGAGTTAAACGCCTAACAATGCGTAAATTTATTGAAATCACACGCCTAAACTATTCCATGCAAAATCATCATTGATCGTCCACTACCGTTTATATTTGATATGGGCTCAAGCCAATGTGACATGGTATCATCTATGCAATGTCGGAACATGGATTGAAGGCCAACGCAAAACATTAAAAATCTGCGCATTACCGTCGGTAACATATTGGGTAAATACCATCTTCATAGCGACAAGTATCCTGCCCTGCTACGAAGCAATGGTCTTGATGGCATAACCCTTTTCTTATCATATCAAAATATGCTTAACTTCTGTTCGGGGAATTGGGGCTAGACCCTGTCTATTATGTACCAAATTTTGACGGAACGGCTTAATGAGTAAAAATGCTACCCGCGCGGTTGCGCACAACGTATTACTTAATTTCACGACCTGAATTGCAGTTGGGATGGCAACAGCTATACCGCCGTATAACTTTACTGAAGTGGCAGCCACTGTAATGAGGATGGTGGTTGATCCAACCGCTACGCTAGAAAATTACTTAAACACATATAAAAGGACATGATTTTTATACCAAGGCGGTAATTATCACCTCTCATGATAACCTTCTCAAAATTTACCAAACCAGACACGACTAAGTGCGAATGAGTGCGCTGTGGATCGTCGAGGATTATAATGCAATCATCAGCAATGTTGCGCATAAAATTTCTGGCGCTAAGGTACTGAAACAGATACCTATTCAAATTCGCGCAAAAAATTACTGATGTTGAAAAATGGGTATGATGAATCAGATCATGAAAATCTGATTCGCTTGGTAATTCTCCCGTGTTATAATTTCGTTGACTTAAAAGAGATCATGAACCATCTATTTGCTACAATTTATTTGAACAGCAGTTACCTCATCAATAATGAATATAATTTGGCTAAATGCCTATCCTGCGGTAAAAAATCTTCATGAAATTTTATCGGAATAGCTAGTATTTCATCGTAATATCGTACAAAACCAGGTGCAATTTTGGTTTTTAAAAGTTTTATATTTTCTGCATATTCTGAGTGACCTGCTAATTGCGTATCTTAACTTAGAGAAGGTAATCCATATTACCCGAACTAAAGATAAGTCACAAAAGTGGCCTGATAAAATACTTCAAGCTAAATGTGATACAAAGAGACGGCATTCTTGAATTAAAACTCTGCCATTTAGAAAACCGGAGGAAATAAAACTTAAAAACGAAAACAAAAAGCTTGCGAAAGAACATGATAAGATCCAAATAATTCTCGCCTCTAAACGCAAACTGACCCGCCTTTTAAAAGAAGAAATAGAGCCGGATATTATCGATTTATAGCAACGCTTGCCGTTCACCACTAGTGGAATGCGCTAAAGCAAAAAAGCACCAAACGAAAATAAGCTTATTCAGTCAAAAGATGATAACAATAATCCTGTCAACTATGGGCGAAGTACGTAGTGCCAAAAAAGCCATGATATCGATCCGAAAGGGCTTTATTACCAGATCTGGAGACAATCATCTGTTATCAGTACGCGGCAAAAGCAATCAATCAGTGGTATTTATAGATTCCAGCGGACGCTGCTATACCCTAAAACCTGCCGTCAGCATAAAAAACAAGGGTGATCATTTGACAAAGTCAGATGAAGTGTAGAGTCGTTTGTACCAATAGAGAAAAAACCCTGATAACGCTGCCGAAAAATGAAAAAACATGTATCCATTATCGATCAACGGATTTGATGATAAATTATTAGCTCTAAAAAAACTCGAACACCTGCTGATATTTTCAGTTGCCACTTTTCAATAGAAAAATCAAAAAAAATAAAGGTAATAAAATCATTGATATCTCGTCTGAAAATTCAGCTTCACAAGCTTAAATCGCCTTAGCGAGTCTGTATATCTTGACCGCTAACGCTGCTATTATCTTCTATATTAACGGAGGAAACCCAGTAAAGCCGCTGATTTTCAAACCCGAAAAATTACAGAAATTTAACGAAAAATGCGAATGAAAGGCAATGGTGGTACCACGCTACCTTCAGCATAATAGGCGTACCGTTCAAGTATATCTCCCAACTAATTTTCTTTATCCTAATAGATGATTACTTCTCTCCGCTTTCGATTCTTTCTCGACTTCTAATGGAAATACCCCTATATTTTTATCAAAAAATAGAGATATAAACAACAGATTAAAATTAAGGGGTAAAGTATGCTTGCCATTGTGCGCACCATTTTAATAGTGCTGTTATCAATAACAATCTGTGTTTTTGGCTTAATTTACTGCTTATTTACCCCGCGAGGAGATCCTCGTCATGTCGCTACCTTAGGACGCTGGTTTGGACGTATGTCACCCCTATTTGGTATTCGCGTGGAAGTCCGCCTTACCGAAGGGGTAAAGCTACCGCAAAATTGCATCTATATCGCCAATCATCAGAATAATTATGATATGGTAACCGTCTCATATGTAGTTCAACCACGTACCATAACAGTAGGGAAAACTAGCCTGTTATGGATCCCACTATTTGGGTTGCTGTACTGGTTAACTGGCAATTTATTAATCGATCGTAATAACAGCACCAGTGCCCATAGCACTCTCACAAAAGTTGCACAAAATATCAAAAAACGAAATGTTTCTATCTGGATGTTTCCAGAAGGAACTCGCAGCCGCGGGCGTGGGTTATTACCATTTAAAACCGGAGCTTTCTATACAGCAATTATTGCTGATGTCCCCATTGTTCCAATTTGCGTCTCCAACACTTCGAACAAAATTAAACTCAATCGCTGGTCAAACGGTTTAGTTATCATCGAAATTCTTCAACCAGTTGAAACTGCTGGTTACAGTCGAGAGCATGTGCGCACATTAACTAGATACTGTCGGGAAATCATGAAAACCAAGTTGGACGAACTCAACGCAGAAGTGGCCAGGCGAGAGTCGCTGGACCGTTAAAAATCTGCGATACCACATTCCATCCCATTGGGTCCTCTCTCGCCTGAGAAATGTCGCTCCTGGAAACGGTTTACATATCACCATGCCGTATACTAAAAATTAATTCTTTAGCTTGTTCTTATAAAATAAGCACGAATAATTTAACCATGATCTCAACCCTAAAAAGAATCTCTTGAAATTTTTTATTCCGATGAAAATAACGTACCGTTGCAATAAAAGTTAATTTCCGTAGAAATATTTCATATATTTTTTATTGTGTTTTAGTCTATTAAAAATTAAATATGCCAATGATAATCAGCACTATACATGTAATTTAACCCTTATTGACGCTACATTCTCTGCTTTACTGAATATTGCTATCTCTTCGCTGGGCCACTATTTTGTCATTCTATAGTGTAATACTATTAATTAAATAACATTGAAATTTGCACTATAATTTTTTAATTGTACTTCAATACTTAATTATGGCTCAATAGATATATTCAAATATATCATGACTTCAATATATCGATACTACTACGTAGTGAATGATCATCCGGATTAATTAAATAAAGTGAACTTTTAGGTAATTGTTATATCAGATCACTAATATTGTTTTAATCTCTTATCCACATTGAAAATTAATAATTTAAAATCACCTACTAATCCTACCGACACAACAACCTTCAACGATGTGATTCTCTGATAATATAGTTAGATTTCTCATCTATTTCTGCACGAAAAAAGCAAACTTCTCCTGAACACCCCCTCGAAACTATTTCATTAATCAGATATAGACATATGACAGTTATGATAATGAAAAAATGTTGAGCGTTTCTATCAGAAAACTCTGATATGGTTAAATTATAACTCGATTTTTAAAATGATAAAAATGGATCTGTGTTATCTAAACTATTCACTAACAAATGAAGTAATGAAATGCAGTTAAGATCAAAAAAAACTTTAACATACACTGAAATGATTTCTTGAACCATTGATAACACCTTATCTTTAAGATTTTTAAGCTTTTAGAAAAGGAGTGAATAAGAAAATCAAATCATAAAGTGCAGATAAATACGAAGTATAGAATCAATACTACTCCAGTGATGAAGAAAGAATAGCAGAACACAAAAAATAATTTATACCAATTTATCAATTAAAAACAATAATAACACACTACCATTAAATAAATGAAGCATCAACGCTGATATCGTCACGATATCATTTAATAATATTTTATTTCCACTAATAAAGAAAATAAAAACTTTGTACCTAGAACGACGGCACCGATTAGCGCCATACCATGAATATAACCACACCATGCCACATCAATATCTCATAACAGGAAGTTACGATAACCCTGGAAAAGAAAGCATGAAATCCTCATCCCCCAAATTCATGGTTGAAACATGATTATGTTCCAAGTTCAAAACACTTTCAAAAATCACCCACCATGTTCACTTACAATGCAACTATGAGCACCAAGGTCAACAATGGTTGAACAGTAATTACAAAAAGTGTTTAACAAACGAATCATGATGTAAAGGATTATAAAATAAAATCCATATTGCATAATAATACTCACTTCAAAGAAGTGTTTATTACTAATTCTGATTTATTTAATATTAAGCTGAAAGAAACATACACATATCAAATGTAAGAAATAAGCTTTTGTTAGATAACATGGATCTTGATAATAATCGATAAAACCTGGTAATTAATCTAACTATTAATTTGAGAATATTTATGAATTAGAGTAAATTTAATCCTACCCAGATTGAGGATCCCCATGATATTTATCATGGTGCAACCCGCCTATTATACTCAAATCGTTTTTCTTTTTCTCTTAGCTAACGAATTCTAACTTATAGTCATTGATTCCATTAGATAGATTGGCCATCAAAAATCTCTTCATTATCGCAAACTAACCAGCTTTAGTGATTCTATTTTTTAATAGATCACTGCTATTTCTTTATTTTAAAAATGTAAAACACCCGATAATTTTATATGAAAATTCGTAATGTGATATACACCTCACTTATTAAATACCGGAAACATTGTAATTTACTCCATGCATATCTTCTATAATGAAAAATGTTAAGATTAGTAACATGATGTTACAAGTTTGCGGTAAGGAAGTGCTCTAAAAACAGCACTTTACTTAACTAAAAAATACACTGCAATCTATCATTCTTCTTAAATAACTTTTAAACATAAAATAATCTATTATCGCGCTATCATTTCATAAAATATCTATGTTTAAGCAAAAAGTAGTACGTATCGAATTATTTCATGAATCCGAAAGTCATATCTCAACCACTGGGTTTCTTCGAAAAATATTATCTCATTAAGAGTATAAATTGCAATATTCATAGCATGAAGAATCATGTTTATTCTTTTAAAAATCAACTGCTTTTAATAAAGAAAGCTTTAGTTAACAAATTACATGATTCTACTTTAGAAAGAACCTAATAATATCATAAATCATTAATATAATGGATTATTCCGATTTTTATGATCAGCATGGAAGATACAAATAATACTTATCATAGGCAAACTACCGTGAGATTAAACACATCACTATGTGTAATATAGTTAACGTCTAAACTAGCGTATTTTAAGAAACTGCACGTAGTGGTGTTACACACGTGGTTTTTTAAAAAAACAAGGAAATAAAATAATACTGACCTATTTTGATACCGATACTTTGCTGACGTGTGCGAAAAATCCCACCTAGCTAGTTTTCCATGCTAGAACCCTGTTATGGCATCTAGCACTAGTCATAACAGTAATTCAGTTAAATTCAATACCTAGCCACCAATTGCACTTTACAATTAATCCCGCTATTAACAAAAAATATTATATTGTTTAAAACAGGCACGGAAAGCAGTTTTCCGAAGAAAACCAATTAATTCTACACAAAAATGCATTCAACGCGGAATCTCATTCCCGCACTTAACAATAAAGAGGCTCCTGAGGATGTCATCCACCGTAAAATTAATATTACACAAGGTGTGCCATAATTTTGGCGCATTAACTGTCTTAGCACCAACAAATTTGGAAGTGCAACAAAATGAATTTATTTGCCTTATTGGCCCTTCTGGGTGCGGCAAAAGTACGCTATTCAATATCATTTCAGGAGTCTTAACTCCGGATAAAGGACGAATTCTGATCGATAATCGTGATGTAACCGGCAAAAGCGGCCACGTAGGTTATATGCTTCAAAAAGATCTGCTGCTACCATGGAAGACAGTCATCGACAATATTGTATTAGGGGCTATTATTAATGGCGCTGCTAGCCGGACCAAACGCGCAAAGGGAGTAGCGTTGGCCAGGCGCTACGGATTGGGAGAATTCATCAATCATTATCCCGCTGCACTCTCTGGAGGTATGCGTCAGCGGGTGGCGCTGATGCGCACCTTAGCAATGCAGCACGATATCATGCTTCTTGATGAGCCATTCGGCGCGTTGGATTCACATACTCGTTTCACTATGCAACAATGGTTATTGCAGGTATGGTCAGAACAACATCGGACGGTGATATTTATTACCCATGATATCGATGAAGCCATAATGCTTGCGGATAGGGTGATCGTCATGACTCCACGGCCGGGTCGTATCCGTTCCATATTACCGGTACCTATTTCTCGACCACGTTCCTTTTCTACGCTAACCAACCCTCACTTTATTGCGCTAAAAAAACAAATTCTTTCCTTGATTTATCACAATACAACCAACGGATGCTGAACACTATGAAAATTCTGACTCAATGGATGTTATCTGTTATTGGGCCGCTAATCGCTCTATTACTAGTCATTGCTATATGGGCTGCAGCAATTCATCTATGGGCAATCCCTTCCTATGTTCTGCCATCACCAGCGCTTACATGGGCTCATATTCTCTCTGATTTACCTATGCTGTTAGAAGAATTCCGGAAAACTTCTATTACTTTTTTGTTAGGCTTCATATTGGGTGCTAGTACCGGTTTTACATTCGCAGTGGCTATGGATGCTCTTCCATGGATACGCAGAATATTATATCCGATTCTTATCGCCAGTCAGGCTGTGCCGATTATCGCGATTTCGGCAGCCCTGACTATTTGGTTAGGGTTTGGCCTAGCACCTAAGCTAGTCATCATTGCTCTTATGGTGTTTTTCCCGGTGGTAGTCAATGTGCTAGACGGCTTACATTCCGTCGATCAAGATATGCTAAATCTAGTACGATCAATGGGCTGTAGCAAGTTCGGCATTTTTCGTCATATCAAATTACCAGCCACCTATACCCCGCTATTTTCCGCCCTGAAGCTATCTGCAACTTTTAGTGTAACCGGAGCAGTGATTGGCGAATGGACAAGTTCCACTAGCGGGGGCCTTGGTTCATATTTGCTACAGGCTAATTCTCGATTAAATACAGCTGGCACCTTTGCCGCCATTGCTTTTCTAGCATTGTTGGGAGTACTCAGTTTTCTGATATTACTAGCACTAGAGTTCCTTATGACCCCATGGCGCTATAATAGCATGCCTTTTCGTTGGTCCCGGCGGTATTGGCGTGATGAACGGACTAGAATATTACCCCACACTGGCACGACAGAAAATACTTAGGGTTTAACTGATTTATGCCTTGGCTAAAAAATTTCGCAGCCCTTTCTTTAAAGTATTTTCTTTTTTCTACTAATTTTACTTCTAAGGCTTGGCGCCGCCACGCTAAGCTTAGCTTGTGGCTGATTTCCTATCTAATCAAGACAAAAACTATCCTTTGCGAAAAAAAACAGAGTGCATACATCTATTTTATCATTGATATCAATATTCACCGTATTCTGATCAACCATTCATAGTAGAATTGATCTACTCCTTTTAATTTTCTAGCTGATCATGGCTTTCAATTTTTTATATCTCAGCACTTTTTATCTTGTCTTTAACACAAGACCTTTGTTTACTAATTTGCATTATGTAGATATGAGAGAAGATTCTATCGAAAATTGTTGCTCTTAGAATTTCTAGATCAACGAAAGTTTCACAAGTATGATGGCAACATCTTCTCCTTTATCGTAAATAAAAAATTTAAAACAACATACTTGTGCACTAAAAATAATACCATTGAGCAGCCCACTGCCCCTGATAGAATTCCTTAAATACAATCAAATGTTGCTGCATAAATAAAGAAAATTTCTCTTGAAAGTTATAGACAAGCTGGTTTAAGACAAAAATCTTGTTATAAAAATAATTTTTATGATAAGAATTTTTCAAACTTCTCTCTTAAAGAATTACATAACTTTGTTAACTCGATTTTAAACTGATAGATGTGTTACTGCATAATATAAATTATTTTCTGATCAGTAAGCTTGCAATAAACAGTGTTAAAATTAGTATAAAACCGTTAACTACCTGTTGATTACCTATGAATCTATTACCATTAATAGATAAGATTTTAAAATCTTTATTGAATATGAATAGAAAGTTAGAAATGTTTTTGGAGCTAACACCGAGAATAGCGTTAATACCTATCTGAAAGCAGATAGGGAGAGGTATAAATAATTTATATCGATTTATTTTTCAGAATAAACACATACTAATGCACAAATTTTTCCGGATCCTAATTAATTAGATCCAGAAAACCCATAATCCTAGCGAATTATAGCGCTTAAGAGGCATAAGACTGTCATTCTTCTTCGATGCTGAGAAAAATTAAATAGGCACCTCGAAGAAAAATAGCACAAAATATTATTTAAACAAATACTTTTATAACACAACCATATCGTTACAAATCAATTTACAAGCCTCTTAGTGTTGACATCTCAAAACTTGAAGAAGAATACGATTTTATCAATCAGCACACAGTGGCTTATAAAGCTTATTTCAGTTCAAAATATTTCTAGTCACTAATCTAGCAATTAGCATAATTATAAGATGATTTTGATAAATCATTACGTTATTCAAGACGACCAACTATAAAACGCTGTTAAAAATGCTGTAAAATCTGCTGAGTCTAACAATCACCCAACCATAAACGTAATCATTTCAACAGTTCTGATTTACTCAAAAATCCCCATTGAACTGCCAAAAGGCTGCTAAAATGGCAAGCAACCCGTTTCCGATCTGTTTTATTCCGTTTTTTAATAGTTCATAGCTACACCATTACTAAAAAGTAAAAGGTAAAGTAAAGAAAGATTATTTTTAAAAGAACAAGTGTTCAGTAACATTTGTAATTTAATCAACTTATTAAAATTCAATATTACAGATTATTTTGTATTGATTTACCATCATCAATTAAATTAACATGCAAATATAGTGATTACATATTCTTTGGAGGGTATTTTGATAAATTCGGCGATATTGGTTTTGGAAGATGGAACCCAATTTCAAGGTCGTGCTATTGGAGCAAATGGTACGGCATTAGGAGAAGTGGTATTCAATACATCAATCACCGGTTATCAAGAAATTCTCACTGATCCTTCCTATTCCCAACAAATCGTCACCCTTACTTATCCCCATATTGGCAATGTTGGAACCAATGAGGCAGATAATGAATCCAGCTGCGTGCAAGCACAAGGACTGGTAATACACACCTTGCCCCTAATCGCCAGCAACTTCCGCAATACACTCTCGCTCTCAGATTACCTAAAACAGCAAAATATTATCGGCATCGCAGATATCGATACCCGTAAACTGACTCGACTACTGCGAGGAAAAGGAGCACAAAATGGCTGCATTATTGCCGGCGATATCCTGGATTCGCAGCTAGCGCTTCGCAAGGCCCGTGAATTTCCTGGCCTAACTGGTATGGACCTGGCGAAAAAAGTAAGCACCACTAAACAGTACAGTTGGACGCAAGGAAGCTGGAATCTGAAGGGGAGCTTAACTGCACCAGCACTGAAACACAACATACTACCTTATCATATCGTAGTCTATGACTTCGGTATTAAGCGCAATATCATGCGCATGCTAGTAGATCACGGATGCCGGTTAACGGTTGTTCCAGCACAAATCTCTGCCAAGAAAGTACTAGCGATGAATCCCGACGGGATTTTCCTAAGCAATGGGCCTGGCGATCCTACACCATGTAATTACGCAATTTCCGCGATAAAAATCTTCCTCACAGCTAACATTCCTATATTCGGTATTTGCCTGGGCCATCAATTGCTAGCGCTAGCCAGCGGGGCTAAGACAGTTAAGATGAAGTTTGGTCACCACAGCAGTAACCATCCGGTAAAAGATCTCTTAGCTGACAGGGTGATGATAACTGCCCAAAACCACAGCTTTAAAGTAGATGAGAAGACTCTACCAATAACCCTCAAGATAACCCATACTTCATTATTTGACGGTACAATCCAAGGGCTACACCATACAAATAAACCAGCATTCAGCTTTCAGGGGCATCCAGAAGGAAACCCTGGTCCACACGATGCCGCGCCATTGTTTGACCATTTTATTGAACTCATCAATTCTTTTCGTTCATAGCCTACGTATCAGGAGCCTGAAATGCCAAAACGTGACGATATAAAAAGTATTCTGATTCTGGGCGCTGGTCCTATCCTTATTGGTCAAGCCTGCGAATTTGACTATTCCGGCGTACAAGCATGCAAGGCCTTGCAAGAAGAAGGCTATCGCGTAGTGTTGGTAAATTCTAATCCAGCCAGCATCATGACCGACCCCGACATGGCCAATGCGACCTATATCGAACCTATTCACTGGAAAGTAGTTCGAAAAATTATCGAAAAGGAACGACCTGATGCACTGCTACCGACGATGGGGGGACAAACAGCACTGAATTGTGCGCTGGAGCTAGAACGTGAAGGCGTACTGAAAGAGTTCACTGTAGAGATGATTGGCGCTACCGCCGATGCAATTGACAAGGCGGAAAATCGCCAGCGTTTCGATAAAGCAATGGAAAAAATTGGCTTGGAAACCGCCAGAACTAGCATTGCCCATACCATGACCGAAGCGATGGCAGTAAACGTCGATTTCCCGTGTATTATTCGCCCATCATTTACCATGGGTGGTACTGGTGGCGGCATTGCCTACAACCATAAAGAATTCAAAGAAATTTGCGAACGCGGTCTAGATCTATCACCTACCACCGAACTCCTAATCAATGAGTCGCTTATCGGCTGGAAGGAATATGAAATGGAGGTGGTGCGTGATAAAAAAGATAACTGCATCATCGTTTGTTCGATTGAAAATATCGACCCGATGGGAATTCACACCGGTGATTCAATAACTGTATCGCCAGCACAAACACTGACCGATAAAGAATATCAAATTATGCGTAATGCTTCGATGTCAGTATTGCGCGAAATCGGAATTGAAAGTGGCGGCTCCAACGTTCAATTTTCGGTCAATCCAAAAACAGGCCGGCTTATCATTATCGAGATGAACCCTCGCGTTTCACGTTCTTCTGCGCTTGCCTCCAAGGCGACTGGTTTCCCCATCGCCAAAGTGGCAGCCAAGCTGGCAGTAGGGTATACCCTTGATGAGCTAATAAACAACATTACAGGCGGCGGCCTGCCAGCTTCCTTCGAGCCAACTATCGACTACGTGGTAACAAAAATTCCACGTTTTAATTTTGAGAAATTTCCTGGCACTAACGACCGTCTGACTACACAAATGAAATCAGTTGGTGAAGTGATGGCCATCGGACGCACCCAGCAAGAATCTCTACAAAAAGCTCTGCGCGGACTAGAAGTGGGGGTCAGTGGCTTCGATCCAAAAATAAACCTAAAAGATCCTGAAGTATTTTCCATCCTGCGACGCGAACTAAAGGATGCTGGTTTTGCGCGCATCTGGTATGTGGCAGACGCGTTCCGCGCGGGCATGTCGCTGGAGAAAATATTTAAGTTAACAAATATCGACCGCTGGTTCCTAGTGCAAATTGAAGAAATAATCAAGATAGAAAAAGATGTCTCTAAACAAGGCATTAGCGCGCTTAGTTCCGATTATTTACGGCAACTGAAACGCAAAGGCTTCTCCGATGCACGATTAGCCGCCCTGGTAGACTTAGAAGAAACAGAAATTCGAAATTTACGCAAAAGCTATAATTTACATCCAGTATATAAGCGAGTTGATACTTGCGCCGCCGAGTTTGCCACCGATACTGCCTATATGTACTCAACCTATGATGAAGAATGTGAATCTCAGCCTAATCAGGATCGTGAAAAAATCATGGTGCTTGGAGGCGGTCCGAATCGGATAGGCCAGGGTATCGAGTTTGACTACTGCTGTGTACACGCTTCGCTGGCGTTGCGAGAAGACGGCTACGAAACCATCATGGTTAACTGTAATCCAGAAACAGTTTCCACCGATTACGATATCTCAGATCGTCTTTACTTCGAGCCTGTGACGCTAGAAGATATACTAGAAATTGTTCGCATCGAAAAGCCTAAGGGCGTAATTGTACAATACGGAGGACAGACACCGCTAAAATTAGCCCGCGCACTTGAAGCCTCTGGTGTTCCAATAATAGGAACAAGTCCGGATGCCATTGACCGGGCTGAAGACAGGCAACGCTTCCAACAAGCAATCGAGCATCTAAAACTAAAACAACCTCCAAATGCCACTGTTACCACCATTGATCTGGCGCTAGAAAAAGCTGCGTGCATTGGTTATCCACTTATAGTGCGCCCATCCTACGTCTTAGGTGGTCGTGCTATGGAAATTATCTACGACGAGACTGACCTTGTAAACTACTTCCACAACGCAATCAGTGTGTCTAACGATGCACCAGTCTTACTAGATCGATTCCTAGACAATGCGATAGAAGTGGATGTAGACGCGATTTGCGACGGCAAAAATGTGCTAATTGGCGGCATTATGGAGCATATCGAGCAGGCTGGAATACACTCTGGTGATTCTGCCTGTTCATTACCTGCATATACGTTGAGCCATGAAATTCAGAATATTATACGCCAGCAGGTAGAAAAACTGGCGTTTGAGCTACAGGTCATGGGACTAATGAATGTCCAATTTGCTGTGAAAAATAATGAAGTATACTTAATCGAAGTCAATCCACGCGCTGCACGCACGGTGCCATTTGTCTCCAAGGCTACTGGCATAGCATTGGCCAAAGTAGCTGCACGGGTCATGGTCGGTAAAACCTTAATGGAGCAAGGGATAACACACGAAATTATCCCACCATACTACTCGGTAAAAGAGGTTGTTCTACCGTTTAACAAGTTTCCTGACGTAGATCCTATCCTCGGGCCAGAAATGCACTCTACCGGAGAAGTGATGGGAGTGGGACGGACATTTGCCGAAGCTTTTGCAAAAGCAATGCTCGGTAGTCAATCGCGCATGAAAAAAAGCGGCCGTGCATTGTTATCGGTACGCGAAGGCGATAAAGATCGGATTGTGGATTTAGCGACAAATCTCCTTAACCAGGGTTTTAAGCTGGATGCAACCCATGACACAGCAGTTATACTAAGCAACGCCGGTATTAATCTTCGTTTTTTGAATAAACTCGATAAAGGAGGGAAAAATATTCAAGATCGAATTAAAAACGGCGAATATAGTTATATCATTAATACCACCTCAGGCCGACAAGCAATTGAAGATTCCAAACTTATTCGGCGCAGCGCATTACAATATAAAGTGCACTACAACACAACCCTAAACGGCGGTTTTGCTACTATGATTTCCCTTAACGCCGATCCTACCGACCAAGTAATTTCAGTACAAGAAATGCACGCAAAAATATTTGTTTGAATAAAAGTCCGTTTCAAGAAGCCCATATTTTAGAAAGTGAGGCTCTTTGATTTCCAAGAGGTAAAGAAAATCCTACGCACTACATTTATAACATAATTCTTTTATGGTATATTGGCTCTCTTAAAACCAATACAATAAAAAATAATTTTAACTATCGTATCCATAAATCCAAGTGGATTTCGATAAAAAATTTAAAGAAAAAGTTTTCCAATTGTTTACATGTGTTTGTTATATAAAATTTTTAATTGGTACAGAGCACCTCATTTTTAGATCGATATCGTAACACTCTAACGCGGCTATTTTACATTCTTTTTAAAATTTAGAACACATTACAGAATGACATATATCGATATTTATGATCTCTTTCCGTATAGTGTCAATATTTTTTTATATGTAAGATTTTTATGATTATTAGTTTGATTGCTGCCATAACGGTAGATCGTGTGATTGGCAGGGATAATTCTATTCCTTGGCATCTTTCAGGTGATTTAGCTTGGTTTTTTCGTAATACACTCAACAAACCGATCATAATGGGACGTAGAACCTTTGACTCCATTGGAAAAGCACTTCCTGAGAGACAAAATATTGTATTAAGTCATTATCCAGGAAATAACAATGATGTAACCTGGTCATCAACGCCGGAGAAGGCGTTAGCAGCGGTGGAAAATGTGGATGAAGTGATAGTGATCGGTGGCGGAAAAATCTATGAAATCTTTTTATCGCAAGCGAGAAAGTTATACCTGACCCATATCGATGCCGAAATAGACGGAGATACCTGGTTTCCTGACTATAAATCTGATAGATGGAAAACTACTTTTAGCGAATTCCATAGCTTAGACGAAAAAAACACCTACAGCTACCGCTTTGAAATCCTAGAACGACTTGAATGATATTCAGCAACTATAAAAATTTAAGAGAAAATATTTATCTTCTCTTAGAGAGCTGAATATAAGGTTTCATAACACACCTCACTTACCTTCTGGCACGTGTCTTTGAAAGGGGACACGGATAAATGATTTATCCTCCCAACGCAGCAGGGTCAATTCGCCACCCCAACAGCAACCAGTATCAAGCCCATAAATATGCGGAGGCGTTCCATGCCCCATTAAAGAAGACCAATGACCGAAGACGATACTCCAGCACTCAGGCACCAATCTAGCTAAGGAAAACCAAGGACGTAATGATCCCTGAATTCTTTCCGGATTTTCCTTGCAATTCATTTCCAGTTGACCATTTGAAAAGCAGTAACGCATGCGGGTAAATACATTTATACTAAATCGTAAGCGCGCTATCCCACTAAGCTCCTGGTTCCAATTGTTGTACATATCATCATATATAGCATCAAGAAATAGCGAATAACCATCACTTTTAAGTGCTGCCTCCACCTCACATGCACACTTACGAGCTGTAGCCAAATCCCACTGCGGCGTGATACCCGCGTGAGCCATAACCAATTTTTTTTTCTCATCTACCTGCAGCACTGGCTGATAACGAAGCCAGTTAATTAACTCATCAAAGTCTGGTGCTTTCAACAACGGCGTAATACGATCTTTTCGCTTTTTTCGGCTGATACCAGCATGAACTGCCAGTAAATGAAGATCGTGATTACCAAGCACCATACGTACACTATCGCCCAGACTGCGCACCAAACGCAAAACCTCCAAAGAACCGGGCCCGCGCGCAACGAGATCACCAGTCAACCACAGAGTATCTTCCGTAGCATTAAACTGAACTCGTTCTAAAATAATTTGCAGTTCATCGTAGCAACCGTGAATATCACCAATTAAATAAGTTGACATAGCTAGTTTATAAAAGAAAGAATCGATAAGTAAAACCCAGAGATTGCAATATAAATCCCTATCCTTATTGTGATAGAGCACTCTGCATAGTACCCGAGTGGCGTTTCCAACACTTCTACAGAGAAGTGTTGGTATATATAAAAGCATAAAAAGCCTTTTCTGGCTGAAACTATGTTTCTATGTACATTCTCCTTTAAACCTGAATGCAAAGATTATATGGCAGCAAATTAATCATCAAAACATTCCTGTTATTCTATTTATGTGTCCAACTAAGCTATTTAACCTTGCATGTTAGCCAACCGGCAGTAATGCTCAACGCTTAAATTTTCTGCACGTAGCGTCGCATCAATCCCTTCTTTCGCCAGTTCTTGTACGCTAAAAATATTACTCAAGCTATTCCGCAGCATCTTACGGCGCTGCTTAAACGCTAGGCTAGTTAAGGTGGCTAGTTTACTTAAATCACGAACCGGAAACGGCGACGTAGCATAGGGCAGCAGCAGTACCAACACCGAATTTACCTTGGGTGCAGGCCGGAAAGAAATCGCCGGCACTTCCAGAACCGAAATAATTTCACAGTAGTACTGGGCCATCACGCTCAATTTACCATAAGCCTTGCTATTCGGTCTCGCCACTAAACGATCAACTACCTCTTTTTGAAGCATAAAGTACATGTCGCGAATCACATGATTATACCTAAAAAGGTGGAACATGAGCGGCGTGGAAATATTGTAAGGCAGGTTACCGAATAACCGTAGTGGTTCTCCTAATTCGGCGGATAACGCAGCAAAATTAATCGTCATTACGTCCTGCTGCATAATTTTTAACCGAGACTGTAAAAAAATATGGTTCGCTAACCTAGCGGCTAAATTACGGTCTAGCTCAATAACAGTCATTTTTTCTAAGCACCGCGCCATCGGCTCTGTTAGTGCGCCGAGACCAGGGCCTATTTCCACTATTGCCTGACCTGGCTCTGGATGAATAGTAGTAATAATAGCATCAATGATATTGCTATCATGCAAAAAGTTTTGGCCAAAACGTTTACGCGCTAAATGCCCTTTATAAATATAATTATTCATTGTAAATTTTTATTCATATCGATAGTAAGATAGGCATTGTTATTGATACAAGCAATTTTGCCTTTCCAAGAACCAACCAGCTCTACGGCAAGTTCTTAATCCAAGAAGATAAAAATAAAGGAGAATAATCTTAGCGTTATATAACACACTCAATAGAATCCTTCTTACCGTTTACAACGGCAAACATCCTTGATCTTGATACATTATCAAGAAGCACCTCCGTTTCATGCAAATATTCCAGTTGCAATATGGTATCTAGAGAAAAATAAAAACCATATTATACTCTTTAATTCACAATTTACAGCAAGACAAGGTATGATTAGCCGTGTTTTTCCAAACCCGATCCTATAGATCTTACGATCTTGAAAGTCTGATGTACGGACATAGAGATACAACTTAATGAAAAAGACTCCGTCACGATATATCATCTTAACGGGGTATATGAGTGCATCGTGCACACTGAAATACTATCATTATCTGTTACTGTTTCTTTTACGCTAAATACTACAAGTTTTTATCCGTCAATCTACAGAAGCATTCTGCTTGACCTGCACCCACCGCTACCAGAGAAACGCAAAAAATTTCCATCTCGATCACCTCTATCACGTTATTATTTATTACTTTACAATATAGATTTATATCTATCAATTGAATGGGTCAATGTCAATCTTCTGAATCGATATTCAATGCTATTTAAAAATACATGACGGTGCGATTTATCTGGCTTCAGAAAAATAAAGAACTGGATACTAAAGAGTAATTAACTTATAGTATATCATAAAAAATAAGATGATATTTTCTAAATTATGCAAAATAGGGTTAGAAAAGCTACATAAACCAATAATTATAATTGCATTCTAAGCAAATACTTTTCTTATCATTCACTATTCTGTCTTATGAACAATTACACACCAATCACGCTACTTTAACTTTATGAACATAAAACATGGACTGATATAGCTTACAAACTTTAAAAGAAAAATATAGTTTCCTCTATAAAAATCAAGCGAAGTAAAAACTTATGTGTTGTTTAAAAACTAATTTATTTAAATATGCGAGAATATACTCAGAAAGAACTAATCTATATAGCAATAGTTTCCCTACTCTACCATGAATTTATAGATATCAAATACAGTTTTATCGAAATGTATAGCAAACACGTTGATTATATCTCATTGTTTTAAAAAATTTTCACATAAGCGGAAGCGCGCCGCTCTTGCATCCAGATTTCTGCTTCTTTCGCAAACTTACGATTAAACAACATCTGATATGCATGATTTTTTTTGGCGGCATCAGTGCGATCTATCTGCTTTGTATCAATCAGCTGAATTAGATGCCAACCGAAGGAAGAGTGTACCGGAGGGCTCATTTCTCCTTTCTTAAGATGAAATAACGCATCGCGGAAATTCGGATGAAACGAATCGGGGGGGCTCCAGCCTAAATCTCCCCCCTGATGTACTGAATCTGGATCTTCAGACATCTGTTTGGCAGCATCCTGAAAACTTATAAGCCCGCTCTTAATTTGTGCTGCGATATTCTCAAGCTGAGTGTAGGCCTGATGATCACTCATCATTACAGAAGAGCGCAAAAGAATGTGTCGCACATGCACTTCGGTGATCATAACTTTCTTATCGCTGCTCCGGATCTCGTTGACTTTGAGGATATGGAAACCAACATCGGAACGAATCGGTCCAATAATGCTACCCTTTTGAGCACCTTGTAACTTTTTCAAGAATAATGATGGAAGTTGTTCAATTTTTTTCCAGCCAATTTCGATACCTTTCAACGCATATGGATCATTAGAGTAAGTGATCGCCAATTTACCGAAGTCGACACCACTCCTGATTTGCTTGACAACAGTCATTGATAACGCTTTAGCTTTATCTAACTGTTTCTGAGTTGGTTTTTCCGGTAATGAGATTAAAATTTGGCTAAGTTTAAATTCTTTATCGTTCCCAATTTTAGCGAAGATCTGCTGCGCAAGTGAATCTACTTCCCATGGCAAAATATTAATGCGGCGGCTCACTTCACTGTTGCGCACCTTAGCAATTAGCATCTCTTTACGAATCTCCATGCGATATATGTCATAATCCTTTCTTTCATAGGCTAGGCGGCTACGCAACTCCTCAAAGGTTATATGATTTTGAGCAATAATATTATGGATACATAAATCTACCTGCTCATCGCTAATAGCGATATTAGCGCGCTGAGCTAACTGTAACATAATATTTTCTATAATTAGATGTTCAAGAAGTTGGCGACGTAGGAATGCGTTATCTAGTAGCGGTTGATTAATTTTTTGAGCATGGTGTATCGCCGTGATAAGCAGGTTCTTTACATCACTTTCCAGGATTACCCCATCATCCACCACAGCAGCAATTCTATCTATGACCTGCGGTGCAGCAAACGTACACTTAATGCATAGGGCAAGACCGAGAATAAACCCTCTCCAGTTTTTCATAACTTTTCCATATGTATCAATCATATATGATTGGCAAGTTCAATCTTTAGATCGAAATTACAGTATTAAACCGTCCTCTGATAGGGTAAAATATTTGAGGCCAGCATCTTATCTATACTCAGGTCATAATTGCTTCTCAACCCACGTATTTCAATATTAAATAACAATTTATTATCATATTGGCTGGAACTTTTGGCATTATTCCATCCAGTTACCTTCCTCTCATACCCCACATTGATAGCCCAGCAGCAGGTGTTATATTGTAATCCAATCAACTGATCAACCTGCTTGTTAGCCTTTGTATTGTAATAATATGCGCCGACTAGCGACCAACGGTCAGCCAGTGGCCAGCTACCGGTTACCCCAACCTGAGAAATACCATTTTGATATCCTGAATGACTAATAACAGATAAGATCTGTTCAATATATTTTTGGCTAGCATAACGGTAATTCATCTGAAAAATACTGTGATCATCACGGCGATATTCGAGCACAATATCACCTAGTGCAACGCTATGCAGACCTGATATATACTGCAGACCACAGCGAATACCCCACTGATTAGTTATATGCCAATAGCTTTCACCAACCCATACTGCGCTACCAATATTATAATAATTATCCCAAATACTTGGCGTATCACAGGTGCGGGATCGCGAAAAGTAATAAATTTGACCAATGGAAGCGTTAAATCGTTCTATGCGCCGATCATCATAAATTCGAGTTGTTACACCAGCGGATAATTGATTAGCTGACGATATACGATCAAAGCCACTGTATATGCGATCGCGGAAAAGACCAGAGTAATCAGTTTTCAGGATAGTAAGATCGTAAACCCCAATATTATTCTGATTATGATAAGGAACATATAGATACTGTAGCCGCGGTTCTAGTATCTGGATGTAGTCCGATGCAAAATCTATATCACGCTCGAATACCATTTTTCCGTCGGTTTTGAATTGCGGCAAAACACGGTTAACTGAACCTTTCAATTGGCGAGCAGTAGAAGTGTTTTTATTATAAAAATCGATATTACCTTGCTGATAATGAGTAATCATCAGCTTAACTTCGGTGTTCAAAGTGCCCCAGTGATTAGCTAGCGGCAAATTAAGCGTAGGCTCAAGATGCAACCGGGTTGCTTCAGGATAATTTCTGCTTACATTTCGAAATTTTGTTGCCATGCTAAGCACTTTCAAGTCAAAAAAACCAAAGTTATTTTTATAAAAGGTTAGATCGAATTGAGGAGCAGCACGGTACATAGAGCTGTGATTGGTATCGAAAACCTGAATCTGCTTATAAGACAAAGCCGTATCCCAGTTTTCATCGGAATAACCTAAGCTAAATTTTTGCGTAAGATAGCCGTCTGTGGTGATCCCATATTTAGAATCAAAATCATCGAAATAATAGAAATCGCTGACTTTGGTATAATCGACGTTAAAACGCCACACCTGTTCCATCACTCCATTATGACGCCAGTAAAATAACCAGCGATCCCTGTTGCCGTTGCTGACATGCTTACTGCTATACACCCGATCGTTCGGAAGCCAGTCAAATGCCACAAAACTTTCTCCCGGTGTGCTCATGGAACGGARTTCGCTCTGAATCTGGGTACCACGTTTACTCATATAGTTCGGCGTGATAGTGGCGTCATAATTAATCGCTAGGTTCAAGTAATAAGGGGCATGGAATTCAATACCGTTATTTCTTCCGTATTTGATATTGGACATCAGTAACCCAGAACGCCGCTTATTACCCACAGGTATTTGCAAATAAGGGCTATAAAAAACCGGAATATTACCGATTTTAAAGCGTGCATTCCAAATTTCCGTTATCTGCTCCTCACGATCATGAATCACCTTCGATCCAACTAAGCTCCAGCTATCGTCTCCCGACAGACAAGAAGTAAAACTACCGCTTTTCAATACTGTATAACGGTTATTACCGCGCTGTTTAAGCATATCAGCCTTACCGCGGCCTTGACGTCCAACCATCTGATAATTACTCTGATAGACGTCAATATCTTTGGTGTTAAGATTAAACCACGCTTTAGGACCCTGTACTTTTATCTCATTACTAGAATAATTGACATTACCTGTGGCGGAGACAGTCCGCTGTAGCACTTTTCTTTTCCAATTGTGCTGCTTAAGCAGCACTTCATCAGCTGTAAGCGTGCTGTTACCTTGCTGAATATCTACATGGCCGCTAAATAGCACATGATCTGGATAATTCATTACAGCCTTATCTGACTGAATATGAACTAACAGCATGTTAGGATCGCTCTTAATCAAATGATTGGTATAAACCGGCATACCAAGAAGGCTTTGGTTTGCCGGATCAGCCAATGTCTTCTGGCTGTAGAGCTCGAACCCTATAAAGCTGACCAGCAGTGTAAATAGATATTTATTCATAAAAGTTTTATGGATTCCGTAATCCAGAGAACTCGCTGCGGCAAAAATCAGAGATTTATAATAGTCAACCACATTGTAGTGGTCTTACTTACATTCCAACGTTTTGTTACCAAGATTAAGCCTATCGGTAAAAAGTATGATAAAATCTCAATTTTACCGACAGTTATAATGAATTGAGCAGTATATGCGTTATTAAGGTAAGCTGCTGAGGGTAATTATAGATCGTGATTTACACTTATTCATAGTTGTGTATATATACCAAGATATTTTTCTATCATGCATCTTTTTGCTTTTGAAAAAAATAATTTGACTGAAAATGTATTTTGTACGATATAAAAACATAGGTTATACCGATCTTACCTTTTGCTATTTTATTACATAGTGCATCTAATGTTAAAAATTTTTTCTATAAACTAACTATATAGCCATATAAAGGATCGTTATTAATAAAACCCTATAGCCTCTTGTACATATTCCTTAGTCCTAAAATGACCAGATGCTTATAATACTTATCGAGTATCAATTATTAGCATAAAACAGCTACCGAAGATTTTTCAGTACATAAAAACCATTATTTTTTAATTCATAGAAAATCACAAATTTATAAATGAGTGTGATATTACCAAAAATTTTGGCTAATTTTAAATTGTTCGAAACAATATTGAGGCAATATCCTTATTTTTGAATAAATTTTAACTTCAGATAAACAAATATACCAATATACAGATCGATTCTTAGATGATACTCATGCCGTTACGACATTTCTACAAGAATTAATCTGAATAAACGATTCGTTTATCAAATCAGCAGACTAAAATTAGCCAAAGGAAATACTCTAAAATAAATTTTATTCGTTATATCAACCATTTAAAATTTAAAATAATCGATATTTTATAAATGTAGTTAACAACTATTTATCACACCTGTTCAGATACTGATTTGCAACGACATGATATACGATCATACTATCGATCTAAAAAATATTCCATATCACTTCACTCTGAAATCAGTAACTTTCTTATCTCAACAAGAAACTATATTTTAGTCTTGTATGTCGCAAGCGGGGCTATCAAGCTAACCCTTGTTTGATTTTTTTGTTCGTCTAAATTTTATAAAAAAATGGAAAATCTAGTATCTTAGTAAGAGACAGCGTTATAAATTATCATTCCCTGTGAATTCATGCTTCATATCTATCTGATCACTAAATATCGCTAAGATCATATTCTGTAGTTGTAAACACTATTTTCCACCGAATTATGCATTTTTCCTTCATCAACGGGCTATCAATAACTCAACAGGTTGTTTCACCTAATACTACTATCTTCATAGTAGTATTAACCATTTTTCATCTTTTTATTAGAAAAAGTCTAGACAAATATAGCGACACGTTAATCAGTTTAAAACTGGGTTATACAAAACTATCTACTCCTCTGAAAAAAGTTCAAAAGAACTACCATAATAACCGTATTAAGGTAATTGAACGATCGATCAATTAAGATTCAAGGAGAAGTTTTCTCCATCCCTACAACTAACAATAACTAACTTTCTTTAGGAATACCGTTAAAGAACCCTGTTATTTAAAGATTGTTTTATCAGTCTGTACTCGGTAATTTTAAACTTTTGCTTATACCATAAAAATCCAACACTGAAATAATAATGATCATTTGATAAAAATTATAACTAGCAACATTGGAGTCGAGAACAGGCCGTATTCCAGAAACACAGCCTGAAATCTTTATTCGCCATGGTAACTATTTGGAGTAGTGCATTCATACCTTCAAAAAAGGAATTTTTTAACGTTAAAAACACGCTAAAAATTAATCAAAACAACTAAATTTCCTTTCATCTTAAAAATAAAAATTTAATAACGTAAAACGAGAAACAAATTCTTTAAAACAATAATCGGATTGGATCCATCCGTTGATTAAAGCAACGGATACATGCTATTAGCGTCTTAGTCTGCCACTTTTTATCTATTATTAAAGATAAAATACATAACCTAGTTTATATGGCATGACGAGTTTATATTGGTCACCTTCAGTACCACGAAGGTGATTTGATTCAAGCTTTCTTATAAAGTTCCAGAATGTTCTTTTCTAATTTGATGATCAAATTACTCATCAACTGAATCTCCTCCTGGCTAATACCATTGAGAATTTCATCTCGGATATTGTCAATAACATCGTTCACTTTTTTAATGACAGGTTCAGCTGATTCAGTTAGCTTAATCCGCTTTGCCCGGCGATCATTGGAACAAGTGTGTCTAGTGATAAGCCCTTTTTCTTCAAGCTGATCCAACGTTCTCACCAACGATGGCTGTTCAATACCGATGGCCTTAGCCAATTGAATCTGAGACTGTTCAGGTGGTAGCTGACAAATATTATGTAAAGTAATCCACTGAGTCTGTGTAAGATCTAAAGGCTTCAAACTATGATCAATTAATGCGCGCCATATTCGAACAAGTCGCGCCAAATCTGATCCTAATGGCGATTCCAATTCTTTCTCTCCTTATAATTATCGCTGATAAAACTTCCTTTCTGAATGTAATACCCATCCTAATAGGTAGATAAGCAAATTACAAACATATATACCAATTACCTAAATATTAGGTAGAGATTAATGTAAACAGAATATTTCTTCTTTAATAAAAATTAACGTACGAACAAGCCCAC
Organism: Sodalis sp. (in: enterobacteria); assembly: GCA_047528285.1. Lineage (GTDB taxonomy): Bacteria > Pseudomonadota > Gammaproteobacteria > Enterobacterales > Enterobacteriaceae. The sequence continues at coordinate 1,236,049 of CP180022.1, read as the reverse complement.
AAGGGCCATCTGCTCTTCCGTATTGCGCAGGAAAGCACGGCACTTTAGACATCTCACTAATTCTTTTTTGTTTTAATGCGCACTAAAACCTCAAAAATCTTTTTCTGTAGGCCAGAAGTATCTTCTTCACATTGAAATCATGAACTATTCATTCACAACAATATTACCGCATATAACATATGTATGGAGCATTATCAATGTAACTAAGTACATTATAAATATCGATAGCTATAAGTTTAATAAAGTTTTATTATTTATAGATAAATCTCTACCTAATAGATAATTATTTTCAGATAAAAGAATCATAATTTCTTGTTTGTTTCTAACTAATAATAACCTCCTTAACCTAGGAAAGCTTCCCTTGAAAACCATTGCTGTCTGAACATTTATTATGATACTTGCTATTACTTTGCACTGTCATGTTACACCAGTACCTAAATTGTCCAGAAATTGATATTACTTCAATCATAAATATACTAGACACGAAGATTTATTAAATAAATTAGACCCAGTGATTAATATTTTCCCCTAGCCGTACAATAATTATTCAATACAAATGCTATTTAGCATTCCTAATATCTTAATCCGATTAATCGCTATAACACATCGACTGCTCATCCAACTTGCGCATCTATAAGTCACAAAAATTGAAATAAACTGCTAAGAGGTATTTTAAACGGAAATATAGCTATTTAAACCACTAAACCACCGAATAATTTAAATCAGTTGCTTTTCCAAGATACTTTGATGGACATTACTAATTAGATGTTGATTTACAAAAACATAGTATCCATTTATTCTCTCGCGATTTAAAAATATTGCACACTAATTTCTCGCTGGAAATTAGCAAAATATTATTACCTTTCTCAACAGAGCTGCATTACAAGTCACTTATATCATAACACTCCTTAGTCGACGATTTCCTAATTTTTCAGTACAGTTTGATTTATAAAATTCATAAAATTCAATCTATTAATAAAACTTCTGAAAAATAAATACGCACATTATAATTTCATGCATTGAACTATTCGATGAGAAGTGACGACAACATAATACTCTGTGTTTTTTACAACCCTTCCACTGAACTTTTTATAGATTTTACAAAAGACTTTATTAAAATCGGAGCTATTAATTATCAAATTTCTAATTTCACAACGTATTAGCATTTTTATGTTGATATTCACTATTTTTGCTTGCCGGGTTAATTAGCAACGCTACAATACTTCTATTAATTTAAAAATTGAGTCACAGATACCCTTTAAGGCTCTGAAATACAAAAAATTTTTATCCATCATCTATGGGTTTTATAATTGTCATAGCGGTATAATACAATGATCAAGCATGCAAAATGCAGGAGAAATTTTTTATCTACACGGAAAATTGATAATATCATCTGATATACTGTCGAAAAACTTCGTTGCTTGAGTAATTTCTCAATTATCAGTAGAACTAGAGGATAGTTTTGAACTTTTTCTTTTCCTAGAAGGAACCTATTAAAATAATGATATAAATATTAATTAACAATAAATTAAAATCTCAATTTATTAAAATTTTTCCACGGCTCCGGAGCCTTACCACATCAAAATATGGATATGGGCCGCAATAATACTAAAAATAATAGTGTTCAATACAATCAATGTATAACCATCTATAAATTAGTCTGGAGGGGATTTATGTCGCAATCATAAAAAATTTTAACTAGAGATTTTTTTCAGCTTCTACCGGGGTAGGTAGAAGTTCGTCTTAAAAGCTTTATTGCGCTGAAACCTCAATAATTTCTAACTTGACTGCCAAAGATAAAAATGGCTGTATAAGAAAACAGGCAACAAAATTCAGAATAACTTAAATTTACCTACTCTGTCTTTTATGGGCCGGACCAAATATTATGAATCTCCAAAACCCAATAGGATTTTGATAGCATAAAGCAATCAAAAATTTTAATGAATATTCTTAATAACATCGGTGTTCTTAATTTGGTTTATTGCTTTTATATTACTGCTGAAAACACCAAATTTATTTTTAACTATTAAAAAATACTGGCTATGATATATGAAAGCATATCTTCAACTACAAGTTAATAGCTAATATACGAAATATACTGTTATAAAAAATATCCTGTATATCATAATTAAATATCTGGCAGCAAAAACAAGAAAAACAAAAAAGCTTAAATCTCTGCTAGTAAAACTAACAAAATTACTGAACATTCCAACATTAAGATCACAATATAACTCAGAAGAAACTGATAAAAATAGCGATATTAACTCATTAATCTTTTCATTGTTCTTATATAAACCGATGATCCCTTAACGTACGAGATAAGAACATTCTCGCTTCAAATTCTAACAACTAATCGCTATCGCTTACACCTGTCACAATACCCTGAAAACTAACCCATCATCTTCTTTGACAAAATGGCTCGTTGCCTCATCAATTTCCAGTTGCCAAAACAGATGCCATTTCTCATGAAATTCCAGAGGCGCCCCTTCCCGGGTCACAAACACACCCAGCGCTGCAATAATCTTGTCATTATAAAACACCAACGGCGTTCTTCTGCGCTGCCACGGAGGAATATCCAGTTCCTGCCAAATTTTCTTCAACATTCGGCCATGGCGCCGCCCAATAATGTACAGCCGGCCAGACACATGGCCAAAACGTACTGACACGCGTTCATCCGGTAACGGGGCACGAACTATCACATCCACGATAGATATTTTATTACTATTAGTAACATCGGGGCTAAGCACAACATTAGGATTACCGCTACTGATTACTCTGCTATAAATATCCCCCTCCTTTGGAGGGGAAGTACTACTCATAATACTATCCGCCAAATCGATTTGCGGTTTACCCTGCAGCGGGCTATCGATGTTCATTGAACATCGAATGAGGCTTCCAAGCCCCAATGGTAGTATTAACCGTTTAGCGTTAAGTGGCCAAAAGAAAACTACCTTACCTGCAGAAAACATCGATAAACGTGGTGACACATAAAGACGATTACGAAAGCGTCGCACCTGTCGATCACCAAGTTGCAGTTGCGCAACAGCATCGCGACGACTGAGGCCAACCTCATGCCATAAACGCGATAATGTCTGGCGTGCTGGCATTCTCACGCCACAACTAGCTAGCCAACGACGTAATAGCGCAGCACGCTTGATATCGCTCATCTTCATTAACTCTATCACGCGCAGAGACCCGTCCGGCTGTGTAAGCTCAGATAAAGTTTTTTCTAACAACTCATCCAAAAGCTGCTCTTGCTCAGCACAAAGTTTAGCACTACGAGCCGCTGCGGCAGCAAATCGCGGCCAACGCTGTCGCAGCAATGGCAGGATTCTGAGTCGTAAAAAATTACGATCGAATCGTAGGTTACTATTGCTATCATCCTTAATCCAACGAAGCCCGCGTTCACGTTCATAAGCTTCGAGTTCCACCCGACTAATGCCCAACATAGGTCGCAAAAGGCGGTGGCGACGAAATGGCAAATCCTCCGCCATCGCGGCTAATCCAGCTGGCCCGCTACCGCGCTTTAAGGCCAAAAGTAATGTTTCAGCTTGATCGTCCTGATGCTGGGCAGTAAGCAGTACTTCATCATTTGCTAGTGTCGCTGCTAGAGCGTGATACCGTGCGCAACGCGCTGCCGCCTCGATACCATCTGGCGTCGATGTGAGAACGATACGCTCTGTACTAAAGGCAACAGCACGTCGAAGGCATTCCTGTGCACAGTGCGTAACCCATCGATCAGCGTAGCGACTTAAATCGTGATGGACATGAACCGCTCTCAGCGTCAAAACAGGCATCCCATTGCACTTCTTGGCTTCTTCGCCGGCACGCAAGGCAACAAGGATATCTAACAACACAGTAGAGTCCAAACCACCACTAAAAGCTAGCACAAGTGCGCGGTATGGAGCAATATGGGCGGCAACACGATGCCGAAGAACCTGCACCGCCTGTCCCTTAGCATTGTTATCAACTTTCATATAAATTCCAACTGAATGCTTACTGATTATCAGTGATAATTAAAAATCTTTGTCAGATGGGTACACTTACGCTACCGGATTGCAATATAGTTTGACGACGCTGTAATCAATAATCGCCGGGTCGGCAATATCAATAACACTGAAGGATAAATGACATATGTCTGATACTTTAACCGATTGAGCAGCGATGGTATACTGGAAAAAGAGAATAGTTTAATTTGATACTTCCTCTATTGTTTATATTACTTTTCATAAACCTTATTCTATGCATCAGTATTCCACTACATCAGTGGAAGTTGCCGCCTTTGAGAGTCAATCTTTTACTACACACATAATAAATGAAAATGATGGCGAAGATGGAAAAAACATTTTTTGTTAATTATATCTCAATGTTTTCGTTTTATTTACGGCGATAACGTAATGCGGGGCGATGTAGTTCTCCGTTACTTTTTTTATCGATTTCTATACCTATCGCATAGAATTTGATAAGATCACCCGCAGACTAAGATCGGAGAACACAATTCCACTTCCTATACCTAGTACCATTTAAGCAACTTACTACTAGTGAAAAATTTTTCTACTATCAAAGCATTCTAGTAATATCACGATATTCATGGCATAGCTGGACGAAGATTTATATCGGCACTAAGTCATGACTATTTTCAATTAATTCTGTATTATAAATCTCGATTTTAAAGATTATAAAGTATATATTCACCCATTATATCAGTATATATAACATAACTAAGCGAACATAGCGCTTAGTTTTTATGATTATTTTTTAAATAGCATAACTCTCGTCGAATACACCGAGAAGATGTTAATAGAGGAATTATCTGATCATTTAAAGATAGATCTATACTTTACATATCACAAAACCCCGACACTACTGACATACCCCGCGATATCGAAGTATCTCGTTCTTATTTTAGATAGTATTACTAAAGCCGTAAAAATTTTCCATGTTGCAAAAAAATCATACTAATAAATTAATCAATAAATTCCATGCTCTCAATCCTAAATATATTATGACGATAGAAATCTAGATCTTCTGCATACACAAGATCTAGAATTATATTGCACATAGCCAGATTGTAATCTTAAGCACGTCTACACTAATATTTACCTACACAACAATATGAATCCATGGGATTTGATCGATACCGATATCACATAAAATAATCAGACTATAAAAATTAGTTTTTTATCACTACTCTATATTTGTCAATAAACTTATATATCTCTCTCCTAAGGGAGAAGGGGATCTTGCTATCATCGATGATAACTTTGAGAAACTCGATATATATAAAGTCGATGCGCGAACAATTTTACACGTTACCCTTAAATGCACCAGCTAATAGAGCCAATTTTTGGCAAAATTATGCTACTTAATATCGAAAATTAACTTTTTAACGCCTAATCTAAATAGTAAACCTTTTTCTGTTTTTTTAAAATTATGTCGCATACTGATCTTGTCTGCATTTATTTAGAATAAAAATCATGGAATTCGATTCCATGGTAATTCTGTATCAGGTTCTTAATATGATATACATCAGCACTGTATATAACCATTGAAGATTTATTTTCATTATTGAATAATAAACTAAATTATACATAAAACTTTATCCAATGTGTAGTAATGAAAAACTATAAGTGCGAAGATACTACAAGTGAGATATCGGACATTAATTTGTAAATGCTTGTTTTTATATATTTAAAAATAAAACAAAAACAGATTTTAATAACATATCTCTGATATTGATATCTGCCATGCAGCAAACGAATAATGATATTGCGTGTGGCTTAAAGATCCTCTCACTGGTTATTTTTACTTAAAATAAAATATCCAACAAGGTCTTAGTTCATATTTAAGCAGGAAAATAAAAATTTCAGATGAATCATGAATAATATCAATTTAAATTCAACAGGGTCTTATACATAACTGATATCTTCCACTTTTAGAAAATTCTGCTAAGAATCATTAAATTATATAGTAAGAAAAAGACACTTAGAAAATACAATGGAACAATTAAACTTTATGTATTTACATCAAACGTCTTGCTCGTGAAATCATTTTCATTTTAAAAATAGAAAAGATCATTAATACAGTGCTTTGTATGCAATAAACTAATGCCTTTATCAAAAAAATCTAAGTTATGATCCTAAATATATGGTGATATTTTATGTCAGATCGATACCAATCATGATTTGGAATATCTACCTCTGTACTGGCTTAAATTCAATATAATAGAAATTAATGTGTTAAAATTAAACTAAAATCATTAAAAATATAATAGAGACATTTCCTTGTCAAGAAGGAATCTTGACAAAAATTAAGTTTTCTAATATAAATAATATTCTTTTACCTTATTGAAAGGTATATGGCTTGTTTATACCACCATATCATTTTTAAAAACGGCATACAACAACGTTTGTTGTAAATAATTAAATTGATTTACACTACACATTCTATCTTTTACTTAAAATAAGGATAATATTAGCTTTGTATGAGGGATGTTTATTTAATGTTTATCGAAAGATAATGGAATACAAATATTATTTTTAGAGTATGTTGCTAACTCTGATGTGTTTATCTAAACATTACATCTCGAAAAGTCTAGCCTACTCTCTTTAAGAAAGACTTTTTACAAAACAATGAATAAAAGTATTGTATTTATGATTGCTTAGTTGCATAGTGCTGAATTAGAAATTCGCTGACTTAACAAGTCGGGGGTTAGAATAAGCGAAATCAAAATAGAGATAAGGCGCGTTGGCAGAATGGCCATGCCGTGGATTGCAAATCCACTCACCTCGGTTCGACTCCGGGACGCGCCTCCAGTTTTTTTCTGCCGCCCGGGTGGTGGAATCGGTAGACACAAGGGATTTAAAATCCCTCGGCTTAACGGTCGTGCGGGTTCAAGTCTCGCCCCGGGTACCAATTTAAAGTTAAATAATAAGAACAAACAGCTAGAGCAATATTATTGGATCATCTTTCATAGATAATGTTGTTCTAAAATAGCTAGTAATGATAATAAAATTGCTTGATGATTGCTTCCAGTTCTCTCATTCAAACAATTTCATGCAAAAATGACTTTTAAGAAAACTCGTATACGTTTTAACTAATAAAAGTCTTCGATTATTTTCTCACTGTCTTTCATTATCTGTGATATCTTTGATCGTTTTTCTTAGCAGTTTCCATTACAATATCTATTGAATCTGTTAGAAACAGAAACACTTTTCTCTACCAGAACTTCATATTCAGCACCTATTATACCTTTCGGTTCTTCAGGATTACTTGTAATATTTATTGCTGTAGATTTTTAGGTGGCTATATTCCTCAGAAAAAAAACAAAAAATATTAAACATAATCACAGATTATTACAAAAACTTGTCCAAAGACGATCATTTATTGATGAATTTTTTTATATTTTCAGATGTTGTCTAATGAAATTTCAACTGCACTAAGAAATTTTTGAACAAAATCATCAAAAATCTTCAATTCACAGGTAAAATATTTTTATCAATTTTGTTATTCATTTCAATAGGTTTCTATTTTTTATTTCTATTCTTCACGAACGCTCTTAAAATAAAAATCGCAGATGTTCATTTAAAATAATAAAATTACTTTCCATGCTTCTTTAATAATCATGGAAGTAATTATCTTTTTCAATGGTTATAGTCAGTATTGCGTGACTACTCTCTGTTAAAAAATATCTAGGTATCCTACTATTTTTCAGCACAAAATCTTACAGATTAATGGCGAAAACTTATGGATAATGCTAATTATAGTAACCATACGTTTTCAATTTTAGTTGTCTTGGTTTGCTCATTCCGCTAATTCCTTAGGTTAAGATATTCATACAATCGTAATTCTCAAAACAGAGAATGAAAACCAAGTTAGTTTTATTCGAGTTAAATGTATGATTCAAAGAAGTAATCTCTACTGCTCCTGTAATCACCACGTTACAGCTCTATACCGCAAAGTACAGCTTATCCGATTTCGTTATGTGATTTACAGATCTACCAATATCTTATCCAGCAAAATAATGAGTTATAAAAAACTGAAATTCCTCTCTATTCCATCTATTATTAATCCCACAAGCCACTCCATGCTTGGATTTCCCAAATATCTACTATTGGTGATTTTAGTATTAATTTTATTCGGTGTGCCACGCAAATTTAAAATTGTTTTCTTAGCTTAACAGAATATATTTTATATATGATGCAGCTCTGCTTTTAAAAAAAGAAATTCTTTCTTCACATTATTAAATTTTTCTTATCACCTAAAACTTCAAGTGCGATGCATGCTGATAGGAAAATTTCGAGATAAAAACTTAAAAAATTTCACAATAAAAAGTATGCCAAGCGAGTTAGGATATATCATGGTTTTTATGGTGTATACTCTAATTACATAATAATCTTAGTATGAGTAGTTAAGATGAAAGCATCTGAATTTGATATATGAGTTAAGTACTTTAATGTACTCATGGTAGTATGATGGTTATTGCGTAAGATTAATGAAATCAAGAAGAGGAAAAAGGATATTACTATTAAAGTAATAAATCATATTTGCTTAGCATTTTTATAAATCAAAATACATATACTTAAAACATTTCAAGATATAATCTTCAATCTAAAAAATATAATAACAAGTAAATAATTATGCGACTCTATTTCCTACTTTTTATAAAAAATTAAAGTATGTAATTCTCTAAGATAAATAAAGTCATTAAAATAAAATAAATTGTATTTTTTTCCAAAAGATAATTGAACCACCAATAAACAGTATATATGTCGTTTTATGCGATAATATATGTCGGAATTTTATGAATGCAAATTTTTGCTATATCTAACAAAAACTTCAATAAAGGTTATATATACTATAAAAAATATAGATAAATTTCTTACTTTTCTATTTGTTTATTTTTAATAAACATTAAGATTAAAGCAAGATCAAAATAAACTTAATCTCTGTAAAATTATCTATACAAATAATTTCAAGGAAATTTAAATATATAACTAAAATACAATTTATTATTATATAACATTAAAATATTTTATCTAAATTCATAATCTATGATGTTAACTGTAATTCCCTATAACACTTGTAAACATCCAACTCTGGATGTTTATTTTTCAATAAAATATTTAAATTGCATTCCTTGATAGACACCAATCTAGATTTATTATAACTGTTTTGTGTGGTTTTGTATATATTATTCTAAGATTTCTTGCTCATAATTTATTCATTAATATATTTATTTAAATCATTTCAAATTAAAATAATTCAGTTAATTAAAAACAGAAAAAGAATCATCAAAAATAATAAATACCAAAGAATCTAAAACAAACAACAAGTATTTTACAATGCTCCAGTAATTTTTTTACAAAAACAATATTTTCCTGATCACTATAAAATAGTTATATGTTTTAATTTCGTATGCTATTTATCTATTATATAAAATTTAACATTATATTATTTTGCGATCAAACATGACTTATTTTTGCATATTATCGATAATTCATCTTGGTGCAAGTCATATAACGCCATCAATCGCTTGCAGCGATGATAGAGTTATTACGTCGATTCTAAATCGCGTCTGTCTTGATTTGTACTGAATGACTCGCGATCTGCGAAACCAGCACTTACAGACCTCAATCAGTTGCTCACTTTTACTAAAAATACCTTGTAATCAAATCTTAAAACGCTATCGACAAACTACTAAGACAGATCTTACTACTATTCTCTATCAGGCTTTCATACCGCTTTTTATTATCGAGTTTTCTTCCAATGCTTCCAATGTAATGGATGCAAGATCAGACACTACAGTAATCGTCATCAGCCATCTTCTGAATAATGCCGGAAAGAAAATGCCCCAACCGTTATACAAAGATCTCGTCCGTGGTTTCTACCTGTGATCTATGACTTCTACCAGAATCCGTAATAATTTCACCGTACTAAAAGTTTTTTCATGGATAGACTAACTATCTATCATTTTTATCTCGACCCCTACAATAATGCGCTGAAAATACCTCAGTACACTATTTTTAATAACTATTCATTAATATAGTATCAGAGGGAATATTTCTGATCGTGGAAGAGAATTCAGAACACTAAAGAGGGAGGTATCGCAGGAGATTCTTATCTGGTATAATAATAAGGTGTTACCGCTATTTACTGCCAATTAATCAGTTGCTGCTCAATTTTCATCTGATAAAAATCTCAATTACCTACTATAGTAGTACTACTCTGCGCTTAGAGTAGTATGGTAGCAACAGATTATCAAAGAAGCAGTATTAAAAATATATAAGTAGCTAAAAAGTAGCTTTTTTAACTACCTAAATTTTGACGATTTAGTTTATCCTGAAAAGATAAAACAGTTGGGAGGACAATTAACTCTTGTCTCTTATTTATCCTGATTTTCAACTCTATTGACACCTGTGTAAAATAAGTGAATGTATAAAATTATAGTAAGTTACTATCTACTTTACCTTCCAGGAAGGTAATATTTTTGCAAAAGTACGATTTGTAACAGCAGATTAGACAACCTTTTGCCAGGTTTATAGAACGGATAAATTCACTCAACGCCTCAACAAATAAGGAAACATTACAGACAAGACACCTTACCTATCACGATAAAAATGCTCTATCTTTTCAGTACCCCGTATCCACTTTGCCGTTAACCAGTTCTGGATTTGCTTGTTTGGCTAGTCCGCACGCCAGATGTCAGAGTTAAACCAATGCAATTGCGCATTAAAGATTGCAGCAAAGAAAAAGTAGCAACAGAAATCGAAACGGCGATCCTGTTAAGTCGATATTATACGGCTCGGATATTTATCAATAATTATTGGCAACTGGGGCTATTCATTATGGCCCCCTCTGACTTTATATTTTTGGGGGAAAGATATGAATAACTCCGATTCGGGATACACCATTTGCTCCGATGGCATTCGAGTAGGTCTTCCACTCATAACGAAACAAAGCTTGAAAATACTCTGTCCTGGAAAACATTCCATATCATTCTCTCGGGGCATATCTTTCCAAAACCGTTACGAAAATCATGCCGCCTCTTCCTCTAGGAGGTCTCAAGACCTTACAGCATTTAGTCACCAAATTCTCCCTACAATTTACCATCAGTGACGACTATTTCGGGGGTGATTACTAACAAAGTAAAATCAATTAACTGGTATGTGGAGTAAGCACAGCATCGCAATAATTAGCACTACCACTTTACACGCCGGACTTAACAGTCAGAAGATCACCGTCCTACATTGGATGATAGCAAAATGGAATCGAAACCATAATAGCTAATAAAACCACGACCACCATAATCAATATACCAAATAATCATCTGAAGCTTCAGTATTACACGATCAAGTTTTTTGTTATAGCTTTTTCATCAAGTGTTTTTTAGGAATTTCTTAGCAATGGGCAACACAACAGCAACATGCATCTGAAGTATCAAGTATTGGTAAAAAACAGACGCTAACATCTGCTAACATAGATGATGTGTGCGATATAAATACACACATAGGTAATTTATGACGGAAAAATTATTACTACACTGGCAACAAGGATAAGTTTAAATCGAAAGTGGCGCTTTTGAACTCAACCGCGCTAATCCCAAAAAGAGTTACTTTTTCGAGGTTGCGTAGCAATTTAATAGAAATAGACTTGATGTACACATTATATGCACTGATTTTGATACTAGTTTTAGCGCACATATCCTGCTTCGGTGCAATCACAAAAGTTACTTGGATATAAGTATCCATTTTTCTGTAAGAAAAGACCTACCTGACCCTATTTTCTTTCCAAGAAAAGGGGTAAAAAAGAGTTGCGACAAATACTACTACACCCGCCAATGTTTTTAATCTGATAATAAAGATAATAAGGTTAAGTAACACAGACACTAGAAACAATTAACTTTCTTATCCAAATTTACGGTAATAACATCAGGCATATTACAGCTGTTCGATTGTAATAAAACTTTCATACCTAAATTTCGATCTTAACACCATTAGCTACATGTGGACCAAAGAAGCTACTTCGACTTACTGGAAGTTAAAGTAAATTCCTCCTTGTCACAGAATACGATAACAAGAATCATATTTATTTCAGATACTTGCCGAAAACCGCTCCATATTTAATCATTAATAGAATTGCCAAATTCCGATTACAGTTATGCATCAGCATCACCACATTCACCTCTTCCCAGCCAATGTTACACATTATCTTACTATCCTTTTAGCTAGGGTGAATTCTGGATCTACCCCTATTAATGTTCCGCGTGAATTGATAGGATGGCGACAATACCATGCTATTTTCGGTATATTACGGATAGATATGGAAGTTTAACTACTTGCCTTTTAAAAATATCAGTTACAAAAACTGTCGATGAAAGGCTTTATTCAATATCCAATTCTGCACTTAAATCACTGGACATCTAGACTAGATCAACCTCACAATATATCCTGATATGTAATATTTCTAACGATTCGTTAAAAACACAAACGGCAAACAATTAATTAAAAAAAAGAATGGTGTTACCCTCTATTGCAATACTTGATCTTATGCTTTTCCATTGTTTGACCGAAAGATCTAGCACCACTAGAAAACAAGATATAATAATTCGCCTATCAGCTCTAATCTAGAGTCTGAAACCCCTAGATGTCCAAAAAAACATATGGGTTAGAATGCAATTCTATAAAATATCGCCATTGCAACGACAAAAAATTTTAGCATGATAGCCTGGAAGGCATCCTATATTCAACCTTACGGTACTTTAAAAAATATCATCAATTTCTATCTTCTATTTTGCTTCTTTAATTTTAAATTAAAAAAGTATATTATTTTTCTGTCTATATAATCAATTATATCAAAAACAAAACGTTACATACAAAAATGATTTAAAAATAGCTGTGCTATACTACCTACATAGGTTCGGCAAGAATTAAGTACCACACTGGTACAATGGATCACAACATACACCTCTCTCCTTTGATGATAGAAGCACATTGCGGCGCTATCACAAGGCGATGCATGGCTCAATGAATTTATTGAGCGATTCATGAAAAGCTACTTCTTTATCAAGGAGCCAACTTTTTGTCCTCTCCCCTGTACGGGGCTCTATCATTTGTATAGACCAAAACGGAATTTTTTAGGGACTAAAAAGGCTGGATCTATATCTATGATTGATAAAATCAAGCAGACTGATTAGTCTTTTTGATAACTAGCGCAACGACCGTTATATGGCGAAAAAGCATTACACCAACATAGAGTCGTCATACCTCTAGTAGCATAAGCTACTGTTACTACTTTTTTCTCTGTCGACTACCTTAATACCGATATATCAGAGGTATTAAGGTATCTATGATTGTATCTGAAGTGTGAATTTTCTATTTTATTCGTGAATTCGCTGCTTATTTTTAAAATCAATGCAAGCCCCTGGTCATACTAACTAATAGCGTCAACGACATTTCTAAGATACAGTTCAGCAGTTTGACACTCCAAAGCGCTCAATCTCCCGAAGTTCTAGCGATTTTTCCTTACGATACCTATTCACAGAAAAATGGCACAAGTTTATATCCAGATGAAACATCCATACTGATAGAAACATTAGCATTTCTATCCGAATCTAAGACGATCCTCATTCCTAGAGTCTGTAATATATAGTTTCTCTAACAGCAAACACAATTCGCTAAAAAAAACTAAAAGTTATCTGCACATAGTTAAACATAACCACCATTTGACTATGAAATCAAATGAAGGTTAAGGGTTTTATGTCAACCAGCACCTAATAAATTTGTATCCGGGCTGGATAACTACTACTACGGTGTGCATAAAACAAATTCTTGCCAACCGATAAATATTCCACACCATTAAGAGCCTTAATCCAACGTTAATCCAAAGGCCTACGGCGTATTAGTAATTTATATAACAGAAAGATATCATATTTCATAGCCTACAAAACCATGAAAAAAGTTTTTCAATAGCAACTCTGTATCAAAATAACAATTTCTCACCTATAAAACATCATTGATTTGATCTTAAAGTTTCTAACTTGAATAGTTATAAAATAACTGATATATGATTAATAATCATATGTTATCAGATAATTTTATTTTATATTCTTTCTGATCTTAAAAAATGATACTATCAAAGATAGTGCTTTTTATGTCGTGCACTGTATACCATACATATTAAGAACTATATATTTATCTACATCACACCAGAGAATGAATTCTGATAACACCTAACATATATCTGAAACCTGTATTTAATATGATGCTTTAATACATTTTAACAAAAATCCAGAGAACCCCATAATATCCTATGCAAAATATCTACTAAGATTAACCTATTACCATATCAATGGTAAACTTCTCTATTCTACCTATTTAAACTTCTTAATAACGAAAATATAAAATAAAAATTTATGATATACTATTTACAGCAGTCACATTGACTACCTGAAACAAAATGTCCATAACATTTAAACTTCATCTTCTCCATCTATAAAAAATTGTAGATAAATATTAAGTTTTTCAATGAAAAATATTAATTTTATAGCATAAGATTCATTGTTAATAAATTTGAGTTTTACGCTTAAATATTGTAATAACAAGGATATTGAAACAATTAAAGTTTTAATTAAGAAACAGAAATTGTTAGTCTTAATTAATCATACAAGATAGCCAGTGATTACTAAAAAGTAATTAATATACTTTCAAGCCTACAAGTATTAATATTACTTTCTTTTTTTACAAAAAATATAGCAGAAAAAATCAATAAATTAATATTTTTTGGCAATGGATAGTAGACTACATGAAAACTGTATCCTGACTTTTTATATCTGAGCTATAATCATAAATCCTAACCGTTTTAACCACAGCGATATATCTATATATATATCGCATGTTTATTGTTTTTTAGCATATATCAATCTATCTATCGGCAGATACAAAATAAGATAAAGCATTAGTTTTAAAATAAAAATAGCTTTATTAATCACATCAATATCAGTAATAAATTCTTTTGTAAAAACCATCATTGATGATGAAAATTTATTTCGAGATGATAAGAATCATCTGTTTAAGATTCTTAAACATCCCATAACCTTACATCTACGCACTATACATCAGTTACTCCGCTTATGCTCAGAAATATTTCAAACTGAAGTATAATTAGTTGCACCCACTCATGATCCGTGTGATCTCCACACTTTATTTTTAAGATAACTTAACTTCTGTTAAAATAATGATTTGCAACGGCATGGTTACTATTCACAAATGTCTATTCAGCGAATAATTATGTGCTACTTCGCGAAAAAATAATAAGGTTAATTCTTTTCATACAAGATAATCATAAAAATAACGCATATCATAAACCCATAAAAATTTTATCACTTTTACTAGTCATGAATAAAGCGACATAGATAATTTCATACTGAACATTATTATTTTTTCCTAATCGCACTAACATTATACTCCATGTTAGTATGGTACTATAGCCTTCTCCAAACAGGTTTTCCATGCTTTTCTATCAAAAACTGAAGGTAAATTCCATTAAAAATCAAATAGATAATTTTATTATATATTGATATTTTTATGCTGAGATTAATTATTTTTCTCCCCTGCTAATCAACGATTAACCTACGTAACAGATCGGAATTTATATTAGTTTAAGAAACAAATCAATAAACTCCTAAAAAGCTCTAAGAGAAAAACAAGTCAACTGTTTCAGTTATCCAAAATAATATAATGAGTATATCAGTATAGTGTAATGATCGATTACAGTATTTAAGAGAATTTTACTCCGTCTATGCAACTATTCTTGAGTTCTCCAACAAAACTTGCTACTTGAGAGTTTTATTGTTACTAAGTTCGCACCTACTGGTACAGTGGGTGCTTGATGTTTTTACCACTATTGTTTTATCAATTATAAAAAATTTTGTTTGAAATTGCACTACATGTTTCTTCAGACCGTATAAAATGAAGTATAATGGCGAGCTCATCGTGCAATATTGCTAGGTCTTAGTTATAATGAAGTCTTGCTACCTACATATCTCTGTTCACATTCCATAAATAGGAACTAAAGAGTTCACAGAGATAGTTAGCAAAGCTAATTATATTATATATGTTCCATAATTTCTCCGCTAGCGTCGCCGTATTTTATTTAAGGATCACTGGCTACCATGCAAGAGTTTTATTACCCGAAAACGATAGAAGGCGCCGTACAGCAACACTGGCATAAAACCGATACATTCAGGGTCATAGAAGATCCAAGCAAGGAAAAATTTTACTGCCTCTCCATGCTGCCATATCCCTCTGGGAAACTGCATATGGGACATGTGCGTAACTACACCATCGGCGACGTAATCGCTCGTTTTCACCGCATGCTTGGAAAAAATGTCTTGCAGCCTATCGGCTGGGACGCGTTTGGCCTACCAGCAGAAGAAGCTGCAATAAAAAATAATACCGCGCCTGCATCCTGGACTTACGCCAATATTGATTATATGAAAAAACAACTAAAATTGTTAGGGTTTGGCTACGACTGGCATCGTGAACTAACTACCTGTCGACCAGAATATTATCGCTGGGAACAGTGGTTTTTCACTCGTTTATATGAAAAAGGCTTGGTGTATAAAAAAACAGGGGCCGTTAACTGGTGTCCGCAAGACAAAACAGTTTTAGCTAACGAACAGGTAATCGATGGCAACTGCTGGCGCTGCGACACCAAGGTCGAAAGCAGGGAAATCCCACAGTGGTTTTTGAAAATCACTACCTATGCTGACGAGCTATTATCCGATTTGGATAAGCTGAAGCAGTGGCCGGAACAGGTAAAAACCATGCAGCGCAACTGGATTGGTCGTTCGGAAGGAGTCGAAATCACCTGTCACATTGCAGAGAGCGAAGAAACGCTTACGTTTTTCACCACTCGCCCTGATACTATCATGGGAGCCACCTATGTCGTAGTGGCTTCAGACCACCCTTTATTGTTCCAAACAGCGGCTTCTAATCCGGAACTTGCCAATTTTCTTCAAGAATGTCGCGCTAGCAAAGTGGCGGAGTCGCATATAGTTACAATGGAAAAGAAAGGAATGGCGACTGGACTGCACGCTCTACATCCGCTAAGTGGCGAGATGTTACCGATCTGGGGAGCTAATTTTGTAATGATGGCTTACGGCACCGGCGCAGTCATAGCAGTACCGGGACATGACCAACGTGATTTTGAATTTGCCAGAAAATATAACTTACCAATAAAGGCTGTTATCTGCAATATCGACGGCAGCAAACCAGATATTAGTGCTAAAGCTATGACCGAAAAGGGGATCCTGTTCAATTCCGGTGAATTTGATGGTCTGAATTTTCAGTCAGGATTCAACGCCATTACTGATGCGCTTTTAGCCCGCGGGCTCGGCAAGCGAAAAGTAAACTATCGGCTGCGCGACTGGGGGGTTTCCCGCCAGCGCTATTGGGGAACACCGATCCCGATGATGACGCTTGAAGAAGGAATAGTCGTTCCTACGCCAGAAGATCAGCTACCAATTATTCTACCGGAAGATGTCCTAATAGACGGTATTTCCAATCCGTTAAAGAGCAATCCTGAGTGGATTAAAACCACCTTCCAGGGGCAACCCGCTTTGCGTGAAACCGATACCTTTGATACTTTCATGGAATCCTCCTGGTATTACGCACGTTATACCTGCCCGAATCATGACCGCTGCATGCTCGATCCAGACGCTGCCAACTATTGGTTACCGGTAGATCAATACATCGGTGGCATTGAACACGCTATTATGCACCTAATGTATTTCCGTTTTTATCACAAACTGTTGCGTGATGCCGATCTGCTTACCTCTAATGAACCAGTCAAGCGCCTTTTATGTCAAGGCATGGTACTATCTGACGCATTTTACTACATCAGTACCAGCGGCGAGCGTTTATGGGTTTCTCCTTTGGATGTCCGCATAGAACGCGATCAAAAAGGCCGCATCGTCAAAGCAACCGATGCTACGGGGCGCCTGCTGACTCATGCAGGCATGAGTAAAATGTCGAAATCAAAAAACAACGGTATCGATCCACAGAAAATGGTGGAAAAATACGGCGCCGATACACTTCGACTATTTATGATGTTCGCGGCACCAGCAGAAATGACGCTCGAATGGCAGGAATCCGGCGTAGCCGGGGCCCATAGGTTTCTGAAACGCCTTTGGAAATTGGTATATAAGCATACACAGATTGGACCGGTAACTTCTTTAGATATCGCGGTATTAAACGATAAGGAAAAAGCACTACGCCACAAAGTACATAAAACCATCGCTAAAGTTACCGATGATATCAGCCGTCGACAAACATTTAACACCGCCATCGCCGCCATGATGGAATTGACAAAAATTTTGGCACATACCACTCAGGAAGAAACCGGACAAGAACGCGCCTTGCTGCAAGAGTCTCTAATGGCGATCGTATTAATGCTTTATCCTTTTACTCCACATGCTTGTTTTATGCTTTGGCAAGCGCTTGGCGGCGAAGGGGATATTGATAATGCACAGTGGCCAGTTGTAGATAAGACTATCTTAGAAGAAACTTCAAAAGTTCTGATCGTTCAGATTAACGGCAAGCTTCGCGGAAAAATTTCTGTTCCAGCAGATGCAACAGAAACCCTTGCCTGTGAACGCGCTTCTCAAAAACAATTTATTGCAAAACATCTTGAAGGGAAAACAGTGCGAAAAGTGATTTACGTACCGGATAAACTACTAAACCTGGTCATAAATTAACAGGAGGTAATATATCATGCAATATCGAACTATAGCAATAGCACTGAGCGTTGCGGTAACAATTACTTCCGGTTGTAATTATCATCTTCGTGGCACTACCGATCAAATACAACAGGCTGCAATGAAAAACTTGACTCTGAAAAGCTATGATCCTTATGGACCGATAACACGTGCCGTACATACAGAGTTACATCTGAACGATATAGCACTGGTTGATAACCCCAAAGACAAGTATACTCTGCAACCATCGCTACAGATTATCAATTCGTCAGAAAGCCAAACCCCCGTCTCAGTATTCCAGGACGGTAAAACCGCAGAATATCAGATAACGTTAACCGTACAAGCACAAATCTTAATACCTGGAAAAGATGACTATCCTATCGATGTTAAGCTCTATCGCTCATTCTTTGATAACCCGTTAAAAGCGTTGGCAGAAGATTCCGAAAAAAATATCATTCTCCAAGAAATGCGCCAGCAAGCAGCTCAACAACTGGTACGTAAACTGCTGATTGGGCAGACATCAAAAAACGGAGGATCAAGTTCTGGACGAAAAACCGAAAAAACAGCCACAAAAAAGATCAAAGGTGTCAGCATTCTAATTAAGCAGAATTCTTATGAAGCATAGGATAAGATCATGATCCGTCTGTATGCCAGGCATATGAGACAACCACTACAAAAATCCTTGCCTCCTTGCTATTTATTATTTGGCAATGATCCTCTGCTATTACAGGAAAGCTTGGATCGTATTCGCGATCTGGCTCAGTCAAAGCAATTTGATGAACATTTCAACATTACGCTGGATACCAGCACTGACTGGGACGCTATTTTCAGACTCTGCCAAGCGCGTAGTTTGTTTACTAGCCGTCAAACACTGCTGATTATTCTTCCAGAGGGGAACTTGCTCCCCCTTAATGGCGAGGAGAGATTGCTGAAGCTAGCATCGCTGCTGCATGAAGATTTGTTGTTAATCCTGAGCGGTCGTAACTTAACTCGTTCCTTAGAAAATAGCCCCTGGTTCAAGGCAATTAGCCAACAAGCTGTACTGATAACCTGTGCCACACCGGAACAAACGCAGCTACCAAAGTGGGTATCAATGCGCGCTAAAAGCATGAATCTCATGCTAGACGACGCCTCCTGTCAACTACTATGCTATTGCTATGAAGGAAACTTGCTGGCACTCGTCCAAGCACTAGTTCGGCTGTCACTAATTTATCCTGACGGAAACCTGTCGCTATCGCGGGTTGAATCCGCGGTAAATAACGCAGCACACTTTTTTACATTTCACTGGATTGAAGCCACACTAGCTGGCTACAGTAACCGAGCAACGCACATTCTGAGACAACTGCGTTTAGAATCTGTTGAGCCGGTTATACTTCTACGAAGTATCCAGCGCGAAGTTCTGCTTCTTCTGAAGCTAAAACGACATATGACCACCACACCGATACTGACCCTATTCAAACATCATAAAATTTGGAAAACCCGCCAGGCAATACTGACACAGTCGTTAGATCGGCTGACTCATACACAGCTTCGAGACATAGTAGCGTTAATGACCAAAATCGAGCTAGCATTTAAGCAAAATTATGGCTATCCCGTGTGGTCTGATTTAAATGCTCTAACACTTCTGTTATGCGGGCAATCGTTACCTAAGGTAATGATTGATGGCTAAACACGCACTTCTAGCTTTCTACGGCGGGACATTTGATCCGATCCATTACGGACATCTTCGGCCTATTATCACACTAGTACGCCTTCTTAACCTCCAGCAAGTAATCTTACTACCGAATAATATTCCACCGCATCGGCTGCCCCCCGTAGCATCTCCACAACAGCGAATAGCGATGATAAATCTGGCTATTTCCGAATTCCCAGACACACTATTTACTCTTGATGATCGCGAACTGCAGCGTGCAATACCTTCTTGGACGGTAGATACCTTTGAAGACCTACGCCGTGAATATGGCCCCGTTGCGCCATTAGGGTTTATTATTGGCCAGGATTCACAAATAACTCTACCACAATGGCACCGTGGTTTAACGCTGCCAAACTTATGTCATCTTCTAGTGTGCGCCCGTCCAGGCTATAGCAAAATGGCGATAGAAGAGCCTGCTAATCGTTGGTGCAAAAGCCGGCTAACCCGAGATCCGCAAGCGTTATATCAGCAACCTGCCGGGCTGATCTATTATGCAGATACACCTCAACTAGCTATTTCCGCCCGCGATATTCGGGCACGTTATCGAGAAGGGGGCACCTGCGATGCCCTGATTCCCCCTTCAGTACGAGTTTATATTGAGGCACATGATTTATACCGTTAGTGCAGAAGCAATGCTATTGCTATATAATATATATTAGAATACAGCTTATCATCTTGCACAAAAATATGTCGGATTAGATAAATCTCTGGTTCTACCAGAATATCCCGACTTGTTATTCCAAAGAGTGATTCCTTAATCTGATAAACCTTTATCGATCGAGAAATATCTCTAAAAATACGGATATCATCCGTATGATGGAAATAGGAAGGATAAAACGCCAATTTTGTTATTCGGCAACTTAATATAAGCAAAAATACAGAAGATAGTACAACAATAATTTGAACAAAGAAGGGAAGCATATTAGTCTACCTTATCGGGTAGACCAATATGCCAGCATGAACAAAACAGCTTAAACACGCATCTTCTTTTCCTTTTAATTTTTTTTATTATATCCGCTTTTGATTCGGATGTAGCGTACAGAGAACCTGTATCCTTCGCGAAGGATTACTAACAACTACTCTATCAACCATCACGATAGAAAAACAATGAATATGGTTAACGTGAAACAATTCCATTGAATGAAAATAGAACGTAACCCTTTCCGTAACTATTCAGCCGAATCAGCGCTTTTTTTGCGTCGGACCCTGGTGGCATTTTCCGCTATTTTGTTTCTTACCGGAGTTCTAATTGTCAATCTGTACCATCTGCAAATTATCCGCTTTGAGGATTACCGTACCCGTTCTAACGAAAACCGCATAAAACTTGTACCCATTGCGCCAAATCGTGGAATTATCTACGACCGCAATGGAACCCCTCTGGCGCTAAATCGCACCATTTATCAATTAGAAGTTGTACCAGAAAAGGTAAAAAATTTAACAAAAATCATCGCGGCTCTACGTCCAATCGTCGCTTTAACTGATAACGATATCGCTAATTTTGAAAAAGAGCGTAAACGAACCTACCGTTTTACCTCTCTACCGCTTAAAATCGGTTTAAGCGACGTACAACAGGCTCGTTTTGCCGTTAACCAGTACCACTTTCCTGGCGTTGAGGTAAAAGGCTACCAGCGACGTTACTATCCTTATGGCTCCGCACTCACTCACGTTATTGGTTATGTATCAAAAATCAACCCCTCTGATATTGAACGTCTAGATAAAGAGGGTATTCTACCAAATTATGCCGCAACTCGCGATATCGGTAAATTGGGTATCGAACGCTATTATCAAAACATTCTGCACGGTAAAACCGGTTACGAAAAAGTAGAAATTAATAACCGTGGCAGAGTTATTCGTCAGTTGCATGAACAGCCACCGCAAGCGGGTGAAGATATTACCTTAACGTTGGATTTAAACCTTCAGCAATATATCGAGAAATTATTAATCGGAAGCCGGGCTGCCGTAGTAGTGGTAGATCCACGAGACGGAGGTATTCGCGCATTATGCTCCAACCCTAGCTACGATCCTAATCTGTTTGTCGACGGAATTTCCAACGAGGAATACCAAGTTCTACTGAAAGATAAAAATCATCCGCTTATCAATCGCGCTACCCAAGGCGTATACCCTCCTGCCTCCACCGTAAAACCTTATATTTCAGTATCAGCACTGACTATTGGCGTCATTAATAAAAACTTTTTACTATTTGATCCAGGATGGTGGCAATTGCCCGGCTCGGAAAAACGTTATCGCGATTGGAGGCACTGGGGACATGGTTGGTTAAATGTCACCCGGGCACTGGAGGAGTCAGCGGATACCTTTTTTTATCAAGTAGCCTATGATATGGGCATAGATCGACTTTCCGAATGGATGAATAAATTTGGCTACGGTCAGTATACTGGAATTGATTTGTCCGAGGAAGTTACCGGCGTTATGCCAACACGTGACTGGAAAATCGCACATTTCAAAAAACCCTGGTATCAAGGAGATACAATTCCAGTTGGAATTGGTCAGAGCTACTGGACTGCCACGCCACTACAAATGTCAAAAGCATTGATGACACTGATTAACGACGGCGCCGTACGCACACCGCATCTTCTTTACGGCAAGCGAGAAGCGGGTTTTCACGTTCTCTATCGTCAACCAAAAATTTTGCAAATTGGCGATCCAAATTCCGGTTATTGGGAGATTGCCAAAGACGGAATGTATGGCGTAGCCAACCGACTAAACGGCACGGCGCGCCAAAGTTTTTCCGACGCTCCTTATAAGGCAGCGGCAAAATCCGGGACCGCCCAGGTATATAGCCTCAAGGCCAACGAAACCTATAACGCAAAAAAAATCACAGAACGCTTACGTGACCATAAATTGATGACTGCTTTTGCTCCTTATGATAAGCCGACAGTATGCGTGGTGGTAATTTTAGAAAACGGCGGCAGCGGCCCTACAGTGGGGACAATTACTCGCCGGATTTTAGATCGCATTCTCCTGAACGATAACGACACAGACTTACTGACAAAGCTGCCAGCCGTTTCCTACAGCGGGGAAAATTGGTGAATTATGGCTAATAATCCCAAACAAAAATCCATATGGAATAAACGACACATTGACATAATTCTACTGTTTTTCGTTACCCTATTGCTAATCTACAGTACTGCTGTACTGTGGAGTGCCAGCGGACAACATGTCGGCATGATAGAGCGTAGGCTTGCGCAAATTGTGATTGGCTTTCTAGTAATGCTAGTTATGGCGCAAATACCGCCGCGCGCGTATGAAACCTTGGCACCGTATCTTTATATTATCTGTGTCTTTTTGCTGGTATTAGTTGATACCTTTGGGCAGATTAGTAAAGGAGCACAGCGCTGGTTAGATCTAGGTTTTATTCGATTTCAACCGTCAGAGATCGCAAAAATCGCCGTACCCCTGATGGTCGCGCGCTTTATTAATCGCAGCAGCTGCCCCCCGTCTCTGAGAAATATCTTTATTTCACTTCTACTTATTTTTATAGCCGCATTGCTTGTAGCCATGCAGCCCGATCTAGGAACCGCAATCCTTATCGCCGTCTCTGGCCTATTCGTACTTTTCTTGTCGGGGATTAGCTGGAAACTAATCACCGTAGCAGCACTGATTGTAGCAATATTTATCCCTATATTATGGTTCTTTTTGATGCATGATTACCAGAAGGAACGAGTAATCATGCTGTTAAATCCTGAAAACGATCCCCTTGGGGCAGGCTACCATATAATTCAATCTAAAATCGCCATCGGTTCTGGCGGATTATCCGGAAAAGGCTGGCTGAAGGGTACTCAATCGCAACTAGAATTTTTACCAGAACGCCATAGCGACTTCATTTTCGCAGTTATTGGAGAGGAGTGGGGATTCATCGGTGCATTGGTACTACTCGCCCTTTATCTTGGTGCTATTCTTCGCGGTCTAATAATCGCAGCACAAGCGCAAAACACCTTCGGTCGAGTCATGGCCGGCAGTTTGATGCTGATTTTATTTATTTATATCTTTGTTAATATCGGTATGGTTAGTGGAATTTTACCGGTAGTTGGTGTCCCGCTACCGTTAGTAAGTTATGGTGGTTCAGCGCTGATAGTGTTAATGGCTGGATTTGGTATCGTCATGTCGATACACACTCATCGAAAAATGTTATCTAAAATTTTATAGGAATAAGAAATGCTTTATATTAATTCTGTGTTTTATTTATATCGGCATAATGTGGCTTCTTCTTATCGCTTGTAAATATCTCTATCAAAAAGCACGCAACCACCAGCGTTTTTCTTCCTTCTTCTCTAACAAAAACGTTACATCTTATTATCGTTCAATAATCGCGCCTTGATAATTTTAACCGGAATCACTTATCTTTCAACCTTTGAAAAGATATTATTATTAAAAATCTCACGTAACACGCTTTCCATAATTCTACCTTTTATAATCTGAGATTATATATAATAAAAAATAATTTTAACTTACTTCAAACGATTTTTATTGTCCCTGACATAAATGAATATCACTACATTTCACCGCTTCTGTCTATTAGCCTAAAGTGGCATTTTATTATTAACTGTATTCCAACAATTACATTGGCCACAACAGTATTAATCTAAAGACCATGATTCCTGTCGTACAGAAAATCAGCACCCAATCCTTTACATTCTCGTTAATTACAATTATCTATAAATTACTTTTGCAAAAAGTAACCCTATCGCGTATCACAATCAAGACTGTCTGAAAAATAATAACGTATTATGTACTCGACCAAATCATTCTAAACATGGGTATCATCCATAAATGATATTTTTACTATAAATAAAAATGCTTTAACTATCCTCAATCATCCAGTAATTAAAGGCTCATTTTTGATATCCTTAAAATCGAACTATTAGATTAACCTGGTTTTGCAACCTTAATCGCAGCATCATTCTATAATATAGAAAATGATACCATCTTAGCAATAGCTAATTACGCCTCTGAAAAGCAAGATAAATTCTTGGCAATAATTGATAAAACGTTAATTAGAGATCTGCCAGACAAAATATGTCACCTAATAAAGAAAAAATTAATCTTCAATAACATTCACTAAAGATAAACCGCAACAATCTCATATATGTAAAAATCTAACTGCTGACAGTAATCACAAAACCGGCCCATACTAAATCCGTAGGCTACAATCTAATTAATTGTCTCCGCAGCTGAAAGTCAGATATATATCTTGATTCCCTCACAATGTAGGCTGTGTTTCAATAAAAAGGAAGGAAAATGAAATCCGAAAACCGCTGACATGGGGTTCTATTTTTTGAACCGGTGGTTCCACTCAAATCTTATAAGAAATTTTCTGACACGATGTGTGTAATTTGTGAATACCGACAGCGGTATACTCAGTATAAAAAACGTAAATTATATGCGACTTCTTGTAGTACTCAAAGAGGTAAAAAAGTTTTTAACCGAAAGATTCAGTATATCAAAATAATTTTCCACTATGAATCCGATTAGTTTGTTTATCCCTTGTCATGCGCCACTCCTCACTGCTAAAATAAAAGATTAGCATCTGTGATTACCGCGGTGTAGGGTTTAAAAAATCATAAAAAATTATCATGAAAACTAAACTGAAAGAATTTCTTGAATTCCCCTGTTCTTTCACTTATAAAGTTATGGGTCTCGCTCAACCACAATTAGTCAATCTGGTGGTTGAAGTTGTACAGCGCAACATACCGGGAAATTATTCACTCCAAGTTAAATCCAGTAACAAAGGGAATTATAAATCTATTAGCATCACCATTATAGCTACCAACATAGAACAAATAGAAACAGTGTACGAAGAGCTATCTAACATAGATATTGTACGTATAGTACTGTAAGCTAGGAGAAAAATAATCGTGTTCTATAACCTGGTTGTTCGCCGGCTTGGACTGCAGCCCTATGAGAAAATATTGCTAGCAATGCATCGATTCACCGATGAGCGTAATGCCGAGAGCGTCGACGAAATTTGGCTGGTGCAGCATCCACAAATCTTTACCCTTGGTCAGTCTGGTGGTGCAGAGCATGTACTTCTGCCCAGCACAATTCCAGTTTTTCAAAGCGATCGCGGTGGAAAAGTGACCTTCCACGGACCAGGGCAACAAGTAATGTATATCCTGCTAGATCTACACCGCTGCAAGATTGGAGTGCGTAGTTTAGTTACTCTGCTAGAGCAAACAGTAATTGCAACCCTAGCCCATTTCTCTATTTCTGCCTATGCCCGAGCCGATGCACCTGGCGTCTACGTCGGAATTAATAAAATTTGTTCGCTCGGTTTACGTATCCAGAAAGGATGCACATTCCACGGTCTAGCACTGAATGTGAAGATGGACTTATTACCATTTTTGCACATAAACCCGTGCGGACACGTCGGCCTCCGTATGACACAAGTCAGCGATCTAGCTTCATGTGCTGATATTGACGATGTGGCCCAAATTCTAATCTCTGAATGCCTGAAAAGGCTAATACCCCTGCGGGCAAAATTCATGAATGGGGGGGGTAATCCGAGACAATATAATCCGATATTAGAATTAGAATCTTCTTTCTCGGCTCAGACGATGAGATGCTAGATGTATTCCTTAATTTATCAAAAACACATTTTATATTCTTTTTCTGTAATCTATATATTCCAAAATATAAATTTTTAAATTTTCTATTTATGCACTAGACTGATTAATTGTTTTCATTCTCGTGACTTCAGAACTGGATCTGCACCATGGTGACTAAACTGACACATATAAAAAGCGGAATGCAATACCCTAACGCTAAAAAAATGGTATTAATTCCTATAAAAACCATTTTGTCTGAACGTCAGGAAATCTTAAAAAAACCATCCTGGATGAAAATTAAGCTGCCAGCTGATTCAAGTCGTATTCAAAATATCAAGGCTGCACTACGTAAAAACGGCCTCCATTCGGTATGTGAAGAAGCTTCCTGTCCGAATTTGGCAGAATGTTTTAACCACGGCACCGCTACCTTTATAATCTTAGGTGCAATCTGCACACGGCATTGCCCTTTCTGTGATATTGCACATGGTCGCCCCCTCGCTCCAGATTCCAATGAACCTAAAAAACTAGCGCAAACTATCGTTGATATGGAGCTACGCTACGTCGTAATCACTTCCGTCGATCGCGATGATTTACGCGATGGCGGCGCTCAACATTTTTCTGATTGTATCAAAACAATACGCACTAAAAATCCCACCATTTACATCGAAACGCTAGTGCCAGATTTTCGTGGCCGTATGGATCGTGCACTAGATATCATCAACACCACACCGCCAGATGTCTTTAACCATAATCTAGAAAATGTGCCTCGCCTTTATCGTCAAGTTCGTCCAGGAGCTAACTATTTCGGATCACTCAAGCTGCTAGAGAACTTTAAAGCCGCCAATCCGCACTTGCCAACAAAATCTGGGCTGATGGTAGGACTGGGTGAAACCAACGTGGAAATACTTGAAGTAATGCGCGATTTACGTTATCACGGCGTAACCATGCTTACGTTGGGTCAATATCTTCAACCAAGCCGTCAACACCTTCCTGTTAAACGCTATGTCAGCCCACAAGAGTTTGATGAGTTGAAAAAAGAAGCGCTCAGCATGGGATTCACCCACGCTGCTTGCGGACCCTTGGTTCGCTCTTCCTACCACGCAGATTTGCAAGCTAAAGGCATTGATGTAAAATAAAAAAATTAAATCATACCCGGCAATAGAGTAAAAATATTCCATAACAACCTACGAGAACAATTCCCTTCAGTTTTACAAAAAATATATTCTCCTTATTTGTAACTACATAAGCATCTTATTCGGTATCGCAAAATACCTTAGTCATCCCGTTTATGCTTTTTTAAAATCCTTTATTCACCCCACAAACACCAATTTCAAAGGAAAATGCCTATCCTCGTCCACCCATTTTATTAAAACTCAGAGAAAAAACTTTTGGTGCAAAAAATACGAAAAAAACAACGATTAGTACAATTTGATAATACTTAAAGTTTCTATAACCACCTTTTTATTAACAAATAGCTATCTATACATATATTATTTCGGGCATGCTATTATTGTTAGTATCATTTTAACCTGAATAATCCACAAAGATATATGAGAAATTAATCTATAAACATCAATGATGTTATAATATAATTTTTCATGCATTGAGCTGTTAATAACACATAATATTGCTAACCATAACAACGAAACCTATGTCAATACCTAGGTATCTATATACGAATAAAAAGGAACAAGAAAATTATTTTAATTTTAATAAAAACATAAAAGATATAGAATAATCTTTCAATTTTCAGAAAGATTACTTATAGGTTATTTTCACATGATTAGATTGTTTCTGATAAGTCAGAAAAACTATAATAGAGAGCAATCATGAATAATGTTAGCATACAATACTACTCTATTAAGTATCATTCACTAATACGTAAGTATAAAAAATTTTATTTACCTTGCTAAAAACTAATGTTTTATTTATGAGTAAAAGTTTCATGCTTTGCGTATCTAAAGGAAAGATAATTTACCTCACATCAACTAGATTTATCGCCGCTGAAAATCAAAAGTTTAGAAAACACCTTCATATGTTATTGTTAAACAACATCAGGATATCAAATAACTAAAATATTAATCCATTCTCCGATATGGGATAGGGTGAAATTATATTCAAAATATACTGAGATATACATGTAATTAATACTATCTAATATCAATAGATATTGAAAATATCGTAACAGTCTTTCTGTTATCAAAACTGTGCTACAGCTATTTTTATAGAAAATATTGCCATACTACTTACATCTCTTGGTATCCCACATCCAGTTCTTTCAGAAAAAGAAGAATTTTGCTATACCTGAATTAAAAAATAAGCGTTATTAAAAAAATCAGATCTTTAGTTGATCGCTAAATCAGATTTATATTATTATTTCAATATATAATATCATAAATAAAACAAAAAATTTTAAATTACCCTACTACTCTTGATAAGATAAAACGCATACAGCCTAGGTATCTGACAATATAGCTGGATTAAGTCAATGTATGATGTATAGATACTTAAAAAAAAGCTTCAACTGAATCACCGTGGCTAATCTTTTCAGTATACCAAGAAAACTTCTTGATTATAAATCATATTCTTTATCAGAGCCTCATTAAGTTTTTTTAACTCCATTTTAAAACTAACAGAAGAATCAGTTAATTATTCAAATTATTCGCCAATCATCATGGATGACAAAAAGTTAAGATCAATATAAAAGTCTATACGCATTGCAATGATCTATTAAAGCTATACAGTCTTTTTAGTAAAGTGTAATGAAATTTCAGAAGGATAGGAGAAAGAATTTATACCGAAAACAGAGTACAACACGATCGCTATCTACACACATATATGTAAACGCATACAATTATATCTATATCCAACACAATTGAGCAATCATAAGCACTGCTCTAGTAAAGCACTGGCTATACCGGATTTTTTTAATAAATAAAACCTCACCAAAAATAAAAAGAGTCCATCACCCAGATCATCCTTACTATACCTTATTTATTATGAATCTCTGTGATTAAAAAAAAGGAAAAAGATAAAACGTTTCGCTTCCCACAAAGTTGGGGCAATATTAGCCAATCGGATATCATGAACATGAAAACACAAACAATACCGTTACACATCAACACCTAAGTAAAATAATACATTACTCATATAATACATCAAAAAAATAAAATAGATATATCCAATACCGACGCACTCTTAGACGCAGATAAAATGATGATATTTTGTTTAAAATTCTTCTTGGCAGTTATCTAAAAATATGAGTAAGTATGAAACGTAAGGTAAGATAAACCGCGATAATGTGATAGGATTAAACAGCACCACATTCCGGATGGAGAAATTTATTAAATATGCCGACAAGTGTCTGTTACACATCACAATGACCACAGCCAAGAGCACATTCATCATACGGTTTTAATTTATTTAAAAAAGCCCATATTAGCTTAAATACTATTTTGTGTTATTTCAAAAAATATTATGCTAAAACAGTTTGTTTGACAACAAAATATCACTTAGACATCATTATTTTATTGTGAAGTAAACGGCGAAATGGTTTACCATTCGATACATCGATAACACTTTTAGGTATTGTATGCTAATGCTTAAATAAGCAAACTTTTTCTCATATATTAAACCTTAGAAAGACAAAGACGACAGAGTATTTTGTTAATATTATTAAGAAAATTTAAAATATTTTTACATGACTAATGCATGACAACATTGTAACTAAGAAACATAAAAAATACAGCAAAAAAAATCTGAAGATATTGATTTATATTAAATTTCTTATATCTAAAATCATTTATTTTCGAAATAAAAAATAGATAACAAACTGATTAGTTTGTATATGATAACACCTTTTTACCAAAAAAAATAAGTCATCTCTCAATTGAGACTATCAATGCTCTTGATTAGCATTTATGCTATTTGCTATCCCCTGTAACAAAGGAAATTTTTAGAAATAAAAGGAAAAAGAATGAGCGTACATGAGACGCAGATAAAGGGGGCCTCTTATCTATTAATGTTTTTTTTTATCATCTCGATCATCCCGCTGCATTTGTTCCCTTGCTTCACCGCAGGGTTTCTAGCATATGAGTTAATCATTTCGCTAACACCATGCTTTGAACGCTTAGTCGGTAACGGAAGCGCCCGCTGGGTAGTAGTGATGCTGATTGCCGCATTTGTAGTAATCACTACAACATTAGGTATCGTAAGCCTAGTAAGTTTTTTAACATCAGACATTCAACGTAATTTCGACATTTTCGCTGAAACCAACCGTATTTTTTCCGGTGTAAAGAACGGAATTCCTGATTATTTCCCCTCTTTTCTTCCTAAAAGCGCAGAAGAACTGAAACATCAGCTCTTTGCTCTAATGCAATCTAATTTAATTAATATTCGTAATATTGGCCGGTCTTTTTTTCACGGGCTGATTACTATTTTTATCGGCCTTATCATCGGCGCAATTATTTCGCTTAAGCAGCCGATTATCTGCAACACCTATTTTACGCAACAGTTACTAGAACGTCTTAATTTTCTCTCTCAGGCCTTCCGCAATATCGTCTTTGCCCAAATAAAAGTATCCCTAGTCAATACTCTACTAACATCCTTGATGTTACTCATATTTTTTCCGTTGTTCGGTGTGTATTTACCTCTAGGTAAACATCTAATTATTTTGACTTTTATTTTTGGCCTTTTACCAATCATCGGTAATCTTATTTCCAATTTCATGATTTTTATCATGGCGCTCTCTATTTCATTAAACGTGGGAGGCATAATGGTGCTGTATCTCATATTAATTCATAAACTAGAATATTTTCTTAATGCTGAAATTATCGGAAATAGAATTAATGCTAAATCCTGGGAGCTTCTGCTTGCGATGCTTATTTTCGAGGCAGCATTTGGCCTGGAAGGGTTAATAGCTGCGCCAATTTATTACGCCTACCTAAAAACCGAATTACGAGCACAAAAGATTATTTAACGAGACTCACTGCAATATCAAAAGTACTGAAAAAGAATTCAACAAACCAATCGCCATAGAAATACTATGGCTAATTAAAAACTAGCTGAAGAAGTGTTTTATTTTTTTTAATTTCATACCCTGGTGAAAAAATTATTTTTTTGCCAGATATTATTCCTGTGATCTCCAAAAAACTTGATTTTAGCGATGAAAGATTTAAGAAAAAATGCCATTTTTGTACAAAATACTGTTTCTCCCTCTTTATTCTACAAAGATTTATATGCGATTTTAACCATCAATCTTTGATTGGTTTCACAACATATGAGATCTAATAAACCATTTTCTAGGTTTAGCAGTAAAATTTGATCCAGACACAGAAATTAACCTTCTTACCTCTTAAGCCATCTAACGTTTTCTTAATTACACATGGAAAGTAATCTGCTGTTCTTATCGTTTACCACTGATTTCACTTAAAATTTCGTAATCATTATATTAAACATGATATGCATTTACATAAAAACACTTAATTTATTTTATCCAAAAATCGTATTTATTAGTACACAGGAGTTTTGAATAAATGAATATTTTATTTAAATATGAATTTTTAAATTAATAAAATGACAACTTTTATCTACAATACAACCTTGTAAAGAATCTCTATTCTTCTAACAAGAAACGAAAATACCCTGGTGGTATTATTTCAGGAAAAATAAAATATCACAAAATAAAAATATGTTTAATTATTTTGAATGCATAAAAATTAAAATTTGTAAGTTATTATTACTCCGATGAGTAAACTTTCTTCCAATCTTAATTGGAAATTCATCTTTTTTATGATTAATACTCATGTTTTTACTAAAAAATCTATTTTGACTTGATTGTCAATATCAATCTTTTTTGTGGTGTATGTACATTTCTTCACTAAATAATGTTATTTATTCTTCAGAAGAAATAATCAAACATAGCTTATATTACGAATATGTAATATAAAATATAATTTTGTGGTGATTTTTAAAAAAATGAATAACATTCAAACTACCACTCAACTAAATCCTACGTAATTCATTTACAGCTATTATAAATGATGCCTAATTACTTAATATACCTTTAAACATTTTATTGCAAAAAAGCTTGCAGTAAAAGTGGAGCTATTTTAAAATTTCCGAATTCTCTCTCCCTACTACTGCTTTCTCCTTACTGCTTTCCTTAATACTTAGGCGAACACGATTTTGACGGTCTATTTCAAGTACCTTAACAAACACTTTCTGACCAATCTCCAAATAATCACTAACTTTATCTACCCGCTTATCTGAAATTTGAGAGATATGCACCAAGCCTTCTTTACCGATACCGATACCAACAAAAGCGCCAAATTCCACAATACGAATCACCTTCCCAAGGTAAATGCGCCCCACTTCTATTTCCGCCGTAATTTCTTCAATACGGGAAATAGCATTCCGAGCTTTTTTGATATCGCTAGCCACCACTTTCACAGTGCCATCATCTTCAATTTCGATCATCGTTCCAGTTTCCTCGGTCAATGCACGGATAACTGAGCCTCCCTTTCCAATTACGTCCTTAATTTTATCTGGATTAATTTTAATTATATGAATACGAGGTGCGAATTCAGAAATATCGCTACGTGGAGAATTAATTGCTTTTTCCATTACACCAAGAATATTCAACCGTGCGCCTCTAGCTTGATTTAGCGCAACCTGCATAATTTCGAGAGTAATTCCTTCAATTTTAATATCCATCTGAAGTGCTGTAATACCTTCACGACTACCGGCAACTTTAAAATCCATATCGCCAAGATAATCTTCATCCCCTAAAATATCGGATAACACTACGAAATTGTCTCCTTCTTTCACCAGACCCATAGCAATACCGGCAACAGCCGCCTTGATAGGTACTCCGGCGTCCATTAGCGCCAGAGAAGCGCCACATACAGATGCCATCGAGGAGGAACCATTCGATTCAGTGATTTCTGATACAACCCGAACAGTATATGGGAATTCATGTGCAGTTGGCATAACCGCCATAACAGCACGTTTTGCCAGCCGGCCATGGCCGATTTCACGTCGCTTCGGTGATCCGCCCATACCAATTTCTCCGACACAGTAAGGAGGGAAATTATAATGAAAGAGAAAACGTTCTGTCCGTTCACCCATTAAATCATCAAGATTCTGCGCATCACGCTCTGTACCAAGGGTGGCGGTAACTAACGCCTGGGTTTCACCGCGAGTAAAAAGTGCAGAGCCGTGGGTCCGTGGAAGTATGCCAACACGAAGGTCCAAACTACGAATCATATCCTTTTTACGGCCATCAATACGAGGTTCACCGCGTAGTAAACAGCTTCGAACTACATTTTTTTCTACTGTTCCCAAAATCTCCTTGAGATCAGTTTCATTCAAGGTTTCGTCCTCTCCTATCAGGACTTCTATTACCTCAGCTTTTATACTATCAATCTCAGCATGACGCTTTGGTTTTTCGGCAATACGATAGGCATCGCCTATCCGAGATTCTGACAACGCAGCGATTCGCGCCTGCAGATCGACATTAATTTCAGCTGGCTCCCATCCCCACTTAGGCTTACCAACTTCAGTTACTAAATGATTAATGTTTTCAATCACTATTTTCTGCTGTTCATGACCATACATCACAGCGCCAAGCATTTGATCTTCGGTTAACAACTGCGCTTCGGATTCCACCATAAGCACCTCGTTCTTTGTACCAGAAACGATCAGATCTAACCGACTTACTGCCAGTTCAGCTTGGGTTGGATTCAACACATACTGATCATTAATATACCCAACGCGCGCAGCACCGATAGGGCCACTGAACGGAATACCAGACAGACTGAGTGCTGCAGAGGCACCAATCATTCCCACGATATCCGCGCTAATCTGAGGATTAAACGATACCACAGTTGCAATAACCTGAACTTCATTCAAAAACCCTTTTGGAAATAATGGACGAATAGGACGATCTATAAGACGCGAAACCAGTATTTCACTTTCACTCGGACGACCTTCACGGCGAAAAAATCCACCAGGAAACCGCCCGGCGGCGTAAGTCCGCTCCTGATAGTTAACAGTCAGAGGGAAAAAACTCTGACCCTGTTTTGCTTGTTTAGCACCCACAACGGCTACAAATACCGCCGTATCATCCATCTTTACCATGACTGCGGCCGTCGCCTGACGGGCCATCATACCGGTTTCTAGCGTTACAGTATGCTGACCGTATTCAAACTCGCGAACAATCGAATTAAGCAAAATAATTTCCTTTTTCAAAGGGTGTGCGGGCGCGCACTTACAACCTGCTTCGTTGACTAACATCTAAATGTATAGATATCTAGGCAGTACTAACTAGTACTTACCAGTTAACAACACACTTACTTTCTGAATAACCCCTAACTTAAGCGATAAGAATCTAGAAAACTTAAAGAAAGTAACCTTCAACACCGAATAAATCATATAGGATTAAACCACATGAACCAATTGTTATGCTTATACAGCAACAGCTTATTACTCAAATAAGCAATTATTTTCTCTTATTCTTTAATGATTGTATTGTTTATAATTTTGTATCCATGATAGTTATATCAAATCCTGATTATTTCAAAATCACAACATAGTTGAATCGTGACAACCAAGTAAAATAACAATCTGCATTTTTATGTTATTTAAAAAATAAAAATATTCAAGCATATCTGAATCTATTTCTAAAAAACCAATCTAGCTAACAATAGTTCCCAGTGGTTCCATTACATTAAAAATAAATAAGCTATATACAGTAACATGCTTCCTAAAAGCATGCGGTCTCGTCCCTGACTTCAACGACGCAAACTTAGGCGTTCGATAAGAACAGTATAACGCGTCACATCTTTATCCTTCAGGTAGTTAAGTAGCTTACGACGTTGGGAAACCATACGTAGAAGACCGCGTCGACTATGATGATCTTTTTTATGTTCCGCAAAATGTCCTTGTAGATTCTTGATCTGAGCGGTTAAAAGAGCAACTTGAACTTCAGTAAAACCGCTATCTCTGATATCACGGCCGAAATCAGAAAGAATTTTCGCTTTCGCTTCAACACTTAGAGACATTAAAATACTCCAAAATGATTGTAAATTGGATTGGCGCCAATCTCTAATTCAGCTAACAAATTTTCATGAGTGTTGACATTTAACTATCAGTACCCCGTACCGAACACTATCAAATCTTAAAGATTGCAAGAAAAATATCTGCTCAGTTAAATACTTCCGCTATTGACTTTAACACAAATAATGAAGGATTACTTCCGAAAAAACATCATCATTTCTGATACTAATCAGAGCAGTAATACATAAATTAAACTACAATTGCATAACTACTTATACCGTAGATTACTAAAAAATCCTCTATATAAATAGGCCTGATAAGGATAAGTAAGTAGTTTCTAGCACCTAGAAACTTAAACAGCGGCACACAAAGGGCTAGTAGGAATTATCAAAATAACGTAAATATAGCCGCCTTGATAAATAAAATCAATATCTACTTTTTCGGCACCGAAAACAACACCGCTTCTATATTAATTTTATTACAACGAGAATTCAAACAAGATTCTTAAAAAACTTATTTCCTCGTCTAGGCAAACTAGGGAGTATCTCAGTATATACTAGCAAATCCCAACCACACATCTATACCACCCCTTATGAACACGAAACTACCGTTTAATTATTTATGCAGAAAACAATTTTAATAAAAACCCCCTTAGAAATTAATTCAACCGAAGGTTGATATTAATATCAAATCTGAATATCCCTTATCTTCACTGATTCAGTGAGACACAAGCAGTCTGCTTGTACAACTTTGGCTAACCAAATTAGATATACGAATTCCTTCCGCCAAAGAATTATCGTAAACGAAGTTTAATTTCGGCACCACACGAAGACGCATGGCTTTTCCAAGAAGGCTGCGAATTAAACCAGTTGCCGCCTGCAATACCCGTATACAAGTAGTTCCCTGTTCAAGAAAATTATCATTCAAAAAAGTCACAAAAACTTTAGCATAAGCTAAATCACGAGATATTTCAACACCTGATACCGTCATCATGCCAACGCGAGGATCTTTAATTTCGCGCTGAAGGATGATAGCAATTTCTTTTTGCATCTCCTTAGCAATGCGCTGAGTTCGATTAAATTCTTTTGCCATTTTGAATTCTCCGACTAAAAGGAGAGGGTGTTCACCTTCTGTATAAAGCTATATTTATAACATATTGTCAGGCAATAACGCGTTGAATCTCTATAGTTTCAAACACTTCAATTACATCGTCTGAGCGAACATCGTTATAATTCTTCACACCTATTCCGCATTCCATGCCGTTACGAACTTCGTTAACGTCATCTTTAAAACGTCTAAGTGACTCCAGTTCCCCTTCATAAATCACCACGTTATTACGTAGAATACGAATCTTGTTGTGACGCTTAACAACCCCTTCCGTTACCATACAACCAGCAATAGCACCAAATTTTGGTGAACAGAATACATTGCGTACTTCCGCTAGACCGATGATTTCCTGTTTGTATTCTGGCGATAACATTCCGTTCATTGCTTGTTTAACTTCATCAATTAGATCGTAGATGACCGAGTAATAACGCAAATCCAAATTTTCCGCTTCAATGACCCGGCGTGCAGATGCATCAGCACGCACGTTGAAACCTAACAGAATGGCGTTAGAAGCCGTCGCCAAGGTTGCATCAGTCTCGGTAATTCCACCAACACCGGAACCAACAATTCTAACCTTTACCTCATCAGTAGACAGATTTTCTAGCGCAGCTCTGATGGCTTCAGCTGAACCCTGAACGTCTGATTTTAGCAAAATATTTAATTCCGACATTTCACATTCGCTCATATTCGCGAACATATTTTCTAATTTAGCCTTCTGCTGGCAAGCTAATTTGATTTCACGAAACTTACCTTGACGATACAATGCCACCTCACGTGCTTTTTTCTCGTCACGCACCACCGTTGCTTCATCTCCTGCAACTGGGACTCCCGATAGACCGAAGATTTCAACTGGAATTGACGGACCGGCAGAGGCAATATCGCGACCCACTTCGTCACGCATGGCACGCAAACGACCATATTCAAACCCGCACAGAATAATGTCGCCACGATTCAGTGTGCCTTCACGCACAAGCACAGTAGCAACCGGGCCACGGCCTTTATCCAAACAAGATTCGATAACCACACCGCTAGCCATACCATTATGAATCGCCTTCAGCTCCAGAACTTCCGCCTCCAAAAGAATGGCCTCCAGCAATTCATCAATGCCTTCGCCGGATTTAGCGGAAACATTCACAAACTGGATTTTTCCACCCCAATCTTCCGAAATAACATCGTATTGAGTCAAATCCTTTTTTACCCGATTCAAATCAGCTCCCGGTTTATCGATCTTGTTAACCGCAACTACCAGGGGTACTTTAGCCATTTTGGCATGCTGAATCGCCTCAATAGTCTGCGGCATCACGCCATCATCGGCAGCCACCACCAAAACTACAATATCCGTTGCCTGTGCACCACGAGCCCTCATTGCAGCAAAAGCTGCATGCCCTGGGGTATCGAGAAAAGTTATCATGCCATTATCTGTTTCTACATGATAGGCTCCAATATGCTGGGTAATACCTCCCGCTTCTCCTGCTGCTACCTTCGTAGAACGAATATAATCCAGCAAAGAAGTTTTACCGTGATCAACGTGCCCCATGATAGTCACCACCGGTGCACGCGATTCAGCGCTGGTAGAACTGCCGGTATCACGATCGGACATTACCGACTTTTCTAGCTCGTTTTCACGGCGCAAAATCACCTTATGACCCATTTCTTTTGCTACCAATTGCGCATTTTCCTGATCGATTACCTGATTGATAGTAACCATAGCACCCAAATTCATCATTGCTTTAATTACTTGTGATCCTTTAACCGCCATTTTGTTGGCTAGCTCAGCCACAGTGATGGTTTCACTGATAACCACGTCACGGTTTACTGCATGTGCTGGTTTATTAAAACTCTGCATTAGCATGCTTGTTTTACGTTTGCTTTTGCCACTACGACTCACGACTCGTGCTTCTTCTCGAGCAGCCTTGGATTCAGATAGACGACTATTCTTCTTTTGTTTGGTTGATTTTCCACCCCGAGGACGGTTGCTACGACGATCCCCTTCCACTTTACGATCATTCTCATCTTCAGCTTCTTGGGCATGATGAAAGGTTGTGACGTGATAATCGGTAGTATCTTCTTCTATTGGCTCAAGCACGTTATCCCAAGTACTGCCACACTCTTCAGCCATACGTCGCGCTTCTTCAGCAATCTGGAGAGCTTTTTCTTCAACCTTACGACGCATTTCTTCTTCCGCTTTACGTCTCAACGCTGCTTCTTCGACTTCACGGCGCGCTTTTTTATCTGCCTGAAGTGACTTGGTCATTGTATTGATCTGCTTCTCAGTCAACTTATCAGTTTTCACTACCGTATGCTTCACTTTTTCAGAAACATAACACTTAGCTATATCTTTAACCGTGCGTTTTATTTTTTTGCCAACTTGACGCTGATCCTGCTGCAAATGCAATTCTTCCGTTTCATATCTAGCCTGCTGTACTTCCGATTGAGGGTGATCTAACGCCAGTGAATCACGTTGCACATAAGTACGTTTTTTTCTTACTTCAATTTTCACTGATTTACTTTTACCGCCGATACTTGGAATATTCAAAGTGCTGCGCGTTTTGCGCTGCAAAGTTAATTTATTAAGCGCTGAGACACGATTGCGGTTCAAGTGCGCCAGTAAGATTTCTTTTTCCTGCCTGGTCACAGAATCGACTGCGATTTTATCAATACCCGCATCAGCAAATTGCTGTATTAGGCGATTGACCGAAGTCTGTAGTTCTGCGGCGAGCAATTTTACGGTTACATCTGTCATACTGTTCCTTTCCTGCTACAGTTTATTACTCGTTGTCGCCAAACCAGCAAATATTACGCGCGGCCATAATCAGTTCGCCGGCTTTTTTACTACTTAGCCCTTCAATATCTGACAGGTCGTCGACACCCTGATCGGCCAGATCTTCCAACGTGAAAACACCACGCGATGCCAGCTTGAACGCCATTTCGCGCTCAAGTTCAGGCAAACTCAATAGATCTTCAGCCGGTGCGCCAGCATCGCAATTTTTTTCTTGCGCCAGGATAAGCGTTCTCAGTGCATTCTTCGCCTGTTCGCGCAGCGCTACCACCATATTTTTATCAAGCTCTTCAATTTCAAGCAGTTCATTTATTGGTACATAGGCCAATTCTTCTAGGGAGGAGAAACCTGCCTCCACCAAGATCGTGGCAAACTCTTCATTAATATCTAAATTTCGGGTAAAAATATCGATAACCTCATGGGCTTCAGCTTGATGTTTTTCCTGCAAAT
This sequence comes from Sodalis sp. (in: enterobacteria), assembly GCA_047528285.1. Lineage (GTDB taxonomy): Bacteria > Pseudomonadota > Gammaproteobacteria > Enterobacterales > Enterobacteriaceae. The sequence goes on along the minus strand of CP180022.1, from coordinate 1,195,643 downwards.
CTTCTACCGTCATTACATTCAGCTCCCAGCCGCTGAGCTGGGAAGCCAAACGGACGTTTTGTCCGTTTCGGCCAATAGCCTGAGCAAGACTACCCGCTTCTACCGCAAGATCCATTGTATGCTTATCTTCATCTACCACGATAGAGGCGACGTCTGCGGGTGCCATAGCGTTAATAACGAACTGTGCCGGGTTATCATCCCACAGAACAATATCGACGCGTTCACCACTCAATTCGCTGGAAACAGCTTGGACGCGCGCACCGCGCATCCCGACGCAAGCACCGACTGGATCAATGCGTTTGTCGTTGGTCTTCACGGCAATTTTTGCCCGGGAACCGGGATCGCGAGCAGCGACCTTGATTTCAATGATTTCTTCTCCGATTTCTGGTACTTCAATGCGGAATAACTCAACGAGCATCTCTACTCTAGAGCGACTAACAAATAGCTGAGCACCACGCGCTTCCGGTCGCACCGCATACAACACACCGCGGATACGATCTCCAGATCGAAAATTTTCTCGCGGTAACATATCCTCTCGGCTGATTATTGCTTCAGCATTACTACCTAAGTCAAGGTTAATGCTGTCCCGGTTAACTTTTTTCACCACACCGGTAACAATCTTACCTTCCTGACCATGGAACTGATTAACCACCATCGCTCGCTCAGCTTCCCGTACTTTCTGAACGATTACCTGTTTGGCAGTTTGAGTGGTAATTCGATCAAACACAACAGATTCAATTTTATCTTCAATATAGCCGTTAAGTGGCGCCTGAGGATCATCAAACTGTGCCGCATCCAGTGTAATTTCTCGAGTAGGGTGAGTAACTTCGTCCACAATAAGCCATCGGCGAAAGGTATTAAAATCTCCTGATTTGCGATCAATGCTGACACGAACTTCAATTTCCTGTTCGTATTTTTTTTTCGTTGCAGTAGCCAAGGCCATCTCTAGGGCATCGAAAATCTTTTCCCGCGGCACAGATTTCTCATTAGACACTGCTTCAACAACAGCCAGAATTTCTTTATTCATCCTAGTTGCCTCAGTAAAACGTTAAAAGTGGGATAACAGATATCGCTTTCTGGATTTTTTTCAAAGCAAGAACTTCATATCAACCCATCCACCGTTACGACGATCATCCTTTCCTAGGACAATCATCCTTTCCTAGATCAAGTAAATAATATTCGCCATTTAAGATAAATTTGAAGCATGATGCGAAACTTCATACTGACATCGCTACGAATAATAATTGAGTAAAATATTTAATGATAAATGGTAGATTTTCTAGGTTCCGTGATAAAACTTCAAGGCTATAGGAGACGCTAATAATGTCTAAATGGTATACGCCCTAATGAGTAATATCAGAAGAATCATCAACAGTAATGTCTTTGTTATTATCTATATATAGCCTTGACTAGCGGCTATAAATACATTCAGTTTTTCCTAAAAAGCTTACAACCTCAAGCACCCAAGACATAAAAAAAGGGCTAATAAGCCCATTATCAGTATAGTAAAATAATAAAAAGCCCCGAAAACTCGGGGCTTTAAATGATCAGTATCCTATAAATTGCAGGATATTTCTGAAACCATTCCAGAAGAATTATTTTTCAACTGCCTATGACGATAAATCCATAACGACTACAGACCGTAAAATTGAAAAATTACTTTAAGGAAATATTGTTTCAGAGATCAGATTTACACCAAAAGGAGTATCTGGTTATGAGCCCGACGAAATATCTGGCTACTGCCCCACGCCCGCGTCCGAAATACATTTTTAAACTTATGTTACGCTGAAAAATAAAATCTATCTGCTCTGAGATTGGTACTGAGGACGGGACTTGAACCCGTAAGTCCATAATCGGACACTACCACCTCAAGGTAGCGTGTCTACCAAATTCCACCACCTCAGCTCTCTATATAATAGCTATTTTTACGCTTATTTACCGCTGCCTTGCTAAGCATATATACGCAAACAAAAAAGAAAGCGAAAATGCTTACTGCGGAATATCGTTGTCAGATTTTATCGACGCATTAACTTTATCCTTATTCATCTGCTGACCCTGATTTAAATTATCCCATTGGGTACCATTGGCGCCATGGTTGGAACTCAGATTACCCAAAACTAGGCTAAGAATAAAAAAAACTGTCGCTAGCACAGCTGTCATACGGGTCATAAAGTTACCAGAATCTCTAGAACAAAATAGACCGCCAGAGGCGCCTGCACAGAATGAATTTTGCATATCAATAATCTTACCATGCTGCAGCATAATTAGCACAACTAAGATGACTGCTACTAACAAGAATACACCTAACAGAGTTTGGTACAAAATACCTCCTGTATCCTTTCGTCAACATAACTATCGGTCTCGCCGCCATCAATAAAATAAACTGGTCTTCTATATGACTGAAGAGATTTGGATACTAACCAAAGAGAACCTTACGTGCAAGGGGATTTTTTAATTGGCGTGACAATTTATAAATAAAATATTAATGTAACTTGTGACTTCCTAAAACGCATAAACCCATGCCTCCGGCGCTATAGCATTCCATCTCTCTTTAGCCAGTGGCTTTCACTGCAACAGCAATGTGGTGCGCAAGTTGGCTGACTTGCTTTGAATTTTCCCCTTCCACCATAATACGGATAAGGGGTTCAGTACCAGATTTGCGCAGCAATACTCGCCCGTGCCTTCCCAGGTGCTTCTCCACCTCAGCGCAGGCCCGTTTTACCCCCGACGACTGCAAAGGGTCATTTAGTCCAGAGAAACGGACATTGATTAAAAACTGCGGCAACAAGCGCATGCCTCTACAGAGATCGTGCAAATTCATGTGATTGCTGACCATCATCGATAATACCTGAAGCCCGGCGATAATCCCATCACCAGTGGTGGTCTTATCCAGAAGAATGATATGTCCGGAGTTTTCTGCGCCGATACACCAGCCCTTTTCTTGCATTTTTTCCAAAACATAGCGATCGCCAACATGAGTTCGTACAAAAGGCACTTTTAATTGTTTTAGCGCCATCTCGAGCCCCATATTGCTCATTATGGTACCTACCACACCACCAGAAAGCTTGCCCTGGCCTAATTTTTTCTGAATAATGACATATAAAATCTGGTCACCATCCACTTTTTGACCCAAGTGATCAACCATGATCACCCGATCCCCATCGCCGTCATATGCAATGCCAAGATCCGCCCTCTCCGCCAGTACCAAGCTTTGCAGTGGGGCTACATCGGTAGTACCGCATTCCTGATTGATATTCATACCATCTGGCTGACAGCCGAGGGTTAGTACTGTTGCTCCGAGTTCGCGCAACACGCTTGGAGCGATATGATAGGTGGCACCGTTAGCGCAATCTACCACGATCTTCAGCCCCTTTAGACTTAAATTCCCCGGAAAGGTCCCTTTACAGAACTCGATATAGCGCCCAGGCGCATCAATAATACGGCTGGCTTTACCAAGCTCAGCCGATTTAACACAGGTTAAAGGTTTAGCTAGCTCCTTTTCAATAGCCTCTTCTACTTTGTTAGGCAGTTTAGTGCCGTCAATGGAAAAAAATTTGATACCATTATCGCAAAATGGATTATGAGAGGCTGAAATCACAATACCGGCCTCAGCACGAAATGTGCGGGCTAAGTAAGCAATAGCCGGCGTCGGCATAGGACCAGTAAAAGCAGCGGAGAGCCCAGCCGCCGCTAGCCCCGCCTCCAACGCCGACTCCAGCATATAACCGGAAATACGAGTATCTTTTCCAATGATAATCTTTCTGGAACCATGACGGGCCAGCACCTTTCCAGCCGCCCAACCAAGTTTGAGGACAAAATCTGGTGTTATAGGAGTATTACCAACCTTACCGCGGATACCGTCAGTGCCAAAATATTTATGTTGGCTCATTGAAAAAATGTTTCCTTCGCTAAAAGGGTGGCTTTTACCACTCGCATGGCGTCCACCGTTTGCTGAACATCATGAACCCGGATAATTTGAGCCCCCTGTAACGTAGCAATAACCGCACAAGTAATGCTACCAGAAACTCGCTTCTCTGGAGGAAGTTCAATTAATTGACCTATCATAGCTTTACGCGACATCCCAACTAGCAATGGAAGCCCGAGATGATGAAAATCTTTCAGTCGGCTCAGTAGCTGATAATTATGCTCTAACGTTTTTCCAAAACCGAACCCAGGATCAAGCAACAGTCTATTTTTTGCAATTCCGGCTTCTTGACAGCGCTTAATCTGCTGTACGAAATACGCCTTTACTTCCATCAAGACATTCTCGTAATGCGGTGCCTGCTGCATAGAGTCTGGCTCGCCTTGCATATGTACCAAACAAATTGGCAATTGGCTGATGGCGGCAGCAGTTAGCGCACCAGGCTGACTGAGTGAACGGATATCATTAATTAAATGAGCCCCGGCCGACGCGCTTTCGCGCATCACAATCGCCTTCGAGGTATCTACTGAAATAAAAGTATCAAAACGCTGTGCAAGTGCCGTCACCACCGGCACCACTCGCGCCATTTCCTCCTCCTCGCTAACCATCTTTGCCCCTGGGCGGGTAGATTCGCCGCCGATATCAATCAAATCTGCGCCAGCGTCTAGCATTGCCGCCACATGATCAATTGCGACAGACAAATTTTTATATCTTCCGCCGTCAGAAAATGAATCTGAGGTTACATTAAGGATCCCCATAACACGGGGAACAGAAAGGCTAAGTATGCGATCTCGAGCAATAAGTTGCATAACAAGCTACACCCTTGTACTCAATAAATTGTAAGTCGGCTCATGAAGCATTTTCTACGCAAAAATTTAGCATCACGTATAAAAATACAAGGTTATCAGGTTATCCTAAACCTGAGGTAGGCTAGCCACGGGGCAGAAAAGAAGATTTAGTGATTACCGTTGTTCTGATATAGTCTTTCCAGGATGTGGCGTACAAGGCATATCTTCATCGTCGCAACACGCAATAGGAAGTGTATCATCCCAACCAGCAGGCATCCGAACTTCCTTGCGACACATCAGATCATCAATTTGCGGGGCATCGATGGTTTCATATTTCATCAGCGCATCCTTCATAGCATGTAATATATCTATATTTTCTATCAGCATCGCATGAGCCCGAACATAATTAACTTCAATGAGTAACTTCACTTCCTGGTCAATAATACGCGCCGTTTCATCAGACATGTGTTTCACCTTAGCCACTGAACGTCCAAGGAACACTTCCCCTTCTTCTTCCGAATACAAAAGTGGACCTAACTTCTCAGAAAATCCCCACTGCGCTACCATGTTACGAGCAATAGAGGTGGCAACCTTGATATCATTAGATGCCCCGGTAGAAACATTTGCTGGACCATAAATAATCTCTTCAGCTATTCTACCGCCGTATAAAGTAGAGATCTGACTTTCCAGCTTCTGGCGGCTTGCGCTAATAGAATCACCTTCCGGAAGAAAAAAAGTTACTCCCAAAGCATGGCCACGCGGGATAATCGTTACTTTATGCACTGGATCATGCTCAGGAACCAGACGGCCGATGATTGCGTGACCTGCCTCATGATAGGCAGTAGACTCTTTTTGTGCTTCTGTCATCACCATGGAACGCCGCTCTGCACCCATCATGATTTTATCTTTAGCTTTTTCGAATTCCAGCATCGAAACCACTCGCTTGTTACCACGAGCTGCAAACAGCGCTGCTTCATTCACAAGGTTGGCCAAATCGGCGCCAGAAAACCCAGGTGTTCCGCGTGCAATAAGCGATGCATCCATATCCGCCGCTAGCGGCACACGGTGTATGTGCACCTTCAGAATTTGTTCGCGGCCACGTACATCAGGCAGACCTACCACCACCTGTCGGTCAAAACGGCCAGGACGCAGCAGCGCTGGATCTAGAACATCAGGTCTATTTGTCGCCGCAATGACAATAATACCTTCGTTACCTTCAAATCCATCCATTTCTACTAGCATTTGGTTCAGAGTCTGCTCACGTTCATCATGACCGCCACCAAGACCTGTCCCACGTTGACGCCCGACCGCATCAATTTCATCGATAAAAATAATACACGGCGCTGCTTTTTTTGCTTGCTCAAACATATCTCTTACACGCGAGGCGCCAACCCCCACAAACATTTCAACGAAGTCAGACCCTGAAATTGTAAAAAATGGGACTTTAGCTTCCCCTGCAATTGCTTTAGCTAATAGCGTTTTACCGGTCCCTGGCGGCCCCACCATCAGTATGCCTTTCGGAATCTTCCCCCCTAGCTTTTGAAACCGACTTGGCTCACGCAGGTAATCTACAAGCTCGCTAACCTCTTCTTTCGCTTCATCACAACCTGCAACATCGGCGAATGTTGTTTTAATTTGATCTTCCGTTAGCATCCGAGCTTTGCTTTTACCAAACGACATAGCGCCTTTCCCGCCACCTCCCTGCATTTGTCGCATAAAAAAGATCCAAACCCCAATTAACAATAGCATTGGAAACCAGGAAATAAAGATGGACGCCAATATGCTAGGTTCTTCCGGCGGCTCACCAACAACTTTAACATTTTTGGTTAAAAGAATATCAAGCAGCTTTGGATCATTAATCGGAATATAGGTCGTGTAGTGTTTACTGTCTTTTTTAGTCACAGCAATTTCATGACCGTTAATACGTGCTTCCATAACCTGATCCTGATTTAATTCAGACATAAAGGTAGAGTAATCCACTTTACGTCCATTAGCCTCACTAGGCCCAAAGCTCTGGAATACCGACATCAGCACGACTGCTATTACTAACCAGAGGATCAGGTTTTTCGCCATCTCACTCAAGGGATTAACCTCATATTACAAAGGTGTTAACAATTAGCGTAGGGTACTATAGTTTGCTCCCTGTCGCCACAATGTATACTTCGCGGGAACGGGCTCGGGAAGCTTCTGGTTTACGAATTTTTACTTTTGTAAACATGGAACGAATATCCCGCAGATACTGATCAAAACTTTCTCCATGAAAGACTTTAACCAAAAAACTCCCGCCAGGGGCTAGGATAGCCCGGCACACATCCAAAGCTATCTCCACGAGATACAAGCATTTTGGGATGTCGATTGCTGGTATACCACTCATATTAGGCGCCATATCAGACAATACCACATGCACCTTCTGCTTACCTATGCGTTTAAGCAAATCCTTCAGCATCAGAGGATCACGACAATCTCCTTGCAGAAAATCGACGCCTTCAATCGGCTCTATCAAATCAACATCACAGGAAATTATACGCCCATTGCTCCCGATTTGCGTGACAACGTATTGCGACCATCCGCCTGGTGCTGCTCCAAGATCTACTACGCTCATCCCCGGCCTGAATAGCTTATCTTTATGCTGAATTTCATCAAGTTTAAACCAAGCACGGGAACGCAGTGCATTTTTTTGTGATTGCTGAACATATTTATCACTAAAATGTTCCTGTAACCAGCGGTTAGAACTTTCAGAACGCTTTTTATTCGACATCTTATTTTTTAATTATCCTGAAAATTCGGCAGTGAATAAAAAGTATCGGCAATACGCCGATTATAACTACATATATCAAGGAAACCGGTAGAATATGATATTTCCAATTCCAACCCAAGTAAAAAGATAAACTAATATGAATAACAAACAAAAACAGTATATTAAATAAATATTGCATTCCTTAAAACCTGGATTAGAGCTAAGAAATAATAGCCTGATGAAAAGTATGCTAAAAAAACTATACAGATTTCTGGAACAGAATGAGCTTATCGAGGATAAAATGAAAAATTCGCAGACTTACTTGAGATATAAAACTTTAATTGCCGCTGTCGTCGTTTACAAAATCAGCGCTAGCTGAGTATAAGATAACTCGGCACTATCCTAAAAGCTATACCTCGCGAGCAAAAAAGTAGAAATTTATATTTTTTCTCTACCATCATCTTTTTTAATAAAAAGGAAAGATACCATCTTAGTCCTAAAGGAGAAAAATCAGCTACTTCATTTTTTCTTTATAAAGGCACTGGAAACTAATGTAGAAACAAAAAAACGGAGAGGGATCTCCCCCACACTGATATAGTCAAAAGACTTAGAGGTAATCAACTTTAAGAATTTTGTACTTCACATCACCACCTGGTGTTTGAATGACAACGATCTCATTTTCTTCCTTACCTACCAACCCACGGGCAATAGGGGAATTAATGGAAATAAGATTTTTCTTGAAATCAGCTTCATCGTCCCCAACGATACGGTATGTTTGCTTTTCTTCACTATCGAGATTCTCTACACTAACCTTTACCCCAAAAATGACCCGGCTACTTGGAACTAATTTAGTTACATCGATCACATATGCATTCGACAGTTTCACCTCAATTTCTTGAATGCGACCTTCACAGAAGGCTTGTTGTTCTCTAGCAGCATGGTACTCGGCGTTTTCTTTTAAATCGCCGTATTCACGAGCTTCGGCGATAGATTGGATAATTTCAGGGCGACGGACACTTTTGAGATATTCGAGCTCTTCCCGCAGTTTTTCAGCGCCGCGCAAGGTCATCGGAATTTTTTTCATCATTATACCTCTAGGGTAAAGTCTTCCTACTAAAATAATCGTCTTCCTGGGATTGACAAAAAATAGCACAACGCACGCTGAATACACGCCACTTACCAAGCCGCAAAGTAAAGAAAGGCGACCTGGAATCCCCCCCAAGGTCAGTATCAGTTAAGAATTTTTATATGTGTTGTATATCGCAGAATTCAGTATCGTTCATCGTTTAGTTTATCTCTGTTTGTACCATAGTATGAAACATACGTTAGCTACTGTTGCAAAAAATTATATATTTTTTGCTATTTTTTACAAAATTGAGCAGCGTTTTATCTTGTTCGCACAAGAAGAATCGGTTAAATAACATAAAGGAGATATCCCCCATGATGATGTAATCTGGTGCTGATAATGAAAAATTTAATGCTAAAAGCCTTTATATTATCATAATCAAAAGATAGCATTGCTTACTTAGGATCACCATGAAACATCTTACCGCAATGGCAACACTGTTGTATAATTGAAAACCGCTAACACTTTACCACCTCAAACTTTTAGTATTCACTGCACTACCATAAGTTATTTACATAATATTTATTATTAGCATATATTATTACTTTCAGTATGATGTTATCCTATTCAGGATTTTTTTAAATAAAAATGAAGCAGTGATGAATACAACTATGTCTGGGAGAACGTTAAGCAATATAGATGCTTGTTCGACATTTCAACAAGATTATCCGATTAATCGCTTTTTGATTCCCATTCCATTATCGATTTACGCATCCTAGTCGAAAAGTTTTGGTGATCACCACAAAAATATTTTAAAGCGAACTATGACCATTCCAGATACTGGAATACCAAAAAATAGCCCGCTTTCTTTATCATAGGTAAAATATTGACTACCGTTCAAGCCCTAATTTAATTTACATATAGCAGGGCTACATACATGCAGATCGCAGTCTAATTAATATTATTCGCTACTTCATCCGAATCAACCGATGTATGTTCTTGCTTAGAAAAACATAAGAATAATTATATGTATAATAATCGTAGTAAATCAATGATACCCCGATTTTTCTGTGAATCTAGATTTATCAAATCCAGTAAAGTTTGCCACCGGTTGTTATGCCAAACAATAAAGCGATACACCAATTATTTTATACATCTCAATGTCCACTTGCCAGATGAAAGCTAATTCCATACTAGATCCTTATCAGCATTCATGTCACCAAGCTTTCTACTCACCTTCCTTACAGATTTCAAAACTAGTGCCATCCGTAATCCAAATAGATTTTTGACGGCATACTGGTGTTTTTTGGTAATCTTCACTATCTTTTCTTACTTCTTAAAGCCGGATAATAGTCTAGATAACGTAGCGTACTCTAATCAGTTTTAAAATCGAGTTAAAAAAGTCACTAAAACTCTGAGAAAAAAGTTTAAAGATCTGCTTCATGACTAGAGATTATTATCATAATTACCATATCTGTTTAGTAATAATGGGGGCAATGGCATTAGAAGATGTTTCTTCCGCATATATTCAAAAATTGGAACCTTATCTAAGCATGCCAGTTAAAAACCCGCAATGCTTAAATATTCTCTTGTCAGTCAGTGACTTTAAACTAACGCTTTTCCATAAAAAGCTGATATTGAAACGATAGTTGTGATCTAAAAATCACCTGTACATTTACAGGATTGATGCCAGCTTCATATATCGATAGCAAAAACTAGTTAAATAACCAAATTATTTTTAATAGTCCTCTCTAGCTTCAGCAGTAAAATAATCTAGATAATGAATCAAAATAAATTTTCACTACTGCTCAAAGCATACAGCTTTTCTCAATGAAAAAAGAATTTCTTTCAGAAATCTGAATGAAGTGATTTTTAATATTTTAGCATATGAAAAATTGCGATTAGCACAAAATCGTAAGATTTGATCGTTTACGATTGATATAACTTACAGTTTTGCACCAATTATGCTAATTTTTATTATCTATAATCATTCACATTTAATGTAATAAAAATATATAATTTTAATTACGCTACATATTTTAAATAATCAGTTGTAATTTAAATTTATCAAAAATAATATATATTCATAGCCAATCCAATGATTATTTATGCATTGCTTCTGATTTAAAAAATCAATCTATGAAAAAACATTCGATTTAAAAATTTAAGTTAAAATTATGATAAGCAATACGCTGTGCATATTTTTGTTTAATACATAACTTGCTAAACCCAACAGATATTATAAAAAATACACATCATTCATATAATGATATTATACAATTTTTATTGAAAAAATTAATAAATTCTCTAACATTTAAGTATTCCTCTGTATAAAAATAAGCTAGAGTAGCTCTTCATGATAAGATCATATAGCCTATAATATAAAGATAAAAATTGGCTATATGCCACATATAAAACCAAGATGCATTTTCTTTGCAGAAAATAATCATGTAAAGATTTAAACACTATGCAATCTAAAACTTGATTTTACATATTTTTTAAATATATTAAAATATTTGAGAACACAAAAAATATAGCCATAAAATTTCCATACATCCAGAAAAATTTAATTATAATATCAATTGTGGTTTTGTTAATACCTAATTTTTATTAATGGAGATAATAAAAACATAAACATTTTAAATACCACTTAAAGATATCATATTGATCATCTGATACCTAATTTCATTACATCTAACTCTATTAACCATCACTTATACGATGAAAAACAATCAAGATAAAGCTAGTTTTTATCGCCCTAAAAACTAACATGCGAGGCATGATCCATTTGGATCATAAATGGAAATTTATCTTTAAAATATCTGATAAAATCATCTTAAAACTCAGAATGGCATTGTTTTATACGTTACTGAATAAATTAAATACTGAAGGATTTAATTTTTCGTTTTGCTAAAGTTTTTTAAATAAAAAATTTACAGTAAAGATTAACATCCATACAAATTTAAAAATTAAATTATTTAATAAACCAATAATATCAAAAAATATACAGCATGTGACAAACTTAATCTAACAATATATAACACGACTCATGACATTAGCTGTGCCAATTTATTAATACGTCATCCTATCAATAGTCAGTCCCTGTCCTTATCTAGGACTAGATAAATAAAAAAAATTAAGAAATCATTGGTTAATATGGGTGAAAAATACAGGTTCAACACTAGATAGAAATGATCCGCTATGTTGGCCAAAAGTTTCCTGATAAATTCCCGTAACTATGATGCCATAGGAGAAGGTGGGATGAATGATTAAAGCACTTAAACTAGATGATAATCTTAAAAAAATACTAAACAATATTGACATTACCAAAAAATAGCCTCGCTAAGGATGGACATTTATTACTTGTTATCCTTTTATCTTTCGTTCTTCTCGTGACTTTTTCTTTTGAAATTCCCGAGAATTTTTCCACATAGATTCCACTTGCTCAAATTTGGGTTCCACTGCCCCTTGATTTTTAGAATTTTTATTGATAAATGCTATCACATCCCAGCACAGTGCCTCAATCCCGGAATAGGTAGTGGAAGAAATTAGATAATATTGCGATTTACAATCTACCACTTCGGAGATAAATTTAGCACGCGCAGCCGCATCGTCTGCATCAAGAAGATCTAATTTATTAAATACAAGCCAGCGTGGTTTAGCTGCAAGCTTATCACTGTAGCGCTCTAGTTCAGTAACGATGATACGAATATTTTTCACTAAATCGGATTTATCTACTGGCGATAGATCGATAAGATGTAGTAGTATCCTACAACGCTCAAGATGCTTGAGAAAACGGATACCTAAACCGGCTCCATCAGCAGCCCCCTCGATAAGACCAGGAATATCCGCCACAACGAAGCTCTGTTCCTTATCCATGCGAACAACACCTAGACTTGGAACTAGTGTGGTAAACGGATAATCCGCTACTTTCGGCTTAGCCGCCGATACTGCATGAATAAACGTAGATTTTCCAGCATTAGGCAGGCCAAGCATCCCGACGTCTGCCAACAGGATAAGCTCTAGCTGAAGTTCGCGAATCTCACCTTTAGTACCGTCAGTTTTCTTCCTCGGAGCTCGGTTAACCGACGATTTAAAGCGAGTATTACCCAAACCATGGAATCCCCCTTTGGCTACCATTAACCTCTGTTTGTGGCGAGTCATGTCGCCCATAAATTCATTAGTGGCTACATTCACAACCCGGGTACCCACAGGCACTTTTATGATTATATCTTTACCGCTTTTTCCGGTACAATTACAATTCTGCCCATTTTTTCCACGTTCGGCGTGAAAGTTTTTTTCAAAACGAAAATCGATAAGAGTATTTATGTTTTCATCCGCCAATAACCATACATCACCCCCGTCACCTCCATCCCCCCCGTCGGGCCCGCCGCGGGGAACATGTTTTTCTCGGCGAAAGCTCACGCATCCATTACCACCATCGCCAGCCGCCGCCACAATGGCTACTTCATCAAGAAATTTCATAATAACTCTCTCCATAACTCATTTTTCGAACAATTTAATAACACTAAACGAAGTCTATCTATTCAAAATCAATTTATCAAAAAGATAGCTGTCGGTAAGCATATACGATTTTCCACCATCGCAGCTGTGTAGCTCTAATAATCGACGAGATTTTACATAATGCTGTGCAAAAGAAGACTTCTCTTGAAAAAAATTAGGATACCTCATAATAAAAAATGCTGCCTTTCAGTGAAAGAAGCTCACCACTTTTATGCTACAAAAGATGCCATTTTGTCTCATATCCCTATTCCTAAATAAATAGTTTTTAAGTCTAAAAAACAGAAAGCAAATCAATAAATCTATAATTAATCAGAGTAAAATCAAATAATTTATCACTATCATTCTAATTTAAAAAATCAATGAGTTTTTATAAATAAACAGTTAAATATGAGTACTTAAAATCAGGTTGTGCTACTCTATACATAAAGTGTATTTCTATTTACATTTGTCTTATCAAAGACAACAAAAAGCTTATAAGCAGCGCAAATTTCAATCATATAAAATATCATTTTCAAGTTGCTTAGAATATTAACAAGTGCTATAGATTACTGTGCTGTTTCACTCTTAAAAAGAATCTAAGACTCATTTTTACTTATCTAATTTTAACATAAAAATCAGGCAAGATTTGTCTTTGTTCTACAAATAAGACAAAGATTTATCTGCTACACTATTAGATTTTTACTCTATTAAAGAGTTACTTCGGAATAATAATTACAAATAAATTAGCAAAATATTCAAGTTAAGATCATCGCGCAAAATTAGTTGATAATCTATTAGTATACTTTTTAAAAGTACTCTATAGAAAAGATTTTTTATAACTCGATTTAGAATAACCTTTTACACAATGAATAAATAAGTAGTTAAAAATATTTTTAGCTTTATTGAACAAATCGAATTTTTAGATAATTATTAAATTAGAATAGAACTGTCGTTTAAATATCAACCTCCAGCGCAAAATAAAATCTTTAGATTACCCACTGATAAAAACCCCTTCAAGGAAACGAGTTATCTCTGATAACATAGAAAAATTTAGATTTTAGCCACGGTCTGAGCATGGACAAATAAAATTTGTCATGAACACCGCATGGGACAAAACCTTTTACTATACAAGATATACTTCTTAAGACAGACTTGACAATTAAACAGGAATAATGCTTCATCTTTTAGATGATTACAGCGCTTTTCTAAATTATTTTAAAACTGACAGAAATGTAGCACCTTGTTAAAACTAATTGCGAATTAGAAGGCATAGTAAGAACATTTTATATCAGCATAATAACACTAACATCCGGTGATGATTAACCCAAGCGGTCATGATGATAATGCCTTCCCCGGATTTTAAAGTTTCTAGCGAAGAGGAATGGAAACATTCGTAGTAGAAATATTCTGATTCTTATACAAAGTATCGGGAATTTTTAGTATTTTCAAACTAACATCGTGATGCATGTAATAATCCATTCAGCTTATGGGGATTATTCGGCACATTTTCATCTAACCAAAAAGAAAAAGGACGTTAATCTAGAGCAAAAAATATCACAGAAGAACATAAGATTTACTCATGTTTTCAGATCGAAAATAAAAATATTCAACAGTTTTATTACTACTAATATAGTAGTAATTTTTGCATGGGAAATGTATGCTAACTGCTAAAATTTGCTAGAATTAACCAATCATGAAACAGGGTAAAACCTGCCATGAATATAAAAAATCTATTTTAGATTCGCATGCAATATTAAATTTTTATTAAAAAATAATTCACTTCCTGCTTTTATACAGAAAATTAATCATAATAAAGTATTTTTTCTCTAGCATAGCCGAAGACGCTATCGGATTTTTCTCTGTGTCTTTCCTCCGTACTATAAACTTACAGAGGCAAAGTAATACAGGATTATGACAGGAATAAATAAAACAGGTTAGACTGCTCTATAACAAATATATAATTTTAATTCCTAAATAATTATTGCCTGTGCAAAGGCAACGCAAAATCAGATTAAATCAGCTATGATCCGCAACTCTCATCGAGATAATGTTCAGCATCTAACGCTGCCATGCAACCAGCGGCTGCAGAAGTAATCGCCTGTCGATAATGACAATCCATCACATCGCCAGCTGCGAACACGCCCGAAATCGAAGTGGCACTTGCGTTACCGTTAATCCCGGATTTAACATGTAAATACCCATTTTTTAGCGCCAGTTGAGAACCAAAGATAGCGGTATTAGGGGTATGGCCGATAGCGATAAATACTCCAGAAACCACCAGATTTTTATAAATATTCTTGTTCATATCTTTCAATCGCACGCCAGTTACACCCCTTTCATCCCCCAATACTTCTTCTAACGTATGATTGGTATGAAGGACAATATTGCCATTATTGACTTTATCCATCAAACGGTTAATAAGGATCTTTTCAGAACGGAAAGTATCACGGCGGTGAATTAAATCAACATTCGCAGCGATATTGCTCAGATATAAGGCTTCCTCCACGGCTGTGTTACCGCCGCCAACCACTGCTACTTTTTGAGTGCGATAAAAAAAACCATCACAAGTAGCGCAGGCGGAAACTCCTTTTCCTTTATAGGCTGCCTCAGACGGTATGCCAAGATAGCGCGCAGAAGCACCAGTGGCAATAATAAGCGCATCGCAAGTATAAGCGTTTTTGTCACCAACAAGTCGAAACGGACGGTTCTGCAAATCGACCCAGGTAATATGGTCAAAAATGATTTCTGTATTAAATTTTTTGGCATGAGTATACATGCGTTCCATCAGTAATGTCCCGGTCACTCCTGCAGGATCGCCTGGCCAGTTTTCTACCTCGCTAGTGCTTGTTAACTGTCCTCCTAGCTCCATTCCGCTGATCAAAACCGGATTTAAATTAGCTCGTGCAGCATATATTGCGGCGGTGTAACCAGCCGGTCCTGAACCCAATATAAGTAATTTACTATGTTTTACCGTAGACATATTTTCCTCGTTATCGTTATCTAAAGAACTTGAGCATTGTAAAAATATTTTAATCAGATGAAAAAAATGCAAAAGTGTTTAATCATTTTTTAATTAATTGTAGGTTTTATTGCCGCCACCATAGCCAGTTAATATGGAGATACAATCTACTTAACTTGATAAAAGATAAAGATTTCTTCTAATAAGTGTTATGTTGGCTCTTATTTTAATATTTTATTTTATTAATCTCCTGCAATTTTTCGATAATATCTAGGCAAAAGAATAAATAGGGCTTTTCTACCATTCTGTATTGAATTGCTCTTCCCACGTGAAATATGTGCCTCTTAAGAAGCTAGTCACCCCATGCTTCCTCATGCCCTTAGTATATTAACAAACAAAAATTCTAAATGGTTATATAAAACTTGACTTAAAAAAATGCTAACATGTTCCTATGCAATTCTTGACACAATGAAGTACTAATGGTATAGTAAGTATAGAGGAAGAATTAAAAAAGACATTAATAATGATCGACAATAGAAAGCATCCTGAAAAATCTCGATCGTATTGATCCTAATATCCTAAACGTCCATCAAAAAGATGGAATGATTTTCAATGTCGAATTATCAAAACGAGTAGGGTTATCGCCAACACCTCTGTCTGTGACGTATACGCCGACTTGAATGATAAGGTTTTATTCAGAGTTATATAGCACTGTTGAACCCCCTGCATTATTTGAATGCATCATTATTGGTGATTTTTTTAAATCACCCTTAACTGAGGCATACCAGACGTATTTGAACAATTCAATGTTAAAATACAAAAATTAGAAGAAATTCAGGAATGCCATCTGATTTCCAAGAATTTCGATTACTTGTTGAAAATAGGTGTGCTGGATATATCTAGCTATCGTGATCTGCTTAGAAAAACACTTTTACGTCTACCCGACGTGAAAAACATTCGGATATATATCGTCATAGACAAAATAAAGCAATCATCTTGTGATAAAATATCATTAAAAAAAACAGAAAAATACAAATACAGTTTTTGCTTATACCCTGATAAACACATCTCCATATAACCGGACTTTACCTATTTACAATGTAATTGTAACTGTTTACCTGAACCTGAAAAGCCTTTTAAAAAACTTAGTAAAATGAGCAGGTTGCTGAAAGCTCTACTTATCAAGTAGATATTCTTGTGTTTTATTTGATAGTATCCCTGGTTTTATGGCTTCAGACCTACTGGTCTACGCTGAACACAACCCGATATCACAACATAGATACATTCATAATTTTTGCAGCTAGATATGAACGTGGTTAGCCGATATTTTCTTTTTTTCTTTGGCGTTCTAGCGTATGAGCTATCGCCTACCATTCTATTTTTTCTTGAGTGTTGTATTTACTCATCTAGACAGTTGAAAAATGTGTATTTATTTAGTTTTCCCCCTTCGACTGATAGGTATCTTAGGATTTTTGATAAATTTTTGTAATTTTTGTCCGCAATTAATATTGATGGTCCCTACTATTTCATATCTGGAAACCATTTATAGGCGATTCAAAGTATTTATACATTAATGATAGAGAAAATCTCAGACACCATTCCTCTGTAACAATATTTATAAAAAAATCTCAATATATTTAAATTATTTATTTAATTTCAAGAAGAATATAAAAAGATAAATTTTTGCTTTATTTCATTGTCATATATTATATTTAGTTATCAATAAAACTTTTAATTATATTAAACCATATGTGTTTTCAGAGAATCAATTTTGTCGTGATGAATCTAAAACTAATTATAAAAAAACATCTCAAGTACTAGCTTAAGCATATCTGATTTAGCTTATATATCCGATTATCCTTTTATTATTAAAGTAACACCACAGGACTTGGATGATACTTGAAGGTAAATCTTTATACATCGGCTAAGACTTTTACTTACCTTTATTAAATAACTTAAACTTTAAAGTGATCGTTAGATCAAACAACTAATGTCATTCGTAACATCTGCTTTTTATGATAAATGAAAAATTTAAAATTATTTAATGTAATAAATAAAACACTAAAATACAGGTGTTCTCATACGATATGGGACAAACAACTTCTTTTGAACGTCGTGACTAAAAATTTCACAACACAAATCAGGCCATTATAATAGTCCAAATTATAAAACAAGATCTCTTTATATTTTTTTTAGAAGGTTTACCAAGTTTATTAAACTTAATTTTTAAATTAATAGAAGTATTCTAAAGTTGTTATAAACTCTTGGCTACTAAGCCGGTTGAATAAAGAGAGAGTTTACCTCAGAATACAAACACAAAGACTAAAGAAAATTTATACATAAAAATCATTGATAAGAAAGATTTTTTAAATCTTTACTGAAATCAAATGAAAACTTATTAAAACAAATACCAACAAAGATGAGTTTGGCATCCGCTTTATCTAGCACAGAAAAGGAATCAAATAACGCAAAACATGAAACGATCGATCATGTCTTGATTTGTTGACTAGATACATTTTATATTTTAAAATGCATTATCACAATAATGATGTGATCTGTCATAGTTGCAATCGCACTAATGGAGGTTGATGTCATAAATATGAAATTTCAGACACTCCGCATTACATCCGTAAATAATAGTTAAAAACGTTTTAGCTTCATTTTTGCTATTGCAAAACAACTTAATTAAAGATAGAAAACTATCATTGATATGGCAATAAATATCTCTCGGCACAGAGATACTGCATGTTAGGATATTGAATATTAACCTGAAATACTAATCTGCTGTGCAGAAAAAAAACAAATGGTCTTATATGCGACATAATAGAACACTATTACTGTCTTTTTGCACTTTTATGATTACATAAAAACATTCTTAAACTTATATTTAAAAATGATTAAATCAAAACTCTACAAAAATTATTAACTCTATTAAGACAATGAAACATAGTTTTTACATGATTAATGCATCTTTTATTTATAAAAATCTGTTGAATCTTGATAAAATCTTTAGTAAAAGAAATATACAAGCGAATTAAGCGGAACAATGTAAATTTACATGCCAATATAAAACATCATGCTCCTAAACCTATAAAGTTTCAAAATAAGAATAGGTGCATATACAAGATCATTGTATAGTAGAAAAAACTATTTATCATTATCAATAAAATCTAACTCATCGTTATTAATTCAGAAAAAGAAAATAAAAAATAGTATTTTCAGATTATATATTCCTGAAAATAATCCCTAAAATCTACATCATCTTAAGGATTACCAATCACAGTGCTCTTGCAAAGATTTATAAATTTAAAAGTATACCTCTATCGCAACAACGTTATGAATCTTTTCTCGGGCTTGAAATAATAAAGGGAGCAAATTTCGGTGACATCCATGTGCTAAAACCTTCATCTGTTTTACTAATTAAAAACACTGACAAACCTTCACGCAGTGCTAACTGCTTGGCTTTTTTCATACCGAGAACCATTAAAGCACTATCCCAACCATCTGCTTCCAATGCCGTTTTAGCAATAACTGTCGCCGACACTAAGTTATGATCTATAGGTTTACCGGTTACGGGATCAATAATGTGACTCACACACTTACCATTAATTTCATAATAGTTACGATAGCTACCTGAGGTGCTGATCCCGTATCCTTGTAAGTCCACAATAGCCTGCGCTGCTACAGTTTCATCGGTAGGATATTGAATAGCCACCCGCCATGGTTTATGACTTGACAAAAATCCGCGGGTAAAAATAGCACCCCCCACCGACACAAGGTAACGAGTAATTCCACGTTGTTCAAGTAAAGTAGCAAGATGATCGGTAGCATAACCCTCCCCAACGGTAGAAAAATCGAGAGACAGGTTTGGTAATGATTTTTGCAGCCAGTATTTCTGGCCAGTTTTGATAAGCCGTAGATATTCCAATCCGATACACGCACGTGCTTTTTCGATTTGACAAACATCAGGGGCCTTTAACGGTATCTTTTCCGGGCCAAAACCCCATAAATTTACCAGTGGCCCTATCGTAATATCCATCACACCATCAGTTTTCGCGCCAATACGCAGCGCGGTTGACACAATATCAGCCATTCCCGCGGGAATAAACTGTGGATCGGTCCCATGATAACTATTAAAACGAGATACAATCGTATCTCTCTGCCAAGTAGAGATTTGGTTATTATCTTCTAGAAGTTGGTGCTCTATAGCCTCAATTAAACCAGGCAACGCCGCCGTAGGTGGATGAGCTAGCAATACACGATAATAGGTACCCATCGCTCTACCTTCAGTACGCCAAGGTAGAACCTGGTCCGCTAAGGTACTATCGTCACATCCAACTAATAATATTAGCACTATAATTATAGTCCATGAAGATTTAGTCATATATATCTTTTAACTAATAATTTCGTCACCCAAAGTTTTTAATTGACTTATTCATTTTATCAGCCGTATAAAATGCTTAATACTCTGCCTGAGTAAACACGCAAAAATAATCCTTTATCCCATATAAGAATTAGATATTTTATAAGTAATACTTGTAGAAAACAAAAAGGATAGAGTTACATTATTCATACCATCTTCCCAGAATGGCTCGTGATAATTATCGTAGACTGATCACGACATAATTCTTTCCTTAGTATTTTCCCCATCCATAATTATATATGGATGATATTACTAGACATAATGGAACCCTGATATCTACTAATATGGATTAGGTTAAATATATTTGTCAAAAACCGGGGGATATAACATGAATGCCAGAATCTGCTACTTGTGTTTAGTACTTTAACCTATATTAAAATTGATAAAATGATAGAATTTACTAATTAAGAATTAATTAAGATCTTCTTTGAAGATTTATCTCTCTTAAAACCATGCACCATACTATATTTGTTAATAACAAAGGTAATACATGTTTGACATGTGGCTTTAAGCTAATAACGATAATGAATTCATAGCATCGATCTCTGATCGGAAAACATAGCTAGATATTACTATTTGTTAAGCAGTCTTCCATTATTCTTAACTTATTTGTTTATATCTTAATTCTAAAGAAATCCTTATTCGGAATCTATCTTGCAATAGAGATCCGATTTCTTAAATTCCTTCTTAGTTTAAGCATTCGATCACCACACAATACTTCATCTTATTCAGAAATCTTTATCACAAAAGAAACTTACATCCATATACGAAAAAACGAGCAACTTATTTCTAAAAAGCACATTCCTTACTAGAAAAAACACCTTACTAATAAAATTAGTGGGATATTTAAGTAGAAAACCATCATCGTTTTGATATAAATGCTGCATATCAGTATTTCACTTATCCTTTTAACCTATTTCAATTTCTAACATGTTGCTAATAAAGAAATATCGATCTAGGTAAAATAAATATATACTTTCGGATATTTTTACAGAAATCCAACTAAGCCAGCTAGAAATTACCATCAAACACCCGCAGCTAAATCAGCCTTCTAAGTGACGTATTTTGTGACACAGTGTGTTTTTAAATGTCGACTTTTTCTGCTTATATCATTTTGTTGGGCAGATCTTTATGCCAAAGTCGCATCTCTTTATAACCTTGAGCTGTTTCGGTTCATGCATACGCGGGCTAAATACGAGGCAGTAAGGGATGAGTCGCCTTTTCTTGTCTACCTTAATAATACTCAGAGATCCAATTTTTTAAATTTGCTCTATATAAAAATCGCTCAAGAAAAATGATTTATTCAAGCACTATCGCACTGAGAATATCTTGCTAACTATGTTTTGTTCACAGATAATACATGAGAAGAATTTATTCTTCCTCATGCAGCATAAATATGCTTAACAACTTAATAAGAAATTTTTCTACAAAAGTACTGGTTTAATTAGAAAGATGTTTATGTTTAACGGTATAAAGAAGAGAGATAACAATTTTTTCTCAAGCTAAAAAAGTATCTAGTCGCCTCTACCAGACTTAAATATATCTTTGCAGTAAATACCATAGCCCTTAACAGGTCGTGTTTTATCTATTGGATATCATTAAAAACCTTCGCATCACTACCTCATCCACGCCTTTAATAAACTTCTTTAAGAAATATTGATTCTTTTGGAATGTAGCGCTTTAGAAGAAATCATTTCATTGACTTTTTTCAGTATGGTTATGATCTAATCGTGAATTTGAAAAGCAAGACCACACAAGGCAGATGATCTTGATCATTTGAGAGGCATTAGATATAATGGTAAATTGATATTAAATGATTTATATTTATCATTTGTTGAATTAAACTAAAATTTTATAAAAAAACAAAAATATCCTACATTTAATGACATATTTATATAAAAATCTTTTTACTCTATTTTAGTCTAAATTAAAAGATTTTGATAATGGCTTGAATATCTTGATTTTGATCAAGATGAATAGTTATATTCTATTCAAGAACTTTGTCATGAATCACTCTGATTTTAAAAATCCACTAAAGTAACAAGCAGAACCGTTTGATATGAATACATACATTACTGGTTGAGTTCTTTTATTCATATTAAAAAAATAAGAAACTTTAATTTTTTAATGAAAATAAATATATATACTCTATTGCAATACGTCTGTTACATCTACAATATAAATGATTACCCCATACCACTGATACAATGGTACTGATAACATTAATATATTTTAAAAGAATGTATCCGAATAATCATTCGTTAGATTTTCTTCTTTATTAATGTTTCTATATTTATAGATCTATCTATCGTAGATCTTTGTTGATAAAGATCAAGATATAAGGACTAATCTGAGCGGAAGATTCTTCAACTTGATACTACGAAATATTATCTTCCACCCTATTATTGCACCTTCTTCTCACTAAAAAAGTTATTTATTCTTTTTTGCTTTTGCGTTTGGCAGATCGGTAATACTTCCTTCGTAAACTTCTGCCGCTAGACCTACAGATTCATGCAGCGTAGGATGCGCATGGATAGTCAGTGCGATATCTTGTACATCGCAGCCCATTTCAATTGCCAAACTAATTTCGCCTAACAACTCGCCGCCATTTACGCCGACTACCGCGCCACCAATTATCCGATGACTTTCTTTCTCAAAAATTAGTTTAGTCATACCATCTTGGAAATCAGAGGCGATAGCACGGCCTAAAGCCGTCCAAGGAAAAATTGCTATTTCATAATTGATGCCATTTTCTTTCGCTTCTTTTTCTGTTAGTCCAACCCAAGCTACTTCCGGATCAGTATAAGCAATAGACGGGATAACTTTTGGATCAAAAAAATGTTTTTTTCCAGCGATAACTTCCGCCGCCACATGGCCTTCATGGGCCCCTTTATGTGCCAACATTGGCTGTCCGACGATATCTCCAATAGCGTAAATATGTGGTATATTCGTCCGCATTTGTTTATCAACGCGGATGAAACCGAGTTTGTCCACCTCTACCCCGGATTGGCTGGCATCTAGCATTTTTCCGTTTGGAACTCGGCCGATGGCAACCAAAACAGCGTTATAGTGCTGAGTTTCCAGCGGTGCATTTTTCCCTTCCATGTTAACATAAACACCGTCTTCTTTAGCTTCCACCGCTGTGACTTTAGTTTCCAACATCAAGTTAAAATTGGAACTAATACACTTCGTAAATACTTTCACTACGTCTTTATCGGCTGCCGGGATAACTTGATCAGACATTTCAACAACATCAATTTTTGATCCCAAAGCATGATAGACAGTAGCCATTTCCAAACCAATAATTCCACCACCCATAACTAGCAAACGTCTTGGCACTGAGGACAAGGCAAGCGCATCAGTAGAGGTCCATATACGGGGATCATTATGGGAAATAAATGGTAGTTTGATTGGGCGAGAACCCGCGGCAATAATAGCTTTGTCGAAGACAATAGTAGTGCTGCCGTTGTCTTCTTCTACTTGCAAGGTATGGGTGCCGGTGAATCTACCGTAACCCTTTACTACTTCAATTTTACGCGCTTTAGCCATACCGATCAGACCGCCAGTCAACCGGTTTACTACATCTTCTTTCCAGGTACGAACTTGATCAATATCAATTTTTGGCTCGCAGAAAGCGATACCGTTTTTACTCAAGGCTTTAGCATCTTTGAGAACTTTAGCAATGTGCAATAAAGCTTTTGAAGGGATACAACCTACGTTTAGGCAGACTCCGCCAAGGGCTACATAACGTTCAACAAGCACGGTTTTTAAACCTAAATCTGCACAGCGAAATGCCGCAGAATATCCGCTCGGGCCAGTCCCAAGCACCATGACTTGAGTTTTTATTTCAGTACTCATCATGACCTCTTAGTTATTTATCCGGCAGGTGTAAATTTATTCTATTCCTTGCATTTGCATAAATAAATTGTCCTCTTTTATGTGTTTTTTTTAAAATCATAGTTTACAGAAATCTTAATAAACTGCAAAGTGTGTGATGATGGCGCATGTTTAGTTAGTACTGCCAACGATAACTTTATTTCACAGGTTCAACATAGAAAACAAACAAGAAGCTTAAAGATTACATTACCAAGCAACGAATATCAGATATCATGTTATTGATGAAACTAATAAAGCGTGCGCCATCAGCACCATCAATAACTCGATGGTCATAGGAAAGTGACAGCGGCAACATTAGACGCGGGGAAAACTCTTTACCGTTCCATACTGGCTTGACTGAAGATTTGGATACACCAAGTATCGCTACTTCTGGCGCATTAACAATAGGCATGAATGCCGTACCACCGATGCCTCCTAGATTAGAAATAGTAAAGCAACCACCCTGCATATCTGACGATGTTAGCTTGCCGGCTCGAGCTTTTTTCGAGATCATTGTCAACTCATACGATAGTGCCACTATGCCTTTCTTATTCACATCATGGAAAACCGGCACCACCAAACCATTGGGTGTATCAACCGCTATACCAATATTGATATATTTTTTCAGTGTTAGTTTCTTGGCGTTTGTAGAAAGTGAACTATTAAAACGCGGAAATTCTTCTAACGCTTTGGCAACCACCTTCATGATAAACACCAAAAAAGTGATTTTTACATTTGGATTTTTCTCCACTGCAACATTCTGTTTTGTACGAAAGGCCTCCACTTCGGTGATATCAGCTTCATCGAACTGGGTTACATGTGGAATTCTTACCCAGTTACGATGCAAATTAGCTCCTGAAATTTTTTGAATTCGTCCAAGTTCCACCTCTTCAATATCGCCGAATTTTTTGAAATCCATTTTTGGCCACGGCAACATCCCCGGCAGGAGATCGTCGTCAACAGTGACAGAAACATCTTTAGCAATCTTGACTACTTCCTTGATATATCCGTAAATATCTTCATACAGAATGCGTTCTTTGCGTCCGGTGCCTTTGACCTTTGCCAGATTGATACTAAATTCTTGTGCTAACCGGCGTATAATCGGGCTGGCATGCACATAAGCCTCATTCTCGGCGAATTCGCTTTTATTTTCAGGTGGTGAAATAATAACTCTTTCGTTGTACTTATTTTCAGAAGCCAAAACCGTGCATTTCTTATCAGAAAATGCAATTGAATAAGCATCTTCCACCTCAAATAGCATAATCAGGAATCCTGTACTAACTTTATCACCAATATTAATCTTGATCTCTTTGAGAGTACCAGAAATCGGTGCTGGCACCTCCATTGAGGCTTTATCGCCTTCCACTGTAATTAGCGATTGTTCTATATCAACTTTATCGCCCACGTTGACAAGAATTTCAGTAACTTCCACTTCATCCGCACCAATATCCGGTACGTTGATTTCAATATCTATCATGATTTACTTTGCCTCTTATACCAAACGAGGGTTTACTTTATTAACATCGATACCGAATTTACTGATAGCTTTTTCTACCAGAACAGCGCTGATATCACCGCGTTTAGCCAATTCACCAAGCGCTGCAACTACCACATAGCTAGCATCCACTTCAAAATGATGGCGTAAATTCTTGCGGCTATCGGAACGTCCAAAACCATCAGTGCCAAGAACGCAAAACTCACTGGACGGAATAAAGTGACGGATTTGCTCGGCAAAAAGTTTCATATAGTCGGTGGATGCTACAACTGGAGCATCATTCAGTACAGTGGTTACATAGGGCACGAGTGGCTTTTTAGTTGGATGTAGCATATTCCAGCGCTCACAATCCTGTCCGTTCCGTGCCAATTCAGTGAAAGAAGTTACGCTGTAAACATCGGAACCCACTTCATACTCTTTCGATAAGATCTGTGCCGCTTTTCGCACATGGCGTAGAATAGCGCCCGAACTTATCAATTGAACTTTACCTGTGCCACCTTCTAGCGTTTCTAGCTTGTAGATGCCTTTTCGAATGCCCTCTTCAGCACCTTTAGGCATAGCAGGCATAGTGTAGTTTTCGTTTAGAGTAGTCAAATAATAGTAGATGTTTTCTGGTTTATCGCCGTACATCCGAGTTAACCCATCATGCATGATAACCGCGACTTCATAGGCATAAGCTGGATCGTAGGAAATACAGTTCGGGATAGTTAAAGATTGAATATGGCTATGTCCATCTTCATGCTGCAAACCTTCTCCGTTCAGGGTAGTACGACCGGAGGTACCACCGATTAGAAATCCACGTGCCTGCTGGTCCCCCGCCGCCCAAAACAGATCGCCGATACGCTGGAACCCAAACATTGAGTAGTAGATATAAAACGGGATCATCGGAAAATCATTTGTGCTATATGAAGTTGCTGCCGCCAACCAAGAAGAAGCAGCGCCTAGCTCACAAATCCCTTCTTGCAGAATCTGCCCCTTTTCATCTTCACGATAATAGGCTACCTGTTCACGGTCTTGAGGCGTGTATAACTGACCGCTGGAACTATAAATGCCTATTTGACGGAACAGGCCTTCCATACCAAAAGTACGAGCTTCATCGGCTACAATCGGTACCAATCGATCCTTAATTGATTGATTCTTTAACATCAAATTTAGCACCCGAACAAAAGCAATGGTGGTAGAAATTTCTTTCTTTTGCGCTCCAAGAAGGGGGGCGAAATCATCGAGAGTGGGAAGTTTCAAGGGTTTAGTAAAATCCTTTAGGCGACTCGGAAGATAGCCAGACAACGCTTTTCGACGCTCATGCAAATACGTATACTCCTCTGAACCCTCTTTAAAGGTTATATATGGCAAAGATTCGATTTTATCATCAGAAATTGTGTTCAGGTTGAAACGATCACGGAAGTAACGTATCCCTTCTATATTCATTTTTTTTACTTGGTGTGCAATATTCATGCCTTCAGCGGTTATACCCATTCCGTAACCTTTGATGGTGTGCGCAAGGATTACCACGGGTTTTCCGGTAATTTTTTTAGCTTTTTGCAGAGCAGCATAGATTTTCTTCGGATCATGGCCACCACGATTCAGCGCCCAAATCTCAGCATCGCTCATATCTTTTACCAAAATGGTGGTTTCCGGATATTTGCCAAAAAAGTGTTTACGTACATAGGCACCGTTCTTTGATTTTAAAGTCTGATAGTCACCATCGACGGTTTCATTCATTAGCTGAATTAATTTTCCGGAAGTATCTTTGCGAAATAAATCGTTCCAACGACTGCCCCAAATCACTTTAATTACTTCCCAGCCGGCCCCGCTGAAAATACCTTCAAGCTCATTAATAATCTTCCCGTTACCTGTCACAGGACCATCCAGGCGCTGCAAATTACAGTTGATGATAAACACTAAATTATCCAGCTTTTCGCGCGTAGCGATGGTAAGGGTTCCCTTGGATTCAGGCTCATCCATTTCGCCATCACCCAGAAAAGCGTACACAGTTTGATTGCTGGTATCCTTCAATTCACGGTGTTCTAAATATTTAAGGAATTTTGCTTGATAAATTGCACTTATAGGGCCAAGGCCCATTGACACCGTAGGGAACTGCCAGAACTCCGGCATCAAATTCGGATGCGGGTAGGAGGAAAGACCTTTACCGTGTATTTCTTGGCGAAAATTATTCATTTGATCTTCAGTCAATCGACCTTCAAGAAAAGCTCGTGCGTAAATACCCGGTGAAATATGGCCTTGGAAATAAACTAAATCACCACCATCTTTTTCGTTGCTCGTACGAAAAAAATGATTAAAACATACCTCATAAATCGTAGCGGAAGATTGAAACGATGCCATATGCCCGCCTAGTTCCAAATTTTTTTTCGATGCGTGCAGCACGGTCATAACAGCATTCCAGCGAATAGCAGAGCGGATACGTCGCTCCAATTCTAAATTACCGGGATATTCAGGCTCTTCCTCAACCGGAATGGTGTTGATGTAGTTACCTCTAGCTTCACCTTGAACAATGTTGCTTACCCCACCTTTACGCGCTTGGTTCAAAACCTGATCAATCAGAAATTGCGCGCGTTCAATACCTTCCTCACGGATAACCGATTCGATCGCCTGTAACCATTCGCGTGTTTCAATCGGGTCCACGTCATTGTATAAACATTCTGACATGGTGGTTGTTCCTTATCTATCTTTAATATTGATTTATTTGGAGATTATCTTCATAAAACTCGGGAGGGGTGGCTGGTCATATAAAATATCTTCTATAATTTTCGATGCTACACTAGCCCTTATTCTTAGAAATTTAATCCTTGGATTGCTGGAATCCTCGCGGTAATCATTTATGTTGAATTATCTTGTCACTACCTAGCGGAAGACCACTAAAATGCCCCCAATAAACATTCAGCTAAAACAGTAGACTTTCTACAAGCGACTTTTTCTGACTCTTACGCAACTATCGCTTCTAAAATATGGGGCACAAAAATATCATTTGGCACCAGAATGATTCTAAAACATGTTATATTTGCTATAATAGCTAAATACCAACGCAGTAGATGCAATATTCAACCAGATTCTCCGTGGCGCTAGATAACAAAGAGCTGCAAATTTATAACAGCACCTTTTAACTTCCCGCTTCAAGATTTTTGCTTTCCTACACACCCCGTATTATTCTTGATTACATATCAGAATATGCATGACATCCTACTTTGTAACGTGCATCACAATATATATAATCGTCATCGATAACTCTGGACATTTAACCGGCCCCCACTTTAACAAATCATCTTGTAGTTCAAAATATTCCACCAGTAATCTAACTAGATGATCACTAAAACTCTACAAAATCACCTTTTTATAAAAAGGTATATAAAAATCCATCGCCGTTTAAACAGCGCACGAAAAAGACCTTTTGACTTCCAACCATTGAATTAGCAACTAAGCCCAGTAAAAATCAGCAGGCTAGAACTAAAATTTCTTGGCCAATTCACTTCTACTAAAGAAAGGAAAAACTTGTCAAGCCAGTAACCATTCTAAAATTAAATATTCCAACTGTTGTTTTATAACATCCGTCAATTGGGATTGACAAATTTTATAGATTATTTTTGTTTTTGCGGAAATACTAATAGAGTAAATTGGTAATACCAATTAATTTACATAATGTTAAAAGTAACAAAGTATTTACCTTCTGTCCATCATAGCTAGAACTTAAATAATCAAATTTTGCATATTTTTGTAAAATCCTTAGAACTATGTGCTACCTTATTTTCTCAACTCAATTGCAAAATAAATATCATAATAACATCTAATGCAACGTTCAAAAAACAGCACGAAAGGATAAATTATAGATTAGTCAAATTAATACACCTAGAAATATATATTTATGTAGATATTGTTATCTAAATTAAATTTAGGTGATCGTTAAATAAAATTGTTAGTACCATTTGAACATTTTCTTCAAGACAAAAAGTTTAAATCACTCACCACACCCCGTGGCAACAAAACCCTTAAGAAGGGTGGTTTTCTGAAAATATGCGTAAATAAGTCAGAAATGAAATCTAGATATCAACGAAGAAAAGTTTCCTAAAAACCATGAAACCCCCTTTTCTCACTAGACATTCCCGTTATGACAGGTTCATAACGATGCAACATGTGTTCAATCTTTCTATCAAAGCCAGACAAAATTTGTTAGCTCTATTTTTAAATTAGAAAAAAGTATTACTGCGTTATTCTAATTATACCAGTCTCAATAAACAAGCAAAAAATTAACAGTACCATAAAACTCAATACCAAAATAGCATTTCTTATTTTGGTTATTGATACTATCAGCCTTGCGGCCATAATAAGATATGGAAAGTCTAGTATAATAAAATATTTAATTTTAACTTAAACATGTATTTGATACAAGGAAATCAGCACAATAAATAGAAAATTATCTTCTATCAATTTTCGCCTCAGAAAGTTAATCCTAACTGACATACTAGATTCGCTTAATTTTATAAACCATGCCTACAGAAAAAGAAATAGAAAGTCATCTGAAAATGCTTTACGAACACATATAATTCTAATCATTTCCAGAAAAAATATAAAGCTACTACCTCCAAAATAAGCCAGACCGATATCATTTAATATAACCAAGCCGTAAAAAGTCCGTTTCTAAACAGAAACCACTATTACCTAGGAAAGAGTGCATTATAAACCGAAACTTAATGACTGAATTAGCCGTACTCCAAGTCGAAACACTTTTATGTAGAATCATCCAAATCTGTATGACTATAATGCATAAGTCCCAGAAAAAATAGTTAAAGCACTTAATCACAGTGTACCATTAAAAATTATTAAATAGCATTCGGATCGCATAACAATCGCTCAGACAAAGTCTGATTTGTCGGGGTTTTTATTTAACTTACTGAAAGATTTAGTCTTTAAATTTAAAGTGTAATTTTTATATGCGGCAGATATAAAATCTAAAATTTCTATTTTAAGTTGAAGATAGAAATCTTCATTATTACTTGATAACATTTCAATAATTAATTATGATGACTATCAAATGTTTAGTTAAATATCTCTTCTTTTATTGGCCTTGCTTGGTTAGTCTCAGTTGCAATAATTACATAATTTTTTTACCTACTCGGAGTTAAATATTCAAGGAATATTAGAAAATTTTCTTAAGCCTGCTTCCCGAATAAAAATGGCTATACCATCAGATTTATTTTCTTTTTTTAGCAAAAAAGAAGCAGATCTTTCTTACTCAAAGCAATCCTAGATTAATCTAGCAAGTGAATTATTTAAAAAATAATATAGCAAAAATTATTGATAACTAAAAATCAAAGTATATTTATCAGATAGTCATAATCTGTGGTCTACTGTAGCTATATCACCACAGTGCATAACCATAAACAGATTCAGATTTTCAACAGAAAGAAACTTAAAAACAACACCGCCCTTTCGGTATTGTTTCCGAAAAGAGATACTGCGCATGAAAGAATATTTCATAACTCCCACATACATAACTTCTTCTATGTCAGCCAAACAGCAACAGATTTCGAATAAATCTCCTGTAGATATCATACTGATTGGCGGAGGAATAATGAGCGCAACGCTAGGAACTTATCTGAAAGCACTAGAACCAAGCTGGATCACGCACATGTATGAACGCCTGGATAACCCGGCACAGGAAAGCTCAAATGGTTGGAATAATGCTGGCACCGGTCATGCCGCATTTTGCGAGCTTAACTACACCACCTTCACTAAAACTGGATCTGTAGATATCTCTAAAGCAATTTCGGTGAACGAATCTTTTGAAATCTCACGCCAATTTTGGGCCTATCAGGTTAAACAAAAGATCCTCACGAGGCCGAAAACTTTTATCAATAATGTTCCGCATATGAGCTTCGTATGGGGCGAAAATAACATCCGTTTATTGCGTCAGCGCTTCAATGCACTACAAACCAGCTTGCTATTTCACGGCATGACCTATTCCGAAAATCCGCAGCAAATCCGTGAATGGGCACCGCTTATCATGGATGGACGTAACAAATTCCAAAAAGTAGCAGCCACTCGAATGGAAATAGGCACCGACGTGAATTTTGGTGAAATAACGCAGCAGCTGCTATCTGCGCTACAACAACATCCCAATTTTCATTTGCACTTAAAGCATGAGGTCAAGGATATCACACGTAATCCTGATAAAACCTGGAGAGTACGTGTCGTCGACAACAGCAATGGGGGCCTGAAGTCGACAGTCCATGCTCGCCATGTATTTATTGGCGGCGGCGGCGCATCATTAACATTGCTACAAAAATCCGGAATCCCAGAGGGGAAAGGCTATGCAGGCTTTCCGGTAGGTGGGCAATTTCTTGTGGCAACAAACCCTACCGTAGTCGACAATCATTACGCTAAAGTGTACGGCAAAGCATCATTTGGTGCACCTCCAATGTCGGTTCCCCATATTGATACCCGTATTCTCGAGGGTAATCAAGCGCTGCTTTTTGGTCCATTCGCTACCTTTAGCAGCAAATTTCTCAAACATGGATCCTGGCTTGATCTATTTCATTCGCTCACCCGACAAAATTTACAACCCATGCTCCATGTCGGAATGCATAATTTTTCGTTAATCAAATATCTTATTAACCAAGTTTTATTATCAGATAAAGATCGTTTAATCGCCCTGCGTCAATATTATCCGCGTGCTAATATAGCAGATTGGTCTTTAATTGAGGCTGGCCAGAGAGTGCAAATAATAAAAAAAAACGCGGGGAAAGGTGGTATTTTGCAGTTCGGAACCGAAATAGTCAATTCAGCCGACGGCTCCCTATCTGCAATGCTAGGTGCATCACCCGGGGCTTCAACCGCAGCATCCATCATGCTGGAGCTTCTGGGATCTATGTTTAAAAAAGAAATGGGTAGCGACGCCTGGCAGCGTAAACTTAAAGAAATTTTGCCATCTTACGGCAAGACAATGAATGGAAACCTCTTGATATTCAAGGATATCTTCCGATATACCTCAGAAGCATTGGGGCTCACTTTTATCGATAGCACACCGCAAGAAACAAAAGAAAACAAATAAAAAATCTTGTAAAAATATTCGAAGCTTGATGAGAATCAAGTGCTATACATATACTCACCTCATGTTTCTGGCAATCCACAGCATGTGGATATACCATATTCTCTTACTTAAAAAAATAGTGCATTTGCCAAATAAACCTTACGATGTAAAAAATCCATATCCCATTACCAACACCTTTGTGCCAACCTCATCTCACCTTTCCACCTATCTGAGGATTAGAAGGAAAGTTTAACTTTCTGCTCTCTCTCCCACTTCGTTAGCAACTTCAACCAATTTGGCTTCCATATACAAATTTATCGTGATATATGCGATCATTTTTGTAGAATGATTTTAATCCATTCATTGACGAGATTGATGCCATTTTATAAAACTCTCGATAACCCAACGCTGTAAATTACTTCTATCAATTCTTGCATCTTTATG
This sequence comes from Sodalis sp. (in: enterobacteria), assembly GCA_047528285.1. Classification (GTDB taxonomy): domain Bacteria; phylum Pseudomonadota; class Gammaproteobacteria; order Enterobacterales; family Enterobacteriaceae. The sequence goes on along the minus strand of CP180022.1, from coordinate 1,162,388 downwards.
CATGATTTATTAAATAAATCATAATCAATTTTGATTTATTTAATAAATCCCTTTAACACTAAAAATCTGACAATACCAAAAAGTACACATTTTCTACCATCGAAGCCCTATTATTTTTTTTTCTTAAAAAAAATAAACGAATTAGTTTTAGCAAAATGAAGGCATCGATTATTAGGCTTACACATTAGAAAATGTACACTCAACATAGATTTTTATCTTCTGGTTATTTATGATTGAGTTTTCTGAAAATTTCATTTCATCATACTAAATTTACTTATCTGAAATAACACATGTGGAACTGATATTGATTATCAGTTACAAAGCAATATTTTAGTTGATCTAGCAGCAGGTTTGTCAAGTTACATCTCTGTCTTCAATATTAACTGACGAAAACAGTTGCTATTTAAGAGTCATATAGAATCCACCAAAGCATCTGCAGCATTAGGAAGTGCTGATCACTGATCACATCTTTGTATAGAATCAGTAAATATAAAAAAGTACTAATTTATATTAGCAATCCTGAAAAAGATTCTGTCAAACATATGCAAGAATTTATTGTCAAAAATTTATTTTTGATTATGCGGAATAAAAACACCGTGTTGAATTAAAAGATGGTACTACAAGTCTTTAATACAATATCGCCTATCAGGATGCCAACAAAGGCAAGCAGCATTAAATGGTTATGTTCTGCTGCAAAAAATCTGTATATTATTAAAAAATCTTTTACTGATATTGTGGAATATATTCCAGATAAATTAATCAAAATAGCTATAAGTCTGCCATGATCTCTATCAAAAATCGATAGATACCTATGAATATAACCATGTGGTTAAGCTACAGCCTTTCACCAATAATGAGACGGTAATGAAGCAAGAAAAATACGGCGTATTAATGGTAAATTTAGGCACACCAAATGCTCCTACCCCGCGTGCGGTTAAGCGCTATTTAGCTGAGTTCCTTAGAGACAAACGCGTGGTAGATAAACCGCGCATGCTTTGGTTACCATTGTTGTACGGTATTATCCTGCCTCGACGTTCACCGAAGGTAGCTAAACTATATAAAAGAATCTGGATGGAAAAAGGTTCGCCGCTTTTAGTATATAGCCGTCTACAACAACAAGCACTATCCGCTCGTTTGCCGGATATCACAGTAGCACTAGGGATGAGCTATGGGCAGCCGGCATTATCACAAGCATTAACGCACCTTCTAGAAAAAGGTATCACCCGGCTAATAATCTTACCACTATATCCGCAATATTGCTCTTCCACCAGTGCTTCGATTTGGAACGCGGTAGCAAAAAGTTTATCCGAGTATTGCTGTTTACCATCAATAAGTTTTATCCGCGATTACGCAGCACATCCAGCCTATATTTCCGCCCTGAGAGAAAGCGTTACGCGCGCATTTGTTCAGCATGGAAAACCAGATAGGCTAGTTATCTCATTTCACGGTATACCGAAAAGATACGTAAAGAAGGGAGATGATTATCCGCAGAGGTGTGAAGTCACACGCCAAGCTCTAGTTACGGCACTGGATTATCCAGCAAATCAAGTGCTGATGACTTTTCAATCACATTTCGGTTATGATCCCTGGCTAGGGCCCGCCACAGATACAACCATGAAAATTCTACCGGCGCAAGGAGTAAAGCAAGTGCAAGTAATTTGCCCTGGTTTTTCTGCCGATTGTCTAGAAACACTGGAAGAAATCCAGATACAAAACCGGAAAATATTTGAATGTGCCGGTGGCAGCTTATTTCATTATATTCCTGCGCTGAACGATGATGTAGCCCATATGGAGATGCTTCAACAACTCATCACAGCGGAACTGCGATAGCCGTCGTCGGTATCATGGTTTGGGGGATATGAGTCTCTCACAACCCTTCCCCTTCCAGATAAATAGAGGAAAAAGGGGCTAATCTAAAAACTCTCTGGATAAACCCTACACTAGATCGCACAAGTGGATCTAATTAGAACTTTTTTTGAGAGGTTTTCTATAGATAGCATTGCTTAATTGAACATTTTAGTTCAGTTTTAGATCGATAGCGATGCCGATACCCCCACAATGCAAGCTCCATAATTTCCATTGCCATCAAGTCCTAGATATCTATAGATACAGATATATCGTGATATGTGCTATTCTTTTTTAAAGATAATCTCAACTTACCCATCCCCAGACGGAGTAAGTAAACGCTTAAGTCGTCGCTATCCATCGCTGATTTAAAAATATATTATACAAAACAATCTTCTTTCTTCATCGGAAAACGAACTTATCAATGATCCAGCAATAAACTTTCGCTACAATTCAACCATATGCATTTTCTTAAAAACGAAAAAATTGGTTTCAGAAGACTGCATGAAGTAATTATTACCCCTACACGTCAGTAGATTGCAGCAAAATAATCACTCATATGCTCTTCTTGTTCACAATAACTATCACTTAAATTTTGTACAATCAGACAAAATCAGATTTTCTGAAAATAATAAATGAAGTAATATTATTAACTTTATTTACAAGATTTATTTTTTCATATTCAATATATAAAATAAGAAAAAACACAAAATTTAAAATCTATAAATTATTATTAATCTAGATGAGGCAAATTTTCTAAAATCATAGGTCATACATCAATGTAAATACATTTATAATAAATTAAAAGATACTTTAATATTATTACTAGCATACTAATTCATTATGTTTCATAGTTCATAAATTTTTATTTATGTTGAAACACGTACTCTAAGAGAGCCTTAATAATGACATGTTATATTTAATTAAAAATACATAATTTTTAACTATTTCTATAATATCGCAAAGTGAGATATTAAGTAGAATAGAAATTCTTTATTCAAAATAATAATATTTTTCCTATCGCGATAAAATTAGCAAATAATATCTCTATTAGTTTAATTATATTAAAAATTTATTTAATATCATTTAAACTAACAACTAAATTAATATAATTTCTATTATAGTTATTTTGTCTAAATTATTTTCCTGATCTTTAGTAAAAACATAAATTAATCTCGTTAATTATATATTCTTAATTTTTCCTATAGATCTAATTGTTATCATCACTAATTAATATTAGCACCTTATATTTTTTGATAAAATTTTTTGTTTTTCACATGAAACTTGTATGAAATTCCTTCTAATTTGATAAAATACTGTACTCATATCTCGAAGGTATTTTTTCCGCACCGCATATGTCTTTTCACATGCGTAATTATAATGAAAACAATCTACCTGAGCTTCATCAAATAATTATCGTCTATTTTTATTTATTTAATAAAATTAAACCACATCATAAAATCGTTTCTTTTTATATTTTACTTAAAAGTTCGCCAACAAAATATATTTTTCATGAAACACATTAAATTTTAATTTAGACCTTAGCGACGCAATTCTCAAAATATAGAAATCTTATTCTATTTAAGGAATTACTATATATTTATGAATATATTATGTACACAACTACTGTCATAAATAAAACAAGACATCAAAGTTAATTATCATACTTTTATATTTTTTGGTGCAGATCTTTATATCTTTTTGTATTTTTGAATAAAGCATAGTTGATAGATTAGTTCTATTTTATTAAAATTCTTAAATAAATATATGAAATGCACTAAAACAATCAATATAATCAATTTTATAAGAATCAGAATATTGATTAATGTTTTTAATTGCTAAACCGAAAAAATAAACAGTTAAATAAAGTATTTATTTAACTATACCGTTGTTATATTTGAAAAATACAAAATAGAAATATTACAAATAATGACCTAAATAAAAATAATATTCAATTTATCCTCATTAAAATACAGGTATTTTTTATAAAAAACCTAAAAGGTTCAGATAAAACATATTCACCTCATATAAATAAAAATTATATTTTTATATATTTATCAAAATAAAAATTCCTATCAAAAGAACAATAGTGAAATTGCAAATTAGATAAACTACGACCTTATTGCAAAAGCGAAATATCAGCGACCTGCAAGAAAAGCTGACGCAGTTGCGCCAAAAGCGTCAGACGGTTAATCCGCACCTGATAATCATTCGTCATCACCATCACGTGATTAAAGAAAGAATCCACCGGATCACGCAGCGCCGCTAATTCTACCAGAATATCCTGATAGTATCCGCCTTCGGATAATTCTTCCACTTTTTCGCGTAATATCAATAAATGAGTTGCCAACTTTATTTCTTCTGGTTCCTTAAGCAAGGAGATCTGTATATCAGGATATATCGAATCATTGAATTTTATAAAAATATTTGATACCCGTTTGTTAGCCGACGCTAGTGCATCTGCTTCTTCCAAGGTGCGAAAATAGGTTACTGCACGTAAGCGAGCATCAAAATCCACCGGTCTCGTTGGACGACGTGCCAATACCGACTGAATTGTGTCAACACTGTATCCCTGTTCTTTATACAAAGCACGGAATCTCCCAAACATAAAGTCGATAACATCATCTATTACTGCGTCATTAATCAGCTTCTCTCCATACAAGCGTATTCCCTCTTTCACCAGCGTCTGGAGGTCAAGTGGAAGCTGTTTTTCCACAATGATACGCAGTATCCCGAGAGCAGCACGGCGAAGAGCAAAGGGATCTTTATTCCCTTTAGGATGTTGGTTAATACCAAAAATACCAACAAGAGTATCCATCTTATCAGAGATGCTCACCGCGCAGGATACCAACGAGGTGGGAAGTGTATCTCCGCTAAACCGCGGCTTATATTGCTCTTTTTGCGCTAGTGCCACCATTTCCGGTTCTCCATCATGGCGGGCGTAATGCATTCCTACCACACCCTGAATATCGGTAAATTCAACCACCATTTTTGTCATTAAATCGCATTTAGACAACAAGCCGGCACGTGCTGCTAATGACACATCCGCACCAACTTTTTGGGCTATCCAGGTCGATAAAGCTTCAATGCGGGAGCTCTTTTCACGTAAAGTACCTAGCTGTTTTTGGAACAAGACCCTCTCTAGAAGTGGTAAGCGATCTTCTAGACGCTGTTTTTTATCACTTTTAAAGAAAAACTCCGCATCTGCCAACCGTGAACGTATAACCTTTTCATTCCCTGCAATAATCTGCTGAGGATCTGTTGACTCGATATTGGCAACAAAAATAAAATGGGGCAAAAGATTACCTAAAAGATCATAAACTGGAAAATATTTTTGGTTTCCTTTCATGGTGTAGACCAAGGCTTCAGCCGGAACTGTCAGAAACTTTTGCTCAAATTTACCGCTAAGTACCACCGGCCACTCCACTAGCGAAGTGACTTCCTCTAGCACTCCATCACTTAGATCAACCACTCCCCCCAGTCGTTTTGCCGCTGCTTCTACATCTCGGCGAATTTTTTCTTGACGCTGCAAATAGTCCGCCATCACTCGACCGCGCGCCAAGAGAACATGCGGATATTGATCTGCATGTTCAAGACTTATTTCTTGCTCGCCCATAAATCTATGGCCGTATAAAATACGATCGCTATTTATTCCGAATAGCTTACCCGGAATCAAATTTTTATCCAAAAGCATAGTTACTGTGTGCACGGGACGGATGAATTGAATATCATGTTCGCCCCAGCGCATCATTTTTTGGATTGGTAAATTACCTAACGCGCTCTTAATCATCCTGCATAACATATTCTGTATGAGCTGTTTTTTAATCTGAGTATGGTAAACCAACCATTCACCCTTCTTTGTCACAAGACGATCAGCCTGGCTGATCATAATACCACAACTATGAGCCCAGGCACAAGCCGCCTTTGTAGGATTTCCGTAGATATCAAACGCTTGTGCGACAGCGAGGCCGCGTTTCTTAATCTCAGTATCCGCTTTAGCGCTACTTAGATCAAACACCTTAACCGCTAATCGCCGCGGGGCGGCAAACCAGCTTATGGATCCATGGGAAATTTTTTCCGCATCAAGTTCATTTCTGATCTGAGCGGAAAAAGCCTCGGCCAAAGCACGTAGCGCCTTTGGTGGTAGCTCTTCTGTACCTATTTCCACTAGGAACGTGTGTTTTTTCATGGCTTAGGCCTCTTACACTTCTTGTTTATTCTTTTTTATACACATGGGGAAACCTAGCGCTTTACGTGAAGCGTAGTAGGATTCCGCTACGCTCTTAGATAAAGTGCGAAGGCGTAAAATATAGCGCTGACGCTCCGTAACAGAAATAGCTTTGCGAGCATCTAGCAAATTAAAGGTATGCACCGCCTCGAGGAGGCGGTCATAGGCCACCAGAGATAAGGGGTTTTCCATGAAAAGTAGATTTTTAACTTCTTTTTCATATTGTTCAAAGCAAACAAACAAAAAATTCACATCGGCATATTCAAAATTGTAGCTAGATTGCTCAACTTCGTTTTGATGAAATACATCTCCATAGGTTGTATAGCCTAGCGAACTATCGCTCCATAGCAAATCATATACGCTATCAATTCCTTGCAAATACATTGCCAAACGCTCAAGTCCGTAGGTAATCTCCCCTGTGATTGGACGGCATTCCAGCCCACCTATTTGCTGAAAATAAGTGAACTGCGTTACTTCCATGCCGTCCAACCACACTTCCCAGCCTAATCCCCAGGCGCCTAATGTCGAGTTTTCCCAGTTATCCTCCACGAAACGGATATCGTGTATCGTAAAATCCAGGCCAAGTTCCATTAGCGAACCAAGATATAATCTCTGAAGATTTTTCGGGGAAGGTTTGATAATAACCTGAAACTGGTAATAATGCTGCAAGCGGTTAGGATTTTCACCGTAACGCCCATCGCTAGGACGACGAGAAGGTTGTATATAAGCGGCGGCTATTGGCTCCGGACCCAATGCTCTCAGATAGGTTATGGGATGAGAGGTGCCTGCACCTACTTTCATATCCAGCCCCTGAACGATCATGCAGCCCTGGCGCACCCAGTAATCCTGAAGCGTCAGTATCAAACCCTGAAAGGTTTTTGACTCAAACTTTTGCATGTTAAATTCGCGCGTGTTGCAAGTGATTAGAAAACCTAGTATACCCTTTGACGTTTAGTGATACAGCTTGGATCCAATAGCAATTGCAAATTCACACTTACCGATTTGACAAGGAATGTTATCAATACAACTTAACAACTCTTAATTACTCTTAATCACTAAAGACACATAGACTGATTTTATACCGACTTCTTTTCCCATGTGTATGGGAAAGGATTTATCAGCATTATACTAATAGTAATTTTATAAAAAACACTACTTATAATGCATGCTCTCATTCATCCGCCGCTCTATTTCCAGGAAATAGCATATCACCATCAGTGATAAATTGATGAATGTTTGCTCTCCACATTCTATGGGGTACTAAAATGATTTTCTAGAGAAAGAGATTGATTCCGCATCGCAACGCTAAACCCGTGCCTGATTTCACAGCATAACACTCGATTGAGAATCGATGCAACCGTGTGGACCCCTTGCCTATCGTATTGCTACACAAAGCCGGCTATACGACGGCCGGAATTGAATGTTAGCCTTCATTTTCTTCCTATCAAAATGAACGTATAGCGCCGATCCTTACATAAAGCAATATAGCGAAAAAATTTAATTTTTGTTGATAATATCTAGATAAGCTAATTAAATGATTTTTACTGCATGCTACTGCTTTTTCAAAGAGAAATAGGACTTAAATATTTAGAAACCTTACGAGTGGTTTTATATGGATTCAATTTTTATTTTTACCGATTAAAAATAAAGCTACAACTGATCCATTTGCATTATGACCTCGTAAATCAATAAAAACATCAGACCCAGTGATAAATAAACCCCTTTAGGAAGTGGGTATCATGGCATAATAAAAATTCTATTCAGCATTCCTAATATCTTAAATCTAGTTAATCGCTTTAAATCTCACTATCAGCATTACTAACTTTTGCATCATAATCCCTACACGGACTTCAGGTAAACCCTCCCACTAAGAGATTTTTTGAACCGAAATATGGCTATTTCAGCGTTTAAGTGCCAGTGATAAAACGATTTTTTCTCCTAAAAATTTCTTAACAACCGCTCAAAAGTCTCTTTGAAGAGGCTGAGGTATTTTCATTAATATCCATTTAGCCACTTTTTTCACCATACTATTTAGAAATGAAGGACAACAGCTTTACACAATTCTTTAAAAAACATTAATAATTATATTTTTCTATGTAAATTTTTTTCTCTTCTAAAACTTAGCATGGCGCAGATTAAGTGATGTTAAAAATCAAAATTTAAACAAATAAAATAATAAAATTACTTAACAAAATAACAGAGAAGTAGAAACAATAATTAAACAATTTCTTAAAAATCCATAAAATATGTTTTATAAATTTAAAGCTAATATCTTTATTATATAGTAGAAATACAACAAGATTCATAGAAATATCAGCAATAACAGATCAAAATTTCCACATTTCAAACAATTATTATTCTTGATAAAATGATTTAGATGAGAATAAAAAACCTAAATAAATCGTTTTATCAAAAACGGATAATTTAATCCGGGTGATCAAATAAGACACTGGAAAATAAAAACTTTTTCTTAATCTTCATGAAAAACCTAGGTTAGAAATTAATCAATTCTGTTTCAATAGAATATTTAAAAATAATATAAAATCATTGAAAAATATGAACACTTCCGTTATTTATGAAGTAACATATGAAAATAAAAACACCTAAAATTCTGTATTTTAAAAACTACAATTTAGAGTTAAATCTCATAAAAAAAATAAAAAATAAATAAATTTAATTTCTACTGCACCATACATGAATTACTCTGTCGAATGAGCTAGATATTTATTTCACTTGATTTATTTCGTAAATAATTATCAATATGTGAATCTTAAGCGTTAGTAGATGCATACACGTTACTCTTTTCGCATATAAAATTGAACGCATATTGATATTGTGACATAACTTAATCGACTACGATTCTTGTCAGAATCGATAGACACCAGATAGAGCCACAATATCACTGTCGCGCTAATCAATTTTAACTAACAAGTCGATATCGCTATAAAATAGATATGAAAAACTTTGATTAAAGTTTTCGCTTAAGATCTCTTATTGGAGATTAACCGTATATTAAGATGGCACACGCTAAAAGTTCCTAACTCAGCGTCCAGTTCTCTCTTTGGTTTCTTGCTAGAAAGCTAATTTCATAAGCTATATTTTCGGGAAAAGATATTCCTGTTCTTTCTAATTAAATCAAAAAATAAGATATATACTTTTCTATTGTCAATATCGTTAATACAATATCCATTGTAGCATCAATCCGTTTTTTTGAAACTGTTAACACTGGTTATATTATTTTTTCTCTGTCTTTGCCGTGGCAAGTTTTCTTTTTATCGAAATGTTTTCCATGTTGCAACCATATAATACGATCAGCAACATAACCCAGTGCTGGATTATGAGTCACCAGAATAATAGTACGCCCTTGTCGACACAAATTTTGCAGTAAATCTAATACTCGCTGTGCATTTTCTTCATCAAGGTTTCCTGTCGGCTCATCGGCAAAAATTATCGGCGGTTCATTAACTAGCGCGCGGGCGATACAGACACGCTGCTGTTCGCCGCCTGAAAGTTGGTTTGGTAAATGAGTGGCCCGATGATCCAATCCCACCTGTTTTAGTACGACTCTGGCTGCTTCTTCGTCTATCATGCTATGGTAATGCTGCGCAAGCATCACGTTTTCCAGCGCCGTTAAAAACGAAATTAAATGAAATTGCTGAAATACCAACCCAATTTTTTGTGACCGGAAACGTCTTCGCTCTTCTTCATTTAGTAGTGCTGCATCTATACCGTTAAAAAATACTTGCCCTTCGCTGACGCTATCTAAACAGGTGAGAATATTCATGAGTGTGGTTTTACCGGAACCAGATGCGCCCATAATCGCCACAAATTCACCGAACGCAATATATAGATTAATATCTTCCAGTGCGATAACCTCACCGAATCGCTTGTATAAATGGCGTGTTTCAATCGCCATATCAGGTAAGTTTAACACTGACATGACACTACTCTCCTTTAAGCACTTTTGCCGGTTCAACGGCAATCACATATCGCACAGGAACGATAGCCGCAAACATAGTGGCTAATAATGATAACAGAAGAGTAATAGGAAATACTAGAAATCGCAGAGAAATAATATCATTAAATACCGTTAACCCAAATATTTGCGCAAGCAAATAGCCAATTACCCATCCACTTATCACCGCCGCCAACATTATAATGCTTGTTTCTAGAAGAATTTGGCGAATAATATCGCCATTGCTAGCGCCTAAGGCTTTTTGTAGCGCAAATTCCTGCGATCTTGCCCTCATAATCGCTAGTAGCGTAGTGTTTACACACAGCGATGACAGCACCAAAATTACTACCGATACAAGCGACATCAATCCTTTAATCTTATTGAGTACTTGCCCTTCAGAGGCGGATACTTTACGCACCAGCCGAAACTCAAGATCGGGGTATTGACGCTGTAGATTTTGGGCGTAGTTATCTAGTTGTCCAATGTCGTTGCTTATGCTCAATAACCCGTGACTAATTCTCCCTGGGAGATGCAACCATGCCTGCGCCACATCCAGGCTAACAATGAGAAAATTATCCATAGAGTCACCTGTCTCTACAATTCCCTTTAGAAACAAACGCTTACTCGTCATCTTATCAACAAGCGTCAAGCTGTCGCCGTACTTCATATTAAGACGATTGGCAAGTTTAATTCCCATCATAGCATTGCGGTCGTCAAAATTCACACAAATCCAATTACCGCTAACTTGCCAATACGGTACAAGTTTTTGCAGCGACTCAAACCCTACGCCAACTATGAGTATCTTCTCAAATTGTTCCGTATGTGCCATACCATAAAGCCAGGGAGTAGCGGCATGAATAAGCCCAGGAGGAGCCTGCTCAATAATAGTTTGCAATTCCCGCTGCAGCATGCTTTCGCCATATCCAGGGCCCAGATAAAAATTGGCACCAAAGGTTCGCAGCTCTTCACTCATTTTTATATTAACATCTAAGTAGATAGCGGAGAACGCAGTTATAATAGTAGCCCCTAGGGTCAGCGCAAAGAACACAACGCAAACACGCGGCAAACTCAGGCTTAATGCTCGCCAAACTAACAAAAAAAGTAAATCACACTTAACGAAAGGCATGCAGAGCCTCCACTGGGTAAAGGCACACAATGCGATGAGCTGGAAACCAGGTTCCGATTAACGCAATTAACACTGCGATTAACAAAACACAGGGCACTACTATCCATGAAAAATTCAGAGGCGATTCAAACAACATCAGGCTAATAGCTTGCGCTTGCCCCCAGCCAGCAAAACACCCGATGGAACCACCGATCAATCCGCTAGTTGCAGCTTCAAGATAAAATAGTAAAAGAATTTGCCATTGGCGTGCACCGAGCGCCTTCATTAACCCGATTTCCCGCGCTCGCTCCATGATAATACTGGTCATCATGGATGCAATACCCATTACTGCCGCGAGCGCAGTTAGCGTAACTACTGCCATTAATAGCTGAATTTTCTCTATTACCAGACCTTCTGACGCCACAATTTGCCAAACGGGACGTACCTCAGACCCAGGAATTACCTCTTGGAGTTGATGTGCAATAGAGGAAACATAGGCTGTACAATACCAAAGATCATATTCCTCCGCGCTCAAGGCATCCAAGTTTTTACGTGCCCGACGTGATAGCGCGTTTTCTGGCACTGTTAACGCCGAGACACGAATGCTCTGAACTTTTCCAGAAAGTCCCAAAAATGACTGCACCACGCCTAGAGGCATCACCAATTGGTCATCTTCCTCACCGCCACTAGACAAAATACCACTTAAACTAACCTTGTGTATTTTACCATCTACACTCAAGGAAATATTATCCCCTACCTTCCAACCAGTTCGGCGTGCAAGCGCCTGGCCAATTAATGATTGCGGAAGCATATCACCCGATATCTCCTGTGGCCAGTCACCCCTCACTTTCCAGTATGGGCTCACTATGCACTGACCTGTCTGATACCCTTCTTCATCTGGGATTTCTACCGATTGGCTAAAAAATGTTCCCAGCATGCGCACATTTTGATTTCCGACCTTAACATCTCCACTGAGCATTGGTGCAAAACCTATAATATTGTTGCGCCAGAAAATATTTTTGATATTAGGCATCTCAGCTTCATTGAGGAAATACTGACTAGATAATGAGTTGATTTTTTCACCAATCACAGCGGGTAGGCCAACTCCTTCTGGAGGTTCAATCAAAATATTGGACCCGTAGGATTTCATTTCTAGCGACATTTTATCACCAATATTAATAGTTACTGCCAACAAGGCTGAAATCAAGCTTGAAGCCAGAAAAACCGTCAATACTGCCAATTTTTTACGCCGTAGATGGTGCGCCCAGGATTGACGTAACATGCGCCATAACATGGCTATTTCTCCTTCGCTGCGTCGGGCAATAAACTCCTACTAGACATGCCTCTGTAACGGTTATAATTCCCATTTAACGCAAATAACAGATTTTGCACAAAACCCAAACTGTATTTAAATTGAAACGCTGTTTTGACAAACAGGCTCCCTGCCCTCCAATTTAACCGCGGTTGATAAGCAACGTCGTTGAAAAATAATTAGTACCCACAACCAAGGCATCGCGTGGAATGACAAGTTCCCGTACGTCATTGTACCAGTTTTCAATTGGAACCGGATTACACCCTCCTTCTTTTCCAATGGATGGAATGAAGATATGCACACCGCAGGAAACACAAATGACCTGGTTACCGTCCATGATGTATCCCTGATCGCCACACAACAAGCAGGCATCGAATACTACACCAAAGCGAAGTTTATCGGGGTAACGATTGATGACAAAAAAGCGCACTGTTTTTCCATCATCTGCCTCCCAGACAAAACGGTGAAGTTTACCGTTACGAACTTGTTCGATTGGAAGATGTACCTGACTATCACTTGCAAGTGTAACCATCTTCGCTTCGGAGAGACGCGTAGGTTGCGAAGCCACCCGATTCCACCATAACTGGCTGGCCATGATAATGGCTGCGCAGTTGACTATGATTAACGTTAACCACAAAGCGGTACGTTGTTTAGCGCGAGCTAAGCGATAGACAATGGGCTCACGGGCTAAGTACATAGCAAAATAATAGCTCCGCAGGGTTGGAAGCCAACATAGACAAAGCAGTAATAGCAGGCAGGCACCTACCCAGTTGAACATCGCCGCATTATTCGTCATGTGGGAGACAAAGCTGAGTAAAGACTTTGTAAGGGGCACAATTTGAAGTTTCATCAACAACAGAAAAAAAGTTCCGCTTAGTGGCAACCACAGCATAAAAAATACCAGCAGCGTCAAAAACCAGTATAAATAGCGAAGACGCACCAGCAGAAAACTACATACCAAGGCAACCAGGATCAACAGTACTAATGCTAGCGCTATTGCGGTGAGGTTTAATAGAAAATCAGTGTTTAATACGTATGTACTAGTTAGCCAGCTAAGATTTGAATCTAGCCCCCAATGACGAGCTCCGCCAAATACCAAAATTCCCTGCCAGAGGTAACAGCCAATTTTCGGTGTCTGCCAAAAAGTAAGAAGAAAAATCAATAATATCAGGATTTCCGCGCTTATTATCAGTAACTGCAGAAGTTGAGAACCTTGGAATAATAGATTAAAAAAAAGCCCGAGTATAAAACTAAGAAACGTAGTCCACACTAACGGACTAAGCGTAGGCGCTGAGTTGCGACTCCAAAGTAAAGAGGAAAGTAAAGCGACACAAAAAAAAGACTGTAGCGTTGTGACGAAAAAATAAATCATAACTTCGACTCAAGTACGGCTACTGCAGCCTTGGGTTTTACCACCAAATAACAGAATATGGAAGAGGCATTATCCTCTGCCCCAATAACACACAAATAAAAAACCATTTAATTCAAACCAATATATTTAAATTCATAGCTAACATCAAACGGTTTCCACCAACGACCAACACCAGTTTTTTTATCAGTATGACGATACATTCCAGATTTTGACGGAGGATCGATATGATAAATAACTTTGTAGTTACCAACACCAAACATTTTAATATTTGCGCCATAGTGAGGACCATCGCTGGCAACCATCGGCATAAATGTTCCTTGTTGCTTTTCCCCAGTATCATTGTTAACTAAAGTGTAATTGATCGTCAAAAACGGAATCCATTCCCCTGCGCCAAAACCATTTTTATTTCCTTTTATTGAATGAATATCGGCTTCTAAATGAATATCGGATTTTGCCGCCGATAACCCCATCCCACGTGGCTCCATATCAATTGGATGTAAATATACAGCAAATATCTCCATTTCATTAATGGTAACCGATTCTCCCACCGGATATTCTTTAAATCCCATGGCGCTAGGAGCGATAAAAATTCCAGTAAGCACAGCAGTGAAAATCAGTATCTTTTTGATGATCATTTAACTTTTTCCTCTAGTCATAAAAAATGTCTACGGATTATGAGTCATTATCTAACCAGGTCAGTGTCTATATCGAGACCGATACATCATCCAGAACGCAAAGAGTGCTGCTAGTAGCAACACAGCCTGAGGAAACAAGGTTTCTAGATAAGGATAAATTCCCAGAAAAGCGATTTCTGGAATCCCCACTACAAGTGTTGGATGGAATAGTTTGCCTTCCACCAGTTCTAGCACTCCTTTACCAGAAAACACGAATGCCATTAAGTACATAAAACTGCCAGTTAACACAAAAAATGGTTTAAGGGATAACCTGATAACAGAATAACGCATGATCAGCCAGGTTAGCGATAACATCACACAGCCAATAGCAAAACCTGCACCAATTGCTATATGATCGGAAAACTTATGTGCATCGCCAATCAACGCATAGTAAAATAATACTGTCTCTGCGCCTTCTCGATACACAGCTAAGAAACTAATCAGCCAGAGTCCTATCAGCGAATTACGAGATAAAGAACAAGATAACTTATCTTCAAGCCAGGTTTTCCAGCAACGCGCCTCCACTTTTGAGAGAAACCAATAGCTCACAAAGAACAACATCACCGATGCTATCAGCATCGTTATTCCTTCAAGTAACTCTCGGCTAGCGCCTCCTGCATTGGCATATAGAAAGTGGAAAAGAGCCGCTGTTACCACGCTTGCCAACAGCGCAACAATTATAGACTGACGAATTAACGGCAACTTATCACTATGGTTGTTCTTAACCAAATAAGAAACAATTGCTACAATAATCAATAGGGCTTCCAACCCTTCTCGCACGATGATCATGAGACTATATAACAACAAGCTCCACTGAGTTTCTTCATCGACATAACACAGTATGGTTGCTGCCTTTTCTAGATCCTGCTGTAACGTTCTGGCTTCTGCTGTCAACATCTCAACCGTCTGCCCGGCTTTCATTAAACTGATTAGGCGAATGAAATGATTTTCTAGTTGCGTTTTAAAGCTAGCATCGCGTGAGCCTATTTTGTTCTCCATACCTGTAGCTTCAAAGCATTCGAAATAGGTATCTTGAACAATCAAGATAGCATCCTTCGCGCTTCCGTCGTCGTGATAACAATGCTTAATCGCCTCCATTATTTTCTTATTGATCCCTGCAGTCACATTTTTCCAGTCCGTATCAGGTACAACAGTGTTAAGCGCTGACGAAACACTATTGGCAATTTTCACTTCATTCATCGAGTGGTAATCGCGCACGTTGGATAATCCAGGCAACATATCTTCGATATCCTGAAGCAGGATCGTTACCTGATAAGACATGTCATTTATATTAGAGTGAGACTGCGCAGAAAGTGTGCTTAAGGCGGTGAATTGTTGATTGATGGCAGAAGCGTTTTTTGCGCTGCGCTGCTGACGAATCGAAATTTCCATCTCAGAGTTTTTGAATCCCTGAAAGTGCGCTTGCTTAACACGTTGGCTAGCAATATCGTAATGGCCGGCCTGATATTCGTTCACTGCCTCAGCTAATAAGTTATCGATAATACTGAAACTGTCACGCCAATAAACGGTAATATCGGGGTGACTCAATGTTACATGCCGTCCTTCCGCTACCAGTTTATGCCCGCCATCCAATAATGGCTGCACCTCTCGCAGCATTTTTTTTAGCACAGCAATTTTATTTTGCACTATGATTATTGGTTTTTTCTCGCTAATCATCTGTCGGATTTCGCCGAATGCGCTTTCCATTTCATAACTTTTTCTGGCGGAAATATTGATGCGAATTGGTCCCTCAAGGTTCTCAAACACCTCAAAATAGGCCATCTGCACTTCATAGCGAGCTGCGGTATTTTTTTGTTGTTGATATAGTTCCACCGTGTTATCAAGACGCTGTTCTATATCTTCAATATAGGATATATACTGAGTTTTCGCCCAGACAGAGGTGCTGAAAAATATGCTAAGCACAAGCATCAGAAATGATCGAGCAATAAACACAATGCATACCGTTAGATCTAAAATGATAATGATAAATCTTTTTCGTTATTTGTACATGGCTGCAATCATAAAAATATTACGCGGTGACAAAATATTTAAATTTCCATGTGAGATCTTGTTGACGTAGCCCTTATTTTAAAAAAGCTTAGTTTTAAATCCCCATAATAACAATGGAGATAAAAACATTAGATCGCATTGAATATCGTATGGCAACCCCTACACATCTGATTTAACTATCTTTCGCCATACAGGGTTCATATCATTGTTCTATTAGTTTCACAAGGCAAACTTTAATACATCATCAATGCAAGCATTCATAACAAGTTCGCTAAAACCACATGAATACTTATTTCAAAAATTTGTACCATTAACTTCCGCTTGACGAAATATCCACGTGTTAAAGTAAACATTTAGCAGCACTCCATTAACAAATAGAATACAAAAAAAATAGAAGCGCAAACACAAAAATAAAAGGCTATACCTTCTATTGAAATAATAGAGTAATAGGAAGAAGACATATCACATCTTGAATGATAGTACCGTGATTTAAATTCCAACAGCGATCGACCTGAAAAATTTACTTTTAGATTATTACCGGAATAAACCTGGTAAATATAGACCTGTATCTACTTTTTGCTAACCGGAAACCTCTAAAATGGATATTTAAGAACACAAAAACTACTTTTAGGATATTTTTCCTTCGTTTCCGATTATTGCAGTAAATAATTTTCTCTTATTACAACTGAAGCTTCAGTTTAAAGATCTTAAGAAGGTTTGCAGCCTGTTATGAAAAGCCTTTCTTACGAAAGGCTTTTCAATAAATTATTGAATGGATATAATAAGCATAGTATGCAAAAGCGATAATCAAAAAATTCTACTTTATTTGAGCTGTTAAATACATGGTATATATATTATCTAATAATAATCTAATGATCCAACACTTTTTGTCTTCCTTATGCAGTACTTGATACATCCTCGCTCCAACATTTTTACCGGATGGAGAAAGCAGTAGCTCCCAATAACCCCTCTCAATTTAAAAATATAATCTGCTTGCAATTCGGCTAGCGCTGTGCTTGAATTTCGACAGAAATTCATAATTAAGAGTACTGAATTACCCATGATCTATCCCAGTCCATGTCCCAATTCCTAATTTGGACTTCAGTATCGTTTCCTGAAAACTTTAATTGCTTTATACGCGAATTTTTCGAACAGGAAAAATATAGAAAAAAGTTCGCGCATAAAAATATGGCAACATAATCGGCTCTCGTTATCCTTAACAACCAGATACACTACTAAGATCGGTGCTATTGGAAATATCCAAACACTTATTTCCATCTTGATATTTTTGGTATATCAATTCACTACATTTTTAAACAATATATGGGTGCCTGAAAAGAATCAATTTCAAGGTTTAGCAACGTTTCAAAAAAGTTCTAATATTAATTCTTAATTGATTATCATCACCGCCATGCTTGCTCGTTTTTCTCTACTCGTTTATAATCTTTTTAGAGACAAAATTTAAAATAATCAATGCCTTAAATTGATTCATAAATTTTCTCTCGATATATCGGCTAATTAATAAACAAATCACAACAAACACCCTTTCCTTTGTTTCAAATAACATTAGAAGTTGTTCATCAAGAATAGAATCCTTTTCTATTGATTTTTGAAACTTTTTCCCCATTTCACAGTTCCCACATTGATACTCTAACGAGAATAGTGTTCTCTCTTTTTACGATGCCCCCTTAAAATAGATATGTAAACTTTCCAAGTTTAGTAAAAATTGAATTTTTTAAGATGTTTATGTATTAAATGCAAGCAGCCTATAAGCAGATAACTACTTAATTCGTCACATACTCCGTTCATTTTATGTTATTTTAATATCATTTCTGATATCTTTTTGAGACAACATCAGCAGCTTAGCTGATTTCCATCTCAGCAATTCTCACTCATAAATATTCTGCACATTTTTAATCATGACGCCTATCGGTACTACTCTTAGTAGTACCGATAGGCGAGTTTTAAAGTTGTTTTTCTACCACCAAAACCACAAAGATTGTTTCTCTTTTTTGATATAAAATACCATCTGTCATCAACTCCATCGCAGGCATTACGTAGCACAAGCAAATAAAAAATCAGGCATCTAACCTTAACTACCTTAACAAGGTATTATTTTTATTTTCATCTCAAAGCAATAGTATTTAACGAAATGGTATAGCTTTATCCTTAATAAAGCGCTGTAAAAAAGGACCATAACCCTGCTCACCCATCCAGAAATTTACGCTTTTCTCCACACCAACTGATGTCATCGTTGCTCCTGTAATACCATCAATGGTATAAATATCACAATGTTTAGAACTAGGCTGCACCACTTTCAAGGCAGGCTGTGCCTGCTCATTCAGAATTTTTTTTCCAATCCATTGGTGTAACCAAACTGGATCTTCCACAGTAGCACCTAACAAAGGTGTTTCATTTTGCTGGTAATAAAACAAATTCTGCACCGTACGCCCATCTGGAGCCAATGCGAGTAACGCATACATCATAGATTTCGCACCTTTACCATAAATAGGTAGTACAATCTGTTGAATTTCATTCTTTTTATGAAGAAAATAAACCTCTCCAATATTGCAGCGTTGGCGGATTTTCGTTAAATCCGGGTCTGCCGATAGATTACTACAGGATTTTAACCGGGCCTGAGGAAAGGAATTTGGCAATAACGTACCGTTATCTAAATTGACCAGCCTGGCGATGACTCGATTATGGTACAAGTCCTTAATGGTCTGTACATTGGTTTTATCGTCCGTCCTGAGCAACCCGACAACCCGAATAATTGCTGCAATTCGCTGATCATCTGCAAGATAAACATTATTGTTTTCCCTTATTAAAAAATACACGGCGATTACCGAAAAACAAAAAACACAACATAACATCAATAATGAAATAATAATTTTATTTTTTCTCATCATTTTATTTCTAATTTATCTTTCTATAATTCAAGCGAATCTAAAGTAACGCTATTATTCATAATACATATGCTATACGATAGGTCTATTTTTCAACATCACAATTAAAATATGGTTGGTTGATGGAGTCATAATGATGAACCTAGTGTATCTAGAATATTATTTAGATTTACTGATATTCATAGATACTAACATACAATTCAATAACTTCATCTTAATCTAATTTTGAAAAATAAATGATCTCACCTCAACCGGCCGGTTGAGGTGAGATAGGTAAATTTAAATAATACTAATTTATTAATTAAATATACTACTTCTTACTACATTATTGTCTATCACTTCAAAGAATTTTTATAACTATCTATACATTAGTTATAAAAGATCACGTTAAATTTTCTTGACTAATATTGATTTATTTCTGTGTTGTCTATAAATTTCCACGCTAAAAATAAGATTAATTACGCATTAATGATACATTGGTAATAAAAAATATTACCAATGTTATCTTTATAACATATAATAAACTATTCTTCGTCTGCTTCATAACAGATAACAAGTGTTATATTTGGTATTATAGGCATTCATAATACCTGCCACAGTATGATTTTTTAATATGTTGACTAATCAGTATTCATGATTAATATCAACTCCCTTAAAGTTATTATTATATTCAGGGACATTCGTTTTCTACATCGATAATAAATAATAGTATTATTGTATAAATTATTAAATTCCTGATAAATAAAATAAAGGTATTATATTTTATCCATTTCTTACAAAGAGATATAATTTTTAATAACTAACAGTAAGCAGCTATCACATAAAAATACCTGCTCAATTTAATGTAACGAAGGCAAATGTTATTAATCTTTTTTATAATGAATATTATTTTCTTTAGAAAATGAAAAATCAACAAAATCTGAATCATAATCACCAACTGTTAATACACAATAACCTTCACATAATTAAGTCGCTTGTTTCTCTAAACTACTGAGCAATGCTGCTTCTTTAACATTTTTTTTACTAAAAATATCTATCTATCATGAGCGATAACCGTTTAATCAAGGATTGAATATATACCCAGCGAGTTCTTGTAAGCGAAGGGAATTCAAAGCAAAAAGCATAAGTAGAGATAATTCTACAAGATAGTGTAATTGAAAATGGCTTAATAGTGGCTACTTTCTTTAGAGAGAATAATGCAATAGAACTACAACATAAAATATTACTTCCATAACGCAATGAAGAGATATTCCTTGCATATTCTAGTAAAAATTGCCGTTATTTCTCGATAATTCTCTACAGAAACTACAAACATCGTCATCCTAACTTTATTTGATAGTTTTTATAAAATATCTCAGTGTAACGGATTTTCGATACCTGAAAGCATAAACAACGCATTGACCTTTAAAAAATCATTTTAAAACAAATACATTACCCCACAAAAAAAAGAAAAACCTGTCAGCAGCGTTACTCATAGAGTATTTTTCTCTATAATAGAATTACTATCATGAAGATTTTCTGCTAGCAGTAACGCCTTATCGCAGTTAATATAAAAATAACAGACAGGT
Source organism: Sodalis sp. (in: enterobacteria) (assembly GCA_047528285.1). GTDB lineage: Bacteria > Pseudomonadota > Gammaproteobacteria > Enterobacterales > Enterobacteriaceae. The sequence goes on along the minus strand of CP180022.1, from coordinate 1,141,413 downwards.
CAAGAGAACAAGAATATTTATGAATAACAAATTAATTCGCATCGCAGTTGCCGGCGCTAATGGCCGCATGGGGCGCCAGCTTATCCAAGCAGTAGCCAAATCAGAACAAGGTAAGCTATGTGCCGCATTAAGCCGCATTAGTTCTGGTGTATGCGGGGTGGATGCTGGTGAATTAACCGGAATCGGCACTTTAGGGGTAATGATTAACGATAATATTGAAGAAATAAAAGATAATTTCGATATTCTCATCGATTTTACCTGTCCAGATGCCAGTCTGGCTTATCTGGATTTTTGCCGTCAGCATCATAAAGGCATCGTTATCGGCACCACAGGTTTCAGCGATATACAAAAAAAAACCATCAACTCTGCAGCGCTAGAAACAAACATAGTATTTTCCGCCAACTTTAGCGTAGGAGTTAATTTGATGCTTAAGCTTCTGGAAAAAACAGCTAAGATCATGGGGGCTAAAGCTGATATTGAAATTATCGAAGCACATCACCGACACAAATTAGATGCGCCGTCGGGAACCGCGCTGTCCATGGGGGAAACGATCGCTGGCGCGCTTGGATGCGACTTGGCTCAATGTGCAGAGTATGGCCGAAAAGGGAATACTTACAAGCGTAAAGAAAAAAGTATCGGGTTCGCTTCGATACGAGCTGGAGACATTGTTGGTGAGCATACCGCTATATTTGCTGAGATAGGCGAGCGGCTCGAGATTACCCACAAAGCTTCAAGTAGAATGACATTCTCAATTGGAGCAGTTCGCGCAGCAATTTGGTTATCCGATTATAAAAAAGGGATTTTTAATATGTTTAATGTACTTAATCTCGATTAATCATAGTTTTATTTATCCAAAACAGATCGCAATATCGGATTGATTTATTGCTTAATAATAAATTTATTATGTACTTTATCGTAATTATATCCTTAATTTTTACGATAAACATAACCTTTTACATCTTGAAACTTTAAAAATTTTAAATAAACAAGAGGTGAAGAAAATACTGATTTTATCTTGCTATCACAGATAAGTATGAATAAAAATAACTTTAAGCAATCTTAGAATTAATTTTTAAAATAAATTCGTGAAATTAAATCGAATTCAGATACATAACATATATTAATAATTCGAAAACTTTTCTAACATATTAGGAATATAATAATATATTTCTTTTTAGGCCAATTTTCTCTATAAGAAATACATTGAAATGAATTTCTATTAACCAATAGAATTGATATGAATTAGGAATACGAAATATAAATATCATTCAGAATACATAACAAACGTAATCCAATTAATCACTTTAATAAGCCCCTCTACAACTTACACATCATAAGTGCTATAACCTATTTTTTATTTTAGATACTAAAAATGCTTGCCCTACACCGATAATATGCAACGGTGTATATACTTTATAATCACTAAACTAAATGTAATACATCATTTTTTCAGAAAAAATCAGCAGATTTATTTTTCTTCAATAAAGAATTGTGATTGTAAAATTTATTATAAGCGTATTTAGTAGAGAATTTTCTAATTTTTCAGTAGATTTCATTAAACACATTCAACAAAATCTTGATATAAATAGTACGAATAAAATATAAATCGACACAAATAATTTCATTTATCACGATCTTTACTACCAGACTAGCTATGAGAACCGGTCTCTATTTTTGTTGGCTTGACATGCCAAAAACCCATCTATTTTTCAACAACAAAAGATCTTAAGTTTTTTCTATATAAACCATCCCTTGTATCAGGTTAATTAATAATTATCCATAATAATCCAATAAGTTTAAAAATTGAGTAAACAAAACCATATTAAACTTTAAAACAAAGCCCACACACCGATTTTATTATCAAAATTATCTTCATGGGCATATCCGTGTAATGAAATGATTAACAGCAGCATCAAAAAATATTTTCCATCCACGAAGCAATGGATAACTTAATATCCACCTATATTTTCAGATACCCTTTCTGTTTAATAGATTTATTATCACTGCTCTAGAAAATCTAGTAATTCATATTTAAACTTTTTCTTTGCCGAAAGAACTAAATATTAAAATTATAGTAATAATTGTATTTAATAATTCCATAAAAATTCCACTTATTTCATAAGGACCACTTGCAAACAAGATTTTTTGAATATATGTTTATAAGAAATAATAAAGTTTATTAAAACCAGTATTTGAAAAGTCAAATCTGGAATTTTTAAAAATTAATAATTTCATTATAAATATTTATTTAGAAAGATAGAAATTTATATTTTTTGATTATTTAATAATAAAAGTTATTTATTTTTCTATTATTGAATTTCATATTTTAGTTAATTTTATTTGAAAAATTAAAATTTATACAAATTAAATTAATCAATAATTAATTATTTATGTTTTAATTAAAATTAAAAATTTTAAAATATCAAAAAATACTCTGGAAGTACTGATTTATATAAAAATAATTTACCCTAATCTTATCATTAATATTTAAATATATTTAAATTAAATAATCTTGAAAAAAAGACTGGTAAAGCTACAAATTTAAAAGGGATTTCCAATACTAATCCTTTACACATTTTTCTTCTTGATAAGTAAAGCCACCTTGATGCATGATATTTAACAGAAATGAATAAATAACTATAGCATGTTAAAAATCCTGATTTTCACTTTCTTAATTATCGTAAGCATTTTTATCTTAGCGGTGGTATACCCTTAACTGTTAGGATCACGGACTAGGAGAAATCGAGTACTTTATTTATAACGACTTATATGGCAACACCATAATTTCTTCCTGGAGGGGGAAGAGGGATCTTTCAGCAAATATTTTATTACTTTTCACACAACGGAGTAATCAAACAGTATTACTTTGATTCGCATTCAAGATACGTTCAATGCGTAGTATAACCGCGGTTAAGTAAATTTAATAATCTGTGTTTAATTAACTAAAGCGGTGATAACACGTTTAAAACGATTCTGAAACAGTAATTACGCGATCTGATTACTTAAGAGGTATGTGCACCTATACAAATATTCTCGCTGATTTTTTCTGATTGTTTAGACATTCTCCATTCAATTATCCTACCACGCATAAAATTCTTCGATACTAACGATTTTATAATTATTATTCATCACTTTTGCATTCTAAATGTGCACTATCTATTACACTAAATATAGTCATATAAGCTTAATGTTAGTCATTGCCTTCACCGAAAATATGGGGTCTATTCAGAGTTAGAAATATCACCCCGTGAGGTGATATTAAATCTGTATCTGATGAATAAGAAGCTATGCATTCTTGATTTCTAGATCCTCTCTATTCCTACCCGTCATTAAATTCCGAGGAATGGCAAAAATTATCTCCGGCAATTTTCCAAAACCCACCATTAAAAACATTGTTAAAAACAACCCCACCTTGAAACAAACAAGCGCCGCACAATGTGTGCGTAAATCTGCGACATTGACGCGTCAAAAAAGCAATTTCCTTTAAAAGTGGTTTATGCCAAAATGGCAATATCCAATAGAAGCTTTATATTCAACATATTTCGATAAAATTTATTAAAAATCGAATTTAAGTATAAATATACTTTAATAAATAAAAGAATTCTTATGTTTAATGACAGATATACATTGAAAATATCTTTCCGATAAGACACTTATCATCTATTTTTTAAACAAATCAGAACTAATTACAAATGCGCCTCTAAGAGAGAAAGAATTGTTCCGCAATTCTGAATGCTGTTTTGCATTCTTAAATTAAAAATCCGATTAAACACTTAGTGAAATTTGCATCATAATCCTTACCATGATACATATGATAATCAGTAAAAATAAATAATCATAAGTAAATATCTAAAAAGGAATTTAATAATTACAGCTACTGATTTTACTAATTAATGAACCTTCTTTCAAGGTATCCCATCTACTACTTAAACAAAAGTTTTTTTGATTTATCAATAGATATTATTTATCAAATCTGACAAAGCCTATTTATCTAGTGTGGTCGAGTAAAAGATAAATCAGTATAGAGAGAACATATTTCCAATATTTTTACATTATCTCCTTTGCTCACATGGTGCTCATACCATATTCTACGTTTATCGCTTCTCCAAGCGATGCCGTCCTTTTCATATTCATGAAAAAATGTTAAGACAGCTGGTATCAATCATCTTATAAATAATATTATCGGATGATAACGTTTTTATACTGATATAACTATCTTCAGTCGCCATTCTAAATAGAAGATAGTATAGATAACGTTACGTAATGCTCATTACTTTAAAAATTGAATCAATAAAACCCTGAAAGGCTGTACAAGAAAAAATATACTGATTTTATCATCAGAACTCTTATCATGACCATATTTATGTAGTTCAAAAGTTAACCCATGACTCTCAAGAAAATATTGTTTTCTATCCGAATTTTATATGCGAAAATATCCTGAATAATCAAACTATACCCTCATAGAACTTCAATGATTGATGGATTTATTGTAACTTGGTTAGTAGTTGTTTTTAAATTTCATCTTTACCATAAACAAAATGTTAAAAATATAGATCTAATCTAACTATTATCTAAAAATTTAATTTATTCAAAAAACCTAATGAAGGATCTGTATTAATATTAATATAAATGAATACACCATACTATCTGATATATCTAAAACATTTGATTATTTTTAATTCAAAATAAATTATATAAAGTAATCTATATTGTATCCTATTTATATCTTTTTCATTTTAGTTAATCACATTATATACTGTTATATTAATAACAGTTTTTAATATAAACAAGTATTACAGGTAATCTACTATATCAAAATGTTTTTTTGAAAATCATACAATAATAGAAATCAATACTGTTTAATAACATTAATTCTGTTTTAAAAATCATATAAATTAATAGGCTTTTACAAACACACAAAAAACATTTTTGTTTATGTTATACTTATTATAATCTCGATAACATTTTTATTTTTCCTAATAGATTACGCTTATAATCCATAACCATTTTCTCTATAAGACATATAAAATACCAACTTCGATATAACAATATAGAGCTTTTGATGAAAAAACTCTTTATATATTTTACAGTAACCCAAGTGCTTTTTATATATTCTATATATACTAAAACATATAAAAATATCATAGTATATTATACTTATTTAGTATAAATATTAACCATAATTTTATATAACTGATGAATCATCAATTTATAATATCTTCTTAAACTTATCTAAATTAGATACTGAAATTTTCTTAAGGAGTAAACATACAAAATTTTTACTTTACACATCCACATAAAATATTTTATTTATAAAAATTTATTTCTTTCAATCAAACCATGATTTTTTCATCTATTATTGAATAAAATAGAACATTTTATAGGTTAGTTGTTATATTTAGTTGTTTAAAATATCTATAATATGTATACATATAAATGCTCTTTCGTCTTATTTAAAAACAATTAGAATATAACTAAATATTTTCTAATACTTATCTATTAATCTTTCGATTACTAGATATTTAATATATAATCTCAATTTATTTCATCTATCAAAATAGATTGTACCGACTAAATATTAAACAACAAAATTGTAATTTTATTGATATTTAATCTCTCTTTTCTTACTCTTGAAGATGGTTTTTATACAGAAAAGATCAATTAAGTATATTAAAAATTAATATTATTACCATATTTAAATTTCATTTTGCGGTACAAAAAAAATGAAAATTCTTTCAGAAAGAACCTGCATTTAATATGCAGTTTCTCAGGAAGAGAAAGAGAAAATAGAAAAACAAAAAAGTGCTCTAGCCTCCTTACTGACTGTAACTATCTATATATCCTGGATATTCTATATATACTTACTGGAAAATAGATTTAAATAACAACGACATCATTTATCTTACCAATAAATATATCAACATCTGTAGAGCTCTCTTCTTGGTTTTATTTTTATTGGTAGTTTGGTGGTAAAATACGGGCTAACAAAAACAACTTTAATCATCTAGAAAACTACGTAAAACCTCAGATCGACTCGGATGACGCAGTTTACGCAACGCTTTCGCTTCGATCTGACGAATACGCTCGCGAGTAACATCAAACTGTTTACCTACTTCTTCCAGTGTATGATCGGTATTCATATCGATCCCGAATCGCATACGCAAAACCTTAGCTTCTCGCGCCGTAAGGCCCGCCAATACATCATGAGTTGCCGAACGCAAGTTTTCAGAAGTAGCGGAATCTAACGGCAATTCAAGAGTACTATCCTCAATAAAATCACCAAGATGCGAATCTTCATCATCACCTATAGGTGTTTCCATCGAGATCGGCTCTTTGGCAATCTTGAGCACCTTACGAATCTTATCTTCCGGCATCAACATGCGTTCAGCTAGCTCTTCAGGCGTCGCTTCGCGTCCCATTTCTTGCAGCATCTGACGAGAGATACGATTAAGTTTGTTAATCGTCTCAATCATATGTACCGGAATACGAATGGTGCGCGCCTGATCGGCAATAGAGCGAGTGATAGCCTGACGGATCCACCAGGTGGCGTAAGTAGAAAACTTGTAACCACGGCGATATTCAAATTTGTCTACCGCTTTCATTAAACCGATGTTCCCTTCCTGGATTAAATCTAGAAACTGCAAACCACGATTAGTATATTTTTTGGCAATAGAGATAACTAGACGCAGATTCGCTTCTACCATTTCTTTCTTGGCGCCCCGTGCATTAGCTTCTCCGATTAACATGCGACGGTTTATATCTTTCACTTGCTTTATGGTTAGACCTGTTTCTTCTTCAATCTTTCGCAACTTTTGTAGGCTACGATACACATCATCATTAACGGCATGCAATTTTTCTGACCAGGACTTATTCATCGCCAACGCGTCTTCAAACCAGCTTTTACTGGTTTCATTGCCTGTAAACAGAACAAGAAAAATTTTCTTCGGCATTTTGCTAATTTCGACACATAATTTCATAATAAAACGTTCCTGAGTACGCAAACGTTCCATCATGCAACGCATATTATCGACTAGGTAATCAAGCAGTTTTGGCACCAAACGAAATTGTTTAAACACCTCAGAAAGATTCAAAATTTCCACATCTGATTTTGGATGGTTACGCCCGTTTATTTTGATAACGCTAAAAGTAATTTCATACTGTTTACGCAATTCTAAAAACTTTTGACGCGCTAGTTCCGGATCAATGCTGTTATCATCGTCGTTGCTATCAACGTCATCGTCTTCCTCTCCATCGTCTCGATCATCATCGGAGAGTTCAGAGGTGATATGTGTCACCACTGGGAGTGGGGATACCTCAGCTTCCTCGTTGAGATCAACAAAACCGTTAATAAGATCGAGCAAACGGCCATTACCGGACTCAACTCGCTCATACTGTTCTAATAGATAGGTAATAGCCTCCGGGTACTCGGCAACTGAGCACTGAATCTGATTAATACCATCTTCGATACGTTTAGCGATATCAATCTCACCTTCACGGGTTAAAAGTTCGACAGTACCCATTTCGCGCATATACATACGTACTGGATCGGTGGTTCGTCCTATTTCGGACTCAACGCTAGATAGAACCTGCGCCGCAGCTTCCACAGCATCTTCATCAGTGTTAGGCGTAATTTCAGCTAGCAGCAAGTCATCGGCGTCTGGTGCTTCATCCATCACCTGAATGCCCATATCATTTATCATCTGGATAATATCATCGATCTGATCGGAGTCGACAATATCCTGCGGCAAATGGTCGTTGACTTCAGAAAAGGTCAAATAACCTTGCTCCTTAGCGCGTGTAACAAGCAGCTTGAGCTGTGAATGCGGGTTTTGCTCCATAAAATGTATCCACACTTCAGAGAAGTATTTAGTGTTTTTGGTAAAAATGCATTACCAACAAGAGATGTAGACTTTGTTTTATATCGAAGTCCAATACACATACTGCGAAGAGTTTTTGCTCTACAAAATGATAGCAATAAAGCTTCGTTATTTAATTTTTTTTCGCCAAGGCCTGATTCAACGACCAAAGCTCTTGGCGTTCTTCGGCCAACAGGCCATTGGTTCTATCGCGAGCAATAAGTACCTCCTGACGGAATTCAAGTATAGAATCGTAAAGACTAGCCAATGTGTCAAGAAATGTTACCTCAATCATTTCATCAATAATCATGTGGTTCCAGGTTGCTAGAGTTTTAAGCTGTGAATAGACTGTATTCTCTCGATAATTTTCCAGCAATTGACCGGTGGTTAATTCTGGTTGAGCCTGGCAAATCTGAACTAATTCAATAAACAGTGGCACTCCGGCAAGAGTGGCTTGATTCAACTCTGTGGTCTTTGTTACCAAAATAGAAAGCTGTGGATGCTGCACCAGCAATCCGATCAAGGTGCGCATTGTCGTGCGTTTGATACGCGGCGGTAAAGAAATGTTTGCTTTTGGCGCCACTTTTGGCAAAAATTTCTCCAGCTGCCTGTCGTCAAGAATTCCGAGTTTATTGCCCAACTGCTGGCGCAAATAGAAACGTAAAGTTTCGCCTGGAACGCGACCTATCAAAGGAAGCGCCAGCGTGCTCAATTTTGCACGGCCATCAAGGCTACACAAATCTACCTGCTGCATCAGCGTCTCAAATAAAAACGTAGACATCGGTTTCGCCTGATCAATGAGGTATTTAAACGCCGTTTTCCCGATTTTTCTAACCAGAGTATCTGGATCTTCACCTTCCGGCAAAAACATAAAACACAACTGACGACCGTCGTTTAAGTAAGGAAGTGCATTTTCCAATGCACGCCACGCAGCTTTTCGCCCGGCACTATCGCCGTCGTAGCAAAAAATTACTCTATCTGTAACGCGATATAGCAATTGAATATGATCAGAAGTGGTTGAGGTTCCCAACGCAGCTACGGCATAATCTATACCGAACTGCGCAAGCGACACTACATCCATATACCCTTCGACAACGAGCAATCGGAATACTTCTGAAGACCGTCGTTGGGCTTCATACAGACCGTATAATTCGCGACTCTTATGGAAAATATCAGTATTCGGCGAGTTCAAGTATTTCGGCCACCCTTCTCCCAATACGCGCCCGCCGAACGCGGTAACACGTCCACGTTTGTCACGAATAGGAAACATGATACGGTTACGAAAACGGTCGTAGATTCGTCCATTATCATTTATCACCAGCATCCCCGTGTTGTTAAGTAAGTCTCGATTCTCCGCTAAAGAATCGAAATTCTTAATCACATTATCCCAACAGGGGGGAGCGAAACCAATAGCAAAATTCGTAATAATCGCTTCGTTTAACCCACGCTGATGTAAATAACGACGAGCTTTTTCAGCCATCTGCTCCTTAAGCATCTGCTGATAAAAGACACTAAGCTTGTTCATCATCTGATAGATTCTTTGTCGATGATACCCCTTCTTCTCTTGACTTAAAAAGGAAGACATTTCATATGGCACTTCCAAGCCTTGCTGAGCAGCAAGTTCCTCAATAGCTTCGATAAACTCTAGCCGATCATAATTCATTAGGAAGTCAATGGCGTTACCATGGGTATTACAACCAAAACAATAATAAAATTGCTTTTCTTCATTCGCCGTGAATGACGGAGTTTTCTCCTGATGAAACGGACAAAAAGCGTGAAAATTTTTTCCGCGTTTCGTAAGCTTTACCCGCCCGTTGATTAGAGCGATAATGTCAGTACGCGCCAACAAATCATTGATAAAAACACGTGATATCCGTACAACCATAAGCCCTGTCAGGTAAACATTTAGAACCACAAGAAGCCATGTTTATCCATGTAGCAACATGGACTTCGTACACAAAAACTAAATATTGAGCTAATTGCTAGCTATCCTCCGATTAGTATTTCATTCACATCCTGAAAAACTCAATATAAACGAGTGCGACGTGCGTTTTCACGAGATAGTTTCTTAGCATGACGTTTTACAGCAGACGCTTTAGCCCGCTTACGTTCAGTCGTTGGTTTTTCATAAAATTCTCGACGACGCACTTCAGCTAAAACGCCAGCTTTTTCGCAAGCACGCTTGAAACGGCGAAGTGCTACATCGAATGGTTCGTTTTCACGTACTTTAATCAGCGGCATGTATATATTACCCCTCAACAAAATTCGGATTTTATCGCTAGTCTTTACTAAACTTTTTAATTAAAAAGTTTTCGGAATTTTACTTCAAGGTTACTCGCTTTGTAAAGCGTCTCGATACATTGATAGTCCGCTATTCATCATAGCGTGCAAGATATCCCTCTGAGATATGAACTAAAGTATATAAAAATTAAGGAAAACTTTACTAACTCATTGAGTTTAATAGATTCTACCTGCTATTAATTCAATCCTCAATAAATAAAAATATCATCATAACAAGAAAAACAGCAATTTCGTATAAATTGCCCTCCGTACGTCTCTGAAAGAGAGATTAAATATGATAAACTTTTTCTAAAAAAGGGGGATAACAACTATGCGCGTATTAGGTATTGAGACCTCATGCGACGAAACTGGGGTGGCGATCTACGATCAATATCAAGGATTGCTTGCCAATCAACTATACAGCCAGGTGAAACTGCATGCTGATTATGGCGGGATAGTGCCTGAACTAGCCTCCCGCGATCATGTCCGCAAAACCATACCGTTAATTCAGGCGGCACTGTCGCAAGCAGAGCTGCAGGCATCAGATATACACGGAGTTGCATACACCGCCGGGCCAGGGCTCGTAGGTTCATTGATGGTCGGCGCCGCCATTGGCCGCGCATTAGCTTATGCATGGCAGATACCAGCTATCGCTATCCATCACATGGAGGGACATTTGCTATCCCCTATGCTAGAAAAGAATCCGCCAACGTTTCCCTTCGTAGGGTTGCTGGTTTCCGGCGCTCACACACAGCTTGTCGCGGTATCGGGCATTGGTGAATATCGACTACTAGGAGAATCAATTGATGATGCTGCTGGCGAGGCGTTCGATAAGACCGCCAAGCTTTTAGGGCTGGATTATCCCGGAGGGCCGATGCTGGCATCCTTAGCGCAGCAAGGTGTACCTGGGCGTTTTACCTTTCCGCGCCCAATGACTGACCGAGTAGGATTAACGTTCAGCTTTTCGGGTCTAAAAACTTTTGCTGCTAACACTTTTCGCGCTGTCGTCAATGACCACCAAACACGTGCAGATATTGCGCGGGCATTTGAGGACGCAGTGGTAGAGACACTAGCGATAAAATGCCAACGTGCACTTGATTTAACCGGATTTCAGCGGTTAGTGATGGCCGGCGGCGTCAGTGCCAATCAGTCCCTTCGCCTCAGGCTAGACGGAATGATGCGCCAACGAGGTGGAAAAGTATTTTTCGCCCGTCCAGAATTTTGCACGGATAATGGTGCTATGATCGCGTATGCTGGCATGATGCGACTACAAAGCGGGGACAGCGCGGATTTAGCGGTATCAATACAGCCACGTTGGCGGCTGGAGGAATTACCAGCACTGAGCTCCTAAATCAAATTAGGCTTTTCTGTTGTACTAATATCTCGATCTTTTCTCCAAAAAATAGATATGCTATTTACTTGATCCTTGCCATAACCGTTAGCTATTATCCTGGTGATACAGGATGATATAAATCAGGAAAAATTACTGCCGAAAAGGTAAACTACAATATTATATAACTATATGTAGAAAAGCCATCATCATTATTATTGCTACTTACGATTGTTACTAAAGCAACAACATCAAAGCTAAAAAATTCTATCATCAGGCTAAATAAAGACAACAAGCCAACACCCTCAGGGGTAACCCATTTTTATCAGAAAAGTAAAAATACCTGATGAATTTAGCAAAAACAGGAAACAAAGGTGAAATTACCAGAAAATCATCTCAAAATTTCAAAAGAGAAAATCCTAGCAGCATGAAACTATTACTTCTCTCGTTCAGAAAGAATCCCTTTTGAACACATCGAATAACATCATATATACTAAGTAGAGCTCCAATTTAATCCAACAAAAGCTTTACAGCACATTGGTAGACCCATGAATTGCTGGAGGCCCAGTGGGGGTACCTAGATCTAATAAATGAGCAAATTCACCAGTTCGGGATCACATAGGATATTAAACCACACAAAACCAATCATTATGCCTATCGTGATATAATGATGCGTAAACACATTCCATTCATCAAGATTCATTATATTTTCGCTGTCTCTGAATAATACGCATATTCTGAATGAATGGGTATCCTAATAAAAATTCAAAATCTGAGTATGGCGCATGGACATTGTATTTATTGAGCAATTAACGGTTATGGCGGAAATAGGCGTCTATGGCTGGGAACAACAACACCCACAAAAAGTGGTATTTGACCTTGAAATGGGCTGGGAAAACTTATTGGCTGCTCGTAGCGATAATGTTGAAGATTGTCTAGATTATGCAAAAGTCGCCGACACCGTCTTGTCAATCGTAACTGGAAAGCGTTTTGCACTACTAGAACGCGTTGCTGAAGAAACATCGGAGCAACTTATGGCAAAGTTTAAACTACCCTGGATACGCATTAAGATCGGTAAACCCGGCGCGATACCACAGGCTAAAAATGCCGGCGTTGTAATCGAACGCGGACAACGAAAAGTCTGAACTACCTATAACTATAATCATAGGTTTTCTAATTCTAACAAAATAACCGTATCTTTATCGTAATTTGCGAGAAATGTAATAACTTTTCTTGTTGAGATATTACAATTTTTATTGTTTTGAGTTTAACATTGATCCAATCATTCAACCAAATTACTCTGTTAGGAATACCTAACAGCATTCACATTACAGATACATGACTCAGATTTATTAATCATTTATAAACAATAAATCATAAAAATAATTTTATATATATGATTTTTAAAAATAAATATTTTAATAAACAAAAGGTTTAATATTAGTCCATCAATTCAAATTGTATTACTCTATCCTTTAATATATATTTCACACTTACCGCATGAATTTTTCAATACTAAAAAAATATTTTAAACGGAATTATTCCTGATGTGTCTTTTTCTGAAAAATGCACATTTAAATTTTTATAGCGATTAAAAATATAGTTATGTCTATTAATTTTCGATTTGAAATCATAGATTATTCTGATTTTTTATGTAATCGATAAACATCAAAAAACAAAGAAAAGTTGAATTATATGCTTCCATATACATAATTCTATTACGTTATATTATCAATAATAGACAGCAACCTTAAAACAAATATTATTTTATTTTTAATAAACGATTATATCTTTTTTAAAGAGATCATAACAGAATTCAATATACCTACTTTAATATCTGAATAGCTATTCAACTAAATAATTCATTCAAAAATCATTGATTAGTCTGTAACTCAATGCTTATTTTAAATTTTAATAGAAGAAATCAAGCCGGAATATATTGCAAATATTGCGTGTAGATGTAATATTCGTCATCAAATATATAGAAAATAATAATCACATTAAACTTCCATCTTCTTCTCAAATACAACGGAATATAACATTTTTTAATTAGGTACTTTCAATATATAAAATACATGTTATCAATACATCTAACACCTAATCTTTAATGAGGTATAAAATATTTATCATAATAAGTAATCGATGTCCATCGTGGCATAAAAGAGGCAAAAAATTATTATATAAGAAAACTAAAAATCAGCCGCACTAATATCTAAACGTAACCAATATCCAAAACAGGAATCTATTAAAAGTGCTGGTTGTATCTTAGGTGAGTTAAATTTAGGGAATAAATGATTAAGTTTTACATCAATTAATCATCGAGACAACGCCAACTTTGTTACTCAGTGCAGTAATAACTAAATAATGTTTCTGTAACCATAGAAAATCGGCGCTTCCTGTACAGCAGTTTCTAATTTATATGATAATTCTAAAAAACCCCGCTACCAACAACTTATAGAGTCGATGTTTTCTTGCTTTTAGATAGGCGACAAAAGTACCATAAGTAATCTGTTTTTGGAGGATAGTTAATGTTTACGGGAAGCATAGTGGCACTGGTTACTCCGATGGACGAAAAAGGGGCCATCGACCGGGTCAGTCTGAAAAAATTAATCGATTATCATATCGCCAGCGGCACCGCAGCAATTGTGTCAGTAGGAACGACCGGCGAAACCTCTACCCTGAGCTATCAAGAGCATGGCGATGTAGTGATGTGGACACTTGAACTTAGCGACGGTCGCGTTCCCGTTATTGCAGGCACTGGGGCAAACTCTACTTCTGAGGCCGTCTCGTTAACCCACCGATTCAACAACAGCGGTATCGTAGGATGCCTCAGCGTTACACCTTACTATAACCGACCAAGCCAGGAAGGGTTATACCAACATTTCAAGGCCATCGCTGAAAGTAGCGATTTACCACAGATTCTATACAATGTGCCAGCACGTACCGGCTGTGATATGCTACCAACAACCGTCGCTCGCTTAGCAGAAATTAAAAACATTATCGGCATTAAGGAAGCTACTGGAAATTTAACCCGTGTCAGTCAGATTCAAGAGCTTGTCAATGCCGATTTTCTTTTATTAAGCGGAGATGATAGAAGTGCATTAGACTTCATGCAACTTGGTGGTAATGGAGTGATTTCTGTGACTGCAAACATTGCAGCAAAAGAAATGGCACAAATTTGCGCACTAGCAGCCGATGGTAATTACGCTGATGCGCGTCGTCTACATCAGCGCCTGATGCCTCTACATAAAAAGCTATTTTTTGAACCTAGCCCTATTCCGGTTAAATGGGCTTGTAAAGCCTTGCAATTAATTGCAACCGATACCCTACGCCTACCGATGAGTCCCTTGACCAAGGAAGGCCGCCTCGTAGTAAGAGAAGCATTAATAGATGCTGGGTTGCTGTAATTTCTTAGAGAGATTTTATGACTTGTTTAATACAAAATTTAAAGGTGACGAAAGTGGTAGCCACCTCCTTTCTCCTGTTGCTATTCACAGGAGGCTGTACCAACGATCAGTGCTATAAACGTCAAATAAACGGCAATGATGAGTATTTACAAGCACCTTCTCTACATAAACTTACTAGTCCATCCGATATAATATTACCTTCACAGAATGAAAACTATGAAATTCTCTCCATACCACACAACGGCGCCGTAGGAAAAAAACTGGATATCCGAATTCCCAGACAGCCTTGATGATTTTTCTAAGAATTTCCCGATTTTGAATAAACCACTAAACACACCGATATCTAATTGAATAAAGTTGGAGCTAAAAACATCTATTTTTATCGCAATGTAAAGTAGCAACAAAAAGAGATATTCATTCGGCGCATCTCAGAATTCGCTGTAAAACCTGAATACCAATTAAATTCATCTGGACTTTCACAGATGAATATGCATAGAACAATAAAAATTATCAAAGAAGCCTTTCAAATCAAGGCTATCAAAGCTTTCTATAATAAATTTTCTTATAAATTTTAGTAAGGTACAAAGATCACTAACTCTACCCTGCATCAAAAATGTTATAGTATAAAGATATACGCAACAGGATCGCATCTGATCCGCAGCATCGTAACAATATTCGCAATCATATTGCTTAGAATCACACACTACTGATTTGAAGGTGAAAAATGCTCAACAAAACAAAATCTGACTCCTGATGTTGCTAATGATTTCATTATACAAACAAAGTGCTAACAATAGCGTTTTGTTGACAAGTATTTGGATGATGATGTTGAAAATAGATGGAATGCCCCACATTTACCATACTTTAATTTTGTTAGCCTATTCAGTCAACCGATCTATATTGCTTCGAACAGGAATACATAAGACAATTTAGAAGAAAAAATGCAGGACTTAAACAACGCCAAATCTAAATTAAAAGAAACGACCTTGGTAATTCCCCTTTACATTACAGTTTACAAAGAGATGCAAAAGCATAAATAATATTACCCACATAATTAGCAACCGTTGCCCAGGTTCCTTATTAATATTGGAATCGTTCCGACAGACATCATTTTTTTAAATAAAAAAGATAACATGGCTCTCTTTTTATTTATTTTCATGCATTATCTATCATTGGAGTATATAAATATGCAAAAGTTAGCTGAATTATATCGGGGAAAAACGAAAACGGTCTATTCTACAGAAAATCCGGATTTGGTTATCCTGACATTCCGAAATGATATCTCATCACTGGACGCTCAACGTATCGAGCAATTCGATCGAAAAGGAATGATCAATAATAAATTTAATTTCTTTATCATGATGAGATTAGCTGAAAGCAGGATTCCTACACAGATTGTGCGCTTACTTTCTGATAATGATGTGCTAGTAAAAAAACTTACGATGCTTCCTTTGGAATGCGTCATACGAAACCGCGCGGCTGGTTCTCTTGTAAAGCGTTTAGGTATACAAGAAGGGCTACTTTTACAGCCACCTATATTTGATTTATTTTTGAAAAATAACACCATGCACGATCCGATGATTAATGAGTCCTATTGCAGCACATTTGGGTGGGCCAATGAATCCAACCTGGCACGGATGAAACAGTTAAGCTATCAAGCAAATAATGTACTTAGTAAAATTTTCTATGATACCGGGCTTATTCTGGTGGACTTCAAGTTAGAATTTGGGATATTTAAAGGAGAAATTATACTGGGAGATGAATTTTCTCCTGATAGCAGTCGTCTATGGGATAAAAAGACGCTGAATAAAATGGATAAAGATCGTTTCCGCGAAAATCTAGGTGGAGTTATCGAGGCCTATGAGGCAGTTTCTAACCGTATCGGCGTAACTTTAGAATAATTACAAAATCGGTTATCTTCGGCTCATTCTGAATTATATCGAACCTCATTAATCAATAAAAATTTTTTTTGAAATAAGAATAACGATGTGTTAGAAAAAATGGAGTAGCAAAAATGCAAAAAAACAGACGCGGACAGTGATCTGGTTTTCACTTCTACGAAGTGAAGATTTCCAATTGTTTCTAATGATAAGGGTTATATCCTGTACTGATTATTATTGTTAATTAATAATAAACAGCAGTCTATAAAATTATGGCTATCTCTTATACCGATATTTATCAATATCTCAAATGTACAAATGTATGTTAGGAAAAATCATTAAACAACCAGGTTAAACTACTATGGATTAATGGATATTATCAAAAATATCTAGCAAAAGAATTCTAATAAAATCCTGAAATCTATCAGCCGAGGAGATTGAGTTCTCATTTATCGCGGTATGACTTTTCTGTCTGAGATAAAAATACCAGTCAGTCAGAAATATGTTCTTTATTGGTTTGAGAAAAGATTTAGGAATCTTCTGGATATTTAAAATGTATTACGATATAGCTTAGTGTTAAAAACATTTCTGCTTCATTCTTAATATGGAGGATCTTAATTATGATATAAACAAAAATATTATCGATATATCTATAAATAGTTCTAAGTATAGGAATAAAGCATATATATTTTATATTGATATGAATACTGTGTTGATATATTTAAAAATTACAGTAGTAAATTATAAATAACATAAAAAAAGTAGTATTGTATTTATTAAATATGATTGGATTATATACCAATCAATTAATTCGTTAGGCATTATTTTTAAATAAATGGTTTTATAAGAACAAGATCTTTGATCTGAGTCCGTATATTCAGATTATACAACTCTATCTTTTTTGGTATGTTGCTTACAAATAATCTGGATTATTTGATTAAAAGTATAATAAATTATATATTCTTTGTTTGTAGGAAATCTATTTTCATTTCCTTTAAATCATTATGAATTGCTCTAATATTGGTAAATATCCCGTCCATAAAATAGTCTAAAGCACATTTATTTTGTGTTTATTAACATAAAACAAACTAACAAAGTTAGACTATTTTTTGATTCATAGCAAATAAACATTTCAGAAATAACTTTATATACGCTATCAATAACTTGTTTTAAATGATTTTTAAGTAACTCAAAACAAGATTTAACATAATAAAAATTATTGAACAAATCGAATTTTAAGATGATTGGAAAATAATATTTTCTTCTTTCTTTTCAATGATTATCTCGCTCAGAATTAACTTCTTCAGCAACAAACCACTTTATTAAAAATATGATGTAAATAAAATAAAGCCTTTACTACATGAAAAAACTTCTCCTGAATATCGTTCTAGCTATTTCGGCTATACAATAATCTGTTTTAGAGATTTTCTGATAAAAAGACATTTTTAAAGAATACAAATCTTTCTTGATGCGATTTTTAAATTAATAAAATGGAATAGTCTACAGTATTCCTAAAATTACTCATTAATTAATAATTGAGGCAAAATAACCACATGATTTTAAAAACACCAATATGTTCTTAAAATAACCATTGTGATATTGATAAAAACATTAACCTTAAAGTCTGCAGTAAAATCAATAGAAAGTTTATCAGACACAAACTTCATGCAAAAACACAGAGTATAGCGTCAATATATCTCATGCAACGGATATTAGATGCATAAAAGATGAATATTTACTAATTTATTGCTTAAAAATACTACCCGAGATTTAATAAATTCATTCATTAACAAAAAACAAGAAGATCCTTCTCACAAATAGTTATATATAATATTACAAAATTCAGAGGCTTTGTAAACGTGATCATAACGTTATGTTGGTAATTATGTATCATATATATCTAGCTACATAAGGTAATAACAAAAAATTAGCAAGCATTGCTGGACAAAATTAGGCAGCAAGTAACGCAGAGTAAAACATGTGTTTTCTTATTAAAAACGAAGCTTTCACAAAGTGACTAATACCTATAACAAAATCATTCAGTAATCAAGAAAACTGGAAACGAATATGTTTTCGTTTTCCATATCCTTTATATATGCAAAAAATCTAATGGATAACACTTAATAGTTTATGAAAAACAATTTACTCAGCCACATTTACATATCAGGAACTTCCTCACTATATGCCTAAGTGGTTTTCAAAAAAAACTATGTATTCCAAAGCTTGCTTTGGGGCTAAGTAAGTAAAATTTCAGGTGCGCGACTGCCGCACCTGAAATTGATTTCTTTAATTCAGAAGCATGTATACTCCTTTGGAGGAGTATAAAAATACCACTTACTATTAATAATCCATAAAGAACTATACCCTGTACCAAATAATTACAGTTTTCTCAATGAGAAAAATCATCAACCATTATATTCCTTAACATCCCCTCCATAATAAGGAGGAATCAGGAGACGTGACTAAAACGTGCATCCACTTCATCCCAGTCAACCACGTTCCAAAATGACTTGATGTAATCTATGCGGCGGTTTTGATATTTCAGATAGTAAGCATGCTCCCAGACATCCAGCCCCAGAATTGGGTACCCAGAAGTGCCTGTAATAGCTTTGCCCATCAGCGGATTATTCTGGTTGGTAGTGGATACCACGGCTAATTTACAGTCTTTTTTTACAAGCCAAGCCCAGCCTGAACCAAAACATGTTAGTGCAACTTTTTCAAAGGCTTCTTTAAACGCGTCAACGCTTTCGAAATCATGCTCAATGGCGTTTTTTAATTTACCCTGAAGAATAGTGCCTTGTTTTAGGCCTTTCCAGAACATACTGTGATTAGCATGACCACCGGCGTTATTACAAAGTATGGTTTTTTTATCTATTGGAAGTTGGTCTAATTGTTGAATTAAGTCATCAACCAGCAATTCAGCGAATTCCGGTAAACTTTCCAAGACGCTATTAGCATTGTTAATATAAGTTTGATGATGTTTAGTATAATGAATTCTCATTGTTTCTTTATCAAAATACGGTTCTAAGGCATCATAGTCATACGGTAGTGATGGTAAGGTGAATGCCATAACAATCTCTCCATGTTCAGTTAAATTAATCCCTTTAAATGTATGCAAGGGGCAGCCAAGGAATTGTAATAATAATACATGAAATTAAGCTGCATGTGCAAAATTAAAAATCCAGGAATAATCATTAATTCTAACACATCAAATTTCAATTTTTACTGAAATATTTTGATTGTTTATATTCTAGCTAGTTCTATAAAATACATTATAGAAATGATTATGCTTATCTGCTATAATTTACAGGAAACCCAATTGAGATTGATGTAGTACAGATTAGATATACACAGACGTTCAGGACTGCAGCTACAAAACATTATTGTGTATCGCCTGAAATTTATTGACCATAATCGGGAAGAATGCACATCATCGTCAACAAATTTATAGTCAAATCCATATAACTAAAAATCATTGGCTATATATCTCTAAAAATTCGTTTATGACAGAAAAAAGTTTCTCGATGAAAAAAAATGGCAAAAATTAAAAAAATGCTTATTCATCATATTCCATAATCTTAAATAAAATTCAAAATAAAGCTATAGAAATAAAAATAGAATGGTGTTTTTTATCAAAATCGTAATATCCTGAACTAGGGATATTTTACAGTAAGGTGGAATATTCAGTATAAGCAAAATCTTATTAAAAATAAGATTTTATCTCATATCACAAATTTAAAATTTTAAAACAGTATCGCTATTAAACGAAGGATATTCACCAACTAAAGTACGATCAATATCATTCAAATAAACGATTCAAAGATATTCATCTTTATCGCACCCATCTGTAACTTTAATTGATTTTTATTTTTAGATACTAGTGTTGTTATCTTTAAAAACTTTTTTGAATATATTTTTACTTTTAGATAATTATCAATTCACCTCATTACTATCATTTTTAGATCAGGGTTTTCATCGCACAGATAAAGTTTAAAATCGTCTACTTGAATACTGAAAAAACCTCAAGTAACGGAATACTATTGAAGTATGCCTGGATCAGTTATCTATTATGTTTGTGCATAAACAATAAATATTTATTTTAAAATACAGTTACTTACCGTTTTCACTACATAAATATAACAATTAATAATAATACTGATGATAAAATATGAGTTATCCTTTATCTCGAATCCTTACATAGATTTATTAATTCATTTGTTACACTATCTTATAAAGTATTTCCGCTTTATCCAAACCAGCTTACCATACTTAGTAAGTGGGTAACAAAAATTGACATCAGCATAAAAAATACCAAGATGCAATAAAATAACTCATTGAGTCATTGATAGCACTAGCATTAACATTTTTTGTCAAAGACGAATAGAAAATCCAACAATAGAAATACGTAAACATAGAATATGATATAAACTTCATCTAGCATCGGTGTGCGCCGCATGAGATTATCTATGGGGATTTATTGCTCAGCAAGTACTGATAATACATAGGCATTTTATTAAATAAAACAATAAACCATAATCGAAAAATTAGTATTTTTCGTATTGAACTCTTAGAATATAATTACTTATCATAATACCATAAAAAGAAAATATAAAATCGATAGATCTATACCCACTCGAAAAGCAATACGCAATTATTAGTTAAAGGAATAACCATGAACATGATCACGTCATTAGAAATCAGCGCAGTCTCAGGCTGTTACGTTATCTAAAAATACCTGATTCATATTGATATTTTTGTATCAAAATAGTCATGTTTCGGTTTGAAAAATTTCCAAGTGATTATTCATACATCAATATAATTGATATTTATAGCAAGTAGGTAATGTGATAATAAAAACGTTTAACATGATGAGTTTATTAGAATCTATAGAAATTCATCCGAATTGCTAGAAATGGCTTAGCTCGACGTAACACACACCCTGGTTTTAATTTATTCAATAAAAACCTATATCGCAGAGAAAATTAATTAACTATTTTTATAATTATAATCAATCATTTTAGCTATATCAGCTTAAGATAATATAGCAGTTGGTGTATCTTTATATACTCCTGTAGATCTAGAGTGCCAAAACAAATTTTTGGCATCACAAAAAGTGATAATTAAAATTACCGAGATTAAACTCAGCTTTTGCGTTTTATGATTCATCCAGATTGAACTCAATGTTTACTGGAATCCTGGAAAGACAAATATATACATATTAATAGCAATATCAGCTATTATTTTTAGCATTATTTCAAGTGCTTCCTCAACAGCAATTTTTCCTTTCTACCTTCAAATACCAGCACACTGGTAAAAGAATACATTACGCAAACCAATCTACTAAATACTTCTCTCGGCAGTAAAAGATTTTGACTAATTCACAAAATCAAAATTTATTAGAACCATATTGATATAAAACCTTTCAATAATAAAAAGATTATTTTTTCAGAAATCTAAATAAATTCATTATTACACTTACAGGTCAACATAATCTCCAATACAATTGATCTGTATGCAATTTTTATTTACGACTTAAGTTCCAATTATAGTGCACCTATCACGATGTATCTGCTAGGTTAAAAATAACACATGAGGAATAGATTCATCATACGATCAAAAACATCTTGTAATTAATATGTAAAGCAGCTGATATTTCAGCGAAACCTCTATATTAAACGTTAACTAACTAAATCAAGTTATATATCTTATTCAACACTAACGAAAGACCTGTTTCTGAGTGTATCTAATTTAGATGAACGCACTGATAACTGATATCCACTCGTATAAAGAATAAAAAAAAATACAAAAAACTGTACAAAATAGCAATAATCCTAAAAATAAATCTTGTCAGAAATATGCAAGAATTTAATGCTGAAACGACTAGTTTGCTTATTTTGGAAAACAAAGTTCAAGTATTAAATAGAAAGATCGGATTATAATGTTTTGTAAATATATAGATACTTTCCTATACAACACCTATTATTAGGTTGATTAAAAATAGGATAAGCCGATTAACATCAAAGCTTTTTGATATACAACCTTCAAGTTGTAGATTGTTGCGTGCGATTGAAAGATCTCGAGAAAAAGATCCTGTAATCACTAGATCACTTATGAAAAACATCTATAGTGAAATTTTCAGTATTAAATCAATTTTTTTGTATTACTTGCGTTTAGTGCCTTAAATTTTTTATCTTTACGATAGTTTATGTTTTTTGTTCTACTAACAAAAATTGCTTTAAACAAATACGGTGGTGCAGTAAAAATCACTGGTATATTATCTAATGGCAGTTTTTCATGATTTTATATGAAAGTAATTCCTTCTCTTTACCGGGGTCAATAAAAATATTTGCTGGCGCTACCTTTAACTGGCAGCGGATGTTATGATAAGAAAATATTGCATACCCTGCCACCAGTCTTGTCTATGTGGGACAAAACAGACGAAAAAAATTTACAGTAAGTTTGAGAGGATTTCTTTGTTCACAGTATATCTATCTTCTTTTTCCATCTAACGACGAAGTTAATTACCCCATGATGGGGGCAAACCATTCCCTTATCAGACGAATCTTTGGTATTCTCATCAGACTTGACAAAACCGTGTAATCTCTGAAAAAATTAGTTCCCTAACAGGGAACTATCAGGTTGGCATCCGCTAATGAAGTACTTAGTTGTGTTAATTTCTGGTAAAGGCACAAATCTGCAGGTTATTATCGAAGCCTGCCAGCAAGGAAAAATCCCTGCGCGGATCGCCGCAGTCATCAGTAATCGTGCCGATGCCTACGGGATTAAACGCGCCAAGATTGCAGGTATTGAAGCGAAAATACTTAGCCCTGCAGATTTTATCGGGCGTGAGGAGTATGATATTGCGCTCAGTGCTCTCATTGATATCTACCGAGCAGACGCTATCATACTGGCTGGTTATATGCGCATTCTATCAAAAACCTTTATAGATCGTTACTCTGGACGAGTTCTCAATATACATCCCTCACTGTTACCACTTTATCCTGGATTAGACACACATCGTCATGTGTTACGTAACGGCGATACTGAACATGGAACTTCTGTACATTTTGTTACCGAAAAACTAGATACAGGTCCTGTAATTTTACAAGCTCGTGTACCAGTCTTTGCACAAGACGATGTGCAATTGCTAGCGCAACGGGTAAAAATACAGGAGCACGCCATTTATCCGATCGCAATTAGCCAGCTACTAACAGGTCGACTATCCCTTCGAGATAATTTAGCCTGGCTTGACGGAAAACCACTACCATCCGCCGGTTTTACATTATAGATTAAGCCTACAAAGCATATATTTTATGAAAAAAACCTGAGTTAAACTATTTTATTCATCGTTCCACCGTATTTTACTAATAAGTAAAATACATGAATCAAATAAAAAATCATAATCAGATTTAAAATTATTATTCATATTTTGTTTTAAATAAAAATGATTGATAGTCATATACAAGCATGATTTATTAAAATCTTGTAACTCAGTTATTCTCTATATTCAAGGTAGAGACCAACTTTGTCTCTGCGGTAATTTGCACTTATATAAAAAATATCTGTTATATTTTATAAATACCATAGATGATAAGCATCAGATGACACCATGCATTATTTTACGTCAATGGAATCTTTTTCCCCGTGTCACGCAGAGCAATCAATTATACCAGACGGTTATTTTAGGCTCTAAGACACAAAAACTAATCCATATAAATCTAAGATATAATCTTAAATCTGATTTAAATACATAAAAAATGTAATAAAAAATACAACAAAATAAAAATAATGATTTATGGGATAGTATTCATTATATGAAATAATTTGTTATAACTTCAATGTTTTAAAAAGTAAAAAATTTTGTTAAATATATCAAAACTACATAACAAATACACCTCGGCATAGCTATGGTGCCTATTCTAATGCTAATTCAACAAATTTCTAACAACGTTATCATATTAATCTATTTAACTCTCACCTATCGGTGGGATCAGTAGTCACTAAAACAAATACAGCGCTAATCAGTATTATAAACTTGATTATTAGAGGATTAATTACTAATCGCCAGCGATAACTATTACTATTTTTAGATATTAAAAGAGACTCTTTTGATCGATTTGTAATAACAAATTATTTTTATATTATTAATCTTGCTAATATTATTTTTTATTTCTCAGCAAAATAAGTATCTTTATCTTTTTGCTGAGAAGAGGATAATGACAATAACTTGTACCTGATTTACCATCAGTAAATACTTTTATTGTTTTTCTGGAAATCTTGTTTATAAAATTAGGCAAATTTTATCCCTCAAGTTCTACTTACTAAGAAATAAATCAGCACAAGTGATTTCATATTGCACCATCTCTACTACAGATGGTGTTTACAGCATTCACCGTGTTTATCATCACCAATGCTTTTGGATTGTTATTCTCTTATTTAAAAAGAATTTAGTGATCGTGCCATCAATAACTCTATAAGTCATTGTATCGCATGTTAACTTTTATCGTATTTTTAACTTTTTTTTCGCCAACTAATCAAGAATTAGAATCTAAAAAAACGCAATGATATTCTTATTAGTTTATAATTTAGTACAAACCCCCCATTAAGACTTGGAAAGAAGAAACAAGAACTGTTGCACATTATTAGGACTGTCGTTATGATAATATCAATATAAATGGTAGAAACAAAGTCGTCAATAACCCTTAAAAACTCATCAACGTCCATAGGCTATAAGATAGCCTATATAAGAATCCAGAAATTCCGTAATATAAGCACATTTCTTTTGATTTTTTTTATTCAGCACTCCACTAAATTAGTTTTAATTTTAACTTTATCAGTGATAACTTGATATTAAAACGGCAAAAATAATCATAGCTCAGCATCATCAAAAATTAGTTTTTTAAAAAAAATCAATATATAGAAAGCAAAGTATTCTATATTTGGTTTTATTTTAGGACAAAATAAATCAAAAACTTATTTCGATCATCAAATCATGACATATTTTATAAGAATAATTCATATCCACTACAGGGATATTTTATAGATGAATAAAAATGGATCAATTTCCACTTAATTAAATCTCGCAAAAGGTGAATAAATGAATTTAATATAAATTAATTTGAACTATAATATCATTATCTAGCAAAAAAAGTAAAAATTATGAAAGTTATAAATAATTAGCCTTTAGTTTAAATCTACTGTCAATATGGTAAGGATATAAATTATCTCATACAGATCTTTTTACTAAAATACTGAAACTGCTAAAAATTTGTACACACATAGCTAATATTTGTTACTTTTCAATATCATCTTATAAATGATATGAATCACGCCACAGCCTCGACTAAATATCAAACTACCATTTCATTTTCGATGCATTAATTCAGTCATTATCTAATGTATTTTTAATTTACAATGTAGTAAATATGCTATTTATATATCTATTGAAATACGTTAAAATATTGAATTTCATAATTAGAATTCAAAATTCTGCGATTAGAATTTTTAAAATAACACGACAAATCTTTATTTCCTGATTTTAATTAGGAATACACCTTCACACAAGAATTCTAAAATATAACACCTAGCAAGCAGAAATTTATTATAAAATCTCACTATATATTTTATCCTATAAAGAATAACTATTTTGAATATAAACTTACCTTTATCCGACCATTTTTAGATAAAAATTAGCACAATTTCATCGTCTATCATCACTAAACCTAGAGTTATGATATGTTATCTTAAATTAGCTGATTATTTGCCAAAATAATAGCAATTTTTATCGGTATTTAAAGTACTTATTTAGGAAATATTATGGTTAATTCTGAAATCGCGCTTAACAGTTCTTGGTTCCCCCTAAGTCCGATTAAGAGTTTTACTTTCCGATTAGCAAAAATCAAAGAATTCACAAAATATAATGTTATTATCGTCTATCAATATAATTGATATTATCAATTTCATTTAATTAAATTATCATATTTAAAATAATATTATTAGTCTTAAAACAACACGAGTAGTGCAAATAGATTCATCGAAATAGATATTATAGATATTATAGATATTATAGATATTATAGATATTATAGATAGTGATATTAGACGTTATCCTTTCTTGATAAAAAGAAATATAGTTCCCTGAAAAAAGCATTTCGCCGACAACTGATACAGTAATAAGGTATCCAGATAACTTGTTAAAAGAATACTATGCTTGATACAAGTAATAGTTCCGATCTTCCTTTGCTTATTCTAAAATTTATATATATTTTGAAATAGTATAGAGAAAAATTAGAAAGATATAAGTCTACCTAGTTACAACAAAAAACATGACAAAAAAACAATTACTTTATTGATGTTTTTTGCATACCTTTAAATCTAACACATGAAAGTATTCGTTGTTTGATAAAATTAAGGATAGATCTAATTTTTATCACAAAATAAAAAATTAGTAGCATAAATCATAAAATATTCATAAAAAAGATTTTCTTATTTTTTAAATCTTACGCCTATAATTTTATAAAAATAGAAAAGTCACGTAATGAATGAGAAAGAAATTATTCCTCTAAATTAGTCCTTCCTAAATATATGCCAATATCAACTTTAAAAATTAACAGAAATATAATCAAACCATGAATAGATCCGATGGTTTTCTATACTTTATTTTCTGTTTTAGTCTTTAATAAACAAGAGATTAAAGAGAAAACTTTACCGAGCTTTTTCTACTTCTAATAATTGTAATTTCCATACAAGTATGCGCGTGATACCACAAATAAATTTCTACTAAGGTTTTTAAAAAAATTAATTATCTAATTTTAATAAGCGCTTCAAATTAGTTATTAGATTTTTTTTGATAAAATCAAATACTAAACGAAATAAAAATCATCACAAATAAAATATCAATTTCTAAATATCAAAATAAATATCTAAATTTAATTATTCACTTATTCACAAAAGCCTTTCAAAAGCGTATATGCTATGCAGCAATAAAGCATTCATCCAAAATAAATCTTTTTTGCTATTTTTAGGATTTCTAACTAAGTAATGACTATCTAAATTTCACTGCTCTCTATGTATTATTGTTTCAATTTTAACTCAACGTAATCACATATCTTATATAAGCTAATGTTTAGAACAAGAGGCACAATAATACCGCATTACCATACTATATAAGTCATTGCTCAGATAGAAAAATAAAATGACTTATCGATACTAAATTTTCGAAGAGGATTCATAAATAATATCTATAAAGATCAACAATATTTTTAAGGTGCTTTTTATGTTTGCTAAATATTTACAAAATATATCAACCTTCAATTTTTTCATATGTATGAAATTACATAATCATCTCCTTTCTTAAAAGGAAAAATTTTTAATTCAAATGGATCTTTTTCATAAAACATTTATCTCTTATTTATTTCTAAATTTTAACGTTACTATTTTATCTATAAGTACAGGATGGATATTTGATGAATGCAAGTTCTATGTGCACAAAATTATTTAATATAAATGCAAGTAGAATATTAATTGACGAATGAAAGTTTTGTATTTAAAAGAAAAATCATATAAAAATATCTTTCAACTAATACTCTCAATACATTTTTACGGAAGTTTCATAAATACAGTAATAAAAACCAACTTTATTTATTAATGACCATTTAATTTTATTGCCTTTCAAAACAAAACAAAACAAATAAAAAATAAAACAACTATAAATAATTAATTTTATTCTTATTCCTGGTTGCTGATACAGTGTTACTATACCAGTAACCAATATAAAAATCACATTTAACTCATAAAATATAGTATATGAGTTAAATGTGATTTTTTATATCTTCATGTTTCTATATTTCTATATTTTATTAATTTTATTTAAATACTATTAGATTCAAATCAATCAATTATATTAAAATATTTAGGTAATATAGGAATAGATAATTCTTTATTAAATATAATTTAAGGTTATAGAGATTTAATTAGTTCAATGATGACGAAATAACCCGTCGGGAAATATATTAATATAGTAATTATACTGTATTTAATATTTTTAAATAAATTTTAAATGAAATTTAAATATTTTAACGATTCGTAAATTAAAATCTTTATCTATAAAGATTTTTATGCAAAAAATTTTAATTTTCTTTATCTAAAAAATCATTTTATTAATATTTTTTATTTAAGATTAAAAGTAAATAGTTAATTTTTTCAATAAAAATAAACTCCTAAAATAGAATGTTTCTATTATATTTAAATAATATGATAACAAAATAACTATGGATCTTATATAGCACCAATTAATTTTTATTCATCCTTGATTTTACCAAGACCTTCATATCATAACACATATACTTCCTGTACTGTACAGCCATATGATATACAATAGAGTAATCACTCTATAGAACTCAAAAGTTTCAATCAATATGAAATGGTTTTCTAATTTACACCAACGTGTAATCTCTTTTTCTAAAATCAACAATGTTACGCGGAAAACAATCAATTAAGTAGCTGATTTAGATATTAACACAATAATTAATATTATATCTATAACCTATCTTAATCACAAGACCTACTATTTAACCAATAAATTTAAACCTTCTATAGTCATGGAAAATTGTCAAAAATTGATCCTAAATCAGACAGCTTACATTATAAAAAATTGAGAGATGAGATTTATAAGTAAATTAAAATAATGTGAGTACACCACTCTTACTTTTAGTGGTTAAAAAAAGAATGTGATCGATATTAATACTTGTTTCTGAAAATCCCGGAGAAAATTAGCGTATACGAAAAAAAAATTCGCTATCGGAAAAAAAATAAGAAATTTCGCGCACGGCAGATTCAGCGGAATCTGAACCATGTACTGCATTTTCAGTAAAACTATCCGAATAATCAGCGCGCAAAGTGCCTGCAAATGCCTTGGCTGGGTCAGCCTCGCCCATAATTTCACGATTTCGTCGTATAGCGTCTTCGCCTTCCAAAATCTGCACAATAATTGGGAATGATATCATAAAATTTACCAAACCTTCAAAGAAAAACTTACCTTTATGTTCAGCGTAAAATCCTTCCGCCTGCTCACGAGTTAACAGAAGCATTTTCATCCCTACTACAGTCAACCTGCTGCTTTCAAAGCGCTGAGTAATGGCTCCGATAACATTTTTTTTTACAGCGTTTGGTTTGATGATGGAAAGAGTGTGTTCAATGCTCATAATAAAGCCTAGGTGTTTTTGTTATGCCACAATATTTTACACTTATACATACAATATAAATTGTATATAGATTATAGGGAAATTCAGAACACTCTGCTACTAAAAATAATATTTAATTATTACATCTTTACATCGCAAACATAAAGGCATCTGATCGACGTACATTTGGCACTTACTATTTTAGCTCTATTGATAAAAAGAGCCTATTTTTCTAAGAAAAATTACAATAAACTCGATCCTTTACGGAGCGTATTGTGGAGACACATACACACCATATAAAGTTATTACCGAACTCGCAATCTATCTGTAAATAAGGGATATTCTTTGATATCAAATCCCTCTTTAAGCACACTTTTGCCATTACCATCTGCTATAAGCTATAAGCATCCTACATATTTATTACGAAACCATGTGCTATTGCTTTTAGAACGATTTCAAGTTACTCGTTGATAAGTATGATTCCTATTCTTTCTAAGAATACATGACGTTGCTTAAATAAGCAAATTGCATTTCGCAATCCATTGCAATTCAATGATATTGAATCTAGCCAATACATAGAAACTTATTTTTGGAATTTCTAATCCATATGACACTTACTTAATAATGAAAAAAATTAGTTTCAGAAAGCTAAACGAACAAATTTTGCCCTTGCATATTAGAAAAGTATGCTAAAAAGCAATCATCAATTCTTGTCGTTCATGATTAGTTTTGCTTACAGTTTCATATCTATCATCCCTTTGTTGAGTAAATTAAACTCGGGAATGAATATACCTCTGAATGAACGATTATTTTACGATTCAGATCCTGCTTAACATTTATAACAGAAATCATATAATTGGCTCTTTAATCATTACACAACATAATTAATTAAAACATCGTGAGTTACACAAATTAGATGATCTCTTAGAAATATTTTAAACAAAAATATTGCCGTTATCACTCTGAAATTCGATGATCAATATCTGTTTTCTTTTCCAATATATCTTGTTTTACTTAATCAATGATTTATACGGTATTACATCTATTAATAATATCAGTTATCTTTGCTCAAATATTACGTGATTACACGTTACTATTGCGATATAAAAACAGAAGTGTTATTTTCTCAAAAAAGATACAATAATAAGGAGCGTATCGTAAGACTCATATTAACCGAGGCATCCGTTATTTTTCGATAAATCTAATTTCATTATCATGAACCTTTTTCGTCATGCCTACATTTCTGTAATAAAACGTTCGACCATGGCATTCAGAAAAGTTTTATCTATCCATACAACAATGGCTTAACTTTTATTCCCATTCCTCATAAACATCATACTCATCAAAGAACTGCACTGCTTAAGGACTTAATTATCATCAGGAAGTAAATAATAATTTACAACTTTAGCTTAACTATGGAAAAACTAAATATTGAAACGAATACTAGTTATCCGATCAAAAGATTACCTAAAATTTTTTTTTGTTTAATAAAAAGACTTCTATTTTTTAAAAAACGATCTTTACACGCAGAAAACCACTATTTCTTTAAAACATTGCAGAAAACAGATATATTTATATCTAAATCAATGAAATAACCATGCTTTATATCTATTTTTTCATTCTGCTGTTATCTTTAAAATATTTTTATTTGGCATCTATAATCACAGAGCTAGATTCATGACTACACAACCTCAAGTACTAAAACTTCGGCGACCAGATGACTGGCATGTGCATTTACGCGACGATGACATGTTGCGCACAGTGCTACCTTACACCAGCCGCTATTTTGGCCGGGCTATGATTATGCCAAACCTGACACCCCCCATTACCACAATCACTCAGGCGATAGCCTACCGAAAACGTATTTTTGCGGCACTGCCAACGGATCACCTGTTTACACCATTGATGACATGCTATTTGACAGATTTTTTAGACAGAAAAATATTAATTGATGGTTTTCACCAAGGTGTATTTACCGCATCAAAACTTTATCCAGCTAATGCTACGACTAATTCCCAACATGGCATCACGAATATTTTTGCAATTTATCCACTCTTTGAAACAATGCAAAATATTGGAATGCCGTTACTTATTCACGGTGAAGTAACGGCAGTTGATATCGATCTCTTCGACCGAGAAGCGCGTTTCATCGATTATATAATGGAGCCTATTCGTCGCCAATTTCCAGCACTGAAGATCGTGTTTGAACATATCACCACCAAAGAGGCCGCCGAGTATGTGTTGGCAGGCGATGATTATTTAGCCGCTACCATTACCCCACAACACCTAATGTTTAACCGTAACCATATGCTTCTAGGAAGCATACATCCGCATCTCTACTGCCTGCCAATCCTTAAACGTAAAATACATCAACAAGCATTGCGTTCCGCGGTAGCTAGCGGTTGCAATCGCCTATTTCTCGGTTCTGATACGGCGCCGCATGTTAAATGGCGTAAAGAATCGGGCTGCGGCTGTGCCGGTATTTTTAGCGCCCCAGCCGCTTTACCAGCTTATGCCATGATATTTGAGGAAATTGGTATACTGATGTATTTAGAAGCCTTTTGTTCGCTTAACGGACCGCATTTTTACGGATTACCACTTAATAAAGATTTCATTACACTGCGTCGTGAACCCAATCGACAACCTGCAACGATAGCTTTATCAGGCAATAACAATGGCGAAACGCTAGTTCCATTTCTTGCCGAAAAAACACTGAATTGGACAGCAGTGAACGAGAATGATTATTAAACTCGCAAAGAAAACCTTTCAGTACTTACTCTGAAAAAAATCAAAAATAACTAGGATTAACTTCGTTATACAAGCCAATTTGAATTATTTTGCTCAACCTCATTCTCTCTTAAGATCCAAAAACCACCAGAAAATATCAAAAGACAAATATCACTAAAAAAACGAATATCGGTTTTAATTTATACTATTGTAAGATTTATTAAATAAAAAAATTTTAGATGCTTGCTGGAGTAGATCACTATTATAATATTTAATATCTAATCTCCATAATAAAGCTAAAGTTTACAACTATTTACTAGTCCAAAACAAACCATTGATAACAAAACCATCAAGGCAACATGCTTCTTCTGATACAGTCATGTTGTATAAATCAGCAGTTTTTACATGAATGAAAAACCATTTTTAAACGTAACACCAGATATGAACTATCTCATCACCATACAGTGGTACCAACTCCTATTCCTGAATGCAAAAAGATTGCACAGGTAATTTTTATTAATCTGAATACATTTCAGATTAATAAAAATTACATCAAATCAAGCTTACCAATAACATTGCACTTAAACATTAATTTATTATCTGATATGAAACAAAAAATAATGTTTTATTTTATACAACATAAAATCATTTTATGCTAATGTCATTAGACACAGCATATATCTATCTATCATTGCAACAAATCTAAAATATTACTAAAATAATAATATTTAACATACAATTATAAATACCTAGCATCAAGTTGAATATTTTTATTGTATGTTTTTTGATTGAAATCCAATCGCACACATAATAATTTCATTGTACACATAAAATTAAAATATGATACAGATATCCTGTATTTAAATGCATACATTATACTAATAATAAAAATATTTTATTTAATAATAAAAGGAATATAAGTACATATCATCAACAGTCATAAAAATCCTTTTGTAGATATGCAATAAGGATATATCTCAATAGCCGTTCTAGAGTCTATTAGATAAGAAAGAAATGGCTCCTATGTTAGATAGAATAAGAGCAGCATAAATCTTAGTTAAATTATAAACAATCTCTCATATAACACCTGTGATCAAATGAATTTAAAAGAGAAAACAGAGACACAAGAAGAATAAAAAAATAGGCAACTTTAAATTAATATTCAGCCTCATACAGGCTGTTATAATTAAATTAGTTACAGTGTGATTGAAAACACCCCAAAGAAAACGATAACATACTTTAAAACCTTATAACAAATTTCGCAATGAAATTGATAGTATTAAGATGATTTATTGGTATAGCTAATGTTGAAAGATTTAATCTTTTTTAATTGCTAAACCCTATCCAACATGATGAGAAATCATCACTTAAGTTAGTTATCAGAAATTTACATTTATACTATGCTCATAGCTAGAATATATAGCATACATGTTTATATATGTTAGTTATAAACGGTCAAATGGAGAGGTAGATACGGGCCCAGCATAGCTTTTATAAAATGACACTTTTTCAAGAAACGATAAAAAATGCAAATAAAAAAAATACCTTTCTCCGGTAACGATCGTAAAACTATATTAGTATATACTCTAAAATTGCTATTACAAAATATATACTACGTAAGAATTAATCTAAATAAAAACAGTTACACATGCCCTCCTTATATACAGATACCCATCCCTATTTTAGACCATGGTAATAATTTTGGACCATTTACACTCTGAAAAATAGGTAAAGACAAAAACGGAATAAAAAATCAAAAGGAGACTGCATTTGGATAGCCGCACCATTATAAGTTCATTTATTATCGGGTCAATATTGGTAGGAGGAAGTATCCTACTTAGCTCTTTCTCATCACGCCTTGGCATCCCTATTTTGGTAATTTTTCTAGCTATTGGCATGTTGGCAGGAATAGATGGTCTGGGTGGTATCGCATTTGATAACTATCCTGTAGCCTACCTTATCAGTAACCTGACATTGGCTGTGATTTTGTTAGATGGTGGTATGCGAACCCGCGCTAACGCCTTTCGTGTTGCACTCTTGCCGTCACTGTCTCTAGCGACGGTAGGAGTGATCATCACTGCCGGTTTAACTGGCATGGCTGCTTCCTTACTATTTCAGTTAAATATGATTGAAGGAATGCTTATCGGCGCTATCGTCGGTTCCACCGATGCTGCAGCTGTGTTCTCGCTGTTAGGTGATAAAGGGTTAAACGAAAGGGTTACCTCTACACTTGAAATTGAATCTGGTAGTAATGATCCGATGGCAGTATTTTTAACAATAACGCTTATCACCATGATTCAAAACAATCAAACTTCCCTTGACTGGATATTTTTAGTTCATCTTATCCGCGAATTTGGCCTAGGAGTAGTTATTGGGTTAAGCGGTGGGTGGCTATTGCAGCATATAATCAATTATATCTCCTTAGCCAACGGTCTTTATTCTCTGCTTGCACTGAGCGGCGGTATTATGATTTTTGCTCTGACCACTGCACTGGAAGGAAGTGGAATTCTAGCAGTGTATCTATGCGGCTTTATTTTGGGTAACCGACCAATACGCAACCGATACGGTATTTTACAAACTTTTGACGGCATGGCTTGGCTTAGCCAGATCTGTATGTTTTTAGTACTTGGACTTTTGGTTACTCCCAGCGATTTATGGATAATCGCCATTCCAGCGCTCGTCTTAT
The DNA here is from genome assembly GCA_047528285.1 of Sodalis sp. (in: enterobacteria). Taxonomy (GTDB): domain Bacteria; phylum Pseudomonadota; class Gammaproteobacteria; order Enterobacterales; family Enterobacteriaceae. The sequence goes on along the minus strand of CP180022.1, from coordinate 1,106,067 downwards.
CGCTATGGTTAATCCTAGTCGCACGGCCGTTATCTATTTTTGTTGGTTTGCTGCCATTTTGTAACTATACTACACGAGAACGTTTTTTTATTTCCTGGGTTGGCTTGCGCGGCGCGCTACCAATCATTCTTGCGGTATTCCCAATGATGGCTGGTCTAGATAACGCATGTCTGTATTTCAACGTGGCATTCTTTATCGTCCTAATTTCTCTTCTACTACAAGGAACTTCACTCGCCTTTGTCGCCAAGATGGCAAAAGTAGTGATACCACCGATCGCCTCGCCGATTTCCCGCGTCGGTATGGATATCCATCCAGACAACCCTTGGGAGCAGTTTATTTACCAATTAGGAAATGAAAACTGGTGCATTGGTGTCGCACAACGAGATCTAAAAATGCCTCAACATACACATATTGCTGCTTTATTCCGTAATAATATGCTACTTCACCAAACAGCCAATACACGGCTATGTGCAGGTGATGTGCTTTGCATTATCGGTCGAGAATGCGACTTACCTGCGTTGGGAAAACTCTTCAGTCAGTCACCACCTGTTGCGTTAGATCAGCGCTTCTTTGGAGATTTTATTCTGGAAGCCAACACACGCTTACGCGATATCTCATCTATTTACGGTTTGAAATTTGTCGACGAGGTAGATTATGATTTGACACTTGGGCAGTTTGTCATGACGTTACTAGGGGGTGGAGAACCAGTAATAGGTGATTATATACTAGCAGAAGGTGTTGTTTGGACTATCGCGGAAAAAAAAGAACATCAGGTCATAAAAATAGGAATTAAGATTTCCAACAATCTGGTATAAATAAAGAAAAGAAGCCAGCTAACATGTTTTACATATTAATAATGTAGAAATTGGTAAATATCGCGCTATTTAGTTTATTTTTAAGACACATGTCAATATCAGAATATATATCAATAATATAGTTGACTAAATCTGTTAAATTCAATTTTTCCTCCTCATTGTTATCCTTGTTGCCATGAGTTAGATAGACAGCGTAATCTTATATGTTTTATTAAAAATTTTCTATGATTTTACCAGGCTATAAAATTCCGGATTTAAATAAAAAGCCTAGATCTAGGCTATTCCTATCCAGAACAAACAAAAACAGTAGTAAGCTATAATGCTCTAACATTTTTACGCTAGTATTTTTACTATGTTTAAAAACATATATCTATCTAAAATATAGATAAAATACTTAATTTTAACTATTAAATAAAATTTGTTGACAACAGTATGTTGTTTTGTCTTTTAATACAGCATAAAATTGATATCTCTACCAATTTTAATAATGAAACAGATTGATTTTGATATTATGGTTATTTTCTATCAAATGATAGAAAATGTATCTGTAAGCATTGTTTGAAAACTTTCCACATTAATTATTTTCTTCTGTAAATAAATGCTATTTTTGATCCTACAAATGAACAGCTCTCGGAGTTAAATAAATATTTAAAAAAATAATCGAAGATTAATCTCTAAATACTATATTCTTAATACATATTAAGAATCATAAAATAAGTTGTAGCTAACAATAGAATTAAAAACAAAATAACTATTTTAGGTAATAAAAGACACACAAACTTCTTTACCCAGTTTTCTGGTATCGTTCTATCAATCAGATAATGATTTGAAAAAAATTAAATACCTTCGCAATATCTGATTTGATGAATATCTAGAAAAATTTAACAGTTTGATTAACGATTTTATTTTCTTCACGCTCACATGTATTATAAGCTTTGTTAATCGGCTATTTTCTTATTTTTCGGTATCTCCTCTCTAGTTTACAAAATTTGATACGTTCTACTATGATGCTTAGTATTACTAAGCAATAAAATCACGGTGAAGATATAACTTCATAATCATTAACATCAATTATTCTCTATAAAACAAAAATTTTCCCGTGTATTTAGCAATTTTCTACTGACTTTATCTATCTTTTACTTCCCTTCTAATCAGTAGATTATTTAGAACAAACGAAAAAATACTTCTATCGGTTTTAAATTAAGTCAATAAAGCCCTCACTATCGATGTTTAGAAAAATTACCAACACCATTGTTACTTAAAAACTTTTTGTAAATAACCCGATGGGTAATAGTAGTAATTTAATCGTAGTGATAACTTACAAGTTTAATTTTTAATAAAATTAAGGAAAATTAACTAAATAAGTAAGTAAATCATATAGTATGATAATTGTTTAAACGATATAGAAAAAAAGAGCAGGCTAGAGGATAACTGTTTATCATGGTTATCATCTAAAAAATCTACAACGGGCGCGGCGCGCGTATCAGTAATTCATCAAAACATGCTTTAGTGCTTTGGCCAATATCAGCTAAACTGCGTACGGTTTTGATACCTGCGGCTTCCAGAACGGAAAACTTCTGATCCGCGGTACCTTTCCCGCCAGAAATAATCGCACCAGCATGGCCCATGCGTTTTCCAGCCGGCGCTGCCACACCAGCTATATAGGCAACTACCGGTTTTGTGACATAATCCTTGATATAAGCGGCAGCGGCTTCTTCCTCATTTCCGCCTATTTCACCAATCATTACGATAGCTTCCGTTTGCAAGTCCCTTTCAAACAGCTTTAGGATATCGATGAAGCTCGATCCAGAGATCGGATCACCACCGATCCCAACACAAGTTGATTGCCCAAGACCAATATCCGTAATTTGCTTTACTGCTTCATAGGTAAGAGTACCGGAACGAGAAACAATACCTACCCGGCCTGGCTGATGAATATACCCTGGCATAATACCAATTATACATTCTCCCGGGGTAATTACACCCGGACAGTTCGGACCGATCATCTGCGTATTGCTTTGCTCGAGCTTGGCTTTCACCATTAGCATATCAAGCGTCGGTATACCTTCTGTAATGCATATAATAAGTTCAATACCGACATCGATTGCCTCTAATATCGCGTCCTTACAAAACTCTGCTGGCACGTAAATAATCGATGCTGTAGCGCCCGTTTTGTTAACCGCCGTACGTACAGTGTTAAAGACTGGAAGACCGAGATGTTCGGTACCACCTTTGCCAGGTGTGACACCACCAACCATTTTGGTACCATAGGCCAGCGCTTGCTCTGAGTGAAATGTACCCTGACTACCGGTAAAGCCCTGACAAATAACTTTTGTACTTTTGTTGATCAAAATAGACATCATTTACCTCCCGCTGCAGCAACAACTTGTTCAACCGCATCGGTTAGATTCGTAGCAAAAATGATATTCAATAACCCGCTGTTAGCTAATCTGTTAGCACCAAGTTTGATATTATTCCCTTCTAAACGGACCACTACCGGGATACTAACGCCAACCTCTGATACCGCATCGATGATTCCGTCTGCAATCAAATCGCAACGAACGATACCACCAAAAATATTAACCAGAACTGCTTTCACTTTCTCATCCAACAGAATTATCTTAAACGCTTCGGTCACGCGCTCCTTAGTTGCACCACCGCCAACGTCAAGAAAGTTAGCTGGTTTGCCACCATGCAATTTAAGAATATCCATTGTCCCCATCGCCAAGCCAGCTCCATTCACCATACAACCGATATTGCCATTCATAGATACGTAATTTAGATTCCGCTGGCTAGCATACGCTTCGCGTTCATTTTCTTGAGTATAATCACACATCTTACGCAATTCTGGCTGGCGAAAAAGTGCATTATCGTCAACAATCAGTTTAGCATCTAGGCAGATAAGATCTCCAGTACCTGTAATCGCTAGCGGGTTGATTTCTGCCAACGTCAGGTCTTTCTCCAGAAAGATGGTCGCCAATCCCATGAAAATTTTACTAAACTGACCAACTTGTTTTCCACTAAGGCCCAGTTTAAATGCCAACTCGCGCCCCTGATAAGGCTGCTGATTAGTTAGAGGATCCAGCGCTACTTTATGAATTAAATTTGGATTCTCTTCTACTACTTTTTCAATTTCTACACCTCCTTGAGTGGAGGCCATAAAAATAATACGGCGCGTACTGCGATCAATGACTGCCCCTAAATACAGCTCCTTAACGATATCTGTGGCAACTTCTACTAAGATCTGATTAACTAGCTGGCCTAAAAAATCCGTCTGGTAAGTCACCAGACATTTTCCAAGCTTCTGCTGCGCGAAAGAATGAACCTCTTCTTTCGATTTTACTACTTTAACACCGCCAGATGCACCGCGTCCGCCCGCATGCACCTGACATTTCACCACCCAGGGACCAGCCCCGATTTTTAAGGCTGATTCTTCCGCTGCGCGTGGCGTATTGCAGACGAACCCCATTGGTGTAGGTATTTTATACCTAGCAAAGAGCTGTTTTGCCTGATATTCATGTAAATTCATGATCGGTTTTCCATCTTTGGCTGTAAACATTTTAGCGATGCTACAGCGTTTTACTGAAATTCGATATCAATATAATATTGCCGCAGTTTTAAAACATCGCCATCATGCGCTAAACATCTAACAAAAGACGAATGGGATCTTCAAGTATATCTTTTATCGTAACCAAGAAGCTTACAGATTCCTTTCCATCTATCAGTCTATGATCATAAGATAACGCCAGATACATCATCGGCAAAATAACCACCTGCCCTCCCAAAGCTATCGGACGATCCTTGATGGCATGCATGCCAAGAATGGCGCTTTGCGGCGGATTTATAATAGGTGTTGACATCAGCGAACCAAACACACCGCCGTTAGTAACAGTAAAGTTACCTCCTGTCAGATCCTCGACTTTCAGTTTTCCATCTCTACCTTTTACGGCTAAAATCTTGATTTTTTTTTCGATATCAGAGATACTTAAGGTGTCGATATCCTTCAACACCGGCGTTACCAAGCCTCGGGGCGTAGACACCGCAATACTAACATCAAAGTAGTTATGATAGACAATATCTTCTCCGTCAATAGAAGCATTTACTTCCGGAAAACGTTTTAATGCTTCTAAAATTGCCTTAATATAGAAAGACATAAAACCTAGACGAATTCCGTGACGTTTTTCAAACGCTTCACTATACTGCTTACGCAAATTCATCACTGGCTGCATGTTCACCTCATTGAAGGTAGTTAACATAGCAGTGCTATTTTTTGCTTCTAAAAGGCGCTCCGCTATTCGCTTGCGTAACCGGGTCATCTGGACGCGTTTTTCGCTACGATTACCTATCTCCAAAGTTAAGGACTTGGAACTAATTGATTGATTAACAATATATTTTTCAATGTCTTCTCGAGTAAGACGTCCTCCTACCCCGCTGCCATCATTAATAGCTTCTGGATTAAGATCATTCTCGGCGATAAGACGGCGAACAACCGGGCTTTTCGTTTCGTTATTGCCCTCTTCCAGATCTTCCGCATGACGTTGGGATAACACAACCTTCTTATTTTGTATTTTATCGATCGTCACATGGTTACTATTCTCACATAGACGAAGACGTCCCAATACTTGACGAGCGATAACAGTTGCTCCTTCGTCTTCTAATAATGTTTCTAACACACCAGATTTTGGTGCCGGTACTTCCAGTACTACTTTATCGGTTTCGATTTCGACCAATACGGTATCGCGCTGCACACTGTCACCTGGCTTTTTATGCCAGAAAGCGACAGTAGCGTCCGCGACTGATTCGGGCAGGTCAGGAACCAGAATATCTACACTACTACTCATGCTCTATCCTTATTATTCATTAACAGTCAGCCGGAATTAACTAAAATTATTTATTAATAGTGAGCGCGGCATTGACCAAGTTTTTTTGCTGAGTCTGGTGTACATTTAAATATCCTACCGCTGGCGAGGCCGTAGCCGGCCTAGCCGCATAAGTCAACGAAGCGCCCGAGGATATCACTTCATGGAAATAGTGCTGACTGCAATACCAGGCCCCCTGGTTAAGCGGTTCCTCCTGGCACCAAACAAAATCCTGTACATGCGCATATGAAACTAGTGCCTCCTGAACCGCCTGTATCGGAAAAGGATAGATTTGTTCAATACGTATAATGGCCACATCCTGCTGCCTATTTTTACGACGCTGTTGAAGCAAATCATAATAGATTTTTCCGGCGCACATCACGACACGTCTTATACCTTGTGAGTCAAGATCGTCAACTTCCCCGATAACTAGCTGAAACTCACCATTAGCCAGGTCATCCAGAGATGATATAGCCAGGGGATGGCGCAGTAGCGATTTAGGCGACATAACGATCATTGGCCGGCGCATATTGCGCAGCGCTTGACGCCGTAAAACATGATAGAACTGCGCTGGCGTTGACGGAATGCATACTTGCATATTTTGTTCCGCGCATAATTGAAGATAGCGCTCCAGACGGGCAGAGGAATGCTCCGGACCCTGCCCTTCATAACCGTGGGGCAACAACATTACTAACCCGCATAATCGTCCCCATTTCTGCTCCCCGGAACTAATAAATTGATCAATAACCACCTGCGCACCATTAGCAAAATCACCAAATTGTGCTTCCCAAATTACCAAGGTACGTGGCTCAGCAGTGGCGTAACCATATTCAAACGCTAATACCGCCTCTTCCGATAACACCGAGTCCCAAACGTGGAAACTTCCCTGCCTATTGTGAATTTTGGATAGTGGGGTATAGCTCGAACCGTTTCTCTGGTTATACACTACAGCATGGCGATGAAAAAAGGTACCTCGAGCAGTATCCTCTCCAGAGAGGCGGATAGAAATCCCTTCATCCACCAGCGTAGCGTAAGAGAGGGTTTCGGCGCCCCCCCAGTCAAAAGGCTTTTCACCTCGAGCCATCGCGACACGGTCATGATAAATCTTAGCTACCCGCGGCTGCATTTCCACGTCAGCCGGCACCACACTAATACTCTGAGCCAGAGCCCGCAACCGCTCACTTCCCACCTGTGCGGGGTAGACCTCATCCCAATCATGGTTAAGATATCGGTTCCAGATAAACGTATCCCTATTCATCTTTCGCCACTCTTTTACAACGCATTCACCCTTATCCAGCATAGCACGGAATATCTTAACCATTTCGGTAGCTTCACAAAGGGTAATAATGCCATCGCAAACTAGATGATCTGCATAAATTTTACGGGAGGTGGGGTGCTTTTTTATTCTCTGATACATCAGCGGCTGAGTAACACTGGGCTCATCAGCCTCATTATGGCCATGACGACGATAGCATACCAAATCGATAAAAACGTCACGCTTGAATGTATTGCGGAAATCTATTGCCAGACGGGTAATAAATACCACCGCTTCGATATCATCTGCGTTAACGTGAAAAATCGGCGCCTGCACCATTTTAGCTATATCGGTGCAGTACTTGGTAGAGCGGGCATCGTGAAGATTGGAAGTAGTGAAACCGACTTGGTTATTGATAACCACACGCACCGTTCCGCCTACTTCGTAGCCGCGCGTTTTGGACATATTCAGGGTCTCCTGTACAACACCCTGGCCGCTGATAGCAGCATCACCGTGCAATGTGATAGGTAGCACTGTATTACTATTCTGTGCATCTAGCCGCTCAATACGTGCCCGTACAGATCCCATCACCACCGGGCTGACAATTTCCAGATGCGAGGGATTAAACGCCAACGCCAAATGCATCAGCCCACCTTCTGTCTCAATGTCGGAAGAAAACCCCTGATGATATTTCACGTCGCCAGTGCTTAAATGATTTTTGTTTTTTCCACCGAATTCATCGAATAGATCTTGTGGATTTTTTCCAAAAATATTGACAAGTACGTTTAGACGACCGCGATGCGCCATTCCAAGGACCATTTCCTGAGTTCCCTTACGCCCAGCATAACGTACCATCTCCTTAAGCATTGGGATTAATACGTCACCACCTTCCAGTGAAAACCTCTTGGCGCCAGGGAATTTAGTTCCTAAATAGCATTCAAGCCCTTCCGCCGCTGTCAGCTCGGAAAGAAAACGTTTTTTTTCTTCCTGGCTAAAGATAAAATTACCCACCATAGGTTCAATATGTTGTTGGATCCAACGTTTTTCTTCGGTATTAGTAATATGCATATATTCAGCGCCAATGGCGCTGCAATAGATTTTTTTTAGCGCCTCATATAAATCCGCCAGTTTCATGGCGCCATTGCTGATAATAAAGGATTCTTCATTAAACGTTTTTTGAAAATCAACTTCGGTAAAGTTATAGAAATCAGGCTCAAGATCAGGAATAACCTCCTGTTTCCATAACGCAAGTGGATCTAGTTTTGCGTTCTGATGTCCATAAACCCGGAAAGCATTAATAAGCTGCAGAACTTTCATCTGCGTCGAGTCGATATCAAAATCGTTAGCAGATGCAGTACAGCCCACAGAATTTTTAGCCGGATAGCCAAAATCTTTTTGCGTTTTTATGTGGTGTTGATCGAACTTGACATCCTGAAGTGCTAGCTGTTTAAAGATAGAACACCAGCTCACATCAACAGAGTCGGGAGTTTTTAAAAAATCTTCATAGAGCCATTCTATGTAAGAATGATTTTCACCCGCCAGATAAGAGGTTTCTAGCCAGGCCTTCATTACACCGTTTTGCATCATGATCCCTTAAGCTTCAGTTTTCGCTGTGGTTACTTGTAATAAAATCATATACAATTGGTTTAATTAGCAAACCACTCCGGATAGTTCCTCTTATTCATAAACCCCGTTTAAACAGCGCTTATCCACGATAACACCTCTCTCTAAACTGAACTAATTCCATTCATCTATTGATGATCAAATGCTGATTAATCAACAGATAATCGACCAATAATTTTTAGCTTTTTTGATAAAATGTCTTAAACAATATGAAAAATAAACTTTCTATCAAAAATTAAAGAAGAATATTCAGCAAACTCAATGTGATGATTATTTCGCATATATGTTAGCAACAGGCCTTCATTATCTAATTATTAACAATTCACACATTTAATATGCTTAAAGAAAAACATTTTTACATATAAAAATCAAGTGGAGTAAAATTTTATTTTTTGATCTTCTCATCAAAATTAAATTATCTAATCATATCGTTATATATCTAAAAAACTTCTTAATTTTTGTCTATATGCGGAAACAAAATCACGTTTATTGCACACTATAGTCCAACTAACATGCTCTTGATATGCCCTATAGCTTTAGTGGGATTCAGTCCCTTTGGGCAAACTCTGACACAATTCATAATCCCATGACATCGAAAAACGCTAAAGGCATCAGTCAGATCCTTCAGCCGCTCCTGCTGATGAGTATCTCGGTTGTCGATAAGGAATCGATATGATGCTAACAGCCCCGCTGGTCCAATAAATTTATCAGGATTCCACCAAAAAGATGGACAAGAAGTAGAACAGCAGGCGCAAAGGATACATTCATACAATCCGTCCAGCTTAGCGCGCTCTTCCGGAGACTGAAGATATTCACGCGCCGGCGGATTGCGGCTATTATTAATCAAAAACGGCTTTATTTTCTCATACTGAGTATAGAACTGTCTCATGTCTACAACCAAATCGCGGATAACCGGTAGACCTGGCAGAGGTCGGATGACTATTTTATCATTGCTCTTATTACGTAACATCGAAAGCGGTGTAATACACGCTAAACCATTTTTTCCATTCATATTGACGCCGTCTGAACCGCAAACTCCTTCACGACAGGAGCGACGGAATGATAATGAGGGATGCTGCTCTTTCAGCTGAATTAACGCATCCAACAACATCATATCACGCCCTTTCTCTATGGAGAGAGTATAGTCCTCCATACGCGGCTTATCATCGTTATCAGGATTGTAGCGATAAATGGAAAATTTAACTTTCATAATTCATCATTCACCTTAGTAGGTACGCACTTTCGGTGGAAACGCAGGGCGTAATCTCGGTTTCATATTTACCTTACGACGCATCATAGTATCGCTTTCTGGTAAATACAGCGAATGGCACAACCAGTTTTCATCATCGCGGTCAGGGAAATCTGATCGGCTATGAGCACCACGGCTTTCAGTACGAAAATTTGCTGACAACGCAGTTGAGTAAGCAGTTTCCATCAAGTTATCCAGTTCTAAACATTCCACTCGCTGTGTGTTAAATTCTGTCGAAACATCATCAAGACGCGCATGCTGTAACCGTTCACGGATCTCCTTAAGCTCCTCTAACCCCTTCGCCATCGTGTCACCTTTTCGGAATACCGAAAAGTTATTTTGCATACAGACCTGGAGCGCTTTACGAAGTTTAACCGGATTTTCTCCGCTCTGATGATTATTGTTCCAACGATGATAACGATTAAGTGACGCATCAATATCGTCGTTACTAGGATCTCGCACTGGACCCTGTTCTTTTAGTGATTCTTCCAGATGCAGGCCTGTTGCCCGACCGAATACCACTAGATCTAATAGGGAATTACCGCCTAACCGGTTGGCGCCGTGTACCGATACACAAGCGATTTCTCCCACTGCAAACATGCCAGGAATCACCATGTCCTCGCCTTGAGCATTAACAGTAATTGCTTGGCCACTTATTTTGGTTGGAATTCCCCCCATCATATAATGGCAAGTTGGAATAACTGGAATCGACTCTTTAATCGGATCGACGTGAGCGAAGGTGCGTGATAACTCTAGGATCCCCGGCAACCGTGATTCCAATACCTTTTTTCCTAAATGATCTAGCTTTAATTTTACATGCGGTCCCCATGGCCCCTCCCATCCACGACCTTCGCGAATTTCAATCATAATTGAACGAGCTACCACATCACGACCAGCCAGATCTTTTGCATTCGGGGCATAGCGCTCCATAAAACGTTCGCCATATTTATTTAGCAAATAACCACCTTCACCACGACAACCTTCGGTAACTAATACCCCTACACCGGCAATGCCTGTAGGATGGTACTGCCACATTTCCATATCCTGGACCGGGATGCCAGCGCGTAGTGCCATACCGATGCCATCACCGGTATTGATATGAGCATTTGTGGTAGATTGATAAATTCGTCCAGCTCCGCCAGTCGCAAGAATCGTTGCACGTGCCTTGAAATAAACAACTTCGCCGGTTTCAATACACAGAGCGCTACAACCCATCACTACTCCATCCTGATTTTTTACCAGATCAAGGGAATACCATTCTGAAAATACGCTGGTTTTACTTTTTAAGTTCTGCTGATACAGCGTATGCAAAAGCGCATGGCCGGTACGATCAGCGGCTGCAGCAGTACGTGCGGCCTGATCGCCTCCATAATTACGAGACTGGCCTCCAAACGGGCGCTGATAAATACGGCCATCATCAATACGAGAAAACGGTAAACCCATATGCTCCAACTCCAGCACCGCATCCGGGCCGTTTTTGCACATATATTCGATGGCATCTTGATCGCCAATATAATCAGATCCTTTTACCGTATCATACATATGCCACTGCCAGTCGTCTTCATGGCTGTTGCCAAGCGCGACCGTAATACCTCCCTGCGCTGACACAGTATGAGAGCGAGTAGGGAAAACTTTGGAAATTAATGCACACGAGTAGCCCATCTCAGAAATTTGCAGTGCAGCACGCATACCTGCTCCTCCTGCGCCAATAACAACAGCGACAAACTCTCTTATCGGCAATGTCATCGTTTACACTCCCCACACCACAACAATTCCATAAAATAAATAGATCATAAGCACGATAACAATAGCCAACTCTAGAAGCAGCCGAACAGCTAAAGGCTTGATGTAATCCGTTAATATTTGCCACATACCTATCCAAGTGTGTACCAAAATAGAAAACAGGGCAAGAAGGGTAAAAACTTTCGTTATGGGAGTCGAAAAAAAACCGAGCCAAACATCATACGTAAGAGTATCTGTAAACAAAATAAAACTAAGTTCATAAATAATATAGAAGAAAATTACGATAGCAGATGCCCGAATCAATAACCAATCATGTACTCCATTACGACCTAACGCCGAAGCATTACTTACCATACGAGGATTCCAGATAATATAGACAGCGCGACGGTGAGCAAAAATATAATGTTGGCGGTAGTTTTACCAATTGCAAATGTCTCTTCCAGGCACCCGAAATCCATTAACAAATGACGAATTCCACCAAGAGTGTGATAGGCTAACGCGGTTAAAATACCCCAAAATATAAATTTGACAATAATATTGTCCATTATCTCAGATGCTTGGGTGAAACCTTCGTGGGAAGAGAGAGATAATCCGAGAACCCAAAGCAGAATTCCAATAGCAATAAACATGATTATACCGGATAAGCGATGAAGAATGGATGCTATTGCAGTTACTGGAAACGAGATCGTTTGCAAGTTCAAATTTACAGGCCTTTTCTTTTTCACAAAATTTCACCAACCATCATTAGATTCCTTCCTTTTATTCAAGCTAGCTTAGAGCACCTTAACAAAACCCTTAATAACAAAATTAAACATACGATGTAATATGGTGGTAGATGCATAATTTTTTGTATATAAAATTTACAAACACGCCATATACTACTCTACGTCTATATTAATTTAGTAGAGGGATGCGGAGACCTTTTTAAAATACATATCTTTCAATATTTATTATGTTGACATTTTAATAATCTAAAAAACAGAAAACCCAAAATACCCTAAAATATACTATAAACCCTCCTTAAAAGCAAGGCGATATTTTATTTGTGAATTATGCTTCTTCTGTGCTATTAATTTATTTATCTCATAATGAGATATTTTATGTAATGGCATAAAATATCTTAATTTCAAGATTAGGATACCAACTAACAGAAAAATATTAGCAAAATATATTCACCAGCTAAACAAACCATTCGTTAAACTTTTATACGTAAAAATTTAATTAAGCTTATTAACTTCAGAATAATTTTATCTCGCAGGCGGATAAAAAAAATCAGAGAAAACTGTTATCTATTGGAGATATAATTGAGTTTATAGACGCCAATACAAATAAATATCTAAAAATAAAGTGTCTTTTTATTCAAGATTCTATCCAACCACCATGAATATTATACTTACCTAATCATATTAGGTATAAAATAGAACATCGTTTTAATAAATAACTCTTCCGAATACCCATATACGTGTAATTCTATAGATAGTGATTGCCAAATTATTATAATATATCATAATACATAATTTCTTGTGGCTGCATGATACAACCAGATTCAATTTTATCTTAGTAGAGTTAAATAAAATTTAAACAGCATTCAGCAAAGTTATTTATAAACCAGGAAGTATATAGATATTTTTATTGCAATACATCTAATTATAGAATAATTTTAACCTTTCTATGGCTTTATAAAACCATTAGAACTAGCAATAGAATTCTTCCTGGCAGAACCATTGTAACGCAATACAAAAATGCTGTTTAGCATTTTCATAAATAGCGTCATTCTAGTTACAGCATTTTGACCCATAACAATCAAATTCCATTACGTACGCATCATAATCATAAAAACAAATGTGATCGCAACCCGTAATATTTGCAGCAAAATCAATCCGTATTGTTGCTATTGAAACACAAAAAACTCATTTTTCTTTCCAAGGGAAAGCTGACTACCTTTCTAGTTATTGACTTTGCAATGGAAATAATTGTATTAAAAATTATACCAAAATTATTTACTTCTTTACAGAGAATCAGAAACTTTATTTTTCTTTACCAAAGCAATTATACCAGTAACATATATCGTCAGTAAAATTACTAGAATAACCCCTGATTTTTTGAAGACTAAATCTACAAAAATTCTATACGTCAGTAACATCAGTAACTGATAAAGAAACGAAGATAATTTAATACATTACAAATACTACTTAGTAATATGTGTAATACTATTTATTTATCGGCATCATGGCCAGCAATTTTTTTATTCCCCATACAAAAATTTAAGACATGTGACAGCAATAAATTTATTAGGTGATTTTACCACAGGTTGACATTTGCATACTAATATCGCCATCTTTATTTGCTTACTAAGCATCGAGTGATGCTAAATAACACAAGGATCCTTTCTATCAATTTAATAAGAAACATCAGCGCTATCGTAATAATGTCTATATTGGTATATAAACAGTCCTTGCACGCGAGATTCTAGAGAATACTTCTCTAGATTTTCTAAATTATTTCAATATTTTGTTGATGAAAATTTTAAACTAAAATGCTAATCGGAAAGGATTTAAAAATTCTATAAAAACAAATATTTAAATCTTTACAACAACAAAAATTATTGTAGACAAAATATCATTTACAATGAATATACAAAATAAACATTGAAAAAACAGTTAAATTATTCAGATCTACCATGTTCTTATAACATGTAGCATTCAATAATTTATTTTACACAGATGCCACGTCACAAAAAATCTTACACTACTTATAAGCTTTGTCATATCAATAGGATTATAGCCTAACTAACAATAATTAGTGATTTTATACTTTTCTTTTTACATGGAAACCAAATATTTAAACAGTAGTAGTGATCTGAATCTAATGATCACCTAAAAGTACGATTTATTTAACAAAACCATGCATTGGTAAGAAAATACTTCCATTCCTTCATTCCATAAAATTTCTTACCTAATTATAATAATACAGACTTCAGAAATCAGGTTATAGCGCTTACATTAGTTGATTATATACATTCTAGATCTTTAAAATACATCTTTATGAAAATCAACATTATATTTCCTGGTTATTTAGCACTATTGTTGCTATCAAGCAGTGCCACCTGGTGAAAAAAGGAAAAGATTGTCGTTAACATAGCAAATAAACAGCTCTAAATAAATTTGAATAGTACGGGTACTAAATATTAACTTTAAAACTGCTCTTTAAAAAATATTTGGGATATTTATTTAAAATATTTTATAATTTATTTTACAGTGAATTACAGATGAGATAGTACATAACGATGCAATCGTTAATCATTTTCTGCTCTGAAGCAGAAAAATAGTTGTTATATGCAATATAAATCCACCAGCCTATTCTGGATACTTAATTTTGTTAAATCAAAAACACATAGACGCCATAGAAATAATCATTAGTTTTGTAAAGAAAATTCAATAGGACCTTTTAAATTAATCATGTCTATATATTTATACGGTTCTGTTAAATTCAGCAAGTCAGGTAATAATGAAAATATATTTATCGGATAGAGCAAAAATTTTGATATATTAACATCAAAGATCTCATTAATAATGACCATTCACTTATCAAAGTCAGAAATAACACATGAAAACATCATAAAATGATGGATAAACACCCACTATATATCAATATATTTTAATTACCATCACTACCCACTGATAAATACTACCTGCTACTAAATATATAGCTTTAATTTTTAAAATTATATCAGCCATTACGGGAGTATTACAAAAGATATTTACCTCACCTGGTAACAAGTAGTACAATTTCACTCCACGGCCTCGCGGCGCTTCTTTCTGCATCCCCATACATATTATAAACCCACATCTCAATTCCTTGATATCCGCAAGAAGCTGACTAAAATAAAACAAAGCAACGCCTATCAGGCGTCACTAATTATGCAGATATACAATAATACCGTTCAGAAACATTTGTGTCGAGATCATTATCAATAATAACCCCATTAACCGCTCTAACGCACTAACCCCCTTACTACCTAGTAACCGCAAAAAAATATTCGATAGCATTAAAATGCTAGCAGACAGACTCCAAGCAATTAGCAAAGCCAGTATTAAATGATTGATTTTCATGGGGTATTGATGTGATAACAACATCAAAGCTGCCAAGATCGACGGCCCTGCAATTAAAGGAATAGCCAGCGGAACTAAAAATGGTTCTTCCCCATCCGGGGAGCTGAAACCATTTCCATCCTGCGATGGAAAAATCATTTTAATGGCAATTAAAAATAAAATAATGCCGCCTGAAATAGATACCGTTTCAGTTCGCAAGCTAAGAAACGACAAAATATGCTCGCCGGCAAACAAGAAAATTAACATCAAGAGCAACGCTATTAACATTTCACGAATAACTATAACCCGCTTCCGCTTTGGAGGTAAATGTTTAAGTACCGACATGAAAATAGGTAAGTTTCCCAAAGGGTCTATTATTAAAAATAACAAAACAGTGGCCGATATAATTTCATCCATTATAACCTCCATGTCATCAATACTTTCGCCCTAACAACAGCAATGAGGAGTATCAACAGTGTTTCAAAAAAGTTTAAAATCAAATAATTTCACTTGTTCCATTGCAACTAATATTTTATAATATGGTTAAAGTGTATAATATCAGTTAAGGCTGTCCAATAAAAACAAATAAGTTTTAGACTTCTCTGTCAGAACAGTTAACCATGAAAAACGTTAGTTTTATCAAAAAGGCAGTACTGTCGTTTCAATGTTAAGACTTACATAAGAAAAGAGTTCACAATTTTCATGAAATTCAGTCAATAATTTCCCCAATACATCTTATTATAGTCTCAGATAGGTACTACTAACCCCGAGTACACGGGAAAAAATTAGGCATTCCAGCAGAAATGCTTTCACTTGGAAAACTCAACAGGTTGAATATAGTCTTCTAGCAATTTCGAATTATATAACAAAATTATATCCGCAACGACTTACTATAGTAACTGGAGTTATTTTGTTATATACATCTAACTTTTAGTTGATTATGGGTTACTTTTATTTTTCCAAGATCTTTATCTTCCATAAAAGATAAAACTTAAAATCACCACTTAGTTCATATTGAAAAAATTCCAGGCAGTACCTAGATAGGTTGGCTTCTTTAGCAAACCATTGGCTACATGAAAAACAAATTAACTTTTCTAAACACCATAAAAACCTGTTTTACAAAATACGTATAGCCATTAAAACCCCTTTATAAAAAGGGGTTTATTATAGATGCTCTATAGCAATATGGAGATATTTTGGTAAAAAATACTTTTACAGGATAATTAAATTCCAAAAAGTATGATCTGCAAGTTATTGCAGGCAATAACAAGGGTAAAAACATTAAGTCAATTATGGTGTGAAGTAAATCCCGAATAACAATTTCCACATATTCCAGAAATTATTTCGTTAGAAATGCATTTATTCACTATTTTTATTTAAAATAAAATCTTAGATAGGAACAAACTATATTCTTAAAAACTCCGACACTAATATTGAACTTACTCTGAAGTAACCGATCCATATAGCAATAGTTGTTGTTGTTAATCTAATTCATATTTATATAGCTATAAAGCTAGCTCAAAATATAACTTAGCAACTAAAAGTAATGCTACTTTTTTACTTCTGTCGAAAAGATAACAATAGAATGAACAAAATACACATTAACTTCCATGATCACAACTGAAATTAATTCATTGTACACATTACTCAATTCTATTAAAAGCATACCATAAAAAGATTAATGAATATCTTTCCATCTTTTTAGAAATTCAAACACAGTTTAATGTGGAGAAATATGCTAGATTGTGTGATTAATCACTGCTTTTGAAAAAGCAGTGCATGGAAATAGCCCCTCTTTATTTCTACTATCAAAGCCTCCTAAATAAGAAAAGAACACTAGATGATCGTTGAGATAGTCATAAATATCTAAGCCTTGTACAAAAGAATACAGCTCGAGTAATAGAAGAAGTCTTATCTTATATACTGTTCACTCAATCATTTACATAATTACTTAAAAATAGATTATTGATAGGCTAAGCGTTCATTATGAAGTGTTTGTCGGCTCTACAGAAAATAAGAATGCTCTTATATCTGCAGTAAAAAGATAACTACAGATGCCTGTTTTATATTTTTCATCACACACATAAACAAACGCAATTTAGCTATTCTATTTTTAATAGTGAGCAATGTACAAACGTTACAGTGCTGATAAACAATCACAAAAAAAATTTAGCGCAGCCTTATATATAACTGATGTTAAGCCTATTTATGACGTTTTATTGGACACAAAAAGAAAACTAGGAAATACAAAATATCTCCAAAGTATAATTTGGGTATAAAATTAATTATATCTCAATATCTAACCTCTAGCTCGTAAATAAATATTGTCTTTTCAAAATTAGAAAAGATGTACGATAAAGTTATTCACTTATGTATAATTTAAAATACTTTAATAAATTCATATCAAGTTTTACTTCGATAAGAATCATCTAATCTAATTAGTCGAAACGCTTAACTTTCTTATTTCTTAGCAAAGTCCTATACTAGATTTATTCACATCCTACAAATCCACAAACATTATTTTACAGGAGAAATATATGGTCCTAATCACTCGTCAAGCCCCCGATTTTACAGCTTCAGCCGTACTAGGCAATGGCGATATTATTAATAATTTCAATCTTAAATCTCATATCCATGGAAAAGTAGCAGTCATTTTCTTTTGGCCGATGGACTTTACATTTGTCTGCCCATCCGAATTAATTGCTTTCGATAAACGCTACACAGAATTCCAGAAGCGCGGTGTAGAAATCATCGGTGTATCTTTCGATTCTGAGTTTGTACACAACGCTTGGCGACAAGTACCAGCCAATAAAGGTGGTATCGGACAAGTCAAATACCCGATGGTAGCGGATGTCAAACGTGAAATCATCAAAGCCTATGGAATTGAACATCCTAACCTTGGCGTAGCACTACGTGGTTCATTTTTGCTTGACAAAAAAGGAATTGTTCGACATCAGGTTATTAACGACCTGCCTCTTGGCCGTAATATTGATGAAATAATTCGCATGGTCGACGCCCTTCAATTTCATGAAGAACATGGAGAAGTTTGCCCCGCACAGTGGGAAAAAGGTCAAGAAGGGATTCACCCAACACCAGAAGGTGTTGCAAAATATCTATCAGAAAATATGAATAACCTGTAATCAATTTAGATCAATCCAGACCTGATAGGTCATTTATCCTATCAGGATGGGGCAGTAGTAAAAATTTTAGTGAACCCACGAGCATCTACTTACAAAAAAAATTCGATAATAAAGGGTGTTATTAGATCTATTTTTCAAGAAATAACCTACCGTAATCAAATACCATTCAAAAAGCACGTTGGTATTTTCTTCTACTCAACACATTACAGTATAAGCGGATAAAGTAATTCTACTATTCCAGACATACAGGAAAAACTTGGATACTACAAGGAGTACTAAATAACAGACTAATAAAATAAAAGAGCAAAAAATTAAGCTTTAAATTTCGTAGTTTCTACGTACGCTACCGGAAACAATGAGAATTTTAATTTCCTTTATTATCCATTCTCACATGAAGAAAAAATAAAATTTCTAATAAAATCATTCGATATGATTTAATTAAAGAGACCATTACACCGATCACCAGTACCGTGATCGGCAACATAACTCAGCAACTTTTTGCCGGTTAAGATATAATAATTTTATATTTTTATGATAAAATCATTATTTGAAAAAAATCATTAAGCATATTCTTGATATCTGGAAAAAGAGTAGCATGACGCGATAAATATTTTTCATAATGGCATTGGTATTCTCTTAATGAGAGTGCCATAGTGGTAAATACCAAGAAAAATCAAGATCTGTAAAGATCTGATATGCTGCCAACTTAAAAAAATAAAAAAGCACTTCATAATGTCTAGACGTATTCACACTCAATAAATCATCCATACCGATAAAAGAAACATGTTCACAACTTCATTTTCGATAAGAAAGTTCAAAAAAATTCACTTAATATTTCAGATCACTGAAAGTAATGCAAAAATCAGTATTTTAAATTACCCCATATTACGGTAATCTTCCCTGCCATAAATTCTAAAATTTTCTACACACGACGAAAATAAACCTGATTTGTAAGTTTCTAAAAATAGCTTTAGCGGCGCATGACATCAAAGAAATCACAGGCTCTAATACAATAGGCAACAGTATGTGTAATTGACTATCTAAATCTCATCAGATGAACAATAAAAAAGCACCAATAAGTAGCAATTTTAACCTATATATGACCCGGTAAACATCCGATCATAATTCAATATCATAAAAATTAATATATAATCTAACGTTGATAGATATCGATACAATTCTATATCATAGTAATGTGTATCGAATGGTTAACTCGGGATGGTTGATAATGATGAGTGCCACATCGGATAAGTCACCTATCATTATCAATGAATTCTGAGTTTTTACTATTTACGGAACACTAATGATGAATTAGTCAATATAAAACACTTTATTTTTAATAAAATATATTTTTATTATGTTTTATTATGAAGTTAACACTTCAAAAATTTCATATTTTATAGATAATTACTCTACATGGAACTAAGCTTAAATAATATATTTTTACACCTGACATTTCACTTCACTCAGACCGTTAAACCGTGCACTGATGCCCAAGACCTCTTCGATACGAATTAACTGATTATATTTAGCTACGCGTTCAGATCGGTTCATTGACCCGGTTTTAATCTGACCAGCCGCTGTTCCTACTGCTAAATCCGCAATAGTCGTGTCTTCAGTCTCACCAGAACGATGAGAAATAATAGTGGTATAACCGGCATTCTTAGCCATCTTAATTGCCGCCAGCGTTTCTGTCAGAGTACCAATCTGATTGCATTTGATAAGAATAGAGTTGGCAATGCCTTCGTCAATACCTTTTTTAAAAATCTTCGTATTGGTAACAAATAAATCGTCGCCTACCAGCTGAATTTTATCGCCAAGTATTTTAGTCTGATAAGCAAATCCATCCCAATCAGATTCACTCAAACCATCTTCAATAGAAATTATCGGATACCGTGTAGTCAAATCTTCCAAGTAATGAGTAAATTCCCGCGAAGTGAAAATTTTTCTTTCGCCTTTCAGATTATACTTTTTGCTAGATTCTTCAAAAAATTCAGAAGCCGCACAGTCTATAGCCAAAGTAATATCTTTTCCTAGAATATAGCCAGATTTTTCTACTGCTTCTTTGATAGAAGATAACACTACGACATTCGATTCTAAGTTCGGCGCATAGCCGCCTTCATCTCCTACTGCAGTATTCATTCCTTTGTTTTTTAGCACTTTAGCTAAATTATGAAATACTTCCGAGCCCATGCGAATTGCTTCTTTAACAGTTTTTGCGCTAATCGGCTGAATCATAAATTCTTGAATATCGATGTTGTTATCGGCGTGCTTACCGCCATTGATGATGTTTATCATCGGCAACGGCATGGAGAACATACCTTGAGTTCCATTCAGCTCAGCAATATATTCATACAACGGCATTCTTTTAGAGTTCGAAGCAGCTTTGGCAGCAGCCAGCGATACGGCAAGAATAGAGTTAGCGCCAAACTTGGATTTGTTTTCTGTTCCATCTAGATCAATCATTGTTTTATCCAAAGAGGCCTGATCTTGGGCTTCTCTACCAACCAGATGCCTGGAGATGGGACCATTGACCACATCAACCGCTTTGGTAACACCTTTTCCTTGAAATCTGGATTTGTCAGTATCACGCAATTCCAGCGCTTCGCGCGAGCCGATAGAGGAACCCGACGGCACAGCGGCCAGACCAACAAAATCACCTTCCAGGTGTACTTCTGCTTCTACGGTCGGATTGCCACGTGAATCGATAATTTCACGACCAATAACTTTTACAATTTTTGGCATATTTATATTTCCTTATTAGGATATAATCCTAGACGGGTATAATGACCACTGTGAAGCCCTATCTTCTTTCATCCCCCACCCCCTTGACTTTATTTTTGCATCCGTTTTTGATAGTCATCCGCGGCTTTAAGGAACCCAGAGAATAACGGATGACCATCACGCGGCGTCGAAGTGAACTCCGGATGGAACTGGCTGAGGATAAACCACGGATGATCCGGATATTCGATAATTTCTACCAATTTCTTATCTCCAGACCAACCGGAAACACGTAGCCCAGCGGCTTCAATGTGTATTAATAGCATATTGTTGACTTCATAGCGATGACGATGTCGCTCCATAATGATAGATTTCCCGTACAAGGAACGCGCTAAGCTGCCGTCCGCTAGATGACAAGGCTGGCTACCGAGACGCATTGTTCCACCAAGCTCGCTTTGGTCGCTGCATATTGCGAGATTACCATCCTCATCTCGCCATTCAGTGATGAGCGCCACCACTGGATATTTACAGTTTGACACAAACTCGGTGGAATTGGCATCTGTCAGGCCTGCTACATGACGAGCGAATTCGATTAATGCTACCTGCATCCCTAAACAAATGCCAAGATAAGGGATCTTTTGTTCACGTGCATACTGAGCGGTTAGGATCTTACCTTCTACGCCACGATAGCCGAAGCCGCCAGGAATAAGGATAGCATCCAAGTCTTTTAATATATCAACGCCGCGTATTTCAATATCCTGAGAATTAATTAGGCATATGTTCACAGTCAAACGATTTTTTAATCCAGCATGTTTTAGGGCTTCAATAACTGATTTATAAGCATCCGGTAATTCAATATATTTTCCGACCATACCGATCGTCACTTCGCCGCGCGAATTTGCTTGTTGATAAATAACCTGCTCCCATTCAGACAAGTCCGCCTCAGGACAACTCAAGCTGAATCGTTTACAAATATAATCATCAAGCGCCTGTGATTTCAATAGAGATGGAATTTTATAAATTGAATCAACATCTTTTAGCGAAATTACCGCCTTTTCAGGCACGTTACAGAATGAAGAGATTTTCGCTCGATCGTTTTTGGGCAGAAAACGATCAGATCGGCAAATCAATACATCTGGCTGAATACCGAGAGAAAATAACTCTTTTACTGAATGCTGTGTCGGTTTAGTTTTCAGTTCTCCTGCCGCGGCTATATACGGCACCAGGGTTAAATGTATATACAGGGTATGCTCGCGTCCAACTTCTACCGCCATCTGACGAATCGCTTCTAAAAACGGCAGCGATTCTATATCACCCACCGTACCACCTATTTCCACCAGCAATACATCATAGCCGTCACCTCCTTCGATAATACGTTCCTTAATAGCATTAGTGATATGTGGAATAACCTGAATGGTAGCACCTAAATAGTCGCCGCGCCGTTCTTTGCGCAATACATCTGAGTAAATTCGTCCAGTAGTAAAATTATTACGACGCGACATTTTAGTACGAATAAAACGTTCATAGTGTCCCAAATCTAGATCCGTTTCAGCACCATCTTCAGTTACGAAAACTTCACCGTGCTGGATAGGATTCATAGTTCCCGGATCCACATTGATATAAGGATCCAGTTTCATAATAGTAACGTTAAGCCCTTGAGCTTCGAGAATAGCTGCCATAGAAGCCGCGGCAATACCTTTACCTAAGGAAGAGACAACCCCACCGGTTACAAAAATATAGTTTGTTGTCATGCTAAACCTGAGCTGTTAGATATAAAAATGGGATGACAAAGACGGGAAAGGCAGTATACCTGAAGCCATATTATGCTACAAATATTCGTTTTTGCCCTTCATCTACATTCGTATTCCCAGTGATCATTGGAAAACTCATATTATTTATGTTATAGATAATAAACTTTTTTCCAAAACAGGTCGCACGATAATCCAAAAAGGCACGTTACCTACTAGCAGTAACTTTCTTTTCTTCCTAAAGATTTATAATTGGAGAGCTTTGTTGACTCATTTTAAAACTGATAGTAACCTCGTTACGTTACCGCATTATGACTGATAACTAAGGAAATCAGCAAAGACCAATTTACGTCAGTATAAAAGACTAATGCGCACTAAAATAATCAAGTTGCATTCTTGATGGAATCAACCTTTTAATCTTTGGTGAAAGTGGATAAACATACGCCAACATAGCGCTTACAAACACTAAATATAGTGCGACTTCATCTGGCAACGGACAGCGAATAACTCAAATATGAAGTTATTTTTCATGTCCATTTATTACTCAAGTAGTTTTACTAAACTCACAGGCTTTAACGGATTTAATAAACCAGCCTCTAAATGTCACTTATGATGCATCATTTCTATCATAATACTTTGCTAAAAAAGAAAATTTAACTAGTTATCTCGCCACGAAGTAGTACGAAATATTAGTTGGCGAAATATGATATATGTAAATAATCCTTTGCAAATTAGCCTCTGAGTAGGAATCACGCAATATCTAAAAAGTAAAACCATCACTAGCATTCAGTGTCTAATATAGCCATATTCTGATTTAAAATAATTAAAATCGATCATCTAAGTCTACGTGACTATGATGCATAGGATTTCTGAATCGATAAGCAATAGGCAAAACACTTTAATCGGATAGTCCTTCCATCATAGAACAATACCATAACAAGGATAATGCATTGTTGGTTTTGATTTTAACAAACCCATGAAAGCTAACCCTAGCTATTCAGTGTAATATGCTAACGCTTCGTTTCTTTACTCGATGGGATATATCCTTATGAAATTCGAATTTTGAGTGATTATTGATTATGGAACAACATTAATATGTCTCATTCTTGACGTAAATAGTCTTTGATTGCATAAAACTTTTGATCACAATTTTCTGTATCATATACGGGCTAGCCTCATAGGCTGCGAGGTTTTGTTTAAATTTGAAAGAACAGCATTCATTCTAATAAACACCAACGAGTCTATCGATGATCTGGCGTATCAAACATTTCAACAACATTTAGCACTTACCAAATCAGGAGAAGTTAGTGCATAACTGTTAGCAAAACGATAACTAGTACATAAACTGATCAGGAGGATACCATAGACACAAATACGCAATAAAACCTACAAACGTTAATGTTGATAATTCAGCAATAAGGATAGATAAATTACTATTTATTAGGTATTTTACAAAACATAGTCTCTTGGTTTCCGAAGTAATCAAAAACGGAAAAACTAATTACAACAGATAGTCAAAAACTTGGAAAAATAATCGTACTAAGCATAAAAATTACTTTTTATTCATCGCAATAATAAGCATTAGATAGGACTGCGCTTATTAA
Source organism: Sodalis sp. (in: enterobacteria) (assembly GCA_047528285.1). Taxonomy (GTDB): domain Bacteria; phylum Pseudomonadota; class Gammaproteobacteria; order Enterobacterales; family Enterobacteriaceae. Next base: position 1,081,219 of record CP180022.1, on the reverse strand, counting down.
GCGAATAGCACTGTTTGGAGTACAGTAATACGCTGCGTCTCTATCAAGTAAATAGAAAACCTAGCATCTTATACATAGGCGAAATGGCCAAAGTGAGAAATGCAATGCCATTACCCTATCTCCTTATCCAGATAGGAAAGCGAACAAAAAAGAATACCTGATCTGATTTAATTTAAATGTTCCGAATCAGTTGATTAATTATAACTTTCTCGATCACAACTAAAAACGTCTACTACTGATCCTATCATCAAATGATGATAATATTTAGACAACCCAATCAACACAGCTTTTTGTGTGTACGGTGTCTGGTAGTATCAGTTATATAAGCGAGATATAGTAGCTTCCTTGGGAAGTAAGAAACTAAAAATTTCCTGATCAAAAAAAACAGTGAATCGATATAGATTGCAATTGTTACAGCAGTCATTACCATGAAGATATGCCTTTCCGAAGATATATGTTAATATAGTTATTTTTTTCCAGTTGCGCTCCGTCCGTAAAATATTATAAAGCCTATTTGATTAAATTAATTGTTGATTCATCTCTCGGTGCGCTTACCGCTAACCCCTACAATCGCTAAAAGTACTTATTAAATTTTAAGGAGCAGTGACATGGTAAGTAGTGAGACTATTACCCCGCAGCAATTGCTCAATTATGGAATAACAGGCTGCCAAGAACTAATATATAACCCAGAGTATGACCAACTGTTTACAGAAGAAACCAATCCCGCTCTCAGTAAATTTGAACGCGGGACGCTCACCAGTTCAGGCGCGGTAGCAGTCGATACCGGAATTTTTACCGGTCGCTCGCCGTTCGATAAATATCTTGTACGTGACGATAAAACCAATTCAACTTTGTGGTGGTCCGATCAAGGAAAAGGCGCAAATGATAATCATCCCCTTGACAAGAAAACCTGGGATCATCTTAAAAAGCTTATCGGCCGCCAGCTTAGTGGTAAGCGCCTATTTATCATTGATGCTTTCTGCGGCGCTAATGCTAAGAACAGGTTGCGTGTACGTTTTGTTACCGAGGTGGCCTGGCAGGCGCATTTTGTAAAAAACATGTTCATTCGACCAACTCACGATGAACTCCGTGAGTTTAAACCAGATTTTGTTGTTCTGAACGGCGCAAAATGCACTAATCCTGACTGGCATAATCAGGGCCTACATTCGGAAAACTTTGTCGCCTTCAATTTAACAGAAGGGCTAAATCTTATTGGTGGAACTTGGTACGGCGGCGAAATGAAGAAAGGACTATTCTCGGTAATGAATTACCTGCTTCCTCTTAAGGGAGTCGCCTCTATGCACTGTTCCGCCAATGTCGGAAATAATGATGATGTGGCGTTATTTTTTGGTCTTTCTGGCACGGGAAAAACCACACTTTCGACTGACTCTTGCCGCCGTCTAATTGGCGATGATGAACACGGCTGGGACGATAGTGGCGTATTTAATTTTGAAGGAGGATGTTACGCGAAAACCATCCGACTTTCTCCTGCGGAAGAGCCGGAGATTTATCAGGCAATTCGCCGTAACGCGCTCCTAGAAAACGTTGTAGTACGAGCGGATGGCAGCGTAGATTACAACAACGATAGCAAGACAGAAAACACACGTGTTTCATATCCCATCGCTCATATCAAAAATATCGTTAAGCCGGTATCGTGTGCAGGACATGCTAAACGTGTCATTTTTCTTACAGCCGATGCGTTTGGAGTCTTGCCGCCGGTTGCCACTCTATCGATGGAGCAGGCTCAGTATCATTTTCTATCCGGCTTCACTGCCAAGCTGGCAGGAACCGAGCGGGGCGTGTTGGCACCAGTACCAACTTTCTCTGCCTGTTTTGGAGCGGCCTTTTTGTTGCTACATCCTACCATATACGCCGAGGTATTGATTAAACGTATGAAGACTGCAAGCTCTAGCGCCTTTTTGGTCAATACCGGCTGGAACGGCTTTGGTGAACGTATTTCCCTTAAAAATACCCGAGCAATCATCCAGGCGATTTTGCACGGTGATCTTGACGATACCCCGACAACAACTCTACCAGTTTTCAATTTAACAATACCGATCGCATTACCAGGCCTAGAAGACGACACCATCCTCGATCCTCGCACTACTTACGTTAACGATAGGAAATGGCAAGCTAAGGCTAAGGATCTAGCTCAAAGATTTATTGATAATTTCAGTAAATTTACCGATACGCCAACAGGAATGGCGCTAGTGCAAGTTGGTCCAGATGCGGCATAGTAAAAAAACACTTATTATCCTCTTAAGCAAAGACCACCAGTGTCCCTCAAACAACTACGTACACGATATGTTTTTTTATGCGCATAATATTGCAACAACAGGGCCACTGAACTGCTATTACCTTTTCAGTAATTTTTCTGGTAATTTTTGTCTCTTTTGCTTAACACCTTGCGGATTTAATCCAGCAACCCTACTTGCATCATACGAAATAGCTAAAGAAGATATTGCTACTAATCTAGCTTAATTTTTTGATTAGCTTATCCATCTTCAGATCTCTATCCCTGAAGTGGTTATCTCTTCAAAGAGTGCTATTTACACTGATCATATCCCTTACACTTCAACATTCAGCAATAATTGATTATAATTAGGTATGGATTTAAGATAAATAGTTATATTATAGCTATGCTACTTATAATTTGAAACTTGAAATAACAAATCGAAAAAAAAGCATGAACAAAAAATACAGTGTTTTAAACCATTGAACATGAACTTATAAAAAATATGATACCTGCTCTCGCTTTTGAGCAGGAAATAAAAATAATATGCCATATCTTTTTCTCATCAATTAGAGCATTGCCGATATAAATAAATTTCTTAATTGCTATTACGAGAAACACAACTGATCTAGGCATACAAATTTAAAATTTGTCTCGACTCTACTTATATTTGCGTTTTAATATGTTTAGTAAGTCTAAAAGAATTTTTAAACAGGCTTTTACATCAAATTTCTAAAACAATCAATAAGAGTATGTTCTACATGACAGAAAATTATCAATACACATAATCAATAAATATACTTTTTTCTAATTGTTTTTATAATCATTCAAGTGTATCTTCCGAATCCGGTTTAACATTCATTATTTTTTATGATGTAACATATTTCCTATGTGATACCACATAAATGTAGCCGCTATCCGGCGGCTACATTGCCAAAATCTCCTCCATCCCACGCTGCAAATATTTAAAAAAAACGCAAAATTGCTTCTATGCTCTGTTTGGCGTCGCCAAACAGCATTTGGGTATTGTCTTTAAAAAACAAAGGATTTTGCACTCCAGCATACCCGGTATTCATGGACCGTTTAAATACCACAACATTTTGAGTTTTCCATACCTCAAGCACAGGCATTCCCGCGATAGAACTGTGAGGATCTTCTTGCGCTGCCGGATTGACGGTATCATTAGCGCCTATTACTAATACCGTATCAGTAACTCCGAAATCATTATTAATTTCATCCATTTCTAAAACAATATCGTAAGGCACTTTCGCCTCTGCTAACAAAACATTCATATGCCCCGGTAAACGACCTGCTACAGGATGGATACCAAAACGAACATTAATGCTTAGTTCGCGCAGCTTAACTGTAATATCGTGTACCAGATACTGCGCCTGTGCCACCGCCATGCCATAACCGGGTGTGATAATAACAGAGCTGGAATTTTTTAACAATTCAGCCACATCTTCTGCTGTTGTCTCGCGATATTCACCAATATCTCCTTTAATATCGCCGGCGCTACCAGTGGTATTAAAACCGCCAGCAATGACATTAATAAATGAGCGATTCATCGCATTGCACATAATATAGGAAAGAATAGCACCAGACGAACCAACTAGCGCCCCGGTAACAATTAATAGATCGTTGCTAAGCATAAAGCCCGCTGCAGCGGCTGACCACCCGGAATAGGAGTTAAGCATGGAAACCACAACAGGCATATCTGCGCCGCCAATAGATGCAACCAAGTGCCACCCAAACAGAAGAGCAATTATTGTCATCAGCAACAGCGCCACCACCTGAAGTCCAATATTGTCAGTACGTACAAAAAGTACGGCCAAAAAAAATGAAATCATCAACGCCGCAAGATTTATTTGATGACGTAGCGGCAACATAAAAGGACGGGAGGAAATTATACCGTGTAGCTTTCCAAACGCTACGACTGAACCGGTAAAAGTAACTGCTCCGATAAAGATCCCAAGGAAGATCTCTGTCAGATGAATGTGCTCCACGACTGTGTTATTGATTGCAACATACCCCAAATAACTATTAAAACCGACCAATACTGCTGCTAAGCCGACAAAACTATGTAAAATCGCAACCAACTCCGGCATTTCAGTCATTTCTACCTTACGAGCCCAATAAATACCAATACCGCCACCAATTAACATGGCAACGATAATCCAACCAACATTACCGGCATCGGGTCCTAATACCGTCGCGATGAGAGCGATTGACATACCTATGATACCAAACAGGTAACCATGCCACGATGTTTCATGCTTAGATAGCCCAGCTAGGCTAAAAATAAACAATATAGCGGCGACAATATAAGTCGCCGTGACAAGTCCTTCAAACATGGTTCCCCCTTTAATTTTTACGAAACATTTTCAGCATGCGCTGAGTGACAGTGAAACCACCAAAAATATTGATGCTTGCAATCAGCACAGCGATAAATGACAAGAACGATACCCATCCGCCATCACCGATTTGTAATAAGGCACCAATAACAATAATACCGGAAATTGCATTGGTAACAGACATTAATGGGGTGTGAAGTGCATGCCTGACATTCCAGACAACGTAGTATCCCACGATGCAAGCCAAGGCGAAAATAGTAAAATGCGATAAAAAATTACGCGGGGCTACATTAGCTAACGCGCCAAATAATAAGATTGCCAAGATAATAAATCCGTATTTACGCAATGGTGATTGGAGCCGTGGCGGTTCTACCGGACTCGCCTTTACCAGCGTTGCCTGAGGGGAAATTTTGATAGGCGGCGCTGGCCAAGTTAATTCACCATTACGTATTACGGTCACAGCACGAATAACGACGTCGTTAAAATCTACCAGGATTTTTCCATTTTTCTCTTTACAAAGCAGCTTAAGTAAATTAATTAAGTTAGTAGCGTAAAGCTGGGAGGACTGTGTAGGTAGCCGACTAGGTAAATTGGTATAACCAATAATTCGTACACCATTATCAGTTAGCGTCACGGTATCTGTAACCGTTAACTCACAGTTGCCACCAGTTTGAGCAGCAAGATCGACGATAACACTACCCGGTTTCATACTAGCTACCATCTCTTTTGTGATCAGACGGGGGGCCGGTTTGCCCGGGATTAGCGCAGTGGTAATAATGATATCAACTTCTTGCGCTTGCGCAGAAAATAATGCCATTTCGGCTTTAATAAATTCCTCAGACATCACTGATGCATAACCATCAGTACCAAGCACCGCCTCCTCTTTCTCTTTAAAATCCAGTTCGAGGAACTGTGCCCCCATACTTTGCACCTGTTCTTTTACTTCAGGACGAGTATCAAAAGCGTAAACTATAGCGCCAAGGCTTCCCGCAGTGCCGATTGCAGCCAGTCCTGCCACCCCGGCACCGATCACCATTACCTTAGCTGGCGCCACTTTACCCGCCGCAGTAATCTGTCCAGTAAAAAAGCGTCCGAATTCATAAGCAGCTTCAATAATAGCACGATAACCAGCAATATTAGCCATTGAGCTAAGAGCATCTAGCGACTGCGCGCGAGAAATGCGTGGCACAGCATCCATCGCCATAACAGTTACATTTTTGGCACAAAGAATTTTCAAAAGATTGGAATTTTGCGCCGGCCAAATAAAACTAATCAAGATTGTACCACTTTCTAAAAAAGCAATTTCATGATCGGTCGGTGCATTAACTTTAAGAATTATATCCGACTGCCAAACTTCAGAAGTGTTTGTTAATATTGCACCCTCCGCGACAAAAGCGCTATCCTTGAAACTTGCCAATATGCCTGCGTCGTTTTCTACTGCAACACTAAATCCCAAATTAATTAATTGCTTGACAGTTTTAGGCGTGGCGGCAACTCGAGATTCGTTAGCAACATGTTCTTTTGGTATACCAATACGCATATATTTCCCTTATTATGTGATTCACATTTGTAAATAATAGGCTGCGTGGCCAGAATGTAGAGACATCGCACACTTTCCGTCGTAAAATTCACGCAGGTCTCAAAAACCAAACTACTTAAATTAAGATAATCGATCTATGTTTTTACCGATTAATAGTTTTTTAGATAAAATTAATTTATCTTTATCTGTTAAAAATATTTTTAAGCATAACATAAAGTTCCGAGGTGTTTTTCATTGTTGAATTCCATAACAAAATTTTAATCATTATGATAAACACTTTATTTACATAAAGTGTTTATCATAATGATTTTTATTAAATGAAAAAGATACCATTAACACATCGACGTTAATTAATTTGCTAACCTTGAACTACACACCAGACATAGGTCCAAAAAGTACTAACCCCAATGAACCACCATTGTCATTTTCTGCAATGTATTAAGTAAGCCAATATTTTTTCCTTTATCGTTTAGGTAGAGCGAATGACTTACGGTACATTGGCAAGTAAAAATTGTAATAATATTTCCAGGTTTTGGACTAGCATACAAAACACTATAAAAATGATCGAAAAGGAACCATTTTAGCTTCCCATCATTAGAGATCTACATATTAATTAGTAAATAAGACAAATATCTCTATCTAAATCAGTTCTTTTAACTGTATTTCGATCTTGCTTGTGACTTAAATGCATTAATGAAATATCTTTCTTATCTTTAAACTGCATTATAAAAAAATGATGTGATTTTTCCTCATTGTGGTGAAATAAATAAAGTTTGATATAATCGTCATTTGATCTTAGTTACTTAACCCTATCTCTATAGAGAGTATATAAGAATATTTCAGCTTTATTTTCAAGATTAAAAATGAAGCTGAACATAAATAAAAATATCCTCAACACGACAATGTGGTTCACTGGAGTATGGGGGGTATTACGCATATTAGACAGAAACTAACATATTGTTTTGATATAATTAAAATTATTATCAAATCCAATTATAAATAGAATAAGTGCGTTTAATGCTGACGTTGTTATTTGTTATAAAGCAAATTCATAATAATTTTATATGTAGTACAAAAAACCTTTTCCGGGTAATTGTATGCTTTTACTTGCATAAATACATCAGACTTATTTTATTTGTTGGAATGGGCAGTGAAATATAAAAAAGGCTAAAAATTTTAGCAGCTTCATTAAATTTAGAATAGCCTTCTACATGATTGACACATAGCTAATTTATAAATTTTTTAAGACACGAAAATCCATATATATATAATAATTAGCGTTATTCAAAAATCAAGCTTATATCTAATCATAAGCTCAGATGACTACTATTATTTTAACATCTTGTCTTCATAGCAAAAAGTTTTAATTATCTCTTTAACCAACTGATAATACATCTCTTAAACAGCACTATTTTCTGAATATATGAGCATCGATTATACAATCAAAATTCCGTATGGACAGAGAAAACTTCGCCTAAATAGGCTATACCAACCATCGACTACACCAAATATATCCATTCCGATAATCCCGATTATATAACCCCTTTTTTCTCTTTCTCTCCCATCCTTAACTAAAATTTTTGAGTCAATTTTTAAACTGATAAAATATCAATGCGTTATTTAAACTTTTTCTGCTCAGAAAGTTATTACAGATAGTTAAGGAAAATAATTTTTAAATTCAATATTGCAACACAATAGAACATAAAAATAACTGCGATATTCGAAATCAGTAACTAAGCTGCAATCACGATATTTAAAAAAAAGAGTGGGTTATATAAAACAGGTACAGTAATTAAATCGGCTATTACTCCTAAATCATAACACTTCTTACGATCATCTAATTTTACATAACTATAATGCAATGCGGATAGATTCATTGATGGTGATAATCAAGATGCTTAACCGAGTTACACCTGTTAAGTATGCTGTATAACATCTACACAACCTAAAAAATCATCCCACATCATTGCTGTTGTTTTTATCAGCGTAAAAAGATTTAATAGAAAACATCTCTGTTACAATAATGCTCCTGAACTACTTCAAAATATTAATTTCAATAAAAATTTTTGCCAGAATATGTCTAGAATCTCGCAATATTCCCTTCAATGTTTATCCAGACGCACGAGAAACTTTTTGCTTATCAAAGCGGTAGCCTGAGGGCTATGCGTTAACACTTAATTACCTGTTTTCTTATCCATCTATTTTAGACTATTTGCTTAAATAATGCGTATCGATATTTTGATGATCTCCATATCATCATGTTCCCATTTATATTTAATAATATATTATTCTTAATAGCCACATTACCATCGCATTCCGACCGTCATAACTTGCCATCAAAGCCATCAAATAGCCATCTCTAATTCAAACTATTGCGCTGCAATACAACCATGATTTAGTGCTAATGCACAGGATTTTATAATAACTTAAAAAGAGATTTAATACTCCAGAAACTTTATTGAATAAATCGATTTTTTAGATAATTGTTAGATCAGATCACTAATGTGATTTCAATATCTGGTTTCTATGAAACAGATAATATTTTATTTTATCAGAATTTAAATTCTGCTTTTCTTATAATTAGTTAAAAAAAAAGCATTACCACCGCTAGATACCTCAGGTAAAATCAAGCTTAGTTCGTAACTATTGTCTTTTTCTTTTGGAGACTATCTTTCTCACTCGAAGAGTCGATTTTTTCAAACTATTAATATACCGAGTGCTGAGAAGAGGAATAAAAGTAACCATTCCTGTACCATCTTGTTATATAAATTATTTTGATAATATAGATTAATCTAAACGATAGAGAGCACACACAGAGGGGGAAGATGTGCAAAATACTAAAGTTTTTGTTAAATCACCCAAAGCAAGTCTCCATTGGCTAAAAATCATGGTTTTTTTGACCCTCCATGATTTTCTATCATGGACATTGTTTATTAATGTTCTGGCTAAGAAAGCCCATGTACTAGCTGTCAAAAATCATGAAGTTCCAAAAAGCAAGCTATCTTCGCAATTACATGAAATAAAATTTGCTGAATATCAGCAAATTCAATTCAATCAAGATAAAACACTATGGAAGAATTTATCGACCTCATTCAAAATCTTCTTCTATCATCCGAAAATATATTTTTATCAAGCAATAAAAATTAATGAAGTGACAGCAACCGCCGTTAATGAAGTTAAATATTCATCAAATATGTTTTACTTTGTTTTTCTTAATCATGATATCGATACAATAAAAAATCTCGGTTTTGCTGGATTTAAAATTCTCTATCATGTTAATAAAATTAATAAAAACGATGAAATAGTCAGTATGCTAGACGCCAGCTATTTTCGTGCCATCGGAAAAAATCCGGATTGCGAATTTTCTACCTACGAACTAGCAATAGATAATACACCGGCATCTGGAAAAGAGTTTCCGAGTTTGCGTGAATTCTGGATTGAGAGTCCCCGGGCCAATGACAAGCAACTTGTGCTATATGCATTGCTCGATTATTTCCCTTGTACCACCGGTTTTTATCGTTTCGTTATCTATCTTGGGCACGATATAAATATCGATATCCCATCTCACATTTATCTCCGTGATAATGTCAAAAAACTTGACCTGGCACTACTTACTAGCATATTTTTATTCAGACCTAATCAACCTGCAATGACGATAAATTTCCGTCCCACGTTGCATAATTCAAATGGTTTCTCGATTCAAGTCAGCAATGTTAAATGGATCTGGCGTCCCTTGAATAATCCTCGTCATTTATCGATAAGCATTTTTCAAATTGAAAACCCGAAAATTTTCAATCGTCTGCAACACGAGCGTGATTTTTTTCAGTATCAGGAACTTGATAATCGTTACGATCTACACCCAAATGGCTTTGTGAATCCCAGGTGGGACTGGGTGGAAGAATATGTCGAACTGGTGGAAATTCCAACCAACGATGAAACAAACGACAATATAATTGCGTTCTGGACGCCAGAGAAATCACTAAATCCTAGTTATCATCCGAAACTCGCCTATTGGCTACACTTTTCATGCGATAAAAATGCGATCCATTCATCAGATTTTGCCTATGTAAAACAGACCCTGCATTTTACGAGTGATATCAAAGATATCTTGCTAACACATCAGATAGACGTCACTACTACTTTTCTAGTGAATTTTGTTGGCAAACCGCCGAAAGCGGGTTGCCCGACTGCACTAGTCTCTTCCCTGATTAGCGGGAATAAAAATCCTAACGCGATTGAAAACAGCATCCAATTCAATCCTATAACCCAGATCTGGCGTCTGACCACCCTGCGTATTAAGCTAAAAGATACCAAGCACCCTACTGAGTTGCATGCCGGACTGGTGACCAAAAATAAGATATTAACCGAAACCTGGAGCTATCTGCTGACTACCAATGAATAAATTCACCTCAACTAACATCAACTATGTCGAGGCATTGCCGCTTACCGCTGAGCAAAAAATCGGCCTGTGCAATACACTGCGCAGACAAAATAATAACTCGCCTGATGCCGTGCATTATGCTTTAGAGCTTGGAACTGAGTCATCCTGTAGCACAGCTCTTTCTGCAGAAAATACGGCCTTACGTTCGGTCAAAAGTCGTTTGCATATGGCTTGGCCGCAAACAGCGCAGCACCCTGATTTGTTGATACAAGACAGCCGCGGGCATACAGCTATAAAAGCAATGCCAGCCATCAACCGTACCAGCATGTTTCCTGAACCCTGGTTTGGCAATCCTCTGGGATGCCTCTGGAATATGCGGAAAACCAAATCCAGCGCATTGCACCATAAGCAGGAAATAGCTGGATATAAAGGCAAAAAATGGCGTATCGTTGGCATCGTCCGGCGTTATATTTTGCTAACGCTAATGTTATTTCAGACAGCTATTGCTACCTGGTATATGAAAACCATTCTGCCTTACAAGGGGTGGGCGCTGATCGATCCAATAGATATAATTCTTCACCAAGACTTTCTGCAATCACTGCTACGAGTGCTGCCTTATATATTACAAAGCGGGATTCTTTTCTTGTTCGCCATCCTTTTCTGCTGGATGTCGGCCTGTTTTTGGACCGGGCTAATGGGCTTTTGGCAACTATTAATTAGCCATGATAAATACAGCATCTCTGCCAATACTGCCGGAAAGGCATCGATTAATCCTGCACATCGAACTGCACTTATTATGCCTATTTGTAATGAAAACGTAGAGCGAGTATTCGCTGGCCTCCGCGCAACTTATGAATCCGTCGACGCAACCGGCCAGATAGAACACTTTGACATCTATATACTCAGTGACAGTTTTAATCCGGATCTCTGCGTTGCAGAACAGAAAGCATGGATGGAACTATGTGAAGAAACCTGTGGCACGGGGCGTATTTTCTATCGCCGTCGCCGCCGCAGGGTGAAAAGAAAAAGCGGTAATATCGATGATTTCTGCCGACGCTGGGGTAAACAGTACTCTTATATGATAATTCTTGACGCCGACAGCGTCATGAGTGGCGAATGCTTGATCAATCTGGTATGGTTGATGGAAGCCAACCCACGTGCGGGTATTATCCAAAGCGCGCCGAAAGCGTCTGGAATGGACACGCTATACGCACGTTGCCAGCAGTTTGCCAATCGCGTCTATGGGCTGTTATTTACAGCCGGCTTGCATTTCTGGCAGTTAGGAGAATCCCATTATTGGGGCCATAACGCCATTATTCGTATCGAACCATTCATTAAACATTGCGCACTAGCGCCCTTGCCTGGCGTAGGATCTTTCGCTGGATCTATTCTATCCCATGATTTCGTAGAAGCAGCATTGATGCGCCGAGCAGGCTGGGGGGTATGGGTAGCCTACGATTTACCTGGAAGCTATGAGGAGCTTCCGCCAAATCTCCTTGATGAGCTTAAGCGTGATCGTCGATGGTGTCATGGTAACTTAATGAATTTAAAACTATTTTTTGTAAGAGGAATGCATCCTGTACATCGCGCAGTATTCCTAACCGGCGTCATGTCCTATTTATCAGCACCTATTTGGTTTATATTTTTAGCACTATCGACTACCTTACAGGTGGTGCATACTCTGATAGAACCACAATACTTTTTGCAGCCACGCCAACTATTCCCAATATGGCCCCAGTGGCATCCAGAACTAGCAATCACCTTATTTTCAACCACACTAGTGCTTTTGTTTCTTCCAAAACTGCTTGGTTTAATCCTTATTATCACCAAAGGTGCACGGGAATTTGGCGGGGTAACACGAGTTACTATTTCGATGTTGCTAGAAATATTGTTATCTATGCTATTAACGCCGATTAAAATGCTATTTCATACACTATTTGTGGTCAGTGCCTTCCTTGGCTGGTCGGTAGAGTGGCATTCTCCACAGCGCAATGATGACGCGACACCCTGGAGTGAATCATTAAAACGTCATGGTACGCAAATGTTTCTTGGTTTGCTCTGGGCAGGCGGCATAGCCTGGCTAAATTGGCGATTTCTATGGTGGCTCTCTCCAATCATCGTATCGCTTATCTTTGCACCATTGCTGTCTGTTTATACTAGCAGAGCAGGTCTCGGCTTAAAATATCAGCGCGCCGGTTTGTTTCTTATTCCCGAAGAATATTCACCACCAAAAGAGCTAGTAGCTACAAAGACTTATCTGCAACGCAATAAAGCACGTATACTGCTCGATGGCTTTCGATGTTCGGTAGTGGATCCGACCTATAATGCGCTAGCTGTAGGAATGGCAACTTCCCGCCACGGGGTATCGAAGATCCTTGACCGTAACCGACAAGAGGATCTCACTGCAGCCTTGACCTTGGGGCCAGAAAAACTTCATCCCGACAAGCTCCTAGCCCTGTTAAACGATCCAGTTATACTCTCCAGGCTACACTTACATTTATGGTCTCAACCGGAACAACTAATTGCTTGGCGCAATTTTACTGTTTCCAAACGGCACTAAAAACTTATCATCAATCCGGCTGTTTCAAACAGCCGCCAGTTTTCGCTTTAACAAATTCTTAAAAAGAATTTAAAATACCCATTTTAATGTAACAGATCTCTACTTAAATGTAGAGGTGCTTTTAAAATAAAGATGATCCAACCTTCTATACAGGTAGAAGATATCCTTGGCAAAATAGATAGCTATCTGAGCATATGCTAAGAAATTCGCTGTCTTCAGTGAAGAGAAATCTTGGCAACGCACAAAAATTAATGTTTTCTATCTCCCAACCACATATGGCGTTTTTATCAAAAATAAAAAACTAATTCAAAAAATTAAATAAATAAATTATGTAAAGTTTGTTTAGATGGCACTCAGAAGTTCTTTTCGCTCATAATGATTATTACTTACTGGATCCGTATTCAGTACAACAAATATAGTAAAACCGGACAAAATTAAAACACATTTCTAATAAAATATATTAGTATTCTAAGTATCCTGTAACTATTACTGATGCTTGGATGGAACGAATATTTTTAAAATACTAAAAGATACTTAGCATAATAAAAATCATACTTTCAACGCAAGTATGAAATCTGTCCTGCGCGGGGATAATGATACTTAGTATGACACGTACTTAAGATGACATTTATAACGGTTAAAAGGAGGAAGGTTGGAAAAAAAGCATAGCTTTTAAAAGATACCGTTATCAGCAATGGCAATAAAAGCGAAAGAAACAAAAAATAATTCATCATTTTATTCTCTAATATGACTATATTTTTAAAAATTCTAAAACTGATTGTGGAATATAAACCGAAAAAACTAACTCGGATAAAACCGTGCTTTTTTACACCTTCTCATGAATATTTTCACATACAGATTCATTATAAAATAATGGATTAAAGATATTTAATTATAAATTAACACCATATTTGAATAAATATATTATTTAAATGCATCTTACTGATGATCACAAATAATCATAGTATTCATAAGTGAATCTTTTACTTAGTAAATAACTCCTTCAAAAATTTATAAAAAAAATATATATCCATTACGTAAAATAATGCTACTTTTTCTTCAAAGCATTAATGATTTCTGTAGCTTCTATGTATTTATTATTCTAAATAACATAAACTAAACCGTGTTGTACTTATGCAATCATAAAAATAAAAGAACAAACAATACTGGTTTTTATAACACGGAATTTACTATTTTTTTTTGTTTTTATCCGTACAGTATCCATTTCTCTTACATTTCAGAAACTTTCATGACCATATCGAAAATAGTTTTATATATACCTGATTTACTTATTTTAAAAAAAATAAAAGTTCAACTCAAATATTATCAACCACTACTTACAAATATAATATTGATTACATAATTCCACATATTATATTACACGAACTCATCAGTATCACTACATATGATGCATATCATATAAATATTTATATGAAGTGATAAAAATATATGGTATGTATATAATTAATAAATCAAACTCAAAATTAGACAGACAGATATATAGAACTATTTAGTTGCAAAACACCAAACCGTGTCGAAAATTCATAATGGATCTAAAACGTGGATTACTGATAATGATAACTTTCATAAAGTTGAGTAAAATGACCATTTTAAAATTTAATTAGCCTAGACATACAGGTTTAGAAATTATTCTGCATATCTCTATAATCATCGTTAAAAAATCGACCTGGAAACATACTCAGATAATCTTCAGCGACTGCGGAAGATAATGCGGCCCTTGCTCAGATCGTACGGGGTCAACTCAATGGTAACTTTATCTCCCCTTAGAATACGAATATAATTTTTACGCATTTTACCGGAGATATGTGCGGTTACAACATGTTCGTTTTCTAATTCTACTCGGAACATAGTATTAGGAAGCGTTTCCAATACGATCCCTTGCATTTCAATATTATCTTCTTTAGACATCGCATCCTCTTGGTATAAAGACCATAGTTTTATCCGATAAGATAATGCCGAAAAAGCATCTTTATGTAAAGAAATGATGAAAGGAATCGCATTATTTTCCCTATTTAAAAATTAAAAATAGCAATAAATAGAGTATCTGGATACCAATAGCTAGCTTCAAGCGATCAAGGCAACAATTGCGTAAATATAGACAAATAGTTGCTAATCATAATATTAAATGCTTCGGATGGTGAAATATGTAAATCAATAATTTAAAATCTACAATTTTCCAGATTTGATTCTTGAAAGACAAAAAACATCAAATCACAAATTTTAATAAATGTAGTTAACGACTGAATATGAATGCACTAAAAATAAAGTTCTTCGTGCTAAAATATATGGTTATTTCATTTTATAATGAATATCGTTGTCTCAAAACTCAATTGCATGCATTATGACCTAACTGATGCAAATGATCATTTTAGATTTTAACTACCAAACGCAATAGAATGTTCCCATTTTATTGCGTTTGACTAAAAACAATTCCTACATCCTCAAGTGTCTATTTTAGTACTAACATGCTTGTAAAATCACTGAATAAATCAGGTAAATGCTATTCTTTTATAGAAATATATAAAAATACAACATCACCTAACATCCATCTAAATACATAAATAAATTACTCCACTATAATTATATCCAATATCATATAAATGGGATATATAAATATATTATCTATAAAATAGATGGATTGATAAAAGCATTCACTTCATGTTCTATGCTGTAAAATTAAAGCAACAATCAAAAAGAAAAGCTATGCGCAAAGAAACACATCACTTGAAGAATCATGATTATCATATTCATGAATAAAATTCAACACATATTACTTTTATTCATGATAAATAAATAGTAATAATTTCTCTCTCATTCCTACTGATTCATGAAGCGCTAGATTTATGGCACCATACAGCACGTGTATCGAAAATTCCCATCAGTTAACAGATAGTCTGATTTAGTAAAAGTGTAATTTATTAAATTTAAAATAACTTATGCATCAAATGGTAGTGTTTAATGATAAATTGGTTAACCAAGGAGGCCCCTAAGCAATATCTTAACCATAAACTCTTCGTTTCAAATTAGCGTTTGAGCAGCATTTAATATACCTTTAATCAATTAGTTTCCACGTGCACTTAGTAGAAAAAACAAGCAACATTCCGATTCAAAACTATGATGCATGAATAGGGGGCGGGATGGTTAAAGTTTTTATACAGAATTACACTATAAAAAAATTCCGAATAACATCCGTATAATATAACAACCATCTCTGCTAAAAATATGCTTTCATCATCGATTATTACTTTATGAAAATAACGAACTTCACAACGGAAACTAGATACTGAAACGACAGTTATGATCTGAGTTAAAGATAACCAAAACTTTTAATTTATTTAAAAATAGCCATCCTTGCATAAAAATATCTTTATTAATGTTAAATAAAATCAATTCGATACCTAAAAAGGTTGCACCAACATAACACAAATAAGATTGCTTTATCTTTTAGCTAAAAAACCCGTAAAACAGTAACTACTTATTATTCTATAAGGACTACCATTCTGTACATATAAGAATCATCTAAAAATGAATTTTAAATAAAAATATTTCTGTTTAATTTTCATTATTCTATTGTTAAAAACATTTATCCAAAATCTTTATCATCTTTTAGATAAAACACAGTTGTTTTATGTCTGTTATATATCCATAATCATAAAAAATATTTAATTATGGATATACCTGATAAATTGTTATAAATAGTAATATTTATCTAAAATATATCAATACAAACAAACACAGAAACCCATATACTAATATTTTTATAAAAAATAAGGTGCACTTAAAATCGTTATTTACTACTTTGTGTGATATTGATCATAAAATATCAGAAAACAAATTCAAAATTAAAAAATATCAAGATAAAAATTCATTAGAGCAAAAACTATGCATATTGATGACAACAAAACACCTAACAATCTTTAGATGTTCTTATATCGAGCCAATCATCAATAACCTATCTGTATTTAAATAATTCTGGAACCCTTTACTTCCTTGGACTTCCAAAAAAATATAGAATACCGTTATGATCATCTGCTTTATAGATCTCAAAATTACATTATACATACAGAGACCCCTCACCATGTGGTCGTGTTTTAAACCGGCGATGCAACCAAAGATATTGCTCCGGTGCACGTAGTATCTCCTGCTCCACAATTCGGTTAATATAACAAGTAGCAGCCAACTCGTTGTCTTTCGGATAATTACTGAGTTGCGGTTGAATCAAAAGCTGGTAACCACGCCCATCTTTCTTTCGAATCAGAGTCGCTGGGACTAACTGAGGCTGCGTCAACCGAACTAAGATATAAGTACCACGGGTGGTAGCTGCCTGGGAAACAGCAAAAAACGGTGCAAAAATACTTCCCCGTCGACCATAATCCTGGTCCGGCGCAAACCATACTATTTCTCCCTTCTTTAAAGCGTGCACCATCCCACGTAAGTTTTTTCTATCGAGCATACCTTTATTTGATCGTATACGACCCCAACTTTGAATAAGTTCAATTACATTATTGTTATGGGGACGATACATAGCCATCATTGGCTGATAAAGGCCCATGGCCCGCCCTCCAAATTCTAGAGACATAAAATGAATTCCAATAACTATAACGCCCCTACCGTGGCAACAGGCTTGCTGCAAATTCTGTAGACCGGAAACGTCAAACCAACGTTTTACGCGTTTATCGGACCAAAACCAAGCCATCCCCGTTTCCATAAGCCCCATTCCCAATGAGATGAAATTATTAGTAACCGTATCTTCAAGACACGCCCTTTCCATTTCAGGAAAACATAATTCAAGATTACGGCGGGTAATATTAACGCGCCGTTTTAGAAATAGCTTTGATATTCGCCCAAGAAGCTCACCAATCCGGCGTAAGAGCGGATACGGCAATTGCACTAGCAGCCAAAGCACGCCAAAACCAAACCAGATGAACCAATAACGCGGATGCAACATGGCAAAGGAAAACTTTTGAAGTTTCAGCATCAAATTTTCCTAATGAAAGATTGATTCACACAACACCTCACTTGAATAAAATATTAATATTAATAGAAAAACTTTCAACTAATAGATTTTCAGGCATTTTTGATTTAAGTAAAAATTATAATTTTTTATTTATCTATACTAGTTATCAGGTAAATCAAATTGATTGTATACCTAACTGCCAATTTCAGGTTCAATTGTTACAATTCAATAAACCTATAAACACAAATACCATTGTTGATTAATGTGAGTAATAAATAGAAGAAACAGTACAAATTATTTCAAGAAAAGCAAAAGGATATCAGAATTCAATCAAATATACCCGTTAAAGAAAGATAAATGATTTTTATCAATACCACCCGCGTTTCTATTCTGGAAACAGATGACCGCATAGCTAACAATGGATTTTCACGCAACCCATCCCTCACTAAATTAAAGATAGATGATTGATATTTAAGGTGTTATTGTGGAAAATAAATAATTTAAATTGAATTTAAACACAACATAGTAAATGTATCATTATATTATATATAAAATAAATCTTCATCTAAAAAACTTTTTGCCAAAAACACTTATATCCTTAAGATAGATCTTAAACTTAAACGTTTACTTCTATATAATTTAATGAAATATCAAACAAAATACTGAAATAAAGCTAAATAGCTTATTACAACAAGAATAGAAACTAGTTACCTTGTTATAAAGTGTTAAGATCATATTATAGATGTTATCGTTATAATGAAAACTAAAAAATACATTTTACTTGAAAGTAATATATTTATTGAATACTAATTCATTAAATTTTTAATAAAATTTAACATTTTTTTATTTTAAATAAATAGTTTTAAAAACAAACAAATTATGAATTCAATAATTTATTGATTAACTATTATTTTTAAAATAAAGTATGTATAATTAATATTATTTACCTTCGCTGAAGAAATGTTAATAGAGTTTGATGTTAAACGTTTAATATTAGATCTATAAGTAATATTTGAAAACAATATTAACTTTATATTCGCTATCACGAATATTCAAACGATCATAAACAAGACTTTCTTCAAAAAATCAATGAATTATTATTGGTACAGGAATACTATATAAATATTTAGAATTCTCTGAATTCTATTTAAATACATTTAAAAAATCACAGTATATAAGTACGAACAAGCATACGATATATGCTATTTAAGTCTACTATAAAATAGTAGGAATCATGTTATCATATACAATATAAAGACTAATTTTATACTGCTTTATTCTTAATAATCGAATAATAAAACACATATTGATAATATTTTTTAAATCGAGAAACAAATAAACAACAGAGAAATAATCAACCATATCAAGCAAATTTTTAATTTTATTTCATATAAGTGATACATGGCAATATTATAAAAATCAAAATAGATACAACATGATTATGTTTATAAAAAACTCATTCAGTAAATAAAGATACAAAATTTGAATTTACGTATCCATCAAATTTCTTTTTATTAAAATAATGATCTTTTTAAAATCAAAAGTGATATATAAAACAATCATTAACTGGTATATAAACCATCCATTACCAACAAAATCTACATCAATACCACAAGAATTTAAACCAACATAAAAAAGAACGCATACCAAGATAAGTTTAAGTAGCAGTTTTCCCATGCATCCACCCTTTTAGGGTGGGAAGCAATATGATTTTTCGTTTTAAAGATTTAAGATTGCTTTAACAAATGGGATAGTCAGTTTGCGTTGCGCGCGAAACGAAGCATGATCCAATTTATCCAGTATCGTAGATAATGTACGCATATCCCTCTCTAAGCGGTTAATCAAAAAACGGCTAACGTCTTCCGGTAATTCAAACCCACGCAGTTTTGCCCGTAATTGGAGAGCATACCCTTTCTCCTGATCGGAGAGTGGCTGCAGTCGATAGATCTGCCCCCAATCCAAACGGGAGGCCAAGTCAGGTAGATTGAGATTTAATTGTCGTGGCGGACAATTACCGCTTATAATAAGCTGTGTTCGGCCAGTTTCCTGGATACGGTTATATAAATTAAAAATAGCTCTTTCCCAAGGAGAATCCCCAACGATACATTCGATATTATCTATCGTTACCAGCGCTAATTGCTCCATGCCATCCAAAACCTCGGGGATAAACCAAGTGCTCTTATCCAATGGAACATAGCCAACCGCCTTGGCGCGGTCCGACAGCACCGCACAGGCGGCATGCAACAAATGGCTACGCCCAGCACCTTTTTGTGACCAGAAATAGAGATGGCTACCCTGTTCACGAGAAAGGATATCCTGAAGAGCCGCCAGCAACGCACCATTTTTACCAGAATAAAAATTGGAGAAAGTTTCGTCATCAGGCAAATAAAGCGGCAATGAAAGCTGCAGCGGGATGTTCAGATATACCTCTTGAATTCTAGAAAAATATTTCTCATCCTACCATAATTTTACCGCGCCGATAAAACGGGCGCGGTTATCAGAATATCTGTATTTTCCACTATTATTTCTGTGCAAAATAAAGATGTATATCTTCTATACTCAATCACAACATTCCTTATTTATCACATAACTTATTTTATGTGAATAATTGAATTTAATTACTATTATTGTTTCAACATTTAAAACTCTGTAGCAAACTTAAAATTTAAAAATCAAATATAAACAAAAAGCCTATAACTACCGCTTTAATGCTGTTGTGAAATATCAATGTTCAGATTTAAAACACTTATGGAAGTTATCATAAGTATACATGACTAAGATATGCGCAGATCGGTGATATAAAAGCTAAAACATTTCAGCAAATGACAGCGTCAAAAATATCAAGTAATATTTTTATCTATGTAACAATCTCCATCGCAGTGGCTCATATATCAACGATTCAAATACATGAGCTCTGAATAAAGAACCACTTCTATCAATTAATGCCTAAACAAAAGTGCTACTTTATCGTAGATAATACAGTCTCAGAAACAAACGAAAGAGTACTTATAAATCATAAGAAATATTTTTCAATATTTATTTTTCAGATTCTTTAATTTGACATAATTAACAAAAGTATAAGTCGGAGATTTCATAAATAAAAAAAACATGCGAGTTTTTAAACAAAACATGCTTTATGTTAAAGCGTAATAATTAAATCATTTAATTTTCTTCACTAATTTTTACTGTTCAAAAAACGTCATACAATTTTGGTAATAAATAATATTGATTTTTATATTATCCAAATCCTTTATCGCTAAAATCTCTAGAACTCTCGGGCGTCTTATGATATTTAACTAACATTTAATATCAATGAGTAAGATAGAAATCAAAACCACCGATAGATAAATTTAAGTCTTAGCTGGTGTCGAAATAAATATTTAAATATATATGTTTAACAGCAGTTAAATAAACTCAAAGTATTTTATTAAACATGGTGAAATAACAATTTTTAGCACCATTCTTCACAAAAAGTTTTGTATCTCCCTAAGGATCAAACCCGGCGCTTTGTAATCCTGATAGAAAGATACGATCTGACTCCTAATTTTAGCCTACCTAAAATTAAAGTTACCTTGGTAGCATATTAAAAAAAAATAATGATGATCATACAGTTATACAAAAACTACTTTCCTAAGCGTACGTAGCAATGTATACGGTGCACGCTTAGTAACATGGCACGAATTTTTTCAAAACAGTACCTATATCAAAATGGTCATTTTCCGACATAAAAAGACATTTCATTCTTAGCCTCCTTTTATGTAAAGGAACACCTCTCTATTAGCCTGCGTTCAAAGGTTTTTTAGTTGAGCAATTACCATCTCGTGGTGATTGCTTGTTTTAAAATCATCGAATACTTTTTCGATGACTCTATCTACCCCAACCAGAAAACTTATTCGGTAAACACCATCATAAATTTTTCCCATAAAACTTTTCTCGCCCCAAACACCGAACTGACTAGCAACTTGATGATTCTCATCGGATAGTAAAATAAAATTTAAAAGCTCTTTTTCGGCAAAACGAAACAACTTTTCGGGTTTGTCAGTACTGATGCCTAGTACATCCACCCCGGCTTTTTTTAAAAAGGCCATATTATCGCGTAATCCGCGCGCTTGTGCGGTACAACCTGGTGTCATCGCTTTTGGATAAAAATAAACTAATACTCTTTGTCCATGGAAGTCGGTAAGATTGATTAGTTCACCGTCCTGATCAGGTAGGCTAAATTGCGGCGCTATATCACCGACTTTCAATGGTGTCATTGCAATACTCCGTTTATTTCCTGATGGGTTGAATGATTAAGAATTTCTAATACTGCCTTGCACTTGTATTTCTGTATAGGCAAATTCAAAAATTAAATACAAAATAGACAATAAACATCTTGTTGCTAAAACTTACTATCATGAAATAACTCACTAAACTTGGTATTGAGGTTTTTCACAATCAGAAAAGAAATAAAAAATAACATTATCTTTTAATTCAATGAATTACATTATCCTTGTAGGAATGCATTGGAGTCAAAACTCCAGTTTATTGAGTAATGTCAACAAATCAACTTTTCACGCATCACGTCTGGTTTTGAAAAAACATATAGTTTTATGAGTAAGACATTTCATGTATAAACCTAGATTTAAATTATATTGATCTATCTTTTAGATGTCTTTCTTACTTATCAGTAAGACTTATCAAGTTTTAAAAATCTCATAAAGAAATTCTACTGAAATCATATAGAAAACCATTCTAAATTTAATTAATAGCATTAACTAAGACACTGTCACATCTGTACATTTCTTGATTAAAAACCATATTCTACTCTGAGCTTGTTATGCTTCTGTAAGCATAAGAATAATATAGTTATCAAGTTCTTTTTATACAGAATATGGCTTTATTAAATAAATCAGCATCGGTAATAAAACGGCTCTCATAACTTGGATGTTCTTAAGAAAAAAGACACAATGTTTAACATTCTAAACAACGTAATGTGATTACCTGATTTATGAACCCCTATTGCTATTGATCCCTATTTATTATCTACATCATAGTCACACAAACTTAGATGATATTGACTTAAATTATTTTTGATGAAATATGAAAATTTTTCATTCTCTGAAACGCCTTTAATAACCCACCTTCTTTTTCAAAATATTTTCATTACCAGTTAGCACGTTAATTTACAACTAGAAGTGTATATTTTAGATATCACTCTTAATTATATACCACTTCGCAACGGGCAGCAGTAAGCTCCGTTAATCTCCCTCAAAAGAACATAATTAAAACGCGCTTATCATTACACTCCCTTAACTGAGGCCACCATTATTTTTCGGTTAGATCTGTGTTATCAAATTTAACCAAGCCTGCGTATCACTTGCTACTAACTACTGAAAGATAAATCCATATCGATAATTTTATGTAGTGCCCCGCATCTCCACTAAGATGCGGGGCACCACCCCCACTTCAAACTTTATATTTGTTCAAAACAATGCTATGTTAGCAGCCTTTTTATTCGTTTTTACAAAGACTTTAAGTCATATTCTATATTAATAGATATAATAAACCATTGATAATAAATAGTTTATTAGTGTTTTTATGCTGATATTATTGCCTCGGCTCTCTCAGTAACTAGTCTTGGCAACTCAACAAATACGACCATCAATTTAAAATCAAACAAACAGAAACTGGTCATAATCTGAAAACAATGGCAAAAATATATTTAATTAATATAGTTGTCGTCATAGCCCATACCGATACAGTAAAATTATCAACCACAGCTTTCTAGAGTTTTCCCGCTTATGCAAAAAATGACTGATGTATCAATTGAGTTTAGATTTTACTTGACTATTTGAGAAACCACGCTGCTTTTTTGTTGTTAGTGATATAAAAATAATTTTACATTTTTGATTTACCGTAAAGATCTTATACTAAGATAACAGTAGTGTTGTTGATCCAACAATCACCTAAATTTCGATTTATTTAACAAATTATTATTTCAAATTCTTACTATTTAAAAAACTCATATTCCAATAAAAATACTTTTAGCACTCATCTAACTCTGCATAACTTTGCTGCGCAAAGTGTCAGGATATTAAAATACTAACAATGCTGTAATTCGAGATGTCTATCTTTGCTACATAAACACTACTAGTACTAAATAGTAATCTGTGTATATTCAAAAAATCAATAATATAAAATGGAATTTTCTTTAGCTAAAATCTATCACTATAATTTTCTTTTCTTCAAAATAGCTTTAATGAAATTAAATAATCAAAATACACCGTAAAATATTCAGTTTATCATGAATATACTGAATATTTAGTCAAAAATTGTCATTAATTATCCCCGAGTGAAAAATAGCGTACATTGAATTCTTTTAGAAACCAAATGATCACGATTAAAACAATGTGTTGCTTAAACAATAATTTCTTATATATTAATTTAACTTTAATCTATAAATATGATCTTTATATGCTTGTGAGTAAATTAGTTCTAGTAATTATTGATATGTACATCATATTTATGAAACATGTATTGTACTCAATATTCAGTATATTATACATAGTCTAAGAAATCTTATCAGAAACAATACGTAAGGAACGGCATCATATGCGAAAAGATGTTTGTTTTTGCAATAAGACAATATTATCTTTTACTGTATTATACAATAATATGAATATCAAGATAGTCAGTGCAAACTGATGAGGAAAGCATATGTTTACGGGAATTATTCAAGCTATCGCGCCCATTACCGCGATTGAAGAAAAAAGTTTTTTTCGTACTCATTATATACGCCTGCCAAAGGCACTCTTGCCAAATTTAGCTATCGGTGCCTCGATGGCGTATAACGGATGTTGTTTAACAGTTACTGGAATAAATGAAGACGTAGTCAGTTTTGATTTAATGAAAGAAACACTTAAGCTAAGCAACTTAGGAAGACTTAAAGTGGGTGATAATGTTAACCTAGCGCGTGCAGCAAGCCTACAAACAGAAATTGGCGGTCATATGATGTCCGGACACATTATCTGCACTGCCGAAATAACCAAAATCATTACTTCAGAGAATAACCTGAAAATTTGGTTTTCTATGCAAGAACGAGCCCTGATGAAGTATATTCTCTATAAAGGCTATATCGGCGTAGACGGTATCAGTTTGACTGTTGGAAGGGTAGTTGGCAACCGATTTTGCGTACATTTAATACCTGAAACATTGCAAAAAACTACGCTGGGCAAAAAGCAACTTAGCGATAGCGTCAATATTGAAATTGATCCACTAACGCAGGTAATTGTTGATACAGTAGAAAATGTATTATTGACATAAAAGCAAACCTGACGCACATACAGAAGTCACTTTTCCAACAAAAGTACCGAGTAAAACTCCATGCAAATCAATTTAAGTTATTCAAAATAATTTGACCTCACCTCTAAAAAACAATATACAAAAACAGAAATTAAAAATTTTAGTTTAAAGCCCCATTAGATACAAGCAGCACGCGTCAAACTCTACTATTCACTCATGCAAGTATCGTTCCAATCTTTACCATCACATATATCAAACCATTTAGCATAATAATGCTTATTATTAGCATTAAATATTATTTATAAAACTAACGGCTTTCCATAAGTATTTAAAATACTATCCAAGTTTTATAACTTATCATTAATTTTTCTTAATAAATGATAACAGGGGTTATAAACATGCTATTCTCTAGGCCATTATGAGCCGATACGAATCACATTAGTAAATATCCTTTAATAGCACATGCATACCGCCAGAGACGAGCCTCAGTGAATAAAGAAGAATAATTTAAACTTATATATAAAAATATCACATTTCTTGCTCATACGATTATTTATCGTCAATGATTCTTATTTTTAAATTAGTGGCAATTAATTCTAAGATCATTAAATAATATATAAGACATTTTATCAACAAAATTTTAATCACCATACACACCTTATAATAATTATTTATGCCATAAATATATTTATTACCAATTTTGATTTATTCAAAATAACTCTCACAAAGACGGAAAATTTGCCGACAACAGATACCTATCTGTTTCTTTACATAAGACATCACTATCAGATATCATTAAATATTCTTGTGACACTAATAAAAATAAATTACTACCATGACTCAAGTCGCAAAAAAAATATTAGTAACCTGTGCTTTACCTTACGCTAATGGTCCAATTCACCTTGGGCATATGCTCGAGCATATACAGGCAGATATTTGGGTTCGTTATCAGCGCATGCGCGGCAATGAAGTTTATTTCATTTGTGCCGATGACGCTCACGGCACACCAATTATGCTTAAAGCACAGCAATTAGGAATTACGCCAGAAAACATGATAAACAAAATGCACATGGAGCATCAGAGAGATTTTGCCGGCTTTCACATAAACCATGATAACTACCACTCAACTCACAGTGAGGAAAATCGTCAATTATCCATACTAATTTATCATCGACTGAAAAAAAATGGCTTTATTCAGTCTCGGAGTATTTCACAGCTCTTTGATCCAGAAAAGAGCATGTTTTTACCCGATCGTTTCGTAAAAGGACAGTGTCCAAAATGCCACTCTCCCGATCAGTACGGTGATAACTGCGAGATCTGTGGAACCACCTATAATCCGACAGATCTTATCAATCCAAAATCGGCGATATCAGGCGCCAAGCCGATCATGAGGAAATCAGAACACTTCTTCTTCGATTTACCCAATTTTAGAGATATGTTATTTTCTTGGACGCACTCCGGACCGCTACAAGAACAAGTAACCAATAAGATACAGGAATGGTTTGATTTAGGACTACAGCAATGGGACATCTCCCGAGATGCGCCTTATTTTGGCTTTGAAGTTCCGGATGCAGAAAAAAAATACTTCTATGTATGGCTGGATGCACCTATAGGCTATATGAGCGCCTTTAAGAATCTTTGCAAAAAGCGTAACGATATCCAATTTGATGAATTCTGGGATGTAGATTCTAAAACCGATCTTTATCATTTTATCGGAAAAGACATCATCCATTTTCACAGCCTTTGCTGGCCGGCAATTCTGGAAGGCAGTCACTTCCGCAAACCAACAAATTTATTTGTTCATGGACATTTAATCGTCAATGGCGCAAAAATGTCTAAATCACGCGGCACCTTTATTAAAGCAAGCACTTATTTGGCACACCTCGATCCTGACTGCCTACGTTATTACTATGCTGCTAAACTGTCATCACGCATTGACGACATAGATCTAAATCTGAAAGATTTTGTCCATCGTGTCAACGCCGACATTGTTAATAAAATAGTCAATCTTGCTTCACGTAATCTCGGATTTATCAATAAATACTCTAACGGCCAGCTGTCGGATTCTTTGGCTGATCCGGCGCTATATGCAATTTTCGTTAAAGCAGCGCCATCAATTGAGGAAGCGTACAATAAGCGTGAAACCAGCCGCGCAATCCGCGAAATTATGGCCCTGACGGATTTAGCCAATCGCTATGTAGATGAACAAGCACCGTGGGTAGTAGCCAAACAGAATGGGCGGGGGAGGGATTTACAATCTATTTGTTCGATGGGTATTCAGCTATTCCGGATATTAATGATCTATTTAAAACCGATTCTCCCATCTCTAGCAGAGAGAACTGAAGCCTTTCTCTCGACAACACTAACCTGGGAAACTATTTCCGCACCGATGCTCTCACATCGTATTAATTCTTTCAAGATACTGTTCAAGCGCATTGAATTTAGGAATGTTGAAGCTCTTATCGAGGAATCCCTCTGCTCAGAAATCAGGAACAACCAAAAGGTGGGGGACTAACACAACCCATGCTAATTTTAAGAAATTAAAAGACACCCTGAAAAATACTTCCTATATATAATCAAAAACGATTGATTTTTTGATTATATGAAGCATAGATATACTAATAGCCTTAGTTTAACCCACTATATGCTATAGAAAATGTTTATTTAATAGATATTCTTTTATAATACCGCTGAACCGGTAGAAATTATCTTTAATAAAGATTATTAATCGCGTGTAATTCCGGATAGGCAGCGTTATAAAATTTAGATTAAATATTCACATACGCTGCTGATTTTCAGATGGCATGATAACCCGCTCACATATTTTTCTCTGTTAATTATAACATATTGACATAACATCGGCTATTTCGACGACGTTTACCATCCGTCTTTACTTCCCCCTTAAACCACTTAGTTTACTACTAGTATGGTCCCTTTATTACATGCTAATGCTGTTTTATTTTCAAATGACATGCATATTAGATTAGTAATCTTTTACTTTGTTGTATCTGATATACTTTAGGTTTATTAAATTTTAATATATTTCTGATAAATCAATAGAAGCTGTATTTAACAAAAATTTATGAGATTGAAAATGATATGATTCCAATTATCCCTTATTTTTAAGCTTTAGATTTAAAATAGTTAACAGCATGCGCAAACAGGCAAACCATCACAATTTTCTTTAATTTTCTAACCATTTTTATCTAACAATTATAAAATCCTGCAGCATATCATGATGCTATTATTATATGGAATTATAATAGATTCCGTTATGCACAGAAGAGTGCGAAATATAAAATTAGCTATAGAATTCACTCAATCAATCTTTGTATTATCTTAAGATTTCGCTTTACAAAAAACTACAGAGATACAAAACATATTTAACAACTTACACAGTGAAATCTGCCAACTCAGACTCTTTCAATACATCTAAACTTATAATGCTCATTGCTTCCTTCCTATTTTTAGAATCTAACAGATTTACACTCCTGTTTTAAAAAAACTACATATACTTCTACATAATTACATCAATAGACATCACTTCATCTTTCAGCACTTATGAATAATGTTATCAATTATAATACCACTCTGTATGGATGCGACGAAAAAAGCAATCAGTTACGTTCTGCTACAAATATTGTAATAAATTAATCTCTAAATACTACCGTAGCAATGTCCCTTCTTTTAAAATTAGAAATCATTAATCCAACAATTTAAAGACTTCAACATTAGATGCTATTGCTATCTACAAATTGTTTTATTTTAATTTTACTAAAACAGTATCACCTATTCAATATACCTAAACCGTAACTATTCATTACCATATCAAAGATAATTTTTGGCGATTGATATCAAGTGATTGCTCCATCGTATTTCATAAAACTTTCTGCAATCAAGAAAGAGAATATCAATCTTTTCCCTCATACCTTTTACAAAAGGTAGAAAAGATCGACTCAATCAACCTAAGTTATGATCTCTTTTTTTATAGACTGTATCCTTTGTCAAAATTAATTAAGTAGATCATATAAATATTATAACAATAATTAGGTTTTATTTATGCCAAGATTAAAAAATATCTCGAATCTAATACAGAAATATTTAGTAATAAGTTCCTGAAATTATGATAAAATATCTTGATAACAGACCAGGCGAAGCTAATAAAATTTGGCTTGTATATAGTCACAAGTAAATATATTTAGTGGTAAAAAACCATATATACCACTTAGAATTTTCCGGCTCCTGGATTATTTTTATCAAAATGAATTTTACGAAATGTAATATCAAATAACTGAATAATAAAAAAAACAAAAACTATCACCCTTAATACAAATTTGATCATAATATAATTAACTATGATTACAAATTATTACAAAAAGTCGTTTCGTAAAAATAAATAATCGATGTAAATAATTGTAAATTATAATATAAAATATAACGCCATGGAATATTTCCTCATCTTAACTAAATCTACATTACTAGCATCAGGTAGCTAGAACTAAAAATCACTTATAAAGAAAAAAGAGTAGGCATTAAAGAAAAAGAAATAAAAATATATTTATTATAAGAAATATATAACAGTCATATCTATAATAATTAATTTAACAAATCGAAATTCAAAACTGACACGCCAAAACAGCTAGATGATATTTCCCAATTCTCTAAAGACAAAAAGATTGCGTTTTAAAGTTAATTTTATATTATTAAGAAAGAATGTTGACGCCAACATTTATGATTTCAGAAATATGTCAGGGAGGAGCTACAAAATTAGAATCAGTTTTTGAAAATTAGCAATACTTACGCAAGATCTCCAAAAAAATCAGAAGAATTAAAATAACCGCATGGAAGAAATATCTTCTATAGGCGTTAAAAATCTATTAATCCGAATTTTTGCAGAAAAAGGCAGCAAGAAAAAAATAGCATACACACATATCAACAGAAATTCATGTATAACTAGAAGAAAAAGAAAATTTTGCTTGTAGTTTTTAATGATATACAGAAATTTTATTAGCATATTATCAAAGCTCTATCAAAAACTTAACCGTGCGTCAACAGTCTATAAATAGTACACAGCGAAATTATATCGATAAAATTACTAATTTATTTGTCTAGATAACCAGATTTTTCTATTTTAGACTAAACTATTTTAATAGAAACTTATCAAAAACATCAAAAGAAAGATAAACAGATAATTCATGATACGACGCTATCTTAGTCCACTTAATGACAGCATTAATTTTAATCTCCGCCAAACGCATTCCGGAGAAATACTCTCCATCTTGCCGTCCTTCGCGCGCAATATCTGCTGGTTGTTTCCATAACTACCAATAAGCCTTGGATCTGTAGGACCGTACAGCGTTAGCTTCGGACAATTGATGGCAGCAGCCAAATGACCCAGACCAGTATCCACTGATACGGCCGCTGTCGCCCCTACCAACTGAGCTGCAACTTCCGCCAGTGTTAATGGCGCCAGCACTTCCGCTGCATCAAATCCTTTAGCAAGACGTCGAGCGCGAAGGTGCTCATACTCTACCCCCCAAAGTAACTTTATCCGATAGCCGGCATCACTAGCAAGATGGATTAATGCACGCCAATAGGCTTCTGGCCAGTGTTTTTCTGGACGAGTCGTCGCATGCAGAAAGATCAGATAGGCTTTATCGCCTTGTGGGGGGGTAAAATGACCTGAAATAGCATAATCTCCAAGTGTATCGGCGGATAGAGGGTAGTCCAAGCTAACAGCAAATAGCTGACGAATTCGCTCTATTGCGTGCTGTTCTTTTCCTACGTTGTGCCGCTGATGGTAAAAAAAGCTAGCGCAAGGTTCACGTGCACTTTTGTAATCCAACCCGTGTTTTTTGCCACGCGCTATCCGAGTGATAAGTACAGCACTTTTTATTAAACCCTGCGCATCGATAATAGCCCCGTAATGCTCTAGCTGTAATTGCCATTTAAAATTCCAACGCTCTTGCCGAGAACTCTTATCGAACCAGTTTTTACGCCAGCGTCGAATAGCCACAGAAATTACGCGTCGAACCGCTGGATGCCAAGTGGGAATTTGGACAAAATCCTCCTCAACTACCCAGTCAAAAGAGATCCCAGGCAATGCATTTACAGCATCAGTCAACGCCGGTAAAGTTTGCAAAACATCGCCCATCGAAGATGTTTTGATAATTAGAACCTGCATTACTTTTTCCTCGTGTATGAGGAGAATGAAATTAAGCTATAAGCATTTATATGCTGTCTGATAAATGAAGTGGTATAAAATATCTCCCTCTTCATAGGCATCATAACAAATAAAATATCGCAAATACGTCTTGCCAGCATGATTGAACCGACTTGTATAATTTTCCTGATTTATTTTAAGGCTTCGAATATAGACAAAATCTATACCATTTAAGCAGCCTTTACAGTCCACGTTATAGTAAACTTTGGAAAACTTTTGCCTCTGATTTATCAGGCCTTGAATTTCAAAATAAACGACAAGATGTGTAACTTACAAAATCAAACTACCATCCCTAATAGGGACACTGAAGATGCTAATCAGCAGATAGAGTAAAATGCTTATCAAAAAGAACTTGTTTCTTATTTTATTAATTACAACTTCGCTAACTTTACTCCTTCAAGGTTAGTAGCTTGCAAACAATGTGTAAGAAACTCTCGATAAGCCTATTTTATAACCAAGAACGATAACGATCTATTCCATCATGAATTCATTAAAATCATATTTCAAATAAAAATAATTCGACAAAAGGAGGAGTTGCCGATTTTTTCTTCTTTAGAGATATAAACTATCTCTGGATGATAGATCCACTAAATCTGATCAAATCTATAAAAAATCGTTCAATAACTAAAAAATATTAGGAGTACCCAAACACATTCGAGAAGTTACACATCTCAACCCCACAAAAACAGGACAAGCACTATGAAAAAAGTAACTAGGACAATAACATCTCCAGTTTACTCAGCACCTGAGCAGGTTGGATCGCAATCAAGCTCTTATGATATCCTTGTTTTTCATCACCTTTAGATATTTTATAGTAACCGCTTATTAAGCGGATAACCTGTACCTTCTTAAAAAGCGGAGGGGTAAAATCTGGGCTACTGGGTCCGTACAAGGCTACTAGAGGACGACTCAGCGCACTAGCGATATGCATGAGACCCGTATCATTACTAACAATACCCCGACAGGCGACAATCAGCCTTACCGCTTGCTCTATAGAAGTCTTTCCGATCAAGTTGTAACAATGTTGTCGATCATCCGCTGAAAGAACTGCACAGATCGTTTCACCAGTTGCTTGATCCTTACTCGAACCAAATAGCACTATCTGATATCCCTGGCAAATAAGTGACTTAGCCAATGTAGCATAATGATAATGAGGCCAGCGTTTAGCTAGACCGAATCCAGCACCTGGACAAAATCCAATCAGCGGGCGAGCGCGGTCTGGCAAAAATATATCCAAGGCTTCTTGCATATCTGTTATGCTGACCGTCAGACTCGGCCAGGGCAATGGGTTAGGTAAATCAGCGGCACTTCGCATCGTTTGACGATCGAAAGCCAAAGCAGCATAGCGCTGCACCATCAATGGGAAGGCTTGCTTATTTAACCTACGAATATCGTTAAGAAGACCATACCGAATTTCTCCCTTCCATCCGACTCGATGCGGAATATCGGCAAAAAACGGCACCAGCGCCGATTTGAACGAGTTAGGAAGTACCAATGCCTGCTGGTATCTTCTTTGGCGCAGCAAGTGGCCCAACCGTCGGCGCTCACCAAATTTTAGTTCACCGTGGTCGAACGGCATCGTTAACACCTGGTTAATCTCTGGCATACGACTAACCAAAGGGCAACACCAGGGGGGGGCTATGACATCAATCTTCACAGCGGAATAACGCTTCGTTAGGAGATGATATAGACTATGTGACATCATAATATCCCCAATCCAAGATGGGGCAATCACCAGTATTTTCATATCATAACTCTATTTTTTACTTTAAAAAATATTAAAAATTATTGATTTAACCAATGTAAATATTCTGCAACTCCATCGTGGATGATTTTAAAAGGTTTATTGTAACCAGCATTATGTAACTGTGTTAAATCTGCTTGGGTATAAACCTGATAGCACCCTTTAAGTTTTTTTGGAAATGGAATATATTCCAATTGCCATTTTTTATGATACTTCAGCACAATATCTGCTACAATTTTGAAAGATATTGCCTGGCCAGTCCCGCAGTCAAAAATTCCCGAAACACTGTTCTTCCAAAACCAAAGATTAACAGCAGCTACATCACCGACATAAATAAAATCGCGTTTAAATCTTTCGCTACCCATAAACAATTTTGGGTTTTCCCCCGCATTGATTTGATTATTTAAATGGAACACTATACTTGCCATGTCACATTTATGCCCTTCGTGAGGACCATAAACATTGAAATAGCGAAAACCGCAAATTTGCGACTTGGCCTGCGGCAACAAAGCATGCACATACTGATCAAACAAAAATTTTGAATAACCATAAATATTTAATGGTTGTTCATACTTCCATGTTTCAAAAAGGTTTCCTGTTTGATTACCGTAAATTGCCGCGGAAGACGCGTAAAGAAAGGGAATAGTACGTTCCATACAGTAGTGCAGGAGTTTTTTAGAGTATTGATAGTTATTATTCATCATGTACCTGCCATCCCACTTAGTAGTAGAAGAGCAAGCCCCTTCATGAAATACTGCATCAATTTCACCGAAATCATCGCCTGCAAGAACGCCGGCGATAAAATCTGCTTTATCCATATAATCAGTGATATTTAAATCCACCAAGTTAAAAAACTTAGTACCGTTTTTCAGATTATCCACCACCAAAATATCGTTATAACCACTTTGATTCAGCGCCTTGATGATATTACTGCCAATAAAGCCAGCCCCACCTGTAAGAACAATCATTATTTATCCTTGCATGATCAACGATCCTAAACATTATCAGATCAGTTGATGATGATACTATTATTGATAGCATTTCTTTACAAAGTTTTAAATCTTTGTAACTAATTAGGAATTGTAATCTAATCAAAAATGAAGCTGAGTTGTTTTTCTAAAAAACAAAAAATAATTTTTATTACATTACATATATTGAAACAATATACTTTTATCGAATTCTTTTCCATCTTGTTATATTTTTTTCTTGTATTATATCATGTTATATTTAATTTAAATAAAATTATTATAAATGGTTATTTTACATATGATATACGCTTGTTAATTAGATTTATTAATAATAATAAATAAAAATATACCATCCAGTAACTTTTGTTATATAACAGTTATGTAACCCATATGGTAAATTATTTTGATTATTTCTGTAAGATTTCTACCTTTCTCTCTCCAAGAGAGTTACACTTTACCATATGTGCTTCATACGATTATCAGGGTAAAAAATACCGTAACTTTCTTAATAGCCATAAGCAGTAGACTAGAGAAATCGATTACCGAATTTAAGAAAAGTATTCTTTCCTCTCCATACGTCTATTGCTGACTTATCCAGCTATACCATTAGAAATTAGCTTTACTTGAGAGTTTTGTTATCACTGGAATTAGTTAATTTTAAACTATTCCTTTTTCATAAAAATCCGATATTGAAATAACAATAGTTATCTTACCCAAGATCATCTAAAAGAATAATATATTTAATAAATCCAAGATTACATCATTTTTTGCTAAAATATTTTTAAAAATTCAGAAGGTTTCTAATCAACAAATCTAAGTCGTAATTCAAACCACAATATTTAAAATTTACGATTGTATACACTAAAAATAATTTTCCCTAAAAGGGCTGAGAGAAACCCATTATAAATAAGAATAAATTAGCTTATATTTTAGTATATAGCACACTTAGTTATAAATCTCGAGCAGAAAAAAACAGAAAACTGTATAATTTACTATCAAAAACTTAGAAAGTTTAAATGTTTCCTTATACTACCTTTCCAAGGCATTTCATAAATTGCTGGGTTAGCTAGATAATCTCCTGATCTGCAAAATCATTAATTCATATTTTCTTAGTATCTAATTTTTGATAGCATTAATATAAATACTTTCTTTAGGTATAAACATGAAGTTTGTTTCATTCAATATCAATGGAATCCGCGCTCACCTACATCAGTTAGAAGCTATTATTACTACACTCAAACCTGATGTGATCGGTTTGCAAGAAACAAAAGTCCACGATGATACATTTCCTATTAAGGAGGTGACACGCTACGGATATAATGTCTATTACCATGGTCAAAAATCCCATTATGGAGTGGCTCTACTCAGCCGCAAAAAAGCGTGGGCTATTCGTCGGGGATTTAGTGGCGATAATGACAAAACACAGCGCCGAATTATCATAGCTAAATTCATCACTACTAAAGGGGTCTTAACGGTGGTTAACGCTTACTTCCCCCAGGGGGGGGGCCGTGATCACCCAATTAAATTTCCAGCTAAAGAGTGTTTCTACCGTGATTTACAGAATCATGTGGAACAGAATTACCATGGTGAATCCCTTCTACTTATCATGGGGGATATGAATATTAGTCCCACCGATCTAGACATTGGGATCACTGAAAAAAGGCGACAACTCTGGCTTCGAACTGGAAAATGCTCTTTTTTGCCGGAAGAGAGAACTTGGATGAAACGCTTGCTAGCATGGGGACTGGTAGATACTTACCGCCAAACTAATCCATTCAGTGATAATCAATTCTCCTGGTTTGATTATCGCTCTCGTGGCTTCGATAAAAATCATGGTCTACGTATCGATCTTATTCTTGCATCACGACAGTTGATAAAGGACATCCGAGCAACTGGAATCGACTACACAATCCGTACGATGCCTAAGCCCTCCGATCATGCGCCGGTATGGACGGATTTTTATTTATGAGGTTATAATATAACTACTTGAATGATATCGGATTTTAAAGGCTTATATATTCAAAATATGTATCATACCCTTGCTGCACTGGAAAAGGGTATGATACATTTTTTCTTAATGGCTAATAGATAAAAAATTCAATTAATCCAAAGATTATGCTAGAAAACAGAAGGTATCAAGAGATACTTGAAGAAGAAAAATAGCTGAAGCTATATCCTTTCCATTTCGCGTACACAGGATATACTTCTTCATTTCAATAAAGAAATATATCTCTAAAATTTTTGTGAGCAACCTATAATAAACTGGATCTTTATAAATAGGTGGCTGGCGGATAGTTTAGAAAAAATATAATTCTTTATTAAAAATACTATTAAAAACCCGAACAGATCATGAATCTGCCGTCCATATCGGACTAGATTATCTCGTACTTACTAATGCTCTTCAATATTTATTACAACTGAATCCCAATTCAGCATTTTTGTTATCGTTGATCACTAAACTCTAAGAAAAAGTTTTTAAAAAAATCCATCCATTATGATCAATCATATCAACTAATCGCCTTTAGCTTCATAAAGTTACTTTTTCTAGATATTATGACCTTCCCTCCTCCTCAGCACTGTATCTAGAATTGTATTCTAGCGTTTTTGTTATTCTGTCAGAATAACATTGGCAATCACTTAACGGTGCTGCAATCAGAGGCTTTATTATCTTTCCCGACATAGAGTTATGACAGTCATCTAATATTAATAATTACACGCCGTTAGAAAACATCTTCATAATTTTTCCATAGATCTACAATTTATGTTCAATCTATCAAAGATAGCGTATCATGTATAGATAAATGCTGAACGATAAATTAGCACAGATAATTTCATTTGATATGCTTTTAATTCACTTTCATCATCATCTATTTTTCTTACCAGACTTTCTATACGCCTTTAGAAAGCATTTTAAGCTCATGCAATTAAATAACTTGATAGATCCATATTTTTACTAAAGTCTTTGTATTTTAAACTGATATTCAGTACTCTTTGCTAGCCTGATAATCAACGATTTAATCTAGATAACAAAGCGACACACACTTCCATTAATTTAAAAATCAAGTTAAAACCCAGTAATGGACTAAAAGCAAAAATAAAAGACATGTATGATTATTAGGCTTATCATTATTGTTCATATCGGGTGTACTGAAATAGTCTTCCACTTATATTAAAGAAAGATTTTTTATTCCATAGCTGGGGATAGTTGACTCAATAGAATTTTTACTATCAGTAGAAGCACGCTGCTTAAAAATTTGTTGTCATTTGAATCACAGTCGGAATCTGAATCCAAGAATCATCTAAATTTTCCATTTATTCAAGAAAGTATAGAAAAGATGCAATTCTATGAATCAAAGGAGATCTTTCTACTTTAGAAAAATGATTATCTTACATAATATATTTCTTTAATCTACGATGAATATCTAGGGTTAATACCCAGAATCTTATCTTACCAACAGATGGGATTAAAATAATGCAGCAAAAATAATAACATTATATGACTATAACGTGTAGATCTTTAACACACTAGAAAAAAACCCGTAATTGACAATATTAATTGCTAACCAAAAATCCACTCCTTTATAACGTATTATTTCGAATAATGGTTTTCTGGTTGTATTCACACAAATCTTCAATTAAGCAGGAACCGCAGCGCGGTTTTTTTGCCATGCAGGTATAGCGACCATGCTTAATAAACCAGTGGTGGAAATTACCCTGGAACTCTCTCGGTACGACGGATAACAATTTTTTCTCAACTGCCTTTACGTCTTTTCCAACCGCAAAGCGGGTACGGTTCGCTACACGAAAAATATGTGTATCTACTGCGATAGTCCGCCAACCGAAAGCAATATTTAATACTACATTAGCGGTTTTTCGCCCGACACCTGGCAGCGCTTCTAGCGCGGCACGATCTTCAGGCACCTCACCTTGGTTTTTTTCAAGTAGCAATTGGCAAGTTTTAATAATATTTTTTGCTTTGCTATTAAAAAGTCCTATAGATTTAATATAACTTTTAACGCCTTCTACTCCCAGTACTACCATGGCTTGTGGTGTTTTTGCTGCCAAAAATAATTGATAACAGGCTTTATTAACACTAGCGTCTCTTGCCTGAGCAGAGAGAAGTACCGCAATTAATAGTTCGAAAGGCGAATGATATACCAATTCGGTAGTAGGGTTGGGATAATTAGTACACATACGATAAATAATATCATGGCGCTTTGTTTTATTCATGGAGCTGCTTTTATTCCCGCCTCTCTTAGAGAGGTTCTACCAATTATGACTAATGAAAAAGAGCCTCACACACTATCGATAAAAACCTAGCTATATATATGGATATCTAAATGTCATCTACTCAATATACAGATGATGTTTTAACATCTGTGATACTAATTTTTGAGGTTAAAAAAGAAATTTTCGTTTTATATGACTAATATGTGTCAACAACACACCATAACACACTACTAATTATCTCTCTGAGAAAACATCAGACGCTATTTTTCCCGCCAACCACAACATCTTCTTAAAATGTATTATTTATCAAAAATATTTAAATCATTAGATCTTAATCATTACTAATGTATCACGTAATAATCTCAGATTAGATTATAGCATAGGGTATCTACATATTAATGCTTATTGCAAATCTAACTCTTGAGATC
Source organism: Sodalis sp. (in: enterobacteria) (assembly GCA_047528285.1). Classification (GTDB taxonomy): domain Bacteria; phylum Pseudomonadota; class Gammaproteobacteria; order Enterobacterales; family Enterobacteriaceae. The sequence goes on along the minus strand of CP180022.1, from coordinate 1,042,296 downwards.
TGAAACAGATATACAAAAATAAATACTGATATAAATATTATTTTGCATAGCACTATATATGTCTATTCTAACCGAATCAAAATATATTTTTCATCTGCATTTTACATGTTGTATGATAGGTGAAATATTAAAAGCACCGATCCACCAAATTTTCTCTCTCCTGATATTTGTATATAATCATCGATTTAATAAAATCGGGTTTTGTTCTCACAAAAACATGCAAAAATTTTTATGGTGTATAATTTATATATCCTTTATCAACTTGTTAAATATTTAATTTCTAATATCATTAATATCAACGATTTATATAAATGTAATAAATTTCATAATGAATGTAAATTTTTTAAACAAATAAAACTTTTATGTAATTTGATCTAGATTATTACTTAAAAATTACCGAAACTAAAATTTATTAAATAAATATATTATATATTGTGAAGTTTTTCCATAAATTGAAATTATCTTGGTTTATTGTTAAAATATTTTTAAAATTTGATATAATTAATTTTCGATATCTTACAGACAAAATGTAATATGTAATCAGCATTTAAATATATTTTAGATTTATTTTAATCTCGAGGAGAGACATCAAATAAATAATAAATTATTTATGATATAGCAATATATAATTCTTTGTATAGAGTTCATGAACGTATTATATATTTAACCTAAATACTATTTTGACACATTTAGAAAAACAAATATAAAAAGAGTGCAAATAGAAGAGTATATTAAAAGCAATTTTTTCTTCTGTGAAGAAGAGGAATAGTAATTTTGTCTTTAATATAAAGACTGCTTTCTATATCTATTTTATACTTAAAATCACATAAGAAAAAAACTATTTAGCCCATATTTTATAATATGAAATGTATAAATGCTACAGAAATAAAAAATTTTAAATAAATTAACCATTGAATTTTACATAAATCATGTACGGATTGTTTATAAGATATTATTAAAATTAATAAATAATCTAGTAAATAAAAACTCATAATAGATAGAGAATATTAAATAATTTTAATTTATTTATTCGCATCAAATGTCATTGGTAATAAAAAATTACCCTTCAAAAATCAAAAAAGATAGTGATAAAATTATCTTCTTATAAAAAAGCATTTCTTATTACAAAGAAATCTAGTTTTAACCTAAAACCTAATTTTTCGATAAATTTGAATTTAAACACATAAAATAGATAGGGGTTTTCTACACAAATTACAAAAAAAAGAAATAACTTATAAAAAACATGAAACATTAAAGTTAATAGATCAGTAATTATATGAAAAATATACAACGTATACCACAGTGTTCTAGGGATAAATAAATAGATTTACCATTAAGATTTGAGATACAAAAAGAAGAAATTTTTCTATAGTGATTTTATGTAAAAGCACTAATAATTTATAAAATCATCAAGCGCTAAAATTAAAAGTGATGAGAATGGGCAAAATTTTATGAAAGCAGTCTCTATCCTACAACATAGTTAATAAAGCTAATTTACAGCTATAAAAACGAAAAGAAACCCGATCGAGAGTACAACTACAGTCGCATAAAATAAGAATTTTTGAAAGAACCATCTTACAAAAAATTATCTCATATTAGATAAAACACCGTCTTTTTTGAATAAATCAGAGCCCATAATAAATACGTTCTTGACGAAACTATCGCTACGCGATAGGGACAATTGTATATATTATTCTTAATAACGTAATGTAGTTAAGCACTACAACCTATATTCCCTTCAATGACACCCTGCAAAGCAGTGGCGCACCAAGACTTAGATAATCATCTGGAAGGATTATGAACTGGAATATATGATCTAAGCATCCATGTTTTATCGATAAGATAAAACCTTATTTATTTTTCTAAGTATCGCAACTCTCCCCTCAGGCCCTTATTTTCCAAACTGAATTACGTTAATGGTATACACACAACCTGGCCAATATTGTGCACCACTTCATGGTAAACTTAAAGGATTTATATTCCGAATAAAAATTACATCATATCCGTGACAGATATCCTAAATATCATTAAACAACATTTCTCTATTTTTTTGCTGAGTTTAGCTTATCATGTCCGTCATATCCGATATAGCACTGATCTTACAAAACGATAAATCGGCATACATATAAAATTTCACGCGAAGTTGGATCCCGCTACCGTGTGAGGATATAATGCCCACATAGGCTATGTTTTTATTAATGGTCTTGTTTTTGAGTGTAGCCAACGAAGCCAGACCTCCATTCATCTTCGCTAAAAATTTTTAGATTAATGTTATCAATGATCTAACAGCTCATTTCACCGATCATTCCTGTTTTCAAGCTGAAGTTCACCCTCTATTACTTACATGATAAATAATATAAATTCTCGGATAATTTACAAAAAACATACTCCATCAGTTTAAAATTGAGTCAAAAAAGCCTTATAGATCTGCCTTAAAAGAAACAGGTAAAGTATTTCTTAGTTTATTAACAGAACGATAACAACTGTGTCCGATCCATACCAATATTAGTTTTATGAAAGGAGATTAGGCTGAATCTTGGAAAAATTTTCTCTATTCATGCCGCACAAATTGATGGCTAATACCATCCAAACTATACCATCAAAACAATTTTTTCTACACAAAGATTTTCTTCTTACTAGGCCAATTAACCTATATATTATTTTAAATTTTCGATTTTTCATCGAGACTAGAAAGTAAAACGATAGTGGTAGTATAATCTAACTATTACCTAAAACTAGGATTTATTCAAAATAACCTAACACGGGTTACCATACAGTGCCTTTAATTCAAAACTTAGCATTCAAAATAAGTATAGATGCTCTATTATTAATCTTCTAACAACCAAAATTTAAACAAGATGGAAAAGCTATGGGATGTGATAAATAGCAGTTTCTGTAAATTTTTTTCTAGCACAAAATGCTTATTGATAAAAACAGGTTTTTTTATAAAAAATATCTAACGATTACAAACTTTTGATTAATTAAGTTAAAAACTTTTTCCAGATACCGAATCCTGCACCTTAAAATTTGATTGAGTATAGCTTATAACATTATCCTTAAGACTTTCTTATTAATCAAAAAAAAATCAAACAAAACACTCTGGAATTAACTCAAATTTACTAATTTTTAACAGAAAAACATCATCCATAATCAACAAATCTTCCCAGATATCCGGAGCTAGAAGAAATCCTGAATCCTCATAAGGAAAATAATGAGATCATAAAATAACAAATTTTATTTTTTAATATATGTATTTTATAATAAAATCATTAATACAACAAGTAATTTATCGTGACCTATAAGGAAATGAAAGACACGAACAATTCTTACAACAAAAGAAACCATGAAAAATTAGACGCACCAAGCGACGAAAGTGTCGCAAATATCAATTATACTATATTTCAAAAAATCACTCTTGTTAGCGATGATAAAACATCTTTCTTAAAAAAGAAAAAACTTTTAATAATTAAAAACAAATCAAATAAATCGATATTAAACCATAAATAAATTTTGTTTAAGAAGAGTTCTAGAATGTAATATACAAGTCATAATAATGCATATTGATTATGTGAATTGCTAACATCCATAAAATCTTTGAGTCCACAATAGCAATCTTTTCTAAAAAATAATCTACATATCAAATTAATCAACGAGATGATAGACTTACCTTAGAAAACGTAAAAACTTCTTCTGTTTTGGCCTTAGCGCTTTGGCAACAGCCACGCATGATTCGATGAAAAATTTTCCATTTTTATAACCGAGTGTTTAATTCTAGCATATTCTCTTGTAATTCATGAGCTATATTAATTTATCAAAAAGATATTATAATGCTAATTTCTCATATCGATCGTACAAAAATAGTATTAAATAACCTTGGTGATGCTGTAAAAAATGATGCTGCAATTTTGATTGTTATCTCAATTGAACCCCCCAAAACATATGAAAAAACAACAATATGTTTATTCCTAAGAGATCAATCTTAATCGAAATTCTAGCAAGAGGATTTAACACTCCGCAGCGCGGGATTTCCAGATAACGTAAAGCGTATCAAGAATACTCTGAAAGAATTCCGCTTCGATAAACCAGAACAAGAACTTTATTTAATGCTGGAATCAAGAGCAATCTTCATTCTTTCGACAAATAGCTAAGCCTCAGGAGAAGAGTTTTATAAAAATAGATTTACCTGACGCAAAAACTGATGAAACATTTGATTCTTATCTAAAACTATGTTTTATCACAACGATAATACTATTATCTAAATTAACGGAGCATCCATGTCAAGACGGCTAAGAAGAACCAAAATTGTTGCTACTCTCGGACCTGCCACTGATCGGAATAATAACCTCGAAAAAGTAATCGCTGCCGGCGCTAATGTTGTCCGACTTAACTTTTCACACGGCAGCGCCGAAGATCATCTTCGGCGCGCACAGAAAGTGCGCGAAATCTCAATTCGTCTCGGCCGCCACATAGCAATCCTAGGCGATTTGCAAGGACCTAAAATTCGCATTTCGACATTTCGGGAAGGGAAAATCTTATTGAACGTCGGAGATAAATTTTTGCTCGATGCATCGTTAGGGGATAGCGATGGAGACCACACGCAAGTAGGAATTGACTATAAAAATTTACCTAACGATGTTGTACCTGGAGATATTTTGCTGCTAGATGATGGGCGCGTACAGCTGAAGGTGCTTGAAACTCAAAGTATCCAAATTTATACCGAGGTTACAGTGGGTGGCCTATTATCCAACAACAAAGGAATTAACAAGCTAGGAGGTGGTTTGTCAGCAAAAGCGCTCACCAAGAAGGATAAAACTGATATCATTACCGCTGCCAAAATCGGAATCGACTACCTAGCTGTTTCTTTTCCCCGTACCGGGGAAGATTTGAACTATGCACGACAACTGGCCCGTGACGCAGGAAGCTATGCAAAAATCGTTTCGAAAATTGAGCGCGCTGAGGCCGCGGCCACCGAGAAAGCGATGGATGACATCATCCTCGCTTCTGATGTTGTGATGGTAGCTCGCGGCGATTTGGGAGTGGAAATTGGCGATCCAGAACTAGTAGGTATACAAAAAAAACTAATTCGCCGTGCTCGTATGCTTAACCGTGCCGTGATTACCGCAACACAAATGATGGAATCGATGATAACCAATTCGATGCCAACTCGCGCTGAAGTTATGGACGTAGCTAACGCGGTGCTTGACGGTACCGATGCTGTAATGCTATCAGCCGAAACCGCTGCGGGGAAATATCCTGCCGAAACAGTAACCGCCATGGCTAGCATATGCCTGGGAGCAGAGAAGATACCAAGCATTAATGTATCCAAGCATAGGCTTGATGTACAATTCGAGAATATCGAAGAAGCTATTGCCATGTCAGCAATGTATGCTGCCAATCACCTGAAGGGTATTACCGCCATTATTTCAATGACGGAATCAGGCCGCACCACGCTTATGATGTCCCGTATCAGCTCAGGTCTCCCGATTTTCGCCCTCTCACGTCACGTGCATACATTAAACTTAACTGCACTCTACCGCGGGGTCATGCCGATGTATTTTGACGGAAACAAGGGGGGCTTATCAGCAGCGATCATGGCTACCAATTTATTGCGCGATAAAGGTTTTTTGATGACAGGAGATCTGGTGATTATTACCCAAGGTGACGTGATGGACATGATCGGGACTACAAACATAACTCGAATTCTTCGCGTGGAATAATCCATGGAGATGAATCACAATTCACGCCATGCAAGCGGCGTCGCTCTTTTCTAACTAAAAACAGTTAATTATGGTTAAACATTTACAGATCTACTAAATTAATAATCACTATTTAATATTATCCATTAAAAATAATTTAAGATCTCTAAACAGATGATCTTTCGATTAGATCTTTAAAATCGTTTAAATATTTAGTCTTAATAAAAAAGAAAAATTTTAAAATTACCTGGTAGCTATCAATTTGGCCTAGTAAACAAAAAAGCCTTCAAGTAGAAACGGTTTTTTGATACGGCATGGGGTAAAATTAGAAATGATTTTCTCTTCTTGCATGAACGGATAAACTTTATCCTAATATTTTGACCAACCGACGTTTCACGATGATATTGATATATCCATGACAGAATAGACCCATTGATTTTGATAATTACAAAAGTGCTTTATCTGTCTCTTTTAAACTTACAAGATCTTGTAATTCGATTTTTAAACTAATTAGCCATGTTTCCCCCTCGGGGGGGGTTATCTAACGTCTACGCTATTTAGCAAGTAAGAAAAGACAGCAATATAAATATAAAAACAGAAATATGTGTGAACACGTTCTAAAACTCCAGCTGCCAGCAAATAGCAGCACTACGCATGAAATCATCCCGTGCTAATTTCTTGTTCGGCAGAACTATGATAAAGCAGCTTTATCCGGATTGGATGAACTAAATGACCTTAAAATCATGGACACCGAAACTGACAACACTTCCGATACAGTTAACTCTCAGAATAATCTAGCAAAAAAAACATAAAAACGATTATCCAACCGGATAAATGCTATAGAAAATTACCTAGATTGAAACAGTGAAACTACTCTACTATTACAAATCAACATCTAAACGGTAATCATGCTTTTTATAAAAAAGATATTTTTATCTTTTCTCAGTAGATCTAAATGGAATCATCTTGCAGTTTAAAATAATTCTTGGTAATTATTTTAATCTTTTTAACTATAATATGTTGGTCCATGATGCATTCATCATAGTATGTTAATCAACGTTCTACTAATCAGATGTAGTTGTTAAAGATATAGAATAATGAATTCGTTAAATAGTATTTAATAGTTCTAATTTATTCCTACCCTCACAAAAATCTCAAATTAAACTCACTTAATGTGCTTCGCTGAATAAAAATAAAGTACGCTTACAAAACGTAGCTTCCTTCATCAAAAAGTTAACCAGCTATCATAAAAAGATATTAAAATAATATATTATTGAATACCAACTAGTTGTGTATAAAATGATTAAGTGTATGCAGATGGTTATCTTATTTCTTTCAAAAAATCAGCAACTTATAAAAACTTTACGTTATCTAAAATTAAATAAAATATTTAAAATGAATCTTAAAAAGATAACAATATGAAAACAAATATATCAATAATATTTTTATTGATGAATATATTTTTTCAATTTTGCATACTGATACTAGATATACATAATTATTCATCACACTAAAATATAACCAATTGAAAACTTAGATACATAATATATTAAATCGTTATAATGTTAGAGAGGATTTCATGATTAGAGGAATAATAGAGGAATAAATATTATCGGTAGAATACTTGCACATGTTTGTTGCTAGAAATTTTCAAACACAAAATAAATAGTAACATTATTTATACATACGTAAGAATATTGTTATGAATATATTTTCTTAAAATTTATTCTCAGTTATATACAAAGTCAAATTTCCATAGGAATCCTAATCATATGCAATAGACTATCATCGAATCAATGTGTAACCTAAAATTATTTTTCCTTCTACCCATAATTTCTATCCTAATAGCAAATACATGCAATATAAAACTCTACTTAAATGCACTCTGTATAAATATAATTCTAATATAGAATAGGTACAAGACGCATATATCTGAATCAGAGAAAATATAAATCTGACAAAGAATAAGTCCTAATTTTGTCTAAAAGCGGATAAAAATAAAATCGATAATATCCTTTTACTCTTTTTTAAGACGTATTAATCAGGAACACTAAGATATCGCTCTTGTTAATTTATTTTTTAATTTTATTTTTATTTTATTTAACAAAAGATTATGATGTGTATCATCTCAGTAGTATAACTACCAAAAATGGGATAAAAGATAGTTATGCTCATAATAAAAATGTTTTAGCGTTTCATGCAAAACTATTAAATAGTATTGCTAACATTTATAATATACATTTATAAGTATAAATATACTAATTAATTATAGATTTAATATCTATATTATCGACTGAATTAATTTTTATTGAATAATAATATCTATTATTGATAAATAATGCAAAATCAGGATAACTCTATCCACTCACTATCAAAAATAAAGATTTGCATTTTTAAATATGTATAAAACTAAATTTTCCATCTTCATCATATAAAAAATAATGGGACTTAAATTGATATTGCTCTCAATATAATTTCATGAATATAACATTTGTTAAAAAATATTTAAAAAATTATCTTTAATTCACTATCTTGATGATAATACCGGTGATGATACTTTTCATTATCGAGATGGAAATAAATAGCTTTGAATACGAAGATATATACATAAATGTATTCCACATTTATCTTAAAATATAACGTTAACACATAAAAACAATATAAAATTAGATTAATAAAAATAGCAAAAACACATAAGATTAAATCACTATCTAAGGTACGGGAATCGCTATGAGGAACATTATATACGGCTCAAATACATCTTTTTATAGCTATTATTGCACTCGTAATAACATCAGAAAACACATTTCAGTTAATATTTTTATACAAGGAAATACGAAAATACTATAAAATCATTCATGCCATCAATCAATTTTTTTTCTTAATTATTTACGGAATTTACACACGGGGCAATTTATAAAAGCATTATTGAATTCAACAATAAATATGGTAAGTAGTAAGAAAAATCTAATCAGAAGATTAGAATATACAATTTAAATTCAAATACTTCACATCAAAAATTTTTAAACATTTTTTTATAAAGATTAGAATTGTTGAATAACAAAGTTATCATACAATCTATCTCACCACACAGAAAAATAAATCTAAGCGAACAATCAAAAAAATAGTGAGTTTCATATGAATATTATCCAGAATATTTATATGATTTAAATTCAGGAAAAAATAGTGAGTCATATTAAATATAAAAAGATGAAAAAAGAATTTGATATGGACATACTATTAAAAATAGATACAATATACTAAAATTTAACTATTTTATTCGAATTTATCTATTTTTAAATAGATCGGGACGCAAAAAAATAAAGATTACGTAAGCTTTGTTTATAAGTCTGACCTTAATCAAAGGTAACCAATGAATGTAACCCGATTTTCTGAACTCGAACTTCACGAAAACCTTCTTATTGCATTGAGAGATAAGGGTTTTGTTTGTCCCACGGCTATACAAACTATAGCTATTCCAGCAATTATTGACGGCCGAGATGTATTGGGTTCAGCACCTACCGGAACCGGAAAAACTGCTGCTTATCTATTGCCGATTTTGCAAAATTTGCTTAATTTTCCGCGCAAGAAATCTGGACCACCGCGCGTGCTGATCCTAACACCAACCCGTGAGCTAGCAATGCAAGTGGCAGAGCAGGCCAGACAACTAGCCTCGCACACTCACTTGGACATCGCCACCATCACTGGTGGCGTGGCCTACATGAATCATGCGGCAATATTTATCAAAAATCAGGATGTTGTAGTAGCTACAACCGGCCGCTTATTACAATACATCAAGGAAAAGAATTTTTCCTGCCGGGCGATAGAAACACTAATTTTAGACGAAGCGGATCGTATGCTGGATATGGGATTTTCCAAAGACATCCTGCAGATCACCGCCAAAATCAGCTATTGTAAGCAAACGCTTCTGTTTTCAGCAACACTAGAAAATTATAAAGTTAATGATTTTGCTAAACATTTGATGAAAAATCCTGTAAAAATTGATGTCTCATCGTCACATTATTGCGAACACAAAAAAATCACGCAATACTATTATTGCGCTGACAATCTAACCCATAAAATAGCACTTCTTTGCCACTTCCTTAAACAGCCTGATGTCAAAAAAAGTATCGTATTTGTCCGTAAGCGAAAACGACTACATGAACTAATAAGCTGTCTGCATGATGCGAGAATACCTTCCTATTATCTCGAAGGAGAAATGGTTCAGAGCAAGCGTAACCAGGCAATTAGTCGCATGATTGATGGCCGGATAAATGTACTAGTAGCCACAGATGTGGCATCTCGTGGACTAGATATTAATAATATTAGCCATGTCATAAATTTTGATCTGCCCTCAACACCAGATGTCTATCTTCACCGTATCGGACGTACCGCCCGCGCGGGCCGCCCGGGTTGCGCTATTTCTTTGGTGGAAGCACACGACAATTTTCTGTTGGGTAAAATTAACCATTCCCTTAATGAACCGTTAAAAGCCAGAACGATAAAAAAATTACGGTCTACCACACGCGCACCTTCAGAAAAGATGGCCGGAAAGCCCTCCAAACAGATACTGAGGCGGCGCAGAGAAAAGAAAGAAAAAATATGCTTAAAAAATAAAACCAAAATGCGTTTACACGCAAAAAAAAATATTGGAAAACGCCGATTACCAAAAACTGCGCAAAACTGATTTTAAAATAAATCAGAAGCAATAATACAACCTTCTCTCCCTAGATAACGAATGCTTGTTCTGGAATCCCCCCTCATAAAATTAACTAGGTTGAACAATTTTGACTGTTTCTATCAGAACACATCACAAACCTAAGTATCATAGTCGTGCAAACTCAGAAAAGCACTCGGAAATATTATAAACCATAATATTAGTGATTTAACCTCTTTAACTTAGCACCGATTGATAAATCATCCAATATATTAATCTATCTAATCCTATACACCACTACTTTGCAAGATCAAAAGTAATTTTATTTTCTTTCTAAAAAAAGCATCATGAGTAGAATCTGTATTCATAAACATCGATACAGACGATATTTACCAGATTTTTATTCTAGATCGATCTATATGGTTTATCATAAATTCAGAAAAGCCTGTGTAACATTCCTACTGCTAAAAAATAAATCTTAGCACTAATAATTTCATGCATCCATTGTGCATCCGCATACGCGATCCATATTTAATGTTCTTTAAATTTTTTCTCGCCAAAAATTTGAAAAATAGTTTATCAAAAACTCCATAAGTAATATCCAATTGTATTGGCATTTTTATATTAATGTATAATCGTCTTTGTTTACCTGCTAAATAACGTAAATTCAGGATAACGCAGTGTGACCTCTCATGAGTTTAAAAATTGCATCAATAAAGCCTGGTAATATTCTGAAAGAAAGGCTAAAGACCTTACGCATCATTAGAACACTATCTGAATAACCATATCTCTGTAGTGCAACGATCGATTCTTAGGCGGTCATGAAAAACTTTTAGTATACATGGAAACAAATGCCTAGCTTATCCAGAAATACCGTCAAAAAACTTCAATAATTATGGTGATTTTTATCAATGATCTAGTTAGTAATTGAGTAATATTAAACTTTCCATTGCTATGGAAATTAGATATTAAAAAAACGACAATTTTACTCTAAGAATCACATAAAAGTTAAATTTATTTAATAAAGCAGCCATGTCCTCTCTCATAAGAGAAAATATATTGATTAATACTCTGATACTTTTATTGAAAGATAACCAAGAAGATCTATCCAAGATAGCAATAATTATCCTTAATCTCTCATTAAGATATAGATTTTTATAATCTTTCCTATCAAGGATATCCTCATCTACGGTCTTTGAAAAAAATTACTTGCAAAAAGAAACCGTTAATCTGCAAGTATTGTTTTCAACTATCACGGAGATTATCTATGGTACATGACCTTACCTGGCACAATGCTCTTATGCAGGAAAAAACATTTCCTTACTTTCAAAAAACTCTGTCGTTTATTGCTGGAAAACGGGCGAAAGGCATAACAATCTATCCACCTGCCAAGGATGTATTCAATGCTTTTCGTTTCACGGAATTAAACGCAGTAAAAGTGGTAATCTTAGGTCAGGATCCCTATCACAATCAAAATCAAGCCCATGGGCTTGCCTTTTCAGTCAATCCAACCGTGCCTATTCCGCCATCGTTAATCAATATCTATAAAGAGCTTGCCATCGATATTCCCGAGTTTATCATCCCAAAACATGGTTGTCTTCAAAGCTGGACTCAACAGGGAGTTATGTTGCTGAATACAGTATTGACGGTAGAAGCGGGGAAAGCGCATTCCCACGCTAAGCTAGGCTGGGAAACATTTACAGATCAGGTCATTAAGTGTCTCAATACATACCGTGAAGGAATCGTTTTTTTACTATGGGGATCTCATGCTCAGAAAAAACGGATGATTATCGACCCCAAACGACATTTTGTGCTCAAGGCACCGCATCCTTCTCCCCTATCGGCGCACCGCGGGTTTTTCGGCTGCGGCCATTTCTCCAAAACCAATGCTATCTTAAAAGGGCTAGGCCAACAGCCTATCAACTGGACGCCAACGCTACACCTAACGCGAGATAAAATATCAGATAAAACAAAAGACAGACGGAACGAAATAGGCGAATGGGATAAATTATAACGAAGCATAAACCTCTCGAGTATTGAGAGGGAACCAAAAATACTCAGTCGTTATTTACTACGATATGGTAAATAACACTATAAAATATTAAATTCTGTAATAACTAAGATTTATTAAAATCTGGTAGGTAATTAGATTTTATCCAAAGAAATTAATTACGCATCGTATTTAATTTTAAAAAGCCAATAAATTCAGGATGTAAATATTTTTGTGATAAACACATTCAATCTATACAACTTTATTCATTGAGTATATTTTCCTATTACATGACTTGCTGAGTATAATAGGATTTTCTAAATAAGAATAAATTTATTATCTAAACAGCATGTTAAATTCTCTTAAAAATATTAATTATTTATATAGAATTCGTTAATTTCTCGGTTTTAACCTATGACATAAATCTCGTATTACTTATGCAATAACAAATATAAATAGCTAAAAAGAACATTCATAAAAATCCATTATTTATCTGTTTTATAGAAAATAACCACTTTACGGTCGTATTACTGTATATTATCTGCAACCTAATTTTATATTTTTTAAATATATTTGAATAATATCTTTAAAATAACATATAATACCACATGTACTATTTTTGTTTATCTGTTTAGACAAACTAAAAATAAATTTCAAAAGTGAGAAATGTTTCTTATAAATATCAAGTTAATTGCTTGATTTAAAATAAACATAACATCCAACCATATTAAAATCACAAGAAATAATAGCAAATGATTTGATAAATATACAATACATTTAAAAATATAATATATATTATTAATTAATCAAAATTATAGCTGAAATATTACTGAAAAAACATTAGGAATCATAAATTTAATAACCTGTTTTTGATAAAAAATATTTTACGATAATGATTGTTATTTATGAGACTATTCAAAATAATTATGTTTTTATTTTTATAATAAAAGGAAATTTTTAGTCAATCAAAATATTGATAAAGATAATACAATTATGGAAATTATAATATAATACAAATATTGTTCAGCATTTCTTATATAAACATGGCAGATCTGTGAATCACCTTTAGCACCTCAACCTTATTCAAGCTAAAAATCTTAATTACGCAGAGGCGGGATGATTAACTAAAAGTTTTATAAACTATAATATTGAGGTTATCAGTCACCGATCCGTTAATTTTGATGATTCATTTTTATAAAGATCTTGACTACCATTGCTTAGCACATAAGCTATTATTATGTATTTACATACATGGTGTTATACTAGCCAATATTGCACAATATTTGGAGCTAAAATTAATAGCTTTATTTTATTTCTTAAGAAAACATCATAACAATCAGAAGTATTATTATCGTCATCAGCTTACATAACCAAATTTTTGTAAATCTGCTTTATCGGATTCGGAAAAACAGATGTATAACTAGTACTATATTGAGAAATAAATCGCCATAAATTAATTTATTCTACGTACTTATCCGTTACCAAAGTTTGTACTGACGAAAAACTTTGTATTTATTGGATAGCACAAATGAACCGAACTTTTCATTTGCTTTTACTAAAGATATTAAGACCTTTGATATCAATTATCTAATTAACTATTTTAACCCGTTTTTACATTTTTATGCTAAAGATAGCGACTCGATTATCAGTTTGAAGATTCTGCAATGTATAATTCCCTGTAAGAATCATAAGAAAAAAGCAAAACTCTTTTTTGATCTTCCAGATTATAATCATGCCCATATTGCTGTCGTAAAATCATAGGCACAGCGTTAGAAAATGTTTTTTCATCCATGCAGCAATGACTAACTTTATCTCCATAATCCTCTCATTAAAACATGGATATTTATAATTTATAAAACAGTATTCTTTTATCGTAATAAACTAACAAAATAAAGTTTAGTTATTTAGTTTTGTTTCTTACTACTCCACATTACGATTAGTAATCTGCATACACATCAAGAATCTTACGAAAACCTGCGTTTAATCGGCTATCCGGAAATGAATTATACAGAATAGCTAGGAATAAGAAATTCAAGCATAACGTTAAGGATCACGTGACAACTTGAATCGACCCTCCCAAAAAAATATTTCTGCTAAGTTCTGGTTCATGAAGTTTTTTGGCATTATTCATCTAGGAAAACTCCCCGTTCTCGATTACAAAAAGTGACACTCAAAATTATAGTGTAAAATCACATAAATGATTAATCTATTTATGCAAAATATTCGAGATAGGATATACGGTGTAGTAATTTGCGCAATTACACTTTGTGTTCTCACATATACTTTTTAAGTGGTATACCACCATATTATTAGAATAATCGACGGCGATCAAACACAAGTGCGCTAAATCCAGCAAAAAGCGTAATAATCCATATTGGCCAGGATCCAACACAGGCATAGGGTGTCATTCCTCGCGTCGGAGTAACACGGACGTTAAGTACGTCGCGATGAAGTTGCGGCAATTGCGCCTCAGGCATCCCAACAGCGTTAATAACTGCAGTTATACCGTTATTAGTACTGCGCAGCAGCGGGCGACCAAGCTCAAGCGCACGCATGCGCGCCATCTGAAAATGCTGCCAAGGGCCGATGGAATGTCCAAACCAGGCGTCGTTTGAGAGAGTCAAAAGGAAGTCGGTATCAGGACGAAAATTATCTCGCACCTGGTCGCCAAGAAGAATTTCGTAACAGATGGTAGCGGTAATCTTCATGCCAGCTGCCTGAAGCTGCGGTTGAATATACAATCCCTGACTGAGCGACGACATTGGCAAATTAAACAACGGAGCCAGCGATTTCAACAGACCTTTTAGAGGCATCGTTTCCCCAAAT
Organism: Sodalis sp. (in: enterobacteria); assembly: GCA_047528285.1. Classification (GTDB taxonomy): domain Bacteria; phylum Pseudomonadota; class Gammaproteobacteria; order Enterobacterales; family Enterobacteriaceae. Next base: position 1,027,127 of record CP180022.1, on the reverse strand, counting down.
GGCACTAGGTGATGCTTGTTGTAATGATTTTTAGAGGGATAATGGTAAGGCGTTGATTCGCCTAATACAACAATACTATTGTAATACTTGTATCCATGCAAGGTGGATCGTGCATCAATGATACCAGTGATTAATCGGGTATCATTTAACCGTAGTTGTTCATCGAGTCTGGTCAGAAAAGCATTCTGGGTGATTTCATCGTCAGGAATAGCTGATTCTGGCCAGATAACAATCTCTGCCTTTCCAATAGCTGGAAGAGTATGCTGCAAATAAATATCTAGCGTAGGAGCGACCTGATTAGCCTGCCATTTCATTGATTGAGCAATATTTCCCTGCACCAGCGCCACGTTAATGGCTCGATCTGTCTGAAGCTGATACCACTCTAATGAGCTCAGTGGCCAAGGCAGAATTAGTAGCGTTAGCGCGCAAACCGCTGGTAGTAATTGCCACTTTTTCATAGACAATGCTATTAAACCACTTATCATTACTAAAATAAAGGTGATAGCTCGTACACCAAAGAGTGGTGCAATACCTTGTAACGGTCCGTCAATTTGAGTATAACCGAATTCCAACCATGGAAAGCCGGTTAATACCCAGCCACGTAAAAATTCAATGACAGACCACATTACGGGCGCGCCAAGCACAAGTCGCCACTGGTTTGATTGCGGCCACAACCAGATCAAAAGGGTTGCAAATAGCATGGGATAAAGCGCTAAGTAAATGGCTAGTACCACAACCAACATCACGTTTACTAGAGTAGGTAAACCACTAAATTGAGCAATACTAACGTAGACCCAATTAATACCAGTGCCGAACAGGCCAATGCCCCAGAAAAAACCAAGAAAACCAGCTTGACGGCTGCTGCGATTAATGGTAATTGCCAGCAAACCACCTAATGAAACAATGGCTGCAAGCCACAAATCATAAGGGGAAAAGGCCAGAGTACCACAGGCGCCAGTAATGAGCGCTAGAAATATACGGAATTGCTGACAAGAAAAAAAAAGCAAAACTATGGCCATTTATAGGATTAAATCTTCTATGATGAGGGGACGGGTGTATTCCCTTTCGGCAATCTTGAAAGGAATCTAAATAATAAGTTAGCTTTCATCCATTACCACTTTAAAATTATACTCTTATCATCGTATTCATCCTCGATTGAGCCGAAAAATATATTCCAGAACACCAAGAGCGGATACATTGTCTGATTCATCTACAATAATTTGAATAATTTGTCACACTGTGATAGAGGTTTTATAAAGACACGATTGAGTCGTTTTCTTGACAGAACCATGAAATAAAAAAAGAAAAATCTTTTGAATTCTGAATTGTTCTATCGTACCTACTGATCAGAAACACTAGTACATCTATGAAAAAATAAGATGCCCTCTACCTCTAGCACATACTCTTTATCTTCGCTGATAATCAGGAGGCCAAAAGCGGTCGATACGGCGGGTATCGCCTTGCTACATTTTTATAGCAGTTTATTTTTCTTCAACGTAATAATTCGCAAAAAATCATGAAAATCTATTATCTACTGTTGAACGAACTCTATGATCACTCTAGCGTATTTACTGACATTGGAATTAATTGGTTTTTTATAGATTTAATACTTTCCTAAAGATCGTCATATAATTTTCTGTTGATTCTAAAACAACTGAATGTAGCCATCAGGGGAGTCGGATAGTCCTTCATTAGGACTTAAGCAATCATTATGTTGTTACAAATGACAATTGCTCATGCTGTTTCATTACTTCTACCATTCATAAATTAATAGGGAGATGGATATTATGCATCTTTTCAAAAAAGATATGGATCAGGGTAACCGAGTTTTTGCATTATTTCTTTTTCCAGCAGTTCCATTTCTAAGATTTCCTCATGGACAATATGATTATACCCTAACAGATGCAGTGAACCATGCACAACCATATGCGCCCAATGCGCTTCTAACATTTTCCCCTGCTGTTGCGTTTCTTGTTCTACTATCTGCCGGCAAATAACTAGATCCCCCAAAAGTGGTAAATTTACTTTTGGGGGGGGATCAAAAGGAAAGGAGAGTACGTTGGTAGGTTTGTTTTTACCACAATAGGTTAAATTCAGCTCCTGAATATCCGCTTCATCCACCAAGCGTATAGTCACTTCAGAGCAATCACGAAATTGCGGTAGAACACCTTTCAGCCATCGCAAAAAATCCACCTTTTCAGGCAATCCGAACGAGTTATAGCAAGCCACCTGTAAATTAAGTATCACTTTGCTCATACGTTATACTCTCCAAAAAAAACGAAATACTCTTTCAAGGAAACGCAACAACGTATACGCTAGTAACACCTTTGACATGGAATAAAATAAAGCAGATATCCTTGAATAATATTAGCGCCTCTACCATGAGAAGGTAATCTCTGATTGCTAGTTACACGTCAGGTCTATGTTATGTGATTCTTCCAGACTACAACTAATTTAAAATTAAAACCAATAAAGACAAGAAATATTCATTATCTGTTCGATAATAATACTTTAGTTTTCATCTATAATAATAAAAGTCTTCTTCAGTATTCCTTCAGTGCATAGGTACTAGTGTCGCTATATTCGATAATATAGTACTCAATCAAGTTTTACTATTTACTCAAAGCAAGGAAATTTGTAATAAGGGATGCTCCTAAAGCAGATTCGGTAGTATGGAAACCTTTTAGTTGATATAAAAATACGGGAAAGGTAATCAACATTCCCTATAGTTATCCATCACCTATGTATCATGAACAATATGATCCATACCCTTCTATTATAATATGTTTATTATAAATAATAGTGTTTTTTATAAAAAACGTTCGATTATTATTGAAGACAACATTTATCTAGCTCATACCTTTCATTGTTTACATTTATATCTCCTTGCACGTGAAAGTACAATATTTAAAATCTTTAAATTATCATTTAGCTGATATATAAAATAACCTGGAATATGTAGGTCATATTCCTAAAAATCTATTTCCATGAATCAAAAGAACTTATTTGATAAAATAAGAACAATTCTTACTTGCATAGTCTTTTATCACTTTTCATAGTCTTTCAATCAAGTCAGATGTGCTTAATAACTTGCATTTTTAATCAAAAAATAATTATATACTTTTTCAACAATCTTGGATTCATGCACATGATGTTGAAAATCGAGTAATTTTATACAAGAAATATGTTTACAATGCATATTGTAATTCAAATTACACTGCTTTATTCTAATCTTCTAAATATATGTGTGCTTACTATATAACTGTCTTGGTTCAATAAAAAATTACAAACAAAGAATTTATTTAATTCTACAAAAGCTCTATGCTAAATTCGCTTAAAAAGCCAAATCATCTCTATAAAATCTTTGAATTTATCAATCAAAAAACATAAGCTAAAATACATGATACATTTACGATACATAATCGTAAATGTAAGCAATAAGTATTAATAAAACAAGACCATTTTCTTCTAGTTCCTAAATCTGATTTTGGATAATTTTTTAATACATCAACGATATCATTAAAACTAATGCCAAATTACCCTTGCAAAATTACTGCCTACAAAGACATTTATTAGCATATTGATAATTATCTTATCAATCCCCCCCCGTACTTACCTCCATTTTTATCGGCAAAAAAGGAAATAAAGTTGCAACGGTTTAAAATACAGCTTATAAATATAGAATAACTATGATATTGAATTAAATTCAGTTATAATTATATGTTTATATTATTATTCATAATACATTTAAAAATAGAGCACGCTTTATCAAAAAATCTAAGTCCCCATGCTATATTGCATCTTATTTATATATTTTTTATATATAGTTTAAGTTTATTCCGTTTTTTAATTCAAAATCCATGAAGAATACAGAAAGATATTTTACTTGATAGCAGGAATCGAGAATAGCTTGTTTAATATCATTACGATTGTAGATATCAAAATCTTCAATAACTTTTCACTAATTTTTATGGTTCAGAAATAAATAATTTATCTACTATAAAATCATTCTCAAATAAATCAATATCCGTTCTAATTTATTTAATAGCACCTACACAAGTATTTTTTTATAAAATCTATTTTCTTAATAATATAACTATATTTTATATGGTTATTTTATGTTTGTTTTTACCATGATTTCAATCATTTTTTATACTTTTAAATAAGACAAGTTTTATAGAAACCTTCTCATATTTTAAGGACCATACAAATTTCATACTATCATATATCAAATCAATTTTTCTAATATGTTTTGAAAAAAAGTATATAGTTTAATATCTTTTTATAATACTAATTTATAAATCTTTCTATAACACAAAGTTACCGGTTTCAAATCGATTTATTGAATCCTATGAAATAAATATGTGATCATTTTCCAATTTTTTGGAAAAACTAATTACAACCTGAAAACTCTGATACTGATATCAGTATATACCCAAAAAGCTCTGATATATATCAGCAATGATATTCATTTATTAATAAATGAATATCAATAGTAATACATTACAATAATATTAAGTCATAAATTCAATCGTGCAATTCATAATTAAAAACAAAGATTAAGTAAATCACTTCGCTCAGCAACAAATATTAAATAATCCTTGCTTTTTAAGCACACCAATGTAACCTCCTTCTTTAAAATTATATTAATCAATACTCAAACATTGCTGATATAGATTCTTCATTACTAATGCGGCGAATCGCTTCTGCTAGCATACCGGATAACGTTCTCGTACGCACGTTGAGTAACGATTTAATCGCAGAATCTAATGGAATGGTATCGCAAACAATCATTTCATCAATTACAGAATTCTTGATGTTTTCGTAAGCAGCACCTGAAAAAATTGGGTGCGTGGCATAAGCAAATACTCTCTTAGCGCCGCGATCTTTCAGCGCTTCAGCTGCCTTACATAAGGTATCCCCAGTATCTATCATATCGTCAACTAGAACACAGTCCCGATCTGCCACGTCACCGATGATATGCATTACCTGAGAAATATTAGCGCGCGGACGACGCTTATCTATGATCGCCATGTCTGTATCGTTAAGAAGTTTAGCTATTGCACGCGCACGAACCACACCGCCAATATCAGGCGAAACGACAATCGGATTATCCAAATCCTGCTGCAACATATCTTCCAGCAGAATCGGACTTCCGAATACATTATCCACCGGCACATCAAAAAAACCTTGAATCTGTTCAGCATGCAAATCGACCGTTAACACACGATCTACGCCAACACTTGACAAAAAATCTGCAACCACTTTGGCAGTGATAGGAACTCGGGCAGAACGACCACGGCGATCTTGACGCGCATAGCCGAAGTAGGGGATCACCGCAGTGATACGGCCAGCAGAGGCCCGACGCAAAGCATCCACCATAACTACTAGTTCCATTAGGTTATCGTTGGTAGGCGCACAAGTAGATTGGATGATAAATACATCTCCGCCACGTACGTTTTCATTGATTTGCACACTGACTTCGCCGTCACTAAAACGCCCAACGGCAGCATTGCCAAGACTGATATATAAACGGTTGGCAATACGCTTCGCCAATTCCTTGGTAGCATTTCCAGCAAAAAGCTTCATATCTGGCACGAGAATAACCTCAAACATACATCCATATAAAGTATTAGCAGCCCCACCTGCACCTAAAAAATATGGCCTAAGATGGAAGATCCATTACTATACTACAAATAATAGGTAATTATTATGTATATAAACCACGCTTAGGCAACTACTCAGTATACCAACGATAACGCATGGTGCAACGGAGAAACGTTAACGCCTCGTGCTATAAAACCATGCATCCATATCGGAGTCTGCGATAAAACAAGACGAGCATCGAATTCACTATCGAACTCTGAAAAAATACAAGCGCCTGTGCCAGTTAGTCGTGACGGTGCATATTCTAAAAGCCATGAAAAATGCTGTTCAACTATGGAAAAATGTTTTCTTACAATCGGTTCACAATCATTATAAAAAGGCTCGGCCATAAGTTTGGAAAACGCACGTAACGGCGTGTTTCTTTTCAGCTCGGGATCGCTAAAAATGCGCTGCGTAGTAATACTAATCGGTGGGATGCCTACCAAATACCACTTTTCTTCCGGAAAAGCCAGCGTAAACCGATCTCCAATATTTTCGGCTAACGCTGCCTTACCGCGTACGAATACCGGAACATCAGCACCAATCATTAATCCCAGCTTCGCCAGAGACGTCAAATCTAGCCCGCAACCCCACTGCGTATTTAGCGCCACTAGCACAGTGGCGGCATCGGAAGATCCTCCGCCTAACCCCCCACCCATCGGCAATCTTTTATTAACCCAAATATCAGCTCCCGGTATTGCCGGATCATCCATCGTCCAGCAGAAACGCTGCAATAACCGCGCGGCGCGTATAATAAGATTATCCTCTTCCGCCATGCCAACAATCGGATTTTTTAAATAAATTTTCCCACCGACAGTAGGCGTTATAGTTAAGGTATCGCCATAATCGAGGAACTGAAATAGAGTTTGCAATAGATGGTAACCATCGGCACGACGACCGGTAATATATAAAAACAAATTAAGCTTAGCTGGAGCTGGCCACTGTTGTATCATCACAAATTCCAGCTATCTATTTTTAATTTAATATAGTTTTCTCCATGCCGTAGTTCCAGATGCGACGGCAGCGCCGGCATAGTATCTTCCTCATAGTACTTATAGGTCACAATCCAGGACTGCCCGTTGTAGCTATAATGCAACGTGCGCAAATAGCCACGAGAATCCAAAGTGAAATCAGTCGCATCGCCAGGTAGTCCAAGGATCCATTTGCGCAGATCTTTTAGGGGAATAGATATTCCACACAGCTTCTGGATCAGAATCTGTGGATCATCGCTAAAATAGTGTTTTCCCTGATTGTTTATAAGCTCTGCCACTCCATCTTTAACATTTAAATCGATCTCCGGGCTTCCGATTGGATTAGTCAGAATCAACCGATATCGATTAACGCTAATCTCATGCCAATTAAAACGTGCATAAACTTTTTGTTGACTGGAAAGATAGACAACGGCGCCAGTCGTCTTGTAATGAGTAAGTCTGCATACTGATTTCTGATGAATGCGCCATTCGGACGAAGTTTGGTTTTTAGCCAAACTAAAAGGCGAATGAATACTACAGGCAGTTAAAAGAAGACTGATTAACGCCATAAAACGAAAAACGGCGTGCTTACACTTTGGCACAATTTTAACTTCCTTTAATATCTTTGGATAAATATATTTTTAAACTATCGGAGGCCCTTGTTCGCGTCAAGGATTTTAATATTTTGATTTGTAATGCTAAAATTAAATGATTAATACAGAATTTATAAATTTCAATTAATCTCATAAGTTAAATTCTTTAGAATCTTAAAAAATCTCTATAAAATTCATTTGTTACAGATTAAAAAGCTTTTGCGATAAAAATAGAAATTATTGCGGATATACTAATTACCTCACATTCCATAACACTTCAATCAAGTGCAAATTTATATAGCTTTCTTAAATAAATTAGATTTTATCTAATCATTGGATAGAATTAGAACTGTCGTTTTAAGTTCTGATGAACTTGGCAAAAAAGTTTAAAATAAACTAGTGATAAACTAAGCTACAACAGCCCGGTTCTCTGACGAAGGCTAAAATCAAGTTAATCATTGCAACATGACAGAGAAAAAACTTTTTCTGAAATCCTTAGCTACCATCATCATTACATAGAGATATCCATTACTATAATTATAAAAAAAATATCTATTTAACTTTTCTATCAGAGTTTTAGAACACTTTTCTAACTTTTTTTTCTAAACCGACAAAAATTTCTCTACGTTTTTAAGGCTATTCGCTAAAAAGTCAAGTTAGCAGAAACAGTGATCGCTGGCATAAAACATCACTACACGACGGAATAAACCCATTGAATTCATGATAAAAGCACCCCTAAAATTTTTCATAGAAACAAATGCAAAGTACGATATAATCGGGATCTATACCATCAAGAATAGAATTTAACATCAAGGCTATTCTGAAAAAAGACAGCATAACAAATAAAACTATTGCTGCTAATTAATCGCTCAACAGTACCTCTTGATACATATGTTTTTCCGGATTTTTGATAAACAAAAAATACACTGAAAAATTTTAAAAAATGCAGATAAGAGCACTTACGATGCAAAAGAAACTCATGACTTTTATTGCTAAGAAAAAACAATAGAGCCAGTAGTCTCACTACGCACTGGCGCGAAATATTATCCAGACAAAATAACCATCAACCTATCACATCGTAGAAAATCACGTCCGAAAAATAAGTTGTTTTATCTAGAAAACAAAGTGGGTTATCCTTTACCATTTTATATCACTTACTACAAACTCAGAATTTTTTGTTAAAAAACACTTCTAGGCCCGTCTAAAGACCCTGTACCACTATGATATGCAGCTTGGTAAGAAGATGACAATGCTCAACAAAGCACTTTATCTGATTTTCCTATTAATGAAAATATCAAACAAAATCTAGCATTACCTAATCATTCTATCCTTAATGGAAGACAGCATTCGTACTGCTAATTTATTAAAAAAATCAATCAATCATTTAAAACTAGGTTGAAGATCATATTTTCCGTACTTTCTCTATATAAGTACACCTGGCGCTAATACCAGCAATGTGCATACCTAAAAACTAGGCATACAATAACCTTCGTTGTATACCGATCTAGAATTTTAATTCTAGGCTATGATGCCATATCGTGTCTGGCATATTTTAATACTTTAAAAAATTGTAGCACCGCCACCTAGCAAGAATAAAAAGCACTTAAATATAATCCAAGTTTTTAAGACACAATGTGTCACTAATGGTAACTCTATACATATTTTCCTGATCTCTATCAAACACATAACAACTACTCAAACCTTCTAAGATCACCAAGCTGATCGTTAATGTGCTTATGTATGTTATATTCTTTGTCTTTTTTATCCTTGATAGGACGAGTTACGAGTACCTTAATTCTAATGATCTTCCTATCATGAATTTCCATTTTTTATTTGGTACTCTATTCTTCCTAACATTATATCAGCCAGAATAGACCCTAAGGATAAACTCTCTTATTTTTTTCAACAAAATAAATCTCTTTGACTACTAATAATATATAACTAAGCTTTTCCTGTTTTAGCAAATTTATACGAGAAATAAAATACATCAACTACCAATACCCCCATATGTATCAGAAACTCAAAAATATCTTCTTTAAAGAATGCACGACAAGTTATTCTATCAATTAACATTTGAAATAAAAGTGCTCCCGCAAATTCGCTACTTTATTTAAACAGAAGATTTTTTAACTCGCAACCAGTATCACCATATTTGTTAGTTATAGACAACTAAGTTGTCTATAACTAAAAAGAATTTTAAATAAGACCAATTATGAATAAAAAGAGAAAACGAGTGATTGCTGCGTACAATCTAGTAAGATGTAAATATAATCATCTGTTCATTTACTTAAGTTATTCTTTTGTTTTTGCTAAATATCATTTATTCTAAATTATAAAGAAGGTGAATGTTTGTCATTAGCAAAATCTTTTATTGGTAAAGCTAGCGGATTCCTAAAAATAATGCATTTTTGATAAGCAGCCTACTATTGATAGCTTGAAACAAATTTTCGGCATAGAGAAAAAACTAATAAGATACCATAAAGTAAGAATAGATAGCTAGATATAATATATAAATATATATAGTTCTAAAAGTTAATTTTAGAAATTACACCCCAATTAAAATAATAATTTACGTCTTGTTACCATTTATTAAAAAAGAATTTTACCTAGAAAAATATAGATGGATTTGCTATGCGGATATCACGCGTGAACAAAAACTAGAAAATGGAATTATATAATCTCTCCTTAATACACGGAGAATATTCCCGTATTAACCAGGACTAATTTTTCACTTCATTCTTCTCACATAGTCGAAGATAATCCATTTTAAGGAGATTATTTATAGTCTTCGATACCACCGCATAATTACAGATTAAATCTAATCGCTTCTGGTTACTCGCAGTAACGCTTTACTCAACTCTGCATGAGATATATCTAAATCACAATATATTTTTAAAATTAATGGGAAAATTATACCAATAAGCACTTGAGTTTTCTTTTGAAAAGATCAATTACAATGACGCTCATACATAACATCAGTGACGCTGGTCGTCCAGCAATACCCCTTTAGGTAGCGTAAAGTGAAATTTGGTGGCCTCTATTGGCCCGGTTTTTTGTATGTTTAACTCATAATCATTTTGTTGTCCATTCTGCTCTGTGGCAGTGAAACCTTTAATAATGCCGTTGGCCGTCACTTTAATCGTAAACCGCCTTAAATTGCTATTATAAAACTTTGGTACTAGCAAGAAAGTGTCACCATGCTGCTGCACATTGTATTCGTGCCAATCGGCTGGGCTATTTCGAATAATCAGCATGAGCGGTGTATTTGCTGTCATATTCTTTAACCAGTTAGCTGTCGCCTGTTCAAGTAATGGGTTATAAAACCACAAAGTTTTTCCATCAGAAACTAAAACACTTTCATCCGGTGTTGTCATATGCCAGTTAAACAAATTCGACCGTTTTATCCATAATTCCCCTTTACCTTCCTGTAGAACACTTCCTTCGGCGCCAGTCAGTCGATGAATAAAGATAGCATGGAAACTATTAACCTGATTCAAGCGTCCTTGCAGTATATTGCCATCATCAGCAAAAGCTGGTTCCATCAACATGGAAAAAAACAAACAAGCAGTCATTAACCATATTTTCATTATTGATTTCCCTTAAACAAATAAAATAACTCGTTCTTCTTCCAAGATACGGAAACAAAATTAATTTTTAATAAAAGACATGTGTAGGCACCATAGAAATATTTTTTTAAATATCTCAATTTACGTATCTGTACATTCTTGCGTTCCGCACAGGTAGAATCTCACTATTAACTTTAAAAGAATATTTATGCTTCCTGATCTTTCGTGTGTAGTAAGCCGTAAAGATCGGATCGATGAGTGGTACTGTAAAAATAAAAAACATCAACAGTTTAAGTATCTTAGTCTTTTACTAAGACAAATATATTCGATAACTATAAATAAAATAGAGTCAAAAATTACAGATGGAAGTCCAGTATAAACAGTAAGACAAGTGGTAAAAAGAAAAGATTCTGGAAAACATCCTATCTACATCAGAAATTTTAATGCAATTCTGACACTCATTTCAAATATATACTAGTTAAAACTTGGTAAAGAGACTATGAAAAAATTTATTTTACTTCAATTACACCTTGTCTTTATTTGTGTATAAAGTTAATAAAATGGCAGAGAAGACACAGTAGGAAGTACGGATAGCAGCAATTTGTATCAGGAACTTAACAAGAGATACAGACCGTCAACACTTAAGTGATTTCAGAATCAAGGTGTTTTAAAAAAAATAAAACATTAATAGAAGTGAATAGCCTGTTTTTTGTTTTCAGAAAGAAAGGATAATATAAATAGGATTTCTGAACCTAGCCAAAAGATTAACAATAGCTACCTCTATTTCCCTCATCAAATAACATACGACAAAGGATAATTTGTAGGTTGTTATTTTTAAAATATAAAAACTGGTTGGCTAATTAAAGGATTTGCTCTACCGTATTAACCAATACAATACTGGTTAAACTGTTCATAAAAAAAGAGAGCTTAAGTTTTTTCAAAAAAACCTTTATTACTCATATCGTCCATGATTTTAATTTTTTAAATTAATCCTTAAGAACTAAGGGGAATCCATTTTAATAAAATCAGTCCTTAAAATATAAAAATCTTTGTTTTTGAGAATAAAATGAACACTTTGTACATGCTATCTGATGAATAAAACGCAAATATAGTTTCCTATATTTAAAAGGAATAAATAGATGTTTAAGGTTTTGGCCAGGAAATAGTGAGCGATAGGAACTAATTAAAACGGTTTTAACACCATGTAAACATCAAAATATAAACAACCCCCTATAACATCAATTAGTATAGATTTTTTAGCAAAAATAACATAAATATGAATGTGAACAATATAACATCAAAAACCAGCTAATCGCGGAGATTGACAAATTACTAAGTTATAAAGATCTGAATGCAATATATTGGGAAACGAATAAACGCAGCTCTTAGGAAAACTGTAACTTAGTTTTAAGCTACTACTACACGAGCAGAGTTGTTTCTTCTGGAAATCTAATGATATTTCGATTATTACGTAATATTGTAATAACAATATAAAAACATTTTGAGAATAGTAATAACAAATTTCAGTTATAGTCGTCAATAACGTACATTTTTTCTAGCACAGAACCATATTACCTATACCATAGAGCTAACCTCATAGCTAGATTGCTTCATCGAACTTGAACTAAGGACAACGATTTATTAGCAGGAGTTCTCTCTTTTTTATATGCAATCAGTGCTGACACAAGCTAGTGAGTATATAAAATATCGATTTCCGGAAAAGAAAAAATACGATTACAGAAAAATAAAAGAAGAAAGACCCTGAACAAGAAATTTCAATTATTAAAATAATTCGATGAAAAACCACACTGTGCTCTTTGCTTTTATTAAAAACATCAAACCCGTTAATGAATGTGCCACTTTGGAAGAATGATTCTTACGCAGCGCGTATGCTATTCGGTATATTCCAAACACAACCTCATTCGGTTAAGAGAGAAAACTAAAATTTTGGGATAGCTCAATAAATGGATTTTGATACGAAATAAGCCAGTTACTAATAACTGATTAATAATATAGAAGATTATCTATTTTACTATTCTTTGTATCAAAGTTTATCAGTTAACTAATACTTTGCAATGAAGTGATTACATACATAGTAAGTATTCAGCCTGAAAATATTTCACGCGACTTACTTATCCGTGAGGATAAGTAAGTTTAGGTAAACTTATTTAGTTCATGAATATATAATTATGATGCTCATGAATATCGTAAACATATTTAGTTAATACTTTACTATTTTTTTGATAGATTTAGTTTATTAAAACTAGATAAAGTTTATATACAAACCGTCGTTTGTATTACAAGAAATAAATCACTACAAATTGTGCATTATCTACAACCAGCTGGCCCTAACTCTACACTTTATATTTCTCGATATCATAAATTCCGGCCTTTCTATTCTCCTTCATAAAAAATTCCTCGGATATCATCTCACCGCATGTAAGCATTTTTATTCTGATACTCATGTCTTTACTTACCTCCTGTTCAATAAAGAGTTGAGAGAACACCATATAAGCTTTTATCTCATCAATTTAAAAAGAGAAGTTAAGAAAACACCTTTGTCAAACTCTAAACACGTATGTAAATCATTAGAATTAATCGTATTATGTATATTTGTGTAAAAAAAGAAAACAAGCTAGCCACAACAGTCACGAAAGACCATCTCTGTCCATGCAAAATAAAACTGGCTAATCGATGATACAACAACAATATTCGTTAAAGCATCTAATTTTTAAAGGTTTTTATTGAAAATCCATGATTAATTTTAAATTTTAAACGTTATCATAGATAATTGGATCTTGAAATAACAATTGCGAACTAATCAACTGATTAGATAAAATACAACTATTAGAAAAACCATTAAAATCAAGCAGTTAATTATTAATATTTGACGCAAGAAATAGCGCTTTAATTAACACATCGGACCCCACTCCTACACGATACGCATGTTCGCTTAAATAGCGGCGCCAATAGCAAGCACCCGGCATTCCATGAAACATACCCAGCATGTGACGCGTTATGTGTCCAAGAACCTCGCCACGGGATAGCTCCAAGTCAATATAAGGCAACATCGCTTCAATCACTTCTACCTGATTTGGCAATGATTCAACTCCGCCAAACAATTCTCTATCAACTCGCGCTAAAATTAATGGATTTTTGTAGGCTTCCCGGCCAATCATAACCCCATCAAGCTGGTTTAGGTGTCCCCGTGCGTCATGTAAAGTTTTAATCCCACCATTTATTATCACCTGTAGCATCGGAAAATCCCGTTTTATCTTATATACCCTCTCGTAATCTAATGGTGGAATTTCACGATTCTTTTTGGGGCTTAAGCCATTGAGCAAGGCCTTGCGTGCATGAATAATGAATGTTCCGCAACCGCCTCGAGTAGCGACGGTGTCAATGAATTCACAGAGAAATGCATAACTGTCTTGCGCATCAATACCGATGCGGGTTTTCACAGTTATTGGTAGCGATACCGCGGCGCGCATGGCTGCTACACACGCCGAGACCCGTTCTTTTTCAGCCATAAGGTAGGCGCCAAATTGAGCCATCTGTGCCCGATTGGAGGGGCAACCTACATTAAGATTGATTTCATCATAGCCTCGCTCTTGTGCTATTTTTGCACATTTCGCTAACGCAGCGGGATTATTACCACCCAATTGTAACGCCAAGGGATGTTCTTCATCGTTATAAGCTAGATAATCACCTTTGCTAAATAAAAGCGTTCTAGTAGTCAGCATCTCAGTATATAGCAACGCACGACGACTTAGCTGGCGAAAAAAAAACGACAATGACGATCAGTCCGGGCCAACATCGGCGCAACGCTAAACAACCTTCCAAATTTACAATTCATAGATACTCAGGATTCATAAAGGCTACAGATGTCCTACTTTTATGGTTTATTGGTATATAGATTGAGCTAAGAGTTATATTTTTCTTTTAGCACCCCTATCATACTTTAAAAATTTAAGATATTGTGTTAAAAGTTATATTTTAATATAAAATATTCTATATAACTTATATCAAAAATAGAATTTTATACAACATTTTTAATACTTGTTTATTAATTTTTAACTAATCAACCTAACTTACATTCAATTTTTAATTCAGTGATATAAAGAATATGACCAATATAATCGCGTTTTTTAATTTTTCGGATAATAAACATACTGTTTTCTGATAAATGATATTAAGTAATACTGGAGGTTTCTATCTAATATTTGCAATAAAATTTATAAAATTAAAGTTTAGTTTTGTCTAACAATCAAAACTAACATTTTAAAAAAATACAGCATCTTTATCAAAATAAAAGAAAACAAGAATATCTATTTTTTAATTACCAATATTGTATAAAAATTAAGTTTATTAAAAATACAGCCTAATCACATAGGCTTCAATAAAACATTTTATCAATTCTTCTACTTTAAAAAATTTACTAAAATACCCAACATATATATAATTTATCATTTTCTCTCAAGAGTCATTCGAGATTCCATCTTATGAATAAAATCCTATCTATTTTCTCAATTGCACTCTTTCTCGATAACAAAATAAAGCGTGGAATTCTTTCAAAGAAAAATATACTACTGTATATCTGTATAATGATATTATCATAGGCATAGTTATTAACTTTTAAAAAATATAGAATATCTAGAATAAAAAATATAATTACAAACATCATTTTATAAAAATATTCATGAATGTCGTAATACTTGGTATTACATACCACATAATGATATTACTTCTTTCTAATAAAGAAATTTTTTAATTTTATTTTCTAAAACTTTTACCTTGTTATACTCTGTAGTAATTAATTTAAATTTATCTTCAAAATTATGTTTTATCGATCCAACCAAACACACGAATATAACATTAAATATTAAAATCACAAGTAGAAGTGCAAAAGATAACATCTTTACACGCTTAATATAACATTTAACTTCTTTCAGCTGTATTTTTATTTCTTCAATATTTTTTTGAAAATTAAGTACTGTTACTTCTTTTTTATTTTCAATCATTGATTTATCCCATATCTTTTTATATAAAAATACTATATTCATTAATAATGCATCAAAAATTAATATCAGATTGCGGTTTAACCTTTTAATGCTGTCATTTACATTTTTCTCAGTGCATATGATTAGTTTATTTTCTATTACTTAAGTATTTAATTAATCATGTAAATTGTTATCTGTCGTTACCTTCATATAACGCAGTTTAAAAAATTTCTAGACTATAAATTACAATCTCGTTTCATGTTTTCTTTTTACTAAAATCTATTATTCTTTTCTGTGAACAACTGTATAAACATATTTCTACTTTAAGAAGTTTGTATGATCCTATGTTCAAATCCTCCTGATAAAACGTAATCAAAGTAATTATTAATGTTTCCCGGAACAAGTTGATTTTAATAAATTTCTTATCTACCTATGAATTATATAGTAGTTTTGAAGGCACTCAATCTGAGTGCTTAATCATATTGGATCGGTACTTCCTTTTTTTCAAAAAGGAATTTATTTCCTACTACTAGATGTCGCCATCGTTTCTGTTTTATGTTCAATGATAAAGGTGGAATATTTATATTTTATCAATGCATATCCTCTTTCAAACTGCATTCGCATCTCTTGAGAATTTATATTTCAAATAAATTCATCATCACTATTGCTAAAATCATCGGCACAAAATTCATTATTAGATAATGGATCATTTTGATCAAGAAAATGTCCTTCAGATATGTGATTAAATGTCTCCAGATTACCCGCATCAAAGTTTTGATTTAGCAACGAATCACTTTCACTTGCAATTGGCGCAGTAGAATTATCAATAATATTCGCTATCTCTTCAGAAGAACTATGGTGAAACATATTGTTTAACATATTCCCCAACATCACACCGCCCGCTACACCAACCGCACTCTGCAATGCCCCTGACATGAAACTGCCGCCCCGTGATATGTTAGAAGAAGACTGCAAATAACCATTATGGTTAGATGGTCGGGTCTCTAATTGTGGTTGTGACAATTGCTTGGAACGACCACTCCCAAATAAACTGCTGAAAAATCCGCCGTTGCTGTGTTTCTGAATCGCCTGCAACTGAGAAATTTCATTTTTTAGTTGCTGAATTTGATGATGCATGCGGGTTAGTGCCGCCTCCTGCATTAAGATCGCCTGCACCATATAGTAAGGCGCAATAGGCTGTTGCTGAATAAATCTTTGAATCTGTCGTTCCGCCTCAGCATTCCGAGACCCAGCGCTTTGTTCCACTTTTTTTATTCGTTGAAATAATCTCTCTATCAGAAGTTTCTCTTCAGATTGCATATCTTTAGCTCCTGTTATTTTACTTGATTAACGCCATCTTATTTAAAAATAAATAAGGCATGTTTATTCATTGTTTCTTTTATTTACACAATACTGGATAAAATAACAATATATAAAACGGAAATACTTCATTTTTTTATTAAAAAGTATTTTACATCAATTGAAAATGTTGAAATTTTATCTCCAGATAAGAATTGTAGTACATCTAATTTTAGGTCATCTTTAGATAAGATAAATACTATTATATCAACTTTAGAATTCCATCAGAAAGCCAAAGTTAAAACCCGCTAAATTTCTAGTAACAATAAAACCCGTTAAACAGCACATGTTTTCACTAAAAGTATCCCTAAGTGAAGTTAAACTTTCTTGCATAAACCAAAGAGAAAATTTTTGACCGCTATCAGCCTGCCGTTTCAAGATAGCAATATTACCTTCTTCATATTATTAATAAACCCGCGCATGTATTTAACTTTTCTATCTGAGCCTAAGAGAGCTTTCTTAACTCGATTTTTAAATCAATAGAAGCGCACACAACAAAGGTAGCTCCAAACATCTTAGCTATTTAGGCGAATAAGTAAAAATAATTAATATCAGCATAAAAACGCTAACCCACGGTTAAATATCCAATTAGATTATTGATATCAGAGAATTAAAAATTTCCTTGAAAGCAAATCGAAAATATCAAATGCCCCATACTGTGTATGGGGCATTTCGCGCTAGCGGCACATTAAATTATCTTTAACAATTTTTCCCGCTCAGTAACGCTGTCTATAGTATACAGGCGGTATTTGATTTAATAAACAGCAATCAATAAAAAAGTAAATAACCATCAACTAATATCACTTATCATACCAAGAAATTTCCTGTTATAAAATTCCTCCAAGGAACAGAATAAAACAACTGATCTCATTGAAAAATGAGGTACGATATTAACTGAATTCCACACTATGAACATACGAATTCGGTTGAAAATCAGCGCCTAAATTAGTAATTAGAATATTTTTGAAAAGTGAATTTATTACAGTAAGCAATGGCTAAAATATTCATATTTCGATTTAGAAAAATTCTGAGTTGTTATCTTTGTCTGTGTGATTAAATTGCACAAATAGGAAAATCTTTTGCTATGCTCAAAACACATAACAGAACTTCCTTATTAGGAAATTAGAAAATAACATCCGCATTGCCTAATAATTCGCACTGCGGAAGCGAAAGCATCATAAATACTAATTAATTTAAAAAATATAATACCATACAGAATTGCTATTCTGTACAACTTCGGATACCACTTACCACAAAAAGAGCATATAACATCGATCTATCCCATAGTCAATTAAAAAACTATAAGAAAATAGATCATTAACAAATTTAGATATAATTCAATTTAAGATAAAAAGCCACTGCGGGTTTTTGGTACACCGAGTGATCAGCTTTTGCTGAAAGCAAAAGCGCCTAAGAGCCAGAAAACTTATGAAAATAGTATTTTTTAACTTGAATAAATTCCTGTGAATATTTAACACTGTTATATAAAATATATTTAAAAAACTAGACCAACATAACAGCAATTAATATTACTCTCAATATATAAACATGGGATTACATGCCTTA
Source organism: Sodalis sp. (in: enterobacteria) (assembly GCA_047528285.1). Classification (GTDB taxonomy): domain Bacteria; phylum Pseudomonadota; class Gammaproteobacteria; order Enterobacterales; family Enterobacteriaceae. Next base: position 1,008,426 of record CP180022.1, on the reverse strand, counting down.
AAGTTAGTAAGAAAATTATTATCTTATTTACTGAATATTCCATGAATCCAATTAAGTAGACCACTTTTACTATCATTTTTCGGCAGGGCAACTTGCTGTACCTGATCACCTGTCGGTGAAGTGAGATTATTAGATTCCTGTTGTATCTCCTTTGCCTGGACAAGCTGACACAAGGACTGTGGATCACTAGTCCATACAGGCAATGTTCGCATCACTTGGCTTCCATTGCAAACAAAATTACCAGCAAAATCAATAGATATCAGGCTAATTTCTTCAGGAATAATCAAATTCAGCGTCATGGGCGCCTGTTGCTCCAGATAAAGGCGATATATCGTTAACGCCCCGTTTGCACCCGTTAACTTAGCAGGACCATTATTATCACGGCCGACCCAGGTAATCGAGACCTCTTTTCCATCAATGCCGGCAAACCAGCTATCACGCAAATCATTAGTAGTCCCGGTTTTCGCCGCTAGATGAGTAGACGGGAATTGCAGTGACAGCGAACGTGATGTTCCACATGCTGCTACCTGTTGCATGGCATACAATGTCAAATAAGCTGCCTGAGCAGGCACGACCCTTTCTGCCTGGGGGAAACTATGATATAATAAAATTCCATCTTGTCCTATCACCGATCTCACCGCTGACAGCGTTGCATGATTACCACCACTAGCGATAGTTTGGAACTCCTGCGCTACTTCTATTGGCGTCAAGCTGATAGCCCCAAGTAGCATTGATGGAACAGGATGAAGTACCGAGGAGGGTATTCCTAATTTCATTAACGTTTCGGTAATACGATCAAGCCCCACCGATAGGCCAAGATTAACAGTAGGAACATTTAGAGAATTTATCAATGCATCCAACAACATAACCTTACCACGAAATTGTCGATCATAGTTTTGTGGAGACCACAAGCTCTCATTTGGTTGCTTAAGAGTAATTGCTTCATCAGAAATCCAGGTGTTAAGACGATATTTATCAGGTTCGCTAAGTGCAGTCAAATAGGTGGCAGGTTTTGCCAATGAACCCACCGAACGTCGCGCTTGCATCGCGCGATTGAAACCGGCAAACTGCGGATTTGATCCGCCAAGCATAGCTCGTACTTCGCCGCTAAATCGATCAACGACCACTATAGCAACCTCTAGATCCTTAACGCCGCGCCTGGATCTCAAAGATGAGATTCCTACCTCTACCGCTTTTTCCGCCGCATCTTGCGAAAGAGGATCTAGGGTAGTAAAAATCTTTACACCAGACAGATTGGTTATTTTATCGCCAACTTTACTTTGTAACTCTTCGCGAACCATCTGCATAAAGGCCGGCTGTGGTGTTAATATGCCTCCACGCGGATGTACGCCAAGCGGACGGGCACTAAGAATAGTATACAGATCTGAATTTATTATCCGCTTATTTTCCAATAACTTAAGAACTAAATTACGACGCTCCAGCACTAGAGAAAAATTGCGTCTAGGATTATATAACGATGCCCCTTTTACCATACCCACCAGCATTGCCTGCTGATCGAGACTAAGTTCATCCACCGGACGATCAAAATAATACAGGCTCGCTAGGGGAAAACCTCGAATTTGATCGTTACCATTTTGGCCAAGATATACCTCGTTTAGATATAATTCCAAAATACGATTTTTGCTGTAGCGGTAATCAAGAATCAAAGCTATATAGGCTTCATTAATCTTACGCCACAACGATCGTTCGTTGCTTAAAAACAGATTTTTCACTAGCTGCTGCGTCAACGTACTACCACCCTGCACCGCACGCCTAGCGGTGATATTTGCCAGAAAAGCGCGAAAAATAGAGGAAAGGCTAATACCATCATGATCGTAGAAATGCCGATCTTCAATGGCTATTAAGATATCCATTAACAAATCTGGAAACCCAGCGCGTGGTACAAACAACCGCTGTTCACCTTTGGGTGACTGCAACATGGTTATTAACTTCGGATCAAGACGAAAAAATCCAAAATTTCGATCTGTATCCAGGTTTTTGATCTCAATAAGCTGATTTTTAGCAAACGTCATACGAGCATAGATTTGATCTTCTTGTCCATCTGGAAAATAAAACGGCCTGCGCAGTACTTCAATGCAGTTGCTACAGGCAGTAAATTCGCCTGGCTGGGTAATACTTGAAACTTTACGGTACTGCATACTTTCCAACAAAGATGCCATGCTTCGACAATTGTAAGACATCCCAGGTTCAAGATTTACCATACGACCATAGACCGCCGCCGGAAGTTGCCAAACTTTTCCATTGATACGATGGCGAACCTGCGCATCTATATATACTCCATAGATAATTATAACGGAAAACAGAAGTACGAGATAAATAATCCAGTTTAGTAGCTTTCGATGTTTTTTTCGCGATATGATCCCTTGTTTTAACTTACTCGGTATATCAAGACACCTCCTCTTTATCATCATTCTGCCAGCGTATATTATCCTGCAGACAGAACGATACATAAGCCTTGAAAGATGACGGTTATCACAAAACATCGTAAATAAATCTCCATAGTACAAAACCGGTTAAAATCCTCTATTCTATTCCTATCTTATTTACCAAAAACGAGCATCTCTGCATTCCCCCTTCTAACATCTATAAATCCTTTATATAGGCAGTACCTGAAGTAGATTATCCGATTAAAAGTACTTCGCATAACATAACTTTCTCTCTTTATAGACCTCATAATAACTCTAAGCTAAAAGTTGATAAATTACAGGTGATTTATAGCAAATAAAATAAGGAAAAATAGCAGATCGCTACCATCCACTTCCGCACACTATTAACCGTTACTTTTTCACATAATTTCTCGCTCGGCGAACATTTCGTGTGAAAATGTATGCTCACTAAACACCGGTGATGTATTATTTCTGATAGCCGTCGCTTCAAACAGCCACTTCCGCTAGAAAACCTAGCGTAGTAAGGATTTTTAAGAAACTGAATACAAAGTTTTATGGAAAAGAGTAATTAATTAAGTACAGAAACTGATACAATCACCGTATTAAAAAAGGATTGGCGAAAGTTATGACTGAAATAAGCAAAGATTGCACAACAGTTTATACGAACAGGGGCCCTTCAACCTTCGCCGGTTGACCTTTACCCTAATTTATCAGGACAGAAAACAGTGGACTACTTATAACAAAGAAATTTTATATAGAAAAATTTAATGATAAGTATGATTTGAATCTATTAAAAAAAATAGATAACGATCTCAATATTAAACATCATGCTATTCGAAATCTGCTTAGCTTTATTTTATAAACACATCTGCACACAATATTCAGGCTTATCTCCCATCTAATCATACAGTACCACCTAAGTTGCCATGAGTATATTTATTGCCGTATCGATAGCATTCTTATGTGTTTATTTGTTTTATTTATTTCTTATAAAGAGATAAATGACTCGGAAACGCTTTCAAACGTAGTTACAGATATAACATTTAACACCTGATATAGAATGCGATTATATCCAACCTCATCGTCTTTAATATCATAAGAATAAATAACAAAAATTTTATTTGTTATACTATTTGTATGACAACATTTCATTCATTATTAATGATATATAATCACAACAAAAATTGTTGGTAATCACAAGAAATTTACCAATAAATTTTGTTTATTTTCACTTAACAGGATTTTTGGTAATAAACATACATTATTAGAGACATTCTTATTTATCGATATCTATAACTTCTCAATTGGTTAAATTGAGAGTTTAAAAAGATGAATAATTGAAATTTTTCCTATATGCATGCATCATAAAATATTGAAATAGGGATATTTTATGGCACAAATGCGTTATTTGATGATATGAGATGATTATTTTTGAGATTGGATACGTCTGCTATATTGAAATAAAAATGATAATCATCCAATTATTGTAATTCAATATATTCCTTAAATAAGGAGGTGACTTTTTTGTTAATATTAGATATGCCAATATTCTATTTATCCTACGATTTTTCTATAATCTCGATTATTTTTATCAAGAAAAACTTCTTCTTACCACTTAACCTCGTTTAGGTTTTTATTAGATCCATTAACATCAGTGATAATCCATTTCTTTTTTCCAAAAGAGACGTGATTATTACGTAGAGCGTAATCTATAACAACGTGATTACACGTTCATAGTATTGGGGTCTTCCCATATCGAACTTCCTTATCGCGCCGAGGAAGTAACAGAAAATTGATATCTTTACTTAGCAGAGAGATCTACATCACAGTAAATATACATTGTCATTCCATCAACTAACACTTCTTTTATTTTTCTGTGTATCTTCAGTTTATTCAATATAAATAAAGCCTATACTTTATTGCTACCACTTAGAAATAAATGGCCATAAATAATTTTATGAAACACGCTACTTGGATAGTGCTGATAACATACTATATATTTCATTTGTACCATGATTCGCCGGTATTTCCATTCGCTTTCACTAAAAATATTAAGGCTGATCTACCTATTAACCCATGAATCATTTCATGATGTGTTGATTTTCAATGCTAACCCTTACTATTTTTAATTTTTCTAATAAATAGAATAGGATCTAAATAATGCAGTAATACTCCTTCCGTAAATTCGACAATTAAGAAAAAAAACATAGAAATCAAAAACCATACAAAAACATGGTGCATTACAAATACACCGTCATAAATAACCCTGTATACTTCATGGCATGATTAACTAAGACATTCACAATATACTTTTTTCGTCTATCCAACAATGGCTAATTTAACCAAAGCTACACGTTCAGAGAACTCCTTTACTTCAAGTGAGAGTACTAAACGTGTGGGGTATTTTAAATAATTTTTCTTTTTCGTGAAAGAAAATGAGATTAATAATCTGATTCAAAAAAATTAAATTTTTATTTATTTAAAACCTGAATCTGGTATGAAAATTATCTATTAAAGATTATGCATTAAATAAGATTCAGATTCAATTTTAATTGACGTAGAAAATAGACCCGCCTAAAAGGCATTGATGGAGAAATATGATAATGAGCAAAAAATAGGAGAAAAAAATCAAAGCAAAATTCATACAACTGTATTTAAAAGTAGTAAACGTATATACACGTCTATAATATAATCCAGGCGAACTCTGAAAGTCATTTAAAAGAATATTGTGATCAGCTTTCATCGGTTGGTTTAACCTCTGAGAGAATATTTCTAGCCAAAATTTCGCACTTTGGATCTAGATGTAAGCTTCTTTAAAAAAAGCTTATACCATTGATTAAATATTGTGATTTTTGATGTAACGAGATCCATATTATCATTGATATTGCTATGAATTTTAGCAAAAAATAAACATTAGCGTTACCCGCAAATACAATTAAATAAACGGTAAAAATTGAATTAGTAAATAGTAAAAAGCCGCATCAATAATTTTTAAAAAAAACTTAATGCATATTATTATAAAACATTTTGGCACTCCATCCGTCAAAACATAAAAATTTTTTAATACACTCTCTAACTTTCTATCGTTCTCATTTCAAAGAACGTTTCGAATTATATTTCATGTGATGGAAAATCAGTGAAAAATTCAGCAATAACTTCCCAAAAAGTTATAAAAATATATATTTTTATCAATGATATTGAAATGTGGCTACATTACTAAAAAATGTAATAGTCATGGGTATATCAGACATATTAAAAGGAGTTTTCTATCTATACATCATATAATAGCTATTGGATTCAATCCATACCGTTAAGAGAATCACCCTACCTTTAAGGTTTTTATCTCCAGCAAACCAAACCATAATTAATGATTCTAAACTTTTTATTTATCATAAAAATTAAATATTGAAATAAGATTATTAATCTGATTGTTTCTTCAAATGCCCTTTCAATGCAAAAAAGGAGAATTTTGCAACGTCAAATTTAGCACCTCGTCAATATGTCTCACTGGATAAATATTTAAGTCATTTATCACATTAGAAGGAATATCTTCTAGATCTCGCTTATTTTCAAAAGGAATTAAAACAGTCTTAATCCCTCCACGGCGCGCTGCTAACAATTTCTCCTTCAAACCACCAATTGGCAGTACCCAACCACGTAGGGTTATTTCACCTGTCATCGCCAAATTAGCTTTGACAGGATTTCCGGTCAAGCAAGACACTAAGGCGGTACACATTGCGATACCTGCACTCGGACCATCCTTAGGTGTAGCCCCCTCTGGCACATGAACATGAATATCACGTTTTTCATAGAAATCAAAATTGATACCAAGTACATCCGCGCGGGCACGCACAACACTCAAGGCTGCCTGGATGGATTCCTGCATAACATCCCCAAGAGAACCAGTATAAATCATCTTACCTTTACCGGGTATGCATACAGTCTCAATGGTCAACAAATCACCGCCGAATTCAGTCCATGCTATACCAGTTACCTGCCCGATGCACTTCTCTCCTTCAGCACGTCCGTAATCGAAACGCTGAACACCTAAAAAATTTTTTAAATTATCAGCACTAATAATTATATCTTTTGTGCTCTTATCCATCAGTAGCGTCTTTACCGCCTTGCGGCATAGTTTAGAGATCTCTCGCTCTAGGCCGCGAACCCCCGCTTCTCGGGTATAATAACGGATAATACCCATCAGCGCGCAATCTTTCACCGTTAGTTCACATTTTTTTAGTGCGTTACGCTCAAGTTGCTTTGGCAAGAGATGCTGGCGAGCAATGTTAAGTTTTTCATCTTCGGTATAGCCAGAGATGCGAATCACTTCCATACGATCGAGTAAAGGCGCCGGGATATTTGTCGAATTAGAGGTGGCGACAAACATCACATCGGAAAGATCATAATCCACTTCCAAATAATGGTCATTAAACGCTACGTTCTGTTCAGGATCTAACACCTCTAGCAGCGCAGAGGCTGGATCACCGCGCAGATCTGAAGACATTTTATCGATTTCATCAAGCAGGAACAATGGATTTTTCACCCCAACCTTAGCCATTTTTTGGATGAGTTTACCCGGCATCGAACCAATATAGGTACGACGATGCCCGCGAATTTCCGCTTCATCGCGTACCCCGCCCAACGCCATACGTACATATTTACGTCCGGTTGCCTTAGCAATGGACTGGCCAAGCGAGGTTTTTCCAACCCCCGGGGGGCCTACAAAACATAGAATAGGCCCTTTTATTTTACTGACTCGACTTTGCACTGCCAAATACTCCAATATTCGGTCTTTAACCCGCTCTAGCCCATGATGATCCTTATCAAGCGTCTCCTTCGCCTTAACTAAGCCTTTTTTTACTTTGCTGCGCGCACGCCAAGGGACCGATAGCATCCAATCGATATAGCCGCGTACCACAGTTGCTTCAGCAGACATCGGTGACATCATTTTTAATTTCTGCAGCTCTGCCTCAGTCTTTTCTCTGGCTTCCAGAGGCATATTTAACAGCTCTATCCTGTGTTTTAACGATTCGTTTTCATCCGGTGCATCATCCATTTCGCCCAGTTCTTTTTGAATTGCTTTCATTTGTTCATTAAGATAATATTCACGTTGGCTTTTTTCCATTTGTTTTTTAACTCGATTACGAATACGTTTCTCAACCTGTAGTAGATCAATTTCCGATTCCATAATCGCCATTAAGTATTCTAGTCGTTCGCTTACATTTGCCATTTCTAACACCGATTGTTTGTCGCCCAGCTTCAATGGCATATGCGCAGCGATTGTGTCAGCTAGACAAGCAGCCTCATCAATGCTGTTTAATGAGGTCAGAACTTCCGGAGGAATTTTCTTATTTAATTTTATATACCCTTCAAACTGATTGATAGCAGTACGCACAAGAACTTCTTGCTCGCGCTCATCTAATGCAGGTGTCTCAAAATAGTCTGCTTCGGCAGTAAAATGATCACCACTGTCCACCATCTCTTTAATTCTTGCGCGAGCCAACCCTTCTACCAAAACTTTTACTGTACCATCAGGTAATTTCAGCATCTGCAAAATGCAAGATATTGTTCCAACTAAAAAAAGATCATTAACACCCGGCTCTTCGGTTGATGCTTCTTTTTGAGCCACCAACATGATTTTTTTATCTCTATCCATGGCTGCTTCAAGACACTTAATCGATTTTTCTCGTCCAACAAATAGTGGGATTACCATATGCGGATAGACTACTACATCTCGCAAAGGTAATACGGGAATTTCTATGCGTTCAGAACACTCAGCATTCATAGAGCTCTCTCTTACTTAGTTTAGCATCCACAAGGTTTGTTGAATGCGCAAAACTTGGCTTTTGCCAGTTTTAACAATTAGGTATTTGAATATCTGAAGTTAAATCACTTAACGGTAGCTTGTAATAAAATAGCGGATCTTATTTTCCCTTGCTTGGACAAAACCACACACACTATCAGTCAACGTTGTCGCCTCACTCATCGCCCATATTATTCGCCAGAGGCCTGTGCTTCTTGCTTACCGTAGATAAACAAAGGCTCCGACTGGCCAATAATAACTGCTTCATCGATTATCACTTTTTCCACGCTGTCCTGCGAAGGCAGTTTGTACATGGTTTCCAAAAGCACATCCTCCACGATGGATCGCAGACCACGAGCCCCGGTTTTGCGCGCCATAGCTTTTTTGGCAATAGCCATAAGTGCTTCATCACGAAATTCTAACTCAACACCTTCCAAATGAAATAATTCTTGATATTGTTTGGTCAGTGCGTTTTTCGGCTCACAAAGGATCCGAATCAATTCATCTTCACTTAATTCATTCAGCGTGGCTATAACAGGAAGTCGACCAATGAATTCAGGGATAAACCCGAATTTAATTAGATCCTCTGGCTCTACCTGAGCCAACAATTTACCTTCGGCGACTTTTTCTGAGCACCCTTTTAGGGTAGCGCTAAACCCAATACCACAATTGATTTCAATACGTCGCTCAATAACTTTATCCAAACCGACAAAAGCGCCGCCACAGATAAACAGGATTTTTGATGTGTCCACCAGCAAAAATTCCTGTTGAGGATGTTTACGACCGCCCTGTGGTGGAACAGAAGCAACAGTGCCTTCAATCAATTTTAACATAGCCTGCTGCACCCCTTCGCCTGAAACATCTCGGGTAATGGAGGGACTATCAGATTTTCGCGAAATTTTATCAATCTCATCAATATACACAATACCACATTGAGCTTTTTGTATATCGTAATCACATTTTTGAAGCAGTTTCTGAATAATATTTTCCACATCCTCGCCCACATATCCAGCTTCGGTCAGTGTAGTAGCGTCTACCATGGTAAACGGCACATGAAGGATATGTGCTAACGTTTTAGCTAATAAGGTTTTCCCACTTCCGGTAGAGCCAATTAGCAAAATATTGCTTTTACCCAATTCTATGCCGTTATTGCTTTTATCATTACGAAAACGCTTATAATGATTGTAAACTGCTACTGCGAGCACTTTTTTAGCTTTTTCTTGACCAATAACATGCTCGTCTAGATGGTGGCGAATTTCATGAGGTGTGGGTAGCTTGCTACGTTCACGATGCGGCAGAACTATCTTTGTGTCTTCGCGGATAATATCCTCGCATAAAATGACACATTCATTACAGATATAAACCGACAACCCCCCGATCAATTTTTGAACCTCTTGCTGGCTTTTAGCACAGAAAGAGCAATGCAATAATTTTCCTGAACTATCTTTGCGCTTATCTGTCATCAGTTTAACCTCTTTTTTCGTCTATTATTCTGCAGACCAATCTAGGTGGCAACGAACACCTAAACTCAAAAACGATTACTGGAAGGACTCAATTTTCATATAAGACACAGTATATTAATTATAATCTATCCATTTTCGCCAAGAAGCACTCAAGTCCGCTTGCTCAATACACCATCCACTAATCCATAGTCTAACGCCTCAGTGGCAGAGAGGAAACGATCTCGTTCAGTATCCTCCTTTATTACTTCAAGAGGCTGACCCGTATGTTTTGCCATCAATTCATTCATCCGCATCTTGACATTCAAGATTTCCCTGGCATGAATTTCGATATCGGTTGCCTGTCCATGGAAGCCTCCAAGCGGCTGATGAATCATCACGCGCGAATTAAGAAGACAAAAACGCTTTCCCTTTTTTCCGGCTGCTAGCAAAAAAGCACCCATTGAGGCGGCCTGTCCCATGCAAAATGTGCTTATATCTGGTTTGATAAACTGCATGGTGTCATAAATCGACATACCGGCGGTAATGACACCCCCAGGAGAATTAATGTATAAATAGATATCTTTTTCGGGATTTTCAGCTTCTAAAAACATCATCTGTGCAATGATTAAATTTGCCATATGGTCTTCGACTGGACCAGTCATGAAAATAATTCGTTCTTTTAGCAGGCGCGAAAAAATATCGTATGCGCGCTCTCCCCGTGAAGTTTGTTCAACCACCATAGGCACCAAGACCATATGAGGTAGTAAGTTATTTTGTTCGCCACTGTATGACATTATTGTTTCCTAAAAATAAAGTTTTCGGCGACTAGGTTTCTAATTTCACGTGAAATTCAGTGTCATCAACAAATCCAATGATGTCATCAATCCGCTAGAAGCATTTTGGATCATAACTCAGATCTACTGATTATATATATTTTAAAAATGCATTATGAGAAAGATTGATCCTTTCTGATTTTGTTGCATTGACGCTGACAAAATTAGATGTAATTAGCATTCGGTATCAGAGATTAACGTTACATCTCTAAACAGTATTTGAAAAGATTTCTAATTTATTTTTATAGCTAATTAGATCCTCAACCACGCATAGAAAATTATCATCGATATCCAAATGATGCCTCTCTAGATGCATAGATAGTGCACAAGTATTGGACATTAATCGCCTGAATGTTTTTCTGATGCATTTAAAAAATATGCTACAGCAGATTATTAATGAGGATAGCATAGCGCCTAACGCTGAAATTATTATCTTCTTTGAAACAGAAGAATAATGGTATTATTACGCAGTATAAAGATAAATTTCACTGGGTGTTGTACGCTGATAATTACATAAAAATAAGATGTATCTTGTATTTCTTAAAAAGAAACACAAAATATATACAAAAATCATTAATAATATCAATCAAATTTACTATAGTCTTTTACATAAGTGATACATGACTCGTTTATAAAATTAAAATCCCGTTAGTTATAACTGGATTATACTAGTAACAACACTCTGATCGAATAGTAACATCATAATTTTAATTTATATGCCTACATTAAACATATAAATCCTAAAACTATCTACTTTCAGAATTAGATACATAACATCAAAAAGTTATTTATCAAGAGATGAAACAGATCTTCTAACCTACCAATAAATAGGTGTAAATAATGCTACAAATAATAGAAAGGATTGAAATAAATATGTAGATCTCTATGTCTAGAGGACAAAGATAACTATATGTTACTAAAGTGTTTTTCATAGAAAAAATCAATAATTTATCCGCGACGAGGTTGGCAATGTCTTGTCCTATACTAGAACTCACGCAAAAGTTGCTTAAACGTCCATCTCTTAGCCCCGACGATGCCGGCTGCCAGGAAATAATAATTGCTCGCCTGCAAGCGCTAGGTTTCAAAATTGAAAAAATGCCGTTCGGTGATACCCTCAACTTCTGGGCCTGGCGCGGCAAGGGGCGAACATTAGCTTTTGCTGGTCATACCGATGTGGTGCCGATCGGGGATCTACAGGATTGGCATAATCCACCGTTTGAACCAACTCTACGTGGGGGTATGATCTACGGCCGCGGCGCAGCTGACATGAAAGGATCGCTAGCTGCCATGATAATTGCTGCCGAACGCTTTGTTGCCCAACATCAGTACCATCAAGGCCGACTGGCTTTTCTTATTACCTCAGATGAAGAAGCCGATGCGCAAAACGGCACAGTTAAAGTTGTGGATGCGCTTATAGCTCGTCATGAACGGCTGGATTATTGCTTGGTAGGTGAGCCTTCGAGCGATCATCGGGTCGGAGATATTATAAAAAATGGTCGCCGGGGCTCACTAACTGCTAATCTGATTATTCAAGGAATACAGGGTCATGTTGCCTATACCAATCTAGTGGAGAATCCCGTGCATAAGGCGCTGGATATGCTAAAAAAATTAGTAGAAACTCAATGGGATGATGGTAATGATTTTTTTCCTCCCACAACGATGCAAATAACCAATATCCATGCCGGCACTGGCAGTAAAAATGTCGTACCTGGAAAGCTAGAAGTCCAATTTAATTTTCGTTTCAATACTGAGCAAACTGATATTCTTATTAAGAGACAAGTGGAGGAGTTAATTCAGCACCATGGGCTACGCTACCGGATTGATTGGTTACTATCTGGTCAGCCATTCCTAACTTCTCGTGGAAAACTGATCGAAGCAACTATACGTGCGGTGAAACACTATCAAGCAATGACGCCGCGGCTAGAAACCAGCGGCGGCACCTCAGATGGACGCTTTATCGCCCGTCTAAGCTCTCAAGTTCTTGAGCTTGGTCCAGTTAATACCACTATCCATAAAGTTAACGAATGCGTAAAAATCGCTGATTTACAACTGTTAAGCCAGATTTTTTATCATATCATGGAACAATTAATTTTATGATGAATACGAAAAGATTTTACTTATCACGCGAACCAAATCGCATTTCTTCCTGTTTAATTCGTTTACAAAACCCACCGCCCAGATTTAATAGGTGAATCAAAAATCTTTGCATATCAGCATTAAAGCTGCTTTATATCAGTCTCTATCGATTAGCATCCGGATAAGCACCACTGCAATATCTAAATAATAGTTTATTCTGAACATAAGTCATGTCTTTGTGGCGTTTCACCTACTGTTTCCATGATTTAGTATATTTATACAGGTATACTCCTTCCATAATACTTTTTTATTTCAGGTGGACCATGTTACTAAACATAGCTTTAGGCACTATATGCAGTGCCAGAGTGTACTTCATTCCTGAATAATTGGATTTAGTTTCCTAGTTCTCATGGAACGCTTCGATTATTCTAAATAAATCTTTGATTTTACTTAGAAATCACTTAAATATTGAGTGTATGCTTTTATTAAGCAGGACTCCATAATCCTTTATGTTTTATTTAATAAAATCAAATAATTAGCGAGATAAGTAATGAGAATTACTCTAAAGAATCTTCTATCCCTCTTTTTGCTATCAACGGTTTAATTAGTGCAAAGAATGATTATTTCAGTTTCATCCTGCATGATGCCGCTTATCACAAAATTACCGGCAGACTGAATATAATTAACTTTGTATCTATGAATTTGCAGGAAATTTATTTTTTTGAAAGCTACCACAAACGCAGCTTCAGTTTATCCATAATTATATAAACAAAAATAGAAGAGAAAATTTCCCCATAAATTATACTTTTTTTATTTATTATAAAATATCTCAGATTTCAACTATTTCTTAGAGGAAATTTTATCCATCAGAATATTGCTGACGACTATTTTTATAGCTAATGTGATCAAAATATCCCTGATATCCTCCTTCAGAAACTATTGAATAGATATAGTTCTTTTAACATTATTAAAATGATTTTCTGTAATGCCATTTACCGTACTTTTTTATAAAAAAGGATAGATATTTTATCGGAACCATTTTTAATTAAATTGCTTCGATCGACAGAAGCTATAAGACAACAAGACTCCTTATCAGATATAAGGTAAAAATCTAGAAGAGACCTTTGTCTACATTATACTTTTTGGAGCTCAAGATACTTCCTTACTAAAAATGTTTATCCACTCTATGTCTCAAAATAGACATGCGCAACCAAATGCTTCCTTTGAAGCATTTCATATAATTTCATTAATACTGTGCGTATTTCTTCTGTTATTTTTAATAACTCTTTTTACAACAAAAATTTTAGCTTCAAACGATTTATTTAGAAGGGTTACAATTTTTAACCTGTCAACAAATATTCCATCAATTAGTTCTTCTTGATTAGCTATTTATAAGTTTCTTATCTGTCAGATATAAAATCCCCGTTAGAATTTACTCCAAACAGCGCGAGTAAACGAGGCGGATACAGAATTAGTTACTACACTCCTTGCTTTCTCTTGATCCATAAACTTTACAAATACTCTGATGATTTAATACTTGACAGAAGTTGGCTTTCTTTCGAAACCAAGTGGATTCCGTACCCTTTATTACCCTTATTATAGGATCACATTCGCTTTTCCTATCATCCTTTACTAACATCCTCTCCCTTTAGTTAATCTTGAGACATGTTAAATCGTACAGAAAATGCATAAATCTACAAGATTTCGTATAACATATAAATAATTGGAACAAATCTGCCCATCTTGATAGGAGATGTAATCACAAATATATCTAAAAAATACACATGCATAGACCTTTTCTGTATCTTTTAGTTCAAGTTTATCAAAACAATTGCCATATTCTCTATATCAATTTTTATTGATTATTCACGTTTGTTAGCCATACCAACACATTCAAGCCCTTCTTCTGTCATGGTCAAATTTCGTTTGACGATTGCCTAGATATTATTGTGCAGTAAAGTACCTTATCCTCTATACTTCAGAAATCTGATAACTATTCTCCATCCCTTTTACAGCAACCTATGATCAAAAAATCATCTTTTATCAAAACTATCCATTATATACCTTATGCAATTTTTTATGCGCACATTTATAGAGAAGTTTTCTCACTCCATACAACAATCTATAAATCATACAAACCTATCCTCTTATTTAACAAAATCTTTTAAACTAATGATAATCAGTATTGATATAAATACTTCAATAACCGTTACAAGAGTTAGAAGGATAGGAAAGATAATCGCCAAACAATTAATATCGCTTCTATCAAATCAGAAAAAGAAACGAGGATAAAGAGAAAGACTACACCAGATCTGGTAATTAATCATATTGCTGAATATTTTGAAACTGCTATCGAAAGATACTTTGGAAACATTGATACAGATAGCAATAGTTTCCATTAACCCCTATTCAATATGTAGATTCCCATGAAATACATCCAAAACTAATTATTAATAGCCAATGTATCACAAAGGCCAAACATCGCTAACAAAATTAGCGGGAACGCAATTGCGGAATATTTAAGTTTTCTGGATACGCGCTATCTTTATCTACTCAATATTCCATGATAAATGTTAGATTACCCATGTTCTAGACGCGAAAATCATTTGCCATTGTCCTTGTTTTTAACTTGTAAACTTTGTACGATATAATTAATAATTTTTAGTCGCACATTTTTTTTGGTTCCTTGCTTCCATAGGGTCACGCTTTTGACTACTAACAGGGGGCTGCATAATCCGTAAGGAGCAATTCTATGCGTCATTACGAAATAGTTTTTATGGTTCAGCCTGACCAAAGCGAACAAGTTGCTGGGATGATTGAACGCTACAGTACCCTTATTACTAATGCAAAAGGCTTCATCCATCGCCTAGAAGACTGGGGGCGTCGTCAACTTGCTTATCCGATTAACAATCTACACAAAGCACACTATGTTCTGTTAAATGTAGAAGCATCGCAGGAAGTAATAGATGAGCTGGAAACAGCTTTTCGCTTCAATGACGCCGTTATCCGCAGCATGATTATGCGCGTTAAACAGGCGGTGACTGAAGCATCTCCGATGCTCAAAGCGAAAGATGAACGTCATGAGCAGCACCGTGAACATTTTGCCACCGAAACAAACGAAAACTCTGATGCTGAAAGTTCAGAAGAATAGTAATCTATCACATGACGGTGAATCATCTGATTCTGTCGGGTACAGTATACAAAACACCTATCAAGAAAGTCAGTCCGTCAGGTATTCCGCATTGCCAGTTCATTCTTGAGCACTTCTCTTTGCAGCAAGAAGCCGGGTTTTCACGCCAAGCCTGGTGCAGGCTACCCGTGGTGGCGAGTGGAAAACAAATACTAAATATTACTCGTAGTATAAAGATAGACACACCGATTACAGTGCAGGGGTTCATTAGTTGCCATCAAGGACGCAATGGCCTTAACAAAATAGTTATGCATGCTAATCAGATTGATTTAATAGATTCTGGAGACTAGCCCATATGGCCCGATATTTCCGTCGTCGCAAGTTCTGTCGTTTTACCGCGGAAGGCATTATTAAGATTGATTACAAAGACATAGCCACTCTAAAAAACTATATCACTGAAAGTGGAAAAATTGTTCCGAGCCGAATTACCGGTACTCGCGCAAAATATCAACGTCAGTTATCCCGCACAATTAAGCGTGCACGTTATCTAGCCCTATTGCCGTACACTGATTGCCATCAGTAATTGCTCATTGTTTACAAGTCTTTCATAGGATGAAATAATGAAAGTTATTTTACTTAATAAAGTCACCAATCTTGGCAGTGTTGGTGATCAAGTTGATGTTAAAGCAGGTTACGCTCGTAACTACCTTGTGCCACAGGGGAAAGCTATTCTAGCTACCAAGAAAAATATAGAATATTTTGAGAAACAGCGCGCAATAATGGAAGCCAAATTAGCGAACATGCAGGCTGAGGCTGCGGCACGCGCTGATAAAGTTAATAAATTAGGCGGCGTTATCATCGCATCTAAAGCAGGCGAAGAAGGAAAGCTATTCGGCTCTATCGGTAGTCGTGACATTGCTGAAGCAATCACTACCGCCGGGGTGCACGTCACTAAAAATGAAGTGCGTCTATCGAACGGTCTTCTTCGTACTATTGGTAAGCACGACATTCGGATTCAGATAGATAATGAAATTTTTGCAACTCTATGTGTGAAAGTTATTCCGGAACAATAATCAAAAGATTATGAGATGGAAATTTCTTAAATTATATCATCGTTTAATCCTTATACTTATTATATATTTTAGTATAATTTTAACTTTTATATCAGTGTTATTCTATTTTAAAAACTATTTTATCCCCTCCTGGGGGCAGGACTAGCAAAATAATTAACAATATAGAATAAAAATGCCAACACGCAATAAATATTGCAGGGGATAAATCTCATCTTCATTAATATCACTATTATTAATTTATGAGAAATGACGAACACATTGTTCCAAATTTAATAAATTAATTGGATAAATTAATTATCATGATCTTAACAACACCATTGAATATCACCGTCAGATCAAGAATCACAGAAGTATTGTGAAAAAAGTGGTTAATCTTAGATAGTTCACAATGGAATAAAGAAACATTTTTATTCAAAAAATCATCTCTATAAATTCAAATGAGGCATAGGAAAATAACGCCATATCGCATAAAATTACCTATAAACTATGTTTAATAGTTTTCGTTTTTATAAAAATGAATTAATAATTAGAAATTATTAATTTTAGTGCTGCATGTTTTTAATTAAATTAGTGCACTTGTTTCTCATTTGAAATATCTTCTGATTTTGTGTATGTTAATCCGTGAGATGAAAAACCTCCAACTTGTTCATGCCGGAAACATTATAGTTTTCACCATACCTTCTCTTTCAGAGAGAAATGATATCACTAAGAATCTCAATACAAAGATTCTTAGATAAAATTTGCTCTAAACCAGAATTTTTCTTAACTGACAGCCTTCTAGGTATGCCTTTATTTATTCATAGGATCTGTTCTATGTTTTATATAGAATATATGATATAAAAGTTATCAGATCTATTTGATATGTATAAACGGTTATTGAAATTCAGTTTCTACTTCATTTTACTGTTGATAGACATAAATCAAAAATTTTATGTGACATAGAATATCATTATTTATAATGATAAATTATCCATAAACATCAAATATCAGTTGGAGCACTGTTTTGATTAATTTAAAAATTAAACCAAAACAGATATTGAATAGCACACATCATTTTATTCTAAAATCATTATCTACTGCACAGTAAATAAACAATAGTCTTTATATACAACATACAAGAGAAATATATTTACTTATTTTACGCTTATGATTTCATAAAACACTATATCACCTTCATGTTTTTAAGAAGGACACACAAAGAAAAACTACAGAAATATAGGATACAGGAATCTTTTTACTATTAAGCAACGGTTAACATAGTCTTCTCCATAAAAATCTTATAAACTGCAGATGGTCATCTAGCAAACAAAATATATACCAATCAAAAAATTTAGCATAATTTAAATTTATATATCAAATCCAACTTTTATGATCCTAAAACTATTTTTACTTTTAAAAACGATTCTTGCAAAATTATTAACTAACATATGAATAGCCATTTATTAACAAATATAAATCACCATCAAAATTTATTTAAATCAGACTTTCTCATTATTATAAAAAAAGATTACCGAAATAGAATAATCGAAAAAATTCGTAGGAATTGTTGTTTCATAAATCAAATAATATTTAGTAATTATTACTATTAACTAAATTTTAGTATTTAAAAGTAAAACGCATTAAATTCTATCACTTATTCGATAACTAAAGAGTTAAAAGGTATATTTTTTCGAACATACTCTGTTTTCTAATTTTCATCTTATTTTGATAGAATATTTTTCAGTTATCAATTAACTTCATTGGCATGGATGATAAATTTTTACATCCTATGAATAATAAATCAAACGATATAGCGTTGCTATATTATCTTAGTTTATTGATTTTTAAAATCCTTTAATCATGATGTAAAATTCGATCACAGACAGTTTGCATTTTTAATAGAAAACAAGAACAGCAAAATGACAATGATTAATAACTATTAATAACATCATTTACATATATTTATCTTTACTTAAATGAGTCAACATCAATTATCGTTCTATCTAAATTATAAATTTCGTTTCCAGCTAGTAATCCAACAAACAACGCCAGCAATTATCAACCAGGCTGGCTGGAAACTTTCATCACTGCTTTTCGTCATTAAAAATATACCGCTAAGTAGCAATGTAACACCTATGCCAAACAAAAAACGAGATTTATTTTCCCGTACTTGATATACCCGTATTTCTGCCGATAGGCGATCGACACTCTTTTGCAATAGGCGATGCTGCTTAAAGCTATCATAAATAAGTTCCGGCAATGCAGGCAATTTCTCCGCCCAATAGGGGTTTTTTTTCTTCAACGCACGAAGAATAGCTAAAACCCCCACCTGATCCTTTGTCCAGTTTTCCAAAAAGGGCTTAGCTGTTTCCCATAAATCCAGCTGTGGATAAATTTGCCGACCTATACCTTCAATATACAATAGTGTTTTCTGCAGCAAAACTAGCTGAGGTTGAATTTCCATATTAAACCGACGCGCGGTGTTAAAAAGATTCATCAATACGTAACCAAAAGAGATCTCCGCCAAGGGCCGTTCAAAAATAGGCTCGCAGACAGTACGGATAGCAAATTCAAAATCTCCGATATTAGTATCATAAGGAACCCAGCCAGAGTCCACATGCAGCTCTGCTACCTTACGGTAATCACGGTTAAAAAAAGCAATAAAATTTGCCGCCAAATAACATTGATCTTCTTTATTAAGAGATCCAACAATTCCACAATCGATCCCGATATACTGCGGATTTTCTGGATTGTCAAAACTGACAAAAATATTACCTGGATGCATATCGCCATGAAAAAAACTATCACGAAAAACTTGGGTAAAAAAGATCTGCACTCCACGTTCTGCTAGTAACTTCATGTTGGTACACTGCTTCTCCAGCGCAACCACATCGTTGAGCGGCACACCATAGATTCGTTCCATTACCATCATGGTTTCACTGCAATAATCCGTATAAACTTCAGGAATATACAGCATTGAACTATCCTTAAAATTACGCCGAAGCTGAATGGCATTTGCTGATTCACGAAGAAGGTTGAGCTCATTCAATAATGTTTTTTCATATTCCAAGACAACTTCTATGGGCCGCAAACGCCTGCCGTCCGGAACCAAATGCGGTACCCAACTAGCCAACCGGTACATTAGCCGCATATCGGCCTTAATTATTGGCATAATATCTGGACGAATCACCTTAATTACTACCTCTTTACCATTTTTTAGCTTAGCACTATGCACTTGTGCTATAGAGGCTGCAGCCAGTGGCTCTTGCTGAAAATCATCAAACCAGGTTTCAAGTGGCTGTCCCCCCATCGAACGTTCAATATATGCACGTGCGAGAGCCCCATCAAAAGGCTTTACCTTATTTTGAAGCATCGTTAGCTGATCAATAACAGCTGCGGGAAAGAGATCACGACGAGTAGAGAGCATTTGTCCGAACTTAATCCATACGGGGCCAAGCTCCTGTAACGCCAAGCGAACACGTTCGCTTGGCATGCGCAACGCATGGTTATTATTTGGCATCCAAAATAATAAATTGCGTCCCAATCGTAGCAGAAGAGTCAACCGTGTTTTTGGAAAAATCTCATCCAGTCTGTAACGAAGTATTATCCGAATAATTAGATTGAAACGACAGATCTCACTGAATATCATTTGCTAGACCTCCAATTTTTCCAATCTAACCACAAGATTCTCGATCGCTCAAGTAACCACCTAATCCACATTTCCTTAAAAACCATGCCAACTTCAGGGCCGAAAATATAAAGCACCATTCATTAGTTATCGCCTACGCCATCCATCTACAATCTCCTCCTAAGCGCAAAATCTACAGCAAAGTTTCACTCCAGAATCTTATAAATTACACGGGGTGATACTTTCAGAGACAATATCGCCAATCCAAGGTGATAGCAGTTTAGCCACATTAAATTTTAGCTATATCCAGCATCTCAATGAATTGTTTCAGGCGCTACAGATCAACTTTCATATCAAGAAAACTTTTTAACCAGTTCACAAAGTCTCTGATACTCCAGTGAGCATCGATAGTATGATGAGAGAGACCGGTTTTCGCACGACAATACAATCTTATTTATTATCCAAGATTTTAAAGACATCCACCTGATACTAACTGAATATTAAAATAATCGGCGTTTTCTATTCAGAAAAATCAAATCGTAAAACTCTATCTTTCAGTCTTTTCCGAGCAAAAGACGTGGAATGTTTCTGATAAAAAAGGTGTTAAAAAATACAGTTTCCAAGGTTGCGTTTATCAAAAAAATTAAAAATATGTAATATCCAGATCAAAATTTATAACCGCGATGCAAGGCCACGATTCCACCAGTCATATTAAAATACTCGACATTATTAAAGCCCGCATCCAACATCATTGATTTTAACGTCTCTTGATTCGGATGCATGCGAATGGATTCCACCAAATAACGATAGCTTCTAGCATCACCGACTACCATTTTACCAATGCTTGGCAAAACATGGAAAGAATACAAATCATAAATTTTATTTAGGAACTTAAATCGCGGGGTTGAAAATTCTAAAATCAGTAATCGACCTCCAGGTTTCAGCACCCGATACATCGATTTTAGCGCTTGATGTTTTTCGGTTATATTACGCAAACCAAATGAAATTGTGATGCAGTGGAAAGTATAATCCTGGAATGGCAGTGCTTCTGCATTGGCCTGGACATACATTACATTGATAATAATTCCGAGATTACGGAGCTTTTCACGTCCTACATTTAGCATCGAGTCATTGATGTCCGTCAAAACTACTACCCCATTTTCTCCCACTAGACGGGAAAATTTAGCAGTTAAGTCACCGGTTCCACCAGCCAAGTCTAGAACCTGTTGCCCTCGGCGTACTTCGCTGCATTGGATAGTAAAACGTTTCCAGATACGTTGAATACCAAAAGACATTAAATCATTCATCAGATCGTATTTTTTCGCAACGGAGTGAAAAACATCATCTACCATCAAAGCTTTTTGATCCTTTGCTACAGTACGATAACCAAAATGGGTTCTTTCAGGCTTTTTTTTATCTGTCATGTTTCTCATCCTTCTCAATCACTTTTCAGAAAAAAGTGTAACAGATGCTTGGCGATACACCCACTCCACCAGAAACCAGTTAACTTCCAGTATCTGCTATATATATCCATCACCATGTAGTATTACTTCGACCGTGATAGGCCATCAGGAGGATCCGTTCTTTTTTTTTCATTATCCCCTGAACGAGAATGAACATGACTATCATCATCATATACTGGCACACCTACGCTCGGTATATCACTTACCGGATCTACCGCATCCTCACCGGAGAGATCTGAAAAAGTAAGAGGAACGTACGAGGAAGAGGATATCGGTCGTTTAATTTCTACGCCTAAAGCACGAAACCCTTCTGCCTGACTGATGATATTACCACGCCCATCAGATAATTTGTTTTTTGCTAACCGATAGCTGGCTTGCGCTTTATTAAGGCTTTGTTCGATTACATTCATATCAGCGATAAACAGTCGTAATTTATCATACAGGCGTGCCGCACGATCAGCGATATGCTGAGCATTGCGGCTTTGATGCTCGTAGCGCCAAAGATTATTTATCGTGCGTAACGCAACCAAAAGAGTAGTCGGGCTGACAAGCATAATATTGTGCGACAATGCTTCGCTGATTAGTTCTGGTTGCTGACTAATAGCCGCCATAAAAGCCGACTCGATTGGAACAAACATCAGCACGTAATCTAGCGATTGTATACCTGGTAGCTCCTGATAATCTTTACGGCCTAGCAATTTCATATGAGAACGAAACGAATTGACGTGCTCAGTTAGCGCTAGTTGGCGCTCAGCATCATCATCGCTATTGAAATAACGTTCATAGGCCACTAATGACATTTTTGCTTCGATTATCACATTTTTATTCTGCGGCAAATGCACCACCACATCGGGCTGCAATCGTCGACCATCGTCTTTTTGAATGCTAATTTGGGTTTCAAATTCATATCCTTCTCGCAACCCTGATGCTTCTAAAACTCTGGTAAGAACCACCTCACCCCAGTTTCCCTGCAACTTGTTATTACCTTTAAGTGCACGGGTAAGATTAACAGTTTCTTGGGACATTTGCGCATTAAGCTTCTGTAAATTATGAATTTCATGGGTCAGTGTATGACGTTCGCGAGCTTCCTGACCGAAGCTATTCTGCACCTGGCGTCGAAAATCCTCTAACTGCCCACGCAGCGGCATCAGTAAGAGATCAAGACTTTGGCGATGTTGTTCATCTACTTTACGTCCGCTTTGTTCAAAAATACGGTTAGCTAAATTTTCAAATTGTACGGATAATCTTTGCTCGCTATTTACTAAAAGACGTTCCTTCTCTTCTGCTGCTAGCCGAGTTTCCTGTAAACGAATACTAACTTCTCGAAGCTCCACCTCTTGGTTGCTCTTACTTTCTCGCAGCATACACAGCTCTTGATTGAGCTGCTCGCACTCCCGACGAAAATGCACAAGGGAAGTCAAACGCTCCTCGGCAACAGCAAGCTGACCGTATAGTTCGCGCTGCTCTCGTTCGCTCTCTCGCAATGCGTGCTCGGCTTGCCGGCGCGCATGCTGTTCGTCGGTCTTCGCCTGGCATGCAATCTGTACCTCCTGTTCAAGAGTGATCCGTTTTGTTTCCTTCGAAAATTTCCTTTGATTATGCCAAATGCTAGTAAAAAACCACCCTAGCAATGCTCCGCCTATACTATAAAATAGGTTGTAATCCATGTGTTACCCTCCACCTACCCCATAACCAACAGTCACGTTAAAGGGGATCTACATAGATTGTCCAGGATCTTTTATGGACCAATCCAGCCACAATATAACTTGAGCTGAATATAGAAAGTACTTAACAGGCCGCAAATACTCATCTGAAATATTCCAACACAGAAGATAGAAGCTAACTACTAAAACTCATAGCAAGGAGGAATATTTCATATATCCAACATACAACCGTAGTGATACAGTGGAGTTTACCGCCCACTAGTGAAACTCAAAAAAATGATCAAGAAAAACATTAACTATTTACATACCAACGCAAATAATACAGTAATCACTTCAGTATCAAACTGAATTTGGTATAAAGAAGATTAGTTAATAGTAATACTTAATAAATTAAATAATAAGAAAACCAAGTGTTAAAAATTGATAATGACAGCAAAAAATAACTTAACAGGATCCGTTTTACTTATAAACAGATTCTAACCAATAAAAAATAATCGCCGGCGGTGGTTATAGAAATAACTGTTAACAACTTCAAAAAGTTAGCAAAACGCGATTATCTGTATCTTTCAAATCTGATTCCGGCTTGAAAAATCGCTCTAATAAATACAATAGAGACTTTCTCTAATGCATAATTTTCTGATTAATGCAAAAGTAAGATGAATAAACATGAAATATCATCTTATGAGCAAAAGTGATGTGCCAATGCTACTCCAGTTCCGCCTTTCCTAACTCAGGAGCACCAAAGTAACTTCATTTAGATATTAAGTATTAAAGGCAATCAAAAGCAAGATAAGGAAATTCCACTAACTTGAATTTCAAGAAAATGGCAACCCTGCAATACCTATTATTTGAAAGTGCGCTAATAAGGTATAAGAAAACATCAGATCAAAATAAAAGCATCGTACAGCACGGGGCATATATTTTTATAAAAATAAATTATCCTGGTAGATAATATCAATATCTTCCGATATTAACCGTTATAAAAACTTACGTTTTTGAGGCCTAAACAACAACACAGATAGGTTAGTTATATAAAAACCCATAACGGACGAAAGTATAACTAAGATTCATTTCGTGATGACATTGACAGAACAAATTTTATGGCCTTTTGTTAAAAGGGTATTTCTATTAAATCGAATTAAATAATAAGAATTAATATCAATGAAGTTATAAAGATAGCCTTACACCGATACAATCGGTGTAAGGCTATGTCACAGGACTTTGATCGTCATAACAATAAAATATAGACTTCTGGAAGCATTTATAAATAAATAACCATTTAATTTAAATATTTATTTTCTAGATTCACTCGCTATGACTATTAGTCTTTAATGATTTTCATCATGTTAGATTTTTTATTTTTGTTTTTCTAAAAACTTCTTTTCCGTGTAATTTTCATCAAAGATGAAAATTTATATAAATAAAATAAATGAATTATTTAAGGGTTATCTTCTTATATCACCATTACTCTAAACTAAGGCCAATGTAAATCCACGTGAGCGGATTAGTTTTTACTGACAACAGAACTTCGTCTGACAATAACTTTTTTATAAGCATGTCATATTTCTTACCTTGATCACTACTAAAACGTCTTCCACATGCTATATAAAATAACCATCCGTGATAAAAATATTGCTGATACCTCAGTATCCAATGATAGAACCTTAGTTTAATAAGCTGATACGATTTTTATAAAATTATTACAGAAGAATAACCGTATTTAGATTCTTAATAAAGATCCATCTAATCCCGCCGGGGCAATCATATCGTTAATGTAAAATTTAAATCCATAGTATATCCAGAAATTAACTATACATTTAAATTTACTGATTTTGGTATATCATACTAGTATCGATACTAGTCAAATTATCTACAATCCATGTATAGCATGATTTATCACTTCAAGATTAAATAATGAGGAAATTGATGGTAAAATAACAAAAAATATACTGTACACACGCCAGAAACAAGCATCTCTCTTGTAGATAAACAGACATAGTCGGTTTATCTACAAGATGAATTAATACGTAAAAACATGAATTCTTGGGGAATATAGAAAAATTTTATTTTTTAAATATATTAAATAGAAAATCTACATTCATAATTATTAAAATTAATTTATTTACAACAAAATACAGATCATACTATTAGATGATTTGAACAAATCAGCAGAGTCGATGTTTATCTCCATTATTGATATGTTTTAATATTTGTGGGGAAGCAAGAAAGATTTAATCTAATAAGTATTATAAATCAAGTATACGCCGCTGATAGATATCAGCGATGTTTTAACATATTACAGCTTAATTTCCTCTATCCATGAGCTAAATAAAAAAAATACAAATGCTTAACTAACATTAATCTAGAAATATGTACCTATGGATACATGGGTACTATTTTTATTGCTGGGTATTTAGGGTGCACACTATCTAACAATTTATACAAATAAATCATAAATAAGTTATTAATAATATAGAATCTATTTTTAAATGTATTATTATCTACATTAAAAGTAAATAATTGATGATATCATGACAGGTACAGAACTATCCTAATTACTTATTTATAACTATAATTGTACAAGTAAATCATGCTAAATTATATTTAGGAAAGAGAATATACAGATGCTACAACGATTGTTTAACACTTTTAAATAAATTTTAAAATGGGTTTATGCATGAATAATAGATAATCCATTTATAAGATTTTGTTAAACAACGATAAAGAAATTTTTGCTAAAAAGGAAAAACATATTCAAAAATATAATAGGGTATAACTATAGTATACCTATCCATAAAAATCTCTTATTTATGATATTTTTCACTTCTAAAAATTAGAAAGATTCATATAAAAGTAATTAGTTAGTATATAATTGTAAACCATTATCATATCTAATTACTATCAATTATTACTGCGCAAGATAGTATTCAAAACACCTATAATCGCTGGCCAGAAACACTCTTATTCTGACTTCAATTGAATTTATTTATTAAATTATAAAAAATGCTAATAATAATGATGAATAAATAGTGATTTAATTTATTTATTAACATAGATAACATGTATCATTATAAACAAATATAAGTCAATACAAAATAAAGACCAAATTTTACCATATCGACTTACTTTTCAGGAAATACAGAAACATAAATTTTTGCACAATAGATTTTTAAAATAAAGAATCTATTTAATCAAAAGACCTAAATCATGGCCTTGATACCAGGTATCAATAATAGCCAATATAGATTATTATGATTGTAGACTTCAACATTAGATAAATAGCCGACCTAAGCGGTTCTGGTAAAGTATGATAAATACTATGATACATATCTTATAAATTTTTGTTTGTGTTTTACATTTAAAACATGATACTACGAGCTAATTATAAATAAAATTAATATATCTTTATTCTTTAGATACAATCTAAAGAAYAAWSRTATANTAMTTTTAATATTATATACATACCCCTTATTAAAAGGGGTAGCCATTCCTTAATTTTTATTCTGTTTTCTGAAAAACTGTTGATACCTACAATTATAGTCAACTTTTGGATGAAAAATTTGAATTTCTTATTGGTTTACAAATGTTATTAATTAGTTATAGATTCTTAATCATAATTAAATATTTTATATCATACTTAAACCTTATAAGGTTACATATTGCTCTTCTTATAAACTAGTGTTCAATTAATTTAGAATCGAATTAAATACTGGCTACCGAAATTAAATAAATTCTTCCAGTCATTCTACTGTTAGCGGATGTTGCATGGAATTAAAAATCTTTAGTAATCTGAATATCAGTATTTTATTAACTAATGATTAATCTGGCGTAATCAAGACTTGCCATTTAACAAACCGTTGCTCCCGTATCTTTATATCACGCACACACGCTTTTCTGCCAAACACCTATCTGCCGAAAAAATCTACTCTCTTGTTTAAAACTCTTCATCTCGTAATTTTTTTGCGGCAGCTACCATATTAGCTAGAGCTTGACGGGTTTCCGGCCAAGCCCGAGTTTTTAATCCACAATCTGGATTTACCCACAAACGCTTCAGAGAAATACTCGTTGCTGCTTTACGCAGCAACTTGACTATCCACTCAATACTCGGCACGTTCGGAGTATGAATATCATATACTCCAGGACCGATTTCGTTAGGATACTCAAATTTTTTAAAAGCTTCCAACAGCTCCATATCCGATCGGGAAGTTTCAATCGTAATTACATCAGCATCAAGCGCTGCAATGGAATCTATAATATCGTTAAACTCGCAATAACACATATGGGTATGAATTTGAGTGTTATCCTGCGCCACCGCCGCGTTAAGTCGAAATACCTCCACCGCCCACGATAAATAATTTTGCCGGGCCGAATGTTTCAATGGCAGCCCTTCACGTAATGCCGGTTCATCGATCTGAATAATCCCGATACCAGCCTCTTCTAAATCTACCACTTCATCACGCAATGCCAACGCAATCTGCCTGCAGATAGTTTTACGGCTCACATCTTCACGCGGAAATGACCAGCATAAAATTGTAACTGGGCCAGTCAGCATACCTTTCACAGGTTTTTTTGTCAGCGACTGAGCATAACGTGCCCACTTGACAGTGATCGGCTTAGGGCGGCTGATATCACCAATAATAATGGGGGGCTTCACACAGCGTGAACCGTAGCTTTGCACCCATCCATTCTGGGTAAAAACAAACCCGTCTAGATGTTCTCCAAAATATTCAACCATGTCATTACGTTCAGCTTCACCATGAACAAGCACATCCAATCCCAAGGATTCCTGCTCTACAATAGCTTTCTTTATATGTTTACTGATAGCGGCATTGTAACAATGAGTATCTAGTCGCCCATGTTTAAAATCAAGACGCAATCCGCGAATTTCATTAGTTTGCGGGAAAGAGCCTATAGTGGTAGTTGGCCAGGCGGGTAAATTAAAACGCTTACGCTGCGCGGCGGCGCGCGAAGCGTACGGCTTCTGCCGTCGACTATCGATGGCAGTGATCTTTCCTAAACGTGCTTTTACTTCTGAATTATGCACTCGGCTAGAATGGCAGCGATCACGGATCTTAGCGCTATACTCGGATAGCTTAGCCTGATGCTTATTATCTTTCTCATTCAATGCAGTACACAACAAGCTCAATTCAGCACATTTTTGCAAAGAAAAAGCAAACCAGCTTTTCACTTCTTCATCAAGCTGTCTTTCAATACTAAGATCGATCGGGCTATGCAGGAGCGAGCAAGAAGATCCTATCCAAAGTTTGCGCTCACCTACCAAAGGTAGTAACTTTTCATACCAACTTTGCAGATCAGCACGCCAAACATTGCGTCCGTTAATGACGCCAGCAGACAACAACCACTCTGTCGGAAGTTGTCTATGAAGCTCAGATAAATTATCGTCACCTGCTACCAAATCCACATGCAGTCCTTGTACTGGCAACGCCGTGATAATATCAATTTGGTGCTTGATGCTATCAAAATAGGTTGTTAAGAGCAATTTAGTCAACCCCTGCAGCGATTGATAAGCACTAGCGTAGGCTTCGCCCCATACCTGTGGTAACTCTAACACCAAAACCGGTTCGTCAATTTGAACCCACTCAATTCCTAGTTTTGCCAGCTTGTCTAGAAGTTGCCTATATACTGGAAGCAGGGCCGGTAAAAGAGATAAACGATCAAAGACTTCGCCTTTCACCTTACCCAACCACAAGTAGCTAAGTGGCCCAAGAAGTACCGGCTTCACGGAGTAGCCTAGTGACAAAGCTTCCTCCACTTCATCTAACAATTGAGTCCAAGCAAGACAAAATTTCTGTCCTATAGTAAACTCAGGTACTATATAATGATAATTAGTATTAAACCATTTTGTCATTTCAGCAGCAGCGGCCGGTTCCCCGGTTGGCGCGCGCCCGCGGCTAATACGAAAAAGTGTATCAATATCAATATTATTATTACTATTCTTAACATTATTTCGATGACGATCTGGCACGTTATCCAGCATCAAACTGGTTGTAAGCACATGATCGTACCAGGCAAAATCACCTACTGGTAGAAGGTCTACACCAGCATCTTTCTGTTGTTGCCAATGACGTGATCGTAATTCACGACCTGTATCAAAGAGCTGTTGCTGACTAATATTACCGGCCCAATAATTTTCCTGCATTTTTTTTAATTCCCGGTGCAGGCCGATGCGGGGAAACCCCAGTGTATGACTCAGAATTACCATTACTTTCTCCCATTCAGCCACCCGGATGTTTACACATCTATAATAGCCGTGTAGTGTACTGCTACACAAGCGCAAATTATTCACTTTTAGGTGAAATACTCTCTCATGATTGAACTAAAACATCTGCGAACGCTGCAGGCGTTGCGCAATGGCGGTTCGCTATCGGCAGCGGCAACGCAACTACATCAAACCCAATCGGCGCTATCGCATCAGTTCAGTGATTTGGAGAATCGGCTAGGCTTTCATTTATTCATACGTAAAAGCCAACCAGTGCATTTTACGCCTCAAGGCGAGAGTTTGCTGCAATTAGCCGAACAAATACTACCCCAAATACATAAAACCCTACAAACTTTCCAGAAACCGCATCAAGCTACCTTACGTTTAGCGATCGAGTACCATAGCTGCATTCAATGGTTAACACCAGCGCTAACAGAATTTCACCAGCATTGGGCGCAAGTATTGATCGATTTTCGTTCCGGCGTCACCTTCAATCCACAGCCGGCACTGCAACAGGGCGAATTGGATTTGGTGTTAACATCTGATATCATGGCACGTAGTGGGCTGCACCATACGCCTATGTTTGATTTCGAAATTCGACTTGTGCTATCACCTGATCATCCTCTCACGGCTAAAAAAATCATTGCACCGCATGATTTGGAACGTGAAACACTGTTAATTTATCCTGTACAGCGCAGCCGTATGCATGTATGGAGTCATTTTTTGAAGCCTTTAGGTGCTGCCGTGCTTAGCCGTCCTCTGCTAAAACATGTTGATAATACACTGCTATTAATTCAAATGGTATCAGCGCGCATGGGTATCGCCGCACTTCCACATTGGGTGGTTGATAGTTTCGAACGCCAAGGAGTTATTGCCACTCGAACGCTTGGAAAAGGTTTGTGGGGTCGACTTTACGCCGCAGTACGGGCCGGTGAACAGCGACAGCCCGCAACAGAGGCATTCATTCGATTAACCCAGCAGCATGCATACGCCCATTTTCCGTATATCCGTGACCCCAAATAAAACTTTTCCTTCAGACGCAACACAGCTAGTCTAACTACTAATAAAAAATCTAATATAGAAGATAGAGATGAAAAATATAAATTAGAGGGTGATTTTAGAGTACTTTTTAGATAATTCCATAGGTCTCGAAACTCATAAAATAGCTATATTAGAATGGTACATAATTGTTAAAAAATTAATTAAGAAAATTGTAGATAACCAAATCTCGATTATTTTAATAGTTATTATTGTACCACCTATTGATTATTACGCATCAATAACGATGAAATGAGATAAAAGTTTTAAAATATTCTATATTTCTGATATATTGTTAATAGGTGACATATTAAGGTGTTTATTGGTGTTGAATATAATTCAATTTCATATTTAATTCTTATTTTAATTACTACGATAAAAACACAGATTATTAATATGCATTAATAATTAAACTAAATTGATTCTAACTTTGTAATACTATAAGTATTATTTATATAACTAGAAAAATCAATTTCCATTGAAACAAATTAGTCATAATAAAAAATATTAAAGCTAATTAAAAT
Source organism: Sodalis sp. (in: enterobacteria) (assembly GCA_047528285.1). Taxonomy (GTDB): domain Bacteria; phylum Pseudomonadota; class Gammaproteobacteria; order Enterobacterales; family Enterobacteriaceae. The sequence goes on along the minus strand of CP180022.1, from coordinate 977,145 downwards.
TCATTCCTATATAAACACCAATGCTTAGCATGTTGGATAAAGTACCGTCAATATTCCCGCGCCGTATATAAAACTCTTTATATCTGGTGTTGAAAATACTTATTGTTGTGCATTATTAATAATAATTGTTATATCACTTAATACTGATGCCGCCGTATATAAAGATTTTAAAGCTATCGAAAATGTACGAGATAGTAACTCATATTTATTGATAAATAAATATACTCATATAAAGATAAATAATCTTCCCATAAATCGATTTTAATTTTGAGAGTAATGGTTTATGAAAAATACATTTTATGTAGATATATAAATTCAAACGATATCACTTAATCAACTAGAAATGTTTTTGTTTACTATATAATTCGAAATCTAACAGAACATTAATAAATAAATTACACCTCAATCATATAAAATACTATGTTAACTTGATTAATTCTTCTATAGTGATCTATACACTTCTTGATTCAAGAATATATACTAAAGCACATGATGCTTATAAGATTTTAAAAATAAAATCCCAACGAGGATTATTTTTATACTGTATATCAATATAATGGCGCATAGTCTCTCGCAGAAAATAAAGCCTTCAGCTTTTAAGCATTATCCTACTCCAACCTGTTTTTAAATAATTTTTAATACATCAAAAAAAGTGTTCAAACTAATGCAAAACACCACGAAGTAGCTCTCTGTATAAAGATCTAGTCATTACTAAATCAATGATCGCTTACTATATATCTGTTTAAACATGTCGTCATACAGCATGAATATGCTTTCACAAAGCTTACCTTTACTAAAATCATAGCAAACGTTATCAATTTTAATCAAAATATATTTTAAAAAAATATAAAGAACACTTAATCAACAAATCTAAGTTATGCGCTTCAGAGCGATAAAAATATGCATGGGTAAAAATATTATTCAAAATATCATCTTATTAAAAAATGAAAAATATAAAAATACCACCCTGTAAGCACAAACTTCACATTAAAAAAGAATGACAATGACATGTCTTTATATTTATGAATAAATATGAACTATATTTTCTGTTTGAAGGAAAAAACATGAGCAATTTGACTATTTGGCAGCCAAGCGCGTCTATTAGCAATTTATTAAAATGCGCGATAATTATAAGCCATATTTAGAGAATTTTTTAATGAACGCGGGTTACTAGAAATAGTAACAGATATTCATATTGTATCATTTAAAACCCGCTTTATTAGTCCGAAACAGCTGACGGTATACCATTGTATTTAATAACAAGCCATGAATTTCACATGAAGCGCCTCTTAACAACCGGGATCAGCCCCATATTTTTAGTGATGCCTAATATCTCATAACGAAGAAAGCGGTCGTTATCATAATCCGGAATTCACTATTCTAGAATAATATCATCCGATAATATGTTCTACCTGATGAATGAGATTAATTACTTATTACAGCATATTCTGAGTTACGATAGTAGTTCAGAACCACTTTCTTATCAAAAGATATTCATTCATCATATAGGTATTGATCCTTTATTAGCAGAGAAAGAATAACTTTTTGACCTCGCGATCAAATGGAACCTGAGCAAATCCGCATTAATGATAGACGATCATGATACGCTCCTGCAATTGTTGTTTGCAATGGTAATTGAGCCAAAATCTGACATGATAAGCTGACTTTTGTTTACTATTTTCCATCTTCGTAGACTTCCTTAACTAAAATTAGCACCAATAATGATCGAGTAGAAGAACGTTTTGAATGTGTATTTTAAGGGCATTGAACTAACCAATGGGTTTCGTAAACTTAGTGATTCGATTAAGCAATGTCAACGATTTGAACAGGATAATTAAAACAGATAAAAATGAAGCTTTCTGAACAACCTTTCGATGAGAATTTACTGGCGTCACATTGTAGCGCAGAGAATGCCGAAATGCTCCGGCGTAAATATTAGGGGGGTTGACCGATTAATCATGGCTGGCAACTGAATTCTAAAAATTTTAAAAATGTGATTGCTTTTCCTATAGAACGAGCTTAAACACCAATGTGGAGACTAACATCTCCAAGGACAACTTAATTTTTACTCGCCACCATTATATCTTTTACTCTCCTTATCTTTTATAGACGTCAGTCGATAAAAATAACTCTCGGAATTTCTCTTAACTCACTTTCAGATAGAAAAATGCGGTTCGATATAGCTTCTTTATCAAAACTCGCAATATTTAACACACAGAAAATCCTTTCTCTATATTAAAGAGCGCGGCTTTTTAAATTGATATAATTATTTATGTATAGTAGTAGCTTTTATCTGATCTTTTTGCAATTGAAAAGCCGGGAAAGGCAATTCCATGCCATGTTTACGATAACCTTCCAATATCAGTGTATTGACCTGGTGTCGCAATGGCATCCGGTGCCCCATTTCAGCTGCATGCATACGCAACTCAAATAACGGCAACCCTTGCTGCAAATCCACTAAAAAAGCCTCTGGCACTGGCAATTCTAGAACCAATGGGCAGCGGCGTGCTGCCTGCACTAAAATGTTGGTCATCTCTGCAATATTGACACCAGCCGGCGCTGGCAATCGCAGTACAACACGCGTCACTGTATCCGATAGAGACCAGTTAACGAACTGTTCAGTTATGAAAGCTTTATTAGGCACAATGATTTCTTTTCGATCCCAATCAGTAATAGTCGTTGCGCGAGTATTAATGCGGGTAATATTACCAGTTAAATCACGAATGGTAACAGTATCACCAATCCGAATCGGTTTTTCAAAAAGAATCATTAATCCGGAAATAAAGTTAGCAAAAATCTCCTGCAAACCAAAACCTAGTCCCACACCTAATGCTGCCGCTAACCACTGCAATTTTGACCACTCGATGCCTATCAGAGAAAACCCGATAAGCCCCCCCAGCAACATCAAACCATATTTAGTCAAGGTAGTAATGGCGTATCCAGTACCTGGGCTTAAATCCAAATGCTGTAACAGCACCAACTCCAACAGTGCAGGTAAATTGCGCACCATCTGGGTCGTGATAATAAAAACCAGAATAGCTATCAACCCAGCGCCAAGCGTAATTGGCTGAATACTATCGACTCCTTTAATACTAGAGGTAGCATCCCACAGAATAATATTCTCCAGAAAACCTAACGCTGAATGCAGCTCCGACCAAATCAAAATCACAGATAAAAGAGCAATCAGCATAAGAATTGAACGTACCAATTGCAACGATTGTGCACTGATGGTATCAAGATCCAAAACCTTTTCATCTACCTCAGCAGCAGCTTCATTAAGCTGCGATTGCGATAAAGCATCCTCATTACGCGCTCGTTGGGCTAGCATCTCTGCACGACGCTGCTTGGTGCGCTCAAAGGCAATTCGCCGCCTCTGAATAAACATCCATCGACGGATAATATAATAAATAATTAGCAAAAAAAACCAAATAGCGACAGAAGTTTCAAGCCGCGCAAGCAAAGCCTGCGCGGTTGACAGGTGCCCAAGACATGCTGCTGCAGCCGAAACGATTGGTGCACAAATCATCAAATTCCATAACGAACGATTGACGACATTATCACTGATACCATACTTATCAAGATATAGCGACAAGCCTGCACGCTTTAGACTGGTGGTTACCAACGCTAGGCAAGCGCACAGCAGAAGAAAGCATAATCTTCCAAGGGAATCTATAAATTCTCGTTCACTGTAATTATCAAAAGAAATCAGTGCCATGATCAGCGGCACTATCATACCGATAGATAGTGTGTAATAACGCAACGCACGTTCAACTTGCTGTTTTGCCCAGCCAAAATGCACAATAAATAACCCCCGCGGACGAGCAAAATGGGCACACACCATAAAGACCCAAAGTACTGGAACCGTGGCACTAACCCCATCACCAATAGCAACTGCTACTGGATAAAGCCAGGCATGGCGTAATCCATATCCTAACGCTGCCAAAAGAACCGGTAGTGGCAAAGCAACTAGCACAGACCAAAATACATTGCGCAATGTAAGGGAAAAATGATCCTGATTGACTTTCCCCACTCGGCAACTGGAACGATCGAGAAAAGCATGATAACGCCTGCGAGAACTAAGACTGCAACTAACCAGCAGCAAGGCTCCGAACAGAAGAATAATTGTTTCCTGGCTGGTCAACATCATGCCAAGCGCATGAGTTAACTGGGTGAATGTGTCCAATGTCACCAGTCGGCGCAAATCCCGGCCAACATGCAGCGGATAGGAAAGACCAAGAGGCCTTACATCAGCCACCCAAAAAAGATATCGGTGAGCCGCTTTCTGGATCTCATTCATCGCTTCTTCAATCTGACTATTAGCCACCTTCAACTTAGTAAGTTCAAGGATTTGGGTATCGCACCCAGTTAGAAGAGCATTAAGGAGATGACGTTGAGTAATAAGTTGATCGTTAAAAATACGCTCCTGCGATGACGTCATCGGAGAACCGTCATTCTGTACTCCCGTAGTGGATTTCTGTAACTTGTTCATCAAATCTTCAAAATGCAAACGTTGTACACGCATCTGCGCCATATCACTATCAAGCTTCTGCGGCTTCGATATCTCCGGTAACCTAGATACTTGAGCACGCAGGGTTTCTCTCAGAGCCTGTGATTCATCCAGCCATTGCACCTGCTCACGCAATGTGGTTAATGCCAGACGCACCTGGAGGATTTGCGTAGCAGCCTGATGCTGCTGTGAGGTGATAAGATCCATGCTCTGCGTTTGTTGATTTAGCGCAATGGAAAGTTCACGATTAATTTGCAGCTGAGTACTAATCGACTTAGGCAGCACACCCACTTGTTCTACCAACATTTCGGTATGTTCGATAGATTGCTCCGCTTCCTGCTGACGTAAACTATTAAGCTGATTGCGCAATACTTGCAATACATGATCCACATGATCATGGCGTTTTTTTAATAATTCTGCACGGAGTCGTGATAACTCCTGGCGATTATTGGCGCTCAACTGGGCAAGATCCAGCTCTTCTACCTTGAGTCGATTAACAGATTTCTCCACCTGTAGCAAGAGGGCCTGGGCCTCTTCTAGAGGTGTTCTAGGTGCTGGAAAAACCTGAAGCTGCTGTTCCACAACACGCAGCGCTCGGCGAGCTTCTGTTTGCCTCTGCGGCAACAGAACTAAAGAATCGCTGATGGTACGCCCCTGCTCCTGTTCCTGCTTTAGTTGACCTGTTAAATTCATTAATTGAGTATTAACCTGCAACAAACGCTGATTAAGTTCGTTACTGGAAAGTTTTTGGCTAAAAGTAGCAGATTCATCCAGTTCACTACTTTTGTCATCATACTGCTGGCGAGTCAACGACGGAAAATCATCAATAGCTTTCTGATATTCCCTTATTTTTAAAATGGATTCTTTACTTTCGGCAATGCCGTTTAGCGCTGACTGGAGCACCTCGACAATTACCTTCTGATTTAGTAACGTTTTATCATCCTGTGCCTGCTGCAGATCTTTTTTGATCTGCCCCTCGTCAGGCAAATTGGAAGATAATGCTGGGGAGGCCAACAGCCACCCCAGAAAAAAAATAGTAATCAGGGGCAAGGTGAAACTCTCTTGTTAACTGTCGGTGATTCCATTTACCGAACTCTCGGTCTTGGCAATCACAATACCTTGTGCCAACCGCTGACCAACGCGGGTCATACATAAAGTGTATAGATGCTCGCCTAGCAACACGTTTTTTTTAACGAACAGGTTAATAACGGTGGAACCCAGCTTGAATCGCCCCATTTCCTGGCCTTTCAGCAGTATTACTTCTGCTTTATCGTTCGCGGGAGGATAGCTCCAACATTTAATAATTCCCTCCCGTGGAGAGGTAATACTTCTTTCCCAGACGGTTTCTATACTGCCAACAATAATCGCACCTACCAAAATTTGTATCATTGGGCCAAAACTGGTATCAAATAAGCAAATAATCCGCTCATTTCGAGTGAATAAATTAGGAATATTGAGTGAGTGCATCGGATTTACTGAAAACAGTTCGCCTGGCACGTACAGCATTTCGCGCAACACGCCGTTGCAAGGCATATGTACGCGATGATAATCGCGCGGCGCTAAATAGGTGGTGACAAAGATTCCATTACGAAAAGGAGCTATCATGGACTCGTTGCCGACAAGTAGCGCTTCAAGACTATAGTATTGCCCCTTCGCCTGTAATAGCTGTCCTTCTTTAATCTCTCCGAACTGCAAGATGATACCATCTGCCGGGAATACTAATCCTGCTGGAGAGGAATCAATAGGCCTAGCATCTTCGCGCAGCGATCGCATAAAGAATTCGTTAAAAGTCTGATAGCTAGCTACATTCGGTTCCTGCGCTTCCTGCATATCTACTTTATACACACGAACAAACAGAATAATTATCCAACGAGTAAGCCAGCCACCACGCCATTCTGCACTCCAGCCAGCCAGTTCCGTTAACCAACGCTTAATCTGTATATTTTGTAGCATTATTTTAATTCTCTCCAGCACGGATGATTCCTCTTCTGTTTTGTTGAAGAGCTAAAATTTATTAAAAAGATAAAATAACCGCATAGTATCGATAATCTCTTTAAATGTCAGCGCTTAAGATATAAAAAATGACTACCGAATAATAACCGACTCTCTATCCCATGAAGATAGGTATAAAATAAAGCAGTTATGAAAATATTTACGGGGTACTCACCACGATTTATACTGCACCTCTACTACATAAAGACAGGATCAATATCCTGGCTATAGTCACGAAATCTGCAAGTGCTTAGATAAGCCATGAATAAAAAATACTCGGATAGGTCAAATTTCAGCAACAGAACTCTAGATTAAATCAATAAGATTAGTGGCATGGTTTTAATGATATTTCAAACTCTGATGATGGAATATTGACTGTATCTCTCGAGTTACCAGAGATACTTTTATAAAAAAAGAAAAAAATTTTGCAGGCTAGGATAAGATATATCATAGATAGAATTCTTCAGCATCCACGATATTAACATGATACCTATTAGCATACTGGCAATAGAATATAAAAAATTGATTACCTTAATTATGAGAAATAGATCTATCTTAACCATTATAATAAGCTATTAGATAGCGATCTAAAATATTGAAAAATAGTTCTAAAAAACCAACAGGATACTGATTAGATTCACAATCTAACAGATCATGGCTTTATATCGCTATATACATCTGAAAAACCTAACAGAAAACTGCACGGATATAACAGCTATAAAAAATAGCGCTGACAGCCAAACTGGCTATAAGAAAACTCCGACTGCCTTATGATCCAAACGCCATACTAAGCATAGATAAGTATGGGACGCCGATTGAAAGTGCTACATACAACCATCAACGATCTCCACGTTAATCTGAATTAAAAATGACCTAACCAAACCCTGTCTAGGCTTAATCCCACAACTACTAATCATTTCCCATTGGACAGTACTACGCTACTATAGGAAAATATGATAGTTGGTTTCTACCCGAGTATTTCTATATCCCTTGTTGGATTATTTTAATCACTAGCGCTATTTTATTATACGGAATATCTTATCAGATAAGATGGAAAATTTCTACCTACGAGAAAACATATTTACGAGAAAATTATGCCGATACATAATAATAACCTAATTTGGATTGATCTGGAAATGACGGGGCTAAATCCCGATTGCGATCGAATCCTCGAAATTGCCACACTAGTCACTGAGTCAAATTTGACCATTCTGGCGGAAGGACCTGTACTGGCGATACACCAATCAGATACCCAGCTAGCACTAATGGATGAGTGGAATGTTAGTACCCACTCCGTTAGCGGGTTGCTTGACCGAGTACGCCATAGCCAATTAGATGAAAATGCGGCAGCAGCGCAAACGTTGGCTTTTCTTTCTAAATGGGTTCCTACTGGAAAATCACCGATTTGTGGTAATAGTATCGCTCAGGATCGGCGCTTTTTATTTCGCTATATGCCGGCGTTAGAAAAATATTTCCATTACCGTTACCTGGATGTGAGTACGCTTAAAGAACTAGCTCGTCGCTGGAAACCAGAAATTTTAACCGGACTAAAGAAAAATTATACTCATCAATCGCTAGCCGATATCCGAGAATCAGTAGCGGAACTAATCTATTATCGCGAACATTTTATCCATCTTTAAATCCTCGGCAGCAAAGACGGAGCAGCCGGATGATCTTAGGTTATAATTTCATCATAAAAAAGCACTTTTATTGCTGCAAGACTTGCATACAATCGCGTTTTCCCATATATTTATCTATCTGTGGAGATGCACTTTCTTGTTTTACTTCAGCGGGAATAGCTCAGTGGTAGAGTACAACCTTGCCAAGGTTGGGGTCGCGAGTTCGAATCTCGTTTCCCGCTCCAATTCTTTTATACCACCTTTACGTTAATCCGAATCGGCTTTCCTCGTAACTTTATTTTGATTTGAAGTGTATTATAGCAAAGATTGATGTAAGCTTCCCTCGTTGCACAGAATCTGATGGAGTTCGATGTAATGGTCATTCGATATCTAGCGCTCAACGGTATATCTGTAAAAGTGTTTGAAAAAATTTCAGCTTCATTTTCGCCATCGGGGGCATCCTAGGCATAAATAAAACAATCATCGATATGGTAAAGAAAGGGTTGGGGTATAGAGATATCGCTCAAGAATTAGACATTAGTTTAAATACTGTTCTTGGGCATGTGAAGAATTACATGAAAGCAGGTTATGAAAGGGAAGCCATCCTGCTGGTAATTTTAAGTTTTGATTATCCAATATAAAATCTTTTAAATTAGTGTTTTTAAATCAAGAAAAACAAAGATTTAAATAATCTTCTACATAAATGGCATATGCAGTCGTTTCTTAAGTCTGACGGAAAACTTAACCAGAGAGTCTTATATTAAGAATAATCTAATTTGTAACAATTCTATTAAAATGGATATAAACATTCATCATGATTTCCCCCGAACTATACCTAGGTATACTTCGGAGTGTCTTATCTAACAATTAAAAACTATTTTAATATTTGATACCGGATTACTTTCACGACCAATGGTGGTTGTAGAATACGCTCACCAGATAGTCTGAACAGAAGCATAGGTAATTTTTACTAAAATGCACCTTGCCTTTCACAGTCAAAACGTCGGAAGGTTTCGGCCGTAATAGATTTCCTGCATCTCTTTATGTAGTAATTGTGTGATTGTTGTACGCTCTTCAAAGCTGAGTTCATGCGGGCATGCATTAAGCAAATAATGTTTCAAATCAAAATCTTTCACCATCATCCTAGTATGAAAAATATTCTCTTGATGCACATTCACATCCATCATATAATATAAAGTGTTCATATCCTTAGACATGAAATTCTGAATCGAATTTATCTCGTGGTCAATATAATGTTTCACTCCGTTTATGTCGCGAGTGAAGCCCCGCACACGATAATCCATAGTGACAATATCCGACTCCAGTTGATAAATGAGGTAATTGAGCGCTTTCAGAGGCGAAATAACACCACACGTTGATACCTCAATATCGGCACGAAAAGTACACAAACCACCACCCGGATGACTTTCTGGGTAAGTATGCACACATATATGACTTTTATCTAAATGTAATACCACTGATTCCGGCAATGGCCCAAGTTGTTCTGAAATGTCAATATTCCCAGTATGAACCGACTCTTCACTTACAAGTATAGTCACGCTCGCGCCCTGCGGCGTGTAATCTTGACGGGCGATATTTAGGATATTAGCGCCTATTATAGAACAAGTTTCGATAAGGATTTCTGTCAAACGATTAGCATTATATTGTTCATCAATATAAGAAATATAACCATCACATTCGTCTAACGTTTTGGCATAGCAAATATCGTAAATACAAAAACTCAGGCTCTTAGTTAAATTATTAAAACCGTGTAGTTTTATCTTCTGCAATTTAGTTCTCCCCCCTTATGGATATATTGTCTCAGCGGGAGGCTGATAAAGCATTCAGAAAATATTGTGGCAAAGAAAAGCTGCTGTTATGAATCGTCGCATTATAATAGCGGCAACTTAATTTGGTTTTGTCAATACGCATCGCTAAGCTTGCAGTTTCTATTTGACGCAACGTAGAATTCTGACTGGCCCAGGCAAAAGTCATGATACCGCCATAGTAAGTAGGTACGGCCGTCTGATAAAAACTCACGTCACAAAAATACTGACACAGTTTTTTGTGGCTATTTGCCGCCTCATCCAGCTGTAAAAAACAAACACCGTTTTGTGCAACAAAAATCCCTCCGTCATTGAGGCAACGCGAGCAACCGTGATAGAACTCAGAGGTAAATAGGCTTTCTCCAGGCCCAATGGCGTCAGTACAATCGGAAATGATGACATCAAATTTTTCATCACTTTTAGAAACAAAATCTACCCCATCGGCAATCACCAGTCTGAGTCGCGGGTCATCAAACGCACCGGCGTTGTGATTCGGGAGGTATTGTTTACAAAAAGTTAACAAACCGGCATCAATTTCCACCATGGTTATCTGCTCTATATTGGCATGACGACTGACTTCTCGCAATAAACCACCATCTCCACCGCCGATGAGTAATACCTTTTTAACAGCGCCGTGGGCAATAAGGGGCACATGAGACATCATTTCATGATAGATAAATTCATCGAGCTCTGTAGTCTGCACTATGCCATCCAGTACCATGACATGGCCAAGTGTAGAATTTTTAAATATAAGTAAATCCTGATGGCCGGTATTTCCCCGATACAAAACATTATCGACGGTAAAATACTGGCCGATATGTTCGTGTAAAGTTTCGCACCAGATTTCTTGCTTGGACATATCTAGCTACTCCTTGGCAAGTCCGTCATGAAAAAAAACAGCGCAACATAATAGCTAACTCTATTCGCTGTTGCACGATTAAATTTTTATTAAAGGAGTTTTAATATATATTATTGACGTAGCAACCAAACTAAGAAAATTTGTCGCCTGCAATTCGATTTTTTTCGGATAAAGAAGGACATGCCTACTTAAAAGTGCAATAGCTCTCTTTACTCATCGCACGTATGTTATTAGGCATTATCATTACTAAAAAAAAGCAAAGCGTTTTACTAGGAAAACTTTAAAATCGCACAACAAATATATTCACAGAATACATCCCTGCATATATAATAAATTTTTTTAATATAAACGAGTATTGCTCTCAAATTAGTAATTTTTATTTTCTTAGTTTTCTATCAGTTTATAGGCGCTATAAACATCATTAAATAGCTAATTATCCGATTAGCCCATGAAATATTTATAGTGAAATTTAATTTTTCTATTGTACCCTCTCATTACACTATTTCACTATTTCACTATAGTGAGTGACTATTTTTAATCTGAAGAATCAATATTTTTCAGAAAAAAACAAGAAAAAAACTATTTCCATACAATTTTTACAAAGATACTTATGTTCTTAACTACAACAGGATTAGCCGATACTGAACCAAGTATCGCTTTTCAGAATTTATCTCGTGATACATACATTTCCCTTATCAGGGCTGCTTCATCCTCTCCTTTCTATCATTTTATACTATATTTTATTAAAAATAATATAGCATAAGGCATAAACTTCCCTTACATCTATCCACCCAGGCTATCTTGTTTTCCATGTTACACATAAAATATTTAACCATGATTAGAATATTGGATACGCCACTCAATTGTTTTCTTCATAAAAACCACATCTATCATAATTATACCTGCTTAATATATAATAATACATATATCATGTTCTATGGTATAAAATTACAACTGATAAAAAGCAAAATATACTTAAAAGATATTGTTTTAATGATGATTATTTGATATTTGGCTGAATTTAATACGTGTTAATTTTTATTTAGTTAGCTATTCAATGCCTATTTATATGAAAGTAGTCATACTGCGTATCCAGTATAGAAAAATGGATTCATGTTACGGATATATACAAAAACTAACGAGTATCCAGCAAAAATTTAATACAGAAAAACACAGTGTAATTTAAATAACATGAAGGCACTGAAATAAACAATCGCTAAAATAATAAAACAATTTTTCATAGAGGGAAAAGATCCACTAATTCAGTTAAAAACGGAGCTGTGACTTCTAGCTAAAAAGGAAAATAATCAAGAGGACTATAACCAATTGCACCAATGATGAATATTATTGGATTACTCAACCTGATGGGGCTTGTTAAATAAATCATATTTTGATGCATTTAATAAGCAAATACTATACCTTCAAACCAACAGATAATGGTTGGTAAACAAAACAAGAGGTGAGCGGTTTTCCTCTTTCGAGAAAACTACCCGACGGGAAATAAAATAAAGAGCAGTCAAGTAAAAGATTGCTACATTCAATCACTTAATTAAGTTGCTGATTTTCAGTTTTTTACGGAACGCCGTTAGCAGAAATGATATAATTCACTTTAGTATACTTTGAATTATTGAATCAACTTCACTTTCTCTTTCTGTTTTTATTAACCGGAAAAATGATGCTCAAAAGCAGTATCAGCAATTACCCATGTCATCTCATTTTATCAGCCTCAGCTCATAGTTTTAATATTTATATACCAGACTTTAGCACTGTAAAATCAACGAAGAAAAGGAAAGAAAAAACACACCACCACTCCTAACCACATATTTTCCGTTTGCACTTCTTCTCAGACACTCAACTTACTTTCACAAGCCTAAGAAAGCTTCTAGAAGTTAGAGGATTAATGATAAAAGTAGTAATCAGATGAAAATTCTTCTCTGAATTACATATTTCGAATTATAATACAAGACTTTTAGCTTAATCAAAAAAAATCTTAATTTATATAAGAAAGAGAATTAGTATGGGATCTTATAATACCAATGAATTTCGTTCCGGTCTTAAAATTATACTTGATGGCGGTCCGTACACCATCATTGAAAATGAATTTGTGAAACCAGGAAAAGGTCAAGCGTTTAACCGAGTTCGTCTGTACAACCTGATTTCCGGCAAATTACTAGAAAAAACCTTTAAATCTGGTAACTCGGTAAAAGCCGCTGATGTGATAAATATCAACCTAATTTATCTCTACAATGACAGAGAATTCTGGAATTTCATGCATAACGAAACTTTTGAACAGTTTGTTGCAGATGCGAAAGTGGTTGGCCACAATGCAAAGTGGCTAGTAGAGCAGAGCGAATGTGAAGTAACCTTATGGAATAATTATCCAATAATTATCACTCCACCTAACTTCGTGGAGTTAGAAATTACTGAAACAGATCCGATACTAAAAGGCAATGCCGCAAGCTCAGGCTGTAAATTCGCCAAGCTGACTACCGGTGCGATCATGAAAGTTCCGCTGTTTATTCAAATTGGGCAAGTAATCAAAGTAGATACTCGATCCGGAGAATATGTCTCTCGGATAAAATAATCATATAGAGGAGGAAACACAACATAAAGGTGGTAATTACTAATTGTTAGAATTTATGAAATTAAAAATTTTTATAAAAATAATCAGGTTGTTAATGTTAAACAGATTTAAAACGACTTACAGATTTAAAAAGGATGTATAAGAATCCCGATAAAAAAATTTTTAACGATTCTCTTTCTATCAAAAAATCTTCAACAACCAATTTTATACAAAAACAATTGCAGAGATTTTATCTAATAAAAACAACATTAAAAATGAAAATCAAATTTATACGTAAAGTTAATTAGATAATCTAGATATTAGAGTCATAATTAAGTGTAATAAATATGCAGTATACTATCAAGAGAGACTTACAAATCATCTTTTCTTGCACACTTGCATCAAGTAGAATGCGCTTAGGCGATAACTATACTAAATTTTGTATGACTCTATAACCTTAATCCATGACATTGCTCATACTTGGTATCAATCACAAAACAGCACCAATTGCCTTACGCGAACGGGTAACATTTTCACCCGATACCCTTGAGCAAGCGCTGGGTAGTTTATTGGCACAACCGCTAGTACTCGGCGGTGTCGTTCTATCTACCTGTAACCGTACCGAGCTATATTTAAGTGTTAAACTGAAGGAAAACCTGCAGGAATCTCTATTTTACTGGCTGTGCGATTACCACCAGATTGAGCCCGATAAGGTACGCAACAGTCTATACTTGTATTTCAATGATAAAGCCGTCAGCCATCTTATGCGTGTCACAAGCGGACTTGACTCGCTTGTACTAGGAGAGCCACAAATTTTAGGGCAGGTAAAAAGGGCATTTGCAGAATCTCGACGGTGGGAGAGCTTGTCAGTTGATTTGGAGCGATTATTCCAAAAATCATTCTCCGTTGCTAAAAAAATACGCACTGAAACCGCGATTGGTTCCCTGGCAGTATCAATGGCATTTGCTGCCTGCACCTTAGCACGTAAAGTCTTTGAATCCTTGGATGAGGCAACAGTACTCCTAGTCGGAGCCGGAGAAACCATCGAACTAGTGGCGCGTCATCTGCGCGAACATAAAGTAAAGCGACTTCTCATCGCCAACCGCACCCACGAAAGAGCGCAGAGACTAGCGGAAGCAGTCGGGGCTGACGTGATCAGTTTAGCAGAAATTGATAAACACTTAGGTAAGGCTGAAATTATTATTGCTTCTACCGCCAGCACCTTACCGATTATTAATAAAAAAATGGTAGAAAAAGCGCTAAAAGAACGTCATCATCAGCCTATATTATTGATGGATATAGCTGTACCGCGAGATATTGAACCAGAGGTTGGAAAGCTAGATGACGTCTATCTGTATACCGTAGATGATCTAGAGGTTATCATTGAAAAAAACCTGGCTCAACGTAAAAATGCTGCGGCACTAGCGGAAACTATCATCGTACAAGAAAGTTTAAATTTTATGAGTTGGCTGCGTAGCCAATCAGCAGTGGAAGCAATTCGAGATTATCGCACGCAGGCAGATAATCTTCGGGAAAAATTTAAAACCCGCGCCCTGACGGCGCTACGTCTCGGCGCCGATCCTGAACTGGTAATACAGGACATGGCGCATAAGCTTACAAATCGTTTAATCCACACGCCAACAAAATCGTTGCAACAAGCCGCTCAAGAGGGTGACGGTAAACGATTACAAATTTTATGCGACGGTCTCGGACTGAATACGCAATGATATAAAAAGGTAATCACCACGCATGAAATCTTCGATAATCGAAAAATTGGAGGGGTTGCAAGAACGCCTCGAAGAGGTGGAATGCCTACTTGGAAATCCATCCATTATTTCTGATCAGGAGCGTTTCCGGGTTCTCTTAAAGGAATACGCCCACTTATCCGAGGTCACCTGCTGCTTTCAGCATTGGTGCCAAGTACAGAAAGATATTCTTACCGCAAAGCTGCTGCTACAGGATATGGAAATACGTGATATGGCGCAAGAAGAACTACAGATCGCCTGCGCAAATCAAGAAAAGATAGAACAAAAACTTAAGATATTGCTCCAGACGAAGGATCCAGATGACGAACGTGGCTGCTTCCTGGAGATACGCGCCGGTACAGGCGGTAATGAAGCAGCGTTGTTTGCGGGCAATCTTTTTCGCATGTACAGCCGTTTTGCCGAGACTCGCCAATGGACGATAGAAATCGTCAGTGCCAACGACGGCGAGCACGGCGGCTATAAAGAGATCATTGCTAAAGTATCTCATGAAGGTGCCTATGGTCTACTAAAATTCGAATCCGGGGGTCATCGCGTGCAGCGGGTGCCAGAAACGGAATCACAAGGACGCATTCATACCTCTTCCTGCACCGTAGCGGTGTTACCGGTAATTCCGGAGGAAGAACTCCCTAAAATCAACCCCGGGGATATGCGTATCGATACCTTCCGTTCTTCAGGAGCAGGAGGTCAGCATGTCAATACCACCGACTCGGCTATCCGAATTACACATTTGCCTACAGGACTAGTGGTGGAATGCCAGGATGAACGATCCCAACACAAGAATAAAGCTAAGGCCATAGCGGTACTAAGCGCTCGGTTACGCGCCGCCGAAACTCAACGCCGGAAGCAAGAAGAATCCTCTACACGTAAAAACCTACTCGGTAGCGGTGATCGTTCCGACCGCATCCGTACCTACAATTTTCCACAAGGGAGGATGACTGATCACCGCATTGGCCTGACACTATATCGCTTGGAAGAAATCATGGAAGGGAGGCTTGATATGTTTATCTACCCTATCATGCAAGAATATCAAACTGTTCAACTTACCTCGTTATCCGATAAGCTATGATAACTTGGCAACAATGGCTAACGCAGGCTAGTGCACGGCTGCGCTTGGCTTTTAGCCCCAGCGCCAAGCGTGATGCCGAAATCCTCCTACTGCTAGTGACCGGCGCTACGCGAACTAAAATTCTCTCCTTCGGCGAAACGCCATTAACGAATACACAATTCGATATGCTAACAACGTTATTAGCACGCCGAGAACAGGGCGAGCCAATAGCCTATTTGACAGGAGAATGTGAATTCTGGTCTTTGCAATTACACGTATCGACTGCTACTTTGATTCCACGTCCCGATACCGAATGTCTTGTTCAGCGCGCACTTGAGCTATTACTACCCACTCACGCCAAGGTGCTGGATCTAGGAACTGGTAGCGGCGCCATTGCACTAGCACTAGCCTCAGAACGACCAGAATGGCAAATAACTGGCATTGATCGCTTACCTGAAGCTATAACTCTCGCCAAAGATAACGCCACACGCCTAGGGTTGCATAATGTACACTTTTATGAAGGTAATTGGTATAAACCATTTCAATTGCAACACTATAATCTTATTGTGAGTAATCCACCCTATATTGAAGCGAGAGATCCCCATCTTTCACAAGGAGATGTGCGCTACGAGCCAATCAGCGCTCTGGTGGCAGGGAAAGGAGGTCTTCAGGATTTGATAGCAATTTGCCGCAGAGTAGGCACGAATTTGCTACCAGGAAGTTGGCTCCTACTAGAGCATGGCTGGAATCAAGGTGAAACAGTACGAACCCACCTTACCTTAGCAGGTTTTCGGCAGATATCTACCATTCGCGATTATGGAAACAATGAGCGTGTAAGCCAGGGACAGTGGTGAAAACAGCGCTCTAAAGAAACCATAATAAAAATATGGAAATTTATATACTTTGTAGTACAACAAAAAAATGAACGATCAATAAAGGAAGGATATATTTTAAGCATATGGAGTAAATCATTTTTTTATTTCATGATCTGATGTTTGCAGTCATGTTATGTGCTGATTATTTTCTTCCTATTTAGGAAAACCTCATATTTATCTCTCATTCATGCTGCCTTATAAAGGCTTCCTAAGCTTACACTTATTAAAAATTAAAAATATAAGAATAATTTAGAATTTTAAGTATAAACAATCTCTTCATAATCAAAGGAGATACTACTCTTTACCAAAACTCCCGCAGTCAGACCTCTGATTTTATCCATCAATAGTATCCGTGCTCAGTTGCAAAGGATAACAAAAAAAATTGGTAGACGGTGGCCTTTCCTATTCACTCCGATCTAGGGCAGAAAGATTAGCTTCGATTGTTGATTTGTATATTTTATCACTTAAATTCTTAGCGATGTTTGTCTTTATCTTCGATACACCTATATCTTCTAGATATAATCTTTTTATGCGGCGACAAAATTGATTGCCTCGCTTTGAATTTCATAATATCAGTTATTTTTCCAGAAAAATATGGTATCTTCGCCCATTATTACATAACTGGTTTAACAAAAAAATCTGGCGAATAAAACCCATCAATGATGATCAAATGAATTCATACAAAATAAATATCTTTCAAAAATTAACACCCTCGACAAGCAGATAAAATTCATAGAGAAGAATCTTGAAACGGAGTATATTTATATTGTTACATACATATAAAATAATATCATAAAAGATGAGGTAAATAAAACGTCAATCAGATTTATGTTACACTCCAGAAAACCATCTTGGGTTTAATCAAAGATACCACTTAAACAAAATACATCAACGATAATTAATTTATGTCAGCAATGAAGCATTTCCGCATAAAAAAACAACTTCAAACACTTCGTTTAGCCGTCTAAGATAAGATCCCTGGCAACGAAATCATTAAAATCTAGATGTACTCTATCGAGAAAAGAATCTGTTATCCTAATATTGATCTTCACCAGATTTCCGATAAGTAACTCCTAAATTTAATAAAAAGGTAAAGCATGAAACATTTAGTGGTCAATATTGGGGATATAAAAGTAGCTAACAATCTGCCATTTCTTCTCTTTGGAGGAACGAACGTACTGGAATCGTGCGATTTAGCAATGCATATATGCGAACACTATATTACAGTAACGGAAAAATTAGGTATTCCTTATGTATTCAAAGCGTCATTTGATAAAGCGAATCGCTCCTCCATTCATTCCTATCGCGGACCGGGCCTAGAAGAAGGTATGAAGATCTTCAGAAAGCTAAAGGCAGAGTTTGGCGTGAAAGTAATAACCGATGTGCATGAAGCCAGCCAAGCACATACTGTAGCAAAAGTAGTTGATGTGATCCAGTTGCCGGCATTTTTGGCCCGCCAAACCGATCTGGTTCAAGCTTTGGCTCAAACCGGTGCAGTAATCAACGTAAAAAAACCGCAGTTTATCAGCCCAGGACAAGTCGGGAACATCGTTGATAAGTTTCATGAATTCGGAAATCACAAAATTATTTTGTGCGATCGTGGAAGCAATTTTGGCTATGACAATTTGGTGGTTGACATGCTTGGCTTTAACGTGATGAAGCAGGTTTCTGGCGGTTGCCCAGTAATTTTTGATGTTACCCATGCGCTGCAAACTCGTGAGCCGTTCAGCGTAGCCTCCGGAGGACGATGTGCGCAAGTGAGCGAGCTGGCCCGCGCTGGGATGGCAGTTGGCCTCGCCGGTATGTTCATTGAAGCCCATCCAGATCCGATGAATGCTAAATGTGATGCTGCATCGGCCTTGCCATTGGCCAAGCTAGAGTCATTTTTATACCAAATGAAGGCGATTGATGAACTGGTCAAATCATTTCCCGAACTTGACACTAGCCACTAACACCAGTTAAAGCTGGCCATAGGACACTGGGCAAGGCCAAATATTTTTAATGACCAATATAAAAACCGCGCCCCAAATAACGATCCATCCGTTAGTGTGTTTTATAAAAAACGAAGGAAAATATTTTTACTTGTATATTTAGGGTCCTGAGGAGTTAGTTTTATATACCACTTTATCCCGTACCACTTTAAATCACGATCTCAGACTTGTAGCAACGTTGAAGGGTTATTTATATATCTGCAACCTTTTCATAAAAGCATATCCTCCAACATCTCCTTACCCGGGAGATGTTGACAAATCATATTTTCCGTGATCTCTTTTTACGTATCTACCGACCATTATGCGAATTCTATGCGCTATAAAAGTTATATCTACCACCTAACTAAAGTTTTAATATCTATATGAGTGAATTTGTTGTTGATCAAAATTTTTGATTATATAGATTCTTCATTTTAAAAAAATCATAGAAAAATATTTTATATCAGCTATTTTTCAGTAAAGTCATTAAAGTTCAATTTAATTGATTATTTGATAATAGGTAATTACACTACATTTATAAGCAGTATTTAAAATATTACACTTTCTCCTTTGCTTTTGAAAATGACTCAGTAAATAAATAAGAGACAATGTCTATCATCGATATAACCATACATAAACTCCTCTAAATGAATAGATAATAGTACAAAAAAAGGTTATTAGTATTAAGCCTGAATATATTATTACTAATACATTTTAAAATTACAAAAAGTAAGAGTTATGAATTCCATAATTACTAACAAAAAATCCTTTTCTTCTGTAAAACAGAAGAAATAACACCATTATATATGGCTAATAATAATCCATATCATGATTTTCATGACATACTTATAGTCGTCGCATAAACATAATACACTTTAGATCATTTTTAGACTGAGAAATACACAAACATACAGAAATCATTGATACTTTAAGAAAATTCAGCCTCATCTTTTTATAAATAACTTATAAACAATCTATTTATTCTGTTTTATTGAACTTAACGAGTCATCTAATAAATCAAAAGATTCCATTGAATACGGAAGAATAATTTAAATCATATATTCACATTAAACATCTTTTTCGTAAAACCATTTATTTTAAAAATTAAAAGCAATCCATAATAAAGCCATCTAATTATATGTATTCTAATATTTTTATCAAAAAAATCTAACTTAGCACCTAACATCATCAAGTTACTTAGCGAAGAGGCAGCTTTTTAATGAATTACACGATATGCTTAAGAAAATGTAGAGTTATACTGAAATTGCTATCATAGTACGCGAATTAATCCTGGATCTCCGTCAGCTTTACAAAAAGGCTCCTGATGAGCTTTTATAGTATCTTTCAAGATAATAAAACGGAAACTGACTTAGACGTTATATTTCTCTAAGTTACCATATAAGGAATAATGCCATCTGTAGTTCTTGATAAATAAATATAGCAATTCTCTATTTAACACTTCACAATTTTAGTGTGAAGTGTTCCATGAAACATCCATGATCTAATATCTTTTATCAGGGGTTTTTTTGAAAAATTATCCAAGAAGCGCTAACACTACTTTCCTTTCAAATAAAAACCTATAGAGGTTTAGTAACCAACATCCTAAATATGGCAATTCCTTGATAAGTAGGATCCATAACCAAAACAATTAACGAAATGAGCAGACAATTTACCATGTGTGATAACCACTACCATTCTTAACAAGCCTCGTAAAGAATAAATCTTTCAAAAAACTTAACTCATCCCATCCACATCATTGTACGATGATTGAACTTTAGCAGGATCCATGATTTGCAATAGAGAAAGCCAGCACAGGAGAATTAATAAACCCATGACAAAGGTTATCATTCCCAGATTAAACTGGCCTTGCTGCGGCAACAGAGAGGAAACTCCAGCAATAATACCTGAGCCAACATTCTGAAACCCTCCAACCAGAGCACCCGCAGTACCTGCAAAATAAGGATAAGGCTCCATCGCACCGCTGGTAGCCAGCGGAAACAGCAGCCCAGCGCCGAAAAAAAACAGTCCGGCGGGAACCAGCAGTGTCCATCTGGTTATGATCCCAAACCAGGCTGGCATCCACATTAATATCCCTGCCAGCAAGCAACTAAACACTGCGCGCCACATTAGAGCGTTAAACGACCTGCTGGTACGCCCAGCATACCAGGCTCCAAGAAACGTCCCGGACACTGGCATAATAAATAACAGGCTAACTTCACGACCGGTTAATCCCATATTACCTAACAATACCCCGCTACTAGCTTCGAAAGCGACAATTCCAGCAAGTCCACAAATCAACATTAAGAGATAGTGATTAAATACCTTTTGACTCAAAAGATGCCAAAATACAAAGCTTCGCTGTTTTCCCGCCGGAAAAACAGGGCGCGTTTCCGGCAAACCCACCCAAACCAGAAAACTGACACTGCAACTTAAAAATAACAGAAAAGAAAAACAAGATCGCCAGCCTAGATGGGTAGAAAGCATCCCCCCTATCAGTGGCGCTAGTAACGGACTAATTAAAATACCCATATTAAGAAAACTGTTAGCCCGTCGTAATGAACTCCCATCACAGATATCCCTAGGCAAAGTCCGAGCCATAACACCGCCGACACCGGTGCCAATACCTTGAATACCACAAGAAAACGTCATCAGCGACAGAGAATTACTAAGTATGGCTAGCAAAGTTCCGAAGCAGAAGATCAACATCCCGCTCAGGATGATTGGTCTTCTTCCCACCAGATCAGAGAGCGGGCCGTAAATAAGCTGCGATCCTCCATAACACAGGAGATAAGCAGCCATCAGCTGCTGTATCGCCCCTTCGCTAACCATCAGATCTTGAGCGATAAGAGGAATACTCGGTACATAAATAGTTTGTGCCATTTGCCCGACGGACACAAGGATAATTAATGGAATTAATACAGAAAACACCCGCAAATTCATCATGTAATTCATTTTGAATATTAATATATTGATTGTTAATTTATGATGTATACAGGTTAGTAGTCAATTTTCAGATATAAATACCATATTTAGCCCATAAGTCTAGTTAATATATTAATAATCTCGACAATTGTAATGTAATGTCTGGTAGACAAAAGATAAATTTTCTCTGCTCTGATCTTGATAAACATGAATAGCCACGCGAACAAAATGCGCTAATAAAATTATCCGGAGATAACATATTCAAATATAGAGTATTTAAATCCAACCCTTGAAAACTGTTGCCTCCTTCCAGAAAATTCTCAGTTCCTACAATACAATGCAACTCTCACATACCGATTCAGGAAAAACAGAAAAATAAATAGCAATAAAATATTATCCTTAAACAAATAACAAGTGCCATTTTAAGTTATCCAGAATATTTATTCTCCCTAGAAATTATAAAAAAATTGTATACAAATTATAGCAAACCGAATATTGCAGCGATGTCTTTCTATCGCAATAAACATTTGATTACATTTTTCACTAAATTATTATATGTATAATATTCTTTATAAAATTGCCTTCTCTAAGAGAGAAATAAGTATATCACCCTATTACAGCATCATCCTATTATCCCGCCGTAAAAGATGTTATCTACATATGGATAAATAAAAAAAATACAAGGTAAAAAACGCCAATTATGCAATAAACTAAGCTGAAAAATAAGGAGAAAAATAGAAACAATACAATATCTCTAATATAACCCCAGCATACTTGTTAGAACCTAATAACGAAAACAAAAACTAATTGCTCTACTTCAAGTAACATTGCTTCTCTTTTCTAGTATAATTTAGGGGATGGAAAACCTAACATGGAAGAAAAATAATAGTGATATTATAGCCCTATAAAGGTTATCTAGGCTAACAGAACATCATTAAAGACAAAAGGTATTGGGATTTCTGCAAAATGCTTTATCAATCAGTTAAAGAAAAAAGATCGCATAAGAAAAAATAGTACACAGCAATATTAACAATACTAACAACATCTTAAATATCGGTCTTATCATCATCGGAATGTACATCAGCAAAGCTGCGAATCACGAAACCTTGACAGCAGAGAAACATCTAAAATTCTTATATTACTTTCTATATATGATATATAAAGCATAGTTGAATAGGTGCTTTACATAAAATATTAATTACAACTACATGTTATCATACATTACTCATACCAATCATAATAAAAACCTAGACAGATTCATAATTATTGATTTAAATTTTTTTTGTAAACCAATAAATACTGGAAACAATTTTAATTGTCTACAATCTAGATGATCCGAAAAACATTACTTTTCTATATCCCCTCTTAACCTTTACTAACGCTTACACTTATGTTATATGGCGTTTTTCAATGTTTCTTAATAAAAAATTATCTTCAGAAGATTGATTTAGTCAACATAGCTTTGTTATCGAGTGTAACTCGATCATAAATATTTCACGATTATTTTTACCTATAGGACGCAGTCTAACTCGAAACTATCATATTTATATTTCGTTAATTACAGAAAAAACCAATATTGAAAAATAACGAAATTTGAACATCTCTTCCCCTAAAAATTATTAACACCAAGATAGATATAAAATATATATTATAAAATATAAAAGTATTTATACACCGATCTTAAAAGATTAAAAGATGAAGATATCACTAACACATTAATTTTAATAAATTAATAAGAAAAGTGTAGTAAACATCCCAAGATTTAGGATAGATCTATATCTAGCTAAGACTAGCGTCTTAGCACATTAAGAAGGTAGCATCCTTACTCATTGCATGTTTTATTAATGATTGTAGAAATAATCATAAAAATTTAGATCTGCCGACATAAACGCTGTTTTTCTTATTTAACCTATTCTAAAAAAACAGTTAAAGATTAACAAAAAATTTCTATTTTCTAGCCAATCGCAGAAGAAGAAAGTGATTAAATAAGATAAAATAGAGCTAAATCAAGTAAAAAATATAAAAACAGTGATATTTCTAGATCAATTTAAAACCTAATAAATATTGAACTTTTCAGTATATCTTATGAGGCATCCATAATGCTATATCAGAATTAGCAGGAACAATATTGTAATATCAAAACAGATTGATTATTGCAGTTAGTTATGATACTATTACTATGTAAATCTTTCATGAATACAGATTCAACCTCGCCAGAAACCCAAGTTATTCTTTTTTGAAAAAAAGAATAACTTGGGTTTCATAATAATACATCAAACTTATTATCTTCGAATTGTTGAGATTTCTTAAAATTATACCGTAGGTGAATTAATGAATAATTATGTACTAGAAAAGTTAATCAATAAAAAACTTAATAGTTTAGCTTTTCTAGACCATGCGCCTAACGGCCTACAAGTGGAAGGGCGTGAGGATGTATTCCGTATTGTTACCGGTATTACTGCCTGTCAAGCGCTTCTGGATAACGCCCTGGCGCTAAACGCCGATGCGGTTATCGTACATCATGGCTATTTTTGGAAAAATGAAACATCGATTATAAGCGGCATAAAGCGCCTACGATTAAAAACATTGCTTGCTAACAATATTAATTTATATGCTTGGCATTTGCCGCTAGACGTTCACCCCGAATTAGGTAATAATGCGCAGCTTGCTGCCATGCTAGATATTCGAATAACAGGAACCTTAGATCAGCTGGTCATGCAGGGGGAGCTCGCTTCGCCCCTCTGCGGCGAAGAGTTACGTCTGCACATTGAACAAACGCTAGGGCGAAACATATTGCATTGTGGCAACGATAACGGGACGGCTAAGATAAAACAACTAGCCTGGTGTACCGGCGGCGGACAGGAATTTTTAGAGCTAGCAGCGCAAGCTGGTATGGACGCATTTATTACCGGCGAAGTATCTGAACAGACTGTTCACATTGCCAGGGAACGAGGCATACATTTTTATTCTGCCGGTCATCACGCCACCGAGTGCGGCGGGATCCGCGCACTCGGTGAGTGGCTGACAAAAAAATATGATTTTTCTGTCACTTTCATTGAAATCGCCAATCCTGCATAATATGTTTATTCGCTCAACCTCTAATTGACTAAAGCGAATCTGGATTGATTCACGAAAAATATTACCGCATAAAACAAAATTTAACGATACTGTTTACTTATTAGTAGCATCCCTGCAGAAAATGCGATAGAACTTCTACATAATTCTCTTATAGAATAGAGCTAATTTTAAATTAGGACGCGATCTCATAATAATTCTATACTTTCCTATAACTAATCATATTGGCTTCCATCTAGCTAGCTGTTGTTCTATATTTTCTTCCAGAAAAACATCTCAAGGAAATGCCTCCGTAGAGATTATGGAATACAAACGACGATATCGAATTTCATTTACCCCAACTTTTTATTTCGATAAATTGCCAAAAATAAAATCTCGTCCTGCGATAAAATCTGAAGATTTTCGCTAGATCTGTTTTTATATAAAAACCGTGAATGATCAGTATCTATCTTCTGATGGAGCTTATTAGTTGATAATTAATAACCCAATCTCATTTAGCGCTATTAACGAAGGCTGTTACATCCCGGATAATTTCCAGCGCCTCACGAAAAAACATTAAATACTTACATATCATCGTAATAAAAGATGTTATCTTTAATATTATTTCAATATATCTATCAACAAATGATAAAAATCTCAGAAGCTCGATATAAGAAGCTGATTAAATCGGAATATTCCCGGCTTCAGCAAGCACTCATATGCCATTGTCATTTACGATTGATTTCACTTATAAAGTTCTTATCATCACATTAAATACAGAACTTCTAAAAATAATGAATAAGAGCAATATCAGTTATAGATCGCACAACACTCTTCTGCTTAAAATGTAATAACTTATTTGCCAATGGCATCTATATCTCAAACCTTGATTTGTGGAAACGATTAGTATCAACAACTAAACGGATGTATCTGTTCGAGCATCTATAATGAATATTTAGATACACTAATATCTGATATATCTTATATAGGGTCACCATACAGAAAAACCTTTTTTATATATTATCAGCCATGAATTGAGATTCTCTCGAAAAGATAGTAAAATTTAGAACATATATCCCACTCCAAATAATGCTACATTTTATCCATCCCTATAAAATAGGGATCAAGAAAATTTTATCGTAGAACAGCAATAAGTATAAATTAGATTTTATCATATTAACTCTTAACTTATCTTTCTATGAAATAGCAAGAATATATCCATTATAACAGTTATTTAATCTATTTCTGGATTACTCAAAAAAAAGACATAACACTGTTTTGAACAGCAAGGAAATCGTTATCAATTCTGAAGGAATTATAGATAATCTGTATTAGAACATATCTAATTATAACTACTGTAAATAAAAATTGACATAGATATCCATGCTATCTAGGTAATCATCACTTAGATAGCACGATCAAAAACAGACAAATAAAAAACAAAGAATCAAATTAATACTTAACTTGGTAGAGTTTAATTGTTAGATTTATTATGGTATCACTAAGAAAAATTGAATCCAATATTTTAGATCGCTAGAAATTTTTAAGAGATATTTGCAATGAAAAGAGTCGTATTAAGGTAACATGTCGATATTTTTCGCACTAGCTTATCAAAATTTTTTCAATCTATGCAAAGTGGACATCATAACTTAAAATCAGGCTTTTAACCGTAAGCATGAGAGCTGTACTGTATGGATCAATTTATACCAATATGGTCTAAGTATTTTTGTATACCGATTAAAACGATTAGTATGAATATTAAATATGACAGCATAGTGTTAAATCTGTTATCTCCGAGACCAGACACAAAAATAAAGATAACAAGATAAATACTCTTAAAAATTTTCTAAGGAGAGTAACTGTATTCCTAAATACTTCTGACAATAATATTATCACACACCATTAAAAACTAAGAAAAATAGCGATAATTGCCCTTGCCTTTATTAACTTGTAGATACCTATATATATAGACAATCTGTAAGTGTTTAATCAGTCTTTTCATAATTAATGAGGATGCTATGGCATCACGAAAAACCGAAAAAAAACGAATCGCGG
Source organism: Sodalis sp. (in: enterobacteria) (assembly GCA_047528285.1). Lineage (GTDB taxonomy): Bacteria > Pseudomonadota > Gammaproteobacteria > Enterobacterales > Enterobacteriaceae. The sequence continues at coordinate 950,092 of CP180022.1, read as the reverse complement.
TACTATTCGGCGGTCAGTCCACCGAACATGAAATCTCATTGCTCTCATCAAGAAATATCATTAACGCTATCGACCGACAAAAATACGATTTGACTCTTATCGGGGTAAATAAAAATGGATGCTGGATATTATATGATGATGAAAACTATCTGATTAATGCTGACAACCCGGCCACTATTAGCCTGGCGCCAGCACGGAGGTACCTAGCTATGGTACCTGGTCAGTATCAGGCTCAGCTAATTGATACTTCCAACGGGCATCAGTTGCCATTAATTGATGTCGCTTTTTCGGTATTACACGGAGCAAACGGTGAGAACGGATCGGTACAGGGACTGCTGCGGGTATTAAATATTCCTTATGTCGGGACCGACGTCCTGGGATCAGCGTTATGCATGGATAAGGATATGACCAAGCGCGTACTACGAAACGCCGGAGTACTAGTTACTCCTTCTGTAACTCTACTACGTACAGACGACGGTATGGTGCCAGATTTTGACTTCATTGTCAGCCAACTGGGTCTACCCTTGTTTATTAAACCCGTCAATCAAGGATCATCTATAGGGGTTAGCAAAATAACCAACCGAGCTGGATTTAAGGTAGCACTAGCGCTAGCGTTCAGCTATGATACAAAAATTCTAGTCGAGCAAGCGATAATTGGACGAGAAATTGAAATCGCTGTGTTAGGAAATGAATCGCCAGAGGTAAGTGTATGTGGCGAGATCAACACAAATGATGAATTTTATACCTATGACACTAAATACTTAAAAAACACCCAAACGGAATTCCTTATTCCGGCTCCACTCATTAAGTCTGTTGCCACAGCCCTCCAGAAAACAGCTAGGATAGCCTATCTCATGCTGGGTTGCAGCGTGATGGCACGGGTTGATTTTTTTTTAACCGAGAAAGGACAGATTATATTAAACGAAGTAAATACCATGCCTGGCTTTACTTCCATTAGTATGTACCCCAAGCTATGGGAAGCCAGCGGTCTAAATTATCCTACCCTGGTTAACCACTTGATAACTCTAGCACTAGAACGAGACTACACGACACGCATTACCAACAATGAACGCTAAAACGTATTTATCCTTTAAAATAAAGTGGTTATTTCAAATAATATGCGATAGAACATGAATGTTTAATGTGTTTTAATGAATAAAACCATTAAATATTGAATATTAGTGAAATATGTCCATGCAAAAATCATTGAAACTGCTTAATTTTTAATAGTATAAATATAATGTTCTATTATCATATAGCTTTTGCTGATAAGCAAAAAACAAATATTAAATAAAACAGTATGTTATCTAACATAGTAGATCATCTTCTTTTGAATAAATAGTACTTTCTTACTCAATAAGAAAACTAGCTTAATCCCAACCAATCTAATCTAGATAAATCGATTTATAAATCCGCTTTTTAACTTAGAAACGTTATCATTATCGTACATTATTCTCAGGAGATCTAAATTAAAATAATAGATATTTAACTCTAAATAAGATAAAATTATCATTGCAAATAGCAAACGTATGAATTCTTCTATAATCATACTACGAATACAGGGGTAGATAAATCTCATAGATGCATTCCCCTTGCTAAAAATTAGCTGATTACATCTTTAAGAGATATGCCATAAGGATTTGCTAATCTTAAAGACTAATTATTATGCGTGAGCCCACATTTAACCTATATACCCAAGAGAATTTTTAATTCGTAAGGTTTTTTTAATGAATCGCTATTAACAGATCGGTTGATAAAAATACTTTTTCTATCGGATCAAAAATTATGAACCATATTGTATATATAGCAGGTATCGAGATGAATATGTAAATACCCATTTTATAAACTTTATCGGTTCTAAAAGCTGATCAATTTTTCTTAATAAGATTCTCAAACATTCTTGTTACGTATTCTATTCCTATCTAAGATCTTCTATTTTCATACAACAATTGACTCGTGATTACTATTCACCTGCCACATTTCTTTGCTCAAACTCTTGTTCTGTTTTTTAGTTGCTCGATGTTTATTTAGAAAAATAATGTAATTATATAAATTATCTTTTGGACTTTCGATTTCAGTATTTGAAATACTTAAAATTCCATTTGTATTTCTCTTCAAAATAGAGGAATTTGAATCAATGGCCGCTACATTCCCGTATATAACTAAAAAATCTGAATATTAAATCCATGCTAACTCTACTCTATTCTTTATGATTTATACCGAATTTTCAATAACACCTTTTCTTCCCGTATCTATAGATATTACTAAAATTAAGAAATTTGACCATTCAAATCCGTCGTTTCACTGCGCAGTAGAAAATTTCCGTGATAATTTCTAGATATAATTAATTCTATAGAAAAATCATTTCGCATTATTTTATTTAAGTCGTGTACATGCAACATAAAAAGATTAACTAAATAATTAATTGGAATTAAAATTAAACGAACACATGGATTTCATAATATTAAACATATATGTAAAATTCCATTCTTATCAATTGATTGATAAGAAAGATTTCACATTATTGCCACACAAATTACTATTTAAAAGTAATAAATAACTTATTTATGATGTAATAATATAAATTCACTGCCTTTTACTGTCTTTTATATCTAACTTAAACCCATATATTTTTTATAGAATTCAAAGAAGGAAAAATATACAGAAAAATCGTCCAATTGATACCCAGTTCATCAATTTTTGCATATTTAATATCAACATAATTCTAGAAAAGCTAGCATTATGCATCATAGTAACTTAAGTTCAGTGAGTGTAAAAATGAGAAATTTTACAACCAGGCACTTCAGGCCTACTAACAAGGAAACCATCAAGCAACGCAGTTTGCTGACAGAATAGTTACATGAACTTAGTTCATTGCTGTAATAAACTGAGAAAACCTGTTCTCAATACCCAAGCTAACTAGGTTAGTAACCGAAGATAGTTATAAATGTATTAATGAATCTTTATGATTCAATAGGTATTAAACCTTTCTTTCAAAACCTAATAAAGTTTCATTAAGTCAATTTTTAAACTAAAACCAGTTTCAAAGCCAAATCATTCGGACGCATTTCCTGCTTAGCGGAAATGCAAAGACAGTTAACATCAGAATAAACCCCCGCTATAATATAATGATGATATGACCTATTAGATCATTGATAACTCCGGGTTTTTAAGTCTTTGGTAAAAGGGAATAAAAAGTCTAACGAGCATATTATATACACAAAGTCTGAGATTATTTACATCTGATAGCGAATGGTAAAAGATGCATTGAATTATATGTGCCAATTAAATCACTCAGCAGTATCCAGAGAGCGCATAAGCTTTACAGGATTAAAAATCCTACTTACACTAAACACATCAATATAAAAATCAGCTTAACAAGCGCTCACGATACCCGCAACTATATGATATTCTTTTTTGCACCGTTGCACATCATCGTTTGAACAACAATCAAAAGACTTAGAAAAATAAAATCACCGTTGCACATTAGCTAAATAGCTAGTATTTCTGTTGAAAATACTTTTGGGTGTGTAGAACTTTAACTCTCCGTAACTATGATACACAGATCGCGGTATAAACGAAGGATCACAATGCTTAAATGGGCATTCCCCCATCGCGTAAACATGGCCCCCCTTCCAAAGAAAGAAGGGCCATCCCTCGTTGTTTCTGATTTATTCAACAAAACTATAATGAAAATCATCTCCAGATGTGATTGGATTACGCCTAAGAAACAGTAATTATTCCGAATCTATCTTGATAAGATCCCAATGTATAAAGTATTAATGAAGTAATGGAGATGGGTTGAAAAAGCTAGATTGAAGACTAATCAGAAAAAACAAGTTAAATAACGTAAACCCCGATAACCAAATAGTGTTTGGTATCAAAACTTTGTTTTTTTACCGGATGCACAGGAAGCAATAATTGCTTTTTTTGCCGCTTCGGAGTTGTCCCAACCGTCGACCTGAACCCATTTCCCGATTTCAAGATCTTTATAGTGCTCGAAAAAATGGGTAATTTGTGTTCGCAGTAAATGAGGTAGGTCTCCGACGTCTTTAATATGATCATACTCTTTTGATAGCGCGGTATGTGGAACCCCTATCAGCTTTATATCTTCCCCGGATTCATCAGTCATTTTCAGCAAACCTACTGGACGACAGCGCACTACAGAGCCAGGCTGCAGGGGATATGGCGTCGGTACTAGAACATCTACAGGATCTCCATCCGGAGATAGGGTATGATTGATATAGCCATAGTTACATGGATAAAACATTGTGGTGGATATAAAACGATCAACAAACAGGACCCCGCTTTCCTTTTCAATTTCGTATTTGATAGGAGCGGCGTTAGCTGGAATTTCAATGATCACATAAATATCTTCCGGTAAATCTTTACCTGCCGGTACCTGATGCAAACTCATTTTATTTTCCTCATAATTTTCATTATTGACAAGATACTGAGTATAACTGATTTTTTCTTCACACAGTGTGTGAAGCATATTGATAATCAATAATTATACTTGATTTATAAGCAAGCATTAATATCATTATGTGTCTATCAAAGACAGACTGATAACTCAAAATAAACTATGAATAAAGAAATACATAATTTGAATTGTAATTCATCTTGTTTGTTAAATAATTTTATGTATGCTATTTTTTACTAATGACTAGACAATGGTTAATACTGGCTCAGCATCGGCTGCCCTATTAAACAACAGTTCTACTGCAATATTGCTGATTATCTTTTATCAGATAGAGCTGTTATCAAAGAATATAAATCACAGGGGCATATTGCTATTATTCATATTGCAAATTTATAAAAATACCTTATCGAAAAACACAGAATTCACTTATATTGCTATATTAATTATATAAATATATATATTAGAAACTATATAGTTTCTAATATTAATTCAGTACCGGCCCATAATTGGTTTACATAAAAATACAATTTTTGATTCAATAAATAGTTAGATAAATCAAAAAAGATAATATATTTTCATATGCGTTAAAATTATTACGCAAGAGGAATACTTCTAGCATACTTAAAAGATTAATTTGTTAAGCGTTGTGATCCTTATTTCACCAATCTGGGTATCCCGTTTGATTGTTTCTTAAACGCTAATTTTCAACAGCGCAAAAAGAATATCATATAATCGCGGGTATCGTGAGCGATTGTGAGCCGATTTTTATATTGATGTGTTTAGTATAAGTAGGATTTTTAATCCTGTAAAGCTTATGCGCTCTCTGGATACTGCTGAGTGATTTAATTGGCACATATAATTCAATGCATCTTTTACCATTCGCTATCAGATGTAAATAATCTCAGACTTTGTGTATATAATATGCTCGTTAGACTTTTTATTCCCTTTTACCAAAGACTCAAAAACCCGGAGTTATCAATGATCTAATAGGTCATATCATCATTATATTATAGCGGGGGTTTATTCTGATGTTAACTGTCTTTGCATTTCCGCTAAGCAGGAAATGCGTCCGAATGATTTGGCTTTAAAACTGGTTTTAGTTTAAAAATTGATTTAATGAAACTTTATTAGGTTCTGAAAAAAAGGTTTAATACCTATTGAATCATAAAGATTCATTAATACATTTATAACTATCTTCGGTTACTAACCTAGTTAGCTTGGGTATTGAGAACAGGTTTTCTCAGTTTATTACAGCAATGAACTAAGTTCATGTAACTATTCTGTCAGCAAACTGCGTTGCTTGATGGTTTCCTTGTTAGAAAATGTCGGAAGTGACTGATTGTAAAATTCAATGTTACCTTGAAAATACAAATGTTAATTGATACTAGTAATCTAATCAAATAATTACTCATAAGTAGGATTTTTAATATAGCTAATCTGCTAATATACATATCTTTATGTATATTTTTTCTGATCACCTAAACCTATTAGATTCAAAAAATTTTATAAATACATTCACTTCAGTTACATGAAAGTTTTTCGATGATTGATTAAAAACTTTAATAAATGTTGTAACGTCTATATATTTCCATTCACAAACATAATTCATTGTTTTTTATTGAAGTAATCGTAAGCATAAAATAGCTAGAGGATATATATTTCAGGATATACAACCATTATTAATGGTATTTTAATATTTCTTAAATAACTTAATTATTTAATTTATATTAATTTTAATTTGCAAGTCTGAAAATATGAAAAACTTTTTGATAAAACTAACAATCAAATACTAATACAATAAAAATAATCACTTTATATTTTTTGAAACCAATTTGAATAAAACAATTAATGGTTTACCTATTTAATAATTTTTTCTTCACAGAAGTGTAAATATCATAAAAGTCGTTATTTTATCAAAATCCTTTTTTTAAAAAATTTAAAAAACTAATAACAACATGTAAACTATTTTTTTAGTATTCTATCTGTAATTTTTATATCCAGAGACATTTATTATCAAATCAATAGTTATTTGCAGGTGTATTCCCACTTTAGCTATTTAATAATAAAATGAAGTTGAAATATTTCAAAACATCTGTTTATAGATGTTTGACTAAAGAAATCTATAGCCTTATTTTATACGGATTTAACATTGATTATAATAAGGCTAACAGAGATGTTAGCTGCGGAATTTCTAAATGTGGTAAGAGCCGTGCATCAATATCGGCAGTGATATTGCTACCGTGATTGTTGATCCAACAAGCCTGCATTCCGTACCGGATCGCACCTATAATATCCGCTTCTAAATCATCACCCACGTGCAAAATACTTCGAGGCGGCAAATTAAGAAGCTCCGCTGCTAGCAGATACATATCCTGACAAGGCTTTGCATGGCCGTCTGGACCTGCGCGTAAAATATATTGAAAATAGACTGACAGCCCACATGTCTCAAGAGAGACATTCCCATTGGTGATAGCCACCAGGGGCCAGTTGGCACTAAGAGCTGCCAGCGTCCTGTGAGTTTTCTCAGGAATATCAATTTGACTACGCCAGCGCAGAACCACCTCCATAGCGGCATCGGCGCCAACATGCGCTTCATGTTCACTGAGCCCCGCATTCCGCATGGCTAATTCAATCGAACGCCAACGCAAATGGCTAATATCATGAGAAATATCCGGCTCACACTGGTGCAGTTCTTGGCGAAAACGCCGATAGTCGTCTTCTCCAAAGTCCCGCAGCGAAGGATGATAAAGCTGAAGAAACCGTACTGACTCATATTCGGTACGAGCTATCACCGGGCGATTATCGTAAAGCGTATTATCAAGATCAAAGCTTAACGCGCGTAGAGGTTGCAAAGCACGATAAAAATGCATCAGTTTCCTTCTCCCACCAAGTTGCCTCCTAGGACATAGATTCCCGGTCCATTTTCGCAAGTGCTAGAAATCGGAATTATATATAAATCTGAGTTTTTATGAGTTGCTATAGCCAGTGCAGTATCTACATCGATCGCTAATTATCGATCGACTCCTAGATATGGATAAAAATAAAGAATCGCGCAGATTATCAAAATGAAAATAAATAGCTATTCATTTCTTGAAATTTTACTCATTTAGCGATATATCTTTGCGCAACGCCTTTTTATCGCCTGTGTTGCAAAAAACATCTGTATAAAAAAATTTAATCAATTTTCTAGATACACTCTCCGCACTACAATTTACCTAAATTATCGTACAATTGTGCAGTTTACAAAAAAAATTGCCGAAATCAATTTTCAACTGGTAGTTCCTCCGTATTTCTTCTCCAGATCCATATTTTTTGATGGGTCTACCTTTGTCTCAATTTTTTTGCATGCCAAGTTATTCGCGATTAACCGACAAATTCACTAACCTCAACCCCCAAGTCATAAGGGGCCTAATTCTCCAAAAACGCCTTGCTTATTTTCCTCTTCTAAAACCACTGATAATCTAAAATGCTAATAAATCTCAACATTCTTCAGAAAGCTGAAAATAGGTGCACACAAAAAAATTTCCACGCACAATGAACTAAGGGTATATTTAATTAAACAGCCTTATCTAATTCTGGGCCGATATCAAAAAATAGCAATCTCAATTTGCACTAATCCCAGTACAATATTATCTCATCATTTCTGGAATATTTCATAATAAAATCGGAAATAGCATCTTCTAAATACTGAATATGAATGCGCTGAGTCTTTCTGTTACTATTATTAACTTGGAGCAACAACCGCGAAATAAATAACAAAACCACTACCCCTTGTACTGCTATTTTTATAATGCAGATAAAACTTCGCTATTGCAGTCAATACTGTGCTACTTTACTAAGTATTTAGTAGAAAAAGAATTTACACACTGTCTATCCATTAACTGAATATAACTTCATATCACCGACTATGCCATCACAGATTAATATAACCATCATAGATATGAGTGGCAGACCCGGTCATATATAACGGATTACCAGGTCCAGCCCAACTAACAGCTAACTGCCCGCCAGGAAGCTCTACCTGTACTTGTTCTGCCAACAAATCCTGAGATATCCCTACCGCGACCGCAGCGCAAGCGCCGCTACCGCAGGCCTGAGTTTCTCCTGTACCACGTTCATAGACCCGTAGACGAATATGCCTACGGTTTAATACTTGCATAAAACCAATGTTGGCCTGTTTAGGAAAGCGCTTATGGCTTGTAAGTACTGGGCCGAGTGTCAAAACCGGGGCGCTATCCACACTTTCTACAAGAATAACGCAATGCGGGTTACCAATAGATACCACGCCACACAGAACCTTCTTGGTCGCTGTTCGAATAATATGACATGTCTCAGCCTTATCCGCAAGAAATGGAATCTTCTGCGGGTTGAAATTTGGCTCCCCTATGTTAACTTGCACCATATCGTTTTCAGTAACAGTCAATAACAGACGCTCTGTCTGGGTACTTACGTTGATATCACGTTTATTGGTTAGATTTTTCATTCGAACGAAACAAGCAAAACAGCGCGCACCATTTCCACATTGCGCCACTTCGCTACCATCAGGGTTGAAAATACGATAATGAAAATCCAGTTCTGGATCATAGGGTGGTTCTACCATTAATAGTTGATCAAATCCAACACCACAATGACGATCTGATAGACGGCGAATCATTTCTGGTAAGAACGAAATATTTTGCGTTACAGCATCCACGACCATAAAGTCATTACCCAGGCCGTGCATTTTGGAAAACCTCATATTATACTCAGGTAAATATTCAATAGATGCACAATCGCGCATCTGTCGGCAAAAAAAATTGACTGTATCACAATAAAAGTTGTTTGTTTAACCGCGTAGGCAACCCTACTCCTTGAATCATCCTTAAACGCAGCAATCTGAACTGCAAATGGAGTCAAAAACGGAAGAATCGTCAGATTCTGCTTTTGTTCTTTTGTATTTTCTTTTCTTTGTTCAACCGGTGGGAAATCCAAGGAACCCTTTAAGCCACAGCCAAAAAGACCCACCAACAAAAAAAAACCCAAAACAGTGCTACGCAATTTGGTTTTCAGTTTCCACATGATCTATTTTATATCCATCTTAGCTTTCTCTTATCACAATTGGTATATGAAAAATAACAGTATTTTTCTCGTTTATAATCACTTCACAGCAAATACGGTAGGCCGTAGGTGGTTACTCATGTAACGCACCTGCCCCCTCCAATACTCCTGCAGAAGTAGGATCCTAGGCTGATTATAGCTGATATACTCCCATTTTGAATCAGCAGCAGGCTGCCGTTTTTTAACGAAAATTTGCATAAATAATAAGATAACCATCTATTGTAAAGATAGATATCATATAGAAAAATCACTCCAGAGTGATTTTTCTGATAAAGTTGCGGCAAACTGAAATTTATGAAACTGGGTCTGTATGTGAACCGATTTTGAAATAGCGCCGCATAAAACCGGCTCACGCCGGATAGTATCTCCTTATTACCACCTTGATAATGAAGATGGACTTTCTTAAAATTTGATTGCCGAAAATATAAATATTATATCTGCTTTCATCCCTGATGTTTTCAAAAAAACTGAATCATTCCTTCATGACTAAATCATACTCGCTACCTGATCGCCGATGAAATGTAGGATACGCATTTCATTCCACGAATTGCGATAGAACAGATAAATTTTATCCACCAGATACTACAATTCAAAAGTAAACATCTCCAGATGGTAGAGACTCACAATGCATCACTGGATTACAAAAACTTACACTGAAATCACATTCTAGATTGATAATAATCGCTAGAGGCGATTATTATGCATGAAATGGAGAACACCTTGAGTATTAACGTAGACGCACACCTATCGCAAAAAATGGTTGACAACCTTACCAATGAACTCATTTAATTTGTCTATATTACAAGTATGAATACTTTTGGTATGCGTCTAACTCAAGAAAATAGAAACCTTGTTAAAATAAGCAAAAACACCATTTAATTAGTTACTATGAAGCCCATCGACGATAACTAATTGTAAAAGTACCAACCAACATCGGTTCTCCTGCTCCGATAAAACATAAATAAATATTAAGTGCTATTCTAAAAAATCGGTGAAATCTATGAAGTAATCATATTCATCTTGCAGGGCGCAATCTCAGCAGCTGCATATAAATTATTAGTCAATAAACCTATCTCCTGCAAGTTCGCAGAGATAGTCAAATTATTTCGATGGGAAAACCGGATCAAATTATGATAGCTTTCTATCATGACGGATAACAGCTCATTATGCGCATCTCGCACTTGCCCTATCTTCCAGTTAGCACGATTGTCCAGCATTTCCAGCCGCACTTTATCCCACCCCCAACTTGTTACCAGCTGCGTTAGGATCTCACGCCGCCAGGGAATAGATCTCCCCGGATCTTGTGATAATTTTTCGGATGCCTTCAAATAAAAACAGCGGCATACCATATCAAGCCGCGTTGTATCACTTATCTGAGTCAGATAATATGTTAACCTTTCTAAAAGAATACAGTAAGGGTCAAGTCCGAATGAAATAATTTCACCATCATGCAGCCTCTGCTTAATCTTCATTGCCAGCAGTTCAGTATGCGGATACTCCCAGGAGTAAGCTTCTAAAAGAAGTGTCTTCAACACTGCCTTGTAAGGCGAATCGATACTTTTATAAAGGAGCCACAAGCTGGTACCGAAATACTCTTTCAAGGATATAGTAGTCCCTAGGCCTCCTAAATCCACCCATTCATTGGGTGTCAGAACACCACGAGCGTACAACGATAATACATATTCATCATAGTGAGCTTCTTCATCGCCCGGCACCATATTCCACAAAACACGTTTACCCCCCATACGAACAGCCGTGCGATAGAATTCATCCAGCAAGAGGATATTCTGGGTGGAAGCATACTGTTTCTCCCCCAGACTACAGTTGTTTTTATGGCGAAAACGATTTTCATCTATCAGAAAAAAACTGACATTTACTCCCTGACACCTCGCCCATTTCTCAAGAATGCGAAATTTTTGCTGTAGCTGGATGCAATCCTTGTTGTCTAGCCAGGATTGATGGCACACCCAGATGTCAAGATCAGAATTAGCATTCTGGCCGATAGAAGAGATGCTTCCCATTGAATAAACTCCTGTAATCGGCTGTTCATCGCTATCAAGCGATGATACCCGAACACCGGCGACTCGATCTATGTTATCAAACCAAGCCAGATTCGTTGCATCTGGGGAATAAAAACAAATGCCATGGGGCACACTCCCTTCCAGGTAACCTGGAAGCATCGGATGATGAAAATGTAGTAAAATTGGGATTAGACTGTATACATCTTGAAAGGACGGAGCCATAGAAACCAACGCACGATCTATTCGAAGTTGATTGATCTCATCTAATCTCTTTTTTAAGGTCTCGATATGGCAGTACAAAACATTTGCCTGATTTTTCTATGTTAGAAAAGTCTATTTATCCACACGACAGACGTCATGAATAATAGTAGAGTTATTAAGTTTTACATTTCATAAATATCTATAATCTAACATTTTGATGATTAACCGTAAAGAAACTTAACTTACCTGTTGAGTGTAACACTTTTTCAAAGTGCAATTTGTTATTCTTTTTCTCTTTTCGGCTTCGCTTAACCACCATCAAAACCTGATACTGATTTACTATCAATGTTAGGATTGATGAATTAATGATAAAATTATCAACAACTATGCAAAAAAACATGCTAAAAATCGCGACCCGAAAAAGTCCTTTGGCTCTTTGGCAAGCAAGCTACGTGCGCGATGAATTGTTACGCCATCACCCGGATTTAGAGGTAAAATTAGTGCCTTTGATAACACAAGGTGATTTTATCCTTGATAAGCCACTGATAAAAGTCGGAGGTAAGGGATTATTCATCAAAGAATTGGAACTGGCACTTTTAGAGCATCGAGCAGATATCGCTGTTCATTCAATGAAAGATGTTACGATATCTTTTTCTAAAGGTCTTGGACTTTCCGTGCTGTGTAATCGCGATGATCCGCGTGACGCGTTTGTTAGCTCACGTTACGACAATCTTGACGCGTTGCCGCCAGGAGCAATTATCGGTACATCTAGCCTACGCCGGCAATGCCAGCTACTTGAACGACGTCCTTATTTAAAAGTGCATAATCTACGTGGTAACATTGATACACGACTCAGACAGCTCGATCAGGGAGACTGTGATGCAGTCATCCTAGCGGCCGCTGGCTTAAAACGGCTAAACCTGGGGAATCGCATCCGTCAAACGCTAGATCCGGCGGAATCATTGCCAGCAGTAGGTCAGGGGGTAATCGGAATTGAATGCCGGTTAAATGACACACGTACACTAACATTGCTTGCGCCGCTACATCACCGTGAAACCTCCTTGTGTGTCAGCGCTGAACGCGCTATGAATGCCCGTTTGCAGGCTGGATGCCAACTGCCTATCGGAAGTTATGCCGTACTCGAGGGCGACGTGGTGTGGTTACGCGCGCTAGTTGGCACGCAAAACGGTAGCACCATCCTACGCAGCGAAGGACGAGCACCATTAGCACAGGTGAAAAAATTAGGCGTCCGCCTAGCGGAAAATTTGTTAGATCGAGGTGCAAGCGCTATCTTAACTCGTATTTATCAGGATAAGCAATCATAATGAAAATCCTGGTCACTCGTCCATCACCCGCGGGGGAACAACTTGTAAACAGCCTACGAACGCACGGAAAAGATGCATGGCATTTTCCTCTTATCAAATTTCTCCCCGGTAAGGATTTGCCGCATCTCCTACAACGCCTCGCCGAACTCATCTCTGGCGATTTACTGTTTATTATCTCACAACACGCAATCGATTACGCTCACTCTTACCTGAAGCAACAAGGTGCAACTTGGCCACCAGAATTATGCTATTACACCATAGGACGTAGCACCGGCCTACATCTACATGAATTGAGTGGATTACCAGTTAACTACTCCGATAAAGGAAATACCAGCGAAGATTTACTGCGTCTTCCAGCATTAGCGGACATCAACGGCAAACGAGCGCACATCCTACGTGGCAACGGTGGACGTAAAATACTAGAACAAACTTTGCGGCAACGCGGCGTGCATACTACCTATTGCGAATGCTATCGCCGTAGCCCGATACATTACAACAGCGAAGAGCAAAGTCAACATCTTAAATCGCTAGATATCGACACGCTGGTAATTACTAGCGGGGAAATGTTGCAACAATTTTATACTTTAATGCCTGATGATTATCGCCATGCTTGTTTAACACAGTGCCGCTTGATCGTCGTCAGTAAACGTTTGGCAATGTTTGCTAGTCACTTGGGATGGTTAGACATCGTCGTAGCAAATGCGGCAGATAACGATGCATTGATGAATGTTTTGCTTTAAAATTTAATCATAAGATATGAGTAAGATGAGAGACTACACCGATCCAGAAATCTCATAAGATTTTATTAATCAGTAAGATGGGTTCGCAATATATTTTGATCTAATACTCAGCGGCATAAATTTTGGAAAGATGGGATTATTCGAACAAGGAGAAATAACCTCTATATATTACTCTGCAGTCAGTTTTTGATAAATTACTTTAGCCGAAAAATAGCACAATAAATAAGTTGCTAAGCCAATATCAACAAAACTGACATGTTAAAATGAGTACACACGCAAGAGGAAAGTTAAAGAAAGCGTTGGATGAAAAATTTTTAAAATAATGCAAGATCAATATCAAGAGCTAATCTCTTCGCCAGAAGACGAATGCTATTAAAATTTCGATCGCTAATTATAAAACTATCTAAGATGTCATTATCACTATCGGTGAGTATCTGAAAAGTGTATGCATGTCAATTTAACACAAATATATATTTTTAGTATAAATGTGAAGATCGACGCGTGATTACAGAAGATATAAGAACACGCTGACTGGCGTTAATCAATTGATATCGAAAGAGCACCTGCCCATATTTCTTATCGCTCTAATCTGCATTATTATAAATACTTCCAATTCTTCCACTAGAAAAATAAAAGCTATCAGTGGTCGTCGCTAGGACCTCTTTAGTCCATACCTAAATTAGCGCCCATTGTTGATACCGGCAATATTAATATGCGTATGTTTGATCAATATTTAAGCACTTCTCTTTCAGAGAAAATGACATTAATTCTTGATGAAATCACACTTTCTCTTCTCCACCAGCTGCTAGCTAAAGTGATTATCGAATCTGGTAATCTATTAGACAAATGCTACCACAACGCATCAAATAAATAATTGATCTCAATGTAATTATTTCTGTTCATCATGCTGTTTTCAAAAATTATGCTCAGTTCGTTAGTCCTCATGCATTCATGCAATATGGTGATTCAGAGCAAAAATTGCAATCCTAAAATCAGTTTTATCATCCTAGGTAAGCATGCTTATTTTTAAGTATATACTTAAATGGATTACCGTCGCCTCTTTAAAATAAAAAATTCATATATGAGAGCATTCTTGCAACAGTCAGAAAAATTCATCATCCCAACATATTTGTTCGAAATTAATGAAAATGAAGCGTTGTTATTCTTAGCGATTCAAGATTTTTTATTAAAAAAAGATTTTTAGCATAGACCTCTTTTGAAATCATTATCTGCTATAAATAAAAGACATAAATTTTATAGGCTACAACATAAAGTAAACCTTTACATAACTGTTTATGCTTATAACTTGTATAAGCATATGAGTAATGGGTCATATTTGAAAATAAAGAAATGCAAAAACATTGCGGTACTTATTTAACACTATTAAATAGATATAAATAATTTTATATATAAATATAGTATAATTAGTTTCTAAGATTTCAGAATAAAATAAGCCATAAATAAATAAAAATACACTAGAAAACAAACCATAAAATTTTAACTTATATAGAAACACCAAATATCTTATGTATAAAATCATACTTCTTTTAGAAAAAATGCATAGTGGGATGATTTTTACATAAATATAAATGGTTATCAATAAATAAATTTATTGCAGAGTTTTGTGGTAAAAAAAGCAAATAATAGATTTATATATGCTTTATATAGCATATTATAAAATAAAAGATGTATCATAGTAAAATTAAAATATGAAATACATCTTACAGGAGATAGATGTGTTTCATATCCTGATAAAAAATATCAAATAACCTTACTGTTGATTTAAAAATATTTAGAAGACATATAGTACGCCAAAATCATGTGGATTTAGAGATCTAATAAAATTCCATTAAAGAACAGACACATGTAATTAAAATGTTTTTATTAAAAATATTATGGATAGAATTTTATGTTATAAATATTGCCCAATTATCGCTTCCTGTAAAAACTTTAAAGTTTTATATTTGTTCGATAAACAACCAGTGGTTTTTTAAGAAATATTTTAGAATTACCTATTGGTTTTTATATGTAAACTTATAACGATCAAATCATTATTCATATCTGTAATGATATACTTAACAATATGTAAATAACTTATATGATCAATATTTCTATCTAAAATTAATATTAATTAAAAGATTTTTAACTACAGATTTTTCTATATTTTCCGAAAATAACTTTTATGACATAAAATAATTAAATTGTCTATCTTAGAATTGTTTATTTAAATATATTCTTAAACTCACAAATCATTGCTATTAACCAGGTCTTAGCAAGACTAGCATACATCAGATTATTTTTCGACTAAAATTAAGATTTAATCAACATGTTTTTAAAACATAATTTATTTTTTCAGTTATTAATTTAACTTAATCAGAACTGCTGATGATCTTCTTAATTTTATAAATTAAGAGGTTTCAATAATTATTGATGCATATACCATATTCTATACATACAATATCCATAATTAATTTTTTAGCTATATACCAAAAAAGAATTAATACAGAAATAAAAGATTGCACTTTCTCCTTTTGCATATCTTCATCCAATGAAGATTTTGTAAGGGAGATTCTCAAGAAGATTGAGAAAAAGAAAAAACTCGGTTTTCTACTTTACGCCAAATTCTCATTTTTATACCTCGATTTCTACTTCGTCGCCATTTTCCTGCAGCCAGTTTTAGCAATCTTCAGAGCATTTTTTACCAAAAGCATATCCATCATCGCTAGCATCTTCTGCCTGTCATGCTCCAAAACCGTTATTTGTAAGCAACAGGTGACAAGTATTTGAATGTATCGTGATTTCGCGTAACTGAGGATTTATTTCGTCCAAAACTTTAAAAGGATACACGTTAAATTTGTCTTTTTTTCTTTAATTTTTCTAGCAAACTAAATTTTGATTTTTCATGGTAGGTCGTAATAAAAACCTCGTCACCTAAATCAATGTAATAAATCGGTGGCTTCGTTAGATAACACATCCATTCTACCACCAACTTTCAAAAATGTTGCATGAACAAAGCAACACAGTTACGTTGGTATATGCAAGCCATCAGAGTCAACATCCACCAAAATATAAATTTTACCGTACCTAGGTTTTATTAAATCGTTACTATCAGGATAGATATCACCACCTATAGCCACCGAAATATCGTGAACTTCCTACGATACTAATGCCTCATCAAAGGAAACTACCCGGGGATTG
This sequence comes from Sodalis sp. (in: enterobacteria), assembly GCA_047528285.1. GTDB lineage: Bacteria > Pseudomonadota > Gammaproteobacteria > Enterobacterales > Enterobacteriaceae. The sequence goes on along the minus strand of CP180022.1, from coordinate 933,087 downwards.
AGTATACCTTCTTCAGAGGCATAATCACCTAATATTTTTGATCTCGCACTTACTTGGCAGATCCACCTGCAGTAGTCTTCTTCTACTAAGAACAGTTATGTACGTGCCAAATTCTGAGAGATATACAATCGGCCAGCTGACAGGGCAGCGACGACCCGCTCTGCTTGTTAATTTTTGCATGCCATTTTTTCGTAGCGTGCAAGCGATGCTGGACTTCTAGCGACTACTAGTACCAATACTTGCTTTGCTATCTGTTGCATATTCTGGTTTAAACACAAGAGAAATGCATATTTCACAATACAAAAAACTAAATCAGCAGTATATCGCTTCAAAAGCGTCTCTTGAAGTTTGGCTGCCAAACTGTAGATTCTACATTTTTACTGATAACATAGTAGGTCCAGCGTCCATAAATATCAACCCCTAATAAATTAACACCTCACGGAAAAATATTTTATATGTTCACAAAACTTACGCATCCCGTCTAGCAACCCATAACGCAACCCGTTAACGTGAGTCCCCACCCTACAACGTAGGAATGAGGTTTACATGGCTTGTGACTTTCGGTTAGAGTAATTCCACCTCTTACTGAAAGCCACAACAGCGCACAAATCCACCGTTTCTCTATCTCTGTTCACTGCACATCAACAAAAAGCATTTTCGGAAGAATGATAGACCTATTTATTGCTGCCATTAAATAATCAGTCAGACCTCCTTGGTAACACCAGCGCTACTCAATATTATTCAGCTGATCTTGAAAGACAATTAACACGCCAGGACACAACACCGCTTTCGTTTTTAGCAAGTAAGTCAAACACATAACACAGAAAATTAGGGAGTATCGAAGAAGCGTTTATTTAGATAGAAATAAATCTGAGTACCAGTATTGCACTTTAGGAAAGTATCAACTACGAATAAGATCATTAATTTTATAGCTGTTTTTAAATACCATGCGATAAATTTTCCTGTTCCGGCATACTGTCACTTTAACCAAGGTAGACAATGCATTTACCGCCTAGTTGCTCCACTACGGGCTACCCTTCAGAAAATCAATAATTTCATTGGAAAATTTGCTGCCAACATCTAGTCGACAAAGGATTAATTCCAGCGATGAAACACCTTCTTATGGATGCGATATCTACCAGTATCCATCGAACATTATCGATGACTTCTAATGACTGATTAGCGTGTAAAATCACATCAATTTGCTCAGCATATCCGTCAAGCACCTCATCGAGGTTGTTATCTATATCTTCTCCTGTCCAAGATAATTAATTAAGGGCTAAATATATCTGTGTAAATTACAGGACAACAACGAATCGCGGCTTCAGGCCACTCAGTATTTCTATCACAATAGCATTCATTGTAGCGTAATTTAATTGTAGTTCAAATTATTTTTCATAAGAAATTATTAAAGAAAGATTTACAACAAAATTTATCTTTTCTGTAACTAGATATTCTGTGTAACACTTGCGCTATTTACTCAATGTTAAGCCCAAGAAAATGCAAGATAGAAGAAAAATAATACTCAAAACCGACAAAATTATGATTGCCGCCTGATTCAATTGTCTGACGACAATGGGTGTAGTAACCTACTGCCTGACGATAATCGAGGATATTATCGCCGTTTTGCACAATCAACCAAATAAGATCTGGAAACTTTAAAACATCCATCTGCATCACCTTTAAATCATAGATATGCCGATGCGCCAAAACATATCTCTCACCGGTGTATGGGTTTAAATTTTCTCCTAAATACTCCGGGAGTAGATCAAACGGTCGCACCGCCGGATTGACTACCACTGCTGGCCGCAGAAAAGATTGTGATAGCCAGGTAGCAAAATAACCGCCAAGGGATGATCCAACCAATCCCAGTGTTTCCCCAGCTCGTTCCATCAACAACATCGTCATCATCTTTTCTGCATCTGCAGGATACACCGGCAGCTGCGGCACAAGTAACTCTATATCAGGATGTTGGCGCCCTAGCCAAGCACTGAGGGCAGTGGCCTTTGAAGACATTGGGGAACTATTAAAACCATGGAGATACAAGAGAGTTGCCACTATCAATATCCTCGGTAATCCATATCACGCTCATCTTCTACTCTCCCATCTTGGCGAACTACTTCAGTCTACACTAAATCACCCGGTAAGGAATCGAGATAGCACCAAGCGAGCACAAGGGGTATTGATAATCAAAGTGCTATAAGTAAGGTTTAAACTGCACACAGGTGGGATGAGTTGTTCGTATGACACCAGCCTAACCAATCGATATCAAATTCCTTATGAAGGTTGCCACATACCAAGGTTTTTACCAGCGGATGCAGCTGCAGAAGTTCTACTAATATATGAGTACAACGCAGGCTATACTGATCAAGCCAGATACAACCGGATGGAAAATGATGATGTAGCAAAAGTAAGGGTATTGTTGCTATGGCTGGCCAAAAAGCCTGAGCGCTAGAACACCACACTCAATCTGATACTTGCTAAGTTCGCCATGAAGGACTGCGTAATCCTGGCTATTCAACAGCAGTAACTACCAGTCAGTACCGATCAACACCTGTTCCATAGGAAAAATAATACCGTACTCTGCTAATACCTCACTCCTCATTGTCGGCTTAAAATCATGATTTCCAAATAGCCAAACACAAGGCGCAAGCAACCGCATAATCCCTGCGGCCAAATGACGATAAGCCTTCGATGTATGCTCTTGTGCCAAATCAGCCAGTAGCGACAACAAAATCAAAACTCTATTGTTCAGCTTGAACCACCTTTAGCACAGAATGATAGCTACGAAGTGTATTCACCCCGAAAAATGTTTGATCTTCATCCGAAGATAGGTGAATACCGGTGATTTATAAAATTCTAATATTATTCTTAATATGCTACAGAAAGTTTCAAAAGACTTTTTAAAAATTATCCTTAGTTTTTGAAATCCACTCCATAAAAAATTACCGATATAACAACAGACACAAAAAAAATAACGGAACCCATTCTGTGAGAGACGGGTTAATAAAATTTTCTCATCATGTTGATATAATTTTTATTCAGATAATCATAACGTCCTTTAAATTGAGAGATCTGCTAATTAGTGCACACTTCCACAAGCATGAAGTTTTTATGATAAGAATCTAACGTTTCTTACGTAGCTGGTGTGAGAAAACCGTGAAACTGGGTTATTTTTACAAGAGAGGTCGTATAAGCGCACAGCTTAAACCACCATAAGTAGTTATTTGTAAGTAACTCATGTACGCCTTGGAAGGCAGTGTCAATTTTACTCACCTAATTAATTAAGTACCAGTAAGTGGACGAATAAGAAAAATGAATTTTCTATAGATGCCTTATTTTAGAAATAAATCTAGCATCTAATATTCTATTATTAACCAGCCAAATCTTTTTTTCTAGAGGATTAATAATATAGAAGCAGAATTATCAATAATTTCTTTCTACACTCCACGATACTTCTATTCATATCTTAGGCACAGAGATAACATCATCCTGATTTTTACTAGTCTACAAAAGGAATCTTCTCGGCTTAATAACATGCCCCATCACAGTATAAACCTGCACAAAATTATTGCAATAAATGCAACTATTTTATACGGGTTTTTATTTTTAATGATTTTTTATTTTACTAGTGTTTTATTTTTATTTATAAGGAATTTTCTTGCCGTATAATGATTTGGTATTTAGAGATTAAAATTCAAATAAATCAAACAATTAAATTAATTAATAAAGATTATCCATTATTAGTAATCTAGATTTTATATTATATATAATATTTATCAAAATATTATTTGTATTATGTTTTACGTGAAATATTTACCTCTAAATTCATTTAATATGAATCTAAAAAAATATAAATACACTCAATCTAAGATTAATATGAAAATATTTTTGGATGTTGATACTTAACCTTAACATATATAATTGATATAACAAGATATTCTATCATTCTTTCTTTATCAAAATCAACATAATTAAAGGCAGGCCATCCACCAATCGCCTTCGCGGTAATAAATACAAATTCATCCAAATATAATTACATGCTATGCGCCTGTTGGCAATCATTACGCCGAAAGGTACTACCGTAAATAATAAAACTAAAAAATATTTCGTTCTCAAGCACAACCGCAACAGCAACATTCACTGGCTTTTTGATAAAATAGGCAAATTAGAATAAAATTCTAAATAAATAATTCTTAATATTCATTAAAATTCTAACGAATAATCTAGAAAATCAGATCGATCTCTGTGTAATGGCAAGATCGAGTTCCTCTAATAGGTGAGGAAGAAATGGGTACAAATTAAAAACTATGTGTTAAAAACTGGAAACGCGGGTTAATGGAACGTCAAGATTTGATCCGGTAGAAACAGTAGGATAGCATCCTTCTTGGTATCCAGTTACCAAGCGATCAATAAAACCACTGCGCCGCTGGGTTTTAGTTGTAATAGCGTACCGCAATATTTCGTCAGTTGCGTAGAGGGATAATCGTACGCGTGAACGCGTCACCGCAGTATATACCCAGGACCGTGTTAACACAGGTAAAATCTGATTTGGCAATAACAACGCTGTATGGGTAAATTCCGATCCTTGGGACTTATGCACTGTCATTGCAAAACATGTTTCATGTTCCGGCAAACAACTCAGTGGCACCGACTTTATACTGGCAGTCATCGGCAGAGAAAAATATACGCGACACTTTTCTTCCCCATCCCTGAGCAAAATCCCTATATCACCATTATATAATCCTAACGACCGTGAATTACGTATAATCATAACCGGCCTGCCTACATAATCACAACCGATATTATTTTTGGTTATCAACCCCGCCTTGCTCAAAGCTAGTTCAATCCGGATGTTTAAACCAGTGACTCCAAACTGGCCTTCTCGCAACGCACACAATAGGCGGAATCGGTTAAAAGCATCTATAATGGCAGAAGGCGAATCATGGTTGTGTACTCTCTGCAAATATTCACGATAGCCCTCAACACAGTCATCCAACATATGCTGATACGCTAGCGCATCTCGCATCGACGTATAGCTGAGATTCATCGCCGCCATACTGGCGGGATGATGCAGCATCCGTAGCGCCTCATTGTCATCACCGCTCTTGATAGCGTTAGAGAGCTGCTCAATGCCGGATCCCTCATCAAAGCGGTAGCTTCTAAGCAGTAGACAAAAATTATCGGCAATACCAGAACCGTTCTTGCAGGCACCACCTGACGGCAACATATATCCCGTCAGCCTTTCCAGCTCTGCACGCCGCGCAGAACTATAGCCAGCATTATCGGCAAACTCACAAATATCTCCCAAGACCGATCCTGCCTCCACAGCCGACAGTTGGTAAGGATCTCCAAGGAAGATCACTCGCGCCTTTGGCGGCAATGCTGCAATCACATTGGACATCATAGATAAATCAATCATTGATGCTTCATCAATAATAAGAATATCTAGATGGAGAGGATTTTCGCGGTTATAGCGCATCCGTTGACTATTAAGTTGTGCACCAAGTAATCGGTGTAACGTTATCGCCTCACACGGAAACTGATGTTTTTGCTCTTCATCCAATCCTAAACGCTTCAGCGCCAAACCAATGGATTCACTTAAGCGAGAAGCAGCTTTTCCTGTAGGAGCCGCCATCATAAAACGCAGATTCCCGCCCTGCAACTGTAGCAATATTGCTAGCAGTTTCACTACCGTGGAGGTTTTACCGGTACCTGGTCCACCTGATATCAGCGCCACAGGATGAGTTATAGCAACCGCCACGGCGATTTTTTGCCAGTCTATTAACACGCCGCCGTCGCTCGGGAAATAGCGCGTTAGCAGCGCTCTAATTTTATCTTCATCGCCATCTACCGGCGGATGAGCACAGTTAAAAAATTGTGCCACCACGCATTCATGCTGCCACATACGATGTAAATAAAGGCGCCGCCTATCCAACACCAGCGGTGTTGGGCGCGAACCGTCACTAACTGCATTTGATGCGAGCAACACTTGTTGCCATCCATCGAGTGAAAGGCTGCCGGCCCGCAGCCATGCTTTTTTCGCTAGAGACGCAAGACGACCCTCAAACAATTGTTCTGGCGTTAATAATTCTAGCGGTAAGCAAACATGCCCAGAACCAACATCTCTGCTCAAACAGATACTGGCAAGCATCAATGCAGGTTGATTTTCGTTCGCTACCATGCGAGCGAAGTAGACATCTAACGGACGCCATAAACCCAGCCGTTGTGCTTCGAAAATAATGTTTTCCATCTTCTTCTATAAGCCTTCTATGTTATCTAATTCCTCCCGTCCACACCACCTAATTGCCATTGCCATTGCCATTGCCAAGAAATAATGTATCCAATTTATTAATTAATGTAACATCCGGATGACAATAGAAAATACCGTTTCCTGGTTGCGCTGGATTAATACCGCGTAAAAACAGATAATATACCCCCCCGACATCACGTTGGTAATCATAATCTACTAAACGATGGCGCAAAAAACGATGCAAAGCTAAAGTGTATAGCTGATATTGTAACTCATAGCGATGATCGATCATGGCCCGCTCCATTGCCGGCTGGGTATAAGCGAAACTATCTTCCCCTAGCCAGTTTGACTTATAGTCAAGCAGATAATAACGGCCACCCCAACGAAAAATGAGATCAATAAATCCTTTTAACATTCCTTTGACTTTCGGAAAGTCCAGCAACGGACAGCGCGCTGAAAGCGGATCATAACGCTTGCAGAGCAAATTCAGATCACTTGCCTTGACCAACGCATTTATAGGTAGATAAAACTCCAGTTCAGTATGCAAACTATCAGGAGCAAGGTGCGCGAGAGAAAGCAATCCGCCATCTAACGGTATAGTAATAATATTTTCCAACCAGAGCATTATCGCCGGCTGCCAAACTACGTCCATTCCCTGTGTCGCTAACTGATCACTCAGCCACTGCGGATCAAGCGGGCGGTTGAAATTCAGACTTTTTAAAAGGCTATGCAAAAAGGTTCCAGGCATTGCGCCGCGCGGAAACATATGCGGCGTTAAGTTTAACGTTTCTTCTTTCCTTTTCTCCATACCATCCATATTCAATTGGGGCTGGGGGTCCCCCAGAACTGAGTTAGCGTGCTGTTGCAAAGCTGAATAACTGATTATTCGCCAGAAATCATGTGATGATGAAAAGCACCTGCGAGCACTTAGTGAAATCGCCTCCTTCCGTTCTATGCTAAGTGCTGGGCCCAGCACGGACATCGCCTCGCATAGAGCAATATCTCCTTTAGCATCTGCTGCTAGTGTTTTCAGCCGATCGCGCAGGTAATCGGCATCGCCAGCTTCTCCCTGTTGAATCAAATAACCGAGAGCGCTTAAATGCACATCGCTGTTACCGTTTTTTTTTCGGCTGCTACGATACACTGGTGCTATGCCGAGACTGCAATGATAAATAGAGCGCGTTAGCGCCACGTATAACAACCGTAAATCTTCTGACAGCCGCTCCTCCTCTCCTAGCCGGAAACTCTTTTGCGAAGCGCTGAGATCTAACCGGGCCTCATATGTTTCACGATCGTGAAACATATGAGGCCGTTTTTGTATTAGGAAATCAGCCGCAAACGGGAAAAACACTAGAGGAAATTCGCGCCCTTTTGATTTATGCACAGTAATAATTTGTACTAAATGGCGATCACTTTCTAACCGTAATTTCTGATTCTCCGCTTTTGGGTTAGGAGATTCGACCTGCAGTATCAACCACCGAACCAGCGCATCTTTATTTTTCAGTTTCAACGATGCTTCTTGCAATAGTTCTCCAAGATGCAGTAAATTAGTCAGGCGGCGTTCGCCGCCTGACTTTATCAACAGGTTTTCAGCAATACGATGCTTTATCATCATTTGATTCAGCATTGGTAGCACTCCGTTTTGTTGCCAGTGATGTCGATAGGCATTAAACTCTTCAACATAGCCCTCCCAGCGGGGTTCATCATTATTTAGTGCGTCAATACTTTCGGCATCAAAACCAAGTAAGTTAGTGGCTAAAGCACGGCGCAACACAGTATCCTTCTCTGGAGTTGACACTGCCTCCAAAATCCACTGCAACTCGCGCGCTTCGGGAGTCTCAAAGACGCTATCCTGATTCGAAAGATAGACGGTGTGAATCATCAACTTGGCCAACGCGTTCTGCACTAACGCTGCCTCGTTTCGGTTACGTACGAGAACCGTGATATCTGAAGCCTGCAGCAACTTACGACCTTGACGTCCGCCTTCGAGCCAGGCTACACCTTCATGCGCGGCGTAAAGCCACTCGCGGATGGTAAAAGCGCACTGACGTAACATGTATTGTCGATATTCATTTACTCCTACGAAAGCGCCTGGCTGTACCCAGATACGCATTGCCGGCTGTGATTTTCCATGCACAAACAGTCGTAAATCAGTATTGCAAGCAGCTGATACCACTGGAGAAAAAGGAATCTTATTAAAGATAAATGGCACAGGTAAACTTTGGAAGAGTTGATTTACCGCATTGATCATCCCTGGCGCAGAACGCCAATTAGTGTAAAGAGTATAGTTAGCATCAACTTCTTTTCGAGCACGCATATAGGTAAAGATATCTGCACCACGAAATGCATATATCGCCTGTTTCGGATCGCCTATCAATATCAACCCTGTAGTAGGCTGATTGCCATAAATTAAGCTAAAAACACGATACTGCTGAGAATCAGTATCCTGAAATTCATCAACCATCGCCACCGGGTAGCGCGTACGTATCGCCTGAGCCAATGTTTCACGGCCGTCAGTTAATGCTCGATCAAAACAACTAATGAGATCATCGAATCCAAGCTCCGATCGCTGTTGTTTTACTTGCTCTAACGCTTGACGCATCTCCGTCATTGCTTTGACGAAAATCAGTTCGCGCAGTGAAAACACTTTTTGATATAATCCCTCTACCGCGGAAAATAGCGGATGATGAGGCGAAATACAGCCGGTGCTTTTTTCCGTCAACATCGAACTCTTGAAACGTTTTAGCTCATTCGGTACATGATAGTTAATGGTATGTTTTTCACTAGCCCAGAGATCGATTTTTTCCAGCCAGGTTAATAAATTCTTACTGCTATAGACCCGACGGTCAAGTTTGTGGATATCAAGTATTGTCCTAATATCCTTTGACGCAGCACGCCATTGCCGCTTAAAATCTTCAATACCTGCAATGATACGTGCATGCCGTACCAAAATTGATTCGTTTACATCTGGCGAATTACATACTAGCGGCGGGTCACCTTGCAGATAAGGAAGCACTTCCGTCAATAGATTTTCTGGGCCTTGCCAGTACTGTTGCACCATGCGCACAACGTCCAACGGCAACGGGTAACAGTAACGACGCCAGAAATCAGCACTTACCTGCTGTCGCAAAAACGATTCATCCTCCACTAAGGTATATTGGAACAATATACCAGACTCAAGTGGATTCTGATTTAGCATGCGTTGACAGAAACCATGAATAGTATAAATTGCCGCCTCGTCCATCTGCTGCTCTGCATCTAGCAGATGAATGGCGATCAAGCTGGGATCTACGGGTTGCACCATAAGGAGAGGCTCCGTACTTTTACCATGCAGGCATTCCATCCGTAGCCTATGAATTTTTTTACGAATACGGCAGCGAAGTTCCTCAGTAGCCCCCTCGGTAAAGGTTACCACTAGTATCTCCTTTACGCTTAAAAGCCGTGGATACGCCGCCTTTTCGCCTAACCCAAGTAGAAGACGCAAATAAAGTGTCACCAGCGTGTGGGTTTTTCCAGTTCCCGCTGCCGCTTCGATAAGACGTGTGCCCTGCAACGGCAAACTCATGGGGTTTAAGCTCTCTGCAATCATCAATGTGATTGGTTTCCTTCTGTTATACTATCAGTACTTATTGCAAGACTGACATATAAAAAGAGACATTATCTATCAGGATAGAATAAGGCTAATCAGGCAGCTCGTTATCCGAGCCGCCATCAAAAAATATTCAATAAAAGCAAAGATAATAAATACCAAATAATATTTTATTAAAAATAATCATGTAGCTAAAAATAGGTTAACACTCGCATACAAGTATCGGATGATACGCGTATTAATATAGCTATTATAGATCTCCAGATCACAGGTATAGAGAAATACACTTTTTGTTCACCATCCGTGCAACTTTTTCTGCAATGGTATATGCCATTTCTTCTACTGCTCAAAATGAGCTAATCCAATGTAGTCAGATCAGGAATGAAGATTTTTACAAAAAAAGTAGATATCGCTGATAAAGATATCCCCGCTGCTAGTAACTCACTATTACTAAATAACCTGAAGCCTACCTGATTGCTGATCAAAAATCGTCTCCATAAACCCGATATTACCAATCTTTCTTCTGAATATAGAATTATTCATACAACTTAGAATGCAAGAATATGCGAAAAAAATAACTACAAACCTTCTCTTAATATAATCATAACTAAAAATAAACTCTACCCTGTTAGGTCAATATCGGTGCACTGTTAAATGATAATTTGCCGAGGATCGGACGCAACCATGGTGATCGCTTTGTCGGTGATTCAATTGTTTGTAAAAAATTATTTTCAAGCATTATTTTAACACCAAGGCGCCTGCGGATTTTTATCCGGAGATGATTCAATTGACGACCTTTCATTGCACTCTGAGGCAATGAGCTTAATTAATATCGCATATTAATTTATTACTTCCATATGGCATAATATTATCAATAAATTTATGACTCCACATCTCTATTTGAAATAGAGAATACCGAAAAGCATTTATAATTAGAATAATCCATTGAAGTAAGATTTATTTTTATTCGTACCATATAACTTTTTAGTAGTTAAAAATTTTATCTGCTTCAGTTTCTACATCATTGGGACTCTTTCCAGAGTATAGACTCAATTATTAATTCTAATACAGTTGCTATAGAAGTAACTTAATTAATTTTTTATTGAATTAGAAATCTAATTGAAACAATAAAACATTTACTAATTCTTATAAAGATGAGTCCTATTGTTGAAATATCAGTTCTAAATTAAAAAAACTAAAGTTTAAAATTATCCTATGTTCACTTACAGTAATGCTATTAAAAAACACGGTTCTTTAAGTGTTCAGCTAGATAAAATGTCAATCATTTCTGCATGAACTAAGAAAATGTTTACTGAATACCCTAAGCTGATAACTTCACTACATAAATATGATCTGTATACAAGAATAGTGATGATAAACACATGTTAAGTCTTTCTGTTATAACTCTATGATTTTATTAACTTAATTTTCAAAACAATAGTTGTACTTCTGGATTTTTTAGACCATTTACTACTCATCAGGGGAACAAGGATGGTTAGAATCGACATAAAAATCTAATATAATGATGAAATGATTCATTGAATTATTGAATTAGCTGCAGACTATAAAATCTTTACTGAAGTTGCATAAAAAGTTTAGCAGAAAAATTCTAATAAATAGCGATTTAGGCGTATAATCCAGCTGACAACAAACAGCATAATGTTAATTATTGTGCTAATTCAGCACTTAGGAATACTAAATAATATACAGGCTTTATCGGATTTAATAAAAAACAATACTAAAAAATTATTGGATTCGTTAGATACAACAATTAAAATACACGTTACAATCACGATGATTAATTAAATAAATATTATTTTTTCAAGACTTAGTTCCTGAAACAAATATATTCAAGTTCAGAATATGTCTTGGCTATCAAGTGCTCTTACAAGACTATGATGCACGAGTACATGTGTAATAATGGCAATTCTCCAAGAAGATTAATTGAATTTCGCTATTAAAAATAGCGAACAACATTTAAATCCCTTAATAAGCTCTCTTACCAGAGCCATTAATTCAGATTTATTCAATAAAGTTACCTGTTGTACTGAATAGTATTTAATAGCTAGTACTGAATATTATTCAGTTACAACTTAGAAATAAGATTACAATCTTAGATTACCACATAGTACAGAACAACGTCCATCAAACGTAACAACCTCGTTAAGAAAGGCTTTTTGCTCGCCTTATCCCATAAAAAGTATCGCATTGCCATCAAAAATCTAAGTAAAACCGCCGCGTAGTAATAACATAACCTAAAAAAATAATAACGAAAACAGCAGCGACCACCTGCAAAAACAGGTAGAGATCTCCTTCTCTAGCTACATGATTAAAATAGTACTTACCAGATAACTTTTAAAGTTACAAGAAATAGGCTGATGTTAAAATAGATAAATAAATTAATGGATTATAGCACACCATCCTTACCTCAGCGAATCACTGCAAGTGAAAATTATAATTAGAATATCTGTGATAAATACTTAACTTGTTTTTTACCGCAGAAAAATATTTATTGAAAAAAGGATTAAGTATCTTAGATACTACAAACGATTTCATATAAATTAAACTAATTTATCTACCTGAATTAAATAATTTAATCTATATTTAAAAACTTACGCAACAAAATCACGACATCTATCAAAAGATACTCGAAGCATCTTTTGCGTGTATATTAAATAATTTCTGGGTTTTTAAGAGACTAGAAATAACCTATAAAAAAGCATCATCTAAAAATTGATAAAAGTACCAAAGAAAAGCATTTCAGAAAAAATATAATCACTGAGAATAGATCGATTGTTTATGGATAAAACTGGTTTTACAAAAAATAATTCATGCGCCCCTATTTTTATTTATAAAAACAGATATGACAAAATATAAAATATTGAAAATAAAATAGACGAAACATATTATCAATAATATGGTTAGCATAATTATTTATTTCTTCAGTTCCTATAAATGTAGTCATTATTAATTATAATGATATTAATCTGGAAAGATTATTAATCTCGAGAATTAGTAAAATCTTTTCCGTTATAAATAATAGGCCTCTGATTTAAATCTAATTAAAAATTTTCGATAAAATTAAATCTAAAAAAATCTAAATAAAATATAATATATAGCCAATAATTTTTAATTTACATGAATATCATTATTCAATCCTTTAACTATATTTTTCACTTGCTGCTGCTATCTAAGTTACAGATTAATAACATTATTATAAATATTGCAATACGAGGTGCAAACTGATGTTCAGTTTATTTCTCACAGTTTCATATTGACATTAAAAACGCTGGCTTAGTTAAACTTATTTCTCTGGTTTCAGATTAAAACTTCCCAATAAATATTCCATCAATGATAGTTGAGATGCCACTTATTCACTTGGGATTCTCCCATCAATCCTGCCGTATGATGCTACTTTATTAAACATAGAAAAAATCTAGATCAAATCAAAACAGCACACAACAGCACTTAGCGCCCTCTCCGCCAAGTGATTATTAATGATGAAGAGGAGCTGCAAAAGCACCTACGCGCTTGTTTCCCTAATAAAAAGGAAAAATAAAGATTCGATAAGATATGAGTGCTGGAATCATATAATCACCATTATTTTTTCATAAACATTGTATCATTTATTAGCTGGATAGCCTGATAATAGAAAAATCTTGAGCGCTCTTACAATGATTCTATTTTATTTATATTATTTACGTTGTGCCTATCTTTAGTTTCGCCGTTCTGCATTCAAAAAATTAGTACAAAAATAAACAATTCGTTACAAACATCTAAAGATTCCTATCTCCGGTAGATAAGTTACAAACCATTTCTAATTACATTCTTTTAAAATAATTCTTGCGTGTAAAAAAAACACGGAACGTCGCTTATCTTCCAATAACAGACGATCTCACTACTCCATTCCTAAGCTTACTTTAAAACTTTATTTTTTCGTTTCTTCAGATCACTTTACATCAAATTAAATATTAAAGGTGGTAAAAAATATTGTTCTGCAATCAAAATAATCGCTTCAATATATTGTTGATCTAGATGAGGCATTAATTTCTGAAAATAAAGATCTTCACCTTCACCAGGAACTGGGCCATTTCCTTTCCAAGCATGGATGAGTTTATCAAGAGCTCGCCGCTGACTGATTTCCCCTCGGTCAATACTTTTGGTTTCTTGATTGTAACAGTGTCTTATCCATGCTCCTCCTGAACGGGGTAAAAGCAGCAACGGCGAAGCTAACCCACGACAATAACCAGAAACTAAAGGAAGTAAAAACGCTTTTGCCTGGCAAGAAGATAGAGCCGAAAAATGCCATTTACCGCGTATGCCAAACATTTGGCTCTCACCTTCACCGCCCATGGCGCAATAGGCCAGATGCTCTAACCACAAAAGCAGACCGTCCAGGATCGAGAGTGTGCTCGGTCGCCAGCGCAGAAGGCCGTTCACCTGCACTTGCGGCAACCACCCGGACAAAGTTACGTCGTCTAATTTCAGATAAATCTCAAGAAGCTTCATTGCTGGCAATCGGAATGCACGAACCTGCTTAGAGAGCACCATCATTTCCTGGCATTGTTGTTCCCAATATACCTCTCCAAACGCGCCATATGGTAATAGGCCAGCAGCACGTACCTGGCTGAACAACCGGTCTATGCTTTTCCCCTCGATCAAAGCATTAACCAATCGCTCATTGAGCTGATAGCGGACTAAAGCATCTACTACAAAAGGTTCATCAACCGCCAGCTCCATAGATGTTTTATGAAAAGAGACCGCGAGACGCTGAACAAACCAAGCACGGACAGGATGTCGATAAAAGCGCTGTAGCTCATCAAAAGTCAGTGACTTACAGCGCAATTCCGTCAAAGACGCGATAAAATTTGGCTGTCGTTTACCATCGGCGCTAGCGGCCAATAGCCACTCATCAGCAAAACTTTGAATTTTACTGCCTGGCAGAAAATTCTCCGGCGCAAAAGGCATTCGGCTATGCCACTGCCACAGATGTGATCGCACTCGGTTACCACTATTTTCTTCATCGACTTGCTCATCACCAGGTAGATAAAAACTTTGCTCTATATAATCACTCAATTCGCTTACAAGGATCGATGGATGACGCTGAGTATTATCCTGAATGGTACGGCCGATAAAACTAATATAGAATCGCTGCTGTGCAGATAACAGTATCTCTAAAAACAGGTAGCGGTCCTCATCGCGAGGATTGCGATCGCCATGGCGTGGTTGCTGCGCCATCAAGTCGAATCCTGCCGGTAATAACGTTGTTCGCGGATACACGCCGTCGTTCATGCCCAGCAAACAAACTACCCTGAATGGAATAGAAGGCATCGAAATCAAGCTGCAAAAGTTGATGGTCCCGGCAAAAAAATCCTGGGTATTCTGATTCTGATACAGTCGCTCAGCCAAGTTATCTTTTAGCAATGTCACAGAAACAGGCTGGTTATATCCCGCCTGAAACCCGCACAGGAGCAGATTCTGCCACTGATTTTTTAGCAGCGCTAGCGACGCTTCCGCTTCAGCATCGAGACTCGGCACAAAAAAATCCTCTATTATTTCGCAAGCGCAGCCACACCAGTCATCCAGATGGCGTGGCTGCGAAAGTCGATCACGCCACTGCCGCAACCGCGTCAATAACTCCGCTAGTTGCCCAACCAAACTAGCTATTAAGCCGCTTGATTCATCGTAAGGCAAAACGCCCTGCCAGTTGCCGCCCTCGCTATTCATGGCATAGCCAAGCAGCATACGAGTTAGACCAAACTGCCAAGTATTCTGACCTGTGGCGGGCAACATCAGTTCACGCAACATGTCATCATCTAACCCCCAACGAATACCCGACTCCCCCACCCACTGTCGCAGCAACTGAACTCCCCGCTCGTTGATAGCAAACCGGGCTGCCAGGGACGGAACATCCAGAAAAGTTAAAACATGTTCAGCGACTAAACGGCTATTCGGTAACTCCAGTAGTCGAAGAAATATAGATAGAACAGGATGAATTTGCCGCGACGACAGATTCTTTGAAATGAAAAAAGGTAGATAGCGCGAGGGTCTAGCATTCCCAAATACTGCCTGGATCGCTGGCACATAGCGATCTATATCGGCTATCATTACAATTACATCACGTGGCCGCATCGTAGAATCGTCTTCAATCATACCTAACAGGCTATCGTGCAACACTTCCACTTCCCGCTGAGGACTATGGCAAACATGTATGCTTAGAGAGCAGTCATTCAGCTTCAGAGGACGCTTGCCGCCGCCCTGATTACGCTTTATTTTATGGCTAATACCACCAATCACGGTATGATCCTCAAGCTCCAGGATATCATGCTGCAATATACTTAACATGGAATCACCCACTGGATCTACAAATGCATCTACTTCGGCAATACCATTCATTTTTGCCAACAAATAGAGGGTATCTCGCCCCTGCTTCCCCCAAGAAGTCAGCAAAGGATTCCCTATTTTTTGTTTTTCGAAATCGTCAAATAACACAGCGGTCTGTTCTTGATTCCGGAATAATGCCTTCTCCGTCTTCTTATCATAATGCCGGCGACGGCGGGAAAGAAGCTGAGTAAAAAAAATATGATCTTGGATATCTCCCCAGTAATACCGGCATGGATTAATAAATAATAGATGGATATCTATATGACGAGCTAACGCTTGTAACACTTGCAAATAAGTGGACGACAAAGCGGAGATGCCGTAAATAAATACCCTATCAGGTAGTCCTGGCGGACGATTTTGACTTTGCATTAAAGTCTGGATAAAGTTCTGATAAAGATTGGCAGGCTGTTGCCACCACAAAATCTGGCCTGCATGTTCCATTTCTATTAGTAACGCCCGCCACAGCGTTGCCTGCCAGTACTGCGCTTTGCCCAGACCCTCAATTATTTCACCATGCTGCCATGCTATCAACCAATCAGGCCGGTAAATTAAATACTGTTCGAATAAATTCGCTACCCGAGTAGCGAACTGATAAACTTTATGTTTATCATCGTCATCACGTAGATATTCCTTTATCGCCGCACAATCCGACTGCCGGCACAAACGCGGCAGCAGTGCCATCAAGCGCCAAATCATCACCGATTTAGAAAACATATTTCTACCAGAAATATAAGGCAGCACGTTGGAAAACATCTGCCAAATAAAGCTAGCGGGTAGCGGAAATTGAATATTGGCCGCTATGCCGAAATGTTCCGCTAATTCTATTTGCATCCATTTCGCCATAGCGGGGCTGGACACCACAATCACTTCTGTTTTGAACGGATCACGCAACGGACTTACTGCAATTAAAGAAGCAGTAAGCATCTTTAGCATATCTAGCCGATTAGAATGATAAACTGTAAACATATACTCCTTACCATATTCTTTTTTACAAAAAAGAATACATTTAACACCTGTGATAACTCTAACTTTATTCTTATATTTTAACGCTTTTCCTTGAATACAAAGGATCATATACGCATGATTTTTCCAAGATCTTATCAAACACATATGCTAAACCTAACGCAATTATCGTTTGATTATATTGGCCAATCAGTATTTTTGGTATACCTCAACTGAGATACGTAATACTGGATATTGATAAATATAATTTATTTATTATTACTTTATTTCTTTCTTATTAAGAATTTTTAATCAGCATGACAGAACGGTTTTATTAAAAATAATATAATTCATATATTTGATATACGCAACGTAACAGAGTATTCAAACTCTGCAAGTTTATTATATAAATCATTTTCCTTTATATATCCTTTTTGATATATAAAGGAAAATGATTTTAATTTATTTACTATAATATTGATTATTATCTACTTTATTTGATGACTTTTATACATCTCCTCTGATTTTAAAACAAGCAATTTTATAAACAATGTATTTGATATATATGCGTAAATTACAATTTACCGCTCTATTTTTAATGTTATTTTTTTAATACATAAATGTTAATTTTAATAAAAAATTATAAACCGCCTATACATCTATCATAGATATATAATCCTGAATTTATTGAATTGCATTACTGGTTTTTGTGATTTCTGTATTTCTTAGTCCACAAAATGTGTCTGGAGCACATTTTATTAAACAATTCTCAACATAAAACATCAGGAATACTTACTCTTTATTCTGCACATAAAAGTATTATTTTTTCTTTTGCACAGCTAATTCTATTTGCATCCATAGATGCTGTTTTTAGTATAAGGCGCTTATACAAGCTGCTAACTTACTTATTTGTATTTTAATACATATCAGAAAAACATGCAAGTTCATAGAAAATATCTTTACAGTAATTTCTTATGCCATGAAGCTTATTCATTGTCATATCAATAACACTCTTGTGTATACAAGCTTAAATTTCTCTACAACGAGAATAAAATTAAACCGTTATTGTCAATAAAGATATACCTTACTTGCCTGGTACTAATACCATAATCTCTCACTCTAACCGATTCATCTGCAAACAAAACAGATAATATTACGTTTTATTGTAATTTATTTTAAAAATGGAAGACTCGACTAATCAACATAATCGGAGTCATAATTGATACAATGAATAACTCTACCAATGATACTGTATCGTAAAAATAATTCAGTTTCAAAGAAATTGAAAAAAAATTCATATTACTTACAGCTATTTAATTTTTCAGGATTAAAGTAAGCCATGAATATCAAGAAATCTATTACACCACACACCGATTAATACGCAATATGCAAGTTGAGTGCTTAACTGCTACAATCAAAGGATAAAAATGCACTATCAAGGATCTATAAATCAGACTCCAGGGTCTGCCATTTCGCCGACATGGCGTGCCAGAATATTTATTGCCTGTATATTGGCCATGTTTATGGCAGCGATTGAAGTTACCATTGTTTCTACCGCTATGCCAAATATCATCGCTAGTCTGGGTGGGGGGCCGCTATTAAGCTGGGTATTCTCTATCTATCTTTTATTGCAGGCTATTACCATTCCAATTTACGGCTATTTGGCAGATCTCTTTGGCCGTAAACCAGTATTTTTTGTTAGCATTGCATTATTTCTTATCGGCTCCATATTATGCGGTTTTGCTAGTCACATGCCAGAGCTTATCCTATTTCGAGCACTGCAGGGATTAGGAGCTGGCGCTCTTGTACCACTTGCAACTACAATTATCTCGGATATTTACAACCAGCAAGAACGTGCCCGTCTTCAAGGTTACCTTTCCAGTGTCTGGGCGGTATCAGCGCTCGTCGGTCCACTAATAGGCGCGTTTATCGTGAGACATTTTTACTGGGCGGGTGTGTTTTGGATTAACGTTCCGCTAGGAATTTTTTCAGCAGGTTTGCTAGCCCGCTATCTCCCATCAGAAAAGCGCCTCTACAACTCTCTATCTTTAGACATAGCCGGTATCATCTATATGACAATGACAATTGCTTGTTTCCTTATCGCCTTGCTGCATGGTGAACAGGTGGGCGATCTTGTTCGTACAGAACTACTGGGGCTATCTATTATCAGCGCTATTCTGTTATTACAAGAAGAGCAAAAAACCTCTTCACCATTATTCCCATTAGCGCTGTGGAAAAATAAAATTATTATTGCCAGCAATATCGGAGAGTTGATTATTGGTGCAGCAATGATGGGTATTTCCGCATTTTTACCCACCTATATTCAGGCTGTGTTAGGTGGAAGCCCGCTAGAAGCGGGGTGGACTCTGGCAGTTATGTCTCTTGGTTGGCCGCTGGCCAGCATCTTATGCAGTAGGCTGCTAATACATACATCCTATCGGCTTATGGCATTTTGCGGGGCAATTTTGCTCATAGTCGGTAGTTTCTTACTCTTGATGCTAAATGCCCAGAGTAGTATTAATTATGCTCGTCTTGCTTCATTTGTAATTGGGTTAGGTATGGGAATTAGCAATACCACTTTTTTAGTATCAGTACAAAATGAGACACCGTTTACGATTCGCGGTATTGCCACCGCATTTTCGGTATTTACCCGCATGCTAGGATCAGCTTTAAGCACAGGGATACTAGGGAGCACACTGAATATAAATTTACAACAGCGACTTCCATGGATTGATGATCCTGTTCAGCATCTAATCGTGCATCACGGCCAGACAGGCCCCGGGCTGCTATACATGGCGCAGCAAGTGGCGCTGTCGATACACGAAGTTTATTGGATATCAGCACTTATTGCATGCTGCGCCTTAGGCGCCGCTGGCTTAGTGCCCCGCGGGGTGCGTCTAAAGCAGGGTGATTAATATATGAACGATAACACAGAGTAGAGATTATAGATAATTTACAGATCTCTACTTATATATCTGTTATTTCTTTACAGCAAAAAGTGCATATATATAGGAAAAGTAAATGCCACTTTATCCATCGATATCAGATGCTCAAAAATATTACACTTGAGCATCCTTAAATGATTTAATTGTTTTATTTGTTTGGATTTTGATCCAAAAAAATAAATTAATGATACAGCAACTATTTTTAGTGAGATGAAAAATAAAATACTTAATAAAATAAAATAATTAGAGACAAAACCTCAGTTGCTGCTATATCTGGAAAATCAACATTAAAATTAAATTGTTGATTTATTCAACAACACCGTAAAAAGGCAAAAAAAATGCATAAAAAAACAGGAAAACATGTTAAATACCCCAAAACCATCTAAGATCTTAATAAGCTTTTATCGCAAAAAATATTTTGAGTGGCAATAAATTTAACTTTTATAGATATATAAATCGATAATTGTGGCATCCATGCAATAATTCTTTTATTATAGAAGATAACGTCATAAATATAAAGATATATATCTTTATATTTTAGTGTTAGCATAAATTATAAGCATCATATTTTTATTGAATCAATAAGAACCAATTAATAAATATACTCCTTATCATCTTCGCTGATTATTAGGCAATGAGCATTGTTTTTCATAATTCCTATTAGCTTAATCTAATGCAGCATTGTGCTCCCACTCATCCTTCTGCACCTACACATCATAGTCATGTAAATTAAAATAAAAATCTAAAATATTAAGAATCGACATACGTCCGGCGAAAACCACAAATCATAAATCATAGAAACGCTTACTAAGTATAGTAACTGATTGACTAATTACTCACTTGTAACATCGTAGTTATATTTATTTCATCGATCTTACTAAATTTCTCACTAATTTTTTGCTAGAAAATCAGTGGCTATATTTTCTTTTTAAGAAGTGCAGAATACTGATAAAAATGTGTCGTTAAGTAGCATTATTAATTGATACTTTTCTGATTTTTTTTTGCTATGTTTTAATTTATTACAAAATTCGGGCCGTACATACATGGTACTAATGAAAAATAAATTAGTAGTAATAATTTGATCGGTAAAATTATTTCGCTGTAAGATATTAATTATAAAACATTTTATGTGTTTTAGCCTATACTTCCCAGAGTGTCTAATTTATCCTTCATAAAACACTTTCAAACCAGACAACACTATCAAATATTTCAGTAAGTAATTTCACCGTATATTAGCATTTTTATACCGAACTTAATTATCTTATACTCACCTGTAATCACTGAGGAATTTAAATAACGCAATAATGTTCAAATGAATTTAAAAAATAAAATGAACAAAACCATATCGTCTCTGAATAAAAAACATAAACACATTAATCAATAGTAACATCTCTATATTAAAAAAACTTTGAGACCCAGTAATTAGGCTTGTTCTAACTAACTCATCCACAATTATAGTAGGTACAAAAAACAATCCTATCAAGACGTACGGAGGTTGTTTGTATATCAGACTTAACAGTAGTTGCAGAGCCTCCTGATTGTTAAAAATCAGATTAACACTTTAGCTCTTCAGTCAACTCTGTACGCATAGTCGAGAGTATGGCTTTTACAACACGCGGATTACCAGCTACAACATTACCTGAAAATGGATAATTATGATCACCATTAAAATCCGTGATCACCCCCCCCGCTTCACGCACCAACAGTTCGCCTGCGGCGAAATTATAGGGTTTCAAACCAATCTCAAAAAACCCGTCGATACGACCTGCAGCCACATATGCCAAATCCAGTGCTGCAGAGCCTGAAATGCGGACATCTGTGCATTGAATAAACAGTTTTCTGACTAGAGTGATATAACTGCAAGCATGCCATTTTTGCTTAAATGGAAACCCTGTACCCAAAATTATACCATTCAAATCACGTGCACTACCTGTGCGCTGGCGGTAATTGTTCATTTGAACGCCTTGGCCACGAGACGCGGTAAAAAGCTCATTGCGCATCGGATCGTAAATCACACCTACTTCTGTACGATTTTTTATGCGAACAGCAATGGAAACAGCAAAGTGAGGAATCCGTTTAATAAAATTAATGGTTCCATTCAGTGAATCAATAATCCACTCTACCTGAGTATCTTCGCCAAATACTTTGCCCGTCTCTTCTTTGCTGCTAATTATGTGCTTCGGATATGAATTATGTATAATTTCAACAATTAATCGTTTCGCTGCACATCTAAGGTTTATGATAAAGTCATTATCTATTTTCTGTATGGAACCGATAGTACTGGGGATTTCATAATGTTTAACGATTAAATTACCCGCTATTCTCGCTGCGCGAATGGCGATGTTAAGCATCGGATGCATAGATATCGTCCACACTGTTTAAGAAATGAAATATTTAAAAATTATAACAAACTATCAGCAAAAAACCTATATTTATACTATGATTTTATTTATATTTCTCTTGTTTTATGATTAAATCTTTTAATAACATTAAGGAAATTCGAACTAAAAATTATAAATGATATTATTCACTATATTTTCTAAAAGAATGAGATATCAATAAATATTGATTAATTTAATTAACAATTTATCAACAATTTTACTGAATAATAAACACATTGATTACTACATTATCACCATGTCACCAATTTTTCGCCATTCTTAATATATTCGTTAACAACTTCACTCTACTCCTCTAGAGAGAGAAGCTTGCCAGAACAAAAGTCACTAATACACCATTTCTGGTCATATATCATAGATATTTAAAAGATTCGCATTTAAATGAATCTACCTCAATCCAGTGATATTATTGTCTTTAAATATTTTTTATTTCTGATTGAAGATTTTCACCTTCAGTTCTAATTTTATTTTTAACCGGTTACTTAAAAAACTAGATTTTTCCAGAAAAAATTTATCAAAGATACGTTTAATTAATTTTAAAATAAGTTAGATACGGCGATTTTAAGTTTTTATAATAATTGGATACTTATTTAAATTTTCTAACATATACTTCATAATAAAATTTAAGAGATTTTACATTTATTTAACGATCCTTCAATAAATAAAATCATTTGATGGTGTTATATATAAAATATCGTGAGATCTTAATTTTTCTATCGTACATTTCATTTTAACATGATAGATACAACCATGATTTTTTTATTTAAAATACTTCCTTTGCGCCACTAACTTCTATAGATAATTTTTCTATAAGAAAATCGATAAACCAGCGCTTTCAAAAAGTACAGCCCGGTTACTATTGGTACTTCACAGCACTACATACTAGAAGTGATAGTATTCTATTTTCAGTATATCCTACTATTTAAACCTTGCATTTTTCTATCTATGAATATCACGACTCGTGTGACATTTTTCCTACTAGCTTAAAGGGTATAATCACACCTGTAACGACGATGTGTTTGCCGGTTAAGGGGCTTGATTGTATAATGCGTGGCGGGCTTCTATTGGATATGAAACATACTGAGATTTAACTTCAACTCATTTCATTTGTTACTCTCCAATTTTCCGTAAGCTTTCCAACATGATGAAAACACTGGATAAATTTCTGCCGTCAATTTTTATTGCTAGTGATGATTGCGCTATCTACAACAAATTGTATTTCTTGTTACTGAAAATGCTGCAATAGATGATCGTTATTTTGGAACTTATCTGGCAGAAGAAGCATCATTTTATTTCTAGCAATTCTTCCTTTAGCGAAGGCTTAACCAATTTTCTTTCTAAAGACAACATGATTGCAACTTAGATATCGAGCTTAACAATATTTTTACTACGTCGTCCTGTAGAATCTAACGTTTTTATTTTTTTTAACATTAAATTATAAGAGTAACAAGTATCCTGAACACCTCAAAACAAACGGTTTCTTATTTTTCGGAAGGTCTAAGTTTATAAAAATTAGATAAATCTATGTTTTTATAAAACCACAAAGAACAAAATTAGGATTGAAAATCACATGTGGTTCATACTCTGCCACTGGCAAACGTCATAAGACTATATACTGTTTTATCAAAAATTTTATTTTTCTCCTTTCATCTTATAAAAAGACTTTAAATTCGAGGCTTTCAATGAAATAAATGGATCATTATACAGCATGTACTGTTTGTCTTTGTTCTCTAACTAATTAGTGATTAGTTTAGGTAAGTGACAAGTCAATAAACTTATAAAGATCTAAGAAAAAAAACAACAAATCTATATTTTCATCATATAGATGATCACTAATAGCCATATTTATGTAACGCAAAGGTTAGTCTAAATCTTTATAAGAAAGTTTTTCGTTCATAAAACAATTACTTGACTTTTTCTAGCTATCTCGTCAGAAAATCGAGTGGTTTGCAAACTAAGAATTTTTTGTCAGTTAACTAGTAAGTAATTTTAAACTTTTTCTTTTTCATAGAAAAAAAGATATTAAAATGACAGTAGTAACCTGATCTACTGATGATTTATAATTCAAATTATTTAAGAAAAAGTTTTTGATGGATAGATATTTTCCATTTTTCTCAAAGAGAACAACTAAATTTACTGACTTAATTTTTATTTTAATGGAAATATATCTCAATGCTTATTTAAAATTTTTTTCTTCTCAGAAAACAATCAAAAACAGTTAAAATCAGAATTGTTACTCAGATTTATAAAATCTGTATATTCTAAATTTTAAAAATGCATTATTACGAAAATTGATATTTTTGTTCCTCGGTATAGTGAAAAAACAATGAAATTGATGTAATTAACATTACATCATTAGGGATGCAAACGTTTTATCTATTCTGAGCTATTTTTAAAAACACGGAGGTTTTATTTTTCGATTATTGAGACATTTCAATATTAAGTATGCACAAGAATATCATCAATTTTTAATTAATAATCTGAATATAGACATAGAATCCGCATAATAAGTATAAATGTAAATTATGATAATTTTATTTTTTGTTGTAAAAATAGAAGGCCAATTATATTTGATACAACAGCAAGACTGCTCTCGTTTAGAGTTTTCCTTTCAGTAAACAAGTTTTAAGTCATGCTTTTAATAAAAAATACAGAAGCCATACAAATAATTTAATTGCGAATTAATCTAATTTATCTTGTAAATTTAAATTTATAAATCCAAATCAACTATCTTATCCACAAGACTATTGGGTAGTAAAATTACAAATAATTCATAAAATGTAATTAATTATTATTTCTGAAATTTAAGTGAAATCAAATTAATACTAAAAAATAAAAGTATTTTTATGATAAAATACCTAAAATTTATATTTTAATCAAAAGTAGCTAGATATCGATAATAATATCTTTTATCAAGCGTAGTCCATGAAAAACAAATCCAGAATAAATTTGAATAAGTGAAGCACCAGCTGCCAACTTTTCCCTAGCTGAAATAATAGAATCTATACCTCCAACCCCAATAATCGGTAATTTACCTTGTAACTCAGCGGATAATTGTTTGATAATTTCAGTGCTACGTAATTGTAACGGCCTGCCACTCAATCCTCCGCTCTGTGAGCTATATTTCATATTCTTAACAAGCTCCCTGGATGTAGTGGTATTAGTCGCAATAACTCCATCAATATGATGGCGCACCAAACTATCTGAAATTTGTATTAATTCTTCATTGTTTATGTCTGGAGCTATTTTTATAACAACAGGTACGTATTTATAATGGATAGATTGTAATTCTGCCTGTTTATTTTTTATCTCTATCAACAAATTATCCAACACTTTTCCAAATTGTAAGGCACGTAATCCCGGTGTGTTTGGAGATGAAATATTTATTGCAATATAATCAGCATAAGAATAGACCTTCTCCATGCAAGTTAAATAATCATCATTATCATCTTCTACTCTCGAATCTTTATTTTTACCAATATTGATCCCAAGGACTCCTTCGAAAGAAGATTGCTTAATATTCTCCAGCAAACTATCTACTCCATGATTATTAAATCCCATTCTATTTATAAAGCCTTCAGCCCTTACCAAACGAAAAAGGCGAGGTTTAATATTGCCGAGCTGTGAACGAAGTGTAACAGTACCCACTTCAATAAATCCGAACCCCATTGCGCCAAGCACGTCGATGCACTCACCGTTTTTATCTAATCCTGCAGCTAGTCCAAGTGGATTTTTAAAAATAAGACCCATGCAATTCACAGGTTTTATCGGTACAGATTGACACACCAACCGCTCCAGTGGAGTGCCAGTAATTCGCTTAAGCTGCTTTAGGGTAAATTCATGAACCCATTCTGGGTCAAGCTGGAACAGCATTTGCTTGATAATCGAGTGTAACATGAAAGGCCTCCTAATTCCCTGTTCTAAGTGGGGCTATTATTAAAAAGCAACAGAAAAGAAAAAATCAATAATAGCCACCAAGTTTCAATATATATAAAATAAAAAACTTAATTAAATACTTACCTTGTTTGATAACATCTTTTACTTTTGAAAAACCTCTTAATCAACCGATCAAGTAGATTGTTAAGGATATAGTTATTTTATATCTTTTATCACAAAAATTAAATTTCTAGTGTTTATGATAAAATCTAAATTTTATTTCAATACACATTTAATGTTAATTGGATATATTTTTTTGAAAATACAAATATAGCTCAGTATTCGTATTTTAAATAAAATAAAGTTTCATACATCAATTATATTTTCTTAGAGTCTTACAAAAATAAAACGGTTCTTTAGAAGTTGTTAACAACAGTATATACTGTACATGCTATTATAAATAACCTCCCAAGAAATAACTTGATTTATTTTTAATAAAAAAAATAACTATCAATTTGATACTATACTTAATGATATTATATATCAATATAGTGTATTTTAGTATAACACATATTAATAATACATATGCACTTTCTGATTATATTAAAACAACTTACATAAACATAACATCAATGGTGATTATTCATATGAATATATTAAATAAAAACAATATATTGTTTTTATTTAATTTTGAATAGTGCAAGCTCGTATTGAAATTATTTTCTCATTACTCTAACTAACTAAAGCATATGCACTTATATGACAGATACAATAAAACTATAAAAAATCATAATTAAAGATCTCGTCTTATCCAAATAAGCAAAACAAAAACGCTTCTGAACTACTACGCAGTAACTAAATACATTATTAAATACTCTAATTCTCATATAAGAATAAATCTTGGAAAAATAAATCTAAATAGTGCTAATAAGCACTTAAATCTCAATAAAATTTAAGTGCTTATTAGAACGAGCGCAAGTAAAAATTATCGAACCCGGAGCGATATACTCAATTCTATTACAGAATTGAGATAGAAACACACAGCGACCTATTCCTTTCTCTTGCTATTAATCGCACCGAGAAAACCCATAAAAATTTCTTAAAAAAAGCCGCGCTCCCAAAGTGACCTAGCTAAATATCAGATCACTAAAATCTGTATTATGATCGAGATGTATATTAAAGCTTATTCCTATTTTACATCGACTCTTTAGTTTATCAAATAAAGATATGAATGGATATGATGTCGGCCGAATTTTTAAAAGATAGCAATCTTACCATACACCCATGCTACAATAAGTGCAGCAGGATTTGATACAATTGACTCCAGCATACTAAAGGTAAATTACTCCTCTACTAAATAGCCTGCATTATTCATTTTATATGACAACTTTGTCGACTTCTCTCAGTAAGCCCATGTGTTGTATGGATGCTTAAAACTTTTGTAAAGAACTACTGATACTTAAAATAGCAAACAACATGGATACCTACGTTAAACATAAAAAGTCCTTTTAATATTTACTAGAATCACCATGATAATAGACTTGCAAGTATTTATTCGATAATAGATAAACTTTCACCAAAATTTCATCCTTGTTTAAAAACTTTCGGATAAGAAAGCTCATCGATCAATTAGTTAGTTAGAAAGGGAAATGACTACTAATTTATAGTCTCAATCCAGCATTCACCATTTCTAGGAAAAATAATCATCATCTTCAACTAAATTCAATTTATGTATTTTACTGCTAAGTAAAGGCACTTATATTTTTCATCCCCGTCAGCCTATTGGTAAAGAAGATACCCTGCAGTCAATTCATTATTAATCGACACCAGTCTTCTTTTTGTAATTAATTATAACCTAGCTTATTATACTTATACTAATAATGCACGCGTTGTTAATCTAACATAAAATGTTGCTACTAACCAGTATAAAAATACTGGTATCTTTTCTGTTGGATTCAGAAAAGCATTTTAATAAGCAAAAGATTACCCCTGTACAATGCAATTATCAACCACGACGATATTCAAAGGGCCTTAGGCTTGCGTCAATTGCTATAATATAGATAAAGAAAAGCTCCGCTTTTTCTTACATCGCAACGAATTAAAACCTACTTTAAACAAAGTAGGGGGACAAACCAATATAGATCAAGCTGCTAACTCACTAAACATATGAAGTGAAGTATGATAAAAGTTTTCAATCAAAAAAATCAGAGAAATTTCTTAATTATATCTCAAGACATCAGAGATTATAATTTTAAGCAGATTATCTATAAAATTATGGCACATCTATATATATAAATATTTCTTTTATAATAATCATTGTATGTACACATTTCTTCCAAAATTCACTATTATTTTATAGAATGATATCTGACGTATTTGTCACTAGAATAAATACGCGCATCAACAATCAATACTTTTTTATGATTAAAAATAGGACTATTAAATATATTTCTATATTACAGATATATAATTTTAATTTCTCACAAAAAGAATTTTATTCTCTATTTTTAAATAGAGTATATTTAATTGAAATTGAAATTGAAATTGAAATTGAAATTGAATAATAGTATTGTAAAAAACATAAAATAAAAAATTTAAATATAATATCATAAAATAAACAGAAATTAATTTATATCTAACAATATATATCTAACAAGACGTTATATAACAGATAACTGTCTTACCGTTATTATTTGACGTCCTATGAAACATAGAATAACTTTATAAGTGTTCTCTAAAATCAGATAAAAAATAAAACGCAATAATTTCATAAAATTGAATTGAATATGGTATTTTACTTATAGATTTAAATAAATTCAATAAAACATTGAAAGTCTAGCTTTAGTAGAAGAATCCCATTCAAATATCCTATATTAAATTAAACAAAACATCGCAAAGCAATAAGATACTTATCCTATCATGCACCATCATCCATAATATAACAGTTAGACTAACACTAACATAAATATTGATCAGACCAACAAAAAATAAAAATATTCTAAAAACAGAATGCAAGTTATAATTATTGGTTTATGAAAAATTTTAATCCACTCTATAAAACGAAATTCATACTGCATATAATTCAGATTATTTATACATCAAAAAATCTCTATTCAGATAATTCAAATTATAAAACATTTTTCAGTAAATTAGCAATTTCATTTGGCGATCTTAAAAAATAAAGAACCAATTTATTCAAAAAAAATATTAAATAACATTTAAATTTACATCACCTTATTATCATTAATCTTTATAAAAAAAATAAAAATATAAAATCAGTAATAATACGTAATGAATAGTAGATCACTACGTGATAGCACATACTATTCGGTATATATAATAGTTCACTCGGATTAAATAATTTTAGTGCCTTTAATCACTTCAATGATCCATTGAATTATTCTTATTTAAATTTACAAACCACTAACCAGAAAAATTTAAATTTAAAAACTGTCATTTCAAAATAATAATCATCGGTTCTATCAAGAACCATTATATAAATTTACTACGATTAGATACTTTAAGTGAACTTTATATGTGTTGTGAATTTACCAAAATACCGTTCTATTCATTAAAAATAACGCAAGAATAGTTGTAGATGGTATTAATATGCATAACATTAAAATTATCACCTACTGTTAAACAACACTAGAAAAATTTTATACTTATACAGCATAAAGACCATTATCTAAATATTTTTTCTTTATGATTATAAAGAATTTAGCTCTATATTATACATATAGATATAGAATAAATAAAAAATATAATAATTATTAATATTTTTAAATGAATTTAAAATAACACTTAACAAAAATATGCATTTTTTGGATCTATTTAAAAGATCAAATTATATTAGCATAATAATAACCAGATTTTGAATACCTAAAATAATTTAATTTACGTAATTATATAATATATTTTTAAATATTGAAGTTTTGAAATCAGAAAAACATGACAAGTCAATAAATCGAATATAACTGTTTATAATATAAAAAAATAAAAATAATAAGATATTTAAAAACAAATTTTTAATATATTTTATTAAAATTCAAATTAATTATATTCGTATTTCTTAATTTTTGAACTTTCAGAAGTAAACACAAATATCTAAAAATCTAAAAGATAAAGGTCCTCCCATTAATAACCTTATAAAAAGATTATAATGCTTCGATCTTTTGTGAACTACAACTTATTAAGATTTTTATTTGATAACATAAATTTTTTATGATGAATGGTAACATTAAAAAATATGATTTTTATGTAATTTTCTGATTATAAAAGCAATTTTTCTAAAAAATAAATGTTTTGATATGTATATATCAATGCATATTTCTTATATATCTAATTTTGGTATATATATATCTTTTACGTCAATTAAATAATTCAAATAAAATATTATAAACACGTCATAAATTAGCTATACAAAAATCTTTTATTAATTTTATTAACATCTTAACAAAAGCTACAGCATCTCTGTATTTTCGAGCTCTCCACAGAATTTTTGAATAAATGAAACTTTTAGGTAATTATCAGATCTAATTACAGTTATTATTTATATATCTCACTTCCGGAACAAAAATTTTAAATAATCCAATGTCATGCTCCGCCCACTTAAAACAAAACAAACAAATTCGGTTTTTATAAAAGAATGGCTGAATAAAATTCAGGCATTATCATATCAACGAATACAATTTCCCTAAACACCATAGCGCCAATTTTATTACGCGAATATAACAAAATTATAGTTCTAATAATAAAATTATTATTCAGCTATTCTATTAGAAACCTTTCTGTACTTGACTCACTCAAGTTTTAAACTGATAGCAAGGGTTTTCTGTTTCATACAAAATCCTCACTTTTTAGCCAAAACGAACAGGCAAAAACAAATGCAGCATGAAAATACCACATGAGATTACATAACCCATAGAATCAAATTGGCAAACCTTGCCTTTAAAATTTTTTAATGAACTTTAATAGAAATTCATTAAAATCAAAAATAAATACAAGTATGTATTATATCATCAGATGATGTATAACACAACGAATAAAATTCCATATATCACTTTATCGCCAGCAGTACCAGTAAATACACTAGCTTTACCAGATATAATTAACTAAACTCAAAAAAAAATAAAAATCGCCTGTGCCGCCAGGCACTGGCGGCATACATTTTATTGTAAAGTATGATATGCTCTGATAAAAAGAAAACAAAAGCCACGATTTTCACTACAAGTGATTTTTCGCACGATTTAAAGCTAGATAAATACCATTGAACATCTAATTAGGTTGTTACAAATCAAAATGTCTATTCAAAAGCCTTATTGGCAATGATTTATAAATCTTTATGATTTTAACTACACGAATCTGATGAAATAATTAGGATGCTTAAAACTACTTAAACGAATTTCGATATAGAAACACCAAAAACAACCACATCGCCTAACAATTACCACGATCAAGCGCGTATTCATTAATTGGTGATCTTTAATTTAAAGAAGCCATTTTAACCAAAAATTGATAATTTTAGTAAAATAAAAAGTATAAATATATATAAAATTATTGTATTGCATCACAGATGCGAGATCTTTTTATACTTAAAAAGATATATATCTTACAATAAAAATCAAGGATACGTATTATATAAATACAGCAATCATAATAAAATATATATAAAAGATACTATTAGTATAGTCCAGATATCTAGATAAAGTAGAACAAAGCTAAACATGAACTCATTTACAAAATAAAAATAACTGATCACTTCCACATTAGGCGCTTGAAATCACTAATTTAGCATAATTTTCGCAACTAAGCCGTTGTATACACTTAACCCATTGACATACTCATTACTTCCCCGCTATGATTACACCCCGTTCTCGCAATTCCTCTGTAGTTCAGTTGGTAGAACGGCGGACTGTTAATCCGTATGTCACTGGTTCGAATCCAGTCAGAGGAGCCATATTAAGAAAAGAAAATTTTTATCCTTGATTTTGTCCATATATTTATCTATATAACCCAAACCACTGTATATACTAGTAGAATCTACATAAAGCGCTATCCATTTTTTAATAAAATATAATTTATTTTCCGAATCCCGATCGTGCTTACCTAGATCGGATTGAGGTTAAAAAGCTTACTAATAAAAACTAAAAAACAACCACTCACAAAATTGGCAAAATATTATTCAATATAGTTTTCTATATCTACATAAATTTCTTATAGTTTCAACACTGTCAATTAAATAAAAAATAAAAAAATTCAGTTATTATTGGAATACATATATTATATAAAAGCATCTAATTGCATCCTGTTTCCATTTATTCAACCTTAATCCTAATTTGAATTATATTTAATTCACATCAAGATATTATACAATCACATATATCGAATAATACCGGCTATTAATAATAACTTACTAAATTCTATTCTAATTTAGAAAGACGACATTATTAATAATAGTGATTGTTTTAACAGATAAAATATATCATTTTATATAAACGTATAAAATATAATTAATATTATACTTAAAAAATTTTTAAATATCTCTATGCTAAAAATAAAACCTGCAATAATTCTTACTAACCTCAACCAAATAAACTTCAAACGATAATAGCTTATTCATCTAAAAATAGAATTTTATGTAAACTTTATATCATTTTTATCTGAAAAATAATTATATCAACTAAAATGACATCTACTACTAATATTTATTAGTATGAACTAATCGTAAATTAAAAATTTCTGATTTTCAATAAACAAATAATTTAAAATATACAACATTAATTTAATTAAAAAATAAAATAGATTAATTTATATTGAATCAATAACGAATTAAAAAACTTACATAAAATAAAACTATTTTTAGTTTCACTAACACTTCATACAATATTTATCTCAATTAATAGTATCACTAAAAATTAATTAATTTGATTTAATATATATCAATTATAATCAAACTATACTCATAATCTTGATTATTTACTCATTTAAACTTTAGCGAAATAAAGAATATCTATATAATAATAGAGAATTAAGAATACGAAAAATACTTTTCTTATCATAATCTATTAACTAAATGACTCATATTTTTTTACTAAACTACTTTTATTTCTATTAATAAAACTTATATAGTCAATCTTATGGATTTTGATGCAAATAATTCAAATTGAAGGCACTATTTTATTCTGTAACGTTATACTTAACATCGGATATCTTCATCACTTTAATAAAGTGTCTTAAATAGTAAGCATTATCTTCTAAAGAAAGCATTAATGACAAAAAATAATTTGGAAAATACACCAGGATACTATCGCTTCATTAATAATTTAAAACTGAAAAAAGATTATGGTTAATCTACACTTCGGAGTAAAAATAGAACACATCAAATTTTTCACATACACAATGATCACAACATAAGCAAACTGATTCCTCAAGAATGATTTTTAACTATAAATTGAACTGATTCAATCATAATTTAATTATCTTCCATAATGCCATAAATTAAGCTCACGAAATATTTATAAGCATAAACACCGTTCAAACACATAACACCATAATAATTAAATACTTATCTTTATTATCTAATGCATTTCTCACGCAACTAAATTTAACGTAATCAGTCCTAAACTGTAAATTAGATACATCGTTAATAATAAAAGAATTTGCATTCTTTTCGCAGATAATTTTTTCATTATTAAAAAAGCATCTTTCCTTATTAGATGTTAGCGAAGATTGAATCTTCTGCATAAATTAAAACTTTACAAATAAAATTTGGAGTATTTCCTAGTCTATCTGTTGTTTAAGAAGCTTCTAATATGAATCAATAAAGAAGGTGGCTTTTAAAAAGAAAAATAAATAAAAATCATGATGAAAACTAATCGCAGGTATAGAGAGACCTTCTGTAAATATCTATGGTAAACAAAGTCTATCTGCATATCATCAAAACATGAACCATTCTAAAAAACTTAGCTTTAAACCATATCGTCAAACTAGTAATGCATAGTTACAAAAGCAAAAATCATGCTAAATACCATCTTCTTTGCAACTAAGCCTCAACTATACTAATTTTACATAATATTAGAATGCTTCATGTTAATCTTAAAGAATAGATAGCCAACAATGCATCGATAAGAATTTATTAATTCTACGTTGAAACATAAATTCAAAGCTAAATTATATTAGCCAATAGAACAAGCATTAACCCTACACACTCCTACGTATCACTAAAGGATTGTATAGCGCTTTCTTTCACTCTAGATCTCAAAATAAGTTAATGATGGCTCTAAAAAGCTACTTTACCAAAAGATTAGAGCAACCAAATTATTGTAAAAAACTATTTTTCTCGATGGGTTTTTATGCGTATAATAATATTTTTTTTGCAATGCAAATTGCATAATGCGTGAATGCTATATTCATGCTAACTCATGCGAATTTTAGATTAAATATCAATTTGCTAGATATAAATTAAAAATTTATAGGTGATATTGATACGCTACGCAACACATTCGAACATCTTTCTGTTCTTTGCGTAATTTTAGCTTCTTTAAACTTCTAAATGCTTTTTAATCAGGCATTTTACTTCAAACTAATTTCTAGATTTTCTATATACTGATATTGCATAAAACAACACCTGAAACCCTATTTATTTCCATAATAAAACATCATTATTTATTATTCGCTAATATTTATCAGAGTTAATTATTTTTGTTGATACCTAGTATTAAACCATTGAAGCGTTAGGAATAAAAAGAGGTCGAGACGAAACAATCTCTTTTCTTGTATAATTAAAGTTTCTCTAAAACAACGATGTTATTTATCATTTTGATCAATAAAAAATTAGAATGGAAATATTTACTGCCCGATCTAGCTGGCTTCGAGACGGTATTTAAAACAACCTCTGCACCCCTTTCCTCCCCTTTGGAAACGATGCAAGCCCGTCTCATGAATGGATTAATGCAATTTTGTCATTCACGCTCGCCTAGCCGCTTTATGCTTCTGACGGCACAAGAAGAAGAGGAATATCTTCTTCTAATTGCTGAGACAATTCAACAGATACTACCTTTATCAGACCAACCTATCGGTAGTCGCTATGTTGTGACTGATATGGGCATCATCGCACAACCAGCAACCAAAAGAGAAGATAACTTCGCTGGCCGCGCCACATGCGTCTGGCAATCCTGGGTAGAACACGAGCAACTATTCGGGACACTGCGCTGCTATCGGGATAATATAGATTTGCAACCTGGTCTGGTTCATTACGCTAACGGCGGCATTTTAATCATCGGCGTACGCACTCTGACGCAACAACCACTACTTTGGCTCCGACTTAAACAGATGATCTTGCAACAGCGTTTTGATTGGATTCCAGCAGATCAAAGGCACCCCTTTCCGATATCCGTCCCATCCATACCAATAAACTTACGCTTAATAATAATTGGCGATCGGAATGGACTCGGGGACTTTAACAATCTAGAGCCTGAGCTGATCCGTCTCGCGCTGTATGGCGAATTTGAGTCTGAACTACGTATTTCAAGCACAGAAAAAATGTCAAAATGGTGCGCCTGGGTCAATACCTTAGCCAAAAATCAAAGTATTCCTCCACTAAGCCCAGACGCATGGCCAAAATTGGTACGGCAAGCAATTCGCTATAGCGAGGATCAATGCCAGCTTCCACTCTCCCCTCAGTGGTTAACCCGCCGACTAAAAGAGGCTGCGCTATATAGCTCTCAGGAGACGCTAACCGCTACAGCGTTTACCAACAGTGAACGCAAGCGCATTTGGCGTGAGAGTTATCTTAGAAAGCGGATGCAGGAGGATATCGCTGAAGGCCAGATTATGGTGAAAACCGAGGGTCAAGTCATAGGACAGGTTAATGCACTTTCGGTGTTAGATTTTCCTGGTCACCCGCTGCCATTCGGTGAACCATCGCGCATTAGTTGTGTGGTACATTTAGGTGATGGTGAAATTAATGACGTCGAGCGTAAAGCGGAACTAGGCGGTAATCTTCACGCAAAAGGCATGATGATTATGCAGGCGTTCTTGATGGCCGCACTAGAACTAAATCAACCACTGCCATTCTCTGCCTCACTAGTCTTCGAACAGTCCTATGGCGAGGTAGATGGGGACAGCGCCTCACTGGCAGAAGGAGTAGCACTTATCAGCGCGTTGGCGAATAAACCCATCAATCAGCAAATCGCCGTCACTGGATCAGTTGATCAATTTGGCTGCGTACAGCCCATCGGGGGAGTCAATGAAAAGATTGAAGGTTTTTTTGCTCTATGCCAAGCACGCAAGTTAACCGGCGCCCAAGGCGTAATCCTTCCAACCGCTAATGTGCGACGGCTTTGCTTACACGATGATGTCGTTCAAGCGGTAGGCAGAGGACAATTTTCTCTTTGGGCAGTAGATACTATCGATCAAGCGTTAGAAATATTAACCGCGATGCCATTTGATAACGATAAACTTCCTAGTCTTCTTACATCAATACGTGAGCGTATTGCTAATGTTAATCTGCATGAGCGGCAACGGTTTCCTTGTGGATTAAACTGGCTTAAATGGTTTCAGAAAAACTAAGAAAATTATCAACGGTTACTTCTGTCGAGTAATGTGTGCTGAACTCAATAATTAAGGTTTAGAGAAATATGATATATAAAAAAAAATCCTATACAAAAGAAGATTTATTGGCATCCAGCTGTGGAGAATTGTTTGGGAAAGCGGGCCCACAACTGCCTGCACCTAATATGCTAATGATGGATCGAGTAATTAAAATGACTGAGGACGGTGGTAATTATAATAAAGGCTTCGTGGAAGCAGAGTTAGATATTCACCCAAATATGTGGTTTTTTGGTTGCCATTTTATCGGAGATCCAGTGATGCCAGGCTGTTTAGGTCTGGATGCCATGTGGCAATTGGTTGGTTTTTATTTAGGTTGGCTAGGCGGGGAGGGAAAAGGGCGCGCACTTGGCGTAGGCGAGGTAAAATTTACCGGGCAAATCTTGCCAAGTGCAAAAAAAGTAACCTATCGAATTCATTTTCGTCGCGTCATCAACCGAAAACTAGTGATGGGCATGGCTGATGGTGAAGTGCTGTGCGACAGCACTATAATTTATATCGCGACAAACCTGAAAGTTGGTCTGTTTAAAGATACTATAGCCTTCTGATTTTTCCAAAAAAATCCCAAAGCGAATCGAAATAAAATTAAGTAATTTTACTTATTAAAAATAAGTTTATCTCCTGATTTTTTTAAGAAAACTAAATTTATAACACACTGAGGGTTCGTTGAATAAATCAAACTTGTGAGTGATATATTAGAACATATAAATAGTATCCGTTTTAATATCAGATTTTCATGAGATTAAAATAACCTATTACATTAACTAAAACCTAAATCTTAAGCAACGTAAGTTTCAAACA
Source organism: Sodalis sp. (in: enterobacteria) (assembly GCA_047528285.1). Lineage (GTDB taxonomy): Bacteria > Pseudomonadota > Gammaproteobacteria > Enterobacterales > Enterobacteriaceae. The sequence continues at coordinate 895,287 of CP180022.1, read as the reverse complement.
ATATAGGCTAAATAAATTAACCATTCCCGTATAGATAAGATGAAAAAATTTATGATAAAAATAGCCTTTCTATCATATAAAACATCAACAGAATAACATTTTCTTATGACACAATAAAATATATATAAAAATTTATTTACCAAACAGTAATAACAAAGAAGCCTTCTTATCTACGGAAATTTTTTAATGTCTATACAACAGATAATCGTTATTGGATATTCCTATAATGGACTAAATAATCTGGTACTTAATATTGAAAACCTCACTTATAACGTATCTATTTTTAATCACTCTATCGAAAAAACAAATGAACTAATTTCTTTAAATCCAGAAAGAAATCTAATACCTTATTATAGCACATAAGAATTTATTAATTTTCTTGAAAAATCATCACATGTTTTGTTGATAGTTAAAATCTAAAAAGGCATCGATAAAACCATTGAATCGTTAAAAACATTTTTAAAAAATTTCTCATTAAAAAGAAAACTCTTTCTATAAGAATACCATCCACCTACGCCGCAACTTATCAAAAGAACATATTAACTTTATTATCGATATCGATATATTCGGTTATGAAAAAGAAGTACTGAAAGTACCGTTATTTATGTAGATAAATAGAAAAACTCTCAAATTCCCATGAGTATTTTTGTTGATTCTTATTGAAAAATATCGCATGGTGCTGATGATAAAATCTGTGTAACCTATATCAGTCCTAATGGCAATTTTAAACACCATTATGGTAATAATCATATATAACAAACGTTATCAAGTACAGAACGATATGTAACTCCTTACTGAAAATTTATATATTTCCTAAAAATGGACAGTTAATCAGCACATTCAGTGAATTAAACAAAGAAGAACTAAACAGCTATTTAGTAGATATCACAAACACTTTTTTCAAAAAATAAGACAAACATGAAAAAAATAGGTAAACGGATAAACCATAGCTTCACTAAGATTAGGTGAACTACTAAGTTTTATAACTACATCCGTATCTTTTTTCTGTTCACCTTTATCAAACCCTGAGAGAACAGCGCATCTCGATGCGTCTAAAGAGATACTCAGCAAATAATACAGTCCAAAAAAGTTTAACGGCGATAAGAATCACTTTTATTAAAAAATACGTCGAGACTTCTCTATTTAAGAAAATTATTTTCTATACGCAGGAAATTTACCAACTAAATTCATCTCAGAAAACATTAACGCTATCTTTTCCAAAAACACATTAATCGCCAACTGGTTATAAGCACGACGTATTTAAAAAAAATTGCGAATAACTCTATCAACCAAGCGCACTACATAATGCAATTTATCCATGCAATGGAATGCAGTATCCTGATGCCACCATATTATCAGCTACCATTCCTCGTCGACTTAACTTGATTTAGGTTAAGTGAAATTATTTTTAAACCTATAGTTACTAAGTATAGCGATTAATAATGGTATGCCATGCAAAATGCATTAAACAATGATTTTTATTCCTTACAAACATCTACTAGCATAGTGAATTTTATAATTTTATTCATAAATTTTTACCACAAAACTCATCGTTGTTATTTGAAATAAGTCAGATAAAGAAAGAGAGTATTTTAAAACAAATATTTTTGACTATATAAACTAACATAGTTAATAACTAACAAAAATGTACTTACGTAATAATACACTGCATTCTATTTATAATGAAAATTTAATTTATTAAAAATTACCAACAATCTCTTACAATAGTAATTGTATTTTTATGCACATCTCTAATTTTGAATATCAAATTATTTTATGAACAAAACATCTCATATGAATACTTGAACTCAAATTTACCTGTTTTATTTCATAAATTAATTTTTACTTACTGTCAAACTAAATAAATCCAGAAATACCTTTTAAAAGTGGTACAAATCAATCATCTAAAATACTTAATTAATAATTCTTAAGTTTTATATGGAGTGTGTATATTTCTCGGCCTATAAACATGAACAAAAGTCTTTATGCTTAATATCGATGCTAAAAATCATATAACAAAAATTAATTATTTTTATAAACAAAAATTAAAGCAGAAATATTTCTTAACTATTCTTTACAAGAACAACATTTGGCTCTTGATACTAAATGCACTACAACATCAAATTCCATTAATTTCACTACAATCCATGGATCCACCTTAAGAATTAGTCCAATCTACCAGTGATAAGATTGTTTACAGAATCTCCTGCAATTAGACAAAAAACCTTAGAAATAAGAGCAGTAATAACTTGTGCATCCGGCTGATAGAGATCCATAAAGAGCAAAGAGCGCTTAGTACATATCAACATCCGATTCACGAGAACACGTAAATTTATAGTCAGTTAACAAGGTGATAGATGCTTACCAAACACAGAATTTCCGTGTACCATGCGCCTATTTTTTTTAATTGAATACTTTCTTATATGCCAATCAATGAAGTCACTTTCTTTAACCCGAATTAACACGCACTTCATCTAATCAGGCATGTTATCATCGAATAATCACCTGATGTTTGCTATCAGTAGACTGAATTTTTCCTAGAATCCAGGCAGTTTCTCCCAAATTAGTAAGAATATCTAGCGCCTGAAAGGCCCTAGAAGCGGGCACAACAATAATCATACCGATACCACAATTAAAAGTGCGATACATTTCATAGCAGCTAATCTTGCCAACCTGTTGCAACCACTGAAAGATTTCAGGCCAGCGCCAGCTGTTTTTATTAATCACCGCCTGAGTTCCAACCGGCAACGCGCGAGGAATGTTTTCCCAGAAACCACCGCCAGTCAGATGCATGACTGCATGCACCTCACTCTGATCGATAAGGGAAAGTAGTGTTTTAACGTAAATACGTGTCGGCATCAATAGATGATCTGCCAGAGATTTACCTTCCAGCTCCGTTTTTTCTGGATTTATCTGACTACAAAACAAAATTTTACGTATTAATGAATAACCATTTGAATGGGGGCCGCTTGATGCTAAAGCCAGCAGAATATCGCCAACTTGGACTTTCCTGGCATCGATAATATTAGCTCTTTCTACTACCCCAACACAAAAACCAACTATATCATAATCTTCATCGTAGTACATACCAGGCATCTCCGCTGTTTCTCCACCGACCAATGCGCAGCCGGACTGCTTACAGCCATCGACCATACCTGTTATAACTTCCGCCGCAATATCGATATCCAATTTACCAGTAGCATAATAATCTAAGAAAAAAAGCGGCTCAGCACCATGAGCTATTAGATCATTTACGCACATTGCAACCAAATCAATGCCGATAGTATCGTGACGTTTTAAATCCATGGCCAAACGCAATTTTGTCCCAACACCATCGGTGCCTAACACCAGAATCGGCTCACGATATCTCTGCGGTAACGCACACAGGGCACCAAAACCACCCAACCCCCCAATCACTTCGGGTCGTTTGGTGTTTTTTACAACATTTTTAATACGGTTTACCAATGCATTTCCGGCATCAATATCCACACCAGCATTTTTATAAGTAAGAGAGATTTTCTTGATCACTGTAGGATCTCCACGAGAGATAACCGGTTTCTTAAAATGGAGTTTTTATAATTCTAACAGAATGGGGAGTTATTTACGAGAACTCGTATATTAACACCGAGTTTTTTGTTAACTATAGGATACCTATATGATCATTGTTCTAGATCAGGAAGAAAATACATATAATACGGAGAAACAATGGGTTATAAATTTAACTTTTTGATCGTTAAGTTAGCCTTTATTTAAGATAATTAAACATTATATAATCGTTAATTAATTTTATCTAAAGGTTCGATGTATTTTATAAAACCTCTACATGATGATAATGTACGGGAGGTAAATAAAACGATTACGATAGAGTTGAATTATTTAATTTAAATAACACTGTTAGGCATAATGCAAATAATATCTACAGCACTAACAATTAACCTACTGAAGACTGATCTATGATCAGTTTTATTTTTTTTCAAAAAATATACCAAATAAACACGACACTAGAAGTAAGAGCAACCCTTAAAAGGTAGAATCGTACAACTGCTTTCTAAAAAAATATCTTGATATATAAGAGTAATAATCACTTCATGCAACTTTCTATGAAATTAATTTTTTCATCATTGATACAATCGCTCACAAATTAAGTATAAATACCAATTGATTTTATACATTGAAGAGTTATTTTGCGCCAAATAATAACGATTTTTGATTGACATATCTTTTTAACTGGTGTAATTTTATGAAATTTTGAATCGTGGCATCCATCCTATCTATGGATAGGTTAAAATCATATGTGCAGTAAGAAAAAAACATTGCAGCAGATATATAGATAGTTAGTTCTTCTAGAAGAAGATCTAAATTAATTTTATCAGCACTTTAAAATAAAATTCTGATGGGAACCTCATATATCCAAACCTTCCATTCGGAAGTAGTAATAAATAAATCTCTATCATTTTTCAATCACACACAGAGCCAAAAATTCAAAAACCACATACTCTGCAGAATATCAAGTGATACTCCCACCAAAAATTGCTACAATCAAAAAATCATTTTCTCTAAAAAAACAGCCAAGTCTTACAACTCCTAAAACTGATTTATTTCTAACACCGATAAACCTCTTTTTTCTGGATTTTTATTTTCGTCGTCACCTGCTTTACTACAAACAACCAACACGGAAATAAAAACTTAATTATATTAACTCAGTTAAATAATTGACTATTTTAATCAAAAATAGAAATCTTTTGATTCATTATTTTTAGTGGTATGTTATTATGAGATTAACATCTAAAGGCAGATGTGCAGTCACTGCCATGTTTGATATCGCTCTACATTTTCGATAATTGGTCTATATATCTTGCCAAAATTTCAGGATGCCAGGGTATTTTTCCTTATCCTATTTAGAGCAGCTATTCTCTCGTCTACGAAAACATGAGCTAGTAACAAGTATACGGGGCCAGGGTGCTACTTAACTCATACACTCTGGCACGACCTTAGCATACAAATCAGAAAGTTGCTTCATAAAAGATCACCTTCTGACTAACGATTAACTGCAGGAAGAACCGATTAACATCAACATGCGTACTTGAGAATAAAATAAAGGTATGCGTTTTTATTGATACCAAAATTAACACTTCATGAAATTACCAATTTATTTTGATTACTCCGCTACGACACCAGTAGATCCGCGTGTAGCAAAAAAGATGATGCATTATCTTACGCTAGACGGTATTTTCGGTAATCCGTCTTCTAGTTCGCACCGTTATGGCTGGCAAGCAGCGGAAGCTGTCGATATTGCTCGCAATCATGTTGCCGCCTTGGTGGGAGCCGATCCAAGTGAAATTATTTTCACTTCCGGTGCAACTGAGTCCGATAATTTAGCTTTGAAAGGAACTGCTTACGCAAGACGCGCTAAAGGCCGCCATATTATTACAGCCGTAACTGAACATAAAGCGGTGTTAGATACCTGTCAGAAATTGGAGGAAGAAGGCCTCACAGTTACTTGGCTGACACCGCCGACAAACGGTATTATCACACCAAAACAACTGAGCGACGCATTGCGTGATGATACAATTCTAGTATCATTAATGCATGTCAACAACGAAACCGGCGTAATACATGATATTGGGACTTTCGGTAAGCTATGTCATACTCATGGGGCACTTTTCCATGTTGATGCTACCCAAAGCGTCGGGAAATTACCAATTAATTTAGCCACATTACCGGTAGATTTAATGTCATTTAGCGGCCATAAAATATATGGCCCTAAGGGTATCGGCGGGCTATTTGTTCGGCGCAACCCATGGATAAAAATCAAGGCCCAAATCCACGGAGGAGGCCACGAGCGCGGAATACGCTCCGGGACTTTACCAGTACATCAAATTGTTGGGATGGGCGAAGCTTATTATCTCGCGGGACAGGAACTCACAAGTGAGATGCCACGATTACTAGAGCTACGCGACCAATTGTGGCAAGGACTGCAACAAATTAACGGCGTATCCCTCAATGGTGATAAACAGCATAGTGTAGCTACGATACTTAACGTCAGCTTTCTCGATGTTAACAGTGAAGCGATTATTATGGCGCTTCAAGATCTTGCTGTTTCAACAGGATCTGCCTGTACTGCCTCCATGCTAGAACCATCTTATGTCTTACGCGCCATGGGACTCTCTAAAGAACTTGTCAATAGCTCCATTCGATTCTCTTTGGGGCGATTTAACACTTCAAAAGAAATAGACTACGCCATCAGAAAAACCAAGGCAGCTATTCTTCAACTGCGTAAGAAGACTGAAATGCAGAGTAGGGGTACATCTTAAAAGATACGTCAGCTAATTAAATTTCTGCTAACTAATTGCTAACGACAAAAGCTTAGCGACTTATCTCTAGATGGAATAAAAGCACTCACTTTAACCACAGCTATTTTCATATTTAGATCCATAACGTTCATCATTCACAGATATCGAGAAAATATATGTGAGGACAAACTATCAAAACACTATGAATTCCTTTTTTATTTTTCTATTTATCTTTTTAAATAAACATAATTTTGAAGTTATCATTCCATCATTTTATGCCTTCAAAAAGAACTATTTACAAAACCCATTAGAAAATTTTGTATAGTTAAATATATGAGACATAATAAATACCAAGAAGGATCGCACTCATAGCATAAGTTATGAGTAACATGTTGTACGACATCTTAAAGAAAAAATACAATTTACCAGACTATACTAATTTATTGAAAAATCTTATGATAACCGAAACAATAAAACTCTAGCTATCCAGAACATCTGCATCAACTCTACTATAGGATGAAAAAAAATGACTCTTTATCACCATAATGGGTGAAATAAAAACCCAATGTTTTCAGTGAAAGTAATAAAATAGCGATAAGATTAATTTTTTTGATCCTCTTAATGTTCTGATTAGAATTTATAGAGCTTAAGTTATATGGCCTAAAAACCGCAGGCGCACCTGACAACCTTCCTGGCTATTAGTCGGAAGCGATGCTAATTGAATCGATATGTTATATCATTCTTCTCCATCAACGAAAGAACTTTAATTGAAAATTAGCATAGAACAAAATTAAGATAGTCAAAAAATTAATCATAGGGTTTTTACATAAACTGCAAATAAAATATCAATTTTAAATCTCTTTCTATTTTTAAAATTTAAATAAAGAAAATTTTAGTTTCCTAGAATATATCAGAAAGATAATTATCTCACCATAAAACGACTATCATTACATGTAAGGATACTATATTTAGTAGTTCCTAACTGTTGTAATTTAGCTAATAGCTTTTATACAACCCTAATCGCTATAATCTCATCAATCTAGCGGGTTTGATAAAAAATAACTTACTATCATAGATAGTATGCCACTTAGGAAATTTTCTGTAAATTAACCATTTGAAAATTTTAAATTATTACCATCCATAAAGATAAGATGTTTAAATAAAACAATAACTTGATTTAACGATCACCTAAAATCCATATATATTCAACAACATTGACTATATTTTTAATTTTCATTAATATATCTGTTTTAAATACCTTTCCTTGTGGCTTATTGTTTATATTTAAATGAATACACGTTTTTTATAAATTAATTATTGTTTCTTAATAACCTTATAAGGGTGAGACTATATCTCAACTTTATTGCTAATTTATATTCTTAAATATTTTAAAATATACTCTTATAAAGATTTCTCTCATACCAATTTTAGTTAGAGAGTTGATTCTGATAATATACTCCAGCTAACACCTACTCTCACTACAACATCTATTGTTGTGTCTGAAAAATCTATAGGATAATTATATTTATCAAGTAGATCTGAAGTTAATGTATTACCGAACACAGTACAACATTGATATCAACTTATCAATGTTGTACTGTGTTCGGTAATACATTTTTGTGATTATTATCAGGTTTCATATTATTATTCAAAGCTATTTAAAAATCACTTAAAAACATCATTCTGATAGCAAAGCATCTGTGTTTAATTTATTATTTTATAAAAATAATCTAAATATTAGTCTTATGTACGATACAAAGTGGACTTTATTTACAATATAACACTTATATTCACATAAATACAAACACATAATATTTTAGAATTAAAAAATAATGACTATAATTTAAAAAATCTTCTCAAACAAAAATAAAATATATAACAAATTAACAACATAAAAAATAAATCAACATAATCTTAATTATTAGTTTCTGTTTCGATATATAAAATCACCAACAAATTTAAATCTGAATATAATGAGTATAATTAGTATACAACAAAATCTACTTGATTTCCATTTTATAAAAAACATGAAGTTTTTAAAAATATTTTTCTAAAACAAAATTATCAATTTTAGCAATACAAAATTATCAGTTTATTTAATAAACATTAAAATATTTAAAATATAAAATACTCTTATATTTTTACAAAAATCAAATCTTATTTTCTTTAATAGATTATATATTAAATAAAATAAATTAAATCAACATGTAGATATTTTATTAAATGTTCTTATTATACCATCAATTAAAATATCAATATTCATTAATTATTAAATAATAAGCCATATTAATTTTTAATTAATCAAAAATTTTTGTCAGTAATAATCAAAACAAAGGTTATCACTGCATAATACACAAAAAAACCAAAATATAATTTGTTATTTACAATAAATATTATTTAATACATAATTTCTAGACATTTAAATTTAGTATGATTACCATAAACTATAAGTAAAACACAAATTTAAAAAAAAGAAAATACAGATTCTTTTATGAAGATAATTCGATAAACATACACGTGTAATAATCAGTAAATTATATCTCTTAAATTAATCCTTTTGTTGTTTCATAAACGCCATAAAAGTTTAGTGGTTAAAAATTTGTTTTTTGTTTATTAGTAAAATTATTTACAACTAAATGTAAGAGGTTCTAAATTAGAATATATGATTTAATTAACGTGATTAAATCGATATTTAAAAATAGCATTTTATATTGACAATTAACATGCAAAATCATAATATAAAAACTTATAAGTATCATGATAAATATATAGAAACCTATATTATATAGATTCCTATATATTTAAACTGAATTCTATGTTACTTTCTTGCGCATGGTCTTATGATATCATTTAGGTACTTGATTGGCCATATAGGATAATCGTATTAGTTACAAAAAACCCAAAATATAGTTCTACAGTCAAAAAACTATTCATCTGCTAAACTAGGAAAATTTATCCAAATACGCATTAGAACAATCATCACAAAACCCGATGAAGAGTAGAAGTTAAAATGTTAAAACCATTGTATCTAATAAACTTGATATTAAATAATAATGGATTTAATAAATATTCAATCAAAAATTTTTGGTTTTATATTATTATCAAAACAACAGAATTAGTTATAATTCTTCCACAATGAACACAACATCTTACCCGATGTAAGAAAAATATTTCACTAAAAATAATTTATTTATCTTTGGATAGGAGTATTGGAGCAAAATAGAAAAATAAAACACTACCGATAATTTAATCATTGCGATAAAGTTAGAAATGCTAAATGCATAATATTGTTTCTTTCTGTAAACATACATCAGATGGACTAGCATGATTAATCCTAATCTATTGCGTAATGAACTTCACATAATCGCCCAAAAATTAGCTCGCAGAAAATTTAAACTGGATGTGGGGATTTTAAGCCAACAAGAAAAACGCCGTAAAGTACTCCAAATAGAAAAAGAAAATCTTCAGGCCGCATGTAATGCCTTCTCCAAGAAAATCGGCGCTGCAAAATCCAGAGGAGAAAAAATTAATGCACTGTGCCAAGAAGTAAATCAACTTAATAATCGCTTGAGTAGTGCAAAAAGTGAGCTAAATACTCTGCAAGACAAAATACTCGAATACGCGCTCTCTCTACCCAATATTCCCAGTGCTGATGTCCCCATAGGGGATGACGAAAATGATAATAAAGAAGTATCACGCTGGGGAAAACCCCGTCAGTATGATTTTCCTATCCGAGATCACGTGGAATTAGGTAAAACTGCAGGCGGTCTTGATTTTGCTGCGGCAGCCAAGCTAACCGCCACACGTTTTGTCGTGATGCGCGGACAGATTGCACACCTGCATCGTGCTCTGACTCAGTTCATGCTAGATCTACATACCGAACAACATGGTTATCTGGAGCATTATGTACCTTATCTTGTTAACCATACCTCGCTGTACGGTACCGGACAATTACCGAAATTCGCCAAAGATCTGTTTCATACCCAGTTACTCAGCAAAGAAGCAATAATTAACGCCTATGCGTTACTCCCAACCGCAGAAGTACCACTAACTAATCTGATCCGCGATAAGATTCTTGATGAAGAAGAACTGCCTCTGAAAATGACTGCTCATACGCCATGCTTCCGCTCTGAGGCCGGATCTTACGGCCGTGATGCTCGCGGTCTTATTCGCGTGCATCAGTTCGATAAAGTGGAAATGGTGCAAATAGTAAACCCTACGAAGTCAATGCAAGTATTGGAAGAGATGACCGGCCATGCCGAAAAAGTACTACAGTTACTACAACTACCATACCGAAAAGTATTACTTTGTACCGGCGATATGGGATTTGCATCATGTAAAACCTACGATCTAGAAGTATGGTTACCGGCACAAAATACATACCGCGAAGTTTCCTCATGTTCCAACACCGGTGATTTTCAGGCGCGCCGAATACAAGCACGTTTTCGGAGGCGAAAGGACAAAAAGACGATACTCGTTCATACGCTGAACGGCTCTGGACTAGCAGTTGGCCGAACGCTAGTAGCTATTCTTGAAAACTATCAGTTAGCCGATGGCCGCATTGAAATACCGGAAATACTACATAAATACATGCATGGTCTGACTCATATCGGATAAAAGTGCTCTAACAATTATTGCAGATCTCCAAAACTTCGTTGTACCACTATATCAATAGTGTATTTATTGTTAAAATACATAAATAAATCGCCTGGCATTAGAGATAATTCACTGTTTATGTTATAATTATCTCTATACGTGTAACTTGATTTCTAAATCTAGATTTATCATACGATATCAACATATCATGTTGCATCTGCGTACATACATAAAATGTTTATTAAAAACCTCCATATATGGATTAACTACTCAACTAATTTTTCGCAACTAATTCCCCTTCTATTATAGAAATAGAAGAATTAAGTCCTCATAAAACTCTACAAAACAGTTTTATATTGGCTTATTCTCTCATCCTATATGAGATTTTATAAATAACTCAGATCTAATGATGAGATATTCTCACATAGAATAGACTTCGATAATTTATGTCATGCAAAAGATTATCCAACGATGAAGTGTTCATCCATCCATAGAGCCTAACTGCTCTATAGAGCATAGTTGCCCAGGGTCAGATAACCCGAGAAAACATATAGCATCGCAATTAATCCGACCTCCACACCACTAATCAGTGGTGGATAACCTATATTCTTTTTTTAAAATTTTATAACATCTTTTCATAAGCTAATATTCAAAGGCGTTGTTACCATTTATCTATTATCATTGTTTAGTTTAATACTATAAGTTACATCTTGCCTAGAATAGCGGCTATATTCTGTTTTTCAGAAAAATATCTGATAAAAAACTGAAAATGCAATATATCATAAAAGTTATCAGTCAAAACTTCCTAGTTTTCTAGATATTTTATCTTTATCAAATCTGGTAATCTATATGCATTGAATGTATACCCTTGAGCGATAAAAAGAATGTAAAGCCGATACTGAAAACTTTGTTAAATAACATATACTTTTATTTAATCATTAAATTAAATCACTAAAAATTTTGATTTATTCAATAAACCGAGCTAAAAATAGAATTTTTCCTGGAGTAATCTGTTGTTTTACTGAGAATAATATCAACGACTAAAGTATTCTTTAATTAAAAAAATAGGATAGCCTTCTTTGATTAAAAATTAAATAGAAATAATTTTACACCTGCTTTGGTAATAACTCTATGGTTGGGTTGGCGAAAAACACAGAAGAACATACCGCCTCGGAAAAGATAGATCAGATCAACATGTTTTTCTTTTAAATTCCGCTGAAAATGAAATATATATTGGAAATCTAATCACTTTGCTCTTGGTGCTTGTAGCACAAAGAAAAGAAAATAAGGTGTTAAAGATACATTTAACGCAGAGATTTTTTATAATTTACTCAATCTACTAATATATTATTATATGCTGAGTAAAAATCATAGCGATTTCATAACTATGCAAGGAAAGAATGCAAGAACTTAGTTTCCACAAATCCACTATATATTACAAGAAACAGCCCTATTTTTACATTAAGCAATAAAAGTCAACTATTAAAATAATAAAAACTGCATCCATTCATAAATCAATGATTATTATATAAATCTTCCAAAAGGCTTTTTATCTTGATGCTGAACCAGCCATTGCATAGTAAACCGCAAAAGCGCGACTATCTTTTGAAACTAATTAGGGCTTTCGAAGAAAGCGAATTGATTAATCCAAATACCTGCAAAATTCTAAAAAATGTTATGGAAATCCAAAAACAGCTTGTCCTTAAATATCATGATTACTATCTCACAAGTTATCACGCTAAAAATCCTAATCAATCCAGTACTATATATGAATTGACTTTATCGTCAAATCAACCCATTACTAACCTTTTTATCATAAGCGCAAGATTAAAATTATGTGTGGGATTCTACTAGCCAAGAATTTTCTCCCCACTCATTCTTTGCCATGAGTGATTCTTCAATATTGAAAGGTTCCTGCAATTAGAGGGTTGTGATGCAAAGAAAAATCAGATCCAGGCGGCATCCGTAAAGAATTTCGCTTCCAGCACTAGATAATTTTAGCAGCATCTTATCGATCTGGATAACTTATCAAGAATATCCTTGAAGCTCTATAGTTAGAAAACTTGAGAATAAATATGACAATAAATAATATAAAAATATTCGCTAGTTAAACTGAATACAGTTTTACCATTCATGTTTTGAGATCTATAGAAGATTTCAATGAAATCTTCAAATACACGGTTCAACAATGAAGTCTAGTGAATCACGCCATCAGGAACTTAGTAATACTGGATTTTAGACATTTGCCATCGCGCAACTAGCCTATTGACATTATCCTATAATTTTAAATACACGATGGATAATTAGCTAATGCATTATCAAAATATACATCAAAATTCCAGAATACTTACTACAATCAATCATGGATAAATAAATCAAAATAGCTACAGTATTAGGCAATTTATGATTGCACAGTAAAAATACCAGACGTTTTAGACTCCAAGGTATTTTATTTTCCCATTAAAAATGCTATTCTTCATAGATATGATCTTATCACTTGATGGCACCTACGATACTAAGGGTGAGAAAGCGTTAATTACACAGCTTGGGATATCAACCGTTTCGGGGGATCTCACAGGGCTTTGATTCCCTCACTAAGGCATGTAACTAAACTTACATCAGCATTGCACAATTCACTGGTTTTTTTAAAAAGTTCGATAACCAAAATCCACTACTGGTACTTATTAAATAACCCGCCTATCTGGCGATTTATTCCATGTTGTTTACTGATTTCAACTAGGTAAAGCCTATGATCTTGTGCCATAAAAAATACCCAACACTCAACATGACAGATCCTTAATCTGTCTCCGAATTTTTATTCAACTCTTAGTGTTAGATTCTAATGTCCACTAGCTGAAATGTAACTATAGTTAGATAAACAAACAGTTAAAACATCACGCCTTTCTTTGGCTTTCAAATCATCTTCTACATCACTGCCTAGTGATAATAAACAGCTAACCAATTTTTTTACATCTTTGCACAGAAAACGCTTACGATGACTACTAGTTAAATAATGTTTACTGTTATTCCAGTGAACTTGTTGTTTTATATCAAAAAGATCAACTTAATTGTTAACCTTAATTTTGTCTATTATTTTTCTTTATAGTCAATGAAATGAAAAAGTTCTCGAATTTTTAAGAAATCTAGTGCTAAATGTTTATCCGGAATATACTTTGCTCGATTCTTAAAGTACACTTGGAGTATAAGCCGGTTAATAATAGCATTATTAAGATAGACCTTATCCAACATATCTTAAATTATTATGTAAAAATTTAGATTTGTTAATAACCATAAATACTACATTTTTATCTTATCAAGACATTGCTTGTGTTTTTAAAAAACTTAATCTTATAAGAAAGAAATCTTACATTAATATATAAATTTAAATTATGCTGTCCAATTTACTATGTAAATTTTTACTTACTACATGACTTTGTAAGTTTAATTGAATATTATAAAAAATTGTGCATCAATCATGTAAAAATGCTTGATTTTCTTAAATTCCCAATAATTTCAGTGGTTTATATAAAATTCCATGTCAAAATATTCGTCAAAACGCGTTTACTTATGCGATTTAAAAGGTAAAATAACCAGATAACGTACTCTATGTTTGCTCATAAAATTATTATTTTTTTGATTTACAAAAAAACAACGCTTTGAGCGTAAGATGCTTTATTATTAGTAACCTACTTTTCCATGATTTTTAACTTAATCAAAACAATATTCAGACTAATGCTCTAGATCTTTGGATCTAGAAACATTTATTTCTATATTAACGATCGTCTTTTGTATACCTGATTCAATCTCTATTGCTAGAAAAATGTAATTTTTCAAATATTATTTAGAGATATAACATTAATAACATAATACAGAATGCCTATAACATCAAACTTGATCAGTTTCATGACAAAAGGACATATAACGATCAATATTTATAATTATGTTTTTAAAAATTCAAAATATAGCCAATTAACAACATTAAATTATAAAGAAAAATTAATTTATGTAAATGAGGCAAATAACTTATTGCTAAAGCCAGAAAATTAATAGATATAATGTCTCATTTAATCATAAATTAATATCGATAATTAAATGAGACATCTATACTATCAATAAACAGGTTAAAATTATGCTAAAAATAATAGTAAATATTATGATAAATATGTAGATACTTCTATATAGTTATCAACCGAGGAACAAGATCATGCGCGAGCATTACAAAGATGAATTTTGGATGCATCATGCCTTGATGTTGGCAAAACACGCCGAAAGTGAGGGGGAGGTTCCGGTCGGTGCTGTATTAGTATTGAAGAACGATATTATCGGTGAAGGATGGAACTGTTCCATCGGCCATAATGATCCAACCGCACATGCTGAAATTATAGCACTACGACAAGGAGGAAGACGAGCGGGCAATTACCGATTATTAAACGCAACAATGTATGTAACTCTGGAGCCCTGCATAATGTGCGCAGGCGCGATGATGCATGCCAGGATCGGGCGTCTGGTATTTGGTGCACAAGATGAAAAAACTGGCGCCGCGGGCTCCTTAATAGATATACTAAACCATCCTGGAATAAATCATCGAATTATTTTTATCGGAGGTATTCTTGCGAAAATGTGTTCAACTCAACTCCGCAATTTTTTTCGACGCCGCCGTTCACAACAGAGAGCACATCGCCTATCCCTAAAATTACATTTTCCCAATACCAGCCATATTGAAAACACAGCCAAAAGAACCATCCACTGCAATTCCCCCAATTGCACCAATTGGCATGATGCTCCCACAATCAAAATGGATGATGAATAGAATTCTGTATCCTAAAAAAATAGCGACATTAATGGCGTCTGGAAACACAATAGGCGAAATAGCAAAAAAGCGTCTACGGAGTTGCTGTTATTTATTATCATCACGAATCGTTTTCTGAATTAGCCTGCAACTCACCAGTGCTACTTTTTTCTATTTTTCATGCAAATAACCAATCAATCTATTTTTATAACAACGGATATTTTCCAGATGATTATATGCCTTTTCACCACAAACATAGCCGTAAAGAATGTGTTTATATAACAGCGTGGATGAATAATAAATCGAAAACCGCTGCTTTACTATCAATTCAAATATAAGGTTTTCCGTTTTTCTTTTCTGTCAATATCCGTGCATCCATGATATGAGAATATCTTATATTATTAAATTGCTAGCGCAAACCAGATCTTTGCATCATTTGGAATGATATCTGATATTTTCTGAATTATACGCGACAAATAAAGAGAACTGCTACGCGTACACTTTGTTCAGTATTGCCGCTATCCCCAATTCCAAGATACGCAACGGTAAAACAAGTTAACATAATTAGGTCGCGTACCATGGTTTCCATGGTGGCTCGGCGGATCTCAATAAGATTCTTGGTAAAAATTCCTGGTAGAAACTTCCAGTCAATATCGCGGGCATGTTGTTTAAATATCTGTTCTAATCTTGGAATAATTGCATCAATAGTGTTAAAAGTTTCTTGTATCCACGTAATCGAATGCACTAATATGCCTGAAACGTTTTTTTCTTCAATCGTGCCATAATACCATTGTCATTTAAATAGCCAATAAAATCGATAAGTAGCGACTAACAGTTCCCGCTATAATTTCGCTTGAAATACCATCTAACTACTTCTTTTTTTCTAATATCAAACGTCCGCAGATAATTGTGAATCGACCAACTGCAGAAGATCGATAGTTATTGAGTCAGCTAACATATAGTTAAGTGCCCATTTTTTGCTACTTTTTCTAGCAATGAGCAAATATTCAAATCAGACGATACTTACCTCAAATAACTGTGTATACTGCTTATTTTTAATTTCTTAAACTGAAAAAGTTAGGATAATCTAGCGAAAATCACTAGTTATCACCCTCGCAAACAGCCATATTCTTAGGGCGTCCCTGACCAAGTCAGTAAACTAATTACTGAGATACAGAAAAAAAGGAAGAGGAAAGATAGATAAATTGATTTAATCGCTCGTTGTTATAAATCGCATTAGTTGCTAAACATCAGCCCTTATTATTACGCAGGTCATCAAAAATATCTTGTTTAGGTTGCTGCGCACACGTATCTTTATTTTTACGCCAAGGTAATCAGCAAACTTATTTGCGCCACGATCGTAATAAAAGGCTACCAGTTGATCATCATCAACGATGATAATAGTTTAAAACTATCATATTAAAGGTACTAACACGAAGTTCGCTTCGTATTTTAATAGCCTTCTGCCTATGCCGATAAGCATGTTTCCAGTGGCCGGGAACTCCAAAGAGTCCCGGAGTGAAAAATGACGATTAGACCAATAATACTTTTATTTACATTAAAGCGATTTAAAACATTATTCCATAATATAATACCAGTACTGCCATCATTAACAGCGGTATTATGTTTTTTATTTGAAAAAGATAAAAAACTTGGCAATAAAGCGTTAAGATGCAACAAAATTTATGTAACCTCTCGCAAAATTTATAGCTGTCCATACATTTATTCAAATATCTGCTATTATTTTTGCAAGATTATTTTAATCCATCCCACCAATTCCAAATGCAATCCACTAAAGAATCGATCTAATAAATTTGATTTATGCATAATTATCTTATAAAAATCCTTTCATGCATTGAGATTAGAGATAAACATCATAAATCTTCCTTATTTTTGAAAAAATATTTTGTGAGGAAAGGGATGCAACCACAAATTATTTCATCAGTTTACAGGAGATCGTTTACATAAAAATCGACTGGCCTCTATCGGAAGTAAGGAAGTAAAGATTATACTAATAAAATTACTTTCTCTATTTTAATCGCCAGAGTACATTAAATAAAGTTAGGAGGAACAAATGTTAAGGCGCGATATGAATATTGAGGATTATGATTCCGTACTATGGCAGGCAATGGAGAAGGAAATAATACGCCAGGAGGAGCATATTGAACTAATTGCATCCGAAAACTACACAAGCCCCCGCATTATGCAAGCGCAGGGCTCTCAATTAACCAACAAATACGCTGAAGGCTATCCTGGAAAGCGTTACTACGGCGGATGCGAATTTGTCGATGCAGTAGAACAATTAGCCATCGATCGTGCTAAAACCCTATTCGGTGCTGATTATGCTAATGTACAGCCTCATTCTGGATCACAGGCTAATTTTGCCGTTTACAGCACTCTGCTTCAACCAGGTGATACAGTACTTGGGATGAACTTAGCACACGGTGGCCATTTGACCCATGGTTCTCCAGCTAACTTCTCCGGAAAATTGTATAATTTCGTGCCTTACGGCATAGATGAGAATGGGCAAATCGATTATAATCAATTAGCTAAACTAGCGAAAATTTATCAACCAAAATTAATTATAGGTGGATTTTCTGCTTATTCCGGATTAGTTGATTGGGCTAAAATGAGGCAAATCGCGGATAGTATCTACGCATATTTATTTGTAGATATGGCACATGTGGCGGGGCTTGTCGCTACTGGCCTATATCCTAACCCCCTACCCTACGCGCACGTCGTGACAACAACAACCCACAAAACACTGGCAGGCCCCCGCGGCGGCCTTATATTAGCAAAAGGCACCGACAATGCACTGTATAAAAAACTAAACTCCGCTGTTTTTCCTGGTACACAAGGCGGACCGCTAATGCACGTGATCGCTGCCAAGGCGATTGCGTTTAAAGAAGCGATGGAACCCGAATTCAAAATTTATCAGCAGCAGGTGAAAAAAAACGCCAAAGCCATGGTGGAAATTTTTTTATCACATAGTTTCAAAGTTATTTCTGGAGGTACTGAGAATCATCTGTTTCTTCTTGATTTAACAAATAAAAACCTGACAGGAAAAGAGGCGGATGCAGCATTAGGCCGCGCCAATATAACGGTAAATAAAAACAGCGTACCACAAGATCTGCAAAACCCAGTTATAACCTCCGGGGTGCGTATCGGTACTCCAGCGGTCACGCGCCGAGGTT
Organism: Sodalis sp. (in: enterobacteria); assembly: GCA_047528285.1. GTDB lineage: Bacteria > Pseudomonadota > Gammaproteobacteria > Enterobacterales > Enterobacteriaceae. Next base: position 876,415 of record CP180022.1, on the reverse strand, counting down.
TTACCGAAGAAAATATGCGTGAGTTAGCAGAGTGGATATGTGATATTCTGGAAAACATCAACAACGACGCGATTATTGAAAATATCAAAAATAAGGTACTAGATATTTGCGCCCGCCACCCCGTTTACAGTTAAAGAAGAGTCTAAGCGTTGCTCTCTCTTATCACAAACATAGGATAAATTTTGTTGCTGTTAATAGTTTTTGTATGAGTAATGTGATAAGAGTATGATATATAAAAATGGCAACCCCTTCTCTAAGGGGCAATAACTGTAACCTAAATTCTACTTACACTTTAAACGAATGGTAGTTAGATGATAAAACGATGCGTGTAAAAATAACCCACACATCACAAACTAACACATAACGACACATGTGTAATATTGATATGTTTACTCATATTTTTACTTCGGCGTTTAATAGGCTATTTAATAGCTTATTACCGATAGAAATTAAATAAAATAAGAATATGCGTAGTTCAATATTTTTGCTATATCTGAAGTATAACTAGAATAATTATTCTAGATAATTAGAGATTTATCCTTCCAATAATATGTAGCTGAGATGATCTCCTTCTTCTTGTACCCCTAGATAAGGTGGGACTATCTCAAAAAACCACCTGCTCTGCACTCTAATTCTCAGAACACATGAAGAGATTAGATGCTCTCTCAATAACCACTTTTTTAAGGTGGGTGATAAACACTCCTTTTTAACCCAAATCACATGCACTAGTTATCCTTATTCTGTCTCTAAACAATTTCAGCACCATCGCTTTCATCTACGGATGAGTGGGGGCAGTTTGGCGCAAAAAACCAAGTATCCAATTTATGTTTTAATTTATCTAAGCCCTGTTTGTTCAACGAAGATATCATTTCAACCTGTATATCGGCCATAAATGATATCCCTGTTTCTCGTACCAGTTTTAACTGTGCTTTACAGGCGCATGTAGCCAATTTGTCGGCTTTTGTAAGCAAGATTAAAATCGGGATATTAATGTCAACCAACCATTGAACCATTTTATGGTCAAGATCTTTCATTGGATGACGAATATCCATTAATATCACTACCCCCTTGAGACTATCTCGCTTTTTCAGATATTCGCCTAGAGAAAATTGCCATTTACGTTTTAATTTTTCTGGCACTTTCGCGTATCCATAACCGGGAAGATCTACCAGATTTATACCAGGTTCCACCTCAAATAGATTGATAAATTGAGTGCAACCAGGCGTTTTACTGATCCTAGCTAAGTTTTTTTGATTGGTTAACATGTTGATTAAGCTAGATTTCCCGGCATTAGAACGTCCTGCAAAAGCAATTTCTATCCCGTTATCAACCGGTAAATGGCGGATATCTGGGGCGCTAATTATAAAATGAGTTAGATGATAGTTATAAGATTTAATCAATGGAATTTTCTCTATTTAAATAGCAACCTAGAGGGAAATTGTTTTAAGTATGACGTATTCTGGTAAGATCCATAATACGTTTTTATGTTTCCTCCTTTAAAAATGGGTGTCGTCTTTTTATTATTCGAGGAGCTGATAGAGTTAACCGAAAAGTAAAGTACATTACTGTTAATCAAAAATAATTTTTTTAAATTCATCAACATTGGTAAAAATAATTAGTTTATTGATACAGATAAATAAACAAAAAAGCAAATAAACAGTACAAGGAACCTATCTTGAAAGATAGATAACTCCATGTGAAAAAGATAAGAGAGTTATTTTAGTGTTTTAAGCAGTAAAACTTCCTGAAACAGATTATATCCATGAACTTGCAAGATATATTTAATCTACTTAAATACCTCTAGAATAAAAAGAGGTTAAATCTTTTTTCCGGAATTTGCACTGTAGCATACGTACAATGTTGTTGATTTTTTTATCTTAATATAGAGTTATCGAACAAAACGACGGCATATGGTGACATGTTACATTTTTTAAAAAAGGTCGAAGAAGGCAGTATCTTTACCATCCCAAACACCAACTTTCCCTTGATAAATTTCATGTCTTCCAGAAGAAGACTCTGTGAAGTTACCCATGCGATCGCATTTTGAATGCGGTCTTCATGCAAAAAATATAACTACTATTAGCTTTGTTATCTATTCTCCAGCGGAGAAATTTAGCAAAATTAGTAGAAACATATTGATGTTCATATTATTAACACTTCTAAATTAAAAATTTTATTTAAAAATAAAATTTAGTTGAATTTATTTTTTTAAAATTTTATATTTTAATTATAAATTCACATTTATAATATTGCTGCGTAGATTTTTAAAAAAATCTAATTAGAATATACCATATTTTCAACACAGCTTAGCATTGTGGCTTATGATCTTTACCTATGTAAAGATCATTTTTGTGTCTTGAATTCTTTCTAAATCATTAAGTGACTCTAAACTACTCATTGCATTAAAGATTTTATACTACTATAGAATATTTACTCATGATTTATAATCATGAATTATGATATATAGTCATCTACTAGATAATAACCTATATTATGTTATATATTTAAATATCAGTCAAATAAAAGATTATTTTGAATTTTATTTAAAAACATCAATAATTCAGAATTATCTTTATTTTCTCGGTTTAAAACCGTTAGCCACAGTAAGTTTTCATGCAATTAAAACCGTAAAAAACTAGTATAGATTATCTTTATTCTGCACAACAAGCCATTATCCATTTTCTTCAGAAAAGATAAAGACTTCAGAATTACGCAATATAGTAAAAACTTAGTTCAGTATACATTTAAAAAATATAGAATAAAGAAGTATTTATGTTAATGAGCAAGGATTATTATAGTATCCAAACATGCAAAGATATTCATTGTTATTTCGTTAAAAGTCTTTAATCTTCCTGACAGAGATTCGTTGATAGAAGTAATAGATAAAGAAATAGATGAAAATAGAATATTTTAAATATTGATACTAAGATAATATTTATCACCTAATCTCAGAAACCTTTATTACATCAAATCTCATCGATTTTTAATACAACAAGATCAGTAAACATCAATTTTTATCATCATAAATTTTAATAGCATAGATTCCATATAATCAATAAATCTAAGTCATCACTACTTTTCTCTACAGAAAAAATTTAGATACAATTAAAAAAATTAATTTATCAAATTAATAATAATTTTTAGATTCTAAATTCTGTATCTTCAAGTTAATCAGAAATATATTGAATATAGAGGTTTATTGAAGAAAGCAGATCTAATGATAAATAAATTCTTATAGAAACATGAATTATACGATACAAAGATTATTGTATCTTTCTAAGAAAATCAAAAAGATTAAAGCATATAAACCATCATCTATTTTACCTTTCTTTTCCTTATCGTCAAGATAATGTCAGAGACACCGATAGGAAATGTTTTTTAAAGCGAAATATGGTAATTTTAACGCTAAACGCCAGTAAAGTATTACCTACTATCCTTCCAAATGAATCTAGACCCACGAGACTTACATAATAAAAATAACCATATAGCTTTATAATAATCCTAGTTGCATTCATCCTATCATACTCTTGTCAATGAATTTCAATTTTCCTTTTCAGTGAAAATTGGCACATTGATTATCTTTCTTAGCAACACATTTTAATATATCACATGTATTAACAAGTAAGATACATTAACAAACTTTTCTCTAACTTTTCGATAAGTCAAGTTATCAAACCTGCACATTCTGTACACTAATGGTACTATTAAGCAATAAATTGGCATCGATAATTTTATACGTTCACACCGTATCAATTGCCAAATCGAGCTAAAATCCTTCCGCTATATTTAGTTGGAGCATACGTGACACATTTTAATATATTTTCATAGAGAAATATTTGAGATCAATATTATCAATGAGTAAAAAATAAAATTTACTGCATCTTAGTTTTTTATGCTAGCCTATAAATGTCTTTACTTACCTATCGATTAAAAAATAATCTAAACAACATCATATGTTCTCCTCTCAGTTAAAAACAAAGCAAAAGGCTCTATAAAATCTACAAAAAACATCTCCCTTTCGTCATAAGAACTCTCTTCGTACCACTATCGATGTAGTAAAATACTCAGATACGATGTTCAAAAAAGTTTTTCCTCTATCTATACAATTAGCTGACTTAAAAAACCATTTTATTTCAGAAAACCTTGCTAATTAATGGCGTGTTCTTAGTAAGATTGTGATAATTTTAAAGTTTCACTTCAAAATTAGATGTTAAAATAAAAATGATAATTCAATTTTAACAATCATCTAAAAAATGAATTTATTCAAAAATTCATTTAAATAAATATAAAATGGAAAGTAGTAAAACTCAACTATAAATTTAATACTCATTAAATATCATCAAATAATAAATATAACATTTTTATCAAAAATAAAACGAGAACATAAAACCATAAAAGCCATCATTAGATCTGATACTAAAATCATGACATTCACAATTCGGGTAATGTTCTCATAGAGAAACTCATAGAGAAACTCATAGAGTTAAAGCACCGCTATGTAAGCATAGCGAATATTCGATATCTCATATTTTAAAAAAATGCTAACACGAGCTATACAATCCTCCCATTTAAAATGAAGATGAATAAAAAAACTAAAAACAAATTAAATTAGTTTACTTTACCCATTACATGAATTTTACCTAAACTTAAACCATGCAGTTATGCATAGCAACGTCAAAAAAATCAACTAATTAAACACTGTAATACAACTCAAACTCAACCGGGTGCGGAGTCATACATACGCGATTGTTTTCTTCGATACGCAGTGCAATATAGGCATCGATGCTATCTTCTGTGAATACACCAGACTTTATCAAGAACTCGCGATCTGTATCCAAGGCATCCAATGCTTCCTCAAGAGATCTGGCCATTATTGGGATTTCACCCGCGTCTTTCATCTGCAGCTCATAGAGATTCTTATCCATAGGAACACCCGGATGAATTTTATTAATGATGCCATCCAGTCCAGCCATAAGTAACGCGGAAAATGCCAGATACGGATTGGCAGATGGATCAGGAAAACGCACTTCGATACGGCGTGCTTTCGGGCTGAGAATTACAGGAATACGAATGGAAGCAGAACGGTTACTGGCGGAATAAGCCAAAATAACCGGTGCTTCATAACCCGGGACAAGACGCTTGTAAGAGTTTGTGGTGGGGTTAGTTAAAGCATTAATGGCCTTGGAGTGCTTAATAATACCGCCGATATAGAATAGCGCCATTTCAGATAGACCACTATACTCGTTACCGGAAAATAAATTTTTTCCGTTTTTTATCAGAGACATATGGCAATGCATGCCGGAACCATTATCGCCAAAAATTGGCTTTGGCATAAATGTCGCTGTTTTACCAAATGCCTTGGCAACATTATGAACAACATATTTATAAATCTGGATTTCGTCAGCTTTCTTAGTTAACGTATTAAAACGGGTCGCCACTTCATTCTGACCGGCAGTCGCAACTTCGTGATGATGTGATTCCACAACCAAACCCATTTCTGCCATAGTTAAAGACATGGCAGAGCGTAGATTCTGCGATGAGTCAACTGGCGGCACTGGAAAGTAACCGCCCTTCACATTAGGGCGGTGGCCTTTATTACCCCCTGTATAAGCTTTACAGGCATTCCAAGCCGCTTCAATATCGTCAATCGCCACGTGCGAACCAGACATCGAAGTGCCAAAACGAATATCATCAAATAAAAAGAATTCTATCTCTGGTCCAAACAATACCTGATCAGCAATACTGGAGGATATTAAAAAATCTTCAGCACGTTTAGCTATAGATCGAGGATCGCGATCGTAACCCCGCATAGTACCAGGCTCAAAAACATCACAGCGGATAATGAGCGTCGATTCTTCATAAAATGGATCCTTAACGACGCTAGATGCATCAGGCATTAACACCATGTCTGATTCATTGATGTCTTTCCAACCCGCGATAGATGATCCGTCAAACATCTTCCCTTCTTTAAAAAAGTCCTTCATCTCTTCTTTGCTAGCAGGCGTAGAAATCGTAACATGTTGTTCTTTACCTTTAGTATCAGTAAAACGTAAGTCAATAAACTTCACTTCATATTCTTTAAGTAGCGACATAACTTTTTCGACAGACATAAGACATATTTCTCCCGGAGGTTATTGTTGTCGTCTTGGAACAAACGCCTATAAATTTGATTTTCTATCTTGCATAGTCAAAATCTAAAAGTATGCTAGCATTACTTAATCTGGCATACGAAATGTTTTTCTACGGTTTTTATAATAGTGCTCACATGCACCACACCTTGATTGGAAATGTTCAACATGTTAGTACATTTAACAGAAAAATTGTGACTATTTTCTTACACGCGAAGGCGCAAGATAGAATCTTTAAACAGACTCATCAATAAAAGCTAATCTTGTTTCGTTCCTTGCCTAATACGTGCACAATAATGCGCCATCTCTAAATTCCTGAGGCAAAAAAGTATGAGCGAAAAATTACGGAACATCGCCATCATCGCACATGTAGACCACGGTAAAACAACCCTTGTTGATAAATTATTGCAACAATCCGGTACGCTCGGTGACCGTAACGATGCAACCGAACGAGTGATGGATTCCAATGATTTAGAAAAAGAGCGTGGAATTACCATTATCGCTAAAAATACAGCCATAAACTGGCGAAACTACCGAATTAATATCGTTGATACACCGGGGCACGCTGATTTTGGAGGCGAAGTTGAACGCGTAATGTCAATGGTTGACTCGGTATTACTACTTGTTGATGCCATGGATGGTCCAATGCCTCAGACTCGGTTCGTAACACAGAAAGCATTCAATTATGGTTTTAAACCTATCGTTATCATCAACAAAATAGATCGCACAGGCGCACGTCCAGACTGGGTCGTAGATCAAGTTTTTGATTTGTTTGTTAACCTAGGTGCCAGCGATGAGCAACTCGATTTTTCGATCGTATACACATCCGCGTTGAACGGTATCGCCGGTTTAAAACATGAAGAGATGGCTGATGATATGACGCCACTATTTGAATCCATTTTAAAAAATGTTGAGGCACCAAATGTTGACATAAATAGCCCGTTCCAAATGCATATTTCTCAACTCGACTACAACAGCTATGTTGGTGTTATCGGGGTCGGCCGTATTAAGCGCGGATCGGTAAAACCAAACCAAAACGTAACCATCGTGGACAGCGTAGGAAACCGACGCAATGGTAAAGTTAGCCAAGTTCTTGGGTATCTCGGCCTAGAGCGCATAAAATCTAAAGTAGCTGAAGCAGGTGATATCATTGCAATTACTGGCTTGGGTCCTCTGAAAATTTCAGATACCATTTGCGATCCAACTCAAATAGAAGCCATACCCCCGCTAACGGTTGACGAACCCACCGTATCTATGTCATTCAGTATAAATAAGTCACCTTTCTGCGGTATGGAAGGAAAATACGTTACCTCACGCCAAATTCTGGAACGTTTAAATAAAGAACTAATGCATAATGTAGCGCTACGCGTGAAAGAAACAGAGGATCCCGATACTTTTTTCGTTTCTGGCCGCGGTGAACTACATCTGTCTGTGCTAATCGAAAATATGCGTCGTGAAGGATTCGAAATAGCCGTCTCCCGCCCAAAAGTAATTTTTCGTAACGTCAATGGTGTTAAACAAGAACCTTTTGAATTTGTTACTTTGAATATTGAAGAGCAGCATCAAGGTTCGATCATGGAAGCTATGGGAATCCGTAAAGGCGAAATACGCAACATGCTGCCCGATAATAAAGGCCGAATCCGTCTAGATTACTTAATTCCGAGTCGAGGTTTAATTGGTTTTCGTACTAATTTTTTGACAATCACTTCGGGTACCGGTCTTTTGTATGCCACCTTTAGCCACTACGACAATATGTGCGCTGGCGAAATAGCCCGGCGCCAGAACGGCGTGCTAATCTCTAACGGTCGAGGTAAAGCTGTCGCCTACGCTCTGTATAACTTGCAGGATCGTGGTCGACTTTTCCTCAGTCATGGCGCAGAAGTTTATGAAGGGCAAATTATCGGAATTCATACTCGTGCTAACGATCTGACTGTAAACTGTTTAACCGGTAAAAAACTTACCAACATGCGCGCTTCTGGTACTGACGAAGCCATCACACTTGTACCGGCGCTAAAAATGTCGCTAGAGCAGGCTCTGGAATTTATCGATGATGATGAATTAGTAGAAGTCACGCCAAAATCTATCCGCTTACATAAGCGTTTTTTAACCGAAACCGAACGTAAAAATTCCAAACGCTCATAACGACGAATGGGCCAGCGCGGCCCCGTCAAGCAAACAATCAAGATTCGCTCGAGATATATCATACTCATCCTATGAGTATGATTATTTACTACCAGTAGGTAATTGATAAATTATCTGAGATAAATACGTAATTTATGATGACCCACATTTATAAAAATAGCCTCTATATCCCCCATCCCATTTCAATTATTTTACATTTATCTGCTTTAATGCAAAATGACCAGATACATCATTTACCATAATACATTTTTAGAATGAAGATTCTAAAAAATATAGAATAAACTAAATCAATAAATTTAATCAAAATATTTTTTTAATAAAAATAGTTCAACTATAATTAACTTTAATTAAAAAATCATCACGCCTCCCCTAGATTAATAAAAAGGCTGAATAAAATTTAGTTACCGCGACCTAATAATTTTTATCACCTATATCATGAATATACTTCGTTGATACTCATCCCGTCATCTGCTTTTCACGAATTTCAGATAAGGTCTTGCAGTCAATACATAAATCGGCCGTCGGCCGTGCTTCCAGCCGGCGAATACCGATTTCTACCCCGCAAGATTCACAAAATCCAAAATCATTATCTTCTACTTTCTTAAGGGTTTTTTCAATTTTCTTAATGAGTTTTCGTTCTCGATCACGATTACGCAACTCTAAGCTGAATTCTTCCTCCTGCGCAGCACGATCTACTGGATCTGGAAAATTAGCGGCCTCATCTTGCATATGCGAAAGAGTACGGCCTACTTCATCTCTAAGCTGATTACGCCATGCCTCAAGAATGCACTTAAAATGCAGAAGCTGGCCCTCACTCATGTACTCCTCACCAAGCTTTTGATGGTATGATTCCACGCCAGCGATGGCTAGAATGCTCAAAGAGGATATCTTACGGTTTTGCCCTGCTTGCATATTTCTTCTCCTTCTAATACATATTAGCAATCCCCAACGCGGGGCTGGCCGCTATAAATAGCGGATGACATTAAAGTTAGCAATTTATTCATAACTTCCACTAGACAAGGGTATCAGGAAAGGCGTATCCGGCGCGACGGAAAACTTTGAAAAACTGATGTATTGTATGTGCTACTTTATTGTAAGTTGTCCCTTACGAAATTATGATCGACAACAATACGTAAATTCAGATATACCGTTTCGAGATAACAGCTATCCATAACACAAGGCTTTTCACAAAAACATAAATAAATTTTAATTATGAATATATAAGAGATCTTGAAAAAGAATGATGATCCATGTCAATTACAATAATTGAATACTCACCATTATTATTAATAAGTTTACATTATAATTTATTTAGAACGTGAGTAGAAAAGTAATTAAGTTATATGGATTTTATTAAATGAATCAAAATTTGATATGATTGCTAGATTAGATCATTACTACAATTTGAACTTCCGATCCTTATGGAATGAAAAAGTTTAAAATCACTCAGAGCCCTACTAAAAACATAACCCATCAAGCAACTCTTTTCTATAAAAGAGCAGAAAAATAGTAAGATGAAAAGATATCGTGCAATACATCACTACTATCAAGATATCCTTCAGAGGGGACACAGCCAACATAGAATAAAAATGAATATTTAGGCACAGTTCGGATGAAATAACAATAAACAAAATTAACAATCCTTAACTAGATAACACCTGTTTGAAATGTGTTAGACAGAATTTCAATTAAATATCTTCATATAATATGTTCTCTATGCTTCATTTAAAAAATCTATAAAAGATTACGCATTCAATAGTATTAATAACAAATGATAGATAAGCAGATAGATCTGCTAAATCTGGATATTTGATTGAGCTTAAAGCGAAATCATGAAAAATAAAATGCACGCTAGTAAATCACATGATTTAACTATTTCTACCTGCCATAGCATGGCAAATGGTTGCTGAATTAAAATAATAAATTTATATTATAACATAACCATGGTGAGAGCCTTTCAATAAAATATTTTCTATAGTTCTTGACTTTACAAAATTTCACAAAGCATAGATATTTTTCACCCACACGCCCTACAGAAAGACAATGGCACCTCTCACTATCAAGATTATTTCTGCTTGTATAAATTCAGATATCAGTATCACTGAGTATTAAGTAATATGTCAGCCATTCCAAAAAACTGGATCAGTTTTGATATTTTTATTTTTATTGCTATACTTGATAGACGATATATTAAACCAATATATCGTTGTATTTTTCTTCCATAGACCATGAAAACAGCTATAAAAATATATTGCTAGTGACATAGCATGTATCATGCTTCTAGATTTTTTTTAGAATCTTTGAAATTTAATTTCATGATTAGATCCATACAATTTTTTTTTGATTGGAAAAAATTATACGTGTTTATGTGAATAAACATGATCAATACTAATCATAACTAAGCGATGTGATAAGCGACTTACTATTTATATAAGCAATAATTTAAACTTCATATAATCAGCAGCGTTGGCTTTTGACGCTTTTCTGATTTTCCCTAATCCAGTTTCTCAAAACTAGTAAATCCGCTTGCCATCAATGATACTGATAAACGATAAATCAGCACATATAAGTTCATGCGTTATATTATCCATCACAGATAATACTTACATAATACTCTATATTTTTCAGTGCCACCTTGCCCAAAAAGATATTCTTTCTAGCCTCAAAAAAATTCAGGATTGGTGTCATCCATAAATCTAATGGACTATTTAATCGCATGATCAGCATCATGTACGATAACGCACTAATATTTAACACTTTTATTAACTGTTAAAAAGTAAATAATCTAGACAATGCAGAAATATTTTTTATTATTTTAATAATCAAGTTAAAAAATCCATTTCAAAAAGAAATATTTATTTCTTCATCAAAACTATCGTGCTTTATAATAGGGTCTCAGACCATGGTCTGAGACATGCTCAAAAAATTTTTATCCATTCATGCAACAACGGAAGATTTATAGAACTATATCATCAAAACCATAAGTTATTTGCAATCTTTATTATAATTATGCCACAATGAAAGGTTTATAAATTTAATGTATGCACATAAAAATTTGATGTTAAAATAACAGTAGTAATCTAGTAAAACTATGACCTAATAGTTTAATTTATTTACGAAGCTAAATCATAGAGCCGACAAAATAACCCTCAATTACTTATACCAGAATTGTAACCAACAGATACTTATCAGAACTAGGTAAGTAAGAGTCTTATCGCCTCGCGGCGATGATAAATTCAGGCTGGTAAAAATATTCAACATCATCATCCAAATGAAAAATGCCAAGATGTGATTGAATCCTGCTATATTTTCATACCAAGCTAGTATGCAAATGATTTAAGTATTCCAAAATAGAATTTCTAAATAAAATAATTCAACTAAAAACTAAATCGCAAGCAAAATCATATTTTTAAGCAAACAAAAACAACTCAAAAAATTCTAGTCTAGAAAAGTTAAACCATTAAAACCACCTGATCACAATGGCGCTCAAAAAACTCAATAAGAAGTCTGGTTTACTGTTTTAAGAAAAAACTTTACAACTTTTAAAAAAAAGGAAACAGATATCATTATAATCCAAAAGATAATTTTTTAGAAGAGGTTATAAACTTAATCGCCCAGCTACGCGATTGAATCAGAAATCAAAACAAGAATTATAAACTTTAAACTAAACATAAATCATAATTTGATATGCGATTTCTGGAATACCGATAACCCAAAGTAGGATTATAATAAAAAATGCCGCGATAATAATTGGAAGGTAAAATTTTTTTTTAGATAAAACCCGCGCGGCAACGTCATAATAGGCTGGCCAAATACGCCAACAGCAGCAGTTAGCACTCGACTATTCGCAGCTTTAGGCCGCAACTGTAATACCTCCCCATGGCGAGCATTGATTCGCTCTACCTGACCTAATACGATTAGATCCATAAGCTCCTCCCAGTCGCGCCGAAGCTGTAGCTCTTCCTCTACATTAGGACTCCAGAAAAACGGCACCCCGATGCGACGAAGAGGTAACGGACTCCGTCGTTGCCCCTCAACCGGGATCCAGAGTACTCGTGCCAGCTTATAGCGCACGTAACTTCTTTCCCAGGTAATCCCACTATTACCGGTTAAATGTGCTACACAGACGAATGTCGTTTCCAACGGCCATCTGCTGCTATCTACTGGAATAGTTTTCAACTCAACGCCAATAGCGGGAAAATCTTGCGCTGGCTTATTCCCTGCATTAGCACCAAGAAAACGTTCTAACAGTAAGCCTATCCACCCTTTCTTGTACTTGAGATTAACGGGAATCGCGAGATCGGCCTGAGCGGATAATTCTCCAAGAGAAAACCCTGACAACGCATCAGCACGACGCAGAAGTTCTCTTTCATCGACGGGCGGCCCTTTTGGAATAGAAACTAACCTCAAGCTGTTCATTTGCAGCTCCAAATTAAATATTTTTTGACATTTTCGGAAAAACTATACAATTAATGGTCGATCGATAACTCATATTTATATTTTTCATATTATAAGATATTATTTATTTTTTTCAAAAAATAATTTATAGCCATATTTACATTAAAACGTAGAAAAGGACTACATTTACTATTTTAATTTATTCAATAAGTTCTTAAATATAAGAAATATTGGCAAGATAAAGTGGAATGTTTTGATTTTATAAATATATTAAAATTCACTAACAAGTTTTATATAAAAAAATAATTAGATGCAATTTTATGTTATCTAGTAGGAAAGAGAATTATTTTATCTGTATACAGTTTATTTTTTATTATAACGGATATATTGATAATGATTTATACAACACTATGGGTTTCCACAAATAATATATTCACAGTGTGTTTTTACTATACAACATTAACTGAGTCGAGATAACAAATTTCGTATAAAAAGATTTTAGTTTCTTAATTTTTATCTATTTTTTAATTTTCATACATAAACTTAGAAATGGAAATTTCATACATCTAATTTGATATTATATACAAGACTATTCCACAACAAGTATATAAGGTAGACACGAGCTTACCGTCTAGATTTTAATAACTTGATATCATAAATCGAGTTATACAATATCATGCATTAATAATTAGTAAAATAAATGGTTTACCGAGAAGAGATAATATGAAATAATAAAAACTCTTATATAGAATAGAGGTAGTCCGGTGATCTCTGATGATGGCTACCGCCTGAATGTTGGGATTGTAATCTGTAATCTTGATGGGCAGGTACTGTTGGCCAGGCGATATAGACAACATTCTTGGCAATTTCCACAAGGCGGCATTAACGCTGGCGAAACTACATTGCAAGCAATGTACCGCGAGCTGCTCGAAGAAGTAGGTTTGAGCCGCAAAGATGTGCTTATCCTAGGTTCCACACGTAACTGGTTATATTATAAGATTCCAAAGCGATTAGTGCGTTGGAACAGTAAACCTCTATGTTTTGGCCAGAAACAAAAATGGTTTCTTTTACAGCTTATGTGTCCGGATGCCCATATTAATATGGAACGCGGAAAAATCCCTGAATTTGACGGATGGCGCTGGGTTAGCTTCTGGTTTCCAATACGAAAAGTTGTTTGTTTTAAAAGAGATGTTTATCGATTAGTAATGAAAGAATTTTCTGGGAAACTGGTATCATATTACAGGGATTCTCAATAACCTATATTCGCCTTTATTTTACAGAGGAAAGGCGTCTAAATCAGGTAATTTACCCTCAATTTTTTTCAAAAAATTGTTAAGAAGGCTATAGATATTCCGAATGTTTTAAGCTCAGTTGTCACTATTATTTAAATGATACTACTCAAATACTAAACAAGTAATAGTTTGTTTAAACTACATGCAATATATCGCTCGTAACTCTGCTATAGCTAAAACACATCATCATGTATGATATGATCTTTTCTCTATTAAACATACCACTTATAATAATCAGTATTAAGTTTTTTATTTTATAAATAACTTGAAGTGATCTGAACAGCAAATTTAATATTTTAATGATATGTTTAGTTGTTAACTATATAATATTAAAAATATTCTTTTACTTCTTCTGATATATAGAAGCAGGAAAAACTTTATATATATGATTCTATTAATAAATAATATTTCTGTACAGAAATATAACAAACCCGATCTCAATATATTAGTTAGTAATTATAAAGTAGCTAAAAACCAATTGGTTGCTGTAGACTATATATTACATTTAGAATATCTAATACAAAATTCAGAAATCCTACTCAATGGCAATTTTTAAATGCCATTTTAAAATATTTAAAATTACAAAATTTTTTCAATAACTTCACTCACACTCATTCTAAAACGAGTGATTTAATATTAATTAAATATAATGTATTTTATGATATACAAAACATTAATAAAACCTTTTATAGCATAAAAGAATTATACTTACTTTAATATTACTCTGTAACCGAGTAATATAAAAATACGAAATAATAATTTATTATCCTATGTTAGAAATATTTAAATAATATTTAACTTGAATTATACGTAATACGTTTATAACGTTTTTTAGACCAGGAGCTCTATGTGATAAGTAAAAATATAATAATATATTAAGTTGAATAATTTGATTTTATTGATATCAAACACCTCTAGAATAAAATATTTTATTATACCCAAAAGGCATATAATTACCTTAAATATTATTAATCATTAATTAATCTCAACAAAAACTATAACTTATATATTAAACTATATAATAAATTCTAGATATTGCATATCTTACTTATCACTCTTTACTAAAATTAAAGATTTGATTTTTATCATTTGCGCTTCATCTAATAAAAACCACACAAATTTTTAATAGAACTTATAATGGCATTATCAACATCGAATATATAAATAAAAGATATACTTTATGCTCTTTCAAACTAAATCAATCGCAACAAAAATCAGAACAAGTAAAACTTAAATAAAAATAAGATATGATGTAGAACCTTATTTTTAATAGATATAATTTACCCATAATTAAGTCTTCTATTTATATTAAAAATCATCAAGACTGTTTTCAGATAAAATTTATCATATCTATACACGATAGATATCGGTTGCCGATAAGAAACTTAACTATATTCCGATAAAAATAAAAATTACCATCAGACTTTACCGCGGATCCAAATTACTATGAAATTAATAAGATGTTTTCTTATCTAAAACCGCGAGAAATATTGTACAGAAAATTCCGTTAAAAATACTTTAATATCTGCTGATTATAATAAGAATTTATCAAAAAATTGATGATATATAATTTCAAGAAATTAATATTTATACTAATTTTTTATTATGATTTACGTTTCCAACGTTTAGTATAAAAACTCAATTTTATTGATTAGCTTCAATAAACTGAAACGCTCTATCTTCTGACGGAAGATTGCAATGAACTAAACATGACAACAACAAATAATATGAGAGTTTACCTTTAATCATGCTAGAGGCGCTAGAAAAAATTATCAGCGAATTACAATATATGTAAGTCCTACACTAGTGCAAAACAAAGATAAACCATAATGTCGATGGACAAAAATGTATTGCTAGGCTTAGTCTGAAACCACGCTCCGCATAAACTACCTCAACATCAACTGTTTTAACTATTTATTACGCAATACGACATATAAATGAGTGACAGAGATTAACCAATTAAATTCTCGAAATCCCAAAAAGAAGAGCATCGAAGTTCCACTATCAAATAACAACAATCATGGATTAGAACAGCGCTTAGCAGTACGCTGAAGCGATTATTTATACTCCCGACAAATATTAAAACCACCATGTTTTATGCTATGTTATACTTAATTAACATTTGCAGATAAGGGCACCTTCAAATCGATTTGTATGTACAATACGGCACTGATTCTTATTTTTGAAGCAATTATAGTAAACCAGATAACAAAACGATAACATCGGAGTTATATGAATGAGGAGCCATTATTTAGCTTTTCCTCAAATTGATTCAGCAATCTTTACTATTGGAGCTATTTCCCTACGCTGGTATGGTCTGATGTATTTGTTAAGCTTCATCTTTGCCATGTGGTTGGCGCTACGGCGCGTACGTCTTTTTCGCAGTAGTACCTGGAGCAAAGAAGAAGTCGAAAAGCTTCTTTATATCGGGTTTCTAGGACTGTTTATCGGCGGCCGTATTGGTTATGTCCTATTTTATAACCTACCACTTTTTCTCGACAATCCTTTGTATTTATTTAAGATCTGGAACGGCGGCATGTCCTTCCACGGCGGGCTGATAGGTCTTATCGTGGTAATGCTGTGGTTCGCTTACCGTACCAATCGCCATTTTTTCCAGGTGGCTGATTTTATTGCGCCAATTGTACCATTTGGCCTTGGAGCTGGACGGTTGGGAAATTTTATTAACGGAGAGCTATGGGGACGGGTTAGCATTAATACACCCTGGGCGATCCTATTTCCAGGTTCCCTGGAAGACGATTTAATAGTGCTATCGTCTAATCCGCAGTGGCAAGAACTGTTCGAACGGTACGGCATGCTACCGCGGCATCCCTCCCAGATTTACGAGATGCTACTTGAAGGTATACTGCTTTTTATTATTCTAAATATATTTATCCGTAAGACTCACCCTATCGGAAGTGTCTCCGGGTTCTTCTTGATTTTCTACGGCACCTTTCGCACTCTAGTAGAGTTTTTTCGCCAGCCTGATCCACAGATAGGATTATTTAACGATATGATCAGCATGGGGCAGATTTTATCTTTTCCAATGATTCTGGCCGGTGGGATTATAATACTGTGGTCCTACCGATGGCAATATCTTCCCGGTAATAGATCTTCCTAAGGAATCATGAAACAGTACTTAGATTTAATGAACAAGGTACGCATGCATGGTACGCTGAAAGCGGACCGTACCGGCACTGGTACCCTATCAATATTTGGTCATCAAATGCGATTTAATTTGCACCAGAGTTTCCCTCTTGTCACAACAAAACTCTGTCATGCGCGGTCTATCATCTATGAATTACTGTGGTTTCTTAAGGGCGATACCAATATTGCTTATTTACAAAAGAACAACGTTTTTATCTGGGATGAATGGGCAGACGCACGTGGTGATTTGGGTCCAATTTATGGTCGCCAGTGGCGTTCTTGGGAAACAAGCGATGGACGACAGATAGACCAACTAACCGAAGTTGTGCGCCAACTTAGAAAAGATCCAGATTCTAGGCGCATTATCGTTTCAACCTGGAATGTCGGCGAACTAAATAAAATGGCGCTAGCGCCTTGCCATGCACTATTTCAATTTTATGTCACCAATTGCACTTTATCTTGTCAACTTTATCAACGTTCGTGTGATATTTTTCTTGGTTTGCCGTTTAATATCGCTAGCTTTTCCCTACTGGTATACATGTTAGCGCAACAGTGTGATTTACAAGTGGGTGAGTTTATCTGGACCGGCGGAGATGTCCATCTCTATAATAATCATTTGCAGCAGGCTGATCTACAGCTCACTCGAAATCCTAGACCGCTTCCGAGACTATTGTTAAAACGCCGACCTGCATCGCTGTTTGATTACCGATTCGAGGATTTTGAATTAGTTGGATACCATCCGTATCCGGCGATCAAAGCACCAATTGCGATATAATTTTCTAGTGAAGCGAATTTTACAGATCAATGGCCTAAGCTATTATCAAAATTGATATTTATCATAGATAATTAGCATTCAGAATATATCGTTATTAAAACTACCTTAGGTTTAATTTATTAAACAATATAATATATATTAATATATAGAATCTGAACTAGTATAAACTGCTTTACAGTGTAAAGCAGTACATGTATTACGTAATTATTTATTAAAAAATAGAGATTATCTAACAGTCGATGAAATCGACGAATTTTTAGAAAAATAAAAGTATAAAATATAGCTGCAACTATTTTTTATTGATTAAAATATCTTCAAATATATAGGATACTTAATGCATACACTGTTATTTCTTAAATAAGAATTTTAATCTCAAAACATTTAAAGATAATAAACGAATAAATATTATTAGTTTCATGGTAGTAGATAGAATATTTTGTTTGTAATCACTTAAATAAAAATAACAAACATGATGTTTTTATAGATGAATAACAAAATTTCTTATTCTAGAACTATTTTAAAAATCATTTATTATCAACAAATACTTGCTATCTTACAATAATTACAATAATATTTAATAGAATCATAATATAAATATCTAGATATCATCTAAGATATCTATCTCTATAGATTTGTATGATTTAAATAAAATTTAAAGAAACATACGATATAAACACAATTAATTGTGTTTATATTAGAATCGCGCACGAAGACAAATTTATACGCTAGAAACCTAAAAATTAACAGAGCTCATAAAAATTTAAATACAATAAAAATTAAGTGAATGTAGACTTGAAGTTTTTAATATTTTATTAAATAATCTTCCGTATATAAAACTTGCCAAAAACACGGGAAAATCATCCATTGATGGATGATGA
This sequence comes from Sodalis sp. (in: enterobacteria), assembly GCA_047528285.1. Lineage (GTDB taxonomy): Bacteria > Pseudomonadota > Gammaproteobacteria > Enterobacterales > Enterobacteriaceae. Next base: position 857,658 of record CP180022.1, on the reverse strand, counting down.
TAAAAATAACTAAAATTTATGTTTCATGTCATAAAACAACACAATATGCATTATTGTATATTGTGCATAGCATGAAAAAGTAAATAACTCCACTGTTTTATAATAAATTTATAATAATCATGATTATTATCCCTAAACCATTATGGATAGCTAAGGTCAGAGATTGAAATTTCTTTTTCTCTACAGCAACAACGCAGTAAAAAAAACATAAAATCTACAGCCAGTTTTTGCGTTTAAAATACCAGTAAGGAGCTAACCCCGCTAAAATCATCAACAAAATGGCACAAGGATAGCTAAAAGACCATTTTAACTCCGGCATAAATTCAAAGTTCATTCCATAACTGGATGCAACCAAAGTAGGAGGTAAAAATATGACCGATACCACCGAAAAGATCTTAATGATTCGGTTTTGTTCAATATTAATAAACCCCATCGCCGCCTGCATCAAGAAGTTCACTTTTTGAAAAAGTGATTGGTTATGAGGAAGAAGTGATTCGATATCACGCTGAATCCCCCTTGCCAGATCAAGTTGTCTGGATGGTAGCCGCGCTTTACGCGATAAAAAATTTAAGGCCCGTTGAGTATCCATTAGGCAGAGTCTAACCTTCCAGACCACATCTTCAAGTTCGGCAAGTCTAGATAACGCATTGTCATATTTATTGCCTTGTTGGCCGTCCATAATAGCTAAACTTAGCGCCTCTAAATCACTATAAATATTCTCGATTTCATCCGCCAATTGCTCAATTTTTGTTTCAAATAAATCCAGCAAAAGCTCATAAACATTTCCATCAATCAATCTTTGGTTACGGGTACGCATCCGGTATAAGCGAAATACAGATAACTCTCGCTCTCGTAAGGTAAAAAGCCGGCCAGCATGAATGGTACATGCTACAGTGGCATTGCCAACATGATCTTCAATATCGGAATAAAAAAAGAAAGAGTGAATATGTAGTCCATCTTCGTCCTCAAAAAATCGAGCTGAAGCTTCGATACCCTCTAGCTTTAGAAGTTTTGCTAAAGATTGACCAAGCTCATTTTGAATCCGCATGCGCTCATCATCATCCGGATCAATTAGATCAACCCATATCGCATCAAGTAATGTTCCCGCCTCATCGGTATTAAGACGTGATAACTGATTGTTTTTCAGTTGAAATGCGTTAAGCATATGCCCTTGCTTCTTTTACGGTAATAAACAGGAAAACACATTAGATCACAGAAATATGAGGTAAGGTGGTTCACTGTCGAGTTTCAAACCATTAAAGATCCGATTCTGCGCTAGATACTAAATAAAAATCCGCTTTCAACCAGTGAGGACTAGATTCGTAATTTTACCTGATATATAAACTATCAAGCTAAAATCTCTACTTTGGATATCAAAAGTATAATTATGTTTATACAAACACCTTCTATTATACAGTAACAAGGAATATTTAGCAATACTAAATTTAGTCTAGGAATTATTGCTGTCTGATTACCTCGTATGCAAAGATATTACAAAATTTTTAGCCTAGCATAAGCCGCCATTAACCATTTAATACCATTCCCTTCAAAGGCAATCTGCAACCGGCTATATTCATCACTTCCTTCCAGATTAATCACCATTCCTTCACCAAATTTTGGATGACATACCCGCTGACCGAGATTGAAATTATTTTTACTTAACGAAATGGCACTACAGTGACTATCAACCAGACTAGTCACCCTAGCGCGCAGACGTACTTCTTGAACGCACGACGACGGAAATTCGCCAAGAAATCGTGATGGTTGACAATGGGAAGCGGCTTTACCATATAGCCTGCGAGTCTCCGCATAACTAAGGATTAATTTTTCCATCGCACGAGTAACACCAACATAGGCAAGACGCCGCTCTTCTTCCAGACCGCCAATTTCATCTATGGACCTTTTTGTAGGAAACACTCCCTCTTCCATACCAACTATGAAAACTTGAGAAAATTCTAACCCTTTGGACGAATGCAGAGTCATTAATTGTACAGAATCCTGATGCACAGAGGTCTGAGCCTCACTGGAATTTAGGGTAGTATGAGAAAGAAATTCCTGAAGTGGGAAAAGATTTTGATCTTTATCCGTATAGCTAAACTGACGGGTAGCAATGATAAGTTCTTCTAGGTTTTCAATACACGTCTGGTTTTTTTCCTGCTCATACATCCTCAAAAGACCAGATTTTTTAATAACTTGAACGGTTTGAACGTCCAGCGGAAGCAACGCTGTTTCTTCCGATAATCTATCGAGGAGCTTCAAAAACCGTTGCAACGCTGCGGAAGTTTGGCCTGTCAAGAGACAATCCGTTAATAAAACCTGACTGGATTGCCAGAGAGTCATTTTGCGATCGTAGGCAATCTGGCGAAGCAGGGCAAGAGTCCGATCGCCGAGGCCACGTGGCGGTGTATTAATCACACGTTCATAGGCGGCATCATCATTTCGATTGGCAATAAGTCGCAAATAGGCAAGCGCATCTTTAATTTCTTTACGCTCAAAAAAACGTATTCCTCCATAAATACGGCAAGGAAGAGCCGTTTGAAAAAACGTTTCTTCCAATACACGTGACTGGGCATTATTACGGTAAAGAACGGCGAAATTTTTGAGCGCCACGCCTTCCATCTGGCGCATCTTAATGTAGTTTACAACAAAGCGCGCTTCATCTAGTTCGTTGAAAGCACAGTAAATGGTAATCGGATCACCTTTGACACCTGCTGTCCAGAGATGTTTTCCTAATCGGCCACCGTTGTGGCCGATTAGAGCATTGGCTGCCTGCAAAATATTACTGGTAGAACGATAATTTTGCTCCAACCGTATGATCTGCACGCCAGAAAAATCACTAAGGAAATTCTGAATATTTTTTACCTGCGCACCGCGCCAACCGTAAATTGATTGGTCATCGTCTCCGACGATCATTACATTGCCACTCTTGCCAGCCAAAATATGAATCCAGGCGTACTGAATTTTGTTTGTATCCTGAAATTCATCGACAAAAATATTGCTAAAACGCTCGCGATAATGACGCAAAATATCAGGCTTGTTTATCCAGAGCTCATAGGTGCGTAATAGGAGCTCATTGAAATCTACTAACCCGGCGTGGTCACACGCATTTTGATAGGCCAAATAGATATTTTGCCAGGTAGCTTCAATTGAGTTTCCGTAACTGTTCACTTGCTGCGGACGCAGACTGTTGTTTTTTTTATCTTCGATATACCGCATCGCCTGGCGCGGAGACCATTGTTTTTCATCTAAATACATGCCACGAATAAGACGTTTCAACAAACGCAACTGATCCTCGCTGTCTAAGATCTGAAAATTCTGCGGCAAATTGGCCTCTTGATAGTGGGCGCGCAGCACTCGAAAAGCCAGTCCATGGAAAGTACCGATCCACATATCGCTCTGTTTGGCGCCCACAAGATATTCGATACGCTGGCGTATTTCTGCCGCCGCCTTATTGGTGAAAGTTACAGCCATCACCGAGTATGGCGAACAATGTTCAATCGATAATAACCAAGCAATACGGTGTACCAATACCCGGGTTTTACCGCTGCCAGCGCCGGCTAAAACTAGTAAATTAATACGCGGCGCAGTCACGGCTTCTCGCTGCTTATCATTCAAATTATTTAGTAAATTTAAAAAAACCATAGTTAACCTTCAAAGTTAAAACAAGAAATTTCGTCCATCGGCAGGGAAAGGCGATTTTATAGAAAAATCAGCAAAGATTGCTTGTTTGCTAACAAAGCGATTTCTAAAAACACCTGTATTACAATTACAGTAGGGTTTACTCAATCTTCTATGGGCTCAATAATTCAGTAAACAAGATCACTCTATACCATAAATATATTTATATATCGATTTTAATCGACTGATATATCCTGTTTATAATTTTCTACAAAATAACTCTTTTAGTTATCCAAACTTCTTAATATAATTTTGGTTAATTTAATGATTACTTTCGAAGTGTTTTGTATTATGTGTTCCGATTTTATCAAATAAGGAACTTCTTATTAAGAATTAGTTCTAAATTAATAATCATACTCTATATTCAACTCTTCTGCATCTTATAATTAACTATAATACCAAAATATTTTTGGCAAGTTAATAATAAAATGTAATTTTCATTTTATATCCTCACTTTGAATATTTTATATTTAATATTTCGGATATGTCTATCTTATTTGAAGGATAGAAAATATTAATTTACCTCAACAATTTTATTTAATTTATTTATATTGACTTTTTTTAAAACAAAAGCACACATTTAACGACAAGTAAAAATTTATAAAATTATTTACTTGTTAATAATCCAAATTAAGGAATATCCACTGTATAATTATTAATATGATTAGATAACTTAATAAATTAAAAACAAAATACCAGGCACAATAAAATTATTATAGACAAAAGTCTAAGTTATGATATACATATCATAATATATTAAAATTAAATAATAAATTTATTAAGGCATGGTAATACTTTAGTATGTTTTAAGTATAACTTAATTTTGCAAATCCCCGTAAAGTTATTTTTATCAAAAATACATCGTAGATAACTAAAAAATTATCTTCATATAAAATTTTTAAGATGACATTTTAAATGTTTAATTATTACTAGATAATATATAACAATGTAGATAAATAGTTTATCCATACATACATTAATGTATGTCGTTAATAAAATATCTTATCTAGAATCACTGTTTTTAACTTTAACTCATTTTGTTCTATTGGGTTTTAATAAAAAATTATACAATAAAAATATTTAAAGTAATTACAAATATCTATTAATATGGATTATTAAATATCAATACGATACTGAAAGCTGGAACTGATCTATAATCAATAAGTAATTTATTAGTGAATAATGTGATAAGAAATATTCTTATTTATACATTCTTTCTTGAATAGATTATTACTAGTAATAATATCTTTTGGATGGATTATTGTGATAATATCTGATATGTTATTTGTTTATAAATGAGAGATATAAAATAGATTATTATATTTTAATTATCTACATCGCTAAACTTATACGTGTATATCATAAACTATACAAATTTATTAGATAATATTTTAGAAATATTTGAAATCAAAATATAGCCACTTAACATCGTTGTGAATAACCAATATTCTTCTCCAAATATTATCTCTTCCTATTTAATTCTGATTTTTAATCGGGATGATTATGTTTATGATGCAGTTTAATAAAACTGCACGCTACGTTACAACAGACAAAGAACAGATTTATATTTTTTTAATAGAGAAGAATGAGAGTCATTTTTATTGATAGTGTCATTAAATCATTGCTACACAGATTGTTAGTGAGTTTTTGAATTCATAAAATCCAAAAAAAACTAATGCATCAGTAGTACTGGTAAGAATAGAAAAAATACAGATAATTTTATGCATTGCGCTATCTGATGATAAGTGATGCTAAGTGGCAAAACCCTATTTATATCGCCATTCCGCCGAATTTTTCATTCTCATACATATGATATTTCCAGGATATTTAGTAAATGTTATTTAATAAGTAATTTAATTATGTGCTAAACATTGTTATGTTCTCTGTTTTGCTCGCCTGCTGATCAACGATCAGTCCAGATAATACAGCAGAACTCCCGCCAGTGTTTAAAATGAACCAACAAAATCTTCTCAAGCTTTAAGGAATAAAACATAATTTATCTGTTTCGTTATTTACCATGATATTAAAACCATGTTTGTATATTTAATAAATTATCCAAAACATTCCAAAAAATCTTTTTTCTTATTCACCAATAAATAATTTATCTACCTATACCGTTTAAAACCGCTCGCTTAAAGTATTTTTTCTCATGAAAAAAGTTGGTTACTTTAAATTATTAATTTATCTATAAAACTATTGCTTAATTATAGATAATTAAATTTAAAAAATTATGTTAGATTTTGAAATTTAAATTCAAGTCATGCAGCTCAATCTACTCAACATATTCTTTATTTTCCGATATAGCTTATCAGATCTAATTATGTATTTTATATAAAATATAGATAAGTCATGTGAGTGTTTATTTAAAATTTATTAAGAATCTGAAAAGACACTCTAACATCTATGTGTTTATTGATCTAAAAACATAATCTAAGGTTGCTTAGTTTATACGATCATAAACATAAGATTCTTAACAAGAGGTAGTATTATACATACTACATGAGATTATTATTTGGTTACTTGAGATTTTTATTAAATAAAAAATCATAAGTTCCAAATAAAAATATAGACATGTATATCAATAGTCAAGCAATTTCTTATCATTTTCAGTATGCATTTCCGTATAAATGATACGCATGTAAAACATATGGATTTATTTTCGCGATAGTAGAAATAAAAATTGAATATTTTCAGACACTTCTGATACGTGTGTAGAGTTTAATTACGATGTGAAATTACTACTTTTCTCAAACTACGTATGATTGCTCTCGCACAAGGAGAGCTTATACCAATTCTTGCCATAGTATATATTTACAATTGCATCATGTATCTTTTCAAGAAATTTGAATCAAAATTCAAAATACCGTAGCATGTGGAGTTATCATGAAATCTATTAATAAAAATTCATTGCTCTGCCTAGCAGAGCAATTATGTGGGCAACGCAATGTTCGCCTGACTCCGCAACGACTGGAAGTTTTACGATTAATATCTCAGCAGAGTAGTGCAACAAGTGCTTATGATTTACTAGATTTATTACGTCAGTCTGAGCCTCAGGCAAAACCACCGACCGTTTACCGTGCACTGGATTTTCTCCTTGAGCAAGGTTTTGTTCATCGCCTTGAATCTACCAACAGCTTTGTACTATGTCATCATTTTGCTGAACCCTCACATACTTCTGCTTTTTTCATTTGCGATCGCTGTAGCCAGGTAAGTGAGCAGCCCACGCAAGGCATTGAAAAGATTTTAAAGCGCATGGCGACTCTCGCCAGCTTTACCATGTCCCATAACATAGTAGAGGTACACGGACTATGTCCAAAATGTACAACATTCTTTCAGGTATGAACATGAAAAAAGAACACCAGAATTAAAAATGATTTATAAAATAGCCCATTCCAAACAAAAATAAACAAAATCTGTTTTTAAACATCTTATTTTATCCATCCTGGTCCTCACGTTAATGATTTATACGCTGTTTATGATTCAGTATCATTTTAAAAAAACACACTATGATAAAAATTGATGATATTTGTCGCAGTTATAATAAAATTGATGAGGTATCATAATTAAGTAAACAACTTTATTTCCGTAAGTGGTATTAAAAAAACATTTAGAAACATATAAAAGCATCATCAATATAGCAAAATTAGATTTCAATACAAAAAAGATATACAGAAGTGAAAAGTTCATCAAAACATCATTAAAAAACATTTTAAAATAATACAAAATCAGATTATAAATAACATAGCGTCTAATTCAATGATTATTATCTTCTTTGAAGAATAATTTTTCCATGCATATCATATGATGTAAATTCTATCTAGATATTTTACGCTCATAATTACATAAGTGAACTCAATTTGAATCAAATTTTGTAAAAACAAAAAGTCTCAAATAAATTAGCATAATTTAAACAATAGATGCACAACTAATTTATAAGTTTCTTTTTAATTTAACAATTTATCTTATAAATAATACACATAGAGAATAAAACAAAATAATTTAAATTTATATACCACATAAACATTTTTAAACTTATTACTTACAAAAATTAAAATAAAGATATAATAATCTTATTAAATTATATGTGATTACAAATCATAATTAAAAATCTAAATCTTCATTAGAATGACATTATCTTCACGATCTATTAGATCCTCTATAACTATGGCTTCTATAGAGAATAAATTCAAACCAGGACCAATCAAAAAAAAATATAAAGTAACCTATAGTTTATGACTATAACAGCTAGAAGCTTTGAGCATCCATGCATCCTTGGATAATCTACTAAGAGATATAAAGAATTAGTTACTATTTACGTGCAGTTGACTTACATTAATAATGTTACATAATTCATATTATTTTATACAAAAACGTAAGCGTTAGTTAGCATAGGAAAGCTAACTGACATCGGCCTAACATAAATAGGCATGAATAAAATTATCAAATAATAAGGAAAAGAAATAATATAGAAACAGATTTGCCCATAAAAAAGACTTCGTAGAACAAACTTAACCACATTTCGCGTGCAAATCTGATGCACCAATGCACGATTGGCCCCTGCTTTAACAATATGTTGGATAAACTTAAATAAGTTCTCCTTTACTAGCAGTAGATTTTTATTAATTCAAGATTAATTTCTAAAAGGTACAGAACTAAAAGGCTAAACACCTTTCAGGAAACATATATCTATTTTTAGATATATAAGGATATTTAAATGATCTTACTTATCATTTAAAATACCATTTGTATGAGTGTTTTTATCCGGCATAAATATCATCTACAAAATGAAATTCATTTTCTAAAATCTCATTTATTTTACTATATTTATCTCTAAATCGCAAATTGCTTCTAGATTGCTAAATAAGGTTCGGGGTTTGATCGTTAATTTTTTCGGCACACTAATCAGTCGACTGAAATCAACGTAGCAGGATTTGTCTTCAAATTTGTGCTAGAGTGCCGTTAATGCAAGATGACGCTATCTTGTTATTAGTGATTTCGGAATGGCCATCACTGGTATGATGTTTATATCAGTTAACACCTGAACAATATTTTTTGGTATAATAATTATAATTTAATATCAACAAATATTACAATTAACAATTTATTATATAACTTGTAAATTTATAGAGTTCTGCCTTGATAAAAACTTTCAATTGAATGAAATATCAGAGAGGATATGAATGAATGATTAAAAATATGCAAGTTCTAGCTTATGCTTCGTATGGGTGGCTGGATGCTTATGTAAAAATTGCCAACACCTATCCGATGCTAACGGCAGAGGAAGAACAGAAGTTAGCTAAACGGCTGCATTATAAGAGCGATTTAGAGGCAGCAAAATTGCTAATTTTATCTCACCTACGTTTTGTTATTCATATTGCTCGTAACTATTCCGGTTACGGACTGCCTCAGGCTGATCTAATCCAGGAAGGCAACATTGGCCTAATGAAAGCTGTCCGTCGTTTCAACCCAGAAATAGGTGTGCGACTAGTATCATTTGCTGTTCACTGGATCAAGGCAGAAATCCACGAATATGTTCTACGCAATTGGCGCATTGTAAAAGTAGCGACTACGAAAGCTCAACGCAAATTATTTTTTAATCTACGAAAGACCAAGCAGCGACTGGGGTGGTTTAGCCAGGATGAAGTGGAGAAAGTGGCGAAAGAACTGGGTGTGACTAGTAGAGACGTTCGTGAAATGGAGTCTCGCATGACTGCTCAGGATATGACATTCGATCCAGCGCCGGAAGAAAAAAACCGCGAAGAGCAATCAATGGCGCCTATTCTCTATTTGCAAGATAGATTATCCGATTTTGCCGACGGCATTGAAGAAGACAACTGGAATTATTATGCCGCAGACAAGTTAAGCACTGCTATTGAAGGGCTGGATAAACGTAGTCAAGAAATCATTCGCACTCGCTGGCTCGATGACGAAAAAAAAAGCACGCTACAAGAACTAGCCAATCGATACGGGATTTCTGCGGAACGTGTACGCCAGCTTGAAGAGAACGCAATGAAAAAAATACGTGTAGCAATCGAAGCCTGATTTAAAGTCATGTATTCCAAAGCGGGATTACACAAATTCAGAAGCAACATAAATCTAGGATTATAAGTTATACTATTTTGTTTTTTAAAGTGAAATTTAAAATAACCATTAAGTAGTTCAGTGGTTCACTTTAAAAAAAATTATAAACTGTAAAAAATGCAGAAACTCAATAAAAATCAATCCTTTTTACTTGCTAATCCGCTATTTTATGAGAAATTTAAATCCCTTGTAATGGATCTATATTTAACAGTTTTCTGTATTACATTAAAAAAACAACTCTATTATCTAGTTCTAAAGAAATCTACGTTTCATTATCATCCAAAAGCATTTTCAATATCTTCTTAAGTCGTCAAAATCAATTACACATTATGAAAAACTTTTAATTTTATAAATTCTTTATTTTTTGAGATTAAAAAAAAACAAAAATCAATAAATAAAATTCCAGCGTTTTGTTAAAATACTTAATAAAAATTATATTTCATATTTAAGATACATTCTATATATAAGATTTATTTTCTTTCTCTCTGAGCTAAATCAATTTTTGAATATATGGAACTTTAATAATCCTTTGATCAGATCATTACTATTATTTTAATATCAGATCTCAATAGAAATTTAAGAATTAAAATTAAACTACTAAAACAAGAAATCCTTAAAATAACACAACTCACTGAGTGTATGGATAAATAAACATTTTAGTCTCAATCATTATTATTGTATATATTTGCGGATTTCTATTAAAACCCGACTAAACTCTTGTGGATATGGTCCTTTATCATGCAAAGGAATATCTTAATAGGTTTATAAAAATTATTCACCGGTAAAATATCAACACGAAAAAATAACAAATCAGGGGCTCAATTAAATGAAGTTACCTTCTAAGTTTTTTATAAAATCAAATGAAAGGATGTCACTCAGATATCTATCTCCAACAAATAAAAATAGAATATAAACTTAACATGACTTAACAGCACTTATACATAACTTATCTAATAACCTTGCTAAAAAATCAAATCTTTCTGGATCCATCTATACAAGCAGGAAGTATCACGCAACATTCGCTTAGACAGATACGAAATTAAACTCCTCCTGCATGCAAATTATCTCCTGAGGGAGATCCAACACCTTCTATGTAAAATGTTTTTTCTTCTCGCAAGAAAACGAACGAAATTGAGTAGCTAAATCAAAGCTCAATATCGCGATTTAATCCTCTTCATAGAAAGTGCTCCATATAATAAAAACCATCGCAAGATGGAAACGATATAATCGTTAAAAAAGCATAACCGAAAAAATAATAAGAGAATCACACGTTTGTATATTTCATAATAATCAACACCTCAAGAGGCATATATATAGGTATCACTGGTTTTGATATTTATTCATTTAAACAAAATATACCATACCATCTTTTCTTGCCTTTCTCATATGTGTGTTAACCTGGTTAATTTGCCTGAGAAACAGAACACAATACACGGGCGTTAATTAAGCACACCTGCAAAAAACATAACCATTACGCGCACGTCGCACCTAATTTGCTTCTCCAATTTTATTTATTTATTTTTCCTGACATGGCGAATTAACCGCTTACGTTTACTTAGCTGGGTTGGTGTCAAGGTATTACGACGTCCAACAAAAGGGTTATTGGCTTCATTAAACTGAATACGAATTGGCGTACCTCTAATCCCTAACGCGCGGCGAAAATAATTCATCATATAGCGTTTATAGGTATCAGAGAGATCTTGAACCTGCGTTCCGTGAATCACAATGATTGGCGGGTTATAGCCGCCGGCATGAGCATATTTCGGTTTTACACTCCGTCCCCGCACACGCGGCGGGGCATGTTCTTCCACCGCCATTCGCATGATACGCGTTAAGAACGCAGTGCTTACTTGTTTTGTGGCGCATTGATAAGCCTCATTCACCGATTTAAATAAATTGCCGACACCGCTACCGTACAAGGCTGAAATGAAATGAATCCTAGCAAAATCAATAAATCTTAAACGATGTTCTAATACTTCTTTCAGTTCGTTGCGACTCTCTCTAGAAAGAACATCCCATTTGTTAATCGCAATCACTAACGATCGTCCGCTGTTCAGGATAAACTCTAGCAGAGATAAATCCTGATTAGAAATACCTTCGCGGGCATCTATGAGTAATAATACAACATTGGCATCATTAATAGCCTGAAGCGTTTTGATAATGGAGAATTTCTCTATTATTTGAGTAACTTTAGTACGCTTCTGCACACCAGCGGTATCGATTAAGAGATATTCACGTCCCGCACGAACTATTGGTATATAAATACTATCACGAGTTGTACCTGGAATATTGTAAACAACTAAGCGCTCTTCGCCAAGAATGCGATTGATAAGGGTAGATTTACCAACATTTGGACGACCGACGATCGTCAGCTTTATCAAAGGCGCCTGCAAATTAAAGAGCTTTTCTGCTTGCACCAGCGTTTGCGGTTCATCATCCGAACAGAGTGCCACACATTCTTTCGCACTACTTACCGAAGTACCATACCTTAGTAGCGGAAGAAAAACTTTATCCATTAAGCTGTTTATACCACGACCATGCGATGCGGCAATGGGAATAATAATACCCATTCCCAAGGCATAAAAATCGCTAAGTGCACTATCGGTATCGATCCCATCAGTTTTATTAGCAACAATAACTGTCGTTTTTTGGCGTGTGCGCAGATGTCTTGCGATATCATGATCGGCTGCCATTAATCCAGTACGTCCATCCACTATAAACAGCACGATATCGGCTTCTTCAATCGCTACTAGCGACTGCTCTTCCATCTGAATTGCAACCCCTTCTTTCGCACTATCTATCCCACCAGTATCGATAACGATAAATTCATGGCCTTCCCATTCCGCACGACCATACTGGCGATCACGCGTTAATCCTGGAAAATCTGCTACCAACGCATCTCGGGTACGCGTTAATCGATTAAACAGAGTGGATTTACCTACATTAGAACGCCCCACCAACGCAACAGAAGGTATCATTTTTACAATCTCATCAGATAAAAATAAGCAAACACAACAACAAGACTAATTACATCACACAAACTACTAATTGAACATGTCATCACAAAATAGTTTGCAAGATTACTTTTCCTCAGCCATTTCGCATCTGATAATACAAATTTTATTCGATAATAGCACATACCTCGCCATTTTTTGCCTGCACGATAAGCTTATTACCGGCAATAATGGGAGATACAAATAGGCCTGCGCTATTTATTTTTTGCTGAGCGACGAATTGACCGTTATCAGGGTTAATCCAATGAAGATGGCCTTTTGAGTCCCCGGTAACAATATAGCCATGATACAATACCGGAGAAGTAAGATTACGGTGCAACAGCGCCCTCTGGCGCCAGAGGGTAAGACCGTTTTGGGCATCTACCGCAATAACACAATCATTTTGATCGACTAAATAGATTCGGCCAGCGTTCACCAAAAGATTTGTGACAGAACCTATTATACGTGACCAAATTATCTGACCTGAACTTAGATCCAGCGCTGCAAGATTACCGTTATAAGCGAGAGCATAAACAACGCCATTAACTACTAACGGTGTTGTTTGTATATCATTAATACGGGAAATTTCAGTATCGCCGCTAGCATGTGCGATGCGCGATTGCCAAATCATGTGTCCATCATTAATCATGAACGCACTGACAACTCCGTTATCCCCGCCCAGAATTACAGCGCCAAATGCCATCGTCGGATCAGATTCACCGCGCATTGTCAACAAGGGTGTCTCAAGATTAACAATCCATTTTACAGATCCATCAGCTTCATTAAGCGCCTGTAGCATACCATTGCTAGTATGTACTAAAACGAGGCCATTACTTACCAGCGGCGTAGACAGAACCTCACCAACAATCGTTGTTGCATAAATGAGACTACCGTCCTTCTCGTCAAGAGAATAAAGTTTAGCTAACTCGCTGCCAACGTAAATTCGATTTCCGGCTGCTGTCACACCACCGTTAAGTTTTGCCGAACAATTATGCGAAAAGGAGTCTTTCTGAATAGAAAGATCCATCGACCAAATTTCTTTTCCGCTGTCTGCATTGAGCGCTTTGACAACACCATGGCGATCGGCTGCAAACACACGGTTATTCTGCCAAGCAGGGTGTAAATTGGAATAATAACCATCAGATCCGTGACCGACAGAGCTGCTCCATACTATTGTTGGATGAAACTGATTTACTACTTTTGGATAGAGCAACATAGTGGCCACATCTTCTTCGTTGCTAAGCCACACACATCCACTGAGCATAGAAATCGATAATAGTCCTACAAATAGCGTTTTACGCAATTGCACACGATCCTCCTCTCAGTTAGACAAATTATTTAGTTTCATGCGAGCTATCGGCGATAGCAAAGTAGATTGTAGCGCTTTTTCGTAGGCAACACGTGCAGCCTGGTGATCACTTTTCATTACCTCTGCATCACCGCGGATATGCTCCGCCAGTACCCCCCATTCCTCCCCCTTTACACCATCTAGGGTTTTCAATGCTCCCTTTATATTTTTTTGCTGTAGTTGCACTCGCGCTATACGCAAATTAATGATCGATTGCAGATTAAGATCACGAGTTTGACCTAACGCTTTTTGCAGCTGCTTCTCCGCAACAGCAAAATCCCCTTTCTCCACAAATTGCCGCGCCAACTCTATGGAGATCAGTGCACCATAGTTATTGTTATTGGCATTTGAAAAATTCTGTGCAGCACTTAAGTGCTGTTGGTTAGGCTGATCAACAAGATCTGTATTTACCTGCTGCCAAGTACTTGATGCCGATAGCATGGCATCGTTATACTGGTTATACCAGTAACGCCAGTAGCCTAATAAACAGCTAATGCTTATTATAATAATGATCGCTAATACTTTTTTGTTATCTATAAAGAAACGGTGAAATACCTTGCGATCTTCGTTATATTTATTATAGAAGTCCACTCTGTTTTTCTTAACCTAAAATCGAAGCCAACCTGGCAGCAACATTATTCTGCGCCAGCATTTCCTGCTTACCTGTAGCCAAATGTTTCACCACAACTTGCTGCATTTTTATTTCATTTTCTCCCAGAATAAGTACAATGAAAGCACCATGCTTATTAGCACATCCGAATTGCTTTTTAAAATTACCGCCGCCAAAATTCATCATCAGTCGCAAACCTGGTAAGGCGTCGCGCAACTGCTCTGCTAGCCGCAATGCTGCACGCTGTACGTTCTTTCCCCCCATTGCCACCAAGTAAGCATCCATGCGTGACGCGACTGCAAAATCCAGGTTTACCGCTTTCATCAACAATATCAACCGATCCAACCCAATGGCAAAACCAACAGCAGGATTGGGACTCCCACCAAGTTGTTCCACAAGACCATCATAGCGTCCACCGCCACAAATACTTCCCTGCGATCCCAGTGAAGTGGTTACCCACTCAAAAACCGTTCGATTATAATAATCAAGACCGCGCACTAAGCGCGGATTAACCGTATATGGGATGTGAACAAAATCTAAAAGATCACATAGACTTGAAAAGTGAATTCGAGAAGCATCGTCAAGATAATCACTCAAGACCGGCGCATCTTTTAGCAACGCCTGAATCTCTAAATTTTTGCTGTCTAGGACTCGCATTGGATTGGTATGTATGCGCCGGCGGCTATTTTCATCCAATGAGTCTTCATGTTGGATTAAAAACGCCTTAATCGCCTTGCGATAGTGATCGCGAGCTTCAAGTGAACCAATTGAATTAAGCTCTAGGGAAACGTGATCGCTAATACCCAGGATACGCCAAAATCGGGCGGTAAGACAAATAACCTCGGCGTCAACATCTGGCCCCTTTTGACCAAACACCTCGACACCCATTTGGTAAAATTGCCGGTAGCGGCCTTTCTGCGGTCGTTCGTAACGAAACATAGGACCTATATACCACAACCTTTGTTCCTGATTATTATACAGCAAACCATGTTCAATACCGGCACGTACGCAACCTGCAGTGCCTTCTGGACGCAAGGCTAAGCTGTCCCCATTGCGATCAATAAAAGTATACATCTCTTTTTCAACCACATCGGTAACTTTACCGATAGCCCGCTGGAATAACTGGGTCTTTTCGACGATTGGAAGGCGAATTTCACTGTATCCATAGCTTGACAGAACGCCTTTAAGTGATCCTTCAACACGCTGCCAAAATGCGGTATCTTTCGATAAATATGAACTCATGCCGCGAATAGCTTGGATATTTTTTACCATTTAGAATTTCTATCCGTATTATTTTTTATCAGATTGACCGCGATACGATTATGTTTATTTAGCAATGCCGCTTTCACACGAATACGAGCCTCTAATTGATCAATTATTAGTTCGTTATTAAAACGTTCTCGGTGGCGAACACCATCTTCATAAAACCCGCTTTTCTTATGACCACCAGTTACCCCTAGCGTGGATAAAAGCGCCTCACCTGGACCATTTACCACACAGCCGATAATGGAAACATCCATCGGTGTAACGATGTCCTCTAGCCGTTGCTCCAACGCATTCACTGTACCGATAACATCAAATTCTTGGCGCGCGCACGTCGGGCAGGCAATGAAATTGATGCCGCGCGAGCGAATACGCAGCGATTTCAAAATATCAAAACCAACTTTCACTTCCTCCACCGGGTCAGCAGCCAGAGAAACCCGCAAGGTATCTCCGATACCTTCGCTTAACAATAATCCTATTCCAATAGCAGACTTAACCGCCCCGCTACGGACACCACCAGCTTCGGTTATACCAAGATGCAACGGCTGATCAATTTGATCCGCCAGAAGGCGGTAGGATTGCACCGCCAGAAACACATCAGAGGCTTTTACGCTAACTTTAAAAGCATTGAAATTGAGCTTGTCTAAGATATCCACATGACGCATAGCGGACTCTAGCAACGCTTTTGGCGTAGGTTCTCCATATTTATCCTGAAGTTCCCGTTCAAGGGAACCAGCGTTAACGCCGATACGAATCGGGATATTTTTATCTCGAGCACAATCTACAACTGAACGGATGCGCCACTCGTTCCCGATATTTCCTGGATTGATACGCAGAGCATCTACGCCGTATTCTGCGACTTTTAGCGCAAGACGATAGTCAAAATGGATATCTGCTACCAGCGGAACAGCGACCTGCTGTTTGATGAATTTAAAAGCTTCGACCGCATCCATGGTAGGCACCGACACACGTACAATATCAACACCGACACGCTCCATTGCCTGAATTTGTTGCACCGTCGCTGCAACATCGATGGTACGGGTGTTGGTCATTGACTGCACTGCGATGGGGGCGCCATCACCTACCGGTACTTTACCAACGTAAATACGTTTTGATTTTCGACGAGTGATTGGTATGGAACGATACATTTTTCCCTTTCTCCAATATTTCTAACGAGATTTGCTATTTATTTACTGGGAAGCTAGGGTTAATCGTGCAACCTGATGCCCGCGGATAAATCGACTCAAATCCACAGATCTGCCTTGATATTGCACTTGCACAGCAGACGGTGCACCGATTTTTAATTTATACGGTGCCTGGCCTGTGAGATTTAACTTAGTACCACTATGTTGCATACCGTTCAACAGTTTTTTCCCTTCAGCATCAAACACCTCAAGCCAACAGTCTCCTGTAAACTTCATCACTAAATCGTCGCCATCAATCTCAGAGACACCGGAAGCCGATGTTGAAAGAATTTCAGACACAACTGAATTCTCGCGGCGTGTTAATGGATTATTGCCTGTCGTCGGCCAGTTGATGTTGTTTAATCCCTCTTCTACGCCACCATAAAGTGGTATTAATATACTATCAACTTTCTGGAATAGTTGAGAGGAAGATTGATTTGTTGTGTTAGCAATACTTTGTTGATGAACCTGATGATTTTGCCACCACCAAACGACTGTCAACCCCATTACCATAAATATGATCAACCAAGTGAATCCCATCAGCCAGCTGTCATTTTTCTTGCGAGTTTTGCCCAGCGAAAACTTCCGAATTGGCGCCACCTTCGTGGCTTTTATTGGTGCCTGTTTTGCCATCATAGGCATTAGTTCTTCTTCAGAAACATGCACCAAGCGCGCATAAGAGCGGATATAACCGCGCAAAAATGTCGAACCAAGATTCAAACAATTAGCGTGATCATTTTCAATATCGCGCACGATAGACACCTTCAAACATAATCGATCAGCTACTACCTGTTGGCTTAATCCTATATGTTCCCGGGCTTGACGCAAGCGTTCTCCCGTAGTGTTTGGTACTTGATCTTGTGGAGCTTCAGTATTCATTGGCTAGAAATTATTAGCACTGTTTAAATTGTAGAAAACTTCGCATAAGCCACGTGATATTAAGTTGCACGTCATCTGGCAGTTTAGCTAACTCAGCGAAACGAATTTTTAACTATATAGCATGATACATGGTATATAGTATATGTTGGTAGATATCTAAAAGCCGCAGGGCTTTATATCAGAGATCGTAAACACACGTAAGCAATGTAAAAACCTCCTACATAATATATTCTCTTCGACCTTAAAATAGTCTCACCAGCACTTTTTGCATTCTTATCGACAACCTTGTTGTAAGGCAAATATTATACTAAAACATTAAACTACTTTTGTATCGATCCATACTGCCCTAACAAACATCCAAACACACCGTAATTATTAAGAATTTCGATATTTCAGCACTATTTTAAATATTGTCTGGCAAATAATTTTGTATAACATAGAAGGGTTTTCAATCCGCTATTTGTATTGTGCTATACCATAGCTGTTGTATATAGTAATTGCCAAGCAAGATCTTTTATTCTCATCAAACAAATTCTTGCCTGCCTGCCATGTGAAACTATGTATTTCAAAAATTATTACTAACACAATAACCACTAATTCGGAATACCGATAACAATTAGTATACCCATCCAAATCAATTGTATATATTAATTCCCGTATGAATTGTCGCCACTTTCGTTTAATTATGGTAAAAAACTAAGGATAATGCTAACTATTAGATTACTTTCACTTCTATAGGTTTTCCGTTTATATATTTACGCATGGTCCGCTTGGTTCTGTCTATTACCTCTCCCGTTAATTGTCCACAAGCAGCCTGAATATCATCCCCGCGCGTTTTACGAACGATGGTGTTGAATCCGTAATCTATCAATACTTTGGCAAAACGATCTACCCTGCTATTTGAACTGCGACTATAAGGTGCGCCGGGGAAAGGATTCCAGGGAATAAGATTAATCTTACAAGGCATATCTTTTAAACATTCCGTCAGTTGATGGGCATGTTCAGTAGCATCGTTGATATGGTCAAGCATGACATACTCCACAGTTACGCGACCCCGATTAGCCTTTGATTTATACAAATACCGGCGGGCAGCCGACAAAAATGTCTCAATATTATACTTTCTGTTAATCGGGATTATTTCATTTCTAATTGTATCGTTAGGTGCGTGAAGTGAAATCGCCAGAGCCACATCTATCATGTCGCCAAGTTTTTCCAGTGCTGGAACTACACCGGATGTCGACAAAGTAACTCGACGCTTTGACAACCCAAAACCAAAATCGTCCAACATTATCTCCATAGCTGGTACCACGTTATTAAGATTCAACAGTGGTTCACCCATCCCCATCATAACTACATTAGTAATAGGATGCTTATTGAAAACTTTTTCGGTACCGATGATCTTGACCGCACGCCAAACTTGACCAATAATTTCTGATACTCGCAAATTGCGATTAAACCCCTGCTGTCCAGTAGAACAAAAAGTGCACTGCAGTGCACAACCAACCTGAGAAGAGACACATAACGTAGCCCGATCATTCTCGGGGATGTAGACTGTTTCTACCTGCTGATCACCTACTTTGATGCCCCATTTGATAGTACCATCGGTAGAGTGTTTCTCCTCTATAATTTCAGGAACGCGAATCTCTGCCAGTGCTTTTAGACTGGCACGAAGATGCTTATTGATATCCGTCATCTGATCAAAATCATCACAGAAATAATGATAGATCCACTTCATCACTTGATCTGCGCGAAAGGATTTTTCCCCCATTGATAAGAAAAATCTTCGCAACTGCTGACGATTCATGTCAAGCAGATTCAATTTCTGTTGATTTTTGGCTGAAACATCAGACGTCCTCGTTTCTGAGGAACGTTTAAATAAAGTATGTTCAAGCATAATTTTATTATTAACCTCATTATTTCATGTTATGATATAAAACATATCAAGAAATAGCTCAGAAAAGACTCACTTCATCATCTATGGTAAAAATGATGAAGTGAAGAAATTTTATCGCTATTGATTGATATAAAATTACCTTATTTGTTGATATAAAGTGCATAAAGCTAAGATATAAATAATGATTAAACAATAAAAATTGTTTCGTATGCTAACCTAATATAAAATCGTTTTGCAGTTTTATAGATAGATTATTATTTTTCATTATATTTATTTTTCTATAAAAGAAAGTCTTATATGAAAAATATTAAAAGATTAAATATAATAAAGATTTCAACCATATATTATATTTTTTAAATAACTTAAATATTTAATTATGTTATGATGAAAACTTTATAATTTGATATCATCTATATATAAATATATATTATTTTTTGATATTGTGTAATTTTTCGCTAAACTTGATAGAGTCTAAATATAACAATCACTGTTACACATCTATAATTAGTGCTTGAAAACACGCTGTGTTGAAACTGTTTTAGTTTAATTCTCGAACTTAAGAAAAATATAGAAAATTATTATCAATATAGAAATGTACACTTTTTGGTTTTATCGTTGTGCACAAGTGTTAGATATAAATATAAATAGTGTTTTGCATACATTATGCATGTATTATAAATACAAGTGCGAATAGCATAGCACTTAACATTACAGTTTTTATCTGTTGTAAAAAACATAAAATTATTTTTAGAAAAAATAGCAATAAATACATATTTATGCTTATCATCATATAAAACAAATCATCTAACATGCATATTAAAAATAAAAAATATAAAATGCTATAAAATGATTTAAACTATCAATTTTTTATTATGTAAATATTTGATGAAATATTTATTAGATATCAACAAACTTAACATATCTGTGTAGTAGTGTATTTACAATTTTTTGAGCTCAAAAAAGGCAGAAACTTTGCATTCTGTATACCACAATCAAATAATTTTAATTGTAAAATTATTTGATTTTAAAATCAAAAAAAATACTTATGTCCTTTTACAAAAAATCAACAAATATTAGTCATGAGAGAGTCTCTCTCATAGCTATGAGAACCATAATTAACACTATATTCTATAGTGCTTCTTTTTTTAGAAAATATATTTATCTGTTACTTTGAAATACCATAATTCCTTTCTGAACAGAAAGTAGATTAATTTTTTAAAATTAAAATAATATGACAGAGATTCAAAATTTCAATATCTAGATTGGATTATATAGGTTAGAAACCTTAGTTTTTAAAAAATTTTTACTCTGAATTTTTCGCAATCTTTTTCGTTAAATCTTTATAAAATACGAAAACCATCGCGGCACACATCATAAAACCATATACCCTATCATCCTGCACAAGCCACATAATTTATCCGGGGATGTATTTTATCAAACCCATATGCCTCCATGCCAGTGGCCATGGTTTTCTTAATCGTTAGAATTCTAATAGGCGGATAACAATTTTTCATCTCTCGAGTAATCTAGCATTGACTATCTGCCCGCCTAACTTAGAGATACAGGCAATATTCTTTCAGATCCCTTAGAAAAATTTCAGCTCGCATCCCTCTTACCCGCCCTTGATGCGATTTTATATCGGATATGATTGAAAAATATTTACACGTCTCCCGATTAAGAAAATGAGAAGATGAGTGTTGATAACATTAATTTCTCTCTACATCAACACTGTGTCTTCATATATGTGAATGTTGTTTTATTCAAAAAATAACAAATAAAGCGATCGGTGGTTTTAGTTTTAGTGATATTAATCAGAAACTTCTTATCTCTACTTTCGCCTTTTCACGATCAACCACCCCCAACCCTTCTATATCAAGAAAGTTTATAGTTTCGACTATTTACACCGAATTCTAACAATTTCCGTTAACTTCATTATCATGCACGGATCAAATATTTATTTACATCGGTATTTATCTTGGTAATACAAAAAACTTTTTCTTCAGGCTCCTGCCTTATTCAACGACAAGATGTTAAACCCGGTCGATAAGAATGCAGACGATTCATAGCCTTCATGACATTCTGGGTGAAAATAATTTCCGTACAATATACCGCTTCTGCGATAGCATCATTAATTAGCTCTTGTTCCAACACAGGTGGTTTTCCGAGAACAAATCCTACAACTTTGTTTTTATCACCAGGATGACCGATACCAATACGTAATCTGTAGAACTGAGGATGGTTCCCTAAGCGGGTGATAATATCTTTTAATCCCTTATGTCCACCATGGCCACCATTTAGCTTCAATCGAACATTTCCAGGCGGAAGATCTAATTCGTCATGCGCAACCAAAATTTCTTCCGGCGCAATGCGATAAAATTTAACCATCGCCGCCACCGATTCTCCGTTAAGATTCATAAAAGTGGCTGGCACCAGAAGACGCACTAAGTTTCCTTTCAGAATTAGCTGGCTCATGTGGCCATAAACATTTCTTTCCTCTTGCAATAATGTTTGTCGGTAGCGATGCGCTAATAGATTCAGATACCATGCACCGGCATTATGGCGGGTTGCAGCATACTTAATGCCAGGATTGGCTAGTCCTACGATTAATTTAATCATTACGTTCTACTCTTGTCTGGCAATGTATACACAGAGGTTTACTCTGCCAGAACTAAGTGTTTCAACTAGACGAAAGATAGGCTATGATATAAATTTAGATTTTTTAATTAATTCAATTAATATGTAATTATTATAATAATACAGTCTTATATTAGCAATATTTTATATAAGCATAAGAATGATATGAGCAAATCATTTTTGTAAAGCATCAAAAGGTAAAAACAAAAATCAAATCTACAATGATAAAATGCTGCATGATCATGGAATTATGGATATAAAATAATACTCATAGACTTTTTCAATAATCCAAAATCAATAATAAATCTTATTTCTAGCAGGGAAAGTTGTTCCATAATTCATATGTAAGTTATTTATTTCTAAATCTATTATCCAAATTCCACGTATAATTATCACCTCACAAAACTTAAGCTATTTAAAAATCACGCCAACTCAGATAATAGATGGAAGTATTTTAAAAAACAGGGTATTTTCAACTACTAAGCTATTAGTTAATGACTCCCTTTTTCTTCTAGATATCCTTACTTACCGATAAGTCAGCTACTGTAAATCAGTAACCGGATCACGTTTATGGTATTCGTTTCCGACAATACTGTATACTACCCTTGCACTGAAAACCAACAACTTAATTTTCCTTCAGAAAGCATCATGAACACAATAAATATCGTTAGCGTTGTTAACTAATTTTGCTTTTTATTTTTTTTAGTCGTCTGTTTTTATCTGATTCAAAAAATTCTGTGTTAATTGCGCTATCGAACAATAAATCAACACGAAATAAATTTTGATATTGCGATTATTTGGTAATAAATAAGCCTATTTTATACTTTATTTTTCTTAATGCTCATCATCCGCATATTTGAGTTCCTATTCACCATTGCAAAAAATTTTAAAACCGATTTAAAAATTCTCTAACTGAGTAATTGCAACATATCTTGGCGTTTTTATGATAATCTAATTATCTACACATTGCCTTGGCAAGATGCATAAGGAGTTTAAAGAACGCAACAAAACTCCTAATCTGATTAAAAATCAAGTCAAGATCTCTGAAAGCTTTGATGTAAAAAAGATATAATCTTTTTATAAATACTGTCATCAGAAACATATTGGTTTAATAAGACGGGTGTCTGCCTATATTTTTAAGAAAAAATCTCTTCATCAATAAACTCAGCTAACCATACTGTTAGACAAACGGCGCTGTTTGAATAGTTTTTTATCAATAAAGGACATAGAGGAAGTAATTTTAAATTATGCCAATATTCCATCAAAAATAAACTCAAAATTATGGATAATAATAATTATATGATCCAAGAATTACATAAATTATTTTTATTCAACAAAGCTCCATAAGTATAGAATTTTCTTTATTTATAATCATAAGAATTAACAACATTTTTTATGATGTAGGAGTTAAAATGACACGGAAAGATAAACTATAATCTAGGAAATAGATTAGTTTAGTTTTACATATAGAATCATGATAAAATTTTAAAAGTGTTATTTTTTGGAATTTAGTAACGAAAATATTTTATCTTATCTCTCATTATTTATAATGAATCCAAAGAGATTAGATATCCATAGCCATTCCTAGCTATCATGAAATTAATATTAAATCTATAAATTATCTTTGAAACTTTTCAAGTTTATTTTATTAGAAAAATACTTAAATTAATATACAGAAAACTGTCATTTATGCATAGACCTGAATGGAGTGATAATATCACGAATACTAAATATTAGATGAAATACTATTTTGATACATTTAAAGATTATTCCACTGTAGTTGATTAATTACCATGATAGTTTATTTGGAAATGATTTTTTGTGAAGTAAATAATAATTAATTTTATATGTAACATAAAGCTACTCTCGGTTCATATAATAGAATTATAATTACAAAATAAAATTTTCTTTCAGTTATATATTTTAAGATCAAAAAAAATAAAACAGATTAATAATAAACAAAAAAAATACATTCATCGACTAGATCAGAAATTATTTGAATTTACGTATCATAATTAATCGAGAATCACTCGTAAATGGTTTTCTTTTTAAGAATTAGATGCTATACATTTCCTGAGCATTATATGCTCTAGCTATCCATCATGATCAACAAATCTTACCTGTTTTCAAAAGACTAGACTAGAGAAACATTAAGGCATTTTTAGTTTCATGGAAGCTTACCAAAATTTTTGCAATAAATTAATTACATAGTTCATATAAATATTAAAATCATGATTTATTCTTGCGTATATATGCTACACAGAACGCAACAAAATATTTTCTTAAAGCACACCAAATTAATAATTAAATAGTATTTTAACAGAAATTTTTATTTCCATCTTGCAAGATATACAAGAGTTCGTTAGTATTCCTGCTACTGTTACACGAAGTAACAGGAACTAAAATATATTTTAATATAGTGATTAGATTGCAATCTTGATATGCTAGAAATCGGTGATTAAAATTCAAGATAACACATGACATTTCACTTATGCGTCCGTAGCTCAGTCTGGTTAGAGTACCACCTTGACATGGTGGTGGTCGGTGGTTCAAATCCACTCGGATGCACCAATGAACGTCAACCAATTTTTCTATATATGTTTTTTTAAAAACAGGATAATAGTTCTGAATATTGTTTAATACCTCGTATAAACTTTAAAAGTTCACTTATTAGCGGCAAACGTTAAGGCACTTATTTAAAGAAATGCGGGGGTATAAAATATACATCTTAATACGAAAATATAAGTAGATTGTCAATCATTTCAATTTAAAAAAAATACATAAAATACAGTTCACATTTATTTAATTACACCAAATTTAACAAACCAAACATTTTATAAAAATCTATAATATATATGAAATATTTTATATATAATACTAACATGTTTTATATATAAAGCCAAATATTCGCAGTTCAACAATAAAAAAATATAAAACTTTAAGTTAATTCAATTGAATATATTCTGGTTACAAGACTAAATATCTATCATATAATACTCTATGAGTATCTCTGTAACAAAAGATACAAATATTTGACTTGAGAAGATTAAAACTTACATTTCATTAGAAATCAATCATCTACAATTCGCACAAAGTTATAATTGTTTGAAATTACAAAATATTATCTCCTATATATTTGATATATATTACTTCTCAATATAGCAAAAAATTAATTTTTAATTAATCACCTTTCAATATTCAAGAATGATTCATTTGAAAGTTTAATGCATATGAAAATATTTTTGAATAAAATATCATTATGCTATTCATTTTTAATAAAACTACAGATATCAAAAATCAAAAAATTCAGACAAAACTCTAATAGAGTTCTATATCCAATATCTTCATGATTCAGACTTAAACATTATTTATGTGAATAATTCATAATATCATTTAGATAAACAAAATAACTATTTTATAGAAATATATAACACTTAGTACAGAAATTATTTATAAAAATTAACTTAAATGCTATTTTACTAATTTAAAAATTACATAAAATAAAATCTCAAACAACATAAAACATAATGCTAAATCGCCATCTAACTCGAATCAGATAATTAATATATTTATATAATTCAAAAAAACAAATGTCTGCAAACTACTTGATGGTATGAGTTTATTAAATAAAAAACTTAATATTTCTCGCAAAAAAAAACACATAACCTCTATATAATTATTTAAAATAATTAACAAGTGCATGATTATTCTTAAATGGCCTATAATAATTTAACATTATAAAAATATAGGTTGCTATTTCTATATTTTATATTATTCTAAATATTGAAATGGCTATTAAATATCATTATGATTATGAAAGATAGAATTATATGTAATTATAACTGGATTTCAGATAATGCAAAAAAATATTATCATGCATCTAATTTTTTTAAACTTAGATACATATATAAATAAATACACTTATTGAAAACGATTGTTAATCAGTACAGATTACTGTTCGAAAATATCTCTTAAAAGTTTTATCTAGTTTATCTCTTTGATTTTTGCTGTACCTTACTTGATGTTTCCATAATAGTTATGTGAGCTTAGGTATAATTCATGGGGTTATATTCTTTTTTAACAAGAAAACTCAACAGTAGAGTGGTTTCTTGCATCTCGTTATTCTTGTAACTTTCATGATTTTCAATAAAAATACGACAATGGTACATTTTAATGTTTACATCTAAGAAATAAATTAGCAAAAATAATTTCAGAAATTACAGTATCCGATACTAAATAATACTCTAGTGCATACGCCTATTTTATCCTACTTTTTAACTCGGAAAAATTTATCTTTGTATCTATAAAAACATTAAAATTAGTGTTATAAATAATCTAACAGATTATCTCACTGCGTTATAGAGTTTTATATTAATAATAATTGTAGTCTCTCCTTTTAATTAGCAATTAACCTCAATAGAGCAGAGATACTTTAATTTTATTTTGGATTAGAATCAGAAGACTCTATTAAACTCTGAAATATTAAATATAGATTTCATTATTATAAATATCATATCATTGATAGATATAGTTAATAATTTAGATTAAAATTTGTTTAGAATAAGAAATAAAAATATAGTATTAAATGATATAATAAATTCATTAATATCTAATCTTCAATATGACACTAATTTATCATCATTTTTTTATGTTTACACTTAAATAATTCAAGTTTATCTGTTAGATGTAATATTATTTATTATGTTACACATTAAATATATAAAATTAAATTAAGTATTTTAAATATACTAGATAATATAAATATTGTTGTATATTAAACCTGCATGGTATTAATTATTTTAATGGAGTACATGCATTTTTTAAAGAAACAAACTTAATATTCTTTATTTGTATTATTTAAAAAAGTTAAAAAACTTTAAAGATTATCTTTTATGCAAAATATAAATTTATATTTTACTGGTTAAAATAACAACACCAATAATAGTGGTTGTGCCTCTATTAATATACATTCTTTAATATTTTAAAAGAATATTAATTACAATTCTAATCATTCATAAAAAATCAATACACTTAAAATAATTCATTAAAAATTTCCATAAATCTTGTTTATCTTTAATTAACTTTTTATCGATAACAAAAATAATAACAAATATTGTTAAACACCTCTATAAAATAGGGGTTATTTTCTTAATAACTAACACTTATGCCATTGAACCTTATCGGTTTTACTGTAAAAACACACAAAGTTAATAATTATTATATACAATATAGATATATTCCATAAATAACCTGTATTTTATATCAAGATCGAAAATACAAAATCATAATGAAGATCAAAAATATGATATATGTTTGAATAAATACTTTTAAATCGCATCAATCAGGTTTTTAAAAAAATCAATGCGTACCACTCACTGTACGAGACAATAAAAATGATGGTTGATTAATCAAATTTAATTCATGAAATAACAAGAATACCGCATGTTATAAATTATTTTACGTTAAAGAATCATCTTTAGAAAATAATTTATCTCAGGAACATCTGAGATTTAACAGTAGCGATAATTTAGAAAAGTTTCTATCTAAAAATCTATGGTATTACTAGAATAATTAATCTTTATTGAACACATAAAATTTAATGTTTAATCTTAGATAGCAAGATACCTATTTACTAGAATATATTTATACAATGAAATCATTTAAGTATCTCGACTCTCTGCCAGTATAGGCTCCCAAAGGGAGTAACCATTTTATGGTTACATGGATCGAACGGTTTTATTTGTAAATAAAGGTATCAACTGTTTTTACTAAAATATAGCCATAAATAAAATTCTAATAATAAAATAAAGTGCTTGTTATGCTTTTAACACCAGAAAAAATCATCTAATTTTTGTTAAAAATAAAGGATCCTTCTTACTATGTTATCAAAACAATTTACTGATAATCCACCAAGAAAAGATAGTAAGTTAACAACAAAAGAGAAACACAAACATACGGTGAAATAAGTCATTAGAAAATTCATATGCGAGTAGTTTTAAAAATCTTTATGAAAAGAAAAATAAAAAAATAATGAAAAAGGATTAAACAACACTTAGTTTACCATAAGTACCATGCTAACAGTAGACAGCTTAAAATAATCTAAATCAATCTTGCTTAAAACTGCCAAGTATAATAAGCTGAATCAAAATAAAACTCAAACAAACGTTAACTAAAAGTTCTCAAGATATACTTGAATATCATATATGTTTTTTAATAAAAACGAAATCACTGGCCTTATAGAAAAGTGGTGAGTAATCTTAACAAGATTGACATCATGAATGTCACCACACCGGTATAAATTAAAATATAAATATCAGTAAATGTTTCCTTTTAAAATAATCACTAATACTTGTCACTTATAGAAGTAAAATATTTCTTGATGGTTATATTTAAATTTACATGATTAGCATGCGCATATCAGTAAAACAATGCGAAACTCAAAACACGTAACCGAATTAATACTCTACTTAAGAATAAACTGGACAGTATCACCATACTTCAATAATCTTTACCGGGGTGAATAAATCACTGGTAAAGATTTAATTTAACAAAAATACCTGAAGCATTAGATTAGTTGTGTACGCTCAAAAGATATTATGAGAAACATTGTAGAACTCTTTAGATATCTTTAACAAATACTTGCAATAAAATTTGTGATATTAAGGTACGCATGAGTATTACTGACGCTAGCACATTAAATATTTTTGCTAAATAAATCGACACTAATATCAGTTGCATCCCACTAAAAATGCTATATATAGATAGCAATAGTTACATTTTGCTTCATTAATGTTATATATATCTTTATAATCTATAAATACCAATGCACATCTTCAAAGTGGATCAATAAAGATTTAAAAATAACTGCGCAAACTGCTTTTCCTGCGACTAAGGTTTTTTATATAATAAAATACATACCCCGCTGTTATGGCGTTCCATCAATAGTTTGGAGCCGCACGCACGGCCTGTGATTTAAATACGAGAAATCTGTTATTATGGAAATACTGCATGGTTCGCCTGCTCTATCTGCATTGCAGATTAATAAACTGCTTAACCTCTGTAAAAAAGTCGGTCTTCCTGATTACAATATTTATGCCGAATATATCCACTTTGCCGATATTACCGGAACACTGAACACAGATGCATTAAGCCGGCTAAAACATCTATTAAAATACGGTCCATCTTTTGCCAAACAACAGCCAAATGGACGGCTATTATTAGTCACACCAAGACCAGGCCTTCGTTCCCCTTGGTCGTCAAAAGCAACTGATATAGCTCATAATTGCGGACTTTTCCAAGTCAAGCGCCTGGAACGAGGTCTAGCTTATTATATTCAGACACCACAACTTACATTTAATGATACTCAGTGGCTAAAACTTTCTGCCTTGCTGCATGATCGGATGATTGAAAGAGTATTTCCATGTCTGGAAGCAGCGCTGCAAATGTTCACGCAGCACTCGCCTAAACCAGTAACTTTTGTAGACATTCTTAACAATGGACACAGCGAGCTTGAAGCAACAAATTTAGCATTAGGTCTTGCGCTATCGCAGAATGAAATCAACTACCTCTTTGAGGCCTTCACCAGATTAAGACGCAACCCAAGCGATGTTGAATTATATATGTTTGCACAATCCAACTCAGAACATTGCCGGCATAAAATCTTTAACGCTGATTGGATGATTGATGATAAGCAACAAACGAAATCACTGATTAACATGATTAAAAATACTTTTGAAAAAACTCCCGCATATGTTCTTTCTGCCTATAAAGATAACGCCGCAGTGATGGAAGGATCGGCTGTAGGCATGTTTTTTTCTGATGCGAAAACAAGACGCTATGAGCACCATCAGGATACAGCGCATATTGTAATGAAAGTTGAAACACACAATCATCCTTGCGCCATCTCCCCATGGCCCGGCGCAGCCACAGGATCCGGTGGTGAAATTCGCGATGAAGCAGCTACCGGGCGCGGTGGTAAACCTAAATCTGGTCTGGTCGGGTTTTCAGTCTCTAATTTACATATTCCAGGCTTTAAACAACCCTGGGAAGAAGATTTCGGGCGACCTAAAGGTATTGCCAGCGCTATGGATATTATTCTTAACGGTCCGCTAGGGAGCGCTATGTATAATAACGAATTTGGGCGCCCTGTGCTGACTGGCTATTTCCGTACCTACGAAGAACGCGTTGACAGCCATAACGGCGTTGAGCTGCGAGGCTACCATAAACCTATCATGCTAGCTGGCGGTATTGGAAATGTTCGCGCCCAGCATGTGAAAAAGAGTCAACTGAGCGTAGGTACCAAATTTATCGTACTAGGCGGTCCAGCAATGAATATTGGCCTTGGTGGAGGAGCAGCATCTTCGATGACCTCGGGTCAATCAGACCCTGATTTAGATTTTACCTCAGTGCAACGCGATAACCCTGAAATGGAGCGCCGCTGTCAAGAAGTAATCGATCGTTGCTGGCAACTTCATGAAAATAATCCGATTTTATTTATTCATGACGTAGGTGCCGGCGGCTTATCTAACGCCATTCCAGAGCTGCTTTACAACAGTAAATGTGGCGGCCATTTCCAATTACGCAACATCCCTAACGATGAACCAGGCATGAGCCCACTGGAACTATGGTGCAACGAATCTCAGGAACGGTATACTCTCGCAATAGCCCCGGAACGATTAGTTGAATTTGATGCCATCTGCCGCCGTGAACGCACTCCATATGCGGTAATAGGAGAAGCAACAGAGACGCTGCATCTCATTCTGGACGACAACCATTTCCACAATCGGCTAATTGATTTACCGCTAGATATCTTGCTTGGGAAACCACCTAAGATACTGCGAAAAACAATCAGTCTCCAGGCGACGGGCCATAAGCTAAATCGAAATGGCATTACCCTTACAGAAGCTGTCAAGCGCGTACTACATTTACCAGCAGTAGCAGAAAAAACGTTTCTTATTACTATTGGCGATCGCAGCGTAACAGGCATTGTTACACGAGATCAAATGGTAGGACCATGGCAAGTGCCAGTAGCGGACTGCGCCGTCACAAGCGCCAGCCTAGATAGCTATTATGGAGAGGCAATCTCTCTTGGCGAACGGGCTCCAGTAGCACTCCTAGATTTTTCTGCTTCCGCTCGCCTGGCGGTAGGTGAAGCACTAACAAACCTGGCTGCAACACAGATCGGGGATATCAAGCGGGTTAAACTCTCTGCTAATTGGATGTCAGCCGCCGACCATCCAGGTGAAGGCGCCGGCCTTTATCAAGCAGTGAAAGCGGTTAGCGAAGAGCTGTGCCCGGCTTTGGGACTAACTATCCCGGTAGGAAAAGATTCTATGTCAATGAAAACACATTGGATTCAGAACGGGGAGCACCGAGAAATCACTGCACCGCTCTCGCTAATCATAACCGCTTTCGCTCGCGTGGAAGATATACGTACTACCGTCACTCCACAATTACAACCAAAACAAGACAATGCACTTTTGCTCATTGATTTAGGCGCCGGACATCAAGCTTTAGGCGCCACCGCTTTATCTCAAGTATACCGTCAGCTCGGAGAACTAACCGCCGACGTACGCAACGTAGAACAACTAAAGGATTTTTTTGACGCCATGCAGAAACTGGTGGCTGATAGAAAGCTACTAGCTTACCACGACCGATCTGACGGTGGTTTACTAGTTACGCTAGCAGAAATGGCATTTGCTGGTCACTGTGGTATCGATATCGATATCAGTACGTTAGGAGATGACACGCTCTCTGCTCTATTTAATGAAGAGCTTGGGGCGGTCATACAAATTGCGGCTACTGATCGTAACGAGGTGACAGCACTCTTCCGACAGCATAGGCTAGAGGCATGTTTGCATTATCTTGGAACAGTCCAGCTTGGTGATCGTTTTATTCTTCGCGCTGGAAAACATTTGCTATACAACGAAAGCCGGACAACCCTCAGAACCTGGTGGGCAGAAACAAGCTGGCAAATTCAACGAATTCGTGACAATCCTGTAAGTGCTGATCAGGAACATGCCGGCCGCCAGGACGATAACGACCCGGGCCTAAGTGTAACTCTTAGTTTTGATCTTTCCGAGGATATCGCTGCACCTTTTATTGCCAAAGGCACACGGCCGAAAATTGCAATTCTTCGAGAACAAGGCATGAATTCCCATGTAGAAATGGCGGCTGCCTTTTATCGCGCGGGCTTCGAAGCTATCGATGTGCATATGAGCGATCTACTCACAGGTACGTTAACATTAGATGAATTCCAGACACTGGTAGCCTGTGGAGGTTTTTCCTACGGCGATGTGTTAGGCGCTGGAGAAGGATGGGCAAAATCGATTCTCTTCAATTCTCGGATACGCGATGAGTTCGAATCCTTTTTTCATCGGCCGCAAACCCTAACACTAGGGGTATGCAACGGATGTCAGATGATATCCAATTTGCGAGAATTAATCCCAGGTGCTGCATTATGGCCCCGATTTGTACGCAATAAATCTGAACGCTTTGAAAGTCGGTTCAGTTTAGTGGAAGTTACACAGAGTCCGTCGGTAATATTTCAAGGTATGGTTGGTTCCCGTTTACCTATAACCGTTTCACACGGAGAAGGCCTGGTAGAAGTAAAAGATACAGCGCATCTGGCTGCAATTGAGGATGCTAAATTAGTAGCTCTGCGATATGTAGATAACTACGGTAATGTAACTGAAAATTATCCTTCCAACCCAAACGGCTCACCGAACGGTATCACCTCAGTAACCAACAGTAACGGTCGTGTTACATTAACAATGCCGCATCCAGAACGGGTATTCCGTACCGTAAGTCACTCCTGGCACCCTGTGGAATGGGGGGAAGACGGACCCTGGATGAGACTATTCCGTAACGCACGAAAACAAATAGGATAAAAAATAGATTACAGTAATCCTGTAGCTCGGTCGTATTATGGATCTTGGTCTCGAAATCACTGGCTACGCATGACTGTGTTTTGTGAAGTTAGATATGGAGCAAAATATTCGGGGGCACTGAAACACAAATAATAGTATAATACATAAAAAGATATAAAATATTAACAAAAAATTATTTGGGAACTGAAATAGACTAGAATTTGAGCGAAAAACTAAACATAATATTGATTCATTCACTTGCTCGTTATCCAAATTTTTAATCAAAATTCTATATTTAAATATATTAAAACTGAGATTGAATTTATTTCTTTTATATTTCATAAGAAAAATTGAGTTAAATCTAATAAGCTTTTGATATCAGAGGTCTAAAGTCGCATCTCAAATAAATATTAAAAATATTTTAGTTTTAACCCATTACTTTAAATATTTTAAACCAATTATACAAAAGCATCGTTGATATGATAATAAATAATTTTATGTACAGAGATCTCAAATAAGTACTGAGAATTAGCCTAAACATTCTTTCAATAGATTTAAAATTATAAAAAATAGGGCGAATGTAACATAACTATAATAACACTTAAATCGTTATCTGAAATTAAACAATAAAATAATTGAATTGTGATTTAAATTTAATAGATATTATTAATGGTTATATCAAATACGTTTTATATTTTTTTCATTAAAATGAAATTCTTTGACAAGAATCACAGTGGATATGTGTATATAAATTAAAATTTTATATTTTGAATCTGTTTTAACTCTTCCGCATAAATCTCTAAACACACAAGAATTAGATAATTAGGACGCCTAACACGTAATGAAATTACCATTTGAGTTATAGATAGGAATCGTTTTAAAGTCTTTATGGAAAGCATAACGATAAAAATAAAATTTTATCCTAATCTAACTAAAAAACAGTAGATCTAATAAAATGATCTGTTTTAATTTATCAATTAATGGTATAATATTTTACCATAAACTTTAATGAATTCAAAAAAATAGTGGCATAATAAATTACAGAACAATTAACTAAGGATACTTTAAAATACACCTCTCTCATAAGAGTCTCTCTGCTAAGAAAAAAATAAAGCTACCTTATTTCATACTAGAAAATATGATGCATAATTTTGATTATTAGGTATCAATCTAAGATCTAAGCTTGTTTTTGTAAAAAAATCAGATTGGAAGATTACGGCGATACTTTAGAAATGTAGAGGTATCACCAACGGTTCATAACCCTCTTTGATCCTGTGTATGAATATAAATTTATTATGTTCATATCACACTGTAGAGATATCTAAATAATTAGAGCTCACTCAACAGTGAGCACTGTTAGTGAAGATTCAAAATAATAACATTTAAATCACGTACTTATTACATGACTAGTAAGTCATATTCTTCACATTTCGATTAAAAATTAAAGAAGATGATAAATCAGAAATATTCTCGTAACAATTTACTATTCTTTTTATCATATAAGTTTTGAGTTTCAATTAATGAATTATCAAATGATAAATAGCTACGTTTCTACAGAAAATATATTTTTAAATTAATAAATGTTATTATATTCTATAGTATATACTTTTAGATACAACTCAATTATTGCGGCATATGCATTCTAAAAACCCCAAGTTACAACTAAAACTTAGATAGTCATAACTCTAAAAAGAAAAAGGTTAACTCTAAGTTTGTACAACTTAATAGTCAGAACTCCCCACTCTTCTAAAGAAGAGTAAGATACTTTAACCTTCATTAAAGTAGAATAAACAGACCAAAACTACATACACGTATTTCAATTTATCAAGACGCTGATACCTAAAAGGTATGTAAACAGACAGTAAAATAACATTTATAACCAATGCACAGATTTGATAAATCTTGTCTACTACTTTTCGATACCACAAGAAAAAAAAGAAGAAAGAAAAACTGTTGACAATATTTATCTAACCATAAATACATACAGTTTATATAAAACTCGAATAGCACCGCTCTACAGAAAAGAAAACTAGGGGTACCTCTCTGTCTTCTCTCAATGCAGAGACCACAAAAATCTTCTATATTTATATTACCAGGCAATAACGGGATTAAACAAAGCTCACCTTCACCGCATGCCTTGATGAACACAACCTACTGAGGTTTTGTTTCTGAGAAACAAATAAAAAATATTATCGTGCTACAAAACAAATTTACTTCTAACAAACCCGTTCCTAATTTTTATTTTAATTTTTTCCAGTCATATAAATTCCTAAATCACAATATTTCAACTCTTCTGGAATAAATAAAAATCTAACACTGCCACACTTAAACCATTACAGTTACATTTTTATTTCTCCAACTAATCACAATCTTCTACAAGAAGACTTTTTCTATCTACTATTGAAAGTTATAAAGAAATTATACTTCGCAACGTTTAAAAAAACATGTGGAGAAAGCTTGCTTTTTCTTAGCAAAAGACCTATATTTTATATAGGTATTAACACGGCTAAATCTTCAAAGCCCGGCGATTATTACGCTGAAAATGCGCGTCAAAATAACCACCAATGTAACTTTCTATACGCCCTTCCCCTTCAAAAATCCAACATTCTGTCATTGAATTATCCACGAACTGGCGATCGTGACTAACCAGAAGTATGGTACCTTTATAACTGTTGATTAACTCTTCCAGGAGTTCAAGGGTTTCTACATCAAGATCATTTGTAGGTTCATCAAGAACCAGAAGATTGCTGGGCTTAAGAAATAACCGCGCTAACAATAAACGGTTTCGCTCGCCCCCTGAGAGTAATTTTACCGGCATCATTGCTCGTTTCGGATGAAATAAAAAATCCTGTAAATAGCCTAACACGTGGCGCGATCGGCCATTAATTATCACTTCCTGCTTCCCCTCTGCCAGATTATCCATCACGCTACACTCCGGATCGAGCACCGATCTATGCTGATCAAAATAGGCTATTTCTAGTTTAGTACCACAATGCACATAACCACTGATAGGGAGAAGTTGCCCAAACATTAACTTCAGCAACGTAGTTTTACCGCAGCCATTTGGACCAATAATGGCAATTTTATCCCCACGCAGCACCTGCGCACTGAAATGTGTAATTAACTTATTTTTTTCTATGACATAACTGACATCTTCCAGTTCGAAGAGAACTTTGCCTGATAAGGCCGCCTCTTTCACATGAACTTTCGCGCTACCAATTACATCACGCCGTTCGGAACGCGCTTGACGCAATACGTTCAGAGCACGTACCCGACCTTCATTACGCCTTCGCCTAGCTTTGACCCCTTTTCGTATCCACATTTCTTCATAGGCTAATTTACGATCAAACTCAGCGTTCTGCAATTCTTCTATTCTTAACTCTTTCTCTTTTCCTTTCAGATATTTATCATAACCACCCGACCAAGACACTAATTTTCCCCGGTCTAAATCAATGATACGGGTTGCCATATTACGAATGAATGACCGATCATGAGAAATGAAAATAATACTGCCGGGAAATTTCTTCAGGAAGGATTCTAACCAATCAATAGTTTCAATATCTAAATGATTTGTCGGCTCATCTAACAATAACACCTGTGGATTACCTACCAACGTACGTCCCAGTGCTGCCTTTCTAAGTAACCCACCAGAAAGTGATGAAAGTTCGCTATTGAAATTCAGGCCTATTTTCGCTATCACCTCGCAGATATGTTTTTCTAAATGCCACAGATTCTGGTGATCAAGGATCTCTATTAACTCCCCCATTCGCGCCAGATTTTTTTTGCTTGGATCCTGCTCTACTAGTTGAGAAATTCCGTGATAAGCTTTTAATATCTTTGCCTGAGTATCTACCCCTTCGGCAATAAAATCAAATACACTACCGCTGATATCCCGTGGCGGATCCTGGTGCAGCAAGGTAACAGTGAGATTCTGTTCAAAAATTAGTTGACCATTATCAAGCGGTACCTCGCGGGTTAAAATTTTCATAAAAGTGGATTTTCCGACACCATTACGCCCCACTAAACAAACACGCTCCTTACATTCGATTTGCAATTCTGCATTATCCAATATTGGTAAATCACTAAACGATAAGCTAGCGTCGAAAAGATTGATTAATGACATAGATTTAAAATCCTTGTCTTCATTGTGTATCAACCAACACTGATGATGTTGATAGTACCGAAAAATCTCTAACAACAAATAAAAGTTAAGTGCCTTGATCACCTACTGTGCTACCTAACCTAATGCAACCAAGGCCTACATCATTTAATATTTTTAATTATAAATTAAATTTTATTGAAGGAAAAAATTATACCGAGCAAGGGGGGCATAACAACTGTTTAAAATTTGCCGTCGACGATTAAATAATTGTACTAAATGTTAAAGATATCGACCATCCGATTACAATTGAAGAAACACAAAAAGTCGAGAAATATAAAATCAAAAATTATCATTTATTTACCAATCTAATCAGGTGATCACCACCATAACATGTGGTGATTATGAGCTATCATCTCATTTCTTTTCAGATTTTTTTATCACTTTAAATAAAAAACCAGCGATAAAATTTATAAACCTTATTCTGCATCCGCCACCAATGCCGACACGCATTTCTTGGGAGTACTAATTTGTTTGAATCTTTTTTGTATCTTATAGTTTGCACTATTTTAGGTACAATGGAATAATCAAGAAGCAGCCTTATATTTAAATCGTCAGTCAAATTAACTGATAATTCAATGCTATTAATCTGTTCTTACAGAACAAGTTATTATCTTTCTACGAAAAATTTTATTGATACTTATTTTGCTGTTGATCAGATGTCATATACTTTCAAAACGGTTAGCTAATTTTAATAACACCAATGAAATAACGAAAATCACATTCATATAACTATTCCCGCATGTTCGAATTTTGCACCATATATTTTTATATTAACACCCTATATTCATCTAACGATTAATAGTAATGTTTATTCTAACAAATCCATGTTACACAAGTGGTAAATATAAGTGGTTCTGCCAACCTATATCACTTTTGCAGTGATATAATGTTTTATCATAAGTATAGAAAAATTATGTATTAATATCCCGTTTATTTCTAGCTTAGCGTAATAAATTTTTACTAAAAGATACTTTTCTGCTCGTAATCGCACGCAATACCTATTTAGAATTAAAAGTTCATCTAGCATGGCGGCGCTAGAAAAAAGCATTAAAAATAAAAAAATTGAACGAGAAACAACCTCAATAACTTTTAATAACTATCTAAGGTACTTGTGTGAAGAAATTAACGCTATTTAATTTCCAGCTATGTTTCGCCACAAAACAAATTGCTTACTGTAGACTCGCCACATTATTTTACAACGAATTAATAAATTACGCTAGTCATCTGAAAATTATAAATTTAAATATATGTCGACGCTAACAATTTTCATCTTACAGAATAGATATATCCCCTAACTATCAGGAATTAGAGCCATAGGTAAATAAGGTTATAGAAAATTCGTGCAAGAACACGCTCGCAACTTTCTCATTTTATATCTTTTACTAGAAAAGTCATCATGGCCTTATCTGACGGATTTATCCAATATGATCGCATCATTACCCATAATTATTTTCGTTTCAATTAGAAACAGGCCAAAATCATAGATTGTAATTAGTGAAAGATAAATCATTCAGAATCACAAATCTTTATTACTGCACGATAATGCAAAAAATCTCATTTAATGACGCTTTAAATCCTAAGCGATATTACGATACTGCGCTGGTGGAAGCTATCCGACACCGTTTAAATCTTTTGATTTGAATCATCAGATTAAACCAAATGCAAACATCTAGCTTTTACACCCCATAACAACATGTATAAAACCTTACTGTAACAAAAAATAAATCTGTTAACGATGACAACCTAACCTTCAGTGTATCATACAACCTTATTGCAAATTTTAGATTTTATATCATTACAATACATAATCAACACTTATTGAGTGTAAATACTGATAATTAATTCATGGTGCCAATACATAATAATATAATACAGGATTACTATCAAAACTAAATTTGTCTAACGGAAAATAGCGCGTTTCTTTACGAAAGAACGACAAAATAAACATTTATTTACATTTAAAAACCTAAATTAACCTAAAAAGATAATTTAAAATCTAAAATTATCTTTAAATAAATTAGTTTATTTAAAAATAAAAATAAGTGTATTTTCATAAAATACATTTTTATCATTAAAAATATTTCTATATAGTATAATATTATGTATTAATGAAAGATCCTCATTGATCACATTCTATGTTTTAATTAAATTAAGATTTAAGACATTGATAATAAAATAAATAATAATTGTTTGTTAGATGACAATGTAAAATTATAAATTATGAATAGTTATAGTAAAATACATGATAAAATAGTTCACTAAAACAATGGCACATAACATCTAATGAATTACAAAAACTAATTTAAAAATAAAAATTTACAATCAAAATTGTACGTTAGATTACTCTTTTAATCTTTTTCTTAATAAAATTAATAACCATAACAACTTTTATTCATGGATATAAGCTTACTGGTATTCAGAAGTAGCTAAAACAAAACCAAAAACCCTGTTAATAGATATCGTATCTTTAGATAAACTAAAGATCTAAAGCAATTTATTATCAAACATAATATCTATCAAGTGTGGTTATATAACAGAGTAATTCATTAAATAACTCACTCATAATTTAAATTCTAATCAAACAATTCGGAATAATAACTTTACTCGGATATATAATACATGTTTAGAAAACTAAAATTTTAAAAACTTCTTTTGGAGAGATACGCCTTTGGTATATATAAGAATTAATAGATAAGCTTTAATAATGATTAAATCATACATCATATTAATAATATAAAATTCATACGAAACTATGATGTTGTTAGTTAAATATAACAATATCAAACTATATCAGAAACACTAGAATATATTGCTTCATAAAAACAAGATTTTCTTACCTATTTATTTTTTATTAAAAGAAACACGAGAAATCTACAATTATCTTACATCTTGTAACAAATTATTTGAAAAAATTTCTATTTATAATTATCAAAATAATACCGAAATCAAGGAAATTTTAATTTTCTTGAAAAAACTATTTCAGTTTCGCTAATATAAGGATAGAATATAAATCATTCATGTTCCTACATGAAATGTAAGAATGGATCTGCTATCTTAAGATAAGCATACAAGTATTAGTTGGATTATAGATTTGATAGATTTATCTAAAAACTCACGCAGTTAATTTTAAAGATATGCTACACTGACGTGCGATTAAATTTAAGCACTATTCTGTGTAATGAAAACGATATTAATTTTTCACTCAAAAAATATATAATTAATTTTATATCTAAAAACATAATTTCTACCATTAGTATTATTTATAAAGTACTTTCTGATATTTTAGAGATACAGTGGAAATATTTGTCAGTTAATTTTATTTACAATGTAATCAAATTCTATAGTTAATTCCAGAAAAAATTTGATAAAGTTTATTATAATAAAATATTATTGCACACGGCACCAAAGAGTAAAGAATTGATAAAAAATTTAAACATTCACTAACGACGATCATATGCGCTATTTAAAAATATATTTTAACAAAACCTATATCAAAACTGGCGATAAAACATTCAAAAAAAAAGTTAACAGCGCACATAAAATATAGCCACTATGAAGATTATTGTGGAAATTTAAAAATTATTTACAGAAATAATTTTGAAACAAAAGATCAGGTTATTACTCCGATCTGACTGTAAATACTAAAATAAAAAACTATAGTCATATTTATTACTGATGATAATAAAATACAGTTTATGATTCAAAAATCATATTTGAATAATTTGGATGCCAATTTGTGATAAATCACGTCTGATTCTACTTAACACGACTAAAGATGGCCACCTAAAAAATCAGCCTCACAACTTTATATTATTAGAAGATAAAAAATCTATGCTTCTAAATTCACCAACACTCTATATAATTAAATATATCCAGGATAACTTCCACAACTATACGCTTCCAAAACATCTTTATAAACATTTTAAGATAAATAATACGGAATAGAATTGATTGAAAAAATATAAATACAATGTGTAATCGATAAACTATTTAGCGTATGAATAATCTAAAAAAAATTACGCAAAATACATATGGAGCACATTGCCAAATTACTAGAAATTTCAAAGACCCCACAACAAAAAATATTTAATAGATTGAAACGCTAGTGGCAATGTAGCAAACTTATAGAATGTTACGCTGTCCAGATACTTAACAAAGCATTATGCGATTTAATATACCAACTTATCTTACCTTTTTCCGTGTTATCACGGTACCATTTCTCATCCTTGCCTTTTATTTACCTTTCAAATGGGCACCTCTTTGCTGCGCAATAATTTTTATTCTGGCAGCAATAACCGATTGGTTTGACGGATTTTTAGCTCGCTTCTGGAAACAAACAACCCGATTTGGGGCATTCCTTGATCCTGTTGCAGATAAAGTGATGGTTGCTATAGCGCTGATCCTAATAGCAGCACATTTTCATTCATGGTGGATAACTTTACCTGCAAGTGCCATAATCATCCGTGAAATTATCATATCAGCATTACGCGAATGGATGGCAGAAATAGGCAAACGCCGAAAGGTGAACGTCACCTGGATTGGTAAAGTGAAAACCACCGCACAAATGCTAGCATTAGTAGCACTGCTATGGCGGCCAGATAATATCATATCGGCAATAGGTATCACTGCCTTATATATTTCTGCAGTGCTAACTTTTTGGTCCATGTTTCATTATTTATACGCTGCCAAGAACGATTTATTTAAATAAAAATATGAATCATATTCAAAATTAAAAATCCAATCTGGAATAATTGATTTAATATTAATTTTCAATACAAAATAAATCATAGTTAAACCATCTTTTCTTTATACAAATTTTTAAAAATACAAATTATCAATAATTATATCGTATAAGAAATCGTAAAAGACAGAATTTTATTTCCACAAGATTCGTGTTATAAAATTATAAACTATTTTCTTACTCAGAAATTTGATTTAAAAATAAAAACCCTCACATTGTTTTACGTAGAATAAAGAAAATCTTTTTGGTATTCATTTAGCACACGGAAAATAAAATGACAATGTTTTTTCTAAAAAACGTTTTAAATAATCAAATCAAAATCCACCGATACAACAATCTATATTTTATATATAAACATTATATTCTGTTTAACAAACTTTTATATACTAAAAACATAATATACATTCAAGAATTCTCTAGATCATAAAAATACTAAATATTAGTATGCTGTATCAATAAAATATAAAAAATATTATATTTTAGTAAATCAATATAGCTATATAAAAACAAGAAACATATTTAACAATATGTATTAAATAAAAACTGATGGCGATTTATTTTTTAATAATGATTGAATATTTATTACTTGTATTAAAAACCTCTTATAAGTTATTTTTTATTTAAAAAAGAACCACAAAAAAAATAATTTATTTCAAACGCAAAACTTGTTATTGTTGTTACATATATCTCACGAAAATATTTTGTAATACATAAATTTCAAATTATAATATAAACGCATATAAAATTTATCATATTTTTATCAATTTATATCTAGAATCACTACATAAATTTTCTTATGCATTAGAAATAACATTATTTATAAGGTTCTAAACTAGATGATTTTATGTTAATAAAAATCTATAAATATAAGAATGCTATTCTGATAGTTATCCATAACAACCATTGATATTTAGATAATAGTTTTTCATATATTCACTGAAAAATAAAATCCATTAAATTAATTATATAATATTTGTGTTTTATTCTAAAATATATTCTTTCTCAGATTTCTGTATTTATTGTAAAAATAAATAGACACTCTGATATCAATTAATAAAATAGTCAATCTGCCATTGCGCATACTTGTTACTTCAGATATAAAAATAACTAACATATTTGCAAATATTCAACGTGCTCAAGATAAAATTACAGTTTTAGATTCTAATAGAATTCTAATAAAATTAAAATTGATACTTTCTTCTTCTATCAGAAAGATAGATATTTATTCGCGCTATCGAATACAACTATAATTTGCCATTAATTGATCGTGCAATACAATCTATTTTGTTTATAACAACCTAACGATAGACGCTATAAAAATAAAACTTGATTATTGTTTTAATATTTATTTGTCTATTTAGATTTCATAAAAATACCATCTAGAGATACATTTAGAATTAAAATTCTAATGTGATACTTGATGTCTTAATGTTATTTGATATGCCATATCAGAAAGATATAATAAATTAATTCAAAACCTGAATCTTTCATACACAGAAAGCTACTCACAACACAACTTTAAAATATATCAAAAATAATCCTAATTTCTAGAAGAAAACACAAGTAATTGGAACTATCTATATCCACTAAATATACCTACTACAGATAAACAATAAACTAAAGGACCATTAAAAACTCGATATTCATAACAAAGTTACCGAAAGATAATATGATATTAAAAACAAATAACACAAAATAAATATAAAGATTTATTTTGTGTTTATATATAATTTAACAATTTTTACTTACAAGAGCACTATATTGCAATCTGCAGGCTTTAGAAACTAAAAAGCCACTATTAACAAGTATAAATTAAATTAACAACCTCATAAAAAATGAAAGATAAACATGAAAACAATTGTACTTATAAAACCATCACATATGCGTCATTTATGTTATTTCTTAAAAAAAGAAATAAATTAAGTAAATATGAATATATTAAATTAATTTGTATTGCCATTTCTATTAATTTACATGTAAAAATATGTAAATTAATATTCAACTTAGAGAAATTTCAAAAATATATATAAAATATTTTATTAATTATTTTTGTAAATATTTCAACAATAAAACCTTCCTGGTTTTGAATTAAGTTCTTTAACATAATAATATCGTGAATCATGTTAATTTATTTTATTACTCCATTAAAAATACCATATCTTTATATTGATAGTATCCATAAAAATAATAAATAAATCTATTTAAACAATCTTAATATAATTGAGTACTAAATTATAGAAATAAAATTATTAATATGTTTTACTTTTACGTTTCTAGTATTTCTATAAATATTCTTTATATCCACCATCAACAACTATAAAATGGAAATGAATCATGCTAATGATAATAAACTATTATCATTTGTTTTTTGTTGCACTGAATTAACAGTGAAATATAGAGTTTTAGTTTGTTAATTATATATGTCATCTGTATATATATAAAAGTTATAAATGTTAATGATTGTTTTTAGCAAATCTTTATCAAAATTTTATAAAAACCCTAGGATATAACCGAACGGTTATTTTTGAAAATTAGAGAAGATCGATATTGCACATCTAAATTTTATATCCATAAAATTTAGATGTGTGTTACTATTTTAATTAAAACAACGATTACAGATCTA
Source organism: Sodalis sp. (in: enterobacteria) (assembly GCA_047528285.1). Classification (GTDB taxonomy): domain Bacteria; phylum Pseudomonadota; class Gammaproteobacteria; order Enterobacterales; family Enterobacteriaceae. Next base: position 812,700 of record CP180022.1, on the reverse strand, counting down.
ATTGATAAATGTTATATATTATAGAACTTGATTTCTTATATTACTTAATAAGTAACTGAGTTGTATTTTGATATCAACAGAATAGAACTCCTAGAGTCCTCGCAGGACAAAATAAATTGAACCGCAATATTATGTCGTACTACAAAAAGAGTCTTACTTTAATTCTGTATTATCATCCTAATCTCTTAAGTATGTTAAATATGTCTTTTTGATAAAAATAACTTGCTCTCCTTATGTATGATATGTGATAATAAAAATGAGTAAAATGAAGTACAGTTCTGTATGTGCGTGGCATTTTCAGTAAAGAAGTGTAGACGATTTTGTTACATCCCGCTTCTCTGCCAGTCCTTATCTGAGTGCCTCAAGCAGTAACGACTCCAGTTTGTCTCTATTTCGCCATAAGCGATTTAAACACTCTAAAGGAAACATGTAAGATGGCAAAGATTAAAGGTCAAGTGAAGTGGTTTAATGAATCTAAAGGTTTTGGTTTTATCACCCCATCCGATGGCAGTAAAGACGTATTTGTTCACTTTTCTGCTATTCAAGGCAACGGATTCAAAACTCTCGCTGAAGGTCAGAATGTAGAATTCGAAATCCAGGATGGACAAAAAGGCCCATCAGCTGTTAATGTAATAGCCCTTTAATTCGGGTTATTGTATCAATAATTAATTACTTAACTAACGCATAAAAGGATCTAATCTTCCGCCAGGTTCTCTTCAAGGGAGATTAATATTTCATGCTTTTATGCTGAAAATACGAAGGGGCCGCCTCAGTGGCCCTTCAAAGGGAAGTAACTTTTTACAATTCAACAAAATTTAAATCGATTTTACGAAAGATTAAAACTCGTTCTGGATTTTAATTTAAGTAAGGAAAAATATACTGCGCTAAGTATTTTTAAAAGAAACTAAATCACTTAGATAAGTTGATGATCACATATGTTCTTAGCATCATGATACATTCGTGTTATACAGTTGTTTATTTTGCTTCATTAGAAAAATATTTTCTTAAGTATACTCAGGAAACCTAACTTTACTTTTTATGTATTCAACTTCTTATATTTACATTAAAAATTAAAATTCACATAAATTAAATGATTTAAGAAATCTCGATTGATTCATAATTAAATATATTATCTACAAATAGCAAATGGATACCATTACTCTTTATTTTGTTATTTTTACACCCATAAATAAATTTTAAAAAATTAAAACTTTTTAAATAATAAAACCCCAAAAAAAACCCCATAGATCTGTAATAACCAACACTATTTTATCATTCATCAAAATTAAATTATTTATTGTTTTTATGAAAAATCTAGATATCGAATTATTTTTTGCAAGATATTATTCACTATCCTTCTTTTTATTACGAATTAATCTATAAAATAACGTATATCATTTACTACTAAAGAAAAGATTCTCTTCTAAAATTAAGCTTTATACTTATTTTGTTTCACTCATCATAATAGATAATATTCCTATGATTTTTCTTTCAGGAGACAAAAAAATGGCAATACAAAAAGAAATTATAACAACACTTGGCGTAAAACCAACTATTAATCCAAAGAATGAATTTAGGGTCAGCGTAGATTTTCTAAAAACCTACTTAAAAAAGAACACTTACTTACATTCCTTGGTGCTAGGAATAAGCGGCGGCCAAGATTCCACTCTGACAGGAAAAATTTGCCAAGAGGCCGTTAGAGAACTCCGTCAAGAAAACAAAAGAGCCAACTATCAATTTATCGCTGTCCGATTACCATACGGTAAACAAAAAGATGAAGCGGACTGCAGGGATGCAATTGCATTTATTCAGCCTGACCGTGTGATCACCATCAATATAAAAAACGCCGTGCAAGCCAGCGAAACTGCTTTACATAAAGCGGGTGTTGTGTTAAGCGATTACATCAAAGGAAATGGAAAAGCACGCGAACGTATGAAAATACAATACAGTATCGCTAGCTTAACAGCAGGTGTAGTTGTTGGTACTGATCACGCAGCGGAAGCTGTGGTCGGTTTCTTCACCAAATACGGGGATGGCGGTAGCGATATCAACCCCATATTCCGACTGAATAAACGGCAAGGACGTATCGTACTACAGAATCTTGGATGTCCAAAGCATCTTTATTCAAAAGTGCCGACTGCCGATCTGGAAGAAAATCGCCCCGCGCTACCGGATGAAACAGCGATTGGAATTACCTATGAAATACTTGATGACTATTTAGAAGGAAAAATTATTGACGCTGCCGCGGCAAAGGTGATTGAAACCTACTATCAACGCACCGAGCACAAACGTCATCTACCGATTACAGTATTTGATGATTTCTGGAAGAAATAAAAATCTCATGTTCATCTTTAATAAAAAATATGCCAACAGGTTACGGATTAATACAAAAAAACGCCAGAGATCCAAAACACATAACAGTATGAAACACTCGAAAAATACACCATAAATATCGCTATTTTATCGCATTTCTGAATGCGATAACGTGTAAAATGAGAGAATCAAAACTCATCTCTAAACGAGATAAATCTATTTTTAGCATAACCTATGACTGATAGTCATATATACTAAAATACTTAATTACAATTACAAAATTCATATTTAACTATCATAGTTATCTTAATATTTTAAACAAAATCAATCCGAAACCAGCATTTCACATCACACAAAAATTAATCAATCTTTTTATTAAAAATAAATGAATAAATCGATTTGATGTTTGCAAGATTGGAATCACAAATATCATTTACAAACTACAAGTACAAAATTAAAAATTTTCTATAATCCATCAACAAAACGGTAAGTTCAAAATCGTATTTTTAAAATAAAAATAGCATAAAATTAAATGATAAAACATTATCTGTATTGTGATAAAAACAGCTTTTTCATTTTAATGTTTTAACGTTGTTCACGGATGATCGATGATCACTTATAAATCAATCACTTTATCATACATACTTTATATATTTAAAAAATATAAATAAACTATTTTATATAACTCTCTGCATTCAAAGTATTCTGTTCTCTGTCTTTTGGTTCTATTCTTCACTGAAGATAAATGCTCCAAGACTCAACACAATCGCTTATTAGCAATGCCTTACATAAATTACGTAGAATGATCATTCTAAATTTAATTAATGATTAAAATTAATGTGAATTGTTGCGAGTTATTAGTTTCAAACTATAATCACAACCAATCTTATTGAATTAATATAATAATAAAACAAATAAATAAAGGTGTATTTATTATATATAAAAAACTTATTACTCTATTTCATAAATATAAACGATTAAATAATTAATAATAAAATTATGATATTTAACTATCTTATAATTCGGAACAATATTAAAATAATACTATTTTTTTGAGTATTACTCCTGCATAATAATCAATTTATTTCCATATGAATGATATTTTTAATATATATAGGTTTAATTTTTAAAAAATGAACGTTAAGTCAATATTTTTTAAATAACACCAAGTGATTTTTAATAAATAGAATTTATCGATAAACTATTTATTATCTAAATATTAAATATATTAAATAGAAATAAATCTTAAAGATTTAGGTATATACATTATTTTATCTAATTTATTTTAAATAAATAAAAAATTAGTATTAATCAATATTAAATTATTACAAAACTAAATATCTAACTTAAATAAAAAATTAAAAAAATAAATTAACTAATTAAATCATGATAATAATTTAATCGCAATTCAATACTTTAAACCTATTTAAATGACAGCATTTAAATCGTAAACTTAAAAATTCAAATAATATAAATCAATTTCTAATTGATCATTAATTGAATTGAATCACAATAATAAATATTGTGATTTATATTTTTAAATATAAAAAATCAGAAAAGAAACAATATCCACAAAATAATTTTCTTGAGTCAAGACTATCTTATTCATAATAAGATGATACACATGTTAATTTCTACAAGATCTGACTATCAATTTATAATAATTAAGTACCAAATTAACCATAAAATAATATCGCTACATCGTATTTACAATGTTTTTATGTAATATAAATCAATCTTCGGAAGATATATCTCAATACTAAGGATGCTGTTTAGTTAAGGTAAGTCTTGATCATAAAACCAAAATTCACTAATAATAAAACCGATTATAATTAATATTACTAATGATTATTTAAAAAAAGTTGATTCCACATGTTACAATATAAAATTAAAAATGTTGAATTTTAATAATTTTTATATGACTTCTTGCAAGTATTTAAGAAAATTTGTTGTCGGGTAATAAAAAAATCATCAAAAAATATAAAGCAATAAAATCGAATATCGGGTGATAATAATCTGAATTTATAAGCAAAAAAAATAACTAACGAACTAAGAAGTTTATTAAATGATTTAATCAAAAAAAACAATAATAAATTAACAACACGGTTGTCTTTTATAAATAAAATTCAACATTTATAGAATAAAAATCACACAAAAATCTACCTTGATATATTTTTAAATATAAACTTGTAACTTAAGTGATTAATTTATTAAAAAACGCTGCAATTAAGTTAATCTTCATCTGGTTGATTAATAAAAAAATAAAAACCCGTTCGAGACTTTAGGAAAATCCATTAGAATTAACATCATTTTTGCCTTCCGAGTTTAAAACTAAACTAATTTTGCGTTGTAACTCATGAATATTTTTAAGTTAACAGTAAAAATATTAATCAATTTTTATCAAAAACACGACGGATATCTTCTACTTTATAGAAGATCAACCTCATCTATGTACAGAATCTTATCATAAACAATTCATGCGTCAATAGTTTGGCTATCTGTAATAAACATCTTGTTGTTTGAATTAAAAAGTAACCATACAAAATAATTTTTTATTTTCATAAACAATTGGACTCTGTCGGTAATTTTACTTATAAAAAGAAATCATTAAATAAGCAACAAATATTCTTCATCAAAGGTCTTATTGGTGATAGCATAAAAATACTTGTTACAACGTAAGAATTGATTTTTTTTGGTTGCCAAACTACAAGTATTATTGAGATAATTTACTTGATTATCGCACTAACATTAATGCGGTTTTAATTTAGGTCTCACCGCTAATTAGGTTGGCGGGAGCGGGTTATCATTAACGAAAAATTTTAGTAATGCCGAAAACCATGGCAGAAAAACGCAATCTTTTTCTAATTGGGCCTATGGGTGCTGGTAAAAGCACTATTGGGCGTCAATTAGCGCAACAACTCAATCTGGAGTTTTTCGATTCCGATCAAGAGATTGAGCGACGTACCGGAGCTGATGTGAGCTGGGTTTTTGATGTGGAGGGTGAATCTGGTTTCCGTAATCGAGAAGAAAAAATGATCGAAGAACTTACAGAAAAACAGGGGATCGTACTAGCTACCGGTGGTGGATCCGTGAAATCTTACGAAACACGTAATCGCCTCTCTACCCGCGGTCTGGTTATCTATCTCGAAACCACCATTGAAAAACAGCTTATCCGTACACAGCGCGATAAAAAACGCCCGCTGTTGCAAGTAAAAACTCCACTTCGAAGTGTCCTTGAAGCACTAGCTTTCGAACGCATCCCGCTGTATGAAAAAATAGCAGACGTAACTATCCGTACCGATGAACAAAATGCAAAAATTGTTGCTAACCAAATTATCAATTTGCTGAAAAAGAGTTAGATTAGAATTAACAATATCTAGAAAAGGTCATTGAATATTCCCATGGAAAAAATTACAATTTTATTAGGGAAACGCAGCTACTCCATTACCATTGACACCGGATTATTCAAAAATCCAACAGCCTTTTGGCCGTTAACCCATGGCGATAATGCCATGGTTGTTACCAATGATCGACTTGCATGTCTATATTTAGAATCCCTGTGTGGTCAATTGAAAAAAATCGGCGTAAAAGTCGATTGGATTGTTTTGCCTGATGGCGAACAAAACAAATCACTAAAAATGCTGGATCGTGTTTTTACTGCACTATTAGCTAAATTTCATGGCCGAGATACCACAATTATTGCGCTTGGCGGTGGCGTTATCGGTGATCTAGCTGGTTTTGCCGCCGCTAGCTATCAACGGGGGGTGCGTTTTATCCAAGTGCCTACAACGCTACTCTCTCAAGTTGACTCATCTGTGGGGGGTAAAACTGCGGTTAATCATGTTCTTGGCAAAAATATGATTGGCGCTTTTTATCAGCCCGTCTCGGTAGTTATCGATTTAGATTGCCTAAATACGCTACCACGACGTGAATTATCCTCAGGTCTAGCTGAGGTAATCAAGTACGGTATTATTCTTGATGCAGCATTTTTTGCATGGCTAGAGGATAATCTTGAAGCACTGCTGGCGCTTGAAAAACAGGCTTTATCCTATTGCATCCGCCACTGCTGTAAGCTGAAGGCTAACGTGGTAAACGAGGACGAACGAGAGCAGAAACAACGCACACTGTTTAATCTTGGCCACACTTACGGCCATGCTATTGAAACTCATATGGGCTATGGAAACTGGCTACATGGAGAAGCCGTGGCTGCCGGCATTATGATGGCGATAAACGCCGCACGCAGAATCAATCAATTCAGCGATGTAGACGCTAACCGGGTCAGTGCACTTTTGCTACGCGCTAACTTACCTATCAAAGGGCCAGCAGAAATGGCCCCGGAAGATTACTTGTCTCATATAATGCGCGACAAAAAAAATATTGCAGGCCAGTTACGGCTAGTACTTCCGGTAGAGTTGGGTAAAGCAAAAATCCACAGCATCAATGTAGCTAATGAGACTATTATAGCAGAATCGATTCAGGATTGCTTAATCTAAGGTCGATCGACAATAGCGCTATCGCACGGATAACCTAAATTATTTTAATAAACTCTTTTAGTTTTGGATACCACCTTAACGAAAGTATCGCTAATCTAATAGCATTTTGATTATAAGTATTTGAATTATAGTGCTATTTCTATTTCGGGGTAATAAAGATTAACTCCATTATGAATTTTCCAGGCGGGCACCAATGTAACCATCCAGAACAAGAATAATAATAATGGTTAGATACATATTAATATTTCCAGCACGACTTTCCAGATTCGTACCATCCGTCTTTTCCTAGGATTACCATATCAACACTGTAACCTATTCTGTGAATAAAAAAATGCACCGTGATCGAAATATCTGATATTGGCATGTAGAAATAATAAATAATCTAACCGAAGGTGACTTTATCCATAAATAGAAATCAAAAATTTACAAAATGGTAACTGTATACATCAAAGCGCATGGGGCAACTTTGATCCTGAAAAAGGCTCCATCAGCACGCTAACCATAAAATTAACCATGGTGATATACCTAAAAAGTGACCATGTCGCCGGCAAAATCAACCGCAAAAAGGTTAACTAACTGGGTAGGCACAAGCCCAACCGTTCTTACGTACTGAAATAAACCATCTTCCTTTTTCGTTGTCCACGACAAATGCTATAACAAACTTGTTTTTTTCAATCCCTCACCACCACACCGTATCTTCGCCCGTAGGGCGACACAAAAATAATTTAATTTACTTCTCTCAAAAAGAAACATTACACGCTATAATTCAGGAGATCCTCAAAAGAGGAGGCGCTACAACACATCTAACCCACGCTCTATAAATAAATTGGACATATCATACCTATAGCAATGAAAAATACCGGTTATGTTTTAATAAACAAGATCCATCCATCGTTATCACAGGGGAATCGCAAGGAACATAATTTCCTGTCGATATAAAAATTAATAAACCCATTGGTACTATATAAATCGATTAGGTAAAAAAGACTAAATAATTAAGCATTCCTGAATATAGCGATGCAGCGCTATGGTAAACAGGATACAATCCGCGATTCTGAAAAGAGTGAATAAAAGTATAACTAAAGAATGAAGAAAACCCGCACATTTTTAAAATGGGCTGGCGGTAAGTATCTGTTGATTGATGATATCCGCCGTTACCTACCTCTGGGCGATTGCTTGATAGAACCTTTTCTCGGCGCCGGATCGGTGTTTCTTAATACCGATTATGATCGATATATACTTGCTGATATAAATAGTGATCTAATTAATCTTTTTAATATCATTAAAGAACGTCCAAACAATTTTATTCGCTCAGCACGTGAATTATTCACCACTGACACAAATACTTCTGAAGTTTATTACATTCTGCGCAAGGAGTTTAACCTTTGCAAGGACTCCAATCGGAGAGCTGTACTATTTCTTTATCTCAACCGCCATTGCTACAATGGCCTGTGCCGATATAACCTAAGCGGGAAGTTCAATGTCCCATTTGGGCGATATGAAACTCCATACTTCCCGGAGTTGGAACTCTATCGGTTTTCTGATAAAGCTAGACGGGCAGTTTTTATTTGTAAGCACTATAAGCAAACCCTATCCTTAGCCGTACCCGGCTCTGTAGTATATTGCGATCCGCCATATGTGCCAATTTCTACCACCGCAAACTTTACGGCATACTACACTAATAGCTTTAATCTAAAAGAGCAGCAAAATCTTGCGCACCTGGCCAAGCAACTAGCTTGCAAATGCCGGATACCAGTGCTAATTTCCAATCATGATACCATGCTGACACGAAAATGGTATAGCGATGCACTTCTGCACCATGTCACGTCGCGACGAAATATCAGCTGCAATATTTTCAGACGTGGAAATGTAAATGAACTTCTAGCCTTATATATCTGAGAGAAACTGCTTAGATAAAAACAATTATAACTGACCGGAGACATGGATGAAAAATCTCTTAATTGCTCCTTCCATCCTTTCCGCTGATTTCGCAAGACTGGGTGAAGATACCGCAAAGGTAATATCTGCTGGAGCTAACCTTATACATTTTGATGCAATGGATAATCATTATGTTCCTAACTTCACTATAGGACCAATGGTTCTTAAAGCACTACGTAAATATGGCATTAGCGTTCCTATTGACGTTCATTTGATGGTGAAACCAGTGGATCGCCTAATTCTGGATTTCGCCAACGCTGGGGCCACCTATATTAGCTTTCATCCGGAGGCATCGGAAAATATCGATCGATCACTACAACTCATCAAAGAAAACGGCTGCAAAGCAGGACTGGCATTTAATCCCGCGACAACTTTGAGTTGCCTTAAATATGATATATTAGATAAACTCGATCTTATCTTGTTAATGTCGGTTAACCCTGGTTTAGGCGGGCAGTCTTTCCTGCCATCGACCCTAAATAAATTACAGCAAGCACGATCCATTATCGATCTCAGTGGAAAAGACATCCAGTTGGAAATTGACGGAGGCGTTAAAGTAAATAACATCGGCGCTATCGCTTACGCGGGCGCCGATATATTCGTTGCCGGCTCCGCTATATTCCAACATCCTGATTATAGAACCGTAATCGATGCTATGCGTCATGAATTAAAAAATGCAGAAAGCAATGAATGATTATTTATAAAAAAAATAAAAACTTATTCAAACTATATACAGAATTTGATGTTGATAAAAACAAACTGCCGAACTCCTGACTTTTTAGATCATACCATTTTAGAAATTGGATTCTTTCAGAATGAAAGTATACTAACCATAGGCCACAAAAAACATCCAAACATAGGCTTATTTAAAAAAAGTGGGAAAACTCGCCTCTCTTAAGATTATATGCCAAAAATATCGTCAAAATCAGCATCGCACCCAATTTTATGCCTATGATTTAATAAATATTATGCTAAGACGATACTAAAAAATAAAGCGCGCTATTTTTTTAGACCAACAATATAGCAATTTTATATAAATTAACCATTTGTTTCGTCGCGTCGTTAAGTGTGTAACCTTATCTCTCTATAATAGGAAATCTAAAATAAATAACGTTTTAAGACAAAAAGTCATATTCTCATCTAATTTATTTAAAGAGGTTCAGCAATCTAAAAATGTTAGATCCATAAGATAAAGTTCATCGATAATTGATATTATTATAACCTTACAAATAAATTATAAAGAAACTAAAATATTAAAAAGATATATATCACTATAACTACGGTAAATTATTTCAGCTAAATTATCTTAAATTAGTACTGGACTATTTCCAAAAATTTTACCAGTGCTTCTGGCTTCCATCCATTAATCAGGATTTTTACAATGAAAAAACCTATCGTTTTCAGCGGAGCGCAACCTTCAGGAGAGCTGACCATTGGTAATTATATGGGTGCACTGCGTCAATGGCGCAGCATGCAGAATGATTATAATTGTATTTATTGTATTGTCGATTTACATGCTATAACTGTACGGCAAGATGCCAAGCAACTACGTAAAGCAACAATGGATATTCTTGCACTATACCTAGCATGCGGTATCGATCCAACCAAAAGTACTATTTTTGTTCAATCACACGTGCCTGAGCATAATCAACTTGCCTGGCTATTAAACTGTTATACCTATTTCGGTGAACTGAGCCGTATGATTCAGTTTAAGAATAAATCAACTCTTTATTCTAAAAATATTAATGCGGGGTTATTTGATTATCCGGTGTTGATGGCAGCAGATATTTTGCTCTACCAAACTAATAAGGTACCAATCGGGGACGATCAGAAACAGCATTTGGAGCTAAGTCAAAATATTGCCAAGCGATTTAATTCGTTATACGGAAAAATTTTTACAATTCCGGAGGCATTTATTCCAAAATCCGGCGCAAGAATAATGTCCTTATTAAACCCAACGAAAAAAATGTCAAAATCAGATGATAATCGTAATAATATGATTAAGCTTCTCGAAAATCCTAAAAACATTTTTAAAAAACTTAACCGCGCAGTAACCGATTCAGACCAGCCTCCGTTAGTACGTTACGATCCAATAGCTAAACCCGGTATTTCAAATTTGCTGGATATTTTATCCGGAGTAACTGGCACATCAGTAGCTGCATTAGAAAAGGAATTTATTGGTAAAATGTACAATCATTTAAAATTCGCCGTCGCTGATTCTCTTTCAGAGATGCTAATCTCATTACAAGCTAAATACCATACCATACGTACGGATGAAACTTATTTAAATCAAATCCTGCAGGATGGTGCAGAAAAAGCCCACGATCAAGCCAGCATCACACTAAAAAAAGCCTACGAAGCCGTTGGTTTTTTTGCAAAAAAAACCTAAGTTATTCATCACCTTCCATTACCCGAGAAACCGAAATACATAGTAGTTCTAGAAGAGATAACCACCGAAACAACATCCTCAGCTATACCTATGACAATAACTGCTCTTACTAGCCGAAAGCTGATAATAGAGATTTCATCTGAGATGAAAGATGATAAAATTTACTTTTTCTTCCAAATATAGCTAAAAATCTTATTTTCTAATTTTTATATAAAATTATCGATTTATTTCCTATAGTATATTTTTACGTGCAACATAAATAGAAATATTTAGCATGCATAAGTGTAACCTATTTCGCTTGAGTTGATTGATATACTAATCAAATGCATCGCATTGTCTGTTTTTTCTGACTTCAATATCATTACCCTACTCAATCAGAAGCAAAAATAGCAAAAATAGCAGAAATTAATATAAAAATGCTGATGCGTAATAATTTGTCCATTCGATTTACGATTTTTGATAAAAACTGAGTACAACATGCTCAAAAAAGAGCATGAAGACAATAAATATCGGTATACCCTAATTTGTGCTGCCATCTAGAAGCAAGCGGTGAAAAATATAACATTGGTTGTACCAATTTATAGATTGGCAGTACAGCTAATACAAAAGCTTTTTTCAGATTTAGTAATCTAGAACCATTAAAGATATGAAACCATCAGATAACAGAAATTACGATATTTTTAACTATAATAATGCTCTATAGTGCAGGAAAAACAAAGACACTAACCTTCACATTACGCACTGGGATATAATCTTAGCTAAATCAATTTCATCGAGAGTCATAACAATATTTCATATGAAAATCTGAACAACAGTCATATTTCCTGAAAAAATAAGTCATCAATCTAATTGAATAGTGATTAAATTAATTATTTTTATTCAAAATATCTCTGTACAACAATCTAAATTGCACCTAACAATAATTATGCATAAAATAAAACAAGTGTCTAAACGTATAATCGGATATGCACACATTTATCAGCAATTTTTATTTATTTAAATAATCCATTTTTCAGAATAAATTTACAAAATACGAGTCAATCTAAAGAGACAATTCACCAAACATAAGCTGAGGATAGCCTCACCATATCATTTTTAATGAAGCTTACAAACAATCTAGATGGCCTCAGATACAAAATGCGTCACACTGCTTTAGTTCTTATTATATTGAAGCTTGTAGCTTAATTACACATAGATCAGATAGATCATTAACCAATTTTAATAAATTATATTAGTTTAAATAAACTTATTACCATGTACATGGTACACAAGTAAATAATAGAACCTGCTCCGAATAAAACAAGATAAATAAATCAAGAAATTCCTCGTCTATCAATGATATCATTGCGCACTAAAATTGCAAACTTAAAACGCGTATGAAATTTAACATTATAGTTTTGCAAAAGTTTTGTGATAAGAAACACATCGCATCAACATAAACTTTCTCTGAATAGGTATAAATACACTCTATAAAAAATAAACATCCAATCACAGTACACAAAGTTAAATCTAAAAATTAAGCACCGTGATCCTACAGAACCTCTATGTCCAAGTAGGTATCTAATAATATACCAACTCCCCAACGGAATATTTGATAAACACCGCAGATCCAATGCTCCCAAACTTTACGAAAAAGCGGGGCTCCACTATCCAAAAATTTTTATAACAACTGAAAAAGAAATAAGAGAGAAAAAATAGGTTAACCCCAGCCGGTTTTAGAAAGCACACTGCATCTCTTATAAACGTGATTTCACTCTTCTAGAGTGTCAAATAAATGACCCATTTTTGCAGCCTTAGTATCCAGATAACGGGCATTTTGCAAGTTACGACCAACAATCAGCGGCACTCGTTCAGTAATATTAATTCCAGCTTCTATCAGAATTTCTACTTTTTGTGGATTATTGGTTAATAACCGTACTTTTTTCACACCCAACAGTTTAAACATATCAGCACACAAAGTAAAATCTCGCTCATCAGCAGCAAAGCCGAGTTTATGGTTAGCTTCGACCGTATCAGCGCCCAAATCCTGCAAAGCATAAGCACGAATTTTATTTAAAAGACCAATATTACGTCCCTCTTGGCGATGATAAAGCAGAATGCCGCGTCCCTCTTCAGCGATATAACACAACGCTGCCTCCAACTGAAATCCGCAATCACAGCGCAAGCTAAACAGGACGTCTCCTGTAAGGCATTCGGAATGAATACGTGCTACCACAGGCTTAGAGCTTGTGATCTCGCCATACACCAGTGCCAAATGGTTGTGTCCAGTAGAAATCTCCTCGAAGCCTACCATTAGAAAATTACCCCATGGTGTCGGTAGTTTAGCTTCTGCTACACGTTTTAGCTGCATGTTGGCTCTCCAAAACCAGATAATAACGGGCATCCTACTGCCTATAGCATCGTTTGACTATCCCTCTTCATAGATACAAAAACCGAATCGAAATTTTTGGTGCTATTTTTGCCATCATTTTATATAACAACTAGAGTTTTTATAAACAACCAGTAAAAATCACGTAATAGATACATATTTATAATCAAAGGATTTACAAATAATCGTGGCCAATGCTTGATATGTAATCAATAAATATACCTACTTTTAGTATCAATATACTATAAATTATCTATGTATTGTTTAGGTACAACCTATTAAACTTTCCAGGGGTTTCTTGAAAAGAATCAATTTTAAGCAAAAGTGAGTTCTAATTTATATCATTTTTTAACATCTCATTCTCTATCGCAACAAAAAATTTAAAATCGCAAAATAACTTTAAAAAACAAAATCCACCAACAACTCGGTTTTTAATGAAATAAATAAGCTATTTTATATATGAAAAATAAAACCTCTCCGGCAACTTTGGAATTTAATCATTTCATTACAGAAATATGGCTATTACGACAGTTCTGATAAAAACAGAAATTTTTCACGCTCTCAAAACTTTATAAATCTTTGTTGAGTCAACTTCAAATTCGAGAAAAATTATATTTTATCATCCTTCTCTTTAATAATTAACAAGCTAACATAGATTGTATATAGCGTACAAATTCTAACACCCCGTAGGTGTATTCTATTAAATGATAAAGAAACTAGACTTAAAATTATTTTTGATAAAAAAGAATAAAAAAATAGAGCATGAGGACTCTGATAAACACAAAAATATAGTATATATATCTACCGTGTAACAGCAAAACTGCATTACATAAAATGATCTTTTGTTTCAATTTATCACTTAGCCATACAACTAAACACCGACTTTTGTTGAATTCTACTACACCAGAATTACCTAAAAATAAAAAATTAAAAATTCAAAAATACTTATGTTATGACATATCTACTATCGTAAATGCTTAGGTCAGAAAAAACAATGATTACTACCGCAAACTACTCCGTTGGATACTAGTCAAACGATACAACAAACATAAACGCACTACGTTACAAATCCATATTTACATCACAGTTACTACCACTCCAAAAAAACGTTATATTCTACCACACATCGATATATGAAAAAATCATACTTTAGTTCAAAATATTTCTGGATAATCATCTAAGTCTACGAGATTATGACTTTGTCAATCAGTGTAGAACGATGGCAATATGGCCACCAATCACTAAACTAGATCTTCTCTTATAACTAAGTCGAAAAATATTCGTATCGTTAAATAATCACGCAAATGAAAATGGATTCATTACCGGGTTCTGATTAATCCAACAAAGTTGTTTAGCAAGCAGATATCACTACAAAATACCCTAATCGTAAAAAGGAAATTTAATGCTTGAAGTTATAAAACGTACTGGCGTTGGAGCGCTACTTCTGATGATTCTACCTTTAATACTTTGGGCGAGCGGATGGCAATGGCGGCCGGAGAGTAATTACAGTCTATTGAAAGGGTTGTATTGGCTAACACAAACTGTCACTCCCCCGTGGGGAACAATAACTAGCACGCTACTAATTGGCTGGTTTCTCTGGTGCTTACACTATCCTCTCAAACTGGCACTGAGACTAATAATAATTTTGATTACTACAATTCTTATCGGTCAGGGGATAAAGTTATTCATTAAAGAACAGGTCCAAGAACCAAGGCCTTTTGTTGTCTGGCTGAACAGATATTATGATATTAACAATCAAACCTTTTACGCGATGCCGCGTAAAGCGCGCGCTACAATAGTAGCCAAAGAGCTACAACAACAAAAAATGATTCCACCGTGGCTGCAAGATCATTGGAGAGATGAATCCGGTTTTTCATTTCCTTCTGGCCACACAATTTTTGCCGGCAGTTGGGCGTTGCTAGCTATTGGATTGCTATGGCCATATCGATATTGGGTTTCTACAACAGGACTAATGTTGTGGGCCAGCGGGGTTATGGTTAGTAGGATAGCTATTGGCATGCACTGGCCTAGGGATGTTGTCATGGGCATCGCCATCAGCTGGCTGGTGATTACCTTAGAATGTTGGCTTGTACAGCGCTGGATAGGAATGCCAACACCGATCGCAGATAAAGATACGGCAAATTTTCGATAAATGATTATTTTAAATAATATTATCATGATAATTTCAAAGCATGAAACGACCGAGTAAAGTGAATAAATCATAAAAAAATATAAAAACATTTCACGGAATAACTATAAATATCATTTACTACAAAAATATAATATAAAAGTATTGTACTATTTATAATAGTTTTCTATTCTAGATAGAATAGCCTGATATGTGTGTAATTTAGTGGTACCTATAGACAACAAGACAATTTGATTATTAGTGCATGTCTAACAGAACACAAATATCGGGAAGATCCGCTTTAATCTGATTTAGTCATACTAGTAACACAATCGTAATTGTGTATTAAAGCGTCAAAAAATATACTAGACTATGGTATTGATATCTCTGATACAAATAAAATATCTTTCATACATAAAAATCTGAATAACGGATTTTCCTTTTTAGGAAAATATTTTTTGTTTCCTCTTGCCTTATTTTTTATGATTTTTTTTAAAATAAAATGCTTCAGCTATTCAAAAATAAATAAAAAATTACTAATATGAAATTCTCTCTCACCGTATATTTAAAAAATATTTACCGCTTATAGAAAAATCTGAACAAGACTTAATCTAAAGATTACGACTTTTAATACAAAGCCACGAGATGAAAAAAATCAAAAGCACACTCAAAACCACCCCTCCATCAGGCACGAGTAAACACCTAAAATCTTAATACTAGAACTGCTTTTATAGAAAGCTGCTGAAATTATATGCTTCTAAAAATGGAATAAAAAATGTACAAGGATTCCATAACTTTCAGTTTTTTTGTTTATGGTAAGATAATTAATCTTGTAAAAAATATATCTGAATAAAATTTAAACTAAATTATAAATTTATAATATTTAACACAATTAATTCGTACAAATTAAATATTTATTTGATCTCTTGATATTTTTATTAAAATTAAATAATTTGATTATACAGCAGGTTGATTTGTCTAGGATACAGAACATTCTCAATGGTTAGATATTTTAAATAAAAAATTACAAATACAATTTCTTTTCTATTTTGATCTAATAGCAAAATTATATCCAAAGCAACAAAAAATTAAAATTCTACAAAGTACTTGTTAAAAAGGTTTAATAAATAAAGAATGTAAACAATCTTATGCGCAGAATAAAAAAAATAATAGTAGTGCTAACATCACCTTTCTTTTAATTAATGTGTACATAAGTGATACTTTTACATGATAAAAATTAAGAAAAATTATAAACAAAGACACTTTAGAAAAACAAGATAACAGAAATAAAACTCTACCATTTATGCTAAAATATTTAAAAACTAGAAGTATCTAACCATGATATCTTAGGTCAGATATAAACATCATATATTTATTTTTATTTTTGTGGAAGTATTTTTCGAATTGGTTTTTACTTAAAAACATGAAATTTTGTTGTCTATGATTTTGTTAGCACCAAATTCAACAAGAATATTTTATTAACCCCCAATTGGAAATTAATAACATTATTCTCTCCATATTTTTCTTCACAAACTCACTCTAAAAGGCAAAAAACAATACTACACAGCAGACATTGATGCCATAATCGATTAACTCTGTTTTCTATTTTCTTATGCTGGTGTTTATACATTTCAGGGAGCATTGCGAACACCTTAAATACTAAATTATCTGTTAACAAAATTAAGATCTCCCAACCACAATGGAACACAGCTCTTACATTCGATATGTAAGCCACCCTGACTTCAAATAAAAACAGCCTTTTAACACAAAACTATTTTGTGTGATTAACAAAGCATGTCTATCTAAGTTAATGGTATATTTCACACATTCTTTCTATATCTATAACTGTATACGAAAAATATATTCACAATCAGCGCGTCTATATACGTCATGGCAGATTCTCTTCTAACATTTAAATATCTGATACCTTTTATCAAAAAGGTGGCATTAGAGATTGCGTAAACTAACCAAGGGTTTCAAAAATTAGATAGAATTATCTACTTTATAAAAATATCAATCTATGAGTTATATAAAAAATAAATTGATCTCATAAATGAAAAACCGTAAAAAGAAAAATCATAAATAAGAGGGTTATATGTCTTTCTAAGAAAGACATTCATAAATGTAAAACAAGAATTACATTCTGTAACTTTCAGACATAATTATTTTATGATTAAGAAAATATATACAGATAAAATACTAGTAAGGTTAATTTTTACATTTTATGAATTTTATTACTTTATTTAAAGTATTACATAAACTCCGTGTTATTAAACAAAAAGTATATCTAGATAACTAATTAAAATATTAATCAATCCAACAATTAAATTAAAAGAACTACTGATAAAATAAATTATACCACATATAAATAAAATGAAAATACACTTTCAATATTTATTTTAATCTATTAATTGATTTTGAGAAAAGTATACCCTTTGTAAGAAACACAAAAAACCGAATAATAAAGTATAAATTGGTGTTTATTTAAAAAATACGTAATATTACCTATATAATGATAACAACCATATATTTTCTGACCTTGAAATATAATAATTTTATAAAAAATATTTTATTCGTTAATTTGATTTAAAAATTGAGAAAGGTTTTTATATTATCCTCAATATATCATTGATAAGCAAATAAAAAAAAGAAAAATGAATATCAAGATATTAGGACAATAAACTATAAAATTATTTGTTCATTATTAATAAATTAATATCTATAATAACTTTGTGAAGTTAAATTAAAAATGCAAGAAATTGTATGCAATAGATCACAATATGTGATCTCGGCTCTTATTTGATATCTAATAGTACGGACACTTAAAATTATTTATTCCAATTTATCTCTAAGTAGAACACTTACACACATATTATCTATAACTAAACTTTAAACGCAATGTACGAAAAAAATAAAAAAGACATCCATATATGACATACACAACCATCAATAAAAAATTGAATAAAAAGTAAATAAACAACTCCATCTATTCTAATGTTGATACCTATTTTAGTAAACATACGATGTCGAATATAATATCATTTTTCTGCAAATAATGCTCCGAATAATAATGCCAACACTTGGGAAAATTGGTTGTTTTACCGGATAAAACATCTTTAACACCAACATTTCATTTCAAAAATATTATCAAGAAATCATCATAAATATCTGTAACCATTATGAGAAAATCTATAAACAATAGTAATAGAAAAACTAAATAAGGATTTCATAAAAATAGCAAATAATATTCGTATTATTTAAATACTTCACAAGCAGTAGAATGTAAAGCTATTTTAATTTATTTAACACAATATAAAATCTGAAGTTTTGAATTACAGAATAAAATTAACAGGAAAACAATTAACTTTTCAACACATAATAAGCAAATTAAAAATTTAAAAAAACTAGAGATTTCATGTTAGTAAAACATTTATATCAATCGTTATAGAAAATATAAATAACACTTAAAAGTTTATTAAAAAACAATTGATCTTGCATATTTCATATAAATATTTTGATTTTAAGAAATCACCTGCAAGCTCTTTGTTATCATAAACATGAATAAATTTACTGTTTCAGTATTAAAAACATAAAAGATATTAAAATAATGCAAGGTGTTATCTTTTAATATGAATAATTTTATTAATCCCCATCAAAAATATAAGATTTAAAATAAAAGACTCATAAACAACATAGTTGTCATAACAGTTCGTTATTGGATTATTTTATTCTAATTTTAAAGAAAAACCTCTTAATCGGGAAAAGTTATTTTTCTAAATCTCATGAAAACTCAGTTACTATTATAAATAATTTTATCTTCTAAAATCCTAATAGCACTCATCAACCTATCATTGATGTTGTATCATATAAAATATTTATATAAAACAATACAACTTAAATAAAAAATAAAATATAAAGTTAAATCTAAAAATATAAAATAAGAAAAAATAAAATATCATGTTTTCAATAAAAACTAATATAAAATAATCAACATCATCTAATTAAAAATTATTTTATTATGTTTTAATTATTCATATCTAAATATAGATTGGATATTCTACTCACGGATCTTAGATAGATTTGGACCGCAATCATAACATATTTATGAAAATAATATCTCGATATAAAATGTATTAATAAAATAATATATCAACTAGTTTCTTATATTTAGCTAAAAAAAATAAAAAATTATCGCCATTAGTAGAATTTTTGCTACGAATGGCCTCTGATTTATTCGTGGTTAACCATATATTCCTAACTAATTAATAAAAATTTTAATGGTCGGACGTTACATATCTTAGAGGATAATTTGTAATTATCTAAAATAATAATAATCATTCATATTAGATGATATAAAAACGTATAAAATTTGGCTAGTAAAAATTATGGAGAATTATGTAAAAAATATTCTGATAATTATGCTCATGCTGTTAATATTTAAATCTTCATTTCTTTTGGAGCATACAGAGCATTCAAATGGAGACTTACACCTGTCAGCTAGCTTAAGAATTAATTCCAAGTATCGAACATATTCATTTCAATATTTGCCAAAAAATTTATCATCATGTTGGTTTTATACAGTCTGTTCTAACTACACACTAGCTTAGTCTCTCTATTTAGAAAAAATCTAAAATAAAAAAGCTAGAAAAAAAATCTATGTCGGTGTGAAAAATTTTATTTATCTCTGATTGTTTCCTTTTCTTTACACTAAGGAATAACACATATCATGTTAGAATTTTTGTTTTTATTATTGCCTATAGCCGTCTCATATGGCTGGTATATGGGACGAAAAAACATGCAAGAGAATCAAAAAGAAAAAGCCAACTTTTTTTCCAAAAAG
This sequence comes from Sodalis sp. (in: enterobacteria), assembly GCA_047528285.1. Lineage (GTDB taxonomy): Bacteria > Pseudomonadota > Gammaproteobacteria > Enterobacterales > Enterobacteriaceae. The sequence continues at coordinate 792,234 of CP180022.1, read as the reverse complement.
CACTTAACAGGAATAAATTTCCTATTTTCCAATCAGAAGAATAAAGTGATAGACGTATTCCTCGATATGTTAAAAGAGGAAACCACTGCCATTGAAGCACACTTAACGCTAGGAAACATTTTCCGTTCCCAAGGTGAAGTAGACCACGCTATCCACATACACCAATTACTAATGAAAAACACATTGTTAACTTTCAAGCAACGGTTGTTAGCGATACATCAACTTGGCCTTGACTATATGGCGGCGGGGTTTTATGATCGTGCTGAAGATATATTTAACCAGTTGGTGGCCGAAGACGATTTCAGTGTTAGTGCATTGAGTTTGTTATTGCAGATCCATCAATTAACCAGTGAATGGTTAAAAGCAATAGAAGTTGCAGAAAAGTTAATAAAACTCGGAAAAGAACATCGCCGAGTAGAGATTACACATTTTTATTGCGAACTAGCGCTCCAAGCGATGAGAATTGGGAATATAACCCGTGCTCTCTTATTTTTGAAAAAAGGAGAGGTGGCGGATAAAAACAGTGCACGAGTATCTCTTATGCGCGGCAGCATTTATATGGCGCAGAAAGATTATGCAGATGCGGTAAGTGAGCTAACCCTGGTGCTAGATCAAGACCGTGAAATGGTTACAGAAACCTTACCGATGCTAAAGACCTGTTATCAGAAATTAGAACAACCTAATGCCTGGTCAAATTTTCTTAAACGCTGCGTAGAAAAAAAAACAGGCTCATTAGCAGAAATACTGCTAATCGATATTATTGAACAAGAACAAGGACCTAAAGAGGCGCAAGACTATATTAATCAACAATTGCGCCTAAACCCGACAATGCGGATGTTTCATAAACTCATGAATTTTCATATTAGCGAAGCGGAAGAGGGGTATGCCAAAGAAAGTTTAGAGACGCTACGAGATATATTCAATGAACAGATTCAGACAAAACCCCGTTATCACTGCCATAAATGCGGCTTCACTTCACACAACCTTTATTGGCATTGTCTATCATGCAAATCATGGGCATCAGTTAAGCCTATACGTGGCCTGAACGGCCAGTAAAACCGCCCCTCCTATTTTTTCGCGGCTATATTTTTCCATAAACTGCCACATCTTATATAAAGATAGACAAATTTTGTTCTCTCACTTTATTTCTACATATTAGAGCAGGTTGATCTTACACATTGTCTTCTGTCCTACTTAAATTTACAACCTCAATATTGCATAAAGCGATCGAATTTGACAGGATGGGCTTTTGCGACGTAGACAAGTAAAATAGCATTCGATTAAAAATCTTGACCTATGGACACCAACTAGAGATCCATCATGATGCGCATGACTTTATCTTCTTCTTTTTCCCGAAAACAAATTAACTCGCCTGTAATTGTAGCTTTAGATTACGCCAATGCAAGACAAGCGCTAGAGTTTGCCGAGATGGTGAAACCGCAGCAGTGCAGACTAAAAATCGGCAAGGAAATATTTATCCATGCAGGACCGGAGCTAGTGCGCACCCTGCAGCAACGTGGTTTCGATATTTTTCTTGATTTAAAATTTCACGACATCCCAAATACGGTGGCCAAAGCTGTTAAGGCTGCAGCTGAGCTTGGGGTCTGGATGGTTAATGTACATGCCAGCGGTGGTCAACGAATGATGTCAGCAGCGCGGGAGGCGCTAGTACCGTTTGGATCCGACGCACCAGCACTTATCGCCGTCACAGTTCTCACCAGCATGAACGATAAAGACTTGGAAGGGATTGGTATTATTGATAGTCCTACGGATTATGCTGTACGACTAGCCATCCTAGCTAAAAAATGCGGCTTAGATGGTGTGGTGTGTTCTGCCTGGGAAGCCGCAAAACTAAAAAGCAACTGTGGCGCGACTTTCACGGTAGTAACTTCTGGAATACGTCCTAACGGTAGTGTGGCTGATGACCAACGCAGAGTTATGACGCCACTGCAGGCTCATCAGGCTGACGTGGATTATATAGTAATTGGACGACCAATAACCCATGCGCCAGATCCTTATTCTTCGCTAACGCGCATCCTAAATGAATTAGACGTTGAAACCACACATATCTAATTTAATAGAGTTCTTTTTTAAAGAAAAGGGAATGATCGCATTAAAAATAGCAATCCCTACATAACTCTTAAAAATCTGTTGCAAGAAAGCATATTGCCTTTTTCCAGCACGTTAGAAGTAAGAGGATAAAAACGAAAACACAAAAACTTAGGTTTTTATATGCCAAAATTATTTTAATAAACATTAAAAATATTGGGTTTAAAAGAAAAATTAACAAAAACCAAAATAGTATGCACACAAACAGCTGCAGTATACAATCATCTAAAATTCAATATATATTGATAAAGCATGAGATAGGACCATCTGGTAAACTAACATTAAGAACCGAACTTTGTTATATAAAAACAGATACCTCGTAAGAATTAAATGGAACACTGTTTAAACAATTAAAACATTAAATTAGCAACAAAATAAGAATATACTTATCTCTGCGGCTACACTATATGAGTGGCTCTAATCGTTATCACATTATTAATGTGATCCAATTATATTAAATTACCTTTTCACTCAGTAATTTTTGAGAATTATAATGATTCATAAAATTATTTTAAATGATATTAAAATCAAATTAAACTATATCTAAATAGATATATTTCTAAATTTATAACTATCTAATTATTAATAAATCTTACTTCATAGATTGCAAGTCAGGATAAAAATATATGTTTTATATATCAGGCAGACTTATAATTTATCTGTTATATAATTATGAAAATATAAAATCCAATGTTATAAACGATTTTATAGTGATATATTTTGATGGGAACATATTTTCAATATAAATGCTTTTTAAATAGATAACAGGAATACTAATTCCTTAGTAAATCTATATTGAAATATGATGTTTGATGTTATTGTTTATAATGAAAACATTCAACATCAATAACACATTGTGTTATTACTTATTAATAAGTACAGCACAAAATAGAACTGTACAGTACAGGTGCTACTAATATCTAGTAAAGTTCTCTCTTTATATTTCAGTTACACTTGTTTAAAAAGATATATATAAATACAATAAGGTAGCATTTGTGTAATATATTGTCTATCATGCCTCTAATACATGGAGCTAAAAATAAGAAAGCACTTCGGATTTGCATAATAAAAATCATATCATTATATGCTTTTATACTATAATAAATGGATATCCAATATTATCTTGTCAAGATAATACGATATTTATCGTTCCAACTCTCATTAATGTATGAATAGATATTTATACAATTTTTCCAAACAAAATTAATCACAATTATGACACATATTTAGATGAAATAAGTATTTCTCGCATCATTTTTTCTACAGGGAGGTACCCCTGTATTCAATAAATATTCTATTTTTATTATTCTTCGATACAATGTTAAATCTTCTGATCTAATTTTTAATAAAAATTAGCGTCAAAACTCATACCTGTTTTATCCCGACTGTCATCCCCCATCAGATAAAGATAGATCGGCATAATATCGGCTGGGATCTTTAAACTGTCAGCTTTCTCTGCAGGGAATGCAGCAGCCCGCATCCTAGTACGGGTTGGACCTGGATTGATGCAATTTACACGAAGGGTCGCAGCCGGATACTCCTCCGCTAATACTTGCATCATCCCTTCTGTGGCAAATTTTGATACTGAATAGGGGCCCCAATTTGCTCTTCCGTGGCGACCAACGCTAGAGGTGCTAAAAATCAGTGAGGGACTTCTGGCTTTAAGCAACAGTGGCAATAGCACTTTCGTAATCATAAAGGTTCCGTTAATATTCACTGCCATCACTTCTAGCCAACGTGCGAATGTCTGTTTAGACATTGGGGCTATTTCGCCTAAAATTCCAGCGTTATTCAGCAGTCCATCTAGGTGGGGTAATTCGTAGATCAAACGTTTAGCTAGCTGTTGATAGGGTTGCGGATCGCTATGCGTTAAATCTAGCACTAACACTTGAGCTTTGCGTCCTCCGGACGCACTAATAGAATTCTTTACTAAATTCAGTTTTTCTTCTGTTCTGCCAAGCAGAAGAACTGATGCACCATGACAGGCATAGGTAAGTGCGGCTTCACGGCCAATGCCGTCTCCAGCGCCAGTTACAAGAATATGTTTTTGATCTAGTGAATTACATTTCGTATGATAATGCACAGTATTACTCCTCTTCTATAAAACTGTGCCAGAAGTTGTTTATTATTCCGACTAATATAAATGGATTTATATAACAAATCTAAAAAAACCAGATCGATCACCGAATTTCAACTTCTATGTGGTCCAATCATTCAACAAGCGAGTTGTTAGAGCTGTGCCGTGTAGTATTTGATTACCGGACTGGTTTCTTTTTTACATGAGACTATAAACTTGAAAAAAGATATTGCTGGTGTTGTTGTAATACCAGTTTGCACTTATTCATCTAATAAATTTTAGTTTACTTAAACTAAATAAATAAGTATTATTTTATATTTAACGATATTTATATCGTTAAATATTTTTATTCAGAGTATTACCATGCAATCACTCATCAAGATCATTACTGATCAGTGATTCAATAAAATGTAGTTTATTTACATAATTTAATACTTATCAATAAAACTCCGCCAAGCGAGCTTAGCTAGTAAAATGTTAGCCAACTAAATTTACAAAAGATTAAAAATATATCACAAAAAATTTCCCTCCATATCTTTATCTGGAGGTATTAGTTAAAAACTGTAAAATTTAAAATTAATTTCATTCAATAAAATTGAATATTGATATAATAATTAATTATAGTTGTAGTTTATATGTTATGTGAAATATTAATTTTTAGAAACCTCGATGTATTTTTATAATAACATAAAATCATTAATATTTCATATTAAAATTGAATTAAGAGCGAAATAAATTATGCTAAAATAAACATATTGCATGAAAGTTCTAGCCATCTTTTTTAGTAAAGTGAACAGGGTTGGGGATTATATAATTATATTAGCAATAAATTAATGAAAAATTATTTTTATGAATTTAAAACTTTTTCTAAATCATCTTTATACTAGCATTAGTGGATTTTATTCAATAAATCACAATATTTGATAAATACTCACAATTCTTGAGCATTGTTACTCGACAGAGTGCTATTCTGGATTGCTAACAAAATAATCTGATTAAACTTTTACCTATCCATATCTACCATCACAGCAGAGTCACACAAAATTAAATAGTTATGGTAGAGTTTTAATAAGCATGCGGGGTAATCTTAATCTCTCTACACCAGTAAGAGATAATCTGCTTTCCTTGTAGTGATGGACGATATTGATTAAATCAATATCGTCCATCACTACGTTGTAAGATAAATAGATTTGTTTTTTAGCGGGGCCTCATGAAATAAAAATTAATCATAAAAGACATTTTACTATCGCTGATTTCCTGGTTTTCTGTGTGACTAGTATATGATTATCAAAATTAGCAATCACTGTTATTCACAGTGGTACTAGAAATAATAAATTAAACACGGATAATTTTATATATTGCACTTATAAACTAAAATGGTGCTAATGCCATATTCTATGTTTGTTTGCTATCCTACAAAATTCCAGAATTTTCCATTCTTTAGTTTGAAAAACTTTATAAGTTATACTGTTTTTATCCGTTATGTGAATTTACAGAAAATTTGTATTGTATTTTCATATTTACTATATTTTCTCACCTACTAATCATTTAAATATTTAGATAAGAAATAAAATCCTACCATCAATTAAAAAACAAATCAAAAATACACTACAAGACTCTTGTGGAAAATAGAAACATCTGTTTCATTGTCATATCTTTATTAATGCACATATTTATACTGAAATAGTTATTTTTTGGTTTTTTAAAAAACTTTATCATAACACATAAAATTAATATTTGATTCATCTACACAAATACCTGTTAAATAAACAGCGACACTTAATAACTTTTTATTAATGAATGTCGGCAGGTGATATTTAACTTTTATTTTTCCATATAATCATTTTTGTTTATAACAAAAATGATTACTATATTAATCAGACAAAATCATTTACTTATATTATTGTAATCGTAAAAAATAAAAATGAATAAACCAGAATGAAACATACATGATATTACTCAATATAAATTAACATCAAAATTCCTTATGGTAAAAATTTAGTTAATAACTTAAACCATTCTTTAGACAGATATCTTCGTTACTCATAACGAAGATTCAAATAATATAATAGAAATATCTTAAATTAGAACTTTATTTATTGAAACACCAATAACAAGAAACAAAATAATTGTTTTTCCAAAAAAATTTTCTCCTGTTTATATTATTGTTTAAAACAATATTTTAACGTTTTGTACTTTATCATTCCGAAAATTAAAGTGTAATAAATAGTTTCACTTTCTAGAAAAATATATAAAACATATTACTACACCAGTCAATCAACACCTCTATTATTTCTTCTCTTTTTTATAAAATCAAGAAATAGTTCTTGATCAGCGATACCACTGATAATTTCATTTTATAGGCTATTCTATACCCAACAATAACTCGAGTTTGCTAATTGAGTATGTTTTACGTTTTTTAAACAAATCACGAAAATCTTTATGTTATATAACCTCGTTATACTGAAGACTACAGAATGTCTGAATAATAGAAATCCAATATTAATTTCTCAAAACAAAATTTATCTGTAGGAACCATTTAAAAGGTTTCACTTTTATCATCGTTATTAGAAATCTTACATCAGTAATATAAAACTATCAATTATGTTAATCATCATAATTATCTTCACATGTTTGTCATGCAAATATCAAATTTTATTTGATAAATTATTTTAATGTATTATTAATAATACGAATAAGCAACATTATAGAGTAAACATAATTTATTCATATTTTGTTTTGTAAAAAACAAGAATATTATTCTTATAATCACATAGGAAACTACATTTATTTAATATTTGAGGATAGACAAACTTAAAGTTTTACTGAAATTATTAATACTGTCAAAAAAATTAAAGTGATCTTTTTCGCAATTAATACGTATCTAGTTTTATAAAAAATATTTCACTTTGGAAATTATGCAATAAACAATAAACACACACAACTAATAGAGAATAAATGATTATTCATTTATTTATTCACATAAAACATCTTGTTTATAGAAATAATGTTATTTATTAAAAATAAAACAAATATATAACAAAAAAATTAAACAAAATATCGGATCCATTTATTACTAATACATTTGAATCATCACTAATGTTTGGCATAAAAATCTTGCATGCGGTAAAATTCCCACTGATTATTAATGGGAAAATTTTACAATTTTTGATAAAGATAAACAGAAAACTTTGTGAATAATTTTCAGTATCGCAAAACTTATCAGCATCGTATAATTCCATAAGAAATACACGACATCAACCATAAATAGCAATCATGTTAATATTTTATAGCAACATATTAAAACAATCATATAATGTCTTGGAAAAAATTTAATGATTACAATAAGATGCAATGGAATAGGTGTTATTTATAATTTGTAATAATTTATTTAATGAATTTAATAAAAATATTGAATCTCTTGACACGACAAAAGATAGTAGTCATAAAATATTTAACAAAAACAACCTATATATCTTTGATATTAATATCATTTGAATGATATTTTTGTAATTAACTCTCTAAAAACAATATTAATATTAATTATCTATACATAGATAATTAATATTAATGATAAAACCATAAAAACTCTAGTTATTAAAAATAATTTTTTAGGATTAATGTGAAGCATACAAACTTTTATACGGTAGCTCTTAACTGATTTTAAACTTGCTAAAATCAATTATAATTTGTTACAAAAATAACACAAAATTAATTTTTTGTTTTACAAAAACAATAAAATACTTTCAACCACCTTTCATTATCAGAAAGGAATATCATCATCAAAATCTATTGCTGGTTTATTAATAGGCACCGAAGCTGTATTCTTTTCAGAATATTCCTCTCGTATTTTTTCGTCACCGCTAAACGACACCGCGTGGTTCCCCTGCAATGGATTCCCTAACTTACCACCTTGTCGACTACCCAGCATCTGCATAGTCCCCCCCACATTTACTACCACTTCGGTGGTGTAACGATCCTGACCGCTCTGGTCCAACCACTTACGTGTTTGCAGCGATCCCTCAATATAAATCTGAGAACCCTTTGATAAATATTCACCAACCACCTCAGCCAACTTACCAAATACTACTACACGGTGCCACTCTGTTTTTTCCTTTGTCTCGCCGGTTTGCTTATCGCGCCACCTCTCTGAGGTAGCCAGTGTCATATTGGCTACCGTACCGCCATTAGGTATATGGCGAATTTCCGGATCTTGGCCAAGGTTACCGACTAAAATTACTTTATTAACGCCTCTGCTGGCCATGGGATCTCCTAAATAGAATAGACTGGATTTAACTTTTGATTTTACCATTTTTTATTCTTAAAGAACATCTTTAAAACTCAAACCAACCACTAAAATTTAGTGCAAAATAATTTCTATTATTAATAAAATAAAATATTTATTTAAATTTATATCAAAAAAATATTCTGCATACACCACTGTAATTTTGCTAACTGTTTTACCTGCACCATTATACGATATTGATAATGAGCTTCATAAATAAGATCAAAATTCCTGGTATTCACACCCATAATTTTTAAAATTACCTTAATGACACCTCGAAATAAATTGATATTATGAAAAGTTCATCGTGATTTTGTAAATTAAAATTAGTATCTAATATGCTGTATTCTGAAGATTAGCATTGATATATTTAGCTTCTTTTTACCTATATGTTTTCAGTGTCTGTCATTAAATGGAGAAACAGATACTAAATCTATTACAGTGAAAAAGAGTAGGCTAAATACATTAACAGATATTCCTAGCCAATTTCTGGAGTGAACCTGTTTACGACGTGAACCCTACCACAGCTTATACAAAAGATATCAACCCTCGCCTAAGATTTCAAAGATACACATCAACCATACGCTTTTATTTTTCGACGATATAAAACCCTAACGTTAGAAATAAAAGATCGCTGAAAAATAATGATAAAGATCTAGGAATTAATTAAGTATTTTACTGAACTTAAGGCTAAACTAGCTTTACCTCTTCCACTTAAAACTTCAATATACACGGTAAAAATACGATATTATTTATAGCGAAAGAATTATTGAAGTAGAAATACATTTTCTCGATATTTATCTTTCTTATAATTACTGTATAAATTTATCTTATGATCTATAAGTATATAAAATTATATATAAAAATATTAATTAATTATTTTTGTTAAAAATAAATAACACACATAATTTCCAACACCATTTCTACTTTGGTATATAAACTGTAGACTTTAATAAATATCGATCTATTTTCTATATATTATTGGATTAATCCATCCCAGCATGGTGCCAATGGCAAAACACTTTCCTCAAAATATTAGTCCGTAAGATATCCTAAACGCGGAAACGGAAAATTACATATCTTCAACAAGCCGACTGAAAATCACTGTTTTCTATCAAAATCATAAATCATGGTAATTACTCCACTTCTTTAAAAAGTGGAGTATGAAAATTGTTGTAATTGGTATAATTTAAACGGCAATCACAACACTGCCGATTGGAGCGTTAAGGTTATGGCTGAGGCCATAAACACCGATAATAACGTTACAGTCTTATTTAGGCAGCCTGGCACACACCACAAAAACATAAATAAATAGTCTCCTGTAAAATATTTATCTTGCCACACAATTCTTACTCTCTAATATCTAGAAGAGATATTAGAAATATCAGTAAATAAAGCTCCTTGCTTCATAAATACCTCTGATAACACAATCGAAGTCAGTAGGATTTATTCTGGTTAATCTAGCCTGTTATCTCAACGAGATTTTTATTACTTTTATTGATACTAGCAATCTTCCAATATCAATATCGTTAAAAACTTATGTTAGTTACAAATAACATATTAAAATAAGATCAAAACTCATATTTATAAAATATGTGTATTATATATTTTCAATGAATTATTAAATATTACATATTGTTTTTACATCACTACATTAAAACTAATGAGGTTGAATCTAATGTAAATTAGATCTTAACTAATCAAAATTACATTTGTTGGCAATGTTTAAATCTTTCATGTTTTCCCGTGTTGCAATACTGAACTACGAATTTAACTAAAATCATTATTTATATAGCAATATATATTGCTAGATAGAAATCTGTCTTTAATAGATATTAGGAATTAACATTAATACTAGTTTGATGCATAAAACAATTCATGAAAATATGAATGGTGTCTGGTAGATATAGTTCACGACACTGAAGATGTTATCTTCTATTAAACAAAAGAATTTTTTAATAGCATTAAAGACTATTTTGAATGATCTGTTGTATATTTATAATAACACAACAAAACACGATAAGTTATTTTTTAATCAGGTCAAGAAAACCCACTTAAATATATTGAAAAGATAAAATACGCATTTCAAGATTAAGACTATGATAATAGTTTTATATTAATGTAATGAAATAGTCAAACATAGTGTTAATAACATTATTTCTATATCTATAGAACAATACAACGCGATCTTAATTCTCAGGTAACATTATCTATAAAAATATACGCTGATTGAGATATTTATTTTAATAGATCACTGGATAATTTAAGAAATTTATATTTTATCTATTATAGATTTTAAAAAAAATAATAATCTAATCAAATGTTTACTTATTGTTTTATTTGTTTAAAAAACCTCACAAATATATTTTTTCATACTAATTAATCAATTTTCTATAACGCAATATTATCCGTTACAGATCATTTTTAAATCTAACTAAATAACTAAGCTATTTTTAATAAACAGTATATTACATGGATGATTAATTTAAAAAATCAATATAGTTATGTACTTAAAATTAAGTACTATTATAGATAGTAGTTGTGATAAAAATATTTATTCGATTATTTTAATAATCTACTAATATTCAGTTCAACTGCTAGCTATATTTTAAAAGATCGGTTAATATTTTTGCCCACAAAAAGTGGAGATAATAATGAGTGATAAAGCTTCATTAAAAAGCAAAAACGATAAAGTTCGCATAATCTATTCATCTAAAGATAAAAAGAAAGCACAAAACCACTTTCTATCTTCGCATAGATGCATCCACAATAAAAAAGACAATCATCGTGACAATGAGTATAACTTATGGAATATCCACACCAAAAAACAAGAAAAAGGTAACAGTCACGGCAATCGCACTACCACCTCAGGAAGGGCGCCAGGTTGCTACTCCAGCCTAGATATTCCGTCCTGTAGCGATTGTAACGGTCGCCAGCAGCACAGTGAATCCGTCATGCATTATTCGTTGCAAAAAAAACTCCATAATAACGGCGATCTCAATAGCCGTAATTATGGCAGCATCAAAGGAAAAAATCAGATAAATACAGAAAAAATAAGGCGTCAGCGCGCCGAAGAAACTCGTGTTTACGGTGTAAATTCCTGTCAAGCGCTTTTTCGCAACCGTCCGGACTCCATTGTGCGAGCCTGGTTTGAGAAATCAATAACATTGAAATTTCGCGATGCACTGCGCTGGATGGCATCTGAACGGAAAGCTTATCATGTAGTGGAATATGATGAATTAGCTAAAGCTTCGGGAACAGAACATCATGGTGGGGTCTGTTTTCTGATTAAAAAACGTAGCAGCCTTAATGCCGTTGATTATCTTGGCAGTGTTTCCAAAAAACAAGATGATTGTGTACTGGCGCTAAAAAAAATCAACAATCCCCATAATCTTGGTGCTATATTACGTAGTTGCGCACACTTCGGCATTAATGCGGTGATGATGGATGATAGCACCCTGCTGGAATCAGGTGCCGCAGTACGAACTGCTGAAGGTGGGGCAGAGCATATCAAAGCCATACAATGTAATGATATGTTGCAGGATATTCATCATTTTCATTGTGCTGGTTACACCGTGATAACTCTGCACTGTAAATCTGGCACATCGCTTTCGGAGATAAAAATTCCTAACAGAGCAGTTTTCGTGTTAGGAGAAGAATTAAACGATCTGTCTTCAGAAGCGCTGTGTTCACAAGCGGATATCGTGGTTGCTATCAACGGAACTGGACGGATACCACATCTGAATGTATCCGTAAGTACTGGTATTCTACTAGCAGAATGGTGGCGGCAAAACAGATGCTTAATACCCGGTAAAATAAAAAAAACCTAAAAAGAGATCAATAATCTGGACACGAACAAGCAAGCATACTCGTTTTCTTTATAGGCTTAAACTTAAGGAATACTTCTTGGTATTAATATTGGGTAAATTGATCATGATATGTACTAATATGCCGCATATTAAACTTTTTATTTATTGCTTTGGATTTTAAAAAAATACTTTACGAGTAAATACTTAATTTTATTATCTTTGTTTAAATTATAGAGATGCATCTACTAAGTATATTTTATCTACTGAGATATTTATTAACTTCAGGAAAAATATAATTAATATTATCTACATTTTTATTTAAAATCATGATAATTTCATTTAAAAATATTAATATTTTTGTAACTTCACTTTCTGTTCGCCAAAAACAACGAAAGCGCGGTTTTTGATTATAAAGATAAAACGGATAATTACTGTATTCGTGGTAACATATAAAACAATTATTAATTTTATTTATATTCAAAAATCAGCGGCCATTAATTTTGAATGATATATTTATAAGTTCTTCTATTCTTATATTTTATATAACAATATTTAATTTAGTTTTAAACTATTTACTGACATCATAAATTAATTATTTCGGAACAGTGATAAAGCACTTAATTTTAGATAAGATTATATGACATTTTTTAAATTATACACTTACAACTTTACGTCTACCTTTTTATCAAACTTAATTGCGAGCACTAATAAATAAAATTCTTTATATTCTTTAGTATTAAAAATAAACTTTTTAACGAGTTATACATATTAATAATTATATTTTATGATATATTAATAAAAAGCTAACGGTAATGACATGATATTTTTCAAACAACCAAGAAATTAATACTGTTTCAATTTTATCACAGTGTGTTTATATGAGATAACATGAATCCACGCAATTAAGATTTAAAACCATTTTCCTGATCGCAGTAGCATGATTATCAGCTATCTCTAAACCAATTACTCGAAGCTATATTATGCCAGGATTTATTGGTAATAATTGGTATTCAAAAATCACAACACAAATTTGTTAAATTTGAAAAATATCTTAAAAATATTGAAGATGAACTCCTTAGAATCAATCTTGGCAGCCAGAACACCTGAACCATTACCTAGATTATAACACTGACAGCCTAGAATCCAGTATTCTAATACAACAGAATAAATAAAAAGATAGATAGCTTGTCAATAAGCATAAAATAATGCGAAAATATTATTAATATACCATCATTACTGTACATTCACATCAATGACGGATTAATCTGGTATACTTCTTAAGATTCATTATCCGTCATAATATTTTTCTTTATTAAATCTTTTCAAAAACTCAATGCTATTAATATTTACGGAGTCGAAATATATAGTAGAGGAACAAAAAACTTAAAAGACACCAATGAAGCTCGGTTTAAAAAACCTTGTACGCTTGTTATGAGAATCTTTGTTAAATTTTCGTTACCAAACCATCATTATAAGCATCCAGTTTTTAACAACAGCCTTCAGTGTAGGAATTAATCACCATTATGTACAACACCTCGCAGTATAATCAATCATTTATTGTGTCAAAAGATTAGGCCATGAAAAATAGGTGCACAAAAACTCAAACTTTTAAATAATTACACAATAAGTCAATAAATCATCGTCAAAGTTTACAGTAATTTATACCTATCCTAATTTAGCCGCCAATAAGCTTCACTATTTACATCAAGGATGCAAAAATTTATATGAAACTTGATATGTCTAAAATCAGATTTACGAAAACAACACCTCATTAAAAATTAAACATGTTCTTATGCAAATATTTTAGTATATCAAATTTTTAAAACACCCAACCTGGGGTTGCATAAAATCATTTTTATCAAAAAATAAACCATGATTTTTATCATATTACAAAAGTTTTTAGGTGTTCTAACAAAAAAATAGTAATTCTATGTAACTGTTTTTACGAAAACTTATAACACTTAAATATTCATTAAAATTAATAGTTTTATACTTAATGCATTATAATTAGCAATACTAAAAAAAACTTTAAAATCATAATGCATCCACTTAACTTATTAAAACTATCAGAAATACATGCTTGATAGAAAGATTCTAAGAAGGAAGGACAAAGAAGGATCTTTTATGATCCGTAATATAAAAATATCTACGATATGGGTTTTATTATCGATATATAATAAACCTTGTTGTGTAATTTAATAAAATTAGAACTAATACCAGTAAAATTCTATTTTTCGTTATTCAGGTATTAATGAAATTTTATCAATATTACAAAACATATAGTAATAATAAGAATGATTACAATACCCTCAAAGAAAACGCCGTTGCGTTTTCTTTGAGGGCTCTTATGTAAAATTTAATATCTTGCTAAATACACGTAATAGAAATTATATATTATCTTTAATAGCAAACCTGTTAATTTATTATGTTAAGTTTTTATAAAAACATAATTAAAAGATCTGTATATTATAAAATATTAATATGTTTTATAATGTGTGGTATTCTGCTCAAATTATATCATCGTATTTTTATGTAAACAATTAATGATATTTTATTGAAATCAGCCTCATAATAAAGAAAGGAGACTATAAATAATTACATTCGAAATAATTAAACACATTAGTTTTTCATGGTTTACCAAAAAAATAAACATAAGCCATCATTATTAATGAATATTTCAAAGAATTTAAAATAAATCGGAATAAACAATATATAAAAGATATAAAATTAAAAATTACAATATATATTGTATATTCTGTATAGAATATTTGTATAAAATATTGATTTATCAATAACTGATTTTTAAAATATTGTGAAAAATAATGAAAAAGGTTTCATTATTTTTCACAGAAAACATAAAAACTAAAACTATTAAGTAACCAGATAATGATTTTTTGAATTCGGTTTTTTGACAAAATGACAATCAAGATATTTATAAGGTTATTACGGAATTATTCTTCTATTATAGATAAAAAAGCAAAAATCGATAAAATCACACAAAAAAGAAAATTTTGATAAAAATGAATATGATGGTGTTTATTTTAGAATAAAGTATTTCTTTAAAAGAATTAACTTCTAAAGGTGTAAAAATAAACCAACAGATTTCAAAAAAAGTGATAATAATATATCTAAATATATTATCATTTAATAGATAAAAATAAAAGTACAAGAGTTTTAAAAAACATATAATACTTTTGTAGAAATTAAATGAAAACCATATAATAATATCAACTTATAATTAAAAGATCTATGAATTAAAACTCATAAGTTATTATTTTCGTCTTATTTTTAATGTTTTGATAAAAACAGATATAATAACATGTTATTAATTAAGGTAATAGATTTTATCTTATTATTAGTTAATTTAAATCTTTCACATCTATTGAATTTATAATTTACTAATTAAATCTATTATAACGATCTATTTTATAACTAAATTAAATTTTAATTATATAATATTTAGTTAATTCGTTAAAACCATGACAATAAAAAACTTTCAGAAAAATAAATGTTTTTCGTTAAAATAACTATGTTGTATATATTGATATATATAAAACAACCATATTATATTTCCTAGAAATAATATTAATCAATAAAATATTTTTAATATATACAGAAATTAAATCTACCAATATGGTTAATTTCTATTTTGTTATTAAATTCAATATATTATTTTAAATATTTTTATTCTTAGTGTAATTTATTTTACTGTAATTTTTTACAGTGAAATATTTATAAAATACTTTTAGTATATCAATTCACTTAAAAACCAATAAAAGATAAATCATTAATTCAGTTATACAAATTAACACTTTAATAAAATCTTTTATCCGATTCTAAAGCAAAACATAAAAATGTTTAAAAATAATTAATGTTATCTATAACAATTAATTTACTGTCTATTTAAATAGACATATTCTTTGCTTCTGCAACAAAGAAACTTTAAAATAAAGTAAACTTGATATTCAATACGCCAAAGCAACAGTACATATAACCTTGTTATTTTTTTCAAAAAATCATTTTTCTAAATTTTCACGCCAGAACACTGAGCACAAGATTACAATTTTTGTTCTGTAATTTAATACCAAAAATAATTATGTTGTTTGTAGTATCAAGATACTCTTGCACAAGAGTAAAAAACGCTTAAATTTTACCATTATAACTTTATTAATCTAATTGAATCTATTTTTATAAAAAATAAATCAGAATAATTTTCCATGCATTCATAGTAGTACCTTGAGAAGGTTAATTTAGAAAAATTACAAATTTAAATCATATAGAAATTTTGATTTTTAACGTAAATTAACTTACCATAAATACAGTTTATGTGGATTCGTATTAAAACTTTTCCAGACATATATTTATTTCTAGATGATCATTAAATTAAAAAAATTATCATTGATATATCTATCAGTCGTATGGAAACAATTGCTAAATTTACTTGATGCTTTTAATAATTTCTATACGTCAATATATTTTTAGCCAAAAATACGATCTCTATCTTGTTTTGTTCTAAGAAGATGAATCTAGAATAGCTAGCAAGTTCCAATATATAAAAAGAGTGTTAAGAATAAAATTACTTTTATTTTTAACAAAAGATAATCACTTAAAAGTTATACGAAATACTCTCAATAAATAATTTTACAAAATTTTTAACTTCAATTAATTAGGAATAAAAACAAATGAATCAGACCTATATGTTGCATATAGTAAACATAAAACACATATATTCAGAATAGTTTTTTTGACCAACCAAGCTTAGTACTGAGCGTGTTGAAATAATCATAATTATTTGGATGAATTAAATCAAGATAATAGTTGCAACGAAAAATAAAAACTTCCTCACCATCTTGAATGGGCAAAATAACCTGACCATCACAGCTAATCTCTAAATCTCGTGTTAACTGAGAAAATTTTAAACGTATCGTGCTACCGCCATTAATAACTAGCGCACGAGAGGAAAGGGTATGCGGAAACATTGGAACCAAAGCAATGGCATCTAGCACTGGTGTTAATATCGGTCCACCGGCAGATAAGGAATAAGCCGTAGATCCTGTCGGTGTAGCAATAATAAGACCATCGGAACGCTGAGAAAAAGCGAAAGCATCATCAATGTATACTTCGAACTCGATCATATGCGCCACTTTACCAAGATACAATACCACCTCATTAATTGCATAGCCAAGACAAATGCTTATATTATTTCGGCAGACCTGCGCTTCTAGCAAAAAACGTTTTTCACTGCGAAAGTGCCCGGCCAATATATCAGATAATTGCGTCAATACCGAACCAGGATCTATATCAGTCAGAAAACCAAGATTTCCACGGTTAATACCAATAACCTTGATATCATAACGCGCTAAAATTCTCGCTGCACCTAGCATATTCCCATCACCGCCAACTACAATTGCAAGATCAGCCTGCTGACCGATATACGCTAAACTACCGGTACAAACCTGATAAATATCAAAATAGTTGGAAATTTTATTTTCTATGATAACACGGTACCCTTTTTCATTTAACCAGTGATATAGCATCTTATGAGTAGCCAACGCATTAGGATAGCGAGGATGGCCGATAATGCCGATAGTATGAAAAATGGTAGTCATTTGATTACTAATCCCAGGCGATTTTTGTAAATTTCATTATCGGTCATCACTTGAATCCCAGCTATTCATCCATATAATAATCGAACTAGCAAGAATAATGCTGAACCGTGGAGAAAACTCATGATGAGTAATAAAGAACAGCAGACCCCTGACGAGCAAATTCCACAAGAAAAAGAAATAGAGCAAGAGAAACAGGTGGAATCTGCGCCTGAAACGGTTGACGTCGTAGATCCGCAAGTTCAGCGGGTTGCCGAACTAGAGACAATATTAGCAAAAATGCAACAGCACGAACGCGATATAATATTACGCTCAAAGGCGGAAATAGAAAATATACGTCGCCGCTGCGAACACGATGTAGAAAAAGCGCACAAATTTGCCTTAGAACGTTTTGCCAGTGAACTTTTACCAGTTATCGATAATTTAGAGCGCGCTCTGGAGATGTCAGATAAAACTAGCGATGAGATAGCTTCAACTATTGAAGGAATCGAACTAACGCTTAAATCATTATTAGATACCGTACGCAAATTTGGCCTTGACGTAGTAGAAAAAACAAATGTGCCCTTCAATCCAAAAATACATCAAGCGATGTCTCTGCTAGAATCTGATGATCACGAGCCAAATAATGTGATTATGGTTATTCAAAAAGGCTATACCCTCAATGGCCGCCTTATCCGCCCCGCGATGGTAACAGTATCGAAAACAAAAAATTAATTATCTCTCTCTTCTCGCCGTACTTTTCGGCGAGAGATTACACCTCTAATATTATGCTTCTCTGCTAATATCGATCAAACTCTATATCTAAATTTTTTGTGAAATATTCACTTATTCCAGGAAATTTAATTTATACATTTAATATTAGCTTTTAATTTTTCTATATCCATTCTTGTTTTAAGAAGAAAAGAATTACGTGCGATTTTTATTATAGTCGTATGATAGTTAAATTAATCAAGTATTCATGCCGTTTAGCATCAAGTCATTATCGAATTTTTTTGCTAAAAAGCATATATTTTCTCAAGAGAAAATATTTTAACAAAAATGACAAATACAAAGTTAACATATGTTTAAAAACTTTAATGTAGCCAAAATTCATGCATTTTAGCTATATTAAAATTTTCAGATATAACTAAATCATCCATTTTATATTACATCCATATCAGGCTTTCTGTCAAAATATAGTTAAAAGAACAAGTAAATACCTCTAACAAAATTTCATCTCTTTTCTATAAAGATTCACCATAAAACAAAAACGAATAAAAATTAGATGATTTTTATCTCTGGCAGAATAAATCATACAAATTGTAACTAAACTATACAAAAATTAAGTTAAGGAGAATTATATTTGATGCCATTTATTTAAAAAATAAATTTTTAGATGATTGCAAATCGGATTCCTATATTTAAATAAAAAAAATCTTAAAAACAACATAAAAATTTAAAATTGTCTGCCTATGTAAACGCACAAAACTTTTCAAATAACACTGTTCTATAAAAATATTGAATTAAAAATTATATATTGATTCATCAAAGGAAATTTTTTCAAAAAAAACGATTTTTAGACTTTTATTACAAAAATACAATAATTAAGATAGCCTATGATTAAAAATATATTTTTAGATTCTCTTACAAAACTTTATAAGTTGAATATTAACTTAATAAATGTATTGTTAACCTTTTTTTAACTGATATCAATATCTCCATTTTCTTCAAGAAAAGCTCTATTTGGTAGACAAGAAAAATTAATATTAACATAAATCGCAAAAATACTATAAATATCAGATTAAATCAACAAAAACAATAATTATTAAAATTCTTTATAAAGTAAAGAAAAATTTAAACATAGCTAACGCAAATAAATACAAAATTACATCAAAAAAAATCATGAAAACGTCAATTCACTACGATTGTGATAAACCTTACAATTATAATAATCTTAAGCAATAAAATAAAAATCCGCTTATTCCAATGAGTGGGGTTATAGAAATTATTGGTCAATCCGATATCTTGAACGTAATTACGTTATTTAAAATTAATGTCAAAACGATTTTCGTTATTCTAGAAAAGAAAAATGACTAATCACTTAGATCAATTGATAAAATCGAATATATTTAAATTAAAAATAATTTTGTCTAAAATAATTATTGCAATCATTAAAGTTCGTACAACTATGATGTGAAGATCAATAAAATTCTGGTAAAACACTTAACCTAATTATTCTGTTAAAAATCCTAAAAATATTACTATCATGTAGTAATCTCAATACTAGCAGTATAGTAATCATTAGTTCTAATTTAGATCAGCATAATATCCATACTATATGGTATAAATATTGAATTAAAATATAAAAAGAAAACACATTCAAAATATATTTCTTTAATGTTTACTATTTGATTTATTATAAAAACATGATGTAGTTTAATTCACTTCTAGTACCTAGTCAAAACCCGAAATTAATCAGTTATAGCAAATTTATAAAACAATCAATCTACGAAATATTACTAATTTTATTTCATCAAAAACTATCATACAGAAAATTCAGAATCACACTAACATGTTTAAATTAAGCAGTAATATTACTACAGAATAATCTTTTATTAAAAAAATATTTATTTTTACTGGCCATATCATCATATAAAATATGATATACAACATACATGTTAGCAACTAAGATATACAAAAGTAAATAGATTCGTTAAGAGCTTCTATATAAAAACACAAAGCATTTTGGTAAATTTTTGATAAAATCCGACTGAATTTTATGAATACAACCTATTAGATTAATCTTAAACAGAAACAATCTAAAACTAATCAGTTAAAAACTGATAAACAATCGATCTATATCTCAAGCAGATTTAAACAAAATTAACATTTTTAAAATACTTACTCTAAAAAATAAGATATTCATCACACTTTGAATTGTGTGTCTATTTCAAGTTAACAGTGAAACAATTTGCGATTTTTATTAAAATATTTCAGATAAATCCTATCTGAAATAAATATTATCGTAGGCTATAGATTCAGCCTTACTAATCAAGAATTAGTTACTTATTATACGTATTGCATCATCTAATACCTATCTTCTCTCACAATTCAGAGCTATAATTATAAAAATTTATTAATAAATGGGGTTAACTACCTATGATCCGCAGCATGACCGCATTTGCCAGACATGAAATTAAAAAATCTTGGGGCACTGCATCTTGGGAGATTCGCTCCGTTAATCAGAGATATCTAGAAATATATATTCGTCTGCCAGAAGAATTTCGCGGTCTAGAGTTACTAATTCGCGAACGCATTCGCCTGCACATTACCCGAGGTAAAGTGGAATGCACTCTACATTTTAACGTTACTCCTAACACCTACAGCACCCTAATCCTTAATAAAAAACTTGCCAAACAACTACTGGAGGCCTCTCAATGGATAAAAACACAAAGCGATGAAGGCGAGATTGATCCTCTGGCAATTCTACGCTGGCCCGGCGTAATAACTTCGGCAGAGCAGGATTTAGATATCATTAGCGCCGAGTTGTTATCCGAGCTTGATAATACTATTGATGACTTTATTATCGCCCGTGAAACTGAGGGGCATGAGCTAAAAAAATTAATAGAAAATAGATTATTAAGTATGAACGCAGAAACAGACAAAGTACGTCAACAAATGCCTGAAGTGTTACTATGGCAGCGTGAAAGAGTACTAATCAAACTGAACGAAGCTCAGGTACAGTTAGACAATAATCGCTTGGAACAGGGGCTTGTAATGCTGGCTCAGCGAATAGATATCTCAGAAGAGATTGATCGTCTTGATGCCCATGTTAAAGAAATTTATCAGATTTTAACTAAAAAAGAACCGGTAGGACGTCGATTGGATTTTATAATGCAGGAATGTAACCGAGAGACAAACACCTTGGCGGCAAAATCCATTAACACCAGCGTGACAGCATCAGCTGTCGAACTA
This sequence comes from Sodalis sp. (in: enterobacteria), assembly GCA_047528285.1. Lineage (GTDB taxonomy): Bacteria > Pseudomonadota > Gammaproteobacteria > Enterobacterales > Enterobacteriaceae. Next base: position 770,394 of record CP180022.1, on the reverse strand, counting down.
AAAGTACTAATTGAACAGATGCGCGAACAAGTTCAAAATATAGAATAGTGCTAACAGGTTTTCTCATACTTCAACTTTAATAATTGGCTATATATTTAAGTAAAAATACCCCATTGTAAATGTTGATATTTATATAACCCAATCTCATCTATAACAAATAAACTATTAATATCTTGATTATATATAATTAGGAAATAAAAATACTTCAAGATGAATTTTTTAAAAAATTAATTTATATATTAATAATTTTAAACAGGTAAAACACTAAAGAATAGTCATTACGCCAATTAATAAATTTAAATACAAGAATACAGCACTAATATTAGCAAAAGTATGAAAAATATTCTAATACAATTAAAATTACGAAAAAATAGGAATGGATAGCATGAATACTTAAAATTGATGTCTATGCTGGCGCAAAAATAATAATTTTACATAAATAAAAGATAGCTCACAATTTCTAATTTATTCTGATAAATCACATAAGAAAAATATTTTACTCACATTTAAAAAAAGTGACATATGTCAAATTCAAAAGATCCAATTGAATTTTAATAAGTCGTTATAATAATTTAAAAACCATCGAAAAAAATAAGTAACTATTACTTACATTTATGTAATTATAGCATGTTTATTTCTCGTGAAGCTATTTGTTTTCAAAATTAACAATTATAAATAAAAAGTTATTGGATAATATATAATTATTTTATTATAACTAATAAATTTTATTAAAGATCTTAGAATGATAATAGTAATACTTAAGAAGTAATAATAGTATTACTTATAAAATTAGGTATGGTATTTATAAAAAATTTAAAACTAATATCGAATATATCTTATAATACTATTCCATCATACATCATATATGTTGGTATCTATAAAATAAGAGCTTAAGATAAACCTTAATTATCAAATTAATATACGATTTTTAATCCAGAATGCTATAACCTATCATTAGAAATGATACTTGCAAAGTATCCTAATCAACACTCATATATTATACAAGATTTAAAAAGACATATTTGCAATAACCTCATTATATTATAAAGCTATAGCAGGATAATTCCGTAGAACACCCACGAAGATAATATCTTCCTTTGGTCTTGGAAGACACACACATCTTGTCAACGATGCTTCAGTGCAATGAGGATAAAATGGAAACCAAGCATGCTTTTGCGCATTAGGCGCAAAACATAAGATTTTTCAAATCTAGAACAAAAAATTTTAGATATCTTTAACAAGGAATCTTGATTCTACTGGATCAGTAAACTCGGAAATGATTATTATGATTTTTAGCAAGATCAAACCAATTCTTGCGGGATTTTACGGCGTACAAGGTTGCAAGAACACCGCAAATATAAACCGGCATGAAAAATAGTTCAGGACATTGATATATTAGAAAAAGAAGAAAGAGAATGGTAGTTTATCACAGTTCTTAGTCATTGACGTCAATATACCAATATAAATTGGATTGTTCTGTTGCCAGTCGGCAAGTAATGCCATCAAAATTCGTGAATTTAATCTGATAACAACAAAGTATTTTATAAAATCGGGTTTTAATCTATCTCTGTCTAAAAACCACTTATTGTGGATCGATAATCACACTATATTTGTTGCAACGAATTATGGTCCTAAGTTAATGACTCGATCATCTTATCCCCGCACATCTTGCTAAACGCTGGCGACGAGGTACTCCATTAAGCAGAGCGAAAAGTATATTTTAAGCTAAAGAAAAGAATCTAGATGTTTTTCCTATCACGATTTCCCCCCTGACTTCAAGCGCAATTATATTAATCGCAACCTAGATTTTATCGCCAAGGTTATTTCCTACTGATTGCAGAGAACCAGAAAATTAAAATTGCTATCCTAAATAAGGATGCTGAGTTTAACTCACGCCGTGAATGGTTGCTGATAAATCTAAGAGATGAGAAAATGGAAAAGATTTATTTTATCCCTCCCGGCGTTTTACTACCTCTTAATTTTGACAATTACCTGGCTGGAGAGGGAAAAATTCAAATGTTATTTACGCTGAATGCAAAAATTGGCATTAAACAACTATGACGATACACGTAATTACCTTATTTTTAAGTATTATGGATAACATTGCGAATCGACTTAGAAGTTTTGATGGTCTTTAACAATGGATGTCAAAATCGCTCGCTCACCAATAAAAAATATTCGAGCCCGTTTCAGACAAAGGAAATAATAATAGGAAAGTAATATTTTTTCATAACTATCGAGAGTTTTCTACATCCGATCTTCTTATATTTTAGTTATCTTGACGGGAAAGACAGAACAACTAAAACAAAAACCGTACGACTTCGATCCTGACCGCTATTTTATCAAGCAACATTTTTAGTTCTAAAGCAGGTACCCGTGTGCCCTATTTTCAAATTTTTGCCAAAAATCTTACACGCTAAACAGAAAGCAACTATTGCTACTAAACAGTTATGGAGTCTACAATATATAATTACAGATTCAATATCTTGGTTAGTATGAAGGCAACCGCCTGGCTAGAACGAAGCAAAGTTTATGTGATTTTTGCCGGACAAATATTTGCAGCAGCGATGAATATGGCTCTTTATTGGCACAAAGAACAGCGTTCGAATAAAATCGCCGTATTTTTTTTGACGCGCAAGTTGCAGCAATTATGGTCTTTTGGTTGGTAAGATGCTGCGAATGCTTATAATCCGCATCTGTTTGGTTGCATTGTTTTTGAGGTAACCCTGCTAGATTTGCAACGATATACAAATTTTTGTGCCTGAGTAATCCTGAATTGCATAATATGGTAATCTAGATCACCTAGATTAATAGGTGTATATTCAAACCTTCTTGATATACCATGATAACATCAAGGCAGAGATCACTTATCCGCCAGTACTTTTATACCATTACCAATGATGATCAAGTGTACTTAAAGCTCACACACGTAAAATGTGTAGCACCTATGAAAAAATAATCCATCAGAAAGAATATTTTTATGAAAACAGTAAAAGAGGACACAGTGCCGAAGCAAATAAAAACAAACTGCATTCCACAGAACACTAGTTAGCAAATTTCTCTGATCTAACCTTAACCGCATGACTAGCTAACCCGCCCAGTCATGTTTTCATACACAACTAATGAGAACTAAGTATCTCAGGAAAATTTGTTAATATTTACTAAATCCTTATAGATAATTAAAACTGAAGATATTTATATATTTATAATAATACTATTACAATATTTAATAAGAGCTTGAATTTTTCTCTCTCGATGAGAGTTTAAACCATCTCAAACGGTGATCACAAACACAAATTTAAATTCATATAATTCTTGGAAATCCAATGTTTACTAAGATAAAAGATTGGACAATGAACAAAATTAACCTTGCTTATCGCCAGTTTTTTATTTGGTTTACTAGGAACCATCTAATTTTAGATAGACAAGTATATTACTCATTGTTGTATCTGAGATACAGACCATAAATTATTCTCAATGGTAAATAAGATCGTATATTAATGATTTAACCTGCAATATTATTTATCCATATTGCAGGTTAGAAGAAAAATTCTTGTCTGCAACACCGCTGAATTTAGGAAAATAGGGCCCAAATTTTTATTTGGCCAAAGTGATCTTGTTTACCAAAAAACTAATAATAGCACTCAATTTTATCATCTGATTTTTTCCATTACGCCGATTTTTATATTCAACATCATCCATATCCAAATTACGATCACTTATAACTAACTGATGTAATATACCAATAAGATCCATATCAAAAAACATAACACCCGGGCGTTCTTTACGATTATCAAGCAAAACGTCAATCCCGCGTGCTAAAAGTTTTTGGTAGAGGTTTTCCGACATTTCTTTCACGCGGGGGGATTTATACATATTTATCGGTATAATTCCAACATTGAATGGCGCCATAGCCTCAGACCATAGAATACCTCGGTCATCATTGTTTTGCTCGATAGCAGCCGCCACCAAGCGGGTAATACCGATTCCGTAGCAGCCCATAGTCAGTATTTGATGACATCCTTTTTCATCCTGAACTCTAATTTGCATAGCTTCTGAATACTTTGTACCAATGTTAAAAATATGTCCTACTTCAATACCTCGCTTGATTTTCAATACCCCTTTCCCGTCAGGGCTAGTATCTCCGTTAACAACGTTACGCAAATCAGCTACTTGTGGTAGGGGTAAATCCTTTTTCCAGTTAATGCCAAAAAAATGCTTACCTTCGATATTAGAGCCAGCGACAAAATTGTTCATCAAAGCCACGCTGCGATCAATAATTAACGGCGCCGGCAGATTCACTGGCCCAAGTGATCCTTGGCTAGCACCAATTATCAATCGGATTTCATCTTCATTAGCGAACATCAGTGGGGTTGCGACCTGCGGTAGTTTTTCTGCCTTTATTTTATTAAGATAATGATCACCGCGTACTATGAGTGCTACAAAAGGTAGCTTAGCATTTTCAACTGCTCGGACTAAAATCGTCTTAACAGTTTTTTTTATTGGAAGTGCAAATTGCGCTATCAATTCGTTGATGGTAAAAATATTATGGGTATCTACCAACCGCATTTTTTCGCCAGGCTCGCCGCATGTGTCATCCAATGTAGGGATAGCCTCCGCAAATTCGATATTGGCAGCATAATTTGATTCGGTTGAGAAAACGATAGAATTTTCACCACTATCGGCTAATATATGAAATTCGTGGGATGCACTACCGCCCATTGATCCAGTATCTGCCTGTACTGCACAGAACTCCAATCCCATGCGTGTAAAAATAGCGGTATAGGCCTGATACATCGCATCATAGGTCTTTTGCAAAGAAGTCTGGTCGATATGAAAAGAGTATGCATCTTTCATTATAAATTCTCGTGAACGCAAAACGCCAAATCGAGGGCGTATTTCGTCACGGAATTTAGTTTGGATTTGATAAAAATTCAGCGGGAGCTGCTTGTAAGAACTAACTTCCTTACGAATCAAATCAGTGATTACTTCTTCATGCGTCGGTCCCAGTACGAACAACCGTTCGCTGCGGTCGGTAAACCGCAACAGCTCAGGACCGTACTCCATCCATCTTCCGCTTTCTAGCCACAAGTCTGCCGGTTGAACCACGGGCATAAAAACTTCAATCGCACCGGCTTTATTCATTTCTTCACGCACAATATTTTCTACTTTACGCAGTACACGCATTCCAGTAGGGAGCCAGCTATAAAGCCCGGATGCTAACTTACGAATCATACCTGCACGTAACATCAGTTGATGGCTAATCACTTCCGTATCCACTGGAATCTCCTTGAGAGTGGACAGCAAATATTGGCTAGTGCGCATGTTGGTTAGGATTCCTAAAAATAATTTAATGGTGCATGGTTGTCGATAGGAAGGTAGAAATTAATATAATTTACTATGGCTTTTCCATCTATCGCAAAGGATTACTGGAAATTTAATATATTATTTCGCGTATATTAACTACCGAATCATATTTCGCTGCATAATTGATATTAAAATTGAGGTAAAATTGATACCATTCTACATAGAATTAATAAATAAATAACTTGAAATTTCATCTTTGTTATAATATTTACAAGTTCTACTTAATTAAGTTAACTCGTAGAATTAATGATGATTTCCAAATGCTATCTCTTGTATTTTTAAGTTAATAAATTATAGAAACAATAACTAAATATATAAAATATAAATAAAAATATTTTATATATTTAATTATTTTGTATATCTTTTAAGTTTAATTTTAAATATAAATTAATCTTTTGCAGATGACCACAAGAAAGAAACTAAGATCAAGAACTCTGTTGTAGTTGTTTTCCTGTATCAAGATTTGAGACTTAGCGAATACTCAGAAAACATGTTATCGAGTATATCTCTCGTAGAGAATATTACAATTTAACAATATATCTCGCGTATTTACAGAGCAAAATCATATCCTTTTGGTAACACAGAATTATTATGTTTACTCAGTTGAACTAATTTTTATTTTCGCAGAAGCACGCAAATTTCCAAGCAAGGCATTAAAGATTACGCCTGTCATCCTATAATTAAACTGATCTAAGAATAATTCACGTTTCTTATTATCTAACGGCTGTGCCATAACGTTATCTAATGCAATTAATACGATATCACCCTTTAGATTACTAGCAATACTATAACTGCTTTTGCCAGTGTGGGGTAAATTCTGTGTGAAAATAGCCTTAGTTAATGGATCATTTTGGTAAGTGGAATCGAAAGTTTGCGCAACGCTGAAGCTCAGGCCGGCGGTTTGCAATTCTTTATCGGCAGCACTATTGTCATGTTTAAGGGCAAAAAGTATCTTTTCAGCATCCAAATAGGCTTGATCTAGAGCTTTTTGCCGCTTCAGATCCTGCTCAACACGTTGACGCACATTCTCAATCGGCTTCAGATATTCTGGACGATGATCTACGATACGGAGAAGCATAGTGCGATTGCCATCCACGCTGATTAGATCCGAATTACTACCCGGCGCATTTTTATTTCCTAAAAGTGATCCATCAAATAATACCTTTTTCACTGCATCGTAATTAAGCGCTGCAGGTACGTCATCACGGCTAAACCAGTCAGTCTCTTGAGCCTTAAGTCCGGAGGCTATTTCCACCCCCGCTAGCGTCTCGTTATCATTGCTAGCTATATCGCTCACTTTTTTCTGTAACAAATAATATGCATCTATAGTTTTTTCCTTTTTTAGTAGAATAATGACTTCGTCATGCACTGCACTTAGTGGCCTAATATGCTCTGGCTTCACATCGTCTAAGCGAACAATGAGAAACCCAGAAGGTGATTTAATTACATTTGGTAATATATGTCCTTTTTCGCTTAGCTTGGCATGTTTCAATTCTTCAAGAGTATCAATATTATTTATCCAGCCTATATCGCCGCCATTTTTTGCCGAAACTATATCAGTAGAATGCGTTTTGGCTAGCGTGGCAAAATCGGCGCCGTGCTGCAATTGTTTAAGCCATTCCTTGGCATCGTTTTCAGTTTTACTTTGAATAATGCTATAACGTTGACGTGCAGGAACGGTAAACTGATCATAATGTCGCTCATACCAGCGTTGAATATCTTGTTCGTTAATGCTGATTTTTTCCTTAATTGTTTCGGCTTCTATCGATATATAACTCACCTTAAAAGTTTCCGGTAACAGGTAACGAGTTTTGTTTGCCCGATAGCTAGCCTGGATTTCATCTTCTCTCAAGGTTTGCTTAGCTGTCATCGCCGTAATATCAAAGGTAGCTAGCCGCGCTTTGCGGGTTTGAAACGCCATCCCAAGCAATTGTTCTGTTTCAGATGGAAGGAGAAAACTGCTACCAAAAATCCCCTGAATCACTTGTTTGTTAAGCAATTTTTTGCATATCAACGCCGCGTATTGATCTGGCGAGATCCCTATCTTGCCTATCAATGAACGAAATTTAGCATTATCAAATTTATTTTCAATATGGAAATCCGGAATAGAAAAAATTGCCTCCTTGATTTGATCGTCGCTAATAACTAGTCCAAGTGTATCCGCATACTGATCCAGTAAAATTTCATCAATCAATTGTGAAAGCACTCTTTGGCGCATATAGACTTCATCGAGATCCAATTGAGAAAATTGTTCACTTGTGTATTTTCTCTGACGGTTACGTTCATTTTGCATCGCTTGATTAAGGTTTTCATAACTAATTTTTTCACCATTTACTTTGGCAGCGTACTCGCCGTTACCGCTTATCAGATAGTTACCTACCCCGCTCAAAAAAAATGAAATAACAATAAACAAAATAATAATTTTGAATACGACGTGCTTAGCGACCATATGTAAATTTTCTATCATGGTGTAACAACACTCCGCTATAAATGAATTTATAAATTTCGGCACATTTATTCTACCTTACCTATCTGATGGATCTGACAATATCAAATGTTTTAGTTAAGGTGGTTGGTAGTATTCAAGAAGGAAAAGTTGTTGTTTTAGAAAGTTTTTAAATCTTAAAGGTACTTAAGTACGTAAACTTTGTCTGCCTCTACTCAGTTATTTGTTATCAATTTGATTTAGTATATAACTAATATTTAACTTATTTTCTTTGTTTATATTACTACCAAGTTTGTAAAAAATTGATGCGCGCTACTTATTATTCATACATGGTTAACAGCAATAACCTTTAGTGCCTGGTGATAATAAGATTGAAGGCATGTAGAATCTTACTGGATATCTTATATCAAAAAAGTCTATTTATACAAAAGTTTTAGATAATTTTTAGATCAAATCATTACTATTGTTTTTAGATTTAATATAATGGATTCGTCTGGACGACGAACTAAACAATTTAACTACAAAATATATAATTACAAGAGTTCATGATGAAATAAATATAAAATATTTTTTCTTTTTATATAAAATTATATTATTTTAACTTCATTTTTAAATATAATGTTTTTATATTTCATGTTTTGTAGATTTATATCTTATTAATAGGAATAAAAAAATATTTTATTTAGTATAAAATACCCATATTAGTAACATTGACTTATTGGTATATTCATGAGCTAAATTCTAAACTTTTAAGATATAAAACATATCTTAACTCAGATTCATCGATGATATATATTCTGCAATTTAAATATGTTAGGATAAAAATCATGTATTTTTAATTTCGATATCGTAAAGATAAAAATATTATTTAATCATAATTTAGATTACTAGAATAGCAAAGAATTTCTTCATAAAAACAGAACCAATAATTCATTAAAAATATGACGGACTGTTGTAGATATGGGAAAGTGATAAATAAATATTTTTAAAATACCTCTTATTAATTTAGAATATCCGAATTAAAGTTTATTAAATAATATAATCATAAACATCCCATAAAATCATTATTCATAAATCAAAATTTGATTAAGAAACCATATTTATTAATCTATTAAAAATAAAATGTCGTAAATTAATTTAATTAATTATAATATTTTAATTAATTAAAATAATACTTAATATCTTACATAATACCGTTGATTCATCAAAAATATGAAATTACCGAACTAGCAATGTTTACTATTAAGTATCTGTTATAAAATAGATCATTAAAAATATATTAGAAATTACAAATCGAACAAATCAAATCAAATTCGAATATAAATAAGGTTGCTGATAATATATTAAGTTAATAATGGGTTATTTTTATTGATATAAATAATTGTATCTAAATTCAATTTGATCTATAAAAAGATAGTTAACTTAACAAACATTCATTTAATCTAGAAATCGTTTATAATTTAACTTTATATTAGATATTTTTAAAGAAATATGTTTTATTTATAAATAAATTAAATTTCAATTCATATAAAACAATAATTTCAGTGTCTATGTTTATTTTAGCATAATTTTAAAAGTGTTAGAATAATCTGCAATTTTATATCAGATACTGTATACACAATAATTAAATCCAGGGAAATTAATCTTAACATCATCGATAATTTTTATATTCCTCGTTTATAAGCATCCCTTGTATTTGTTACAAAAAAAGAATACGATATTAATCGTTATTATAATAGGTTAAAAAATAGAATACTTCTAATATTAATTAAGAAACATGAATCATAATTTTAAAATTTAGATTCACTAAAATACTTGTATTTTCATTAGCTCTATTACCCTAGCTATTAAGCTGCACTTATCCGGAAATCAAAATCCATAATTATCCACAAGTAGATCCAAGGAAGTACACAGCGTACAATACTCACTTATTTATCTGACGAGACCATCATGTCCAAAGTAACTATCATCAGCGGAAGCACCTTGGGTAATGCCGAATATATTGCTGAGTATGTCGCTGGCATCCTTGAGCACCAAGGTTTCAGTACAAATATCCTGCATGGCGCAGAACTAACGGACCTAAACCAAGAGGGTATGTGGTTGTTAGTCAGCTCCACGCATGGTGCTGGAGATTTGCCAGAAAATCTTCAGCCGCTGCTTTCAGCGCTGATGACGCAATCGCCATCGCTCTCTGCGGTTACATTCGGCGCAATCGGCATTGGAAGCAGCGAATACGATACGTTTTGCGGCGCGATTGACATATTGAGTCGACAGCTCGAGATTCTCGGGGCCAAGCGGATCGGCGAAGTGTTGAAGATTGACATCACACAGCACGAAACTCTTGAAGTTCCAGCTGAAGCATGGATGATCGAATGGATTAGAAAAATGCAGACATATTGATATCGTTTTTATGTATAACTCAGCTTAAAACTATTGGATAACCTGTGATTATTCAATGTAGAACCATGAAGCACATACATTACTTTGTGGGTAGACAGAGAAAAAGATCACAGCTTATACCGCGAAAATCACAGTTCATCCACAAACTCATAGTATAGACAACATATTGTATTAGTTGATTAAAATAATCTTATCCACAGAGGATATTGATCCTAATAAGAATAAATATTCTTAGCTTTTTATTTTGATATTTTTATATTAGATATTTATTAGATCTTTAGGCTATTAGATCTTTAGGCTATTAGATTTTTAGGCAAGTTCCGTTAAGCTTGTATCTCTCTTAAACTAGAGTAGAATTATTTTACTTCCCGGTCCTCGCATAAAGGACTTACGTGTTTTACGTGAGGTAATTATTACATGTCTTATCCCGATTATTTTGATGTTATCATTATTGGCGGTGGTCATGCTGGTACCGAAGCAGCAATAACATCAGCCAGAATGGGTTGTCAAACCCTGCTGTTAACACATAACATTGAAACATTGGGTCAAATGTCATGTAACCCGGCGATTGGCGGTATCGGTAAGGGGCATTTAGTTAAGGAAATTGACGCCACGGGCGGGTTAATGGCACAGGCTATCGATCAAGCAGGAATTCAATTCAGGATACTAAACGCTAGAAAGGGTCCGGCGGTTAGAGCGACAAGAGCACAGGCAGATCGGATGCTTTATCGACAGGCAGTGCGCTTGGCATTGGAAAACCAACCTAACTTGATGATTTTTCAGCAGGAAGTCGAAGATTTAATCGTAGAAGGCAAACAAGTCGTTGGTGCTGTTACCAAAATAGGGCTAAAATTTCGCAGTCGTGCTGTTGTTTTGACTGTTGGCACCTTCCTTAACGGTACAATCCACATTGGTTTGCACCATTACAGCGGTGGACGAGCGGGGGATCCGCCGTCAATTTCCCTTTCACGCCGGTTACAAGATCTGCAGCTTCGAGTAAGGCGCTTAAAAACCGGAACACCACCGCGAATAGATGCACGTAGCATTGATTTTTCGAAGTTAACTATGCAGCATGGAGATCATCCTATACCAGTTTTCTCATTTTTAGGATCGCCAAAAATGCATCCGCGTCAGATTCCATGTTACATTACTTACACCAATGAACAAACCCACGCGATTATTCGTCAAAATTTGGATCGTAGTCCAATGTATTCTGGAATCATTGAAACTGTTGGTCCACGCTATTGCCCATCTATTGAAGATAAAGTTGTACGTTTTGCCGATCGCGAAGCCCATCAGATCTTTTTGGAACCGGAGGGGCTGACCAGCAATGAGATTTATCCTAACGGTATCTCAACTAGCTTGCCATTCGATATACAGATGAAGTTCGTCCGTTCTATACATGGGTTAGAAAAAGCTCGCATTGTTCGGCCTGGTTATGCGATAGAATATGATTTTTTTGATCCTCGTGATCTTAAATTGACATTAGAAAGCAAATTGATTGAGGCGCTGTTTTTTGCTGGTCAAATCAACGGAACTACAGGTTATGAAGAAGCTGCTGCCCAAGGTATGCTTGCCGGTATCAACGCAGCTCGGTTGGCCACTGGGAAAGACAGTTGGTCGCCGCGGCGCGATCAGGCTTATCTAGGTGTGCTTGTAGATGATTTGTGCACATTGGGTACTCAAGAGCCATACCGCATGTTTACTTCGCGTGCAGAATATCGGCTTCTATTGAGGGAAGATAATGCCGATCTCCGTTTGACAGAAATTGGGAGAAAATTAGGAATAGTGGATGATGTGCGATGGGCGCGCTTCTGTAAAAAACAAGAAATGATTGAGTCTGAACGTCAGCGTTTACGTGATATCTGGGTACATCCGGGTAGCGAATGTATCGAACAGCTCAATTTGCAACTTCAGGCTCCTTTGACACACGAGGCTAATGGCGAAGAACTTCTACGGTGCCCAAAGATGAATTACACATGTTTAACCCGCTTGGATCATTTTGGTCCGGCTCTAGCTGATCCACAGGCGGCAGAGCAGGTTGAGATCCAGATTAAATACCAAGGTTATATAACTCGTCAGCAAAAGGAAATAAGTCGTCAGATGCGTAATGCGAATGCTATGCTGCCGACTGATATGGATTACAATATTATATTGAGTTTGTCCAAAGAAGTCATCGATAAACTAAATGAATATAAACCTAACTCTATCAGCCAAGCTTCGCGTATTCCAGGTATTACACCTGCTGCAATATCTATCTTACTGGTATGGTTGAAAAAACAAAAGCTTCTGTGCCGTCGGTCTAACAACGATGGAAAACATTAAGGCTTCCAGATATTGAATTTTATTTTTAAATAACTGTACTGTAATTAATAATATTTTTTTTATTTTTTATAAAATAAATAGTTGTACAACTTTTTAAGTTGGCAAGAATTTTTTTACATTTAACAAATTAGAAATCTCAAAGATGTTGAAGAGATATTATTTTAGGAAGAAAATATGTTACTTTTGTATTGTTTTTTGTCTAGTTTAGGGAAAAATTATTTTTATGAAATCTGATCAATTGTTTTCTAGTTGTTTTTCTGGATCCAGGTAAATCTATTCTAAATAATAAATTACCTGGTAGAGTTTTTCTTATTCCTAACACATGCAACTATCTTTTTTACCTAAATAAGCAAGAATAAAAAGATTTTTAATATTTTTTTAAATTTATCTTATTATTAAATAAGATCTAGATTAATTTAATATTAATTTTTGTCAAATAACAGATAATGATAAATATTTTTGTTTCGGTATGAATATTAACTAATATACAGAAATTAATTCTCCTTACTTCTGCAAAAAATGCAAATCATTAATAATTAAACACCAAATTCAATTACATTATGTAATTTATCATTCTTCTTAAGTGTTAATTAGATAAAAATAATCCATGTAGAAACGATGTTTATTGTAAGTTACAAAGCAGATATTCTAGTTAATATAGTAATTGATTTTTGTGTAACATTTCGACAGAAAAAGGAGTTTTTTATTTTAAAATAATTGAGTTTCATCTTTGTTATTTATGTTCCATATAAACGCTTAAGTAGCTAGAATATCTCTGATAAAGTAGTTAGTAAATTCGTATAAAGTTACTATTAGTAGTTACTAGATATAAGAAAGAAGTTAGGTTATATTAACCAACTGCGATTAAGAGATGTTCCTTGAACATCCAAGATGTTTTAAGTTCATAAGGGATATTCTTGAAAAGAACCAGTAATATACAGTGGTTCCTAGGTTTTGGGTGAGCACCTAATTATTGAGAAATCAATAAAAAATAGCTTACAGTACATGAACGAAACCGTTCTTTTTTGAAAAAATAAAGTGTTTTTAGTACTTAATATCTTTTGTAAATTACACTTATATCTATGATTGTTTTATCTAAGCCTGGTTTAGTTATTCTAGATAATAAAATGAAATTAATATGTAGTATCTGTACATGTTTTGATATGAGTTGTCATGATTTTAACCTATATTAGTTTCACTACAACAAAATATAAAATATCAATTTAACTCTAACATACTTAAAAATAGGAAACTGACCAAATAAACACATGTTAGTTATGATATCTTATTACAACATATAGACCATCATTAATAATTGATTGGTTTTATCTAAAAAGATAAATTCAATATATGCTTAGTAGTTAATTAACTACAAATCATATATGAGTTTTATTATGTTAACGATAACAACTATAATAATAAGTCTTTGTAAATATATATAGCCTCGCGGTTATGTATATTTACTAGTGCATCACTAAATTATATGATAATTACTTATTTAAACTCAAGAAAAATTTGAGTACATCTATCATGCTAGGCTAATGTGGTTAATACAAAAAATACATTTTTAAAAAAATAAAGAAATATGGAATAATATTCATATTAGATGGGTTTAATTTATAATCCATTATTAATGGTGTATTTATAATAAAATTATAAAGGAGGAGTAATTGATTTTTAAATCAGGGAAGGGTTGTGTTTTTTTAAACATAGCTAGATTGAATAGCTTGTATAGAAAATCTGGTCTTTTAAAAAGAATATTTGATAGATGTTTTTGCCTAACGGTAAACGATTTTGATATCAGTGGATTTTTTATTTTAGGTTGGGAATTCTCATTATTTATATAGATTTAGTGAATAAAACGCCACCCACTGAACAACAGTGATGCTTCGCAAATTGATTTTGCTGCTTATTAAGCAGAAACAGATATGAAGAATTAGTATTTTATAGTTTTTTATTTTAATTCAAGACTGAATTTAAAACCCATATTGAGCAAATTTTCAAAAATCAGAAAACCCAGCATTTTTGTAAATTACTAATTTTATTATCGGTACATGAAAATCATCAATCTCTAAAAAATTAATGAACATATTTAAATATGGTGATATCAACCCTGCAAAGGTAAAAGTAGCGTGGAAACTAATAGGCATGAGGACCAGTTTAGGTTTTTTTTGAAAAATCCGAGAGGTGATGCTTGCAAAAAGAATAAGGTAATATTGGCTTATCAGGAATTTTATTTCGGTAGAAATTGATTTGTAGGCTAGTAAAGATATACTTTGAATGTAAACGATTTTATCCTATAATTAGTTAAGAATTAATAGTGTTGTGTTTTGCGTATTGTTTTCTTAACTCTGTTGCGTATAAATAATAAAAGTATACCCTATAATTTTTATCTTTAATTTATCGATTAAATTCATTATGTCGAGACATATGAATAAATATTATATCGCTTTATTGATTATATATCAGGCAATATTTAGCTGATAGAAAGAGTATTATTGATAATTTTATATTGTTAAGTATTTTATTTTGTTTCGAAAGGTTTTCTTTACAGAGATATGCACTATAATTATGTCTGTAGAATACTTTTTTTGTTTGTCTAATGTCTAAATAGATTCTGTAAAGGCATGCCGTTATCAGAATAGATATCTGGATGTGTTTTTGAATTATGTATCGATCCACGATTTGTTGTTTTGACGTTAACGAGAAGATTGAAAGAAGATAGCTAATGTAAACGTCGATGACTATTCTTTTTCTGTTTATCGCGCTTAGGACACTTAAATCCGTACCATTATTTATTGGCAGTGATTATAGTGATTTGATATAGAGTATATAATTAACAAAAAACGGTAAGAAGCATATCATGTTTACGTCAGGACAAATCTATACTCCACAGGAGTATATAGGTCATCACCTAAATCATCTTCAACTGGACTTGCGTACATTTGAATTTGTTCAATCAAACACAGCTGCGTCTTTTTGGATTTTAAATATTGATTCTATGTTCATTTCATTGATGCTAGGCGTGATTTTTCTAGTAATATTTAGCCGTATCGCCAAAGGTACAACCAGTGGCGTACCAGGAAAGATGCAGATTTTTGTTGAATTGGTTGTCGATTTTGTCGATTGCAGCGTGCGGGATATGTTTCACGCTAACAGCAAAATTATTGCCCCATTGGCCCTAACCATCTTCGGTTGGGTATTTCTGATGAACCTGATGGATTTGCTACCTATCGATTTGCTGCCTTATTTTAGTGAGCATGTACTTAGTTTTCCGGCATCTCGTGTTGTTCCATCTGCTGATATCAATATCACTTTATCAATGGCTCTAAGCGTATTTATTCTCATTCTTTACTATAGCGTGATGATGAAAGGAATCGGTGGTTTTATTAAAGAATTAACCTTGCAGCCGTTTAAGCATCCTATTTTTATTCCTGTAAACTTGATTCTTGAAGGAATTAATCTACTGTCTAAACCAGTATCACTGGGTCTTAGGTTATTTGGGAATATGTATGCAAGTGAGTTAATTTTTATCCTGATTGCCGGGATGTTACCATGGTGGTCGCAATGGATTTTGAATGTACCTTGGGCTATTTTCCATATCTTAATTATTACTCTACAGGCTTTTATCTTCATGGTCCTGACGATCACCTATCTCGCGATGGCGTTTGAAAAACATTAATTTTTATTATTGGGTTTAATTATTTAATTTAGAATTAATTGGAGATCTTTATGGGAAATATGAATTCAGAACTGTTATATATAGCCGCTGCTATGATGATGGGGTTGGCAGCAATAGGCGCTGCAATTGGTATAGGTATTCTTGGAGGGAAATTTTTAGAAGGCGCTGCACGTCAACCAGATCTAATCCCTTTGCTTCGTACGCAGTTTTTTATTGTCATGGGTTTAGTTGATGCAATCCCTATGATTGCTGTAGGACTAGGGCTGTATGTAATTTTTGCTGTGGCTTAGTACTAAATAAATTAAGTTAACCAATATTGAAATATTTATTTTATAAAAGGCATTATTCTGTGAATATTAACGCAACAATTTTTGGCCAAGCCATCGCATTTATCTTGTTTGTGCTCTTTTGCATGAAGTATGTGTGGCCACCGTTAATAGCGGCTATTGAGAAACGTCAAAAAGAAATTTTTGACGGTCTCGTTTTCGCTGAACGCGCAAAAAAAGATCTGGATATCGCTCAAGCCAAAATAATCGATCGTTTGAAGCTAGCAAACGTAGAAGCTCAAGTAATTATTACCCAGGCAAACAAGCATAAAGCACAAGTGGTTAATGAAGCAAAAATTGCAGCAGAATCAGAGCGCAAAAAAATCCTAATGCAGGCAAAAATAGAAATTGATACTGAGCGCAAGCGTATTCGCGAAGAGCTACGCAAACAGCTTGCTGTTCTAATTTTGTTAGGTGCCGAAAAAATTATCGAACATTCTGTTGATATAACCGCTAATAGTAAGATTGTTGATAAAACTATCGCAGAATTGTAGTAAAGGATGGAGATCGATGTCTGAACCAGTAACTGTAGCACGCCCTTACTCCAAAGCGGCTTTTGAGTTTGCCGTTGAGCACCAGGATATTGAGCGTTGGTACTCAATGCTAAAATTTTCTGCCGAGATAAGTCGCAATAAACAGATAGCTGAAATGCTTTCTGAAGAAATCGCGTATGATAAGGTTGCAAAAATTTTTATTGCGATCTGTGAAGATGAACTTAATACCTTTTGCCAAAACCTAATTCGGCTGATGGCGAAAAATAGGCGTTTGGCGCTTTTGCCATATGTGTTTGAACAGTTCATTCTTTTGTATATGGCGCAAGATCGGATAGTGACAGTAGACGTCATTTCTGCAAGTTCTTTGAAAGAAGAGCAATTGATAAAAATTAGCGCTTCGATGGAGCATCGTCTATCATGCAAAGTTAAGCTGAATTGCAAAATTGATAAATCTATTGTGGCCGGCCTCATCATACGCACTGGCGATCTGGTGATAGATGGTAGTGTTCGCGGTCGTTTGGAGCGGTTGGCAGACGTTTTGCAGATTTAAATAAAGGAATTGGAGTGATGGAATTAAATTCCACTGAAATCAGCGAACTAATTAAGCAACGTATTGCTCAGTTCAATGTAGTGAGTAAAGCTCACAATGAAGGTACAATCATTTCCATTAGCGATGGAATCATCCGTGTACACGGGATGTCCGAAGTTATGCAGGGTGAAATGATCGCTTTACCAGGAACCTCTTTTGCTATTGCTCTGAATTTGGAACGCGACATCGTTGGTGCGGTAGTTATGGGACCGTACACCGATCTTTCTGAAGGAATGAAAGTCAAGTGTACAGGACGTATTCTCGAAGTTCCAGTTGGTCGAGGCTTACTAGGTCGCGTGATTAACACTCTTGGCGTACCTATTGATGGTAAAGGTCCACTGAAACATGATGGTTTCTCTGCTGTTGAAGTAATTGCGCCGAGTGTTATTGAACGTCAATCGGTCGATGAACCTTTGCAGACTGGTTATAAATCCATTGATACTATGATTCCTATCGGACGTGGCCAGCGTGAGCTTATCATTGGTGACCGCCAGACTGGGAAATCGGCTCTGGCTATCGATACCATCATTAACCAGAGAAATAGTGGTATCAAATGTATTTATGTAGCTATTGGTCAGAAAGCAGCCACAATCGCCAATGTAGTACGTAAACTAGAAGAGCATGATGCGTTAACCAATACTGTTGTAGTAGTTGCCACAGCATCCGAATCAGCCGCACTGCAATATTTAACGCCCTATGCTGGTTGCGCCATAGGTGAATATTTTCGAGACCGAGGAGAAGACGCGCTAATTATTTACGATGATCTTTCCAAACAAGCAGTTGCATACCGCCAGATTTCTCTGTTGCTTCGTCGTCCACCCGGACGGGAAGCGTATCCTGGTGATATATTCTACCTACATTCCCGATTGCTAGAGCGAGCCTCTCGTGTAAATGCGAAATATGTTGAAGAGTTTACCAAAGGTAAAGTAACAGGAAAAACTGGTTCGTTAACCGCCTTGCCTATCATTGAAACTCAGGCTGGTGACGTTTCCTCATTCGTTCCAACAAACCTAATTTCTATTACAGATGGTCAGATCTTTCTAGAATCGAATTTATTTAATGCCGGCATCCGTCCCGCCGTTAATCCTGGTATTTCGGTTTCACGTGTTGGAGGAGCAGCCCAAACTAAGATCATGAAAACGCTATCAAGTGGTATTCGTACTGCATTGGCGCAGTATCGTGAATTAGCTGCATTTTCTCAGTTTGCTTCCGAGTTGGATAGTACAACCCGTAAACAGTTAGATTACGGTCA
Source organism: Sodalis sp. (in: enterobacteria) (assembly GCA_047528285.1). GTDB lineage: Bacteria > Pseudomonadota > Gammaproteobacteria > Enterobacterales > Enterobacteriaceae. The sequence goes on along the minus strand of CP180022.1, from coordinate 751,513 downwards.
AAAAGTAACTGAACTTATGAAACAGAAACAATATGCATCCATGTCGCTGTCTCAGCAGGTGCTAGTGCTATTTGCTGCGGAACGTGGTTATTTAGAAGATATTGAACAGGCAAAAATCGGCGATTTTGAAAGTGCGTTGATGAATTATGTAGATCGTGAGCAAAGCGATTTTATGCAACAAATCAATCAGACCGGCGTTTATAACAATGATACTGAAGAGAAGTTGAAAGAAATTTTTGATATTTTCAAGGCAACTCACTCCTGGTAGTGCGCTATGGGCAGTTTCATGAGTCCATAAATAAATAAGGAGAAGCAAAAATGGTCGGTACAAAAGAGATTCGTAGTAAAATTGCAAGCGTTCACAATACACAAAAAATTACTAAAGCGATGGAAATGGTTGCTGCCTCAAAAATGCGCAAAACTCAAGAATGGATGGCATCCAGCCGTCCTTATGCAGAAAAGATGCGGAAAGTAATAGGGCACCTTGCATTGGGTAATCTGGAATATAAACACTCTTATTTGAAAGAGCGCAACGTCAAGTGTGTTGGATACCTAGTAATTAGTAGCGATCGCGGACTAGCTGGCGGACTTAATATCAACCTTTTTAAAAAATTGCTGATAGATATGAAAAACTGGAATGAAAATGGTGTAAAAACAGAATTAGTATTGATTGGATCTAAGGCAATATCTTTCTTCAGAACAGTTAGAAGTAACGTGCTTGCTCAGATGCCAAATGTCGGGGAGAACCCCATGCTATCTGAATTGATTGGGCCAGTAAAAGTTATGCTGAAAGCTCATGATCAAGGTTTTCTAGATAAGATTTATATTGCCAGTAACAAATTTGTTAACACCATGTTTCAGATACCGCAAATTCTACAAGTTCTGCCTCTTCAGCCAGCGGAAAGCCCTTATATAAAAAAAAAATCCTGGGATTATTTGTATGAACCTGATCCAAAAACACTACTAGATACCCTGCTTCGACGTTATGTGGAATCCCAGGTTTATCAGAGTCTCGTTGAAAACTTAGCTTGTGAACAGGCTGCGCGTATGGTAGCAATGAAAGCCGCAACAGATAACGGCGGTAGTCTAATCAAAGATCTTCAACTTGTTTATAATAAGGTTCGACAAACTAGTATTACTCAGGAACTAACCGAAATAATTTCAGGTGCCACAGTAGTTTAGGTTTAAGTTTAGGTGCGGATTATAATAGAGGATTTAAAATGGCTATTGGGAATGTAATCCAAATTATCGGTGCTGTGATTGACGTCGAGTTCCCTCAAGACGCGGTACCTAAAGTGTATAATGCACTAGAAGTAAAAAACGGTGCCGTGAAACTGATACTGGAAGTAGAGCAACAGTTGGGAGGTGGCGTTGTCCGATGCATCGCGATGGGTTCCTCTGATGGTTTGCGTCGTGGTCTGAAAGTGATTGACCTAGAACGTGCAATTGAAGTTCCGGTAGGTAAAGCGACCTTAGGTCGAATCATGAACGTGCTGGGTGAGCCGATCGATATGAAGGGTGCTATTGGTGAAGAAGAACGTTGGTCTATTCATCAGCTACCCCCTCGCTATGAAGAACTAGCCACTTCACAGGATATTTTAGAAACTGGTATCAAGGTTATTGATCTAATGTGTCCGTTTTCCAAAGGTGGAAAAATTGGCCTATTCGGCGGTGCTGGGGTTGGTAAAACTGTTAACATGATGGAACTCATCCGAAATATTGCTCTTGAACATTCAGGTTATTCGGTATTTGCTGGTGTGGGTGAACGTACCCGTGAAGGTAACGATTTCTATCATGAAATGATAGACTCCAATGTTATTGATAAGGTTGCATTGGTGTATGGACAGATGAACGAGCCACCTGGTAACAGACTTCGCGTAGCGCTTACAGGCCTAACCATGGCAGAAAAATTTCGTGATGAAGGTCGAGATATTTTATTATTCATTGATAACATTTACCGATTTACTTTGGCCGGGACAGAAGTATCTGCGCTGCTTGGGCGTATGCCATCCGCGGTAGGTTATCAGCCTACGCTAGCTGAAGAAATGGGCGTTTTACAAGAACGAATCACTTCTACAAAACGTGGATCTATTACCTCTATACAGGCGATTTATGTTCCTGCAGATGATTTGACAGATCCGTCCCCTGCGACCACCTTCGCCCATCTTGATGCAACTGTAGTGCTAAGCCGTCAAATTGCTTCGTTAGGTATTTACCCCGCGGTTGATTCACTTGATTCGACAAGCCATCAATTGAATCCACAGATAGTAGGCCAGGAGCATTACGACGTGGCTTGTGGTGTGCAGTCTATTTTGCAACGTTATCAGGAACTAAAGGATATTATTGCTATTCTCGGGATGGACGAATTATCCGAAGATGATAAATTAGTGGTTGCTCGAGCGCGGAAGATTCAACGTTTCTTATCACAGCCATTCTTTGTAGCGGAAGTTTTCACTGGAATTCCAGGTAAATACGTAGCCTTACAAGAAACGATCCATGGGTTCAAAGGTATTATGGATGGCGAATATGATCATTTGCCAGAACAAGCGTTCTATATGGTTGGATCCATTGCCGAAGCAGTGGAAAAAGGTAAGAATTTTTAATACCTTGATATGGAGAATGATATGCTTACAAAAACTTACCATCTAGATGTTGTTAGCGCTGAAAAAGAAATGTTTTCCGGGTTGGTTAAAAAAATTCGGGTAACAGGTAGTGAGGGTGAACTAGGTGTTTTTCCTGGCCACACACCTTTGCTTACCACCATTAAGCCGGGAATGGTACATATCGTTAAAAAACAGGGTAAAGAAGAATATATATATATATCCGGTGGAGTACTTGAGATACAACCTAGTACAGTTACTATTCTGGCAGATACTGCTATTCGTGCCGAAGATCTTGATGAATTGAGGGCAATGAAATCTAAAAATAAGGCGGAAGAAGGTATCAACACCAGCACCTATGGTGATATTGATCATATTCAGGCTTTTGCTGAACTTTCTAAGGCGCTTGCAAAACTTCGAATAATTGAACTAATCAAAAAAGCAAATTAATTTTTGAAGTAATGTTTAATATTGATACATATATTTAAATTATTTCGTTTTAGTTTATTGCTTCGTTTTCTTGCTTATATAAATTCTTTAATCTAAAATTATCTTTATAAATGGGTCATGTATCACTTATGTAAAAGATTTATTTTAATTTTATCTAATAGTGTTAATAATATCAGTAATACTCGTGTATTTTTTTAATAGATATAAGAAAAATACTTTTCTAAAGATATTTTTAATTATTATTTATATATTAATTGACTTAATTTATTTTTACTTATATTAGAATTTTATGAATATTGGAATTTTTTAATTATTTGAACCCATTAAAATACCTTTTCTTTCTATTGTTAGTTTTAAAATTGCATCTAAAGAAAATACTGTAAGTTTCTTACATAAATAAAATAATATTTTTATATTAATATTTTTAGTTATGGTGTCACTAAAATCGTCTCATTGTTACGTAGAACAGCTTTTCAAGAAAAATGATTATTTATATAATTCATTTTATTCAATATAAAAATTATGATTATATTCCAGTATAAAATAAATCAGGAAGTCATTTTAATTTTCTTGACTATATATGATACATATATAAATCAGAGGAGATGATGTTAGCTCTGAATCAGATTGCTTTTTTAGAGATGCCGAACATAATGCACCAATTTTCTGATAATTGTTTTGATAAATATTACATGCACCCAACAAAACTATTAAAATAATTAGTAATATCAACTTAGAATAGGTTGATTTGTTGAATGATAAATAAAGGTTTATAGGATTTTTATGTCAAATAGAGCATTAAATGTGGTTATCCTTGCCGCTGGGAAGGGAAGTCGTATGTTTTCCTCTTTGCCGAAAGGGTTGCATCCTCTTGCCGGTAAAGCCATGGTAAAACATGTTATTGATGCAGCTATGCAACTTGGATCAGCGCACATCTACTTGGTTTATGGGTCTGATAGTGAATCACTACGCGAAACGCTTTCTCCTCAAAACCCTGTTTTGAATTGGGTATTGCAGGAGGAAGCGCTTGGCACTGGTCATGCAGTGCAGCAAACTTTGGCTAATATGTGCGAGAAGGAAGATATACTTATCTTATACGGCGATGTTCCTCTTATTTCTCCAAATACACTGCAACGTCTTTTGGCTGCGCGGCAGGATAGTGAAATTAGCCTTCTGACAGTAAGGTTAGATAACCCAGAGGGTTACGGCCGTATCATGCGTTCTAACGGTGTAGTAACCGGTATCATCGAGCAGAAAGATGCTAGCAAGGAACAGCGAAAAATTAAAGAAATTAATACAGGGATCCTAGCTGCTAATGTTGGCATTATGAAGCGCTATCTAAGGCATTTAACAAAAAATAATGTACAAAGTGAATTCTATTTAACTGATATTATCGCTATGGCTTGGAATGAAGGCCATAAAATCAATACGGTGGAACCCGCTAGGAAAAGTGAGATCGAAGGCGTGAATAACCGAATGCAGCTAGCGCGGCTAGAGCGGATTTATCAGCAAGAACAGGCAGAGCGCTTACTTTTGGCTGGGGTGATGCTCTCCGATCCCTCGCGTTTTGATTTGCGAGGCGATCTGCAGTACGGGCAGGATATATTCATTGATACTAATGTTATTCTCGAGGGTAGGATTACGCTTGGGAATCGGGTTATGATTGGTACTGGTTGTTTACTAAAAAATGCAATCATTGGAGATGATGTAGTTATTAGTCCTTATACTGTTATTGAAGATACGAGTGTGGCCGAGTGTAGTACCATTGGTCCTTTTGCTCGATTGCGATTAAAAAGTGCACTTGGAAAAGGGACTCATGTGGGTAATTTTGTCGAGATAAAACAGACTTATATTGGAAAAAACTCAAAAGTTGGGCATCTTAGTTATCTGGGAGATGCAAATATTGGTACGCAGGTTAATATAGGCGCTGGTACTATTACATGTAATTATGATGGTATAAAAAAGTATAAGACATTCATCGAAGATAATGTTTTCGTTGGCTCTGATAGCCAATTAGTAGCACCTGTAACGATTGGTTGCGGGGCTACCATAGGTGCTGGCACGACTGTAACGCACGATGTAAATGACGGCGAGATGATAATCAGCCGAATACGACAATTTTCCATTGATAACAGAAATCGGTCTAAAAAGAAAAAATAAAAGTGCATTCGTCATAACATACGGTTTTATCTATTGTTTTACAATAAATTACCAGAAACGGCTGTAGTGCTGTTTCAGCGCCGAACTGGTATGATTTTGCGTTAGATGATAACGAAGAAGTGTAGTTATTCAATCAGGAATAATTGAGATGTGTGGAATAGTAGGTGTAGTTGCACAACGTGATATTGTAGAGATTCTGTTGAAAGGATTAGATCGTCTTGAGTATCGTGGATATGATTCTGCTGGGTTAGCAGTGGTACTGGAGAAAACCGGTCATTTGAAGCGGCTGCGCCGGGTAGGTAAAGTGAGCGCTCTAATTGAAGCAGCGAAGGCATATTCTTTATCCGGAAAAATCGGGATTGCTCATACACGCTGGGCGACCCACGGAAAACCAACAGAAAATAACGCACATCCGCATATGTCTGGAGACATCTTAGTCGTCCATAACGGCATCATCGAAAATCATGAACGGTTGCGTGAGCAGCTGCGTAGACGCGGGTACACGTTTGTAACACAAACCGATACTGAAGTAATTGCGCATTTAACACATTGGGAGAAGCGCCAGCAAGGTAACGTTGAGTTTTTTAAGGTAATTCAGCGAGTAGTTAGTGCCTTACGTGGAGCCTACGGAATTGTCATTATGGACATCCATGATCCGAGTGTATTGCTGGCGGCACGTTTCGGTAGTCCATTAGTGATTGGTTGTGGTATTGGCGAGAACTTCCTCGCTTCTGATCAGTTAGCATTTCTGCCTTTTACGCGTCGTTTCATCTTCCTAGAAGATGGCGATATTGCTGAAATCACTCATTGTACTATTCGAGTGTGGGATAAAATGTCACGACGTGTAGAGCGGATGGAAATTGAATCCAAGATAAAATATGACGCTAGTGATAAAGGATCGTACCATCACTATATGAAAAAAGAGATTTTTGAACAACCTCAGGCAATTAAAAATACACTTAAAGGTCGATTGAGTAATGGGCAAGTAACCCTGTTAGAGTTAGGCGATGTCGCTGACACGATCTTTAACAAGGTTAAGCATCTGCAGCTTATTGCTTGTGGTACATCTTACCATGCTGCCATGGTTTCTCGATATTGGTTCGAAGCGTTATCCGGGGTTCCTTGCGATGTGGAAATCGCTTCAGAGTTTCGCTATCGTAAACCTGCGTTGCGATCGGGTAGTTTATTGATTACCCTCTCCCAATCTGGGGAGACCGCGGATACACTAGCAGCGCTTCGTTTAAGCAAAACTCTTGGTTACCACCTTGGTTCTCTTGCTATCTGTAATGTCTCGGGGTCTTCTCTAGTACGGGAGTCAGATATGGGGTTGATGACACGAGCTGGAGCTGAAATTGGTGTGGCCTCTACAAAAGCGTTTACTACTCAACTAGTGCTGCTCATGATGCTGGTAGCGCGTATTGGCCGAGGGCGCGGTATGAATAAGCAGGTAGAGAAAAATATTGTTCGTGCTTTGCAGACTCTCCCGATGTGCATTGAAAAGATGCTATTGCTCGATAAGGAAATTAAAATACTTGCTAAAGATTTTTCTGATAAACATCAAGTTTTATTTCTTGGCCGAGGTGATCTTTATCCGATTGCTATGGAAGGAGCCCTGAAATTAAAAGAAATATCTTATATTCATTCTGAAGCCTATGCTGCTGGAGAACTAAAGCATGGACCGCTAGCGCTGATTGATTCCAATATGTCAGTAATTGTCATCGCACCTAATAATAAACTGTTAGAAAAATTGAAATCGAACATTGAGGAAGTTAGCACCCGTGGAGGATTACTATATATTTTTTCGGAGCAGGATGCTGAATTTTCTGAAAGTGAAAATATAAAAGTTATTTTGTTGCCGCATATTGAATCGATTGTTGCGCCTATTTTTTATGCTGTTCCCATGCAGTTATTAGCCTATCATATAGCTCTGATTAAAGGAACTAACATCGATCAGCCGCGTAATCTGGCTAAATCAGTAACAGTGGAATAGCTTTCTTTACGGTGTTCACTATATGGAATTTGCGCGCTGATGATGCCATCCATTAAATTTGTTATTTTTAATATATAAAACTATAATATATTACGTTTTAATAAAATATTTCTAACCAAATAGAAATTGTTTTGCCTATAACAATAACAAAATAATTTCATAATCTTCGTATATATATTTATAATTACATGAAAAAGTAAGCATAATAATATCTATAATTTTATATATTTTATATACTAATTTTTAGATATTTATTAAATAAAATGAGCACTATCATGTCAATATTTAATTTTTATAGAAAAGAAAAATAAAATAGCCTACTGATAACAAACCTATAAATAGTGCTGTTTTTGATATTATTTGTAGATAAGTCAGATATTTTTATGATTGTATGGACTGAACAATTTTATAGCGCATGTCTAATTGTTTCTTTACACAAAGATTGGTAGATAGTTGTAGTCATTATTATATAAAACAAGGCATATGGTTTTTTATAGCTAGATAATGATTAATATATTAATTGCTGTTATAATTTTTATTTGGAAATATAAAACATATATCTCACAACAATGGTTGTAAGAAATATCTCTCTTTACAGAAAAGAGATGTTATTTATAATAATTATATATTTGACGGAATAAGTATACTTAAATTAAATGAGGTTATATTATCACGTAAGGATTATCTTCATATCAAAATGTTTTTGCAGTCATATTGATTCGCAGGTTGCTAAAATATGATAATTATTTTATTTTTAACCGAATTAGGTTATTAGAAATGATATCTGTTATTATTTATTTAACAAATATTATAATATTATTATATTTTACTCTATCTATTTTTATCATTACAAGGTTAAATAACATCAAATTTTCCATGTTTTTTTAAAACCCCGCATTGTTAATGAATAATATTGTATCAATCTATATTGTTACTTTTCGTAAAATTTTTTAAATATATTAAATATTTATACATTTTTATATCAAATGTGTTTTATGCTATCCAGCATGTGTGTATCGCATGATTCAGTATCAATAACTGGTTATAATTCTTCTGTAAAGAAGCATTAACTTTGGATTCAACTTCATTAGCTGCGATATAGTACTATTTCTTTATGGGTTTTTGGTGGTTATTTTTATTTCTAGCGAATTGAATTGCACTCATGCTTCGAAATGATTATATATTTTAATTATATGAAACTGATAATCATTTTATATAGTGTTCCCAATCTTTCTAAACCGGTTACAGCCTTTCCAAAACAAAAACTTATGCTACTTCCTTAGGTGAACGAGTATCCTTAGATAAAATTACTCTATTTTCAGCCAACAGTTTCTGTAGAGCTAACCGCCAGGCTGCGTTTTCAAGCCGGCACTTTTGATGCTATTGACTACGATAGAACTTGCATGATCGAGCAAATGGGCGGATTAATGATTGGAGATGAAAATTTTTCACTTTCTGTGCCAATGAGCGAAAAGCGCATATCACCTTGTAGTAATTGTGCTTAGTTCATCATTGTGGTGGTTGGTGCAATGCCTTCAGTTACATGGATACGCACTCGGGGAAACGATAAGCGAAAACAACTCTTCCAATAGAAGATGACATATATAAAATAGGAGTTAGTACGCCAGTTATCGAAAAAGCCAATTAATGCGTTAAGTCCAATTTTATCCATTCTAGCTCGAGTACAATACTCTGGTGTTTCAAGCTGTCAGAAAAATACCGTTTCTCTTTGCATAAATGATGAAGTCGGTAGGTAAATGATAGGTTATTTTGATAAACCAAGTACATCATCTAATCCAAGATCTTTTAGCTCAGAGTGCTCTGCTTGTGATAGCTGTTGCATCTCCATCACTATGGAGCTAAATTCCTGCCGCATCAAAGATACCTAACGTCGAAAATAACTGATATCCGCTTTGCTTTTATATTCCTCGGTAAAAAGAAAATATTCTCAATGCCCTTTTCGCTGATAGCGCGGCATTTATTCAAGATCTTTTCTTTATAAAGTGTCTTGCTTCGGATGCGATTACTTATGGAAAAACAGCAATATCGTTGGAAGGTTTGAACCACTGATGCCTGCTGGGCCAGCGCATCGCGATATACCATTGCTTCTGCCGACAGCAATACTATTATATTATACGATCCAAGTTTTTCTGCTTTCCTATATAATGCATGCTTTATATACTACGTGGTTTTACTGTGGATACAGATGCTAATATCATCCCATTGTGTTTGTTGCCAATACTGCAAAATTATAATTATAATTGCGTTAACCATAAAAATGTGGATTAAGTAGCTAGTTAGTTATCTGGTAGCGTTCGGCCTGACATCGATGCAGGATTAAGTCGCCCCAACAAGTCACTTTGCTGCGGCATATCTATCGCCATCCGAACAGCATGGATCATCGCAACGGGATTCTGTGCTATACAACAATAGCTATATTTATCAGAATAGTATTCTGTATCCTATTTTTAGTGCTTTTCATGCCTGACTTGGTGCACACTAGATACTTGCATCAATCACTATCCAGATATCTGCGTCTGTTTAATGATTATTTTTGAAAATTATAAATTTACAGATCTTGCTTATATCCAATAAACGATCTTAGCGGAATCACTGCGGTACAACCAGTTTCTGCTAAACAACAACAAAGTACTCGGATCTGGACTGCAATAGACCAATACTACAAACCCTTCTTTAACTAATTTTTTCGCTGATTTTGATGTTTCTATTGGATCCGGTAATAAATATTGTATATCTGGATGAATCTCAAATTAAATCCAGTCAGTTTCCAATATTTCACATGCCAAACGACCGGTGAATATGGCCTCTTCGACATTTTTAGACCCGTAGGTGTTTGGCAGTAGCCGAATGCCCCCGGTTCTCTTGTAATGCTGGAATAAGGGCATCATTACCGCCATTAATTGCTAATAAAGCAAATTTACTGGTATTGATAAATAAACATGAGTGAAATTGACGTGTCTGCTAAAGTAAACATGAGTTAGCTTCTAGCAACTTATTGAGATCAGAGGATATCATTACCTTTTTAAATCCGATATGCAGTCAATTCTCGGCGAGGGATGGGTTTTCTTAATAGAGATGAGTTCTACCTTATTTTTTATTATACTTTATCAGTAAATCCGATAAAGTTAATGGCAGTGTCAAGTTGTGCGGATGGTTGTTAAGAGTACTTTTTATTTTGAACATGTTAGTTCGGTTATAACTGTTGGAGTGGAAAATTTTTATGCGTCAGCGCAAACAAGCGCATTGTGGATTATGATTTAGAGGCAGGGTGGTGTGTGATTTCAGGGGGTTCGGTTAAACAGAAATAATTGGCTGATGCTATTGCTTATGCATATTGCTAAGAAATTTAATTGCTTCAAGTGCTTGTATCATACCCGTTATGCCGATAACAGAATCTAGAATGCTTTCGGCATGAGACAATTGTACCTGTACTTTTTCATTTTCTGAACATAAGCAAGCATAGCAGCCTTCACACTTATTGGGGGTGTACTCTTAGAAATAACTAGTTATTTTACATCAGATCGCACTGACGCTAATAAGCTCTATGTTTCCCAGTACGCAAGCGATACTAATGGCCTGGCAGGTGGTCATGTTTTTATCGCTGCAATCGAGTACCAGATAGGAACACGTGCAACCTGTTCTTTAAGCCATCTTTCCTTAAGCTGTTGCCTTAAGTGGTGTATGTGTGTAACTAGTTGGATTAAATTCTGTTAATGTAGATTGAGCTACTTCTGCTTTATATTTACTTCGATCATTGGTGCGATATAGTATTTGCTGTTATAAATTACTAATTTACGCCCCGTATCATCATTTGCCAAAAAAGAGTATCGATACCGGCCGTTAATTTTTGTAGAAATAGGTGGCGACTGTAGTGCAAAAAAGCCTAATCGTTCAATGCCGTTGTTTCAGATAAGTGGCCAGTTTTGACTATCTCATTCTTTTATTTATTAGCTATGGTATGACTCTTTTGCCTGCTGTTATCTTCTTCCTGTTGGGAAATTATATTTCTTTAATGTTTGATATCTTTTTTATTTTGGAAAAAAGACGGTTTTTGAATTAACGAAATATATCATTGCATAGCATTGCCAGGTTGATCAATTTAGTGTTGATATTAAGTGTAGTTTAATATGCTTTACAATAGTATAAGAAATTGTTTGTATTATTAGATATTTAGAAGACCTAGTCTGATAACTTTCATATCGTATTTCAATGTAATTGCAGTCAACTCACCTTGTTAAAGAAGTGTGGTTTGTTTTAGAAGTTGTTATTTTATCTTTGTCATTTTGAATAGAACCGGGGTTGTTCCTGTTTCTAACTAAAAATCCTCACGACGTAGGCGTGCATAAATCTTGCAAAATATTGCTAAGTTTTTGTATAAAATTCATTGTTAAGAAAATAATGAATAAAATATTCTCCAAGGAGAAAGGGTTTACTATATGGTATGAATATTTATTCTGGTGTCTAACACTCATTTATATAAAAGGAGTATCTTGAACTTTTGTTTGATAGGAGTGGTATCGATGGGTACAAAATAGATTTTTATTAAAATTTATTCAGATATTTCATGAATGTAACGTTTAGTAGAAAGATTCATAACAATAAGGTGACTAATTATAGTGCACCAATACCAAAATTTTTTCTATCTTTGATAGATAGGAGATTTAATTGCTGAGATATTGGTATTAATATTAATTTTTACTAAAAAGTGATTTCAGATAATCTTTTTCTCTGTTTTAGGAAAATTAATTTTCGGTGCTTTTTTTGGCAACTTCCTGTGCATAAGTATATATTTATATTATTACGTAAGTTTTTTATCGAAATCCGGTTTAGGTAAATATTTATGTATGGTATCCCGCTAATTTTGTTTTTATTTCATATTTCCTGGAAGCAAGATCAAATTCATTTTATTTCTAATAAAATTCTAGATGAAGTATTGTTCATCCAGATAAAGGGTTGGTGTTGTGGGGCTAAGATGGTAATTAGTGAGTTAGGTTTTCTTTGTTGTATTGTGGTATGATGAGATATTACTTTATTTTGACATGTAGGGCATCGCCCGATTTTTTGTAAACATTGCTGCGCTATATTTAGCAATGAGAATGAGATTGGGTTGAAGCAGGTACAATCGGTAGCGATGTAAGAGTTGGAATTTTAGTGAAAAATAATATTTTGAATAAACGCTAGAGTTTTCACATGGTTTCTGTGGCATGAATTGGAATAAAAAATTGACAACAAGTATATTGAAGATAGCTAAAGAAGATTAACTGGAATTATTGTAATAATATGTCTTTTTGAGTTATGGATAGAATTTATCCCTCCAAGTGATTGATATTAATTTTTTATATATTTAATTATTTTTATTCTCTTTGTATAGTTTAATTTGATTAAATTTTGTAATTCTAGAATTAACACTTTTAAACAGACGTAACATATAGGCTGTGCTTTCTGGATAAAATTATGATCTTTTAATGTAAAGACTAGTCCGATAGCCTAATCAGGCTATTTTTATAGTAAACAAGATGGAAAAGTTCAGCGCTAACTGTTTACTTGTTAGTGAGTATCATGAAAACCTGATTAGGTTTTCACACTTTACTATAAGTATTTTCCTGATCATTTTATCATAAATTCAATAGAATTTCATCTATATCAAGCATGTTCTTATATAAAATCAGATAATTGATTATTGTGCGTGAATGATTTTTATCAAATCGCTTTTATCTCCTTGTTTTTTAGATGTGTTTAAATTAATTTAGATATATATCGATCTTCGGTAGAAGATGCTTTCTTTTTTTAAATTTAATGAAGAGCATTCAAGATGCTTGTTGAAAAATTTACCAACAAAATAAATAGCGATCGGCCATTATCTTTTTTTCATAGCTAATTTTTCGTATGTAATTAGCTTTAGCGCAAGTAACATAGGAAGCGTGTTTGTTTTAATCTTTTATTTATACTTTTATTATAATAAATATTTTGTATATAGAAAATCTTTCATACTAGGTACAAGTTAAAATCTAGTATATCTGTGATATTAGAATAAAAATATGACATGTTTCTGTAATTTTAAACTTTAACAAAAAGCTTTGATATTAATTCTAATTAGAATTTAGTAAAAAAGTGGGTAAGAATTAGCTGCTTTACTTTAACAAAAATCTTAACTCTATGTTTAATTTAGAATTAAACCTTACAGGTCAGAAGCATTCTCTTATTAAGAAGAGGCGTGGTTTCAAATATCATACCATTTGATTTAAATTATTTTTGAAATGAACTAACAGAGTTTGTTATTTTTTTAGTTTTATTTAAAGGTTTATCATGTTTCTGATTGGTATTGAAAATTAATATTCACATAAATAATAATGTTATTTATTAATTTTACTCTTAGTATTATCTGGACCAGAATAAATAAATTTATTCATATCACGGTATAATTAGTGGTTTAAGTAACCATAAGAATACCTAGGAAAAGTAAGTACGGGTATCTAGTAGCGACCGTTTTTGATTTATTCAATAAGCATTTTGATAGAAATAAACAGATTTGTGTTAAATGTAAAAAAGGAAATAGGATTCGATATAGATACTATATTTGTCAATATATGTAATGATTCATAACGTAATGCCTAGGCATATGATGTTCCAGGTGATATTCATGGAATTTAAATAAATATTTAAATCACAGTGGATTTATTAGTTTATGTTTCATCAATTTATGGATAGTGTAGTAGCTTATGGATAATGAAATCACGTTTTACCGCGTATATCAGTAATAATCGTAGATTATGTTACAATTACTCATAATACCAAGGATATCTGAATGACTGAATTGAAAAACGATCGCTATCTACGTGCTCTGATGCGACAGCCAGTTGATGTAACCCCAGTTTGGATGATGCGTCAGGCTGGTCGGTATTTACCTGAATATAAAGTTTTACGTGCTAAAGCCGGCGATTTCATGTCACTGTGTCGTAACGCTGATTTGGTGTCTGAAGTGACCTTACAGCCGCTGCGTCGCTATTCGCTAGACGCAGCCATCCTCTTTTCTGATATTCTTACTATTCCTGATGCTATGGGATTAGGCCTGTGGTTTGTACAGGATGAAGGACCACGCTTTGCGCGTCCGATTCAGACCGAACGTGATATCAAGAATCTACCGATTCCAGATCCAGAACAAGAGTTAGGTTATGTGATGAAGGCTGTGCGAGTGATCCGGCGTTGTTTGGATGGGTCGGTGCCGTTAATCGGGTTTTCTGGAAGTCCATGGACACTGGCTAGTTATATGGTAGAAGGCGGTAGTAGTAAGGTTTTCAGAAAAATCAAACAGATGCTGTATACCGAGCCGAAAACACTACATTTATTGCTAGATAAATTAGCGGATAGTGTGCAATTGTATCTAAATGGACAAATTTGTGCCGGCGTTCAATCAGTCATGCTGTTCGATACTTGGGGTGGTATGCTGAGCACTGCTGATTATTACGAATTTTCCTTGTATTATATACATAAAATTATAGATGGACTGCTACGTGAACATGATGGTTGTAGGGTGCCAACGACACTCTTTACCAAAGGAGGCGATCAATGGCTGGAAGCTATGGCTGATACCGGTTGCGATGCACTTGGTCTTGATTGGAGTAGCGATATTACTGATGCACGACGCCGGGTTGGAAATAGAGTTGCATTGCAAGGGAATATGGATCCTTCTGTTTTATACGGTGATCAGACGTGCATCGAGCATCAGGTAAGTGAGATTTTGAAGGGGTTTGGCGTAGGCGATGGACATATATTCAATCTTGGGCATGGTATTCATCAGGATATCCCACCAGATCATATAGGTTTCTTCGTTGAAGCGGTGCATCGACTATCTCAGTCTTATCACTGTTAGGGATATATATGTATTGATATTGTAGCAGAATTACCCTGCTAGAATGAATTTCTCTTTATAAACCTTTTTCATCGTCAAGGTTAAAATTGACTGAGAAACATGGATGTGCAAAGGATGATGGATGTAAAAATAGCACTTTATACATAACATAATATAAGCTTTCCTTCGTCGTTATTTTACACTGCTTAATGTAATTATTCCTTGTCAGCATTTTATAAAGATTTTGGATTGTTTATAATTATATTTATATCTCTAGTATTTGGGATTTGTGCTTGGCTATTTTATACTTACTGATTAATATCTAGACCATATTTGGGTGATGGGTATATGTAAAGTGTTGCTAATTTGTATATCACTCGTATTAGATGTTTTACAAGCAATCAATATACTATAAGGATAAGATATGAATAAAACTAAATTAATTAATATAATTTCTGATAAAACTAAGATTTCTAAGGAACAAGCAAAGTTGGCTTTAGAATCTACTTTGTCAGCAATTATAGAGTCTCTTAAAGAAGGTGATGCAGTACAATTGGTAGGATTCGGTACTTTTAAAATTAATCATCGTAGGGAACGAATTGGTCGGAATCCGCAGACTGGCCAAGAAATTAAAATTGCATCCGCGAATGTGCCCGCCTTTGTTGCTGGTAAAATTCTCAAAAATGCAGTTAAATAAATTTAGTTCTCAGAACTACAAATCTAAATTTTTATCACCGATAGCAATTAAAATTGCTGATCGTTGTTATGTTGTTTATATGTACGGAATGGAGATTCTATATGAGACATAGTGCGTAGAGTATATTAAAATATGTTCCTTAGTTGTGCTACAAAAGAAGATAGACTTTACTGAATCGCAGATATAGTGCTTTTTGTTATGTATATAAGTAAGGGAGCGGCCGTGTTAGATCTTTTGCTAAAAAAATAAAAATAATTATTTTTAGGTCACCATCGTGGTTCTCTATTTTTACGTTCTTTTAAAGTAGAAATGATTATAAAATACGCTGTATCAGCGAGGTATCTTTGATTAATATTCTGAAATTTTTTATAAGTGTTTACAGATTGATATAAGAGAAATCATAAAAAACGCTATTTAAAAATTTTCAGAACAAATTGCATTTGTCAAACCATATAATTTTATCCACATGCTGTGGAGCATAAAATCTGTGAATTAATTATATTTCTGAAAAATAAATTAGTACAGATAACTGTATATGTTGCGCTCTCTATTGTTTTTATCTGAACCTATACTTCTGCAGTTGTCTTTTATCTTCAGGAAAAAGTTGCAAGCACAGAGTTATCTAAGCGTTATTCTGTGTGAGGTGATTTCTAATATGTGGCAGGTTTTCATTAGTTAAAAATTAAAATAGTAAAGATTTATTATCCTTTTCAAGGATTTAGATTTTCCTTTTATCAAAGTTATTTCTATTTATTTGCTAATATATTTTAAATATTAATCAACGAATTCTAGGAATATATATACCTACGATATATAAGATATTTAACTTATCAGATTAATGATAATTAATCTAAAATTTATCAATCTTACTGCAAGATTTTTAAGTATATCTAGCCTAGCTCTACCATATAATAAACAATGATCCAAATAAAATTAAATTTTCTAGCTTATATAAGCTATATGCAACCTTGGTTAAGGTAACGCTAAAGGCATTCTGATTGTTTCTAATGCATTAAAAACAAAAGCGCACTATTCTGTGATGCAAAATAGTCTGTTGATCTTATATTTTTTTTTAAAAGATGAGTTTAAATTGCCGCATGGTTTTCACGTTGATCGCTAAACTTTGATAGCTATTACACATTTTAATCATCGGCTTTAGTGCAACTTAATAGATAATATCTAAGTATGTCAAAATGTATTTTGAAACTGTTGCACGTAACAAAGCGATAAATCATGAATTGAAATCAATCTCGAAAGAGAGATTCAGGCTTCACGATTGATAGCGCGATATCCAATATCATAACGGTAGAAACTATTATTCCAATGGAGGGATTTTGCAACATGGTAGGCTCGAGTCTGTGCATCGACAATCGTCTTTCCAAGAGCAGTTACACAAAGCCCGCGTCCTCCATGGGTTAAGACTTTTCCAAGATGTAACTTAGTTCCGGCATGAAATATTTTTTCCCCTTCTATTTCTGTTGAAGGTAGGCCCTTGATTTCATATCCAATGCGACAGTTTCCGGGATATCCTTTCGTTGCTAATACCACCCCTAGAGCTGATTGTTTATCCCATTCGGATGTTTCTTCGTCGAGATGGCCTTCAGTAGCTGCTAGACAGTGTGCGATTAGATCGGAACGCATGCGAAGAATGATAGGTTGAGTTTCTGGATCACCTAATCGGCAATTAAACTCGATAACTTTTGCTTGGCTATTATGGCTTATCATCAGGCCAGCATATAGAAAACCGGTGTAGATGTTTCCTTCTTCAGCCATCCCTTTCACTGTGGGATTAATGACCTGATCAATTATTAGGCGCTGTAAGTCATCGGTCACGATTGATGCCGGAGAATAGGCTCCCATACCGCCAGTATTTGGACCTGTATCTCCATCACCAACGCGTTTATGATCCTGGCTGGTAGCCATTGGTAAAATAGATTTTCCATCGACCATTACAATAAAGCTGACCTCCTCGCCGTAAAGAAATTCTTCAATAATTATACGACGGCCGGCATTCCCAAAGGCTTTCCCGGAAAGTATATTATTTACGGCAGAGTTGGCTTCTGAAAGTGTCATGGCAACAATAACGCCTTTTCCTGCGGCTAGGCCGTCTGCTTTGATGACGATCGGTAGGTTCTGTTGTCTCAAATAGGCCAGCGCTGGTTCTACTTTGGTAAAAGTACCGGAGCGAGCGGTAGGAATTCGGTGACGAACAAGAAAATTTTTGCTAAAAATCTTTGACCCCTCCAGTTGAGCGGCAGCCTGTGAAGGGCCGAAAATGCGCAAACCTGCAGAACGGAAGATATCTACAATCCCTAGTACTAATGGCGCTTCCGGCCCAACGATGGTTAATCCTATTTTATTTGCTTGGGCGAAAGCCACTAGTTCTGTAATATTGGTTGCTGCGATATTCACGTTTTTTAAAGCTGGATCCAGAGCAGTTCCTGCATTCCCGGGAGCGACATAAATTTTGTTGACAAGCTTCGATTTAGCGGCTTTCCAGGCTATGGCATGTTCACGTCCGCCGTTGCCTATAATTAAAATATTCATGGTCAAACAATTCTTGAGTTTAATGGCGAAAATGACGCGTATGAGTAAAAATCATGGAAATACCATAATCATTGGCAGCGGAGATAATTTCTTTATCGCGGATTGACCCACCAGGTTGAATAACACACTGTACGCCTACCGCTGCGGCAGCATCGATACTGTCGCGAAATGGAAAGAAGGCGTCTGAAGCCATCACGGATCCTTTGAGATCAAAACCTTCGTCTTTTGCCTTAATAACAGCGATTTTTGCTGAGTAAATGCGGCTCATTTGCCCGGCACCTATACCTATGGTACTCTGATTGCGGGCGAAAACGATTGCGTTTGATTTAACGAATTTTGCTACTTTCCAGCAAAACAGACTATCACGAATGTTAGCTTTGGTAGGCTGACATTTTGTCACCACCTCTAAGTCATCTAGATCCACCATAGCCACATCGCGCTCTTGTACTAGAAGACCGCCGTTGATTCGTTTGAAATCTAAAACATCTACCTTTTTTTGCCAGTGGCTGTAGGCCAATACTCGTATACTTTTCTTGCTGCGTAGTGCTGTTAGGGCATCGGTATTGATTCTTGGGGCAATAATAACTTCTACAAATTGGCGGCTTATAATTGTTCGAGCAGTATCGGCGTCAAGCGGCTGATTAAAAGCGATAATTCCGCCAAACGCAGAAGTTGGATCTGTTTGGTAGGCGCGATTATAGAGTGAAAGTAGAAGGCTATCTCCGGTGGCTGCGCCGCAGGGATTAGCATGTTTAACAATAACGCAGGCTTTCTCGGAAAAGGTATTTACGCACTCAAGTGCTACATCAGTATCGACGATATTATTGTAGGAAAGCTCTTTTCCTTGAAATTGGTGCGCGTTAGTCACTGAGGTTTCATGTGTTTTTGGATCGCTATAAAAAGCTGACAACTGATGTTGATTTTCGCCGTATCGCATCTCCTGTTTTTTTATAAAGTTAACATTAAGGATGTAGGGAAAGCGCCTGGAAGATTGTTTTTCTTCGTGAAGATTAGTTTGCATTTGCTGACTTAAAAGATAGTTGGTAACTTTACTATCATAAACGATAGTATGTTTAAGTGCTTTGATAGCAAGATTAAGACGGGTTGTAAGGCTGAGAAAGCCTTTATAATGATCCATTTCTGCGATTATTGCAGGATAATCGCTGCTGTTAATCACAATCGCTACATCTGTATGGTTTTTAGCAGCAGAGCGTATCAAGGTAACTCCACCGATATCAATATTTTCTAGCGCCTCTTCATGGGTACAGTTAGCACGTGCTACTGTAGTGGCAAAAGGATACAGGTTAACCACAACAATATCGATTGGTGTGATATTGTGTTCATGCATAATCTTTTCATCAATATTTCGCCGGCCAAGGATGCCTGCATGTATTTTGGGGTGTAGAGTTTTAATACGTCCCCCCATTATTTCTGGGAAACCTGTATAGTCGGATACATCAATAACCGGAAGGCCGGTTTTATCTAGAAGGCGGGCTGTTCCTCCTGTAGATAGAAGTTCAACACCGCGTTGAGATAAGGACTGCGCAAATTCTAAAATGCCCTCTTTATCGGAAACACTGAGCAGTGCACGACGGATAGGACGTGGTTCTTGCATAGCAAATAAACCTTTATGTAAAAAATAATGCCATTAATAATGGCAATGTTCAATAATTTTTAAATGGCGCTTTCTTTTTTTATTCAATGCAAAATTGGTTAAATTAATCTAAATTGTAGCGAAATTGGTTGCGTGATTTCCACAAAATTTTGACTTCACTCTTATTAAATTCTGAGTATGTGATACATATCGGAAAATTGATGATAAATCTAAGTTTCTTTATAAGAAAAGAAGATTGTATATAATCTAATGAAAAATTATGTAGAAGATTGCTTCTAATTTTTAAGATTCAACGATTTTACGAGAAAATTTGATTTTACTAGATGAAATTATGTAACTCTTTTTTTGTATGTTTTCATTATGAATTATATTAGTTGTGGTAGGGCGAGCAGTAGTTAACGAAAGGATGATATATTACATGTAAAATATTGCATAATATACTAGTAACATATATATGTTATAATAGATAACACCACATTAATTCACTTGACTATATAGTATATGGTTTTTATTTGGTTTAAAAAATATAAAGCGTATTTTTCTTATGTGCTCATTAGCGTATGAAATAGCTAAAAATGTATCCTTGTGTTGCATATAAGATAAGTTATACATAAGATCAGGATTCGTATGTCTACTTGGTATGGTTTAGAACCAAATAACGATTAAAGCGTTGGGCATTTTTGTTATTCTTATCTGTTTTATGTACATTTTAATGTATCAGAACAGTATTTAATTAAATGTTTTATATAAGTGAATATTTATCCCTTTGCACTCAAGTGAAAATTAGTTGTTGTATCTGAAATGGTTTTGTTCATGCCTAGTGGATTTTTGATATCTCAGATGAATTTGAGGTGGTTTTGTTTAATTTTATTCAAATTTTTATATATTATATAGATTGGATCGGTTTTCATGTTTAGTTGTTGATGTTTTATGGTTAAATAAAATTTAAAATTTTTAGTGGTGCATTAATAAAACAACCTTTAAAATTCGCAATTTTTAGATAATCTGATTTTTAGGTAAGTTATTGATTTATTAATAAAAACAACTCAGAGGAACGTTGAGTTCGATAAGTTTATTACACTATAATAGCTATATGGTATAAATATACTCCATAATGAGAGTTCTGAATTAGGAATAATTATCCGTATCTTTTCTTTATATCATGATTTGATATAGCTTGTGAGAGTTATGAGAGCAAAATATCAATGCTTGGCAAAAGTATCCTCGTGGGTTAATGGTTGAACTGATTTGAATTGGTATTAAAGACTTTAAAGTTAGTTATGAAGGTACATAGATTAGTTCGGTAGCAATGATTCTTTTAAATAAAAAATATGGTTTTAAGCGTTCAGTTTGTAGAAAATAGCGTTGAGGTGTAAAATATTTATTTTTATTTGTTGCTCGGTAGAACAATAATAGCAGTGACACGGAAGCTTTTTGGATTTGATAAACCAGATCTAAAGAGAAGGATGTGAATTACCGTACACTTGATTCTTATAAGTCAATGCTGAGAAAAAGTAGCTGAGAATCTAGTCGATAAATGGCGAGAAATATTAATCAGATAGGTGCTTTAAGTATTCATCTCATGCACGTAAATTGTTAATAACAAACGACTTTAAAACACCCTCTTGGCGATCATGTTGGTTTGTGTAACTATACAAAGATAGGTGCTGGTAATTATCAAGGTATTTAACCGAAATTCACTGCGCGGGGGTGTATTGATTAACTGTTTTTTAGATGTTGCTTTACATTTGATATTGAATTTCGATTACATTAAGCCCATCTATTCTTATTGCAACATTGCAATGTTGCAATAAGAATAGATAAAGATTACTATTTAAAAATACTCCATGTTAAAAACTCCAAAATAGATCTGGTTGATTTCTTTGAGGTGATTAGGGGTATTTTGTGAAAAAACAGAAAACAAGACAATAAATAAAAATAGCAGTTGCTTCTAAGCAAGGAAAGTATTATCATATATGTGATATATTAGGTTATGGTTTTTACGATACGGCAGTATGAGAAAGATAAAAATTAGTGTCAGTATGATTGACCTTTATAAAATAAAGGTGTAGCATGAAAAATCTGTACTAGATTTAAGTTTGTTGCGCTTTACAGCTTAAGCTTTTATGGTGCAGTAAAATATTTTTTGTTCTTTAACAATTTATTAGACAATTTGTGTGGGCACTCACAAGACGATATCAACATAAAAAACTGTAAGTCTTGAAGAGTGAACAAACTAATATTCATACGAATACCAGTTTTAATTCTTTGAGCATCAAGCTTTAAATTGAAGAGTTTGATCATGGCTCAGATTGAACGCTGGCGGCAAGCCTAACACATGCAAGTCGAGCGGCAACGGGAAGAAGTTTACTTCTTCGCCGGCGAGCGGCGGACGGGTGAGTAATATCTGGGGATCTGCCCAATGGAGGGGGATAACTACTGGAAACGGTAGCTAATACCGCATAATGTCGTAAGACCAAAGTGGGGGACCTTTTAGGCCTCACACCATCGGATGAACCCAGATGAGATTAGCTAGTAGGCGGGGCAATGGCCCACCTAGGCGACGATCTCTAGCTGGTCTGAGAGGATGACCAGCCACACTGGAACTGAGACACGGTCCAGACTCCTACGGGAGGCAGCAGTGGGGAATATTGCACAATGGGGGAAACCCTGATGCAGCTATGCCGCGTGTGTGAAGAAGGCCTTAGGGTTGTAAAGCACTTTCAGCGGAGTGGAAAGCAACGGCGTTAATATCGCCGTTGATTGACGTTACCCGCAAAAGAAGCACCGGCTAACTCCGTGCCAGCAGCCGCGGTAATACGGAGGGTGCGAGCGTTAATCGGAATTACTGGGCGTAAAGCGTACGTAGGCGGTTTGTTAAGTCAGATGTGAAATCCCCGGGCTTAACCTGGGAACTGCATTTGAAACTGGCAAGCTAGAGTTTCGTAGAGGGGGGTAGAATTCCAGGTGTAGCGGTGAAATGCGTAGATATCTGGAGGAATACCGGTGGCGAAGGCGACCCCCTGGACGAAAACTGACGCTCAGGTACGAAAGCGTGGGGAGCAAACAGGATTAGATACCCTGGTAGTCCACGCTGTAAACGATGTCGATTTGAAAGTTGGGGCTTTTAGAGTGCTGACTTTCGGAGCTAACGCGTTAAATCGACCGCCTGGGGAGTACGGCCGCAAGGTTAAAACTCAAATGAATTGACGGGGGCCCGCACAAGCGGTGGAGCATGTGGTTTAATTCGATGCAACGCGAAGAACCTTACCCACTCTTGACATCCAGAGAACTTAGCAGAGATGTTTTGGTGCCTTCGGGAACTCTGAGACAGGTGCTGCATGGCTGTCGTCAGCTCGTGTTGTGAAATGTTGGGTTAAGTCCCGCAACGAGCGCAACCCTTATCCTTTGTTGCCAGCGATTCGGTCGGGAACTCAAAGGAGACTGCCGGTGATAAACCGGAGGAAGGTGGGGATGACGTCAAGTCATCATGGCCCTTACGAGTGGGGCTACACACGTGCTACAATGGAGCATACAAAGAGAAGCAACCTCGCAAGAGCAAGCGGATCTCATAAAGTGCGTCGTAGTCCGGATTGGAGTCTGCAACTCGACTCCGTGAAGTCGGAATCGCTAGTAATCGTGGATCAGAATGCCACGGTGAATACGTTCCCGGGCCTTGTACACACCGCCCGTCACACCATGGGAGTGGGTTGCAAAAGAAGTAGGTAGCTTAACCTTCGGGAGGGCGCTTACCACTTTGTGATTCATGACTGGGGTGAAGTCGTAACAAGGTAACCGTAGGGGAACCTGTGGTTGGATCACCTCCTTACCTAGTAGATGATGCGTCAAGTGAAGTGTCTACACAAATTGTCTGATAATTAGAAAGTAAGACTTTAATAGGCTTGTAGCTCAGATGGTTAGAGCGCACCCCTGATAAGGGTGAGGTCGGTGGTTCAAATCCACTCAGGCCTACCAGTTTAGCTGATATCTGAGATCAGACTTATGAGGAAGTATTAAGTTTACGGGGTCTGTCTAATAATAGACCCCGTATTCTGGAACGATTAAAAGAGACTGGCTGCCTGAGCGGGGGACCACTTTATAAAAGTGGTGGTTGAGTAACCGACGGGATACAAAGGACAGCGATGTTTTTTGGGGCTATAGCTCAACTGGGAGAGCGCCTGCTTTGCACGCAGGAGGTTAGCGGTTCGATCCCGCTTAGCTCCACCAATTCGCTCCATATAACCTATAATAGCAATATTAACGTATTATAAAAATACGCTAGAATTAATAGCACTAAAATACCATTTCTTTATGAGCTTCTTTCTTGAAAAAGAAGATGTAATTCAAATTAGGCCTATCTGCTTTTTATTTATCCGACATCTGAATAGATGTCGTATATCATATAAAAACATTAATTCTATAAATTATGAATAATTATAACAATCTTTGTTATGCTATTATTAGCATAATTTAAATGATCTATATGCGGAGATTATCAAAGATAATCTAGGGTCGCAACTGGTTTATCTAACAAGCCAACAGCCATTTTTTAGATATATGGATATTGTATTAGTTTATCAGATATAAAATTGGATTATGTATCATTTCGATTTTTTGAATTGTGTGAGCACGACGTAGTTAGATGCTAAATGAGGCTCCGCAGCTACAGGTTAGCTTGGCATTAGGATTATGCACTATAAAACGTGATCCATCTAGTCCTTCGCTGTAATCCACAGAACCTCCTATTAGGTATTGTAGGCTTATGGAATCTATCACCAGCGAAACGCCATGTTTTTCAATAATAAAGTCGTCTTCATTCACTTGATCATCAAAGGTGAAACCATACTGAAAACCGCTACAGCCACCGCCGGTGATATAGACTCGTAGTTTCAGATTTGAATTATCTTCATTAGCAAGAAGATTTTTGACGGTGTTTGCCGCTAAATCGGTAAAATGTAATGGTAATATTGGCGTCTTACTCATCCTTTCTACTCCTAGTCATTATCGATTTAATAATTTTTAACCTGATCATTAAAGCTATTATCTATTAGAGATCTGTTACATTCAAGTATTAGAACTGGTGAAGATCAGGTTTATTCTTGCTTATAGTTATCCAGTAGGGCACTTTTCTTTAGTGCGGGAATAATAGATATCTAAACATTTATTTTTATAAATGCTTAGTCAATATAATTGATATTATCTGTTTTTTCGACGAAATTCTTTTTTATTTTAGCTATATTGATAATAGATAGTTTTAAATAAAACATGAAGACTGGTAATTTTTTACTCTGGAGGTAAATAATATTTAATTAATTCATAGAAATTAATTTTTATTAGCATTCAAGCTAATGTTGTGTATTCTTAATAATTAAACATTATATTTCAAAAAGTTAAATAAATTGATTATTATCTTTGTATAATACTAGATTGCGATCTGAAAATATTTTTATGTTTTTGTCGTTTATAATTTAGTTAATATATAATTTTGTTTTTATTATGAAAAATCTAATCATCTAATATAACTAATATTTTAGATGGAGTTTTTTGAATAAATCTGTTGTAAATTTTTTTCTTGATAGTTGATATATCTCACATAAAATCACTAAATATAAAAAATATTGTTGCATATCATCGATGATGAAAAGAGATCTTCTTTGAAATATGCAGCCATTTTGAGAGCAATAAAGAATAATATGGATTACATGGAAATAAAATATCATTATGCTTAGTGAAATAATCAAAAATCTGTCATACAAAATATCCTGTTAAGTTGATGAACTAGAAAGAGTAAAGATACCGATCTGCGCAATCTCCCTAGCACTCGTAATTTGGTTAGTAATTCAAAAATAAACCGATAAGAAAGCAAGCAAGTGGCCTATTTATAACAGATTCAATTTTGATTTGATTCTTTTTAAAGAAGAATTAATTTTGTTATGGTATTTTCTAGAAAAGACCAGAAATAGTACTCTGGATGAGTATCTTTTTGGAATAAAATATGAAAAGCAGTAGGATGATTGTATAGTGGTAAATCTCTGTTGTACAATTAGCGAAATTCTGATTGAACTTCTCTATGTTTTTGTTCGTAAGGAAGCAGATTCAAAGAAAACGATAAAAGAGAGCTTACAACCTGTAACAAGAGAGAGAGAACCTCTTATAGAAAGAGATTAATCTTGTAATGCTATTTAATGCGTTCTCATCGGTAAAAATCGTTCTATTTGTGAAAATAAGTGCATGAAAAAGTATATTAATAATGATAATTGATAGTAATCAAAGATTTAAGAGATATTAGTTGGAATTAAATTTAGTTTTATGGATGACGGTAATTGTCTAGTTTTTGATCAAAAATTAATGCAATTATATTGCACCAACTATTATAACATGATACATGATATTTTTAATAGATATGGATTAATAATGGAATTATAACTCTTGTCTCTTTAATAAAGAGATTTTTATCTAGTAATAACATAGTTCTTAAATACCTGATCAATTTAATAGTGTTTCCGGCGTGACCAACAGGTATAAATTGTATGTATCCCATTCTGCAGATAAATCTATATTTGTATCAGTTTTTGATGTGGCCCTCCAATAAGTTAATTTCTTTAATTTTAGAAATGATAATGAGTTCATGAATTTTTTTAGAAATTATTTTTTATTGCCGCAAATTTGAGAAAATACATGTTGCACTTTGGCGTCAGCATAGATTGAACTTCTGTATTGACTAACAAACAGAGTTAGAGCATAGATATAATATGATTTATCTTTCAGCGCTATGTTAATCCGTTTTCTTAAACAGCACGCCAATGAGATTGATTATGTGTTTGCTAACGCGAAAATAAAAATGATTTTTTATGCATTGGTTTTATTTTTGAAGTTAAATATTTTTACTAACGAGCCATTTTATATAGTTACTTAAATTCAAATTTTCCTATCTACCGCTGGTAAATATTTTAATTACTATATCCCATTGAATTACAAAAAAATATCAACAGGATTTATGTTAGCTATATGTGAAATAAAATGCTGAATTTATTCGATGTTTTAATGATATCTGTGCTTCATGCGGTTTTTGCGTAATATATTGAGTTAATAGATATTTTGTTATCTGATTTACTTAAAATCGTACGATAGTTATTTATGAAGTTGGGATATTGAAGATAAAATGATTTCGATTCTAACCTATAACATATACTAACTTTAGTGTTAATAGCTATGTTACTTCTAACCTAATTTAGGGTGTATTTGAGTTATATTAAAAAGTATCGTTTGTTAATGCTTAATACCGTGTTTTGTTCTTGTATCCTCAGAATTTTGGTTATGTTAGATCAACGATGATCTGTTGTATGACTGGTTGAGCTGTTTTGTGAAAAAAGCTAAAATTTTTCAAATACGTATTTCAGATGTAACGTTGAATCCCTAATGTATTTTTAAATATGAAACATATTTAATTAATAAATCATGCATCTTTTACTTTTTTTTATCTCTGATGTAAGTAAGAAAAGAATTCTATCGTAGTAATCTATTATCTGTAAGTATGTATGATTTCAATTTAAGTGATTAGAACGCAGAATTGCTGGAGAGAGTGGTGCCCTTGTTATTCTTTTATGCCCCTTTGTGCCTAATGAGTGCACTGACACGGAAAATGTCAATATCTATATCATAGGGTAATAATTAGTACCAGGTTTTATGTTAATTATGTCATTCAGGAGCTGATTAATGAGTTATTCTGCAAGTTTATACACTGAAGCACAGCAGGTAATCCCCGGCGGAGTTAATTCGCCTGTCCGTGCATTTAATGGGGTTGGTGGTACTCCAATTTTTATCGCCAGTGCCAATGGAGCTCGCTTAACTGACGTCGATGGAAAGAGCTATATTGATTATGTTGGTTCTTGGGGACCCATGATTCTTGGCCATAACCATCCTGCAATTCAGCAAGCAGTATTGGATGCCGTGCAGCATGGTTTAAGTTTCGGCGCTCCTACCGAAATAGAGATAAAAATGGCAAGGTTTATAACCGAGTTAGTGCCATCTATTGAGACCGTCCGCATGGTTAACTCTGGAACTGAGGCTACGATGAGTGCCGTTCGGCTAGCACGTGCCTATACTGGCCGTAATAGGATTATTAAGTTTGAAGGTTGCTATCATGGCCATAGTGACGGCTTGTTAGTCAAGGCGGGATCCGGTGCGCTCATGCTGGGCCAACCAAGTTCTCCTGGAATTCCTAATGATTATGCTAAATATACTTCTATTTGCAACTATAATGATTTGCAGTCGGTACGCGAAGTTTTCATGCTCTATCCTCACGATATCGCCTGTATCATTGTTGAACCAGTGGCGGGAAATATGAACTGTATCCTGCCACTTCCGGGGTTTTTATCTGGCTTACGAGCGTTATGTATAGAGTTTGGTGCGCTGTTGATTCTCGATGAAATTATGACTGGTTTTCGCGTGGCGTTGGGAGGTGCTCAGGCTTATTATGATGTGAAGCCAGATTTGACTTGCCTAGGTAAAATTATTGGCGGGGGTATGCCGGTTGGTGCTATTGGCGGGCGGCGGGAAGTTATGGCGGCACTGGCACCAATGGGGCTAGTTTATCAAGCAGGGACTCTATCTGGAAATCCGATTACTTTGGCGGCTGGATATGCTTGCCTGCATGAGATCGCTCGGCCAGGCGTGTATCAACAGTTGAAAAAAAAGACTGAACGTTTGAGGAAAGGGTTGCTATCAGCAGCGGAGTCAGCCGATATACCGCTGGTAGTTAACTGTGTTAGCGGTATGTTCGGTCTTTTTTTTACTAAGTCCAATAGTGTTACCTGTTTTCAGGATATACAAGAGTGTGACATCAATCGTTTTAAACGGTTTTTTCATCTAATGCTGGCTTCTGGGGTTTATTTAGCGCCGTCGGCCTATGAAGTTAACTTTATGTCTTTGGCGCACGGTGAAGAAGAAATTCACTTTACTCTGAAGGCTGCCGCACAGAGTTTTGCTCAACTAAGGTAATATTGATACCACACTAGCTTTAAAGTTTTTGATGAAAGTAACCTGTGATGTTTTATGGAATCATTTATTGCCAATAAATGAAGGTATACTCAAATCTACAATTTTGGTAGAAAATATCTATGATACATTAAATTATATGTGTCGATTTATTGTGTGGTCTACTATTGATGTGCGGATTTTATGATATACTGGATTTTCTAGATTTTTAATAAGTTATAACAGAATTATTTTTATAGAATAAACAAGAAGTACAATTTTGTTTTGTTAGTCATTCTAGTTCTTAGAACTAGAGGGTTGTATGAATATACAAATAGTTTAATGGTTAGTTGTTATCTACAAGGAACACAAAATATCAGCTAAGTTGGCGAGACAGAGATTTTGGATATTAAACAGCTTTTAATACGCGTGAAAAATTATTAGGGAATAAATAAAACCATTTTGTTTTAATGAAAGATTAAATAACAATATCAACCTATTAAGGTGATAATTAGTTTTATATTTGTAAAATGTATAGAAAGTGTAACTAATTCTCAGATTTAGTAAGTGATATGGTACAACTGCTAGCAACATGAGCCTTAGCTAGCATATAAGCTTCTTATCTTAATGAAATGCCTTTCAATTGATTTATCATGAATTGTTTCTAAATTTCTGTCTGATATATTCAGCAATCTTATGGCTTCGCTGTTTCTGATTGTTTTTATTACTTTGTTTCGAGTCAGTGTGGCAAGAAAACTTACTTGTGTCACTTGGTCAGTATTTTTTACTTAGGTAAAAAGATATTTTGCGCAAATACCACGACATGATTTAGGAAAATCATTTTTCCTATGCAGACAAAACTTGTCGCTATCTCATCGGGTAATTAGTATTAACCCATACTGCTTGTACAGCAATAGTACTTTTCTCTGATGTGGATGCTCTTGATGCTAAAAAAGCATTTTTCTTACCGACAATTGTATGATTGGCCAAAAAATTCTTTTGTGTCAGATTGGTAGGGATCTAAAGCGGATTAATTAAAAATGGCGAACAGTGATTAGAATGAGTTGTATGACTGATGGCAGAAAAGCGGAAATTATTTGTCATTTCCTTAGATTGTCTCTTTTTAGCATACGGATAAGTATATGGAATGTAACTATGAGCTACTAGCGTTTATGTGGTAGTGATATTGAGTAGTTACTGTTAGCAACAGAATCAATAGATGTTATTTATAGTAACCTAAAATCTAATGAACAACTTTCTGCGGGAAGGTTTTTCTAGAAGCTACAATGTGTATTACAGCCTTGGACGGTCACATACTGGGGTTTATCTACGCTGATTTTGGAATTCATTGGAAGAATGTTGAGGTGGCATGTGGATAAGATGGATAACAATTATGCAGATCAAGGATAGATAATAGTTCTTTTAGAATTTTTTTACACGGTAGATTACAGGCTGCTTAATAGTGGTTTCTCATTATCTGTATTAGGTTAAAGATGGCGTGAAAGAGTGCTTGTTTTGTAAAAACAATTGAGATGGTAATTTTGGGTTATTATCGTATGGTATATACGAGTGTTTTATTGTTAATTTAACGAGGAGTTATTGTCGAAGAAGGATACTATTATTTTTTTTGTAAAACTCTTGCATTTTTTACATTACGGCAGGTTTGAGATTATGGTTCTGTGTAGTTGAGTATAGGTGTTTATTGAAAACAATTTTTTAACTATGGAGGAAAAACGATATAGCGTTTGCCAATATGGCGCTAACGATGGCGCCAAGGTAGTGCAGGAAAATAATATCAAAAGGGTATTTGATGGATTTCATATGAAATCTCTTGTATGCATAGCAACAAAAGATTATAAATATATACCTATTACCTTTAGTTGATTTACGGATGGATACATCTAAGATGTAAGATCAGATTAAATTTCTTCTGTGCGTAGGGTTAAAAAGTTAAGTTTTTGGTCTTTCTTAATTCTAAATTGATATATATAGATTATATTTTAGGAAGGAATAGAAGATATCTGGCTATAATTGAACGAAATGCCTTGGTTTACACTATTGCTAAAATTACACCATTAATTAATTTTATATAATTTTCTAATCTTCCTTTTTAAAAATAATTTAATATTATGAAATAAGTTATTTTGAATTTACAGAAAATCATATTTATCTAAAATCAGCAATAAAAAGATCACATTTTTATAAGATGATACTTTTTAATTCTATGTTAACATCATTTTTTATTTTATTTATTAAATAATGAAAATTAAGGATAATCAGAAATTACAACTATAACCGAGATAATTGTGAATTATTGAAGTTATAAGTGTGATATATAATCGTAATCTACTGATATTAAATAATAATTGATTAATTGTGTTTTATGAAATCGGTTTTTAAGGTTGAAAACGATATAGCTTTAAAGATGAATGGCATTACAGATATCTCGATTTATAATTGTAGCCTGTCTGCCCTTGTATTTTCCATTAGTAGATAATCTTTTTGTGTATATTAATTTGAAATTAAGATGGATAAAAAACTTAATTTTATCACTCTACACACAGAAGAAATTCAATAGATTCTTGCAGATTAGATGCATTTATCGGCGAATCATAACTACGATGATTGGGTATATTTATAATGTTTTTCTACCTTGCATACAAGAGATTCTACATAAAACTTATCAAATGTCTTGTTTTTGGTGTTATTTCTCTGTTATCCCTTGGCGCCATCGGCGGCGTCATGTTGGCAGGTTATATCATTATTATCAATAATTAACGTTTAACAAACTTATATTTTCTTTTTATAAGACACAATGTAGAATCTAGATTTTTATAAAATTAAAACAGATATTTATTAAATAATTCTAATGTGGATATTTGCTCTCTGAAAATAGCGTTAGTTTACTTAAAAGGTTTAATATAGCATTTGTACTTAGGGAGGTACGAAAAATACGTTTATTTATCTAGGATTTTATTCAATTTAAGATATAATTTTTACTCATGAGGAATAATCATTATTCATAATAATCGTTTATTACAATGATTAAAATTAGTTGTACTATGGTTGTTATTATAGACATAATAAAATATATATTTATTGAAATTTGGTGACTAAACTAAAAAAATACAAGAAATAAAAATTTTATTGAAAATATATTAATTTTCTAATTAACGTAGAACTTATCATTGATAATTTTTTATTTAGATATTAATATAATCGCATCTATAATCGAAAAATTATTAATAATCATCTATCCATCTATCCATCTATTGATATAAAATACAAAATCATCAATATAAAAACAGATTTTATAGAAATTTAGTAAAAGGTTAATATTTAATTAACATCGAGGTATTAGTTTGTTTTGATATAATATATCTGTTATTTTTTATGTTACATAGTGGATTAATGCTTTTTATCATGTTTTATTTTTGTATATGTTTTGTGAGTTTTATTTTTATAAATAAAAATATCAATTAGTTTCTTTTCAGATTGTGTAAGAAATATTTTTGAATATTGATTGGATAAATAATATAAGAAAATTATGTTTTATGTAATTATTTTTATTTTAAATTAAACTTTATTATTAAATAATACATAATACCTTTCTATAAGTAGAATGCTTTTTCAGGTAAGTGATGATTTTTTATAAAAACAATAATAACATATACTGTTGCATTTATATATCATTTCTTCTTAATGAGAATTGTTTGTTATGTTATGATGTTAATCATATTCTTATTAAGTGTATCTCCTGTTAAATATTCTGATAATGGTAACTATTTAATTCCGCCTATATTTTTATTAATTGATAGCAGCCTGATATTTATATAATATTAAAGTATAAATAAGAATCAGGTTTTCTATTTATGTGCTTATGATTTATTAAAACAACGTTTCCTATAAGTATGTTTTTCTGATAAACACTTTAATCATTAAAATATACTGATTTATTTTGAATTCATGACTTTATTCAT
The DNA here is from genome assembly GCA_047528285.1 of Sodalis sp. (in: enterobacteria). Classification (GTDB taxonomy): domain Bacteria; phylum Pseudomonadota; class Gammaproteobacteria; order Enterobacterales; family Enterobacteriaceae. The sequence continues at coordinate 718,628 of CP180022.1, read as the reverse complement.
TTGAGAGTAATAAAACAATAATATATTTAATTATCAAAATTATTTATTAGTATTTTATATTTGTAATAAATTTCATTTGTTTTTATTAAAACTATTTTCGTTTATCGTCTAAATTAAACTAATATATATTTAAAATAACAGAGATATTTGTTTTTAAACGAAAATTAATGTATGTAAATACAAATCAATACTGTTGATGATATTTTTTATATTGAACATAACCACTAATCTGATTTTTATATCATTATGATTTATCTTTTATAGATTAATTATGTCATAATGATTGTGGATTTTTTATTATTTTAAGAATAATAATTTATTTATAATGTTCTGTTTTTCATTTAATGTTTTATTGTCCAAAATACATCTAGTTTAATTATTATTATAATTTATATATGTTATAATAAAACACAAAAAAAAATTTTTAAAATATATATTTTGTTATGAATTTGAAAAAACTACTAGTTTAAACACCATAAAATTATGATAATTCTCAAGAGTTATTGTTAATACAATATATTAAATGATAATTATAAAAGTTATTGGTGTTGTTTTTTAATTTATAGACAAATTAGTTTTATAAAATGTTTTTTATAAAAACAGATATTTGCTTTAATAAAAAATTAATAGTATGAAATAAATTCGTATTTTTTAACATTATGTATAAATCTTTATTATAAAAAAATTATAAATTAGATTTTTAATAAATTTAAATTTAAACTTAATTTTTCTTTCTGTATTCATATAAATTAAAGATATATTTATAAAAACCTAATTAAAAATTTAAAATATTTTGATGATATTGTGTTTTATTTAAAATTGATAAAAAATCAAAGTTTGCTAGCAATGTTGGCAATTTTAATTTCCAGCCTTCATACATGGTTTATCATCCTATTAATTTAGTGTTGATTTTTAGTATCATCAGTACTCTTGATATCAAGTAAAATCTGTAATTATCCCAATAAAAATTTCCACTTTTCTCTTATTTCAAATAACTGAGTAAATAGCAATTTTCTGATGTTATTTTTCTTTTACAGATTTCTTTTAGACTTACCTCTTAGATCGATGGTGTAGTATGACGTGATTTTTCTCTTCCGGGTTGCCGATAAAAAGTGACACTTCGATGTTAACTAGATATTTTTAGTATCAAAGGGTGTATACGTAGTCCTACTATAGATTTTCTTTTTATTGAAAACAAAACCTCATATTCTTGGATCTCAACTTTTAAAGTTTAAACCATAAAAAACTACAATTTAGATCCTCTTACTTTTTGAAAGAGTGAAATATGCTCTCTAGCGTATTAAAAAAGCAGAAAAAGTAACCTTAATCCTTTTCCATGCTGGTCAAAAAAATGTAGGAATTCATTCAGATCTACTACCTTTCTGTAAAATCAGATCTGAGTAAATCCAATAAGTACGGTTATTACATTGATTCTTCGATATGTTAATTTATATTATTTGTGCGTCACTTTATTTTGAGGTTTTATTTGTTTAATCGATTATGATTAGTGCATTAGAGATAAGTGGTTTGCTAGATACAGTCTAGCAACCACTTTTTGAGTATGGGTTTCCTGGAAAACTTTGAAGGTTATTTTATATTACGATGGTTTTTATTATCTGTATATCCCTTCTTACGGGGATATTTAATATCGCTTATCAGACAGCGGTGGTATTTTGTTCGCTCTGTAAGATATGGATTACCATTTTCCCATTTATTCCCTTATATGATGCATCATTTCGTTAATCATATTACTCTATTTGTAGAATGTATAAATACCGTGAAACCTTATTTTAAGGTAAAGAAAAAAACGCTTCTATGCTTATTGATAACTTTACGGGTTGAAAACCCGCACTTTTTGCTGGCGAGTCGGCAAGTAATCAATGCAAAATAGATGGGTATTTTTTTTAAAAATTTTAGATACCAGTAAAGGTTGTTGGTGTATAGAAGAAATTCATCATATTTCCAAGTATGAGCTGCAGCGTATATTTTTAAATATAGTAATATCGTTATGTGATAAAAATTAGCGCAATCATGAAGTGTGTTCACCTGTATTAATAATTAAAGTTTGTTTAAGAGACTAAATAGAATAGAATTATATTCTTTTCATATAAATGTAGAACTGTTGCTTATATCAATACAGTATCTGTAAAAAATTGTAAATATAAATTTTTAATAGTAATTTATTTTGGATTGTTGTTAGTATGTAAATATATAATTAATGTTTATATATTTAAAGTGATGTAAAAATTTTTATTTGTTTTTAGTTGTATTAGATCGCTTTTTATATTTAAAGCTACTAAAGGTTTTGATTATATCGTTGGCTCTATATTTTTCATATTTCTAGATTGAAAGTGGGGTTTTTATTAATCCTAGTTAGGTTCGTTCTTTTTTCTTTAATATCGTATTGTTTGTTCAATATCTCAGTATTTTTAAAAAATAAGTCCAATATGGATTTATTAAACAAATTTATATATTGTGAGAGTAAAAATCTTGCCAGATAAAGTTATTAAGTTAATATTTATTACATTATGTAGAATTAGTGCTTTGTTTTTTAGGTTTGATCTATGAATCAAAATTTAGTTTGTATATGAGGTAGAAAACCATTTAATATAATAGGAAAATAACAGACTGGTTGTTGTATATTGTGATATTAATATACATTAATTTTAATTATGTGTTAATTTTTTAGATGAAAATCTATGTATAAAATCAATGATTTATTTGGTTTTTTATATAAAACACCAATACATTAATAATGTATTAAAAATACTTTGAAAAATATTTTTTTGATAAAACACTTTGTTATTATTTTTAGTTTAAATAATTAAAGATGTTTTTAACAACAATTGCATGATAATTAAAAATTAATTGCTATTGATAACAATATCTAAATAATTTATAGGTTGAATTCTATTTCAATATCGAATAACACAGTAAACACGGCATTTTATTTTTAGCCATATAAATAATCAATAAAACATGATTAAACTCCAAATAAATCATCTTATTCTACACATAATGTATAGAGGAATTTTTCCTTTATTATATTTTAATTGGTATCTGATATTAATTAAATAATTTTTTAGAATCTATAATTATTTAATAGATCTGTTTATTTTAATTATTAAAAAATATATCTTCATGTTACTTCTGGCACTATGTTTTATTCTATGTTTTATTAACGGATATATCAAGTTATCATTAAATAATAGTTACTGTATTTTTTTGTTTGGATTTTATAAAGATTTAAAATGTTATTTTAGTGTTTTATTATCAATTAAGGATAATAAATTTTAGTTGTTGCAAGTTGGTTTAATAAATAGTATTAATGGGCTGTTTTATGAATTTAGTATACATAAAGAATTGTATTAATGTTGTTTTATAAATATTATTATTTTTCTGTTGAAGATATTTAAAATATTTTATTTTGTTTGTTTAAAACAAATCATAATAATTATTATTCAGTAATATAATATTGAATTATATTTAGATTTTATACACAAATTTTATTTGTGTTAATTTTTATCAGAAAACAAATATTAAGAATAAGAATTAATAATATAAAATATTGTGTCTATATATAATATTAGGTTATTAAAAATAAAAAACAAAAATTTTAACATACGTTTTTATAGAAAAATATAATTTTTTGGCTAAGTATAAACAAGATTGACTGATGTATTTTTTGTTTTTTAATAAAACAAATGAGATTTTTATCTTGATTGATTAACACCACTAAATCACATATTTACACAAATAGTATTTGACTTGTATATTATACGAAGGTTTAAATAGACATTTATAATTATCATGTGAATACCTTTAAAAGTTGGAGAAAATAGTCAGTGACTGGCAATCGAGATTGGATAGTTTCGCTATTCAATAATAGGTTTTACAGAATAGCATCACTATTTCTAGTCTCTTTATTTTTTTTGTAAAATTCAACTTTAATGCCATGCCCACTCAATAATCGGAGATGAATATATTATTTTTACCTCAAACTTTTAATATTGACTACATATGGTTCTATCCAACATAGAACAACGGGTAAAAATTGGAGAACATGACACTAGTTCTTCTGGATAGCGTATTAGTAAGACTGGAATGCTTTTATATTTATAATAATCAAAAGATATTTTAGAAAAACTGATCTAGATAGCTATAGTTTCTTTTGCACTCTTATTAATATATACATTCCTATACGTTATAAAGTTGCAGATGGTTATTTTTGAAAGTACAAAGTATTTTTTAGGAGATATATTACTTGTGAAGTAGTATTTTTTTAAATACATTTTTCGGAGATATATCTATAATTTTTTATTTTCTGTTGAGAATTGTCTTTTTTAAAATTCCTTACTATCGATGTTTGTATATTGAGATGCCTTGTTGTTGCTTCTACACCGATATTTTATTTCTCAATAAAACTATAAGACGATAGAAAACACAGATAAAAGCCATACGGCTCTTTCATTTGTAATTTGATGTTCTTGAATATTGCTTCAATATATTTGTTGGAACGCAGCTTCATTGCTATATCCACTATATGACAAGTTAGATGTAGTGAAAATAGGGTAAGAAAGTCATACATGTAGTTACGAAGCAAAGTATTGCGAAAGAAGCCTATTGTAGTAATATTTTTGTAAAATAGATTATTGATATATCTTTTGATTAGATTTTGGTTTTTCTGAGCATTTACTGTTAAGTTATTGATAATTCAAATACATAGAGACTCATTCCATACATAGATTTTTACTTCATATCCATATCAGTACGTTAGGTCAGTGTAATTAAAGAGGTATCTAGTAGTTCTTAGCGGCCGGGTGAAACTAAATAGATATCTCACCAGGATGATAAATAGATAATTAATTAATAATAAGAGAATTTTATATAAAACGCATGATCAGGAAATATTACGATAAATTACTTCTAGACATAAGTATATCGTTTCGGGGATTTTAGCTGGCATTACCTGATGCAATATGTAGTGATATCCGCAGATAGTTCCTTATAAATTTATTGATTACTTCCGACAGAGGTAATGTATCTTTTTATGTGTGGTTGATTTACATATGCAACGGTATTTTTTCTGTATCAGTATGTTCTTCTGTTACAGACTTTATGGTATCAACCTTAGAGAGAATTTCACGTGCAATGCAAATAATTTTCCGGCCTGCTGGTGTGATCTCTGTTAGATGCTTGCCATTGCGGGTGAAAATTTGTACACCAAGTTCATCTTCTAGCATTCGGATTTGCTTACTAATGCCGGGCTGAGAGGTATAAAGTCCCTCAGCAGTTGAAGAGACATTAAGGTTATGGTTAACCACTTCCACAATATAGCGCAATTGCTGCAATTTCATGTTTTATCCTTGCAAAAACATCTTGACATCTGAGGTGTAACGATACGAAACCTTGGTGATTATGCTAAATAAGATTCCGCAAAATGCTTAGATTATTATTAATATAATTTCATTATAAAAATAATTAATATAACTTAATTAAAAATTAAAATAAAATAGTTTTGATTACAGGTACAACTCAAATTAATTTTTAATTACCTGCCATTCACCATCAACATAGAAAGCAGTCCAACCTGTAGCTTTACCGTCTTTTTCAGAGGAGATATATTGTTGCTTTGTTTTACGGCTAAAACGGACTAGAGGGCGATTTCCTTCATCATCTTTGATGGGGGCGTCAGCTAAATAACGTAGTTTTTCAGGTAAACGATCGCGAAAACGGACTAATTCCTCAACTAATGGTGCGCGGGTTTCGCGGGATTTAGGGAACGTGTTGGCAGCTAGAAATATTCCCGAAGCGCCGTCACGAAGTACAAAAAATGCGGACGATTTTTGGCATGGTATCTCTGGTAGTGGTACCGGATCTTCTTTAGGAGGACTCACCTCGCCATTGCGTAGGACCTTGCGGGTATTTTTACAATCATTGTTAGTACAAGCCATATATTTTCCAAAACGGCCAAGTTTAAAATGCATTTCGGCATCACATTTCTCACATTTTATAATAGAACCTTTATAATCCTTGACCAGGAAAGCTCCATGTTCGATGTTGTATCCATCGCACAGCGGATTCTTGCCACAAACATGAAGCTTTCGTTTACTATCAATAATATAATTATCCATGGCGGTACTACATTTTTCGCATCGGCACCGTGCGCGCAATGCATTAGTTTCCGCATTATCACCATCAAGAATATTTAGTGCTTCCGATTCCGGAAATAGATTAATAGTGTTTTTGCAGCGTTTTTTGGGCGATAGGACATACCCAGAACAACCTAAAAATACACCTGTGCTAGCGACACGAATACCCATTTTTTGCCTGCAAACAGGACAATCAATGTTTGTCATCACCATTTGATTGGATCTCATTCCTCCGTTTTCTGGATCTTTTTCTGCGTTTTTTAACTGCTGACTGAATTTGTTAAAGAATGCATCTAGCACACTCTTCCACTCCTGCTTATTGGCGGCTATTTGATCGAGAGTATTCTCCATTCTGGCGGTGAAATCATAATTCATGAGCTCTCGAAAATTTTCTCCCAATCGGTCAGTAACAATTTCTCCCATTTTTTCGGCATAAAAACGGCGGTTTTCGGTGTGTACATAGCCTCGTTCTTGAATGGTAGATATGATAGACACATAGGTAGATGGTCTACCAATGCCACGATTTTCTAGTTCTTTTACAAGCGAAGCTTCGCTATATCTTGCAGGCGATTTAGTAAAAAGTTGGTTGAAAAATAATTTAATAAGCGTAAGCATTTGTCCTACTTCTACCTCTGGTAGGATCTTCTCTTTGTTGCTGTTGCGTAACTCCGGCATGATTTTTGTCCAGCCATCAAAACATAGCGTGCGTCCGAAGGCGTGCAGTTCATACTCTCCTGCGGTTACAGTCAATGTGCCACAATTATATTGTGCTGATCTCATTTGGCAGGCAATAAATTGATTCCATATCAGCTGGTACAGTTTTTTTGCGTCATCTTTTGTGTCTTTCAATTGTTCCGCTAGAATCTTCACATTGGAGGGACGTATTGCTTCATGTGCTTCTTGAGCCTGTTTTTTATTGGCGTATTTGTTTGGCTGCTTTGGAAGATAAGTGTTACCGAAATATGATTTAATATAATTACGCGCCATCTGTAGTGCGTCTTGACTTAAACTGGTGGAGTCAGTCCGCATATAAGTAATATATCCGGCTTCATATAGATGTTGCGCTAACATCATGGTTTTTTTTACGCCATATTTTAAATGGATACTGGAAGCTTGTTGGAGTGTTGATGTGGTAAATGGGGCTCCAGGGTTACTTCTGGTTACTTTATTACTACGTTTTTTGACTATATAGTCCGATTTTTTTAGCAGATTTAGAGATGTTTGCATTTTTTGCTGATTGACTAGATTAATTTTTTTTCCACGATGATGAGTGACTTGCATTGTTATCGGAAATTTCTGTTCGGTTAAGAGATCAGCATGTATTTCCCAATATTTTTTCGGTACAAATGTTTTAATTTCCTGTTCTCGCTCTACTACTAACCTAACCGCTACGGATTGTACGCGACCGGCTGATAGGCCACGAGCGATTTTTTTCCATAGTAATGGCGAGATCATGTATCCTACAATACGGTCCATAAATCGACGCGCCTGCTGGGCATTGACTTTGTCAATATTCAATTTTCCTGGCTTCTTAAAAGCTTGAGTAATCGCCTTACGAGTGATTTCATTAAACACCACTCGGCTAAAGCGTTGATCATCACCACCAATAACTTCTCGCAAATGCCAAGCGATTGCCTCTCCTTCACGATCTAGATCTGTAGCAAGATAAATATGTTCTGATTTTTCTGCCAGAATTTTTAGTTCTGTTACTATTTTCTCTTTACCAGGCAAAATATTATATTTTGCCTTCCAGCCATGATAAGGATCGATGCCCATCCGTTTAATTAAGGCGTTTTGCGGATCCGCTTTGATTGTTTTCTTTTTACTGAGAGCGATGTTTTTTTTACTATCTGAACCGCTACTTGGCAAATCTCGGATATGGCCGATGCTGGATTTGACAATGTAGTTTTCCCCTAAATATTTATTAAGTGTTTTGGCTTTGGCTGGTGATTCAACAATAACGAGAACTTTACCCATTTTACATTTACCTAAGTGATGTCTTTTGCAATAAAAAGTTTTGTGCCAAACTTTGGCTGGGTATCCCTCTTTTTTATATTGTGGTTAAGATACTAAAAATCAACCTGCTTTTTGCCCCGCTTTCTGATAGAAGAGGCGGTAGGTTAAGTTATTTTACAATAAGTTTATTTTTTATAAATAATCATAGGCGATTTCTGATTGTTGTTTCGGTAACTTATAAAAACAATATAAATTAAGTTGAGTTCAATTCTAAGTATGATAAAACCGGTGCAATAAAAAAAGCATAAGAAAAAATCTTTTTGTCTGTCACTTAATTAATGAAACTGTAAACAAAACAAATAAATCTTAGTTTTGTAAATGAATATAATAGAATTGTGCAATAAAATTCTAGTTAACACAAGAGTGCTAAATATACGCGGGTATACTTTAGTATATAAATAAAAATTATTTTTAAATAACTAAAAATATAATTTTAGATATGAAAACCCTATGTATAAAATACCTTTCACTAAAGGTGGTATATAACATAGACTCTTCTAAGTTTTTGTAGTGAATTTTGATGGATAAATACATAAAGATTATGTATAATCGAAAAATGTTTTTAACATGAAATAATTTTTACCATGCATGATAAAAAGATATTATCAAATAGATTTAAATAATATTAAACCAGTAATAGTATTATGTTTTGTAAATAGGTATTTATATGGAAATTTATTATGTCTTGATATTTAAGATATAGTTTTAAATTTTCCTATCAGTACGTTTTATTAAAAACCCGGGATAAAATAACAATCGCAGTATTGCCGATAAAGTGTCTCTTTATTAGAAACACATTTTTAATCTTACTATATTTTATTTAAAATCATTTAATTATATTTATTTTAATGCGACTTATGAAATAAATATAATTTTTAATAGAGGATTTTATAAGACCACTAGTATTATTTTAATTTATGATCTTTTTTAGTTGTATTTTTGATAAACAACGCTTTAAGAAGCGTGCTATTTTGAATGTATGGAATAAGATTAGTCAATCATTTGTTAATTTATGAATGGAGTTTTGAATAATCTGAATGAGTTTTGAATGCCTATTTTTGAAGTGATTATTTTTAGATGATCTAGATATTTTTTTTGTTATTTCTCTAGATTATAATATGGTTAATCGCTTTATTGTTCTTATCGAGTCATCCACCTGATGACTGAAGTGGAATGCACTCATATGTTAACTTAATTTTATATTCCATAAGTGTTTTAATTTGGATACCACCGTTTGTAGCTATTGAGCGCTGATAAGTAACTTAATTACTTTTTATATCATGAATATTTTCTAACGCTGATTTTAACAGTGCTATAAGTTTTGTATCGAATTCCCCAATAGATTAATATATCGCGCTATTTATAAGTTTGTTAATATACTTTATCTTTCCCTACAAAAATATATTATGATGGGAAATCGTATTTTTGGAATTATTAGCTAATATTTTCATGATTTTGCGATAACATTTTGGTTATCAAATCCAGTAATTCTGATATATCAGTAGGATATATTTACAACGTTTACTTATTATAGAATTCCAAACTTTATCTATATAAAATATATAAATTAGCTCAGATTAACATTTATTTTGTTTATAATATTTTTTTCGACATAAGATATTATATATAATGAAATATATACTTATTTAAGTTACGGTTGAGAATAAATGCTCTTGTACCTCTCTTTCTAACTTTGTTGAGTGTGAACGTTACTATGTTCACGTTTTTCTAATCTCGATATTAATTTTTTCAGTGATGGTAAGGAGTATAACAACTTTGTAAAAAAGGTTTAAAAGACCCAATCCTCATCTTCTGTATTAACTGCATGTCCAATAACATAGGATGATCCGGATCCAGAGAAAAAGTCATGGTTTTCATCCGCGTTTGGTGACAAGGCCGAAAGAATGGCGGGATTAACTGTACTCATTGAAGCTGGGAAAAGAGCTTCATACCCAAGATTCATCAGTGCTTTATTGGCATTATAATGCAGGAAAGTGGTGACATCTTTGGTCCATCCTACGTCATCATATAGCTCAGCGCTATATGCTAGCTCATTTTCGTAGAGATCTTGTAATAAACCATAAGCGAACAGTTTGATTGCTTCGCGGCGTTCTGGCTTCACCATCGTCAGCGCATGCTGAAATTTGTAACCGATATAATAGCCGTGTACCGCCTCATCTCGGATAATGAGACGAATTAAATCTGCGGTATTGGTTATTTTTCCGCGACTAGAATAATACATGGGCAAATAGAAGCCAGAATAAAATAAGAAGGATTCAAGAAAAACGCTGGCTACTTTTTTCTTTAGCGGATCATTATCATAATAATGATGTAAAATCATGGCTGATTTATTTTGCAATGCAATGTTTTTTTCGCTCCAGCAATAAGCAGCATCGACATTCACCATAGAGCAGAGTGTGGAGAATATTGAGCTGTAAGAACGGGCATGAACAGCTTCCATAAAGCAAATATTGGAAAATACCGCTTTTTCATGAGGAGTCTGAGCATCGACGATTAGCATCGGGGCTCCAAGGGTATTTTGCATTGTATCCAGCAGAGTTAAGCCGGTAAATACTCGAATTGTTAACTGCTGTTCTGGTAATGATAAAGCGTTCCATGAGGGAATATCATTAGATAACGGCAGTTTTTCAGGTAGCCAAAAATTGGCAGTCAAACGGTTCCAAACTTCTAGATCTTTTTCATCTTGGATACGATTCCAGTTTACTGCCTGGATGTGTGTATGTTCAGATTGAATCATCATAGCATTTTCCTTGATCTTTTTTTTACAGGGTGCACGAGATACAACCAGCGACTTCGGTACCTTCTAGTGCCATTTGCCGTATACGAATGTAATAAAGCGTTTTTATACCCTTTTTCCACGAATAAATTTGCGCTCGATTGATATCGCGTGTGGTCGCGGTATCACGGAAGAAAAGTGTTAGCGAAAGACCCTGATCTACATGTTTGGTAGCAGCGGCATAGGTATCTATTATTTTTTGGGGGCCAATCTCATAAGCATCCTGATAATATGTTAAGTTCTCATTAGTCATGTATGGAGCCGGGTAATAAACTCGTCCGGTTTTACCCTCTTTGCGAATTTCGATTCGTGAGACGATCGGATGAATACTGGAAGTCGAATGATTAATATATGAGATGGAGCCAGTAGGTGGCACAGCTTGCAAGTTTTGATTATATAACCCATGTCGTTTGACGCTGTTTGCCAGTGTTTTCCAATTCTGTTGAGTCGGTATTTGAATATTGCTTTTGGCGAACAAATGACGTACGCAATCGTTTTTTGCTTCCCAGCGTTGGCTAATATATGGCGTAAAATATTCGCCGCTGGCGTAGCGTGACTGTGTGAATCCACTAAAAGTTCGTCCTCGTTCTATTGCTAACCGGTTAGAAGCGCGTACCGCATGATAGGTTACAGTATAAAAATAAAGATCGGTAAATTCGATTGCTTCTGGGCTACCGTAATAAATATGTTCGCGCGCTAGATAGCCATGTAAATTCATTTGACCAAGGCCAATGGCGTGGGACTGTTGATTACCCTCGTAGATAGAAGGAACAGAATAGATATTGCTCATGTCTGATACTGCGGTTAGAGTGCGTACAGCGGTATCAATTGTGTGACTGAAATCAGGCGAATCCATCGTACGCGCAATGTTAAGCGAACCAAGATTACAGGAGATATCATGCCCTACTTTTCGGTAGCTCAGGTCTTCATTGTATTCGGTGGCGCTATTGATTTGTAGAATCTCTGAACATAAATTGCTCATATTGATGCGACCAGCGATAGGATTAGTGCGATTCACAGTATCCTCGAACATTATATAAGGATAGCCTGACTCAAACTGGGTTTCAGCTAGCGTTTGAAAAAAGGTGCGGGCGTTGATAGCAATTTTGCGAATACGATTATTTGTCACCATTTCCTGATATCTATCGCTGATTGATAACTGGGAGAATGGTTCACCGTAAATGTGCTCTACGTCGTATGGGGAGAAGAGATACATTAGCTGATTATCTCGCGCAAGTTGAAAGGTGATATCAGGAATTACAACACCAAGAGATAGGGTTTTAATGCGGATTTTTTCGTCAGCGTTTTCACGCTTAGTGTCCAGAAAACGTAAAATATCTGGATGATGAGCATGCAGATAGACAGCGCCAGCTCCCTGACGGGAGCCGAGTTGATTGGCGTAAGAAAACGCATCCTCAAGCATTTTCATGACTGGTATTATTCCGGAAGATTGATTTTCTATACGTTTGATTGGAGCACCTGTTTCACGAAGATTTGTTAACATGAAGGCTACACCTCCGCCGCGTTTTGATAGCTGAAGCGCAGCGTTAATAGCCCGGCCTATTGATTCCATATTATCTTCGATACGTAGCAAAAAACAGGATACATATTCTCCACGCTGCTTTTTACCGCAGTTAAGAAAAGTGGGGGTTGCTGGTTGAAAACGGCCGGAAAGTATCTCTATCATCATCGATCTGGCGAGGGGTTCGTTGCCTGCGGCTAGCGTTAGTACTACCATACACACTCGATCTTCAAAATTTTCAAGATATTCCTTGCCATCGAAGCTTTTCATGGCATAGCTGGTGTAGAATTTCAGCGCACCCATAAAAGTCTGGAACTTAAATTCTTGATTGCGGGCCTCGGTAAATATCGAAGCGATAAACGTTTTGTTGTAAAGTGCTAGCACTTGAGCGTCATAATAGCCTTCTTTCACCAGGTTTCGTAGTTTTTCCTCAATAGAGTTAAATGTGCGGCTTTTCGGAATTACATGTTGTTCCTGGTAACAGGCTATAGCTTGATGATCTTTATCAAACTGAATATGTCCTGCTTCGTCATACAGATTGAGCATGGCATTGAGGGCATGGTAATCCAATGTTTGTATCATAGGTTTAATTATATTAACTTCTGTCGCTCCCAAAATTTACTTACTCCCATTCGTACCTGTGCGATATCTTCGGTGGTTCCGAGTAGCTCAAAATGGTAGAGCATGGGAACCAAACATTTCTGGGCGACGATTTTAGCTGCCAGACAGAAGGCCATACCGAAGTTTCGGTTGCCAGCACCAATCACGCCGCATAATAATGATCGGTTAAACGGATCATTGAGAAATTGTATAACCTGGCGCGGTATGGAGCAGTGTGCAGATCCTCCCCCGTAACTCGGTAAGATGAGTATATAATGGCCATCTGCTTTTACTCTCTCACGAATCTCAATAGGAATTCTCTGCATCGGCAGTTCTAGTTTTCTGACAAATCTGTGAGTATTCGCAGAACTGCTGGAAAAATAGATTAGTGAGATCATTACAGCGTCTCAGGCTTATATTGTGGAGGCTTGGATAACGCATTAATTTTATCAGGACGGAATCCGCTCCAGTGTTCATTAGGTGTCTGCACGACTGGAGCCTGCTTATAACCGAGGGCCATTACATGATGCATTGCTTGCTTATCGTACAACAAATCTACTAGCTGATAATCGATTCCTTTATGGTCGAATGCGCGACGAGTGGCGCGACATTGGACACAATTTGGTTTAGTGTAAATAGTAATAGCCATCATTTGAATCTCCTTTTTGTAGAGTATAGGCATGCTGATGATTTGTAGGAGTCTTCATAAGTTTATTGTGATGATAAATATATAATACATACTATATCTAGATATAAATCAAATCAACAATACAATATATAGTAAATCTTAAAAAGAGATATTGTACTTTAAGTAAAAAAGCAAAAAAATCATTTAGGTGTATAGAGCGGATTAATTTTAAGAAAATGCAGGAGGTAACGGCAAAATTGCTAAACAATTATTCTGAATAGTACTAATTTTATCTGAACTTTATAAAGATAGGTATACCCCATTAATCTGAATATGGAAAATTGAGACTTTAATTTTTATTGTTAATCAACGAATCAAATTTTTTCAAGGTGTATAAAATATGCTCCTATAAAATTATTTTTTGCTGTTCTAGGGCTTGTAATATAGGAAAATAGCAATTGTTAAAAGGAGATTTATTAATCTATTTCGTATATGTTTTAATTATAATTCATGATTTTATATAAATAAAAATAATATTATTATACATTAATTATAAATGCAACATTATAAATAATATTATATTGTGACGTTTCTTTATACAGTGTGATCTTTATCTTTTGCGAGATTAGATACCTTTATCGTAGATTGTGAATTAGATTTGTTGATTTAATATATTTTAATTTTTAAATTGTAGTATAGAAAATTAATACTATTTTTCTTTTTGCAACAAGAATAATAGAATTTAATTTAATAAAAATTTGGTATCATTATATTAAATCTTATATTTTTAAACTTTTTTTTAAAATATTTTATTTTTATTTTAGTTATCGAGAAAATCAAATATTTCGATGTAAGATTATCGTTGATATACCATTGAATGGTTTTTTGGAAAAATGATAGTTATAAGGTTTTTTAATTTTTAGTGTTAAATAGTTATCTGATGCATTTATATAAATTATTGTTGAATTTGATTAATTTATAGGAGCATGAAGATCATACTTCATAGTATTAGAGTTAAGATTAACAATAAACAGTGTTTTCTAAAATAAAAACTTTGATTAAGTTTTTATATCATAGTTTAAAAAGAATTTTTTTCGTACTACTTTTAATCAATTTTAAGTAGCACAAATTATTATTCGATTGTTATCTGATCTATTAAATAACAGTTTTATGATACATTTCTGCTTTTATTACATAGAAAAGTTATATATAGAGAATGTTGGTTTGCATGGGTAATTTTATTTAATAGAATTTAAGTTTAAGTAATCTGTATTAACAATAATTTATATTGCTACTAATTCTATTAGTATTCATTTAGAAGAAAGTTTCTGTGTAAACTCCAGACTTCTTAGTATAAACAAGTATGGTATTTGATGATTTTTATTTGTTGGTATTCAATAGCGTAATCCATTAAATCGTTTTTAATATTTCCTTACAAATCTATTCACATTAATTACTAATACTAATTATAATCTTGGTATGCATCTTGAAGTAAAATGATTTTTTCTAGCTGCTGGTTTCCGGGGATAAATTTTTTTGAGATATCGTGACTTTTGTTTAGAGACGATGGTTCGATCATTTTTTCTTTCTTAGAAAAAGATTATGACAGAAAATATTTATTTAAAGTGATGTCAACTACTGTAGCCATAAATTTCAGTTATTTTTTTTATCAAATTTGGTAAAGGTTATTCATTATATGATATTTCTGATGTCTACATCAAGCACAGATGATTTGATGCAAGGTAGGGCACTAATGCCGCCTGCTGTTAAATGAATCTTATGTTATAGTTTCTGTTTTTCGGTAGCATCCGGTTTTGATTTTAAATTTACATTTAATAAATGTTTTAAAGTCTTTTCTCTGCATGTTGACGTTTGTATGCTTGATGTTAAGTATTTTGTTTTCGCATCTATAGCTATGTAGTGCATAAGCTGTACATCGCAGCGAGAGGGGATTGCCATCAGTTTAAAAATGCAATTAACAAATCTCTATAATGTTCTGAGAAAAATCAAGCATGTTTATTTTATGATTATTGTTATCATCAGGCTTATATTTGTGTAGTAAAATACAGTTGGATAGCATTCTTCTTCATAAGGAGTTTTCCCGCCTATCGAGGAATGGATATTTGTCTAGATATATTGTAGAGAATCTTACTGCTTGATAAATTTGTAATTAGTGCCAAGTAAGTAATTTAAAACTTTTCATTGCCACGAAAACAATATATTAAATAATAGTGATCATTTTTATCTAATAATCAATAAAAGTTTTTATTTATTCACAACAAAGCGGTGATGAAGTGGACTGAGTCAGTAATGCATCAAATGAGTAGATATGGTGGTTGTTTATGTTATATCAGAGATATTTAATTGCTTAATTGCATAACATGGTGTTTGTGCTTTAGATAATATCTATAAAAAGTAATGCTATAATAATAGATTTATAGTTGTGAAATTCATCAATTTTCAGTCGCACAAAAAATGTAGAGAGAGCATAAAGAAAAATTTAAGTAAGACTCATTTTTCTCTATCGGGTTCTTGTTCCTACAAGTATAGCGATTTTTTTAAAAAGTTAGATCATGCTACAAGCAATACTGTCAACATAATAAATGTTTTAAAATAATCTCTTAAAAGGAGGAAACCATCATCATGGAGAACCGGCTAACGCAGCCTACCTTTCTTTTCTACGATTATGAAACATTTGGTTCACATCCTGCTTTTGACCGACCTGTGCAATTTGCGAGTATTCGCACTGATAGCCGGTTTAAGACGTTAGGCGACCCTGTTGTTTTCTTTTGCTGCCCTGCCGACGATTATTTGCCAGAACCGGAGGCTGTGCTAATTACTGGTATTAGCCCTCAAAAGATGTTACGTGATGGTGTCATTGAAGCAAAATTTGCTCGCCGAATTCATGAGATTTTCAAAATACCAAAGACTTGCATACTTGGCTATAATAATATTCGCTTTGATGACGAATTCACTCGACACCTGTTTTATCGTAATTTTTACGATCCTTACAGCTGGAGTTGGCAGCAAGGTAATTCCAGATGGGACTTGCTGGATGTCGTACGTGCTTGCTATGCACTGCGTCCTGAGGGTATCGAATGGCCCCTAAATAAGCATGGTCTACCTAGCTTTCGACTGGAGCATTTAACGTGTGCTAACGGTATTGAACATGCTAATGCCCATGATGCGATGGGCGATGTATACGCTACCCTAGCTATGGCTAAACTGATGTTTCATGCGCAACCAAAGCTGTTTGATTATCTCTGTCGTCATCGCGATAAGCACAAGTTAAAGATGTTAGTCGATATTGAAACAATGAAACCGCTGGTTCATGTCTCAGGTATGTTTGGTTCCGTTCGTGGAAATATCGCTTTAATTGCTCCTATAGCTTGGCATCCTATTAATGCTAATATTCTTATTGCTTGTGATCTAAGCGGTGATATGAGTCTTCTTGAGGATATGGATAGTGACGAGCTGCGTACGCGGCTATATACACAGCGCGATAAGTTGAGTGTTAATGCTGCGGTACCTCTGCAATTGGTGCATTTTAATAAATGTCCGGTGCTAGTGCCCGCTAATACGCTGCGATCGATGGATGCTGAGCGATTTGGAATCTATCCTCAACGTTGTCAGGATAATTTAATCTGGCTTCGTAACCGACCGAAAATTAAGAATAAAGTGGTTGCGATTTTTTCTAGAAACACGCTATTTACATACTCAAATGATCTAGATGCACAGTTGTATGAAAATTTTTTCAGTGATACGGATCGTATTGCGATGAATATCGTTCTTGCAACTGCACCAGAAAATTTATCGGCGCTAGATATCAGTTTTGTCGATCCACGTTTAAAACCGTTACTTTTTCGCTATCGTGCACGTAATTTCCCAAATACATTAGATTATGATGAGAAGTCTCGCTGGTTGGAGCATCGGAAGAGCCGCTTTACTCAGTCTCGGATGGAAAGTTACATGCAGTGTTTAGAAACGCTTTGTCTATCTTATGCAGGTGATGGGAAGAAACTACAGTTGTTGCATGCTCTGCTTGAGTATTCACAGATGTTATATAGTTAAATATATTTAATTATAATAAAACATCAATAAGTATTGCTTGATACTTTTTCTTCCTGATATTGTTTATCATAGATAGGAAGAATTAAGTGTTCATAACATTGCATATAGTTTCATGTTAATTTAATTTTTTTTTGTTTTATTGGATTAAATTCATTAAGATTTTTTGATATATCAAATTCAGCGCGTGAATGTCACCTTCGCCAACGAAGTGATTTTTAAGAAAAGAATACAGTTAAGTGATTTGAGCATCGTTATTGACGATAACTCACTACGGAAGTATAGTCACGATAATGCATTATCGTTTCCAAAAAATTGTTGTGATATAAAATATAGGCAACGTTAGTCACTAATTATGCTAATGAGATAACTTATTTATGTTATGTTTTTTGCTATTTAAGCGTTGATTGCAAAAGATTTATCTGTCCGTAAAATATTTTTTACTGTTTCTTGTTAGAGAATAAGTAGCTTTATTTTCTTTTTTAGCATAGCACTGTAATCCGATGTTTTATCTTCGACTATCATGAGCCGAAGTGTTGCTGATTTTTGGTTATCTTACTTTCTTAAATTTGGCGAAGCTTGTACCTCAATGGTATTACTGAGTGGTAATGGGCAAAAAATGTTTTCATGCGTTGCGTTGTTTGATGCTCGCTAAAATTTATTAAGACTTTTTCTTAGTAAAAATATTTTCTGTCTGACAGATTTTTATTTCTATTTATAAAATATTTATCAGCTAAACTTTCCATGATCTAAAAAACTAATTTTACCGTGTGTAGGTAAAATTATGTTGATATTAACTCTTTTTTGTTTTTCTTTTGATACATTTAATAATCTTTATAGTGGAATACTAATCATATCAGCTCTTATCAGGGTCTGAAAGAAAAAGATAAAATATCCCTTTTATCATTAGAACTTGTGTCGTCAATGTTCATATCTGTACAGTAAAATCTTTGCCCTAGCGTCATCATAAGAGGTTTTTTTATGTAGGTATGCCCCCGACTTATCAAATTATATTATCAAAAAATTTGCTCATTATAAGGATTTTATTGTAATTGGGGGAGTCTACAATGGGATGATTTAAACTTTTTATTTTCTATGAATTGCACGTATGTTAAAAGACAGATATGAGAGGCTAAATTTAATTTTATGCACTACTATCGTTAATAGATTTTTCACTAAATTACTTTTTAAATTTAAGTAAATATCATAAAAATCTATGTATGTCACTTATTATAAATTTGCTTGTATATATTATAGGGGTTGTGGTGTTTTTTTTATTAGAGTAAATAAAAAGTTAGAAGTAATCTTATATACTATTGATAATCTGTTTTTGTCGTTTTTTGTGTTAAGAAATTTGATTTGGAATCATATAAAAATCTAAAATTATTAATTAAATATATTTAAATGTTTTAAAAACAACATATTTTAAAATATTGATATTGTCTGCCATTGTTATGGCAACTCCTACAGATTTAAATATAATAAGCGTAATACAACAATTGTCATCCGTATTTAAAATAGGATCCATTTTCAATTTTATGAAGTAAGTCGATCTAGTCGCACATAATAACTATATTGTCAATATAGCAATAAATATCTCTTGTTTTTAGTTATTATAGATATATTTTATGATACTTTTATATCGTTCTGACATGTATTAAAAATATATAAAATTTTGTTGATAAAATTATATTCAGTAACACTAAAGGGATTATTTTTAATAATGTTATAATAATAATCTATAATATGGTAAATATATGTTATGTTAATTATGAATTTTAAAATACTGTTCTATATAGTTATATAGAAAAAATTTATTTGTAGTAAAAAGTATCTGATTTTTGATTATTTTATAAATATCAAATTTATTATAAATATTTTTATATTAATGTTTTTATTTCAAAATCAGAAAGCGAATGATACTTTCATTAGATTCTATATAAACATCTATTTTCTCAAAAGATTACACTAAGAACCCAAAATAATATCTACTGTTCACGAATACCTATGTATTTGAATATATTAATTTTATATCAATCATACTTATTAATATATAATAGTTGTTGTTTTTGATAAAAATGAAAATGAATCTAAACATATTTGGATATTGATTATAGATATAAGATTGAGTTATAATAAATCTAATTGATGACTTATAATAACTATATTTTAAATAATTAAAGTCAACTTAATATATATTAATATAAAGATTTTATTTATATGAAATGGTAAAATAAATTAAAAATAATTAATTATTTTTAATTTATTTTACCATTTATTTTAGATAAGCTAAGTGAATTTCAAGATAAACCTATAAAATTTATTTGTTGCACACGATATTAACTTTGTTGTTATAAACAATAATTATTTTCACGTATTAAACTTATTTAAAATATATTATTATTTATATGTCTAATTAAATATCTATTGATTCTTTTCTATATCGTATATATTTTTTATTTAGTGATAGTGTCACTGCTAACTTATTTAGAATTTGCATTCTAAAAGATTGTTTTATTGATCAAAAATATATCTATGTGTTTCAAAATTATTCAAATATTAAATCGTTAATTTAATAAAATCGATATTATTATTGTTGTTTTTATTTTTTTTTAAAAACCGGTAACCATAAAATATTTATGCCTTTATTTTAATTTTTTTGAATGATTTTAACTTATACTAAATTATGTGTTTGGTAAAAAAATTAAATCATTCAGCTATATTTTCTTAGTGTATTTTTTAATCAATAACTTCTTGTTTTAAAAAACATCACAAAGCTATAATCTACTCACGTAGATGATCCTGCTAAATTTATTTAACAATGAAAATTGACGTTGTATGTAATTTTTGAATTTTCCTCTAAAAACTTGAAATAAAAAGTGTTTTTTAAAAAATCATAAGTAATAAAATGGTGTGGTGGTTATTGTTAGGTACACATAAATAATTATTATGTGCTATCGATAGTATGTTTTAATACGATTTTTGTATAAAAACAGCATTTAGGCTAATTTCAATATCATTTGAGTAATCCCTATGCTTAACATGGATTCATTTATTTCCATATCGACGATAGTTGAGTATGTATTTCGCTTAAAGTTTTCTTCTATAGCAAAAATGAAGCTGAAACGGTTTTAAACACGGCTACAGATGTACAGCTGAGTAACTAATTCCAATCTCTATTACATTTAACTTTATCGAATGCATTGCAACGTGGGAAAAAACATCATTATTTATGATAATGTATAAAAATTTAAGAGTCTACTTACATAAAGAAATCTTAGTAGCGATAAGAAGATATTTATCATAATGACTTTTATGAAGTAACTTGGAT
The DNA here is from genome assembly GCA_047528285.1 of Sodalis sp. (in: enterobacteria). Lineage (GTDB taxonomy): Bacteria > Pseudomonadota > Gammaproteobacteria > Enterobacterales > Enterobacteriaceae. Next base: position 697,514 of record CP180022.1, on the reverse strand, counting down.
TGAAAAATCTCTGCTCTTGAATAGCTCCGAAAAGAAAGTAGATACATGAAATCTGTCAGAAACTAGATTATTAAGATGTAAGTAATCTGTTACTTCGAGTATAGTTTGTTGTGGTTATTAATTAAATTTATTTGATTATGTGTTAATTTTATAATAATAAAAATGTAGATTATATTTAGCGTTAAGTTATCTGATTTTTTATGTGTAGAGCTATCTATAATTATTTCACTGATGGTAGGTGTATTGACGCTGCCGTTGTTGATACTACTATATTAGTATAGATGTTAGTGCTTGATGAGAGTTTTTGTTTCATGATAATATTTTATGGCTGATGAAGTTACTATGATTAAATAATCAGATAGCTGGTATACCGACTCTAGAAGTTGGAAATGGTTTTTATTTGGTCGATCCATCTATTTATAGTTATTTATAGAAGAATAGATTTCTTGCTTAGTTAACCTTTTGTTGCGCGTCGCAAAAAAGTAAATCATGAATAACGTAAAAATCATAAATATAATGAAGTTGCTAATTTTTCTACAATATAAATATTGTATTTTAACATATTATATGGGTTTTTTATTTTATCTGAATATTGCGATAGGCTATTTACAACTTTCATGCGCAGTTATTATGAAACAGATTAAATTAATCTTGTAAAGATTAATGATATTTTGACAAAAATAATAAAATATCATACATAATACTTGTACTGATTTTCGCTAAAGAGCATTACGTATTTCACGATGCGTATGGCTATTTTTAAATAAGATGTAGTTTGCCTACCGATCAGGCAGTTTCACCGACAACTTCAAAATATAGTGCAGCGTTTAGACTAATATAAAAAAATTACTTGCTTGAACATAATATGTTCTGTATTTTTTGATCCATAACTAAAACTAGTTATTCTCAACGAGATGCTTGCGCGAGAGTTGAGATACTTACATGCGTATATTAGTAATTTAGACCTATAGCAGTCGGGTCTGTGTATCGTCTTTGACAAGAAAAGCTATGTGCATTTAAATTATAATTTTTAATTGCAACTTTTGAACAAGTACGTGATCTGCGCGGAGAAGATCACTTGAGGATCATCATTAGTGCAGCAGATATCCCGGTCTTTTGTCATTGCGTTTCATCATCTGCCACGCTTCCATTATGGTATTTTGGTGGCGTTAATTCTTATCACTGTAGTTGTTGCCGTTTGGCATCCTTATCTTTCAATTTATTCCCGTGTTGTGGAAAAATCTCCCGTTAATCATACATCTTTCTTGGAAGAACAGTTATTGCAGGAGCTTACGTCGGAGACCGGCGAACCTCTTAACCACTCTACTACCACCTCTTCGATTGACAGCAATGAAGATATTCCAAAAGATGAACTGGATGAGCATGTTGAAGATGATAGTCGCGGGATGCATGAATATGTTGTTATCGCTGCCGGCGATACGTTGAGTAGTTTTCTTACTCAGTACGGCATCAATTTTGCTGATCTGACTATGTTAACTAAGCAAAATCCAGTACTACGAAACTTAAAAATAGGCCAATCACTATCCTGGATTTTGAGCGCTGAAGGCGATTTACAACGCCTAATTTGGAATGTTTCCAGTCGCGAGATTCGTACTTATAGCCGCGTCGATGGTGGGTTTAAGGAAAGTATAGCTAATATAACTGGTGAGTGGCGAAATACTATATTAACTGGTCAGCTCGACGGTGTTTTTGTCAGCAGTGCTCGTGTGGCGGGATTAACTAGCAGTGATATAAACACCGTGATAAAAGCACTACAGTGGCAGTTGGATTTTTGCAAACTTCGTAAAGGAGATCAATTCTCTGTTCTAGCTTCAAGGGAAATCTTGGACGGAAAGAGCGCCCAAAGCCAATTGATTGGGATACGGTTACGTACAGGGAATAAAAATTATTATGCTTTTCGTGCGAATGATGGAAAATTTTATAATCAAGATGCCAATGGGTTAGTCGGCGGGTTTATGCATTTTCCCACCATAAAAAAATTTCGTGTTTCCTCAAATTTTAACCCATCTCGGCTTAACCCCGTTACCGGGCGTAAAGCTCCACATCTTGGAGTCGATTTCGCCGTACCTGTTGGTACGCCAGTGTTGGCGGTAAGCGCTGGCGAGGTTATTATAAGCAAAATGGATAATATCGCTGGTAATTATATAGCCATTCGTCACGGGCGACAGTACATGACTCGTTATATGCATCTAAAAAAATTACTAGTAAAGCAGGGACAAAAAGTAAATCGCGGTGATTGTATTGCTTTATCCGGTAATACTGGTAGATCTACAGGTCCTCATCTGCATTATGAAGTATGGATTAATCAGCAGGCGGCCAATCCTTTGACTGCAAAACTTCCGTATTTTGATGGGCTAATTGGTCGCGAACGTGCAGAATATCTTGCTCAAGTTGAACAGATTCTCCCCCAGTTGAAGTTAAACTGATATGACAGAGAGATTCTAACTATCCGAGCTCTCTATCGTCTGCCTTTTTTTCTTTTTTTTATAAAATGATCAGTTGCCGTTTATTCGGATAACAAGTATTGAGAAAAGCATGCATGGGAAATAAGCAGAATAGACAAAAAGAATTTATTCCTATTTTTAAAAGCAAATTTTATGCGCCACGTTATTGGGGCATCTGGATTGGAATAGGCACAATTGCTATTGCTGCCTGGATCCCACCGCGGCTACGTAATCCCGTATTAGGCGCGCTGGGACGGGTGATTGGTCGCATTGCATACAAGGCGCGTTTTCGCGCTCAGGTTAATCTAGCCTATTGCCTACCAGAAATTAATTCGCAGAAGCGAGAAAGCATTATTGACGAGATGTTTGCTTGTGTATTGCAGTCTACTATTCTAATAGCTGAGTTGGCCTGCCGTAATCCACAGAGGGTTCTGTCGTGTGTGCGCTGGCATGGTGATGCGTTGCTCAAGCGGCTACAGGAAGAAGAGCGCAATGTTATTTTTCTAGTTCCACACGGATGGTCAGTCGATGTGCCGGCGATGCTAATGGCAGCGCGAGGTCAAAAAATGGCAGCTATGTTTCATAATCAGCGCAATGAATTGTTAGATTATATGTGGAACCGTGTACGTCGGCGTTTCGGTGGACGCATGCATGCCAGAAATGATGGTATTAAACCATTTATTATCTCAGTGCGTCAGGGATATTGGGGATATTATTTACCGGATCAGGATCATGGTGTACAACAAAGTAAATTTGTTGATTTCTTTGCGACCTACAAAGCAACACTACCGGCTATTGGGCGTTTAATGAAAATTTGTCGTGCGACAGTGATTCCTTTATTCCCAGTCTACGACGGGGGGCTCAGTCTTTTGCATATTCATGTGCTCCCGCCGATGGAAAAATTAGAAAATGCCGATGAGGTTACTGTTGCATTGCGTATGAATGAAGTTGTGGAAACACTGGTACGTCCTAATTTAGAACAATACACTTGGGTACTTAAGTTGCTTAAAACGCGTAAGCCAGGTGATCCAAATCCGTATAAACGAGTGGCGCGTTGATATTAGATTATTTTTGTTATGCTAGGACTAATCGTGCCGGTTAGTCTTGGGGATTTATAGTGTATTAGAATTTTTTTAGACAAACATCATTTTCTGTATTTTAATAAAAAGTTGGATATGTTTAATAACAGATTTCTACTCTGTAGTTGTTTTGAACTAGGTAGAATAATAGATAGATCTTTAGTTAATAAAGAGAAATCCTTATTTTCTTTTTGGATGAAATCAGATATAACATCGGTACTGCTAAAATTAGTGGTATGATATTTAAAATATCTTCTTGTAACTATTTAATCTATCAAATTAAATCTATTTTTTATTTCTATTCAGATAGAAATCTGCCAATGATGATGGATGATGGTAATCATAAAATAAAGTATATTTATTTCTAATATCTGCACTTAAAATTAACAAATCATTTCTACAATAATTTATTATGTTAATGTTTCTTTAATGTTTAGATTCTAGTCGAAGTTTAATAAAATAAAGAAAAAAAACACCATGGTAATTGTGTGGTGGATAGTTCATTGTATGTATATTAGAGTAATTTTCTAGATAGAAATTCAAAAAGTGTTTACTTGATAGTAATAGTCTCTATAGACATTAATTAAAGTAAAATTCATGTTTGTAATTTTATTATGAAAATTAAATAATTTAACTATATATTTTCTTGGAAATCAATTGTTTTTCTTCATCAACGTTTGATAGGGTTTATGAAATCAAGAAAAAGTGGTGATGAAGGAGACTATTACAAGAGTGTATTTATTACTAATTGTAATTAATTTACAATAAAGTTTGTATGGAAAAATTTACGAGATAAAAATAAAAATAGGAATGGTTTCATTTTATGCATCCTGACTGAAAAACTGTTTACTATAGCTTATAGACAAACTAAAACCGGAGAAAAACATGATCTAAAATATATTTTTCTCTTGTAATTTTAAAGATATGATTTTGTTGTCGCGGAATTTACAGAATCCTTTGATCTGGTGTTTGGACGATTTAAGCATTCTATTTTCTCCAAGAACAGGGTTAAATCATATTTTTTATAATACGGAAAAGTAGCATATAAAATCTTTATTTGGTGCAGGTAGATTTGTGTTTAAACCGTGTTTTTATTGTAAATAAGTAAAAGCAATGGTGACGCGTTTTACACCATTTATTCTACTGGCAATTTCGCCAGCGGCTTTACCTTCAGCATTAGTCAGTATACCTAGAAGAAATACTTCGCCGTTCTCGGTGGTTACTTTTATATTAGAAAAGTTAACTTTGTTGCTAGTTAGAAACAGCGATCTAATTTTTGTTGTTATCCAGATATCTATGCATATGCGTTTAAGCAATACTGGTCGACCTTGGCGAATTTCATTATAGACTTGAGTGACACCATCGACGTCAAGTGCAATCTGGTTAGCGCGCTTGGCAAGATCGGCAGTCAGTACTTGCCCTGTTAGCAGTACTTTACTTTGATAAACTGTGTTTATAATGCGTGTTTTTTTCTTCAGTTGCTGATCATTGGCCAGTGCGTTAGTAATTCGAATCTCAAGAGTGCTGTCATCAACCTGTCTCCCGAAAGTTCTTGGATCAGTAGAGGTTTTTGTCACGATAGCAGCAGTACCGACTATCACTGCGCAGAGACATCCTTGTAGCATCAGGATAGTACATAGCAGGACTAATGGCGTATATACTTTCATCTGTGTATCCTTAAATCCTCCAGGTAGAGAAAAGAGTATTTTTTCAAATCATATTAATTGTTCACGGTGAAGTATATATATCTCTTGAATTTGTTTACTGTTAATAAGATATTTTTATATTTTGAGTGTTTTTTTTAATGATTTTGTTGGATTTTTATAATAGATATCTTTTTACTAGAAAAACTTGTTTCTATTTCAAAGTGGAATACATGAATAGGGTGTTGTAAATAAATTTAGTTTGTTTATTATTGTTCTGTTATTTTTTTAATTGGCAAATATGTTCGTATTGTGCATGAAGTATAGTTTAAAAAAATGATATTGTGGAGAATTTTATTCTCAAGTGGCGATGGATTTAACTGGTTTTTTTAACTAAATCATCTATTTAATACAAATTTTAAGTTGTATAAATTGATGTTTTTTATTTTTAAATAAGACAAATTATGGCTGATTTATATAAAAATAAAAGTTCATTTATAATAAATTATTTAGTTATTTAATAAATCCTATTTATGGCATAATTTTTTGAGATTTATTAATGAAAAGTTATAAACGAGAAATTTCTAGCTCTTATTCATTTCAACAGGCTGTAGGAGGTGAAGTTAAAACTTATCTTGTTACTATTATCTTAAATAATGATTTCACCAAATTTTTTTGAAAACTATTACATCTGGTTATTTTTGAGAATGACGATTTAAATTTTGTATGGATTAAAATTAAAAACGCCATGCTAGTAAGGTACATTATCCAAAATAAATCTTAATCAATATGGGATATAAAAAATCTATTATATATTTAATTTTTTCATTTTATATATTGCTTTAAAAATAAATATAAGTGGGCATTTTACCATTTTAACTAGTCCATGACTCTAAGAATTGTTTTTAGTGTTTTTGTGTGGGTGCATAATTAATTAATATTTTATATTATAAAATAACTTATAATATCAGAATTCAATAATTGATGGAAGATGTTTCTTTATAGAATTTATCATATTTATTTCATATTAAACAAGAGGGTTTTTTATTATATATTGTTTAATTATCAATTGATATTTATGCTTTAAGCAGTGTTCTATATATTGTTTGATAGATAAGTTAATCATTTACTACAAAATAAAATCAGGTGCGCGATAAATATGTATATGTCCATGCTTTTATTATTTATGCTCTCTTTAGAATTACCTAAAATAATAATTTATAGAGGATTTTTATTATTAATTTACAGATATCAGAGAATTTGATTCGAAATAATGTTATATTGCTTGTTTAGCTGTTTGGTAAATAGGTTATTCGATCGTAAGTTTCCTTGGTAGCGTTTTTTTACGACTCCACTATTTCATGGATCACAAAATAGTAAGCACCTTGAGTGGTATAAAGCTTCTCGAAGTTTTCGAATTATCTACTAATTTTTTAGAACAATTCTTTAATGCAGTAATACAGATAATAAAGTGATTAAGATGTGTATTAAAGTTCATAAAGGTATGTACTAAATGGTATTTTTCTCGGTGAGAGAACTAACAATTCATACTTAATGAATTTGAATTAGAGATTCAAATCTATATTCTAGAATGATTTTATAAGAGTTTGTTCGTTACTATCATAATAAAGATTCTTTTTTATTTGTTATTGCAGACTATTATCGAAGAATTTAATAATGTTAAAAACATTTCTGATAAGATTTTTAGATATTATAAAAGTAGGTCATTTTTTCGCATTGTATTTAATTAAATTATATAATTAACTAGTATTCATCCAATAAATTTATTTAAGTATCAATCTTTTTTATCGATTATAAATCGATATTTTTAGATTACTAATTCGGATTTATGCTTTTACCATCTAAATGACTGTAGCTTGAGGCATGTTGATTAGAATGATGTTTTTTGTTGGAAACGTAAATTGAAAGAATCAGTAATTTCATCTTTATTAGAAAAGAACCCCGAGAAGATACATTGTTAGCTATCGGATTAAGATTATTCATTTTTTATGAAAATTCACGAAATTAAACTCAGCTTTATGAAGTTGTATGGCTCGGTACCAAGACCTTTATTGAGAACAACGAAGCAAACCGGATAAGTGAAAGTGTTTATTTATCAGATTTGTGTTAAGTTTAATATATAAGATATAATTTTTTATAAACTTTTTGCAATATGGTTTAAGTGGAAGGAGTGGTGGCTATCGATACATGTGAAATTGGAAGTGAGCTCTCCTAGACTTATTTATCTATTTATTTTAAATGTATGATAGGAATTCTCAGCAATGAATAGCCGCGTTACTACACAAGAGCGTCGTAGTTGTATTCAAAAATTCTGTCTTCAGTTTAGATTATTTTTAGTGAAAGGTCGTCTAGAAAGTGACAGGTGTTTCGGTTGTGTTACTCAATATAACGTGGGAAGCCCATCATTTGTTTTGTACGGGTGATACAATGGTACTTGCGTAAAATTGTATTTTTACCAGATAGACAGAGTTACTTTCAGTTAACTCCTTGGTAATAAGGGATAATTTAAACATGCTTTTCAATTTTAGAAAAAATTACTGTGTTAGATATTTAGCTGCTTGCAAGCCTGTTGCAATGATATGATTGCAGATCAATATAAACTTTAATTTAATGGGCATTACGATACATGTTTGAGGTGTATTGCTTATTTATAATGACCCAAAATCTAACAACGAATCGTTTCGAACAGTTAATAATAAGCGATATACCATGTTATTATCGATTTTTTGAAGATATGTTATTGTTAAGGATCCTGATTAGATAAGTAATAAAAAGATTTTTATTATTTATATTTCATCGAAATTAGCGAAATAATATATTTATGATTTTAAAATGCTTAGGTTAGCGAATATTGCTGCATTTGCATTTAAAACTTAGGCGTTTTATGCCGATCAAAATGATTAATGATGCAGATCTAAATATAGAACTATAATAACTAATTGAAATTACAATATCAAATGATCTATGGGATTGGATAATACTAGCGTGTGTAAACTAGGCTGTGTCGATGGTTGTTGATATTTTATGGTTAGGGTGATATTTTAGTTTTCGTTTTTTCTAACACTTGAAGTGGATAGTATGTTAAATGATCCTATCTTTATGTAAATGATGAGCCAGATAAAGTTAAATATACACCAAGAATTCATATAGTAATGGTATGATAAAGAATCAATGCAAATCTCTATTTGTAATAATTTATTCCAACCTTCGATGCTAAGAGAAGAAGTGCACTGTGATGTTGTCAAAATTAAAATGTAGTAAACACCAACAACATCTTGCACAACTACCAAAAATCCCGCAGATGGCTAATGATATTCAAACCCTTTACAAGCCTGAAGATTTTTATCAAGCACTTATACAGGCTATCTCCGATGCTCGGCAGAGAATATATCTTGTAGCTCTGTATTTAGAACAGGATAAAAGTGGTCAACGGGTTCTTGAAGCCATTTATCGAGCTAAAGGTATTGAACCCACGCTTGAAATAGCGATTTTGGTTGACTGGCATCGGGCGCAACGTGGTCGTATCGGCATCATTGATAATGATGCTAAAGGTACAAACGCAGACTGGTATTGCCGTATGGCGCAACACCATCGTGGTGTTGATGTCCCGGTATATGGTGTCCCGGTTAATATCCGGGAAGCGTTGGGTGTTCTGCATTTGAAAGGGTTTATTATCGATGCTGAGGTAATCTATAGCGGCGCTAGTCTGAATGATGTCTATCTTCATCAACATGATAAATACCGGTACGATCGCTATCAGCTTATTCGTAATCAGTCTTTAGCCGATACATTGATTAATTATATCAAACAAAATTTGCTTAGGGCACCAGCAGTAAATCGCTTAGATAACGTGGATAGACAGAAAAACTTTAGAATAAAAAACCATACTCGTCTATTCCGTCAAACCTTGCGGAAAGGTATTTATTGTTATCAAGGGAAGGCGGGCCAAAATGAATTAGCTATTACACCGCTGGTGGGACTTGGTAAAAAGAGCCCCCTAAATAAAACGATTCACCATTTATTTTGCTCCACTCGAAACAACCTAACGCTATGTACCCCTTATTTTAATTTACCATCGCTGTTGGTGCATGATTTAATCAAGATATTACGTCTAGGTAAACAGGTAGAAATCATTGTTGGCGATAAAAGCGCCAATGATTTTTATATTCCAGAGGATCAACCATTCAAAATCATCGGTGCCCTGCCATTTCTCTATGAAATCAACCTACGCCATTTTCTTAGTCGTCTGCAGTGTTATGTGGACAGTAGTCAACTGGTAGTACGTCTCTGGAAGGATGATAATAATAGCTATCATTTGAAAGGTGTGTGGGTAGACGAAGAATGGCAATTGCTGACTGGTAATAACCTAAACCCTCGGGCTTGGTGTCTTGATCTGGAAAATGCTTTACTGATTCATGATCCTGAGCAGGTATTGCGTTCGCAACGTGAGAAAGAGCTTACCCTGATTCGGACTCATACCCGGAAGATATCGAATTACGCCGATCTGCAAAGTATTGCTGATTATCCAATTAAAGTACGTAAGCTTATCCGCCGATTGCGCCGGATTCACGTCGATCGTTTAATTAGCCGAATACTCTGAATAAAGTAGTATTGCAAATACTAGTCTAGTTTTTGTCCTGTCCGGATTAATAATATCGCTAGTCGTTGCTAGGCATTTTATAGTGATGTGATAAGGCTACATTTTTATTGATATCCGTTTTGTTATCGTTAGGGATTTGTTAGATAAATCATCCCAGTACTAATTTAATTAAATAAAGCTGTGAATTACCATAACAAAATTGGCATGGTGTTATATTTAAAACGGATTTTTAAAAACCCGGTTCAAAACATTTTATGATTTTATCTCTAAAGTAATTGAGAGATGGTTATCAAGACATTAGTTTTTATTGTAACTAATAAAAATATATTTACTTTTATATTTTTATAATACAAGAGCCTTTTTCTTTTGGTTATATTTTAAAAATTAAAAAATGCAGATAAACTGTTTTAGCGGTTATATGTAGCATGGAAGTAACCAATATTTTCATGTATCAAAATGTTCATATTTCATCTTTGTTTAGAAAATTTCAGTATTTTTTATTTGAAAGGTGTATTCTTCTTTTAGAAGAATACTAACAACTTTTATTATTTAGGGTTTTTTTGGTATTATCAGTTCCATATGCATGTCATATTTAAAAAATATCATTGAAGCCATTACTAATATTAAACGGAAATCCACTGTACTTTTGGAATAACTGATAGAGAATAAATAACATATAGAGATTAGAACATGAATAAATTAACCGATATTTCAGTAATGGTCGAGGTCTTATCGCGTATCTATCACCGCCTGAGAAAGGAAGTAAATGGGCAACTGGTAAACGAAGATCTTTCGATGTCAAAAATGAAGATTTTACACCTAATAACCACCGGAAAAACTAGCGCCACCGACATCAAGAATTATATGGGATTTTCATCCCGTACCGTAGTAACGGTTCTAGATGCATTGGAAAAAGATGAAATGCTGCAACGTCATCAAAGTTTAACTGATCGCCGGGTAAAGTATGTCTATATCACGGAAAAGGGTCGTAAAAAATTACGTATTGCCGAACAGACCCATAAGATCATTTTAAATCGCATATTTTCGCAGTTATCCGAGATGCAGTTGAAAAATTTTAGTGAGGTTTGCAATGTACTTGAATCTCAGCAAAAACAGCAAGGTTTATGATATTGTTTATCATAAAATGCGAAATAAAAATGACTATACTCATAGTTGATTGCTCATGATTGAGCTAAAATTGTGCTGTTTAGCAAATGTAATTTATTAAATAAATTAGAATCATACGTTCTTGTTTGGTCGATTGTTAGGTAATGCGGATATTGTTTATTTTTGATCCGAGTAGCATAATTCATTTTAAGTATTATGACTATCATTAGTGTCCCACTGAGTTTATGTATCATCGTTACTCAGATTCTTATAGATTGTCTATGGTTGTTTATGTTTTAAAAATCATCAAAGTATCTATTTCGATTCATTGATTGTGTGGGATGGTAACCAATTTGAAAGAAAAATTGAGTTTAAATGCTTTAATTAAAAAATTAAATATTTAGCATGATAAACATCATCCTCAATAAATCACTTAAATGGTTTTTAATTTAAAAATTTTTAAGATATATAGTAAGTACTATCAAGGAGTAGTGTTTATTTAATTTTTTTTAAGTTGATTGATTTCGTTTGTTTTATTTAATTAGATAAAATCCTCTTAGCAAGAGCTGCTATTGATCGATAGACTAGTATATCAACATTTTGTGTTTTGTTGGATTTTTGATGTACTTTTAAAAATATTTCAAATTTATCGCTATTTTTAATGAATAGCTAGTAGAGTATTTTACTGCATGTTGGTGGGTTTATGGTTAAAACGCAATTTGCATTATAAACACACATAACAACAAAACACTAGATTTTATTAGCAGATTATTGTCATTATGATGGATGTAAATCATATTACAGAGAGAATATAAGAGATGAATAATGTAAGAGACATACTTTCTTACGTACCAAACAGGCGGTTTTTTGAGAAGAGTCGTTCAAATTTGAGGTAGAGAAATAGAAGTAGAAGATTTTTAACTTTTAATTTTTTGTGAAAAAAGCGATGCACTGATCAAAAAATGCTTGAAATTTATTCAACTTATTTTTCAAAATCTTTAGATGTTAATAATTTAAAAATGAAATTTTATATTTGGTTTTGAATTAGGCTTTCTTAGGTTATCTCTAAGGTTTAAGTATAAAAGCTTTGTCTATTTCAGTTTAATATATTAAAAACTACATTCTATATATAACATATATAAATTATTTTGTTGTTTTTATATAAAATATTATTTTTTTAGAATAAAATAGTAAGTATTGATTTTTATTCGCGAAAGTAATAATATTTGATTACGCGTTGTTTTGATGTAAATTAAATCGCCCCAATTAGGGGCGATGCTTTAAACTCCCTGATGCTCAAGTATTTGTTCTGATTTATTTTGAACACCAATAGCAATTTTTTTCGGTTTTTCCTGTTCAGGAATTTCGTAAGTAAATTGCAGCGTTAATAATCCCTTATCTAAATTAGCTTGCTGGATAACTATCCGATGCTCAAGGTTGAAACTTACAGAAAATCCACTTTTACTAATGCCTTGGTGTAACCATTTAATGTTTTCTTTTTCATCGATTTTTTCATTTTTTTCAACCCCTGGTTTACCATTAACGGTAAACTGGTGATTATGCACAGAAATATCTAATTCGTCTTGTGAATAACCTGGTACGCTAAATGTTATTTCATAATGATTCTTATCTTTTTGACAAAGATTATAACTTGGATTATCGGACAGAGATTTTTCACCAATTAGCCGACTAAATAGTCGATCTATTTGGGTAACATGATCCGGAAGATAATTACTGCACGTAGGAATAAGAGAGAAAGAACGATAAGTCATATACAACCCCCTTAGAGATGTGTGTATTGATGATTAATAGTGACCTCAACTAAAAGGTTGGGGTTATATAATGTTTTTCAAGTTAGATATTCTATTTTACACTAAAATTTTTAATTTTATACTTGTAGTATCCTGTTGATACATATAAAATTTATATTATTATCTCTCTCTATTTAATTATTTTTAATTTATAAAAATAATGGTATTTTTACAATATTTCATCCTATTTATAGAATATATAAAATTATTGGAGTAAAGTTTTGTGGTATAAAAATCTTTTTATTATTTTTAGCCGTAAATATTATTTTATATAATATAGACGACAACTAATTTATTTTTAAGCCAAATGATAAACTTAATAATTTTTGAAAAGTCTGATATATAACGGATTCTGTTTTAGGAAACCGTTTTGTTGTTTTTTTTGGTAATACACTTATTCTGCAAGAATCTCTAATGTGTTGATATATAAGACAACTTATTGAAAAACTATTCCACTCTTCTGTTTTCTATGGCGCGTTAAGTTTTCTATTTTTTCTTAGAACCAAACCGTATTAAAAAATATACACAGCATATTAAAATTTAATCTTTGATTATTTTTAAGATCCTAATAGGTAGTAATCGATTGTTTCCGATAAGTGATGTCGCTTTTTAGAAAATTAGAATTAAATAAAAATTTATTAAAACTCTAATGTTTTTAAATTATTACACGAAATTTAAAAAATTTCGTGTAATATGTTTTTTTGAATAAAAACTTCTATGCATTCATTAGAATAAATGATTTTTATTAATATTATACATTTATGATTAATTAAAAATTAAAGTGGTTACCTTTTAATAAATCCTATTTTTATTATATCCTGTTATTGTTTTATAATAGATAATTGAGAAATGAATTACACCATCCATTTGATATAGATAGATTATGGATAAGTTTGATTTAAATTAGTTCACCATGATGTTGGTCATACCTATATTTATTGACATTATTATCTATTTTTTTAAAAAACTTTTATGAATAAGATTATTTGATATGGATATGTAAATTAAAATCATGTTTCCTATACTTATTTAGTGTTTTTTATTTTAATCGAACTTAATTTTCTAAACGTAGTATATATGAGTCATATATAAAAATATATTAATTAATAGTATTAATTGTTCTATAGCATTTTTGTTTATCAATCTTTAAAATAAACCGAAGAAATTTCAATTTTTCGATTATAGAGTAAAATAGCCAGCTAGAGTGGGGTCTTGGTGCCGAATAGAAGACCTTTATTTTACTGTGTTATAAAAATAATGACGTATAGCCAAGTGATATCATTATATTATCCAAAATCAAATTTTGAATATTTTAACATGCATGAGAACAGGATTCAAGCTAATGCTTAATATTGCGTTGTTTTCCTGAATCCGGATTTTTATGGTGTACAGATAATAGTTTTATGTCTGCCTGCTTATGTTCCTCCAGAGGAACATGAAGATTAAACGTTTTAAAAACATCACTTTTTACAGATATGCTATTTAGCACTTGATGCGCCGAATAACCATTAGATTGAACTCTATTGCCATTATTGTAATGAGGAACAATAAAATTAAAAGTATTTATAATGCACTAATGTATTTTAAAAACATAAGATATACTGAATTAATAAATTCAGTTAATGCATAAATGAATTCTTTCAATAAAGGAAATACTGAGTTCTTTCTGGAGAGAACTGTGAAAAAATATCTTGTCGGCGGAGCCGTTCGTGATAGCATATTGAACCTTCCTGTCATGGAACGAGATTGGGTCGTGGTTGGTTCGACCCCACAAAAGATGATAGAGCAAGGTTATTTACAGGTTGGAAAAGATTTCCCTGTTTTTCTGCACCCTAAGACTCGTGAAGAGTATGCACTGGCCCGCATGGAGCGTAAATCAAGCCCCGGGTATACTGGGTTTATTTGCTATTCTTCTCCGGAAGTCACTCTAGAAGAGGATCTTCGTCGCCGTGATCTCACCATTAATGCAATTGCTCTTGATGATGAAAGAGGTATTTTGATTGACCCATATCATGGCCAGCTAGACATCCGTCAGCGTTGTTTGCGCCATGTTTCTAACGCCTTTAGCGAAGATCCGTTGCGTGTTTTGCGAGTTGCCCGCTTTGCCGCCCGTTTTGCCCACTTGGGTTTCCAAATTGCCCCGAAAACTTTGTTGTTAATGCAGCATATGACTAATGAGCTTACGTTACTAACCCCTGAGCGCGTCTGGAAAGAAATGGAGTTGGCACTGGCAACTAGCAATCCTCAAGTTTATTTTCAGGTGCTGCGTGACTGCGGTGCGTTAAAAGTGTTATTTCCGGAAATAGATTCTTTGTTTGGTATACCTGCGCCAGCTAAATGGCATCCAGAAATTGATACAGGTATTCATACTATGATGACATTATCAATTGCAGCGCGGTTAACAAGCGATATTGCGGTACGTTTTGCTGCAATTTGCCATGATTTTGGTAAGGCGCTCACCCCGCCTAAATTGTGGCCAAGGCACTACGGACACAGCTTAGCGGGGGTGAAAGTAGTAGAGGTGTTCTGTCAGCGTCTTAAAGTGCCCAAGTCTCTGCGTAATTTAGCAAAGATCGCTGCTCAAAATCATGATTTGCTACACAATATAGAAAACCTGAGTCCGAAGACACTAATTAAAATTTTTTGTGCTATTGATATTTGGCACCGACCAGAACGTCTGGAGCAGATAATCCTTATCAGTGAATCTGACGCCCGAGGGCGTGCTGGATTTGAAAATCATTCCTATCCGCAAGGGGAAATTTTTCGTGAAGCATTCCGCGTGGCAACATCTGTAAGTACGCGTGACATTATTAATGATGGCTTCAGCGGCGCGCAGATTGGTGAGGAGCTAAATCAGCGTCGTCAGAAGGTATTGGGTAGCTGGCGAAAATTAAAAAAATTAAGTAAGACTGAAACCATTTAGAAGTCACAAAACTTCTCTTGAAAAAATATAGTCAGGTGAAGGTAAAATATAGCTTAAATATTTTATGGTATATTTTGTATCTTTTATGAAATATTTATTTCGTCTTATTGATGACAATGTATTAAGTTTGATTTTGAAAAATTGTTTTATAAATAAAAAGTTTGATGTATTATATATAAGTTTAAATTATTATGTTCTTTATTCATTGAATGTTTTTTATTTGTTATATAATTTTGCTAAATTTAACAGAATTCATAAAGAAATCACATATCAATTATGGATAATATTAATTATTTTTTGTTTTTTTATATTTTTATCCAATTACAGAATAAAAGCACTTTTTCTTATGTAATTATTAAAAATAACCTCTCATTGAGAGATAGATTTATTATATAAAACAGAATTTATGATAAACTAAACCTTTAGAAAGGTTGTTTTTAATTGATGTGTTTTTTTGTATTCTTAAAAACCTTCTCAATGAAATATTTCAAGAATCACCTCATCCTTACTTGATAAGGATGTGCATGAATGCAGAATATAATTATTAAAAAGAATTTAAATCAAACTATAACCGCGTTAGCTTTTGAGTGCGTATAAATTAAAATTTACCTTTTTTCTAAATTAGAAAAACTTATTGCATCGCGGATGATTTTCAATGAATTTCTTTCGGCCATGGAAAATATATTGTGTCATCTATTTTTAGAATCAGCGGTTGAATTTGATTTTTATCTAAAAATTACACAGTTAATTATAAATTTCATTCCTTGGAAAGGAATGTTGACTTTACCTTTTTTCAGTTAGATCTGTTTTATCAAATTTAGAATTTTCTATAAATCAGTAGAAATTTACTGAGCGATAAATTGGTATAGATAATTTCATGCGACAATATGTATATATTGTCAGATGTGGCTAGATTAATTTTTTGATATCATAAATATTAGTTGTATATTCTATTTTTCTTTTATAAAAAAATAAATGGATGATTTTTCTAATTTATTGGTGTTTTTATGTTAATTTTATTGCCTTTGTTGCCTGCTGTGTAAGTGATAGTTTTGATTAAATAAATGAGATCCAAGATCTCTTTCAGATTAAAAAGTATCTTAACAAAGATAAATTTAAAAAGATTGCATTATAGAAGGATAAAAAATAGAAAAATTATTATATTAACCTATTTGAAAGTTGCATGATGAAGAAACTTTATTGAAACACATAATATAAAAATATTAATTTTACTGTATAGAATAAATATTCTATAATAAATACCATTAATTAATTCGCCGATTTTCCTTATAAAATGAAAAGATTTTTTAGTTTTTTAGAGGATTAATAGCATATAGGATAGAATAAGGTACTATCAGAAATCTTTTGTGCAGAATAATGCATTTGTAATAAATATATCCACAATAAATTCTTTTACATGCCTGTAACCCCTTTTTAAAAAACAGTTTTTTGACACAAGATAAACAAACAATGGTCTGTTCTATGACATAATGCTTCATAGAACAGTGTATAACTGAACAATCAATATTTATTAAGCGATCTTGTTCAAGAACATAGAACATAGAACATAGAACATATTACGAATTTGTCATAAATTCAATAGTCATTTTCAAGAAATGTGTTTTACGAGAATAGTGTTTGTCGGATGTTAGTTTAATTTTTATATCATTGCGCATGACTTTCATATTCTTAAAAATCAAGTGGTGTTAATGATTTTTCTTATAAGTTAAGTATTTAGCTACGTCTGATAGACGTAGTAGTTAAGCCAGTTGGCAAATAGTAAAAAACCGTGACTACGCCAGCTGATTTTCGGTATAAGGTCAAGATTATTATGCGGGAAATAGTTAATGGGTAACTGTGGATTAAGATCGTTTTTTCGATCTCGGTGATATTCCCTAGCAAGGGTCAATGTATCATATTCCGGATGGCCAGTTACAAACACCAGTCGTTTATTTAAGCTGGAAAACAAATAAGCACCTGCTTCATCAGATTCAGCCATAATTTCCAAATCGCTATACTGATGAATTATCTCGCTAGAGAAATCGGCATTGCGTGAATGAGGTGCAAAAAAGGTTTCATCAAAACCTCTAGTTAACAACGCATTAGGCTTTAGCGTATAGTGTTGATAGATACCAGACAGTTTCTGTTTGCGTGTCATTTTTGGAATACCATAGAAAATATTCAGTGCAGCTTGAACGGACCAACAGACAAACAATGTGGAGGTCACATGATCACAAGTCCAGTGTAGTATTCGTTTAATTTGAGGCCAAAATACAACATCACAAAAATCTACGAGTCCAAGTGGTGCACCAGTCACTACTAATCCATCAAATTTCTTGTGTTGAATATCTTCAAAATCACAATAAAAATTATTTAAATGCTCAATAGGCGTATTTTTTGATTCGCGGCTATCGATACGAAGTAATTGAATATCCACCTGGAGAGGTGAATTAGATAATAGACGTAGAAATTGATTTTCTGTTTCGATTTTTTTTGGCATAAGGTTAAGAAGCAATACTTTTAATGGTCGTATTGCTTGCGTTCCTGGGTGTGAGGATGTCATCACAAAGATATCTTCGTCACGCAGAAAATTTACTGCAGGTAACTTATCTAATATCCGAATCGGCATAACCTGAGATCCTCAAAGCATACGTTAAAACGTTTAGATACCCAGATGCCTGAAAAGATAGCTGGTTTAGCGCATAATGTCGAGTATTCATCCGTTAACTTAGATTTATTCAATAAAAAGCCATATGATTGCAGGAAATCTTATATATTGAATTAATTATGATTTTCAGATTCTAAAAATTTTTTCTTTAGATTAATTCACTACACTTCATAAAAATTTTTTTAAAATGATATATTTAAATGAATAATTTGGCTTGCATGTTAATCGGGTTGTATTTAATTAAGAACCAGTATGCTTTTGTTCTTCACAATTTTTTTCATTTATGGTTTTTATCATCATCATAAATCTGAGTTTCTTGAATATAATCCATGTGATTTAGGTGTATTAAAAATTAAAAGTGATCCGATTATTAATTTATAAAAATCAAGTAAAATAAGAAGCTATATTTTTGATATTATAATCAAATTAAATAGTCTACCTATGTTCTAATATATCTAT
The DNA here is from genome assembly GCA_047528285.1 of Sodalis sp. (in: enterobacteria). Classification (GTDB taxonomy): domain Bacteria; phylum Pseudomonadota; class Gammaproteobacteria; order Enterobacterales; family Enterobacteriaceae. Next base: position 678,738 of record CP180022.1, on the reverse strand, counting down.
AAAAATTGATTAAAATATTGATAGTTCTTTTTCCCTTTCATTAAGGAGATTTAGATATCTACAATAAAAAGTCTTTTTATCAAGAGACCTAACATTCATTTGCAGTTACATCCGTTCAACTGTTTTGATACCCAAAAGATCTAGTCCTTGCTTGAGTGTTCGTGCAGTAAGTCGTGCGAGCAAAAGACGGCTTTGGCGCAACATCTTATTTTCAGCATTCAAGATGGGACAATCTTCGTAGAAGGAAGAAAAAACCCAAGCTAGATTATAAAGATAGGTGCATAGCACGTGCGGGGTGCCGTCGCGCGCTGCTATAACAATTGTTTCCTCTAATTGCAGAAGACGAACTGCTAACTGGATTTCCTGTTTCGTCTCCAGCTGGATATTGCCGGCGAGCATCTGCTCACTCTGGCCGCTACGTTTGAATATCGAGGCGATGCGGGTATAGGCATATTGCATGTATGGTGCGGTGTTTCCTTCGAAGCTAAGCATATTATCCCAATCAAAGATGTAATCACTAGTGCGGTTTTTTGATAAATCTGCGTATTTTATAGCCCCAGTGCTTACTACTTTTGCTAGATTTTCTAGCTCTTCTGCGTCCATGGCTGGATTTTTAGAAGCGATCAGCCGGCGAGCGCGTTCTAGAGCTTCGTCTAGTAGTTCAGTGAGTTTTATCGTTTTGCCAGCACGTGTTTTAAATGGTTTTCTATCCTTATCTAACATCATTCCAAACATGTGGTGTTCAAGTGATACTGCTTTTGGTACGTAGCCTGCTTTGCGCACGATGCTCCAGGTTTGCATCAAATATTGATGCTGGCGTGAATCGATATAGTAGATAATACGATCGGCTTTTAGCGTTTCGTAGCGATATTTGGCGCAGGCAATGTCTGTGGTAGTATAGAGGTAAGCGCCATCCTTTTTCTGGATGATAATGCCCATGGGCTCACCTTTTTTATTTTTAAATTCATAAAGAAATACTACGATAGCTCCTTTGCTCTCCACTGCTAGCTTTTTTGCTTTTAGATCCGCCACAATTTCTGGCAACATACTGTTGTAGAGGCTTTCGCCCATAATATCTTTTCTTGTTAGCGAAACATTAAGGCGATCATAAGTTGCTTGATTTTGTACCAGTGTTATATTTACTATTTTGCGCCATATCTTTCGGCAATATTCGTCTCCCTCTTGTAGCTTTACTACATAGTTACGAGCGCACTTTGCGAAAAGTGGATCCTCATCATATGCTTGTTTAGCAGCACGATAGAATCTGTCCAACTTGGAAAGTTGTGTTTCGCCCTCTTTGTTGTCCTGCACTTTTTTTAGATAGGCAATTAGCATACCGAATTGTGTTCCCCAATCCCCGATATGGTTAGCCCGGATGACGTTATGGCCTAAAAACGTCAGTATGCGCACTGAGGCATCACCTATGATGGTGGAACGCAAGTGGCCGACATGCATTTCTTTAGCGATATTCGGTGCAGAGTAATCTACTATAATAGTCTTTGGCTCAAAGATACTTACTCCTAGACGCGGTGAGGCAATAATTGCGGTCAGGTGCTTTTCTAGCCAGCGTTTGTCGAGAAATATATTGATGAAACCAGGGCCTGCGATTTCGATTTTGCTGGCTATGCCATTTAGGTCAAGCAAACCAACGATGTCTTGTGCTAGCTTTTTTGGCGCTAGACCAAGGTGTTTAGCAATTGCCATGACGCCATTGACCTGATAATTACCGAACTGGTATTTTATGGACTGTCGCACCTGTGCTTTGAATTCAATAGGTGCGCCTGCGGCAAGCATCGCTTGCTGGATTTTTTCTAAAAGAAGTGTGTGGATGTTCACCTGAATACCTTTATTGAATGAGCGAAAGTCAGAAAGAGCACTGACCATTCCCCGTCAATTTTACTACACTTAAATAAACTGGTGGTCAGAATGATTCGATCTTAAAAAATAATGCTCATACTATAATTATGTGCTAGATCAGTAAAGGTCTTGAACTAAATTTAAAGATTTTATTATTAAGTGAAATTCACAGAATTGTAATATAAACTACTTGACTTATAATTATATTAGTTTTTGTTTTTTTTGGATCGTGATTTAAATTTGTTGATTATATACATTTGCATTTTCATATTTTATGATAAAGTTAATAACTTGATTTTTATTAGATTTAAGTTTATGAGGATTGATGTACACTGCAATTCAATGTCTGTTATTCATGTTTTTTCTATAAGCAATGTTTAAAATTTTTAAAATTCACTTTTTTATTAAAGACCCTTGTAATAAGGTATACATAAAAGGAGTATTCTTAATTTTTTAATGAAAAAACATTTAGCCAATTGTTAAGAATGATACCAAAATAGGTTTCTTGAGAGGATATGGCATGGACTCAGTAAATCGTTATTTGCTATTTATCGAAAAAAGGTATATCTTGTAAGATTAAAGATATTTTTCTAATGTTTTTATTTTTATGATCTTATAACTATAAGATGTTCATGTTATATTTTTGAATTAAAAAAATACATAATTCAAAAAAAATAACACTAATTTAATACGGTTTTATATGGATAATTCATAATTCTATACAGAATGCTATATAGTATTTGTGAAATAATCTAGCAAGTAAATACAAATTCATCAGATAGAACGACATAATTTATATCTCTATATCAATCATTTTGCTCTTAAACAATTTGTTTTAATCAAAATTATGCGTAATGAGATTATTGAGTTTCCATATATAATTAATCATTATTAACCAATGCAAATTGTCGCCTATTTTTAGGTAATTTTTCTTTCTGTGAGTGAAAGACTACTTTTAGTGCATGATGGTTTGGATGTAGGATATATATCCACCACAGACTGTAAGTCTATAATGGATTAAGATATATTTAATAATATAACTAAAATATGATTTACATTGTTAATTTTTTGCAAAAAAAATACCTAAAAGCTTTAAATATAGAATACATGAATAATTTACACTTTTATCGAAATCTGTATTTTTTATTCTTATCTATTTTCAAGTTGTTCTCTGTACTTACTGTTATTTTTAAAGTTTTATTGATTTATTAATATAGTGTATTATGAAATTCGCTTTGGGATTTTTCAATCTTAGCTGACTACTTTAATGAAGATTCAAGGTACGCTTTATATCATTTCTGCTCCAAGCGGCGCAGGAAAATCCAGCCTGATTAATACCTTGTTAAAAAAACAGCGGTTCAATGATACCAAGATATCCATTTCTCATACAACCCGCGCTATTCGCCCTGGTGAAATGCAGGCTCAGCATTACTTTTTCGTCTCAATTCGGGAATTTGAGGGTATGATTGCCGATGATAAGTTTCTGGAATATGCTCAAGTATTTGGCAATTATTACGGCACTTCGATTGATATCATTACACCGATGCTTGATACCGGTATTGATGTATTTCTTGAGATTGATTGGCAAGGTGCACAGCAGATCCGTCGTAAAATGCCATCTGTGCGCACCATCTTTATTTTCCCGCCATCAAGGACAGAATTAGAGCGTAGGCTGCGCAACCGTGGTCAAGATAGCGCAAAGGTTATCACCAGACGCATGTCGCAGGCGGTAGCTGAAATGACTCATTTTTCAGAGTACGATTATCTTATCATCAATGATGATTTTAATACCGCCTTGCTTGATCTTAAAACTATTATTTTGGCTGAGCGTATGCGTTTGAAGCCACAGCAATTACGCCATGAATCATTAATAAGAAAATTGTTGGCAGATTGATATCATCATCAGTATGATGGTAGTTTATTTTATCTGTGGAGTAGATCATATATGGCACGCATAATTGTACAAGATGCTGTTGAAAAAATTGGTAACCGTTTTGACCTTGTTTTGGTTGCTGCGCGTCGTGCTCGCCAGATTCAGGTTAGTAGTAAAGATCCATTAATTACGGAAAAAAATGATAAATATACTGTTATTGCTCTGCGTGAAATAGAGCAAGGCTTGATTACTAAGCAGATTCTAAATTTACCTGGAGGGCAATATAAGAACGAAAAAAAAGTTAGTGATATTTAGCTATTACTAACCGTAATTCAGAGAATTTGCTATTAATACCAGATTAAGCATTTTACATGATCTTTGTTTGAAACTTTGCATAATCTGATTAAACATCTTCCTACCAGAAGATTAAATAAAAACATTAGGCAGCCTCATTTTGTTGCTTGCGCATCATATGATGGATAGATTGTTTCATCGGTGCACTTTATATCATTACACATGTTCAGTATATCGATTACTTGCATTCTGGTTTGTAAGGTGTGTTTTATTAGGAGATGATTTGATGGCGTCATTTTCTTGGATGATTGTATCTTAAAGATACAATCAGTCATTTATGAGGAGATGGAAAAGCTATTTTGTAAAAGTGTTACAAAGCCAGCAGAGGATATTGGCGTTATATTCTGATAATAACTAGTTAACCATATTCATATAATGCCAACCCAGTTGGTTTAGCTAGTAACAAATTGGCATTTCCATTGCGTACAAAAAATTGAAAATTCATAGGTAATTAGCCACAGATGATTTTTATCACTTAAAAATTAAGTTGGAAGATCTATAGTTGAGGTGCTGTAGCCCAACAGTTATCGATTTATTGAAAAAATACTCAAGACGATGCGCAAAAACAACAAATAACCGATCCAGTAAATTCTTATCAAGATATATGGTTACTTAACTTCAATAGTTATTTTTGATCACGTTAAAGAATCGGAAAGAAATTTTTACTTAATTTATTACAAAACATACCTAAAAGAACAACAGTTTAATGATATGTGGATACCTGTTATCGATTTTTAGATTAAATCGATAGTTTGTATAAACTGCGATCTGGTGTAGTGAAATATTTTATCTTTCCATCCCAAAATCTAACGTTTACGAGTTTTTCATATATTGTTTATATGGATCTTTTATGTGTTTTCCTGCGGAAGTTTCAATTTTTGTAGTAAGGAAATAGGGTAGATAGCTGATATTGGAATATATGGCGTATATTTGTCATATAAAAATCATGATAATATTTTTATGGAGTGTAACTACATGAATTCATGCGCACATTGCTAGAAGCAGTGTTTTATAGATCTTAAGAAAAGCGCTGGCAGCTTCTTTATTTATTGAAAGAATTTAATTCATTTTTGTTCTTAACTTGAAATCTATATTGTTAATTCTAATTGTCGATTTAATTATTTAATAAGCTGGTTGGAGAATGGATGTTGATGCACAATGAATCTTACTGTAATATAAGAGGTTATTATAAAAAGCATTACAAGAAATTCATGTCAACGGAGTAAAATTGTAGGTAGATAGGAATTCATGGATATAATTTAAGATGCTAGCTAATCTCTATGCATTCATTAACACCGTTAATTTTAATATTTAAAGTTTTAATATCAGATGGGGAATTTTAACACAAGAGATATATAAATAAATATTTAAGATGTTTATTTGATAGATTATTTGTGACGATGTTTATCTACAATCGGAATGTATAAGATAAAATAATTTTAGTTATTCATAATTAGTTTATCTTGAGACTTTTTTGAAAAATATGATTTTATGATATAAAAATCATTGTTTTTAATAAGGGGTTTTTAATTAATTTTTTTGGTTATGACTATGTAAATTTTATATTTTAATATGTTTTATAATAAACTTTATTTTTTTGTCGTTTTAGTAAAATCTATGAGATGATGTTTCAGTTTCATCCTAAGTGCTTATTAATTGAACTAAGTGGTTAGGATATATAAAATTATATTATTATATTATAAGAAATGTATATTAATTCATAGAGACTACATCCATATAGTAGTCATGAACTAGAATACTGTTTTCATTAATTTAAAAAATATCAAAGTAAGTTATAAATAACAGCTAGCTTCAAATTGTACTAATTATTTGGCTTGACGTAAATAAATAATCATCTTGTTTTTTATTTGAAAAGATATTATCTTAATTTGGTTAAGTCTTGTTTTTTCATAAGAGAACACGCTTAAATAATATTTTACAGATAAACATATATACGCTATTAAAATTTTTAATATATTTCAGAAAAAATGATTATATATTTCATATAACTAACGTATATCAATTTAATTGATACAATTAATATTAGCGTTGCGACATATAGTAAATAAAAATACCAACATCGCATAAAGATAATAAATTTGTATTTATTTATATAAAATTTTTTTAGTTTAATTCATTCATTATTTAAAATAAAAACAAAAATCTAATGAGATAAAAGAATTTAATTTGATTAAAAAATCTTATTTTTACCATTTATTAAATAAATTAAAAAAAAGAAGAAAAACGAATATTATAGAATTACTGCAAATATTATTCTGTGTTTTTAATATAGTACACTGATTAAGTACTTACATCATCATCATCATTATCATTTTATTCTACTTTATTCAAAAATATTAATCAATCCCATCTTTTTTCGTACCAAAATATAGTTTACATAGACCTCAGATGGATTCTAAAGGTATTTTGAATCGGAATATTGTCGTATTGTAACTACTAGTGTTGTGGGGAAGAAAGAGAAGGTTTTGGATGCGAAATTTTTTAGGTGCCTGTGTTTGTCTACTCATTTTGATACTAATTATTAACTGATTATTGTTATATGTTAAATATCACTAAATATAAATAAATATTATCAGTACTAATTTTTATCTTGAGTAATGATTTAATTAGAAGCATATAATATATGATAATGGATTTTATTAAATTTCATTAATCGTATTTTATCTTTATTTTCATTGGTCCTGTTTATAAGGTTTGGTTTATTTAATTTAAAAAGCTTGTATGTGAGGGGTATAGCATTCCTGATAGATAAATCAAAATAAATTATTTCATGTTTCGAAGTAGAAGTTCAATCGAGTAAGATGGTATTTATGTGAGATTATATATTTTTAATTCATACTTCGGTTTCGCATAGAAAAACTTACTATTCTCATTAAATCCACAGCTTAAGGATGGTTCTTATTTAATTTACTTAATAAATAATTTCTGTAAGTGTTTGCGATTTATCCTGATGCTAACTGCCACCATTTATTTACTGATTAACAACGATACTGGATAAAGATGCAATATCGGCTGCTTTACTTAGTTTTAAAATTAAGTAAAAAAGGTTCCTGTGATATTTTGAGAAAAATATTAAACATGTATTATATAATCATGATTATAGAAACAACTATATTTTAGTGGTATGGCGGTTTGGAAATATACTTAGGAGAATATCACTATTTATGGCGGTTACATAATTTTTTATTTATCTATTACTCTTTTAGAGAACAATAAGGTGATTAATGTGCTTCAGTGGGCAACTAAATGATTGTAGAACTTTTGATTTTTTATGGAAATTTGATGTTAATATAACACTAGTGATATAATTTATATGATTACTTAAAAGATCTGTTTTATAAGGTTTTCTCAATGAAAAATATTTTGGTTAAATTTTTACTCCGTTAACTTATTTTTATCTATCTTTTTTGTTCTTTCTGACATGGTGTCGAGATTACTAATATCTATATGTTAGGTTCTTTTAATTAATATTACCGTATGTATTATAAAGTATAATTTTTAGAAATTCGCCACCGGTCATGATATTATTTTTATTAAATATTGTTTACTTTTATTGCGAACAAACTAATAAATTTATTTTTTAACTCTTCTATATTTCTGATAAAATTTTTTATCGTCTTATGCTAAGAAAGGTTTATTTCTTTTTTTTATAGTTTTTAACTCGATAAAAGTTAAACTTATTCCTGGTTTTCCCATAAATATCGATTTTTAAGCAGAACTCACGTTAGTTAAAACAAAAGAAGAGGTAGCTCATAGCAGGATAGATTTTGCATAAAAATAGAATAATATATTACAGCTTATAACTGATAAGCTGTTATTCGTTATTATTTTAGATGATTGATTTGATTTGATATTTATGAGTGAAACAATAGGAAACAAAAATTGTGAAAAAAAACACACAAATGGTTTTTTAGTACGATTTACTATCTTATTAATATAATAATTTGTATATCAACTATTTTTAAAAATCTTTTTGAGGAAACACTATACAATTTTCCATAATTCAAAAATGTCTTAGTTAGATTTTTATTATTAAATCATGAGATTTATTGATTTCATTTGTTGCTTAATAAGCGTTTGTTATCAAAAACTATGGCGCGCATCAATTTAGGAAATATATATTGTTGAATTTATAGTGCTAAATAATAAGTATCTCGATAAATCTATAGATATATCTCTTATTTAAAAAACATTTGGATATTGGTTGAAATAACTCTGCTAAGGTTGATTTATTAATTCTTTGGTTCCAGAAAATTTTCTAGTTTTGATTGAATTTGTTTAATATAAAAATAAGGGCATAAGATGCTTATTGTTTGATAGGAAGTTTCTAGTTAAGAAGAATAAATTTTAAAATTCATATAGATATTGCAGTTGAAATTAATTATGCTAGATATAATGCTTTTCGATTTTTACAAGAAATTTTACGCTTCTAATTCTGTTTTTGTTTTTGAATTTTGATATGAGATTGCAATTTTCAAGACATTTTCGGCTAAAGTTTTATTTTTCTAGTTCTTTTTCGCAAGAAAAAGTGGTCTAACTGTTTTGATAAATCTTGTTTTTAGTAATATGGATAAGAATAATAGATTAGATCATTTTTATCCTGATTGTATAATTGAGTTATCGAAAAAGTTTTTTTCCATAGAGTTGGTAGTAGGTCTAATCAAGGTATAAATGCGATTGTCTTTGTTTTTATAAGTCTATGTTTTTTGCCATCTTCGCCACTGACAGCTGTTATGGAAAATCTCGGATGTCAATTTTTTATTTTTATCAACAGATCTGAATGCTTTTAAGCTAACCGTTAGCAGAAGAGTTGTGTGATTTGCTAGAAATCCTATCTATTTGTTGATGAATCTGTTGTTGTCGTTTAATGATCTGTGATAGCAGATGTTGATTTTCTTGAATTTGACCACGGAGTGAATCGATATCATGTTGATTATCGGCGATCTGCTGTTGGAAGTAGGTTAGCAGTTGGCTATGTGCATTGGAAATGCGTTCGAGTTGACTAACTCGGTCTTTTACCGAGCTGGAACTTATAATACTGATTTGTGCATGTGTTGTAGCGGTAAATGTAGTGGCTAATAGTACCGATAAGCTAGCTGAAAATATTAAATTTAACAGATAAAATTTGAAATTAGTTCTCATGTAAAACCCTACTAAATATAAGTACAGCACGACGATTTTTGGCATAAAATGTTTCGTCGTGACCTAGTGCAGCTGATTTTTCTTTACCGTAAGAGATAAGAGAAATCTGCTCGGAAGAGACGCCTTTACTTTGAAGATATATTTTCACTGCATTGGCACGACGTTCGCCTAATACGATGTTATATTCTGGCGTGCCGTATTCGTCTGTATGGCCTTCTATTTTCACTATCCAAGATGGATTCTTGCTAAGAAAATTAGCGTAAGTCTCAAGTTTTTGATAAAATTCCGATCGGATATCGTATTTTTCTAAATCGAAGTAAACAATATTATTGTGTTGAAGTTTCTGCATCTGCAAAGGAACTAATTCTTTATCCGATAAGTTTTTTTTGTTGATGTTAATGCCAATTTTAGTACTGTAATTCATGGTGAATGACTCGTTATTGTTGGTTTTTCGATAATTACATGCGGAAATCACCATAAATGATATTGCTAAAATTAACTTTTTAATTATTTTATTTATTTGCATTTCATGCTCATTTTATGGTCTAGTATATATATACACATTTATCATAGATATGGCGACCAGGCAGGGAAATTAATCTGTTCATCATTTGCCAGGAGCCGCGCCCTGAAATGCCCATCAGTCGAGATGAGATGTAACACAGAAACTCCTATCCCCTCTGCCGCGCTATAGATAATCATTGTGCCATTTGGAGCAATACTAGGTGTATTATCCAGAAAGGTATCAGTTAATATTTGTGATGCTCCAGTTGAGAGATCGAGTTTGGCGATATGTTGGGCGCCGTTATTACTACTGCTAACCATAGCCAGAAATTTACCATCAAAGCTAATGATTGCATCTTGGTTCTGAGGACCTTCCCAGGATAGGCGCTGAGGTATGCTTTGATTTATATTAATTTTGTATACTTGTGGCCGACCGCTCTGATCGGAGGTATATGCTAGCGTTTGGCTGTCGGGAAACCAAGTTGGTTCTGTATTATTGCTGCGTTCGCTGATTATCTGACGAATCTTATCTGAATCTAAATCCATCACATACAAATTTAAGCTACCGGTCTTTGATAGCGCGAAGGCTAGCTTGCGACCATCTGGCGAGAAAGATGGGGCGCCGTTATGCTGAGGAAAATCGGAAACTTTACGAATAGTGCCATTATTTAGTGTTTGGATTACCAGCGCCGACTTACCGCCTTCAAATGTGACATAAGCTAACTTGCTACCATCCGGAGACCAGGCTGGTGACATTATAGGCTGCGGGGAACGACGTATCGATGTCTGATTATAACCATCATAATCTGCTACACGTAATTCATAGGGGTACTGGTCATCATTGATTTTCGCTACATAAGCGATACGAGTACAGAACATTCCTTTGATTCCGGTCAGTGTTTCAAAGGTTTCATCGCTGACAGTATGAGCTGCATAGCGTAGCCATTTTCGAGTCACTTTGATCTGATTTTGCGCTAGAACCACACCTAGGCCGCCAGAAGTATCAACCAATTGATAAGAGACAACATAAGTTTCGTTTGCACTCGGTTGCACTTGCCCTACCACTACAGCATTGATTCCTAACGCGGTCCAGGATGCTGGTGCTACTTCCGAAGCAGTTGCCGGCTGTATTAGCAAGCGGGATGTGTCAAACGGATTAAATTTACCGCTGTTGCGCAAATCGGCAGCTATAATTCCGCCAATATCTTCGGGCATTGTACCTGGACCATCCCATTTAAATGGAACCACAGCAATTGGTTTAGCCGAATGTACTCCTTGAGTAATTTCAATATATACTTCGGAATGCAATATTGATGTCCATGAAATTAATAAAGAAATTAATAAACCTAGCGCCACTCGAAATGCTTGTTTCATTTCATCTCCTAAACCGATGCAAAAGTGTCAGAGTATTACTTAAAAAGTTGTAATTTTTAAACAACATCATATCTTCCAATTAAATAAGATTAAAATAATATATAATTTCAATCTTAAAAAGAACTGTTTGATAAACGGTATTTTCTGTGACCTGGATTTATTGAGGCGAAAATCTAACTCTCATATTTAAAAAAATTTTCAAACCTGCGGTTTAGAAGTAAAGATGGTTAAAACAAAAATGTTATTGCAGATAACGTCACTAAGTATAACTTGAATCTCCACCTCAGCAACGTTGGTTACTAAAATCAAAAAATCGTCAGGGGTACTAAGTTTAATGTGTAGATCGCAAGTTTTTGTGTAACTAGACGTATTTAGGTATTAACTTTAGTTTCTTCGGATCAATTTTGTTTTTCTTGGTTTTTTTTGGCAAACGCACCTATATTTTTAGATGCGTTTTTTATTTTTTCAGGTTTACGTAGCGATTTTATTGAATGCCCTCCTATTTTTTCTTAACAGCAATCTGAGTTTCTGTTTTTTCTTTTAATTTTTATTTCGTGGCAAGATGTGATTAATCAGTTTTTTCAGATTTTTTTTGCAACGATATCTGTTATTGATAACGTTTACTCGCCAGCGCTACTGTGTTTTCTACACATCGAATTTTGGTGGGCGAAGACGGATATATTGCTACATATTGTGGTGCCTGGATTGATCATCACGGCGTCAATAGAGAATTTTATACTGCTATGAAACTGAATAGGCAGATTAATAGCATATTTAAAATATTACTCTTCAATAGATTGTTTACATAATCAATTATAAAAACAGGTTAACTGAAAAAATTTTATTTTACGAGCTACTCGTTAGATAGGAATGTGTTAATAAATCTATTGATTTCACGCTATCCTGATTAATTAAATATAGTGATTTAGATTATTGCATCATCAGATAATTTATTGTGCCCATTTATCCAAAACATTGGTAGGGGATTGATGGTAATTCGGTGCATATTTTAGGATAGTATCCTTATTCTCTGTGTATTTACTATATGATAAATATCATAACTAGTATTAAATCTAATAAAGGAAGTATATTAATCTCGAACTTAATTTTTCTGTGCAATCGTTTTTTTGGCAGCATTTTTCTTCCTGGTTATTCAACGTTCTTGCTGTCATAAACCTGATGGTGAAAGATGGTAAGGGATTTTTCGATCAGGTGATTTTGTTTTACTTAAAATCGTTAATTTTCGTTCTAAGGTAGTTAAAGATCCTGAGTTGCTGGAATAGCGGGAAATAAAGTGATAACAGTGGCTATTTGCACTTTGGCTATCCTTCCTTCTCTTGTTTTATTATTTACAGAATGCGTCTATTTTTTAATGAGCAATTCAATGAAAGTTATGCATAATTCCCAATACCGGGAAAAATAACCTGATATACGAACAAATATATCCGACAATTTCGAGTAATAAAAATTACTTTCCAGCGCTTCAGTTTCTAATTCATAGAAATAAGCATGGTTCTCTAAATACTTTCTATTATTTTTTCGTAAGCCTAGCTACTAGATGCTAAGTGTGTAATTTTTTTTAAATCCGGAGTTGAAATATCTGCTCTGAGCCATTCAGAGCTATTGTGATATATTAGGCTCTTTTGATATGAACGAAATAATTTTATTCTAAACGAGAATTTTTTCTCAAAAGACTCATATTCAAGTGCGGTATAAGGCAATCAAACAGAAACATTATATAAAAATTATCTATGATATAATTTAATAAGTACATTAATAGTAAGATAGTTTACTTTATTAGAAAGTTTGTTTTCATGAATATATTAAAGATATTTATATCATTTATTTATAATGATTTTTTGATAAAAGACATAGGAAGCGTAATTGATTTTGATTTTTAACATAGGGTTAACATAGATTGATACAAACGATCAAAATATCTGTATGTTGAGGCTATATACCGTCGGTATTTATGATGGGTTCTGGAAGGGTTTTAGAGAGCGTGCATTTTAGGTAAAATGATTACGCGCTTTCCATTTGAAATAAATTAACCATGGTATTATTATGAATAATACTTTAATTATAATGTATCGTACTGAAAACGATATTGTTAGGTGTAAAAGCACCATTATAACCATAATGATTAGCGTATATGTTTTTTGATACATGCGTGTATTTTTTACTCGGTATCGGTCCTTACTTTAAATAGATCTTTCTTGATTATAAAAATAGAACCACTCATTTCAATAGTATAATAACGAGAATAAACATTTTGTTATTAGGTAAGAACGAGAAGGTGTGCAATAAGTAATATTGTTAAGAGTGTAAATATTTTAGGTTAATTACCTTGTAAGATTAATTAATCTTAACTTTATTTAGTAAATCTGAAATATAGGTGTTTATTATAAGAAGGATTACTGGAATAGGTAAATATATTAAATACTAGAATAACTCCTGTTTTAGAAAATAAATTTCGTTGGAAATATTATTTCAACCAGAAACACAATTATAATTTTTTGCTACTAGAAACCAGTAGTTATTCAGATTTTTATCGTAAAATTTCTATTACATTACATTTTAATTTAAATCAAGTTTCTAAAATTGATTACAAATTAAAATTGTCGATATTTTATGTTATTAAAAACTCATTAAGATTTAAAAATCATTGTTTTCAACGTTAAAATATTTAACTAATGAAAAAATAAATTTTTACCGATATTTAATTTATATTGTGTTTTTTATGATGAAATAATTAATTTTAAAAAATCAAATGAATTAATGATGAGTTTTACACGTCAGTAAATTACATACAGTAAGTACTCGTGTTCTTTTTGTTATTTACAATTTTTACATATTTTTTTTGCTTATTATGCAAAATATAATCGCCCAAAAATAACATATGTAGAGAGGTGATATTGATCATGAATTACAACACTTCCATCTGGTTGATATAGTAGATGTGTTTTTGTTATATCTTTATCTAAGATATATGATTAATAGAAGTGTTATCATTAAAGGTTAATCAGGATCTTCTTTGAATGTCTAACGTACATGGATATGATGACGGATAATATTCCTCGTATATATAATGACTAAATATAGGAAAAAGATGGAGAATGTTTTGACTAAAAATGAAAGTTTTTATCCAGATATTGTAGAGTTATATATTGAATTAGCTATTCTGTATACTCAATGGATCTTCTGATCTTCCTTAGGAAGTCAGTTGAATAAAAATCTAGCATTAGTGATGACTGATTAAATTACATATAACACATGATATATCTTTTCACTGAAACACAATATTCCTAATTTGTTCATGAATGACACATGGGATGGATGAGAAAACATACAAGTGAAGTAATATTTAGATTGACATGTTTTGAAGATAAAATTAATTATTAATTAATATCATAAAAATATCATGGTGTCATGAATATTTCTAATAAAAGTTTTACTAAATAAATGGTATAGATCTGGCTTATTGTTTTCGGAAATAATTGTTTTTAATTTTTAAGTTGTGCTAAAAGATGTCTGGTATGAAGATTAGATCATGAGGGATATCATAGTTTGGGATTTTTACTGAGTATGATGCAGATCATTTGTGGATATTTGTTGAATCAAGGATGATTTGGTGATGAATGTATCTTTTGTGATAAAGATGGTTATGCGATGAGGATGTGGGATTCGGAATTCCGAAAACGTTATCTAATTTAGTATTTTTATTAATGTCGTTATTTCACAATGGACCTGTGAAATTATCGTGTGATCTAAACTTAAACGATTTCTCGGAAGTATTTTGAAGTAAAATATGGCTATTTTAGTTTTTGAACACTTTAATTAGTGATTTTATTTCTTTGATCGGTACATGATGATAATCATGTACAAAGTATATCGTAAATTTTGTCAAGCGATGCGTTATGATTTATCGATAGATTCGAATTATCAAATTGGCTAAAATCTATCCATCAGTGTACTGATGAGCGATAAATTGGCATACTTAATTTTATATAGTATTATTGCTAGATGTCAGATAGATACCTAGCATAATTTAAGTTTATGATTATTTTCTTTTTTATCTTATCTTCCATGTGCGTCACTAAAAATCTTAAGACTGATGTAATCAATAATCATATGTGATTAGCGCAGTATATTTTAGCGTTTGATCTGATATTTATTTTTTAGATTTTCGATAATTACTGTAGAAATATGGAGAACTCGGTAAAATACTTTTATCAATTTTAAAATTAGTTAACCTGGGGTTTTTGGTTCAAAAAAAGGTATAATATTTGTGTCATAATTAAGACTGTCATAACAGGTATATCTGTGTAGTATAAAACAACCGTGATGGTATTTAGGAGACTTTTTCTCTTGTCTCAGGAAAAGTTGGTGATTTACCAAGCTATACTTTCAGAGAGATTCGTTACTTAATGAATTTTTTATCAGTGGGCTAATAAGTAACTTTAAGATTTTGTTTTTCTTTAGAGATAAAATGTTTAAATGATACTATTGCATTTATCCAATGATGATCTAAAGATTTAACTTATTAAAGAAATTTAATTAACGACTTTTTATAAAATTTATTCTTTTATTTAAAAAAACACTTGATTCATTGATATACTAGCAATAGTGATTGATTTGTATTGATAAGGATCTTTTACCGCTGAAACCGGAAAAGATTGATTTGGTTTAATGAATTATTTTACTAGAGGTGGGTATCGATAACTGAGAGGGGATATTCTATTCATCTAATGGATAGATAAAAATAATGCTGAAAAATAGTTTTATGTGTAGCAATAAATATAGATGTACTGATGCAATGCAGAAAGAAACAATCGTTAATGGCGTTAAGTTGCGTTCGCGATTCTGAAAGGAATAAGCGAATGGTGGCTTTTTGATACTAGCTTATTTTTCTGATCGAAATAGGCGAAGTCAATAAGAATTACCATTTTATTATAATACTGATGTGAGATTTTTATATTAAAATATTGAATTATTATATATTTTTATTATTTTACAGGCTGTAAAGCGGCATAAGAGGTTTGCCATGAGCGAAAAGCTGCAAAAAGTCCTGGCTCGTGCAGGACAAGGTTCCCGCCGAGAAATTGAAACATTCATTGAACAAGGGCGTGTTAGCATAGATGGTAAAATCGCCTCACTGGGAGATCGCGTTGAGGTCAGTAGAGCCACCAAAATTCGGTTTGATGGTCGTATTATCGTGACAAAATTAGTTGAAGATACACTTTGCCGCGTGTTGGTTTATTATAAACCAGAAGGAGAACTCTGTACGCGCCATGATCCCGCAGGTCGGCCAACGGTTTTCGATCATCTTCAGACTCTGAAAAATGCCCGTTGGGTGGCTGTCGGGAGATTGGATATCAATACCTCCGGTATATTATTGTTCACTACCGATGGAGAGCTAGCTAATCGTCTAATGCATCCATGCTATAAATTTGAACGTGAATATTTTGTGCGTGTTTTCGGTAAAGTGGATAAGCACAAACTGCAACAGCTAATTCGTGGGGTACAGTTAGAAGATGGTCCAACAGCTTTTTGCACTCTGACTTTCCGAGGGGGTGATGGGTTGAACCAATGGTACAATGTTACGTTGACAGAAGGGCGTAATCGTGAAGTGCGTCGCCTGTGGCAGGCAGTTGGAATGCAAGTTAGTCGGCTTATTCGGGTGCGTTATGGTGATATTAAGTTGCCAAAAGAGTTACCACGAGGTAAATGGCTTGAACTTCCGCAGGAAGATATTAATTATTTGCGTGAAAAAGTAAATTTACCGATTGAATTAGTGAGTAAGTTATCGATAAAACGTAATCATCGACGCCTGAAAGCTACGCAGATTCGGCGTGTGGTCAAGCGTAGAAACCAAAGAGTGTCTTTATGCCACGATAAATTAAAAAAGTAAAGATCTGTAATAACGAGATGATTATAATTTATGTGATTTTATTTAAGTATGAGTCTTAACCTATGCGAAAAGGCTATTCTTTTTACATTTTATATCATTTAATACTGCGGGTATCCTTGGTATTAAAATCGGCTATTTCAAAGTGTATCACTTTTGCAAACATTTGTAATAAATAAATAATGAGAATTATTACCGGCTGTACATCACTGATAATAGGCAAGAAAAAGCCTACTAATTATTGAATAAGGTTTCGGGAAAACGATAATGATACTTATCAGAGTTACTATGGTTTATGGATAACCCTCTCAAAGAGGGGACAATATTAATCGGAAGTGATTATAAAAGTTTTTATTCAGAAGCAAAAAATGAAGAAAGCCCGCTTACCGGCTTTCTTCATTTTTTGCTTCTGAATAAAAACTAACCTATAACTATTTTTTGTTGCTTTCTTGTCTTTTATATTTATCTGTATCAGAGAATCAACTTAATAATATTTGCAACATAATTTTCCATAAATTGAAAAAAAGTAAACTAAATTTCTTGCAAGGTTTTTTATTTTATTTCATTGAAATAATTGATTTTACTAAATTATTTTTAAGCGTATTTAAAAGCAAAATATACCAACATAGTAATATCAAATGTTTTTTAATTCATAATTATCTTTAAGTTTTGAAAAGACTTTTTTGATTATCCAAGCTCTAGTTTCATAAACTATGGTGGCCTGGATATTTTATAAGCTTAAGTAAAGACATAGTTAGAAGTAAAATATTTAAGTCTTAGTTAACATGCATGTATTGCGATAAGATATCGTATATCTAAATGTATATAGATCTATAAAACCATACCATAGGATATAGTTTTGCGCGGACAGCTGAACGTAAATATTGAACAATAAATATTGTTGAAAGCTTAATTATCATGAATTCATGAATAGAATTTAATTGATTCCTAGGAATCATGTTTCAATAGTATGTATTTCTGCTGATTCTTATATCAAAAAATGCATTCAAAAATGGTAGGTTGCAAGACATCTTTTATTTAAAAGATCTTTTGTTTTAGATCAATTTTTTACCTAGAATATGTATGCTGACTACACATTACTGTGTTTCATCATATAAAAGAAATAATTGATGTTAACTCTAGATTTTTCATGCTATTAACAACTAACTTTATCATTGCCTCGGATTTATATATAAAAATCGTCAGATATTTCATGAGTTTTCTGAATAAATAGCACAGTTATAAAAGCTTGTTCTAGCTGGGCTAGATTTCTATAATGCAAATTCTATTTGCTGTTCTTACAGCATCATGCGGTTAATGTTTTTAATCATCGCCATGCATAACTTTTTATTTACGTATCATTGTTCCATACGGATGCAGTTAAAAATTAAAAAATGAATCTCTCTTTATCCACTAAATATTTTTTGATGAACTAATTTTCAGTATCATGATTTTCTTTTATACATTAATTTGCAAAGAATTTTCATGTTGTTTTATGTTATGACTTAGGTTTATTGATTCAATATATGCTGTTTTTAAAAAATGTATTTTATAAAAAAGATTTATCTTTTCTGCCTTGATGAGTATGAACTATGCAGATTCCAATAGATATATTTGAATAGCGGTGTTGGAGTGTTTTTAGTTTTATTGTTTCTATTGAGGCTTTCTAGAAGGTATATATATACAACAAGATTATTATTATAATAGTAAGAATAGCGTTTGTTGTTATCGTAAATAAACTTCACGGGAATTGGTTATTAACCGGAATATTTTTTTGATATATTTAAAAATGGCTAATTTAGTTAACAAATACCAGAATTTTAAATTTTGTAACCATTTTTCGTGTGTGTAACAGTAGGTAAGAACTATTAAAAATAAGTTAATGTTATTCATGATCTATTTTAGATTGATTTTAAAATGAAAAAATAGTATTTAAGTTAATAATAGTTTTGTATAATTAATTTTTTGATTGTAAATTTCAGAGAACTTCCACTATATCAACATATTGTTTTCAGGAGTAAAATTAAAATTTAGATTTTCCAAATAGTTTATTGAAAAAGAAAGTTTTTAAATAGTGTGGAGTTCTCTAAGGGTAAGATTGGATTTTTAGGTGTTGTGTTGTATAAACAGAGAAATTTTCTTAAATGCTGTTATTAATAATTTTATTATATAAATATGTTTATAAGGATAATCCTGATTATGAAATATCTGTTTATCACTTCCTTCAAAATTTTTGCAGAGTTTAGTTGACTCTATAGTTAACATGAGAAGACCAGTCTCTATCTTGTTAAGAAAACTTTCTGAATATTTATGTGTACAAAGATATTAAAATAGCATAAATATCAATATGTGATGAATTTACATATGATGGGTTATATATTTATAATATAGACTTTCAAGTCTTTAGTGAAAAAGGATGAAAAAACAAGTAGGAGAGTTCTAACAAATATAAAGTAAGGTGTAATCATCATCGGACAATAGACAGAGAAATGCATGAAATTATCTATGCCGATTTATCGCAAAAAGTAGCATGGACGTACAGCTTTTTCTAGATTTAATAAAGCAAATCCACTAAAAAAGAGAAGTATTGGTTGATTTTCATTAGGATACATAGGAATGATATACTAATTTAGTAGGAAAGAACATAAAGTTGTTGATTCTACTGTGAAGTGAATGCCGGCTAGACGGATAGCATAAATATAATTAGTTGTGATATATAGAAAGGTAAGTAATTATAAGTACTAAGTAGCTTAGAGAGAGGATATTTAAGTTTAACTCGTTTTTACATGGTTATTTATGCCTATGTAATTAGGATGCGTATGTGAAAAAATTATTAGGATCTAATCAATTGATTTGATTAGATTATATATTATAAATTCTATAAAATTTCTCCTCTAAGTGTAGGTATTACCGATTTTGATATGTTTAATAAATCTCATTGCCGCATAAAACATTCTTACTTTAGAATTTTGTATTTGTGTGGCAGAAATTCAATATTCTAATGCATTTAAAATATTGAATGGATTTTTTATAAATTTTTGCTATAACCTATTTTATTTAGGATATTCAAACAATAATAAATAAATTATTATATTATCTATTATTTTAGGAAGTCTCATTTGTTCTGTTATTTACAATTTTAACATGATAGAATCATATTCTATATGTATATATATTGGTTTTAAAGAATTTCAGAATAAGAATCTGTTATTATCTAAAACATATTTTGTCTTTTCTAATAAAAATAATGTTTTGTTCACTATTTTAATAACAAATTCATCATCTATTGATTACATGTAGTTTCCGATCTTAAATTATTTTTCTTAATCTAGAGCCGATCAAGAGGTTACATTAATATAAGCCTATTTTTAGCTTTCTAGATATTTTATGGATGTTTTTAAGAAGCGATATTATATAGTTAAAATTAATTAAACAATCATACAGAGTTCTCATTATTAAGTCTTATCTGTGTTGTATTAAATTTGGTATTTTATGGTCACCAGGAAACCATAGGTGTTGTGGTTTTCCATAAAAATTTTTTGTTGATTTATAATACGAATTTTCTGCAAATTGATTGCGAAATAGTTATAATAATATGAAAGCCATCCATTATGGATGGATAGCTTACAATCATTCCACAAAGTAATAGCGAGTATTGTGATAAAAATGTAGATACTTATATTTCCAGCGATAGCCATTCTTTAAAATACGATATAGCCTAGAAAACCCCTGTTTTGCTTGGGGGGTATTGCCTCCCAGCGATGAAATCATTGTTTTTTTAGTGTATCTCTGTGTGATTTCTTCGTGTAAAACTCCACCGGAGAAAACACTTTGTTTTTTAACAACGTATCCATTGTGTGGGTTACCTCCATACCGGCGGATGTAAAATAACATCTGAGCACTGCGCCCGCTGGCGTAAAAAATGATCCATCAGTACGATTGCCATCATAGCCTCGGCTATAGGCACTGCTCTAATTCCGACGCAAGGATCGTGCCGACCGCGGGTTATCAACTCTATTGCTTCTCCATTACGACTTACTGTCCGGCCAGGCACCATGATGCTAGAGGTCGGTTTCAGAGCGATATGAGCTATAACATTCTGTCCGCTGCTGATACCCCCGAGAATCCCCCCGGCATGATTACTTTGAAAGCCATCGGGAGTGATTTCATCGCGATTTTCACTGCCGCGTTTTCTGATTACTGCAAAACCATCTCCTATCTCCACCCCTTTCACGGCATTGATGCTCATCAATGCGTGGGCTAGATCGGCATCAAGGCGATCAAATACCGGTTCACCTAAGCCTGAGGGTAAATTTTTTGCTATTATTGTTACCTTGGCGCCGACGGAATCTCCTGCTTTTTTTAGATCACGCATCAAGATGTCTAGGTCGTTGAGACGTTCAATGTCAGGACAGAAAAATGGATTTTTTTCTACCTGTGCCAAATCCTTAAATTCGCAACGAATATCACCCATTTGTGCCAGAAAACCGTGAACCTGTACCCCGCATTGTTTCGCTAGATACTTTTTGGCGATAGCGCCGGCGGCAACACGCATTGCAGTTTCTCGTGCCGATGAACGCCCCCCCCCGCGAGTATCACGGCGGCCGTACTTTTGTTCATAGGTGTAATCGGCGTGTCCGGGACGATAGAGATCTTTGATAGCGTCATAGTCCTTCGAGCGCTGATCGATATTTTCGATAAGAAGCCCAATACTAGTTCCAGTGGTCATCCCTTCAAATACCCCGGAAAGAATCTTTATGCGATCTAGTTCGCGTCTCTGCGTGGTATAACGTGACATGCCGGGTCGCCTGCGATCGAGGTCACATTGCAAATCTTCCTCGCATAAAGGTATAGACGGAGGTACACCGTCGACTATTGCGCCTAGCGCGGGTCCGTGGGATTCACCAAAGGTAGTGACGCGAAAAAATTGTCCAATACTGTTCCCAGCCATCCGGATGGACTCCTTACTAACTAATTGTTGATAGAATGTAAAAAGATCTTTAAACCATATGAAAAAATCGTAAGCGGATAGGAGAATCATTCACTGTTTTTCTTAAAAAGTTCTCTGTAAGTAATTAACTGTTGCCGGGTTAACATGAAAACACCGTCACCACCGTTGGTAAACTCAAGCCATTGAAAGGGTACCATTGGGTATTGGGCTATCAGGTGCACTTGGCTGTTGCCTACTTCACAAATCAGCACACCATCCTTGGTAAGGTAGTCGGATGCAGAGGCTAGAATACGTCGAACCAGATGGAGACCGTCTCTGCCGCCGGATAGCCCAAGTACTGGTTCGGCGTGGAATTCGTCTGGTAAATTGTTCATATCTTCTTCAGTAACATAGGGTGGATTGGTGATGATTGCATCATAGGCTAGCAGTGGTAAGTCACGGAATAAATCCGAGCGAATCGGAGAAACACGATTTTCAACGTTGTGTGCCTGTATATTATACGCTGCTACTTCTAACACATTGTTAGAAATATCTACTGCGTCCACGTTTGCTTCTAAATAACTATAGGCACAAGCGATAGCAATACAGCCGCTGCCGGTACACATATCGAGGATATGTTCTGGCGGATGCGGTAGCAAATTACGGAAATGATCAGTGATTAGTTCTCCAATTGGAGAACGCGGAATTAGCACTCGATCGTCAACATAAAACTCAAGACCGCAGAACCAAGCTTTATTAGTCAAATATGCCACGGGAATACGCTCGTTTATCCTTCGAACTACTAGTTTGATTACCCGGGCTCGTTCGTTGGATGTTAGTCGCGCAGTGTATATGTCTGGTAGCAAATTGAGAGGAAGAAAGAGAGAGGGTAATACTAACTGAAGCGCTTCATTCCAGGCATTATCAGTTCCGTGACCATAATAGATTTGCGCAGCGTTAAATTGGCTCAGTGTCCAGCGTAACATATCTTGGATGGTGTGCATCTCTTCTACTGTTTCATCCAGAAAAAAATTGTCCAATCTGCTCTTCCTTTTCCTTCGTTTTCTTCATGAGGCGCTAGTGTGCCATGAAGTAACGGACAAATCAGCAATCAGTACGCTTATGATTGCAAATTGGTGCTAATTTTTTATGTTAACAAAGTTAATAAAAAAGTAATATATACACGATAATAGATATAGATGATGAATAAATAAGTTATCTTTTATCAAAGAATAATTTTCTGTTATTCAGATAGAGAGTTCTGGAAGATCAAAGTTTGATGGTGCTGAATAAGAGTTTTACCTAGAAGTGTATTTTTTGCTGTGTGCAAGATGGTTTAGAGAAGTTATAGTGATTATTCTTGAAAGAATAAATATCTACAAGTTTATCGCTAGATATTTTTCTGTTATTTTTTTTAGCAGGATTTTAATTTATCTGGTCAATGGATAAGTTTTTTGTAAATTTCCATCATTGATGTTATTTAAATAAGATATTACGTAAAATCTTTTTATCTAAAGTAAACAATTAAGAATCTGATAATTCGTAGAATTTCTACAATATTATTGACTTATAAAAAACATGACAAGATAGAAGTTAATATTTTTAATTTTTTTTATTAAAATTAAATCGTTTTTAGTTATATAATTATTACCGATCATTTACTTGAAATATATTTTTGTTTCCACCAATTCTTAAAATTGGCTTATTGTTACCAACTATAAATTTCATGACGTCATATTTTTGATAAACTGTCTTGTTTATCTGTGTTTAATTTTTGAAATATATTTTTTTGTAATTGTATATGAACTGATAAGAATGAATTTTCTGTATTATACTGAAAACTCTGTAATATAGTCTGTATATTATCTTTTAGATAAAAAATTCTAGTGTTAGCGGAAATCTACATGTTCTTTGGTATGAATTGATTTAAGAAGCACTGTGATAATCTGAAAGATTTTTTTAGATTTGTCATTCTTACGAAGAAAAATTTTCTAATATGAAAAATCGATAACGTGCCTAAAAATGATAATTTTTAGGCAGCCTTTCAAGAAAGATATTTAGTTACCAAAAAAATTTTTACGAGATCGATTGGTCATCATTCTCTCAAGCAATCTGTTTTTTGAAGATGTTTTGCTTTGTGGTTTTCAGTTCAATGTTCATTGATATAAATCATAATCTTAATTTTATTATAAATTAATTGGATTTTATGATTGTAGGATTGAAATCCTATATATTTGATGTGAATATTATTGAGTATTTTATTTAAAAAATATTTTACATCAGTATACTTATACTTGAAAAGTCCTCGTTTAGTCTTTTAGTTAAAAATTTGTTTTCTTATAGTTACGTATCCATTAAAAAAATTTCCTCTAAAAATAATTGCGCTGCTATTATTAATAAGTTATAAAAATAATTTTTGGTTGCTATAGTGAATGATTTAAATGTTAGTTTTTTATGGTTTCAGATTTAAGATTGCGATAGCAATTTCCATTTAACGATAAAGATTAATGATTCTATTATAATCATAAAATAAAAAATATAAGTGTAACTTTACTTGATTTTTTAGAATAAACACGTCCACATTTAAAATGTATGATTCATGATAGAATATATAAGTAATTGATATATATTGATATAATGATGATTAATATATTTTTATAAAGTTACTAAACACAAAAACTCTGGGATGATATTATCAATTATGAAATAAAATCAAGTATTTTATGAAAAAAATTAATGTTTCATGGACCGCTTTAGATTATCCGCTGTAGGGAATGGATTAATGTTGAATGGAAGGATGAAATTATAAACTTATTTAAGTTATAGATTTTATGGAAAGTGTACGTCATGTTTAACTTTTAAAGAAAAAATTAACATGGATCTAAGGTAAGTTTAGCCAAGGTATATCAAGAATATGTATATTGGAAGCTTAATATTCTGATGAATATTTACAATATAATTGATAGTAGTGAAATAGGACATAAGTATTATTGGTGGCGTCTCGAATCTTTTTTTAGTTGCTAGAAAGATGCTTAGTATGACATAAAATCATATATCCGAGTATAGGGCAGTGAATATCGTTAATGTTCATTGTTCATGATACGGTATAAATATTTAAGTGGTATTTGTATGAAGATTAAAAGGTTCAGAAGCAGAATAATAGGTAATTTCTGCATAAAATCTGTTGCCTATCAGGCTGAAAATAAAAACGAGGATGATAAGACAAGTTACTCTCACTCGACTTGAAAAGTGGAGAACAGTGTTACTGGATATGCTGGTACTTACTGGTAACTAACCTAGTATACACGAGAGTTAATTTTGCTCTGCTTAATGTATAAATAGCCATTCTTTTTTTCGGGAATAGAATTTGCTAGTGGTGCATCATGAAACAGATTAAACAACAAATCAGGCAGCTTCGGGATCAGCTGCAATATTGGGAATACCTCTATTATGTAGAAGCCGATCCTGAAGTGCCGGATCATGAATATGATCGGGTGATGAGAGAACTTTGTGAGCTGGAGGCTGAACGGCCAGACTTATTGACTATTGATTCTCCCAGTCAGCGCGTTGGGGGGCAAGCACAAAAGAGATTTGAAAAAGTACACCATGAGGTCCCCATGTTATCGCTAGATAATGTTTTTGAAGAGCTGAGTTTTTTGGCATTCGACAAGCGGGTACGCAATAGGGTTAAGTGTGATAACGAGGTCACTTATTGTTGTGAACTAAAGTTAGACGGTCTAGCGGTTAGTTTGTTGTATGAAAACAGTGAATTAGTACGTGCTGCTACCCGTGGTGACGGCTCTACAGGTGAGGATATCACTACCAATGTACGGACTATTCGCACAATTCCGTTTCGTTTAAAAAATGGAAATAATTTACCGCGATTGCTAGAAATTCGCGGTGAAGTATTTATGTCGAAAATAGGCTTCCAGAGACTGAATAAAACAGCTAAACGGGAAGGATGGAAATTGTTCTCCAATCCGCGCAACGCCGCCGCCGGATCCTTGCGGCAGTTAGATCCAGATATTACCGCCAAGCGACCCTTGGAATTTTTTTGCTACGGTGTCGGACTTTTTAAGGACGGCATGTTGCCTGAAAGTCATTGGGAGGGACTACAACAGTTTAAATCTTGGGGCTTACCAATCAATGATAGAGTTATCCGTTGTACCGGTAGTGCAAAGGTGCTGGATTTTTATAAACACGTTTATAAAACGAGGTACTCGCTTGGATTTGATATCGACGGGGTTGTCATTAAAGTAGACTCGATGGCGTTACAGAAGCGTTTAGGCTTTATTGCCCGCGCGCCGCGCTGGGCAATTGCTTATAAATTTCCATCTCATAATCAATTAACTTGCATACGAGATGTAAAGTTTCAGGTAGGTCGTACCGGCGCTATCACGCCTGTTGCTAGGCTTGATCCTGTGCTCTTATCCGGCGTTATGATTAGCAATGCTAGTTTGCATAATCCCGATCTAATCAAGCGGCTGGATCTAATGATTGGAGATACGGTAATTATTCGTCGCGCTGGCGATGTGATCCCGCAAATTGTCGATGTTGTCTTGTCTAAAAGGCTACAAAATGCCCAGCCGGTAGTTTTTCCGTCACAATGTCCAGCTTGTGGCTCAGACATTGCTCGCATTGACGGTGAAGCTGTTTTTCGCTGTAGCGCTGGGTTACTTTGTGCTGCGCAACGTAAGGAAGTATTGAAGCATTTTGTTTCGCGCCGAGCGATGAATATCGTCGGTATGGGAAATAAAATTATCGATCAGTTGGTAGAGTGTGAGGTGGTAAAAACTCCAGCCGATCTTTTTAGATTAAATGAAAAGATTTTGATCCGATTGGATCGCATGGGGAAAAAATCAGTAACGAATTTGTTAAATGCGTTGAAAAAATCCAAACAGACTACGTTCGCGCGGTTTCTATATGCCTTGGGAATTCGTGATGTAGGTGAGGCAACAGCCATCAACTTAGCTGCTGCCTATGGTAGGCTAGATATGCTAATGGCTGCCGATATTGATTCACTGATTGGTGTTCAGAATATCGGAAAGATTGTGGCAATCCATGTGCGAAATTTTTTTGAGAAAAGCCATAATATTACAGTGATTCAGGATTTATTGAGCCAAAAGATCGGTATCCATTTTACTGAAACTACGCCGGTGTCTCCTTTGACGAGCGGTAATGCCTTTGCTGGGAAAACAATTGTTTTGACTGGATCGCTCAGTACTTTGTCTCGAGATGAAGCCAAAGAGCGACTAATATTGCTTGGTGCTCGAATCAATAGGATGGTTTCTGCTAAAACCGATTTTCTTATCATTGGGCAGGCGGCAGGTTCAAATCTATTAAAAGCTCAACAGTTAAATATCCCGGTCATGGATGAATTGGAAATGATCCGTCTTTTTGAAAAATCATTTCGTACATAAATAGATAAAATAAAAAACTAGGATCTAGTTGCTATTGCCATATTAGAATTCTATTTCATAAATATTATGAATGAAGCTATATATTGATCTTTTTACGCCTTACTTCCTTGGATTTCTCATGAGCAGGAGAAGAGGATCTGAAGAGAGAATGAATTCATGTCAGTTTTACGCGTTAGGATAATATAAAGATATCTCTTTTTGAGAGAGAGGGCTTCTTTTTATTTTAAAAACACTGAATTAAGATAATCATCTATTTTATAGATACTAAACCATGTGGTTACTTTTGAATAATCCAGGATAAGCACATACAGAATATTTATTAATGATGTTAATAAATTCTAATTTAAATCAATTGATTTCAATTTTAGAATACTTTTTTAGAAAAAAAGATCAAAGAACTATGAAGCTGGAAAAGTGTTTCATATGGGTTTATCTTGATTTTGATTTCTTTGGATTCAAGCAATCGAATTGAAATGATATTAAATAATATTCGTCGTCTCCTTAACGTGATTCTATTGATGTTTTCTGCTCTACTAGTTACACTGTAGCTGATGAAGAGGGTGTAATGAACGAAGGGAGAAGCTGTTAAATGTTATATGTCTCTCTGGTAGTTGTTAAAAACATTTCATATTTCTTTGTGTTATCGAGGAACCGTTAAATGAAGTAAGATACAAAGCTGGTATAATTATACTATTAAAATAAGATTCGGGTACAAAGATTAACACATGAATATTTTGTATGTAATCTTGCATGCTGTTCTAATGGTTTTTTTAAAAGTAGGCTAAAGTTAGTTGCGGATATCACAGTGTCTAAAGCGTGGTGCGTCATGATTTGTTCTAAGGTAGATTAATAATAGTTTTTTCATTAATTGTTTATACTGATAAATGCAAAAATTTACGAAATTTAAATCATGGTTTTAGATAAAAGTTAATGACTGATGCGTAGGTCGTTTAAAGTTTACTTTTTGAGTAAACAAGTCATATAGAAAGAAAAATACATCCAATAAATAGAGGATAGGAGAATTTCAATTTACTATGACACATAAACATAAATTAGAATTAAGACATAAGGAAAATTTTATTTCATATAACAATCAAATCTTATCAATAAATTAAATTTATCATTTAAATAAGTATTTTGTCTATAACGCTAAAAACATAAAGTTTATTAATTGACAGCATCTATTTTTAAATTTATAATCTTGACATAATATAAGTAATTTTAATAAAAATAAACACATATATAAATTGATTAATTTAATTTTATGAAACTAATTATTTTATTATTTAAAATCTATAATTTATTATAATCTAATGTAGAGGATAAAAACCTCTGGACTTGTGAATTGGTAATTACTTGTGAATTCAGCAAGTGATTAATTATTTATAGATTTTATCGAAATAAGAAAGGATTCTCTTAGAAGAATTAATTCCGTATTTATTTAGAATGATTTAATTGTTTTATCCGGTTGTTTTGCAAATGATACATAAAGTTATAGAAATAAAATAATGTTAATCAGTAATTTATATTACTGTCTACTATCTCAATTTTATCATAATGTATGATTTCAAAATTTGTGATTTAAAAAGAAATCGACGGAGAAAAAATACCGATCTATCATTGGTGATTTTGCAGAACAATATTAAAGTAGTCTGGAATAAGTCAACTCAACCTGCTTTTTTAGAAAAATAAAAAATTTATACATGAAAGATATACTTAAAATATAGATTGAAAAACTAACGAATGCAACACCAGCCTGGTACAGGTTGATTGTATACCTTGCATTTACCATTATAGTAGGGTATTCAATTTACTTTAATAGAACATAAATTAGAGGCTGAATAATAAAATCTATATGAGTTTTGATAACCTTTAAAGATGATCTTTCGGATAAAAGATATACTAAAGATTTATACGATTAACGCGTTGACAAGAAGAAATAAAGAAAAACCTAAACACCAATGGATAGAGTAAACTACCTTGCGGCGAAAATTTGAACATGATATTTTTTTTGACATATCAAAAAAGAGAATTTGTCACATATTGATGATGTATGCCCCCTGTTTTTACTGCTGTTAATTTATAGCTTGATGATTGTAAAAATTTATCTGGATAATTCTGTATGCTTGAAGCTTTTTCTATTGCGGATCAAATTTTGGATGCTCGTGGATTTCGTTGCCCCGAGCCGCTAATGATGGTGCGTAAAGCTATTCGCCATATAGCTGACGGGCAGATATTGCTTGTCATTGCTGATGATTATAGTACCACTCGCGATATTCCCGATTTTTGTCGGTTTATGGAGCATATTCTCTTGGCTCAGGATACGGAACGGCCACCTTATCGCTATCTTCTGCGCAAAGGTATGAGCAGTTAGGTTGTCTTATTTCGATCATCCATGTTAAAGAGCAATTTATGTAATCGTAGATATAAAAAGGCATGATTAGTCAATTGTTAATTAAGTAGAAGAAAGCAATCATCGATTCTGATAGATATCGAACTGATAGTAATCTAAATGATTAATTATCGGTATATTTATCGCTATCGACAAAAATAGGAATTATTAATAATTTGCGAATGAATTTGCAAATAAACTAGAAATATTTATTTTCTGATACTTTTACCACATCACAACGAATTGATGTGATAAAAGTTATAGATACATAAATAGACCGCGAAACTTGTTAATAATTAACCAAGATTCTGTGAATAGTGCGCCGGGAGAAAACTAAAATAGGCGATTTTTATATTGCTAGTATAGTGGATGCCATAAGCATATGATATAAAAATAGCAGATCGAACAAACCTAAAGAGAATACTGATAAGTGTGTAAGGACAGGGATCGGGATCTGACACGCGCCAACATTAATAATAGTGTGATAAATTGAAATAATCAAAGTGATTCGATTAGTTGACCTATAAATAAGTATTCTTAATATTCCTATATGTTTTTTAATATCGCCATAGGGTAATTATGGCGTCTACGTAGTTTTGCTAAGCGTTTAATGAAGCAAGGATCCTTATTTATATAAATACTAACTATCTTAAAAGGTATTGAAGATTCACGTTTAAGTGGTGATTTTTTTACCGGCGATATTTCACTGCTGTCTTGGCAAAAGTGATTATTGCTAGTATAAGTTGCATTGCATATAATCCATCTTTCTGTAAAGAAAACTCCTAATATCAACAATATATTTTAAAAAACCAAAAAATAAGGCTGAATTATGTGAAAGAGGTTTTTTTAAATCAATCATTATCAGAAATGTAGTGATTGTTAGATGTCACAGATATTTTTCAGCATATCTAATAGCGTTGCACTGGAAAGTGCTTTTTGAACATTCCTATATTGTTTTAAAGATTTGTATATCATTGTCACACAAAGTTAGATGATGTTTTCAGAAGTATTTTGAACCGAAATCTACCCGTATGAACATTAAGTTTCTATGTGTAATAGAAAATTTTTCAGATTTTACCTGATCTGCTGTTTATGTTTTGATCTGAAATGGAGTGGCTAGATATAACTGTTATCTATTTGTCTAATATTGTGAGTATTACTTTGAAGTGGGATTAATAGTTTGATTTTTCTTTAGAATTGCATTCTTGAGATATTCATTTTTATTCCATTATTTATTTTTTAATAAATCTTTACAGAAGAAAATTATGATAGTTTAGGTATATTGTAATATATATAGTTAACACGAGATTGGCTAAAAAGAAGTTATAGGAGAGTTTTATGGAATAAAGACTGGATTATTTTAGTTATACTATCAAAAAAAACTAAGATGATGTGAAAGATTTTGCTTGTTCTTGGTGTGGTTAATTTAAAATTAATTTTTATATAAAAAATATTGAAAATAGTAATGAACATGAATTTAACGAATATATACAATGTTTATATATAAAACAAATTATTAATATAAAAGTAAACATTCATCAAGTATCGATATTATAAAATCACTCAAATTAATTATGACTAGATTAATTGCTTTATTATAGTGTAATTGATTATAATCGGAAGTTTTATAGTTTTTTCATATGTGGTTGCCGATAAAATATGCTATTTTTTGTTTAATGCCGAAATCACTTGATATTCTTTTAAGAATCAAGATATGCAAAAATTACAAAGAATGTTACAAATTATTTATTTTTTTGCGAGGTAAAGGTGTAGAGAATGGTGATTTGTATTTTATTCTTTCTAAAAAATTCCTCACGCATGTTGTTTGATTTGATAAATTAGTATAATTTTGATATTATCAGACATGTTAATTATCCGCCATCATATTATAGATGTAGGAGTGTAGTCGCAAATGACAAAAAAGAAAAAACACGTTTTCTTTTCCTGGCTAGGTCGTCGCCGTCATAGCAAAGGTGCTGGTTGCGTGCGGGAAATAAAAAAGGAGACTGATAGATCTAAGAAGGAGGTGGGTAATGAAAAGATGTTATCCGATGTACCAGAGAAAATTTTAGTCTCTGACTATCTAGTGTCAGACATTACTAGGTCTTCTGTTGTTTCCGGGGGGGGGGATGATGCAACGTGTATTAGTAAAAAAATCATTTCGATTAGTGAACAGGTAGTGACTAAAAATGATCCTAATACAGTTTTTTTTCTTAATAAGATATCTAGTAGTTGTGATATTTCTGTTGATGAGAATAGGAATGAAAACTTATCTAAAAACGGCATTGTCGTAACATCGATCGAAAATAGTGCCAATTTTATAACCAAAGAGAATTATCAGAATATTAGCTCGGATTTTATTTCCCACAAAAAAAATATTTCCTCGCGGGCTACGGAAGATGTTTTTGTATCCACGACACGTGAAAACATCCGGTCATTTAGACGGTTAAAAGACAGTTTGTTGAAGACTCGACAGCATTTAGGTTCTGGATTAATTGGATGGTTTCGCGGTAAAAAAATCGATGATAATCTGTTTGAAGAATTGGAAGAGAAATTGCTTCTTGCTGATGTTGGGGTTGATGTTACGCGTAAGATAATCGATGAGTTAATTGCTAATACCGATCGGCGACATCTGAAGGAAGCTGATGTGCTGTATAGCCAATTGCAAGCAAAAATGAGGGATATACTTGTAAAAGTAGAGGGATCCCCGGTGGTGACAGGTGATAAGATCCCGTTCGTAATCCTGATTGTTGGCGTTAATGGCGTGGGAAAAACAACAACCATCGGTAAACTAGCGCATCTTTATCAAATTGAAGGGAAAAGCGTTATGCTGGCAGCAGGGGATACTTTTCGTGCGGCAGCTGTGGAACAACTGCAAGTATGGGGTAAGCGCAATGGTATACCCGTGGTATCCCAAGAGCCTGGCGCCGATGCAGCATCAGTTATCTTTGATGCTATTCAGGTATCAAAGGCACGCGATATTGATATTCTGATAGCGGATACCGCTGGACGATTACAGAATAAAATATACATGATGGAGGAGCTCAAGAAGATTGTCCGAGTGATGAAAAAGTTAGACTCGGCCCTACCCCATGAGATCATGCTAATACTTGATGCTTGCACTGGGCAGAATGCTGTAAACCAAGCTAATTTATTCAATAACGCAGTAGGACTGACTGGTGTTATTCTGACTAAATTAGATGGAACTGCCAAAGGCGGAATCATTTTTTCTGTGGCTGATCGCTTTGGCATCCCGATTCGTTATCTTGGTGTTGGAGAGGGGATTAACGATTTACGACCTTTTAAAGCTAATGATTTTATTGAGTCACTGTTTTCTAATGAAGATTTTAAACAATGATCTATATTAAATAAGTCAGCAACGTCAATTTTAGCAGACGATAGATGTAGAAAAGGAATATTTAATTTTTTAAGTGAGAAGTACGATTATAAGAAATTAAATTATAAAATAGGAATTTACATATTTTTATTATGATAAAAAATTTAATTCTTTATAATAATAAAAAAGTGAGCGATGTGTGAAAAACATTGATTAGGTTGCTGTTATATAATTTTTGGCAAAATTAGATACAGTTGACTTTAGTTGAGGTGATTAATTAATGAAACAGTGCTACTTGTTTTTCAGTTAAAGATACGTAATAATTAGTTCTACGTTAGTTTTACTAATTATCTTTTTATACTAAAATTTTTTCGATAAAA
This sequence comes from Sodalis sp. (in: enterobacteria), assembly GCA_047528285.1. Taxonomy (GTDB): domain Bacteria; phylum Pseudomonadota; class Gammaproteobacteria; order Enterobacterales; family Enterobacteriaceae. The sequence goes on along the minus strand of CP180022.1, from coordinate 645,246 downwards.
TAGTTTATTATCTAGGAATAATTTAGTGGAGGATTTAATACCATAAAAAATCACAAGTTATATGGAGGTATACTTATATAATTTTTCTGTTTTTTTGAAAATGTTACATAAGTAGAAGTTTTTTATATTCACTTAAACTTACCTAAAACTATTTTTCAAACTTTTACAATTAAAAAATTTTTAGTGTTCATATTAATTTAAAAAACAACCTTAACAATTAAATCAACATGAAAAAAATAAGTTTTTTATTATCAGTACTCGTATTAAATTTTGTAACTGTAGCGCAAGCCGCTACGAAAGATGATATCTGGTATACTGGTGTAAAACTGGGTTGGTCTTGCTATCATGATGCCAGTTTTTACGGGTTTACTCCCGGTTTTGATTCACGTACTATCGGAAATGGTCCCACCCATAAGAATCAGGTAGGCGCAGGTGCTTTTGTAGGTTATCAGACGAACTCTCATCTGAGTTTCGAGGCAGGGTATGACTGGCTAGGCCGCGTACCTTACAAAGGTAGTATAGATAATGGCGCCATAAAAGCGCAGGGCTTGGTTCTGGCAGCTAAACTAAGTCGCCCGCTGATTAACGATCTAGATCTTTACACCCGGTTTGGTGGTATAATCTGGCGTTTTGATTCCAAAGGTTCTTACAATAATGGCAGTGATACCCGCATGATTAATCATGATACCGGTGTATCTGCGATAGCGTCTATTGGTCTCGAATATACATATAATAAAAATTGGACAGCTCGTTTTGATTACCAGTGGTCTAACAACCTTGGTGATAAATTATTTCTCGGCTCCTGTCCTGATAATGCTCTTCTGAACTTTGTAGCATCTTATCACTTCGGTCAAGATGAAGTGGTTAATGCCCCCCAACCAGCATCAGCCTCGATTCCGGTTCAACAAACGGACTGCTATACCTTGCAACATGAAGTTTTATTCGATTTCAATAAAGTTTCTATGAAAGGGGATTGGCAGAAGGTGTTAGATCAGCTTTATGCTCGGCTTAGATTGATGAATGTTCTAAAAGATCATTCTGTTATTGTTCTTGGTTACAGCGATCGTATTGGCACAAAGGAGTACAATCAGCAACTTTCTCAAGATCGTGCGCAGAGTGTCGTAAGTTATTTGATTTCTAAAGGTCTTCCTGCTGAGAAGATCTCCTCTACTTGTGGTATGGGTCAATCCAACTCGATTACTGGTGTTACATGTAATACTTTGAAAAGTAGAGCTGCGGTTATCCACTGTCTTTCTCCGGATCGTCGTGTAGAAATTAAAGTGAAAAAATAGAGAAGTGGGTATATTATAAGATAAAATGATATATTTTAATGACTTTGAATAATTTCAATTTTTTCTCCTTTGTGCAGAGGGGTTATTATTCTAGAATGTGAAGAGATAAGCTGAATAACGCTGTTATGATGAGAGTAGTCAGTTTTCAAGTTTCTTCTTTTATCATGTATATTATAAATAATATAATGCACCAATAAATAATTGTATAAGATTTCTAATATTTTTTAAATTTTTGTAATTCCTCTTTTCTAGGATATCAGTATTTTATATTTCATAACAATTCAGTGCCTGTTATTAGGAGAATGTTTGATTTGTAAAATTGCATGATATTTAACAGGTTATGATTATTTCCGGCTGCACGTGGGGAACGATCCGCCAGGATTTATACCTATTTATTTAAATTATAATAGAATATAATTATGCTTAAAGTTTTGTTTATATTTTTTTTTGATCTTACTTTGGTAAAGTTAAGCAGGCCAGTTTTATTGAAGGAGGAACTTGGAATATAATAAACATTATTTTAATAATAATTAATTAATTTAGAATGAATAGGTAAAACATTGTTTTACCTATTAACGAAAATAACACATTGCATCTAGTGATGTTAGAGTTTTTGTAAAACATCTATCACGTGATAGGGGGTAAACAAACCTACTGTTCTTGCTATAATTTTTTGTAATTTACAAGATATTAAAAAGTAAAAATGATCGGTTTTCTGCCGATAATTAAATTATGCTTTGTTTACGATCCGAATTATCAATCAAGAATCATGCTATTTCCTTGCCCCATATGAATAAAAATTTTAAATCATGATATATATATTGCATGCTTTTTATTGCTGCTGAGTTTTGATAAGAAAGTGTTTTTCCGCAGCGGGTTGCTTCTTTATATTTTCTTGATTCAATTTTTTGAGGAATATTAGCTGATTTAATCACTGATGCACCCGATATACATCAGTGAACTTATTTTTTGTGCACCACTATTATGGGTTTGAGAGAATTAAAAACCCAAATAAGTGGCGGCAAAAAAAACACTATCAGAAAAGGTCTATGGTTTAATGTCATATTTTTAATATATCACTAATAAAAAATACTATGTTCATAAGTGATTTGTTGTTGAATTAGGATTTCAATTATACCCAAATATTCTCTCTTTTTTAGATTAGTAATAAATGTAAATGATTGTGAGGCAGGGGTTATCCAGCGTTATTTTCGAGATAGTAATATTTAATTGGTTTTATATCACGATCAAATTCGTACACTAGCGGTATGCCCGTAGGTATATTCAGTTCTACAATTTCGTCTTCGCTTAGATGACTTAAAAACTTTACCATTGCTCGAATGGTATTACCGTGAGAGACGATTATGATTCGTTCATTCCTATTTATGTGCGGTAAAATCGTTTTTTTCCAATAAGGGAAAACGCGTTCAATGGTTAACGCGAGGCTTTCGCTTGTTGGTAATTTAGTGGTGTTTAATTTTGCATATCGCGCATCTTTACCAGGAAAGCGCTCATCATCGGTAGTTATTTCTGGTGGTGTAATCGTAAAGCTGCGACGCCACTGTTTTACCTGCTCCTCGCCGTATTTTTTCGTGATTTCAGATTTATTAAGCCCTTGTAGTGCACCGTAGTGTCGTTCATTTAAACACCAAGATTTTTCCACAGGCAGCCAGGCCTGATCTAGTTCGTCTAAAATGAACCATAGGGTATGAATAGCCCGCTTCAGTACAGAAGTGTATCCAATATCAAAAATATAACCTTTCTTTTTTAGTAAATAGCCTGCTTGCTTTGCTTCGATTTTCCCTCTCTTAGAGAGAGCAATATCGGTCCAACCGGTAAAACGGTTGTCATTATTCCACTGGCTTTCACCGTGACGAATCAGAACCAGTTTAGTTACAGCCATGACCAAACTCCTTTCTAAGGCTTATCATTTTATGATAGTCCTGCATATTATATGGTCAGTTTATATTAGTAGCAATCGCTAGCGGAGTAATAGTAAGAATCAATTTTTAAGAAAATATTTAGAACTTTCTGAAATTATAGATCGTTTGTAAATCCTAGAAAATCCGACGGTTAAAATTAGGATTGATAGTGTACCTATTTCTGGAGTAAGGATAGAATAAAACTATCGAATATATATTCAGGTTTTAAGATCAATGTTACAATGTAGTGAAGGCATTAGATACATTTTTCGTGGTGGCAAAAATTTTTAATTTAAATAATCAGGAATATTATATATACAAATATATAATGTATTGATTGCGTGTGTTTGAAATTGGAAGTTAGGAACTAAAATTTGTTGTTAATGATGGATGATTATATACTTTTTAACGATAAAATGATGTATAGTTTCTACTTTTAAAAAGTAAATTGTGTTATAGGTTTTATTTAATAGTTTAGAAGTGGTGATATATCATTCAATAATAATGGATTTTGTTATATACTTCTCAGTTTTTGAGGGATATTTATAATTAAGTTAATCTGGAAAAATTAAAGCTTTTAGCTTATTTTGTGATATTGACTGAAAATTTAGATATTAGAAACGATTTTTGTATAAATATATTGACGAAATTTAGAGAGTACGTTTTAATGCGCCGTTGCCCGGATAGCTCAGTTGGTAGAGCAGGGGATTGAAGATTCTCGTGTCCTTGGTTCGATTCCGAGTCCGGGCACCACCCATCAAAAAAAGTTATATATCAGACATTCTTATTTACATAAGAATCTATTATTTATTTTAATTTCAATTAAATTCAATTCTTCTGTCATCTTATGTCCAAGAAAACTCCTTTTACAATTAATTATCAGGATTTAATCTAATTTTCATAAGATCCCATTTTCAATAGATAATCTAAAAATAGAGAATATTAAGTGATTTTAATTAATGATGATTATTTTATTTTCTGCTTGTTTTAAAGCAATAAGGATTTTTAAAGTACCATGGCTTAGTTTAAAGCCCGATATCAGCTAACTGTATTCTGAATAATTCAGAAAAATTTCTTTTATTTTTTATAAATAAAGCTAAGTAATTATTAGAGACTATCAACAAAACAATATCACCCACTTGTAATTAGATAATTCAACTCTGATGTTGTGTGATAGACATAAAATGAGTATAAACCAACTTTTGAAAAACAGAAGAATGCTAATATTATACTATAAGTATAATATTCTAGATTTTAATGATTAAGAATCTCTTCCTTGATCTTTTAAAACTAATTTTTGATTATTAGGAAAACACTATACACCTTCAAGTGTGTAGCGTAGGTTAATTTTATGCTATAGCTAGAATTTTTCTCATTGAAGTTAGAGGGGTATAACGTGTTGTTTAAACAATATTTGCTATTAAGAGATGAGGCGGTATCGATTTCATCGATGGATTAATCATGACAAAACCATAAAATAATAGCAGGTATTGCGATAAAGACATAAATATCTATGGTTCTTGAAAAGATTAGTGCAGGGTTGCTGCTGGTGATTTCTTTGTCATTTATTGATGTATTTTTTATTAGGAATGTCGTGAGAAGATTTTTTGAAGAAAAAGCAGATTAATTCTGTCCTATATCGAAAAATATTTGTAAATAAAATAATCCGAATATTTTCGTTAATTAAATTTTTTGTTTGCACAGGGGATGAGTTACTCATTTAGTTTGTCTGTTGACGTTTTTAATATAAACATCAATTTGATATGAAATCATAAACTAGTATTTGATACTATATCTGTGCATTCAGTGCGATTCGGTCGTCAACGGCTACACTCTTCTTGCAGATGGAGACTTGTTATTGCAACTATTCTTATGGTATTATAAAAAATTGTCGTGTACTAATACTTATTGAAGCATAAGATCAGTAGATCAAAAAAGCAGGGGTAATAGGTTTATAAGTTGTTGGTTAAATTGGTATTAAATTATTTATGGTTTACTCACAGTTAGATTTTTTAGCAAAAAAAATCCCACACCCCTTGAAGCCTTACTGAATGCCCTAATATTAAATACCACGAGGCTGCGGCAGTTGATATTGCCTAGCTTTCATTCTAAAAAAACTGATACGGACTTTCTCAAAGGAGAGCTATCAATGAAAATTCGTCCATTACATGATCGCGTTATTATTAAGCGTAAAGAAGTTGAAGCCAAGTCTGCGGGAGGCATTGTCTTAACTGGCTCTGCGGCTGGAAAATCTACTCGTGGTGAAGTATTAGCTGTGGGGCACGGCCGTATTCTAGAAAACGGCGAGGTGAAAGCGCTGGACGTAAAAGTTGGCGACATCGTGATTTTCAATGACGGATATGGCGTGGAAATAGAGAAAATCGACAACGATGAAGTGCTGATTATGCCTGAAAGCAACATTCTAGCTATTGTTGAGAAATAATCCGCGCGTTAATCATCTGATCTGAACGAATTTAAGGAAAATAAAAATGGCAGCTAAAGATGTGAAATTCGGTAATGACGCCCGTGTAAAATTGCTCCGTGGCGTAAATATTCTAGCCGATGCAGTCAAAGTGACTCTGGGTCCAAAAGGTCGTAACGTAGTTCTGGATAAATCCTTCGGTTCACCTATCATTACCAAAGACGGCGTTCTCGTTGCACGTGAGATTGAACTGGAAGATAAGTTTGAGAACATGGGCGCCCAGATGGTAAAAGAAGTTGCTTCTAAAGCTAATGACGCTGCAGGTGATGGGACCACCACTGCGACTGTGTTGGCCCAGTCTATCGTTAATGAGGGTTTAAAAACCGTAGCAGCCGGTATGAATCCCATGGATTTGAAACGAGGCATTGATAAAGCTGTTATCGCAGCTGTGGAAGAACTGAAAAAACTATCCGTACCTTGTTCTGATCCTAAAGCGATTGCTCAGGTAGGGACTATTTCTGCTAATGCTGATGAAACTGTAGGAAAACTAATTGCAGAAGCTATGGCTAAAGTGGGTAAAGAAGGCGTTATAACCGTAGAAGAAGGTTCTGGGTTGCAAGATGAGCTGGACGTTGTTGAAGGGATGCAGTTTGATCGCGGTTATCTCTCCCCGTATTTTGTCAATAAGCCAGAAACTGGTGCAGTGGAATTAGAAAACCCATTTATTTTACTTGCCGACAAGAAAATCTCTAATATTCGTGAGATGCTTCCTGTATTGGAGGCCGTTGCTAAAGCAGGTAAACCTTTGCTGATTATTGCTGAAGATGTTGAAGGCGAAGCACTGGCTACACTTGTAGTAAATACCATGCGCGGTATTGTAAAAGTGGCGGCTGTAAAGGCTCCTGGCTTCGGAGATCGCCGTAAGGCTATGTTGCAGGATATTGCTATTTTGACCGCAGGTACTGTTATTTCCGAAGAAATTGGTCTCGAACTGGAAAAGGCTTCTTTGGAAGATATGGGTCAGGCTAAACGTGTTCTTATCACTAAAGATGCAACCACCATCATTGATGGTACGGGTAAAAAGGGGCTTATTGATAGCCGTATTGCACAAATTAACCAGCAGCGCGATGAAGCCACTTCTGATTACGATCGTGAAAAACTGCAAGAACGTGTAGCTAAATTAGCTGGCGGTGTTGCGGTTATAAAAGTTGGTGCTGCGACTGAAGTTGCAATGAAAGAGAAGAAAGCACGCGTTGAAGATGCGCTGCATGCCACTCGTGCAGCAGTAGAGGAAGGAGTAGTTGCTGGCGGCGGGGTTGCACTGATTCGCGTAGCCAACAGTATTGCTAACCTACGTGGTGATAACGCAGATCAAAACGTCGGTATTAAAGTTGCGCGTCGCGCAATGGAAGCACCATTGCGTCAGATTGTTGCTAATGCCGGGGAAGAATCTTCTGTTATCGCAAATAAAGTGAAAGCTGGTGAAGGTAATACTGGTTACAATGCGGCTACCGAAGAATATGGTAATATGATCGATATGGGAATCCTGGATCCAACAAAGGTAACTCGTTCCGCGCTGCAATATGCAGCTTCCATCGCTGGCCTAATGATCACTACTGAATGTATGGTGACTGACTTGCCAAAGGAAGATAAGGCTGATCTTGGCAGTAGTGGTATGGGCGGAGGCGGTATGGGCGGCGGCATGGGCGGTATGATGTAATAGATATCCCCTGTTTTCCAAACATCTGTTGGTAACGTAAAAACCCTCAGTTAAGCTCAGGCTTTCTGGGGGTTTTTAATAAAAATCATTAATAAGATTTAAGCGGGATTAAATGTATAAAACAGGGTAGATAATTAAGTTGGAGATTTTAATATATTTTAATAAATTATTATATATCCTATAAAAAAATTTTTTAGATATCTATTTTGATATGCCATTACGAATTATACGTCCATTAAGTATTAAATAAATTGGCATATAAGGTTGATATTTATTGTTTAAAAATTTTATGAAATATAGTTATATTAAATCTAATTATTTTTAATATGTATTATATCTGATTTTCAAAGTAAATTTTATAATAAAACAGTATGAAGTGCTTTTTAATTTTTAAAATCAATAATTTATAAATTAATCATATATTTTCAATTAAAATATGAGTTTATACAAAACTTTGGTTTATGTGATTATTTTTATAAAATAGACAGAAAAGTCTAGGGTTTTGTATTGCCATAGAAAAGTGCTTCATTACACCATGTGTCTCTGCGTATCTCTTAATTTTTAAATATATAATAAAATAGCATTGATAGAGAGATATAAACTCTACTACCTATGTAGATATTTTATAATACCAAGATATTACATATTGATATGTAAACGATTATTATGTTTACATTTGTTAAGTTATTATGCTCGATATGGAAAATGAATAAAAATATTTTAAAACATTACTTATCGATATAATATTTAGTGAATTACTTTTATATTAAATTTCATTAAACCAATTGCAATGACTAGAGTTAACATCAAAAATAAATTTAAATAATATAGAAGAATTGAAATCAATAAATTTTATATTATTATGAATAAAAAATATACTTGTAGGTTTGAAATTTTTATTTCTTTAACTCGGATAAAGATCCATCTATTATTGAGCTATTTTATATGTTCATAAAGACAGAACCCCCCCAAAAAGAAGAATAAGAGTTTTTAAATTAATAATTTTTATCTATTATTTCTGATATATTTATGTATTATATATGCGATCATAGTGAAAAATTTCAGAATGTATTCACTCCAGATAACTGGAAATGCGTTAACTATTATTTTGTTTTTTATTTTATGATTTTTAAAAGATAAAAATATAATGTAAATTTAAAATTACTTAATTACTATTTTTATCAGAGAACAAAAGTCACATTTTTAATTTAAAATAAAATCTTTGCAGTGTACTAGTCGTGAGATATGGAATAGTAGATCCGATCTTGTAATGAAATTATGTTGTATACAAGCAATTCTATTGAAGATAAGTATTTGATCACAATATTTTGACTGTTGTTCTTATGCATTTAAAATTTATTAAAATCAGGTTAACGATATTACAACTTTAAAGTTGTACTTGTTATTTGCTTTAAAAATATAAATCATGCTCTTAAAATATGTAGTGAAAAGCACTTCCATGTTTTATTTAACGCTTGTTTTGTATAAAAATTTTGTTTTTAATCATGTTATTGTTGAATAACATATATACTCTAATACGACAATTAATACTGTAAGTTAATTCTATGAAATTTTTTGTATAATCGATATATGTTAATTTATAAGATTTTTTTAGAATTAGTTTCTTATGTAGGAAGAAAAATATATCAAGTATATAGAGCGATATATTATAAATATATGTATACAAGTTAAATTTCTTTCTCGTGATTGTTAATTTAAAAAAATGTTAACATAATCAGAGTTTGATAAATATCAATAAAGTTAAACTTTACAAGTATTTTTTCTTTGTATTTCAACTTCTAGTTTTAGCCGGGTTTTTCTTATATTTAAAGAAGCACTTGTAGTGCAGTTTCGTTAATTGTTTCCGGTGGATTCAGTTTGTAAAAATTGGCTAGCTTTACAAGCTATTAACTTAAGTAGTGCATAATTTTTATAAATAGCCTCTATTTCTCCGTATCAAATTTATATGACATGGCTACTGTTTTTATATGTAAGTACGTGGCTTTTGGCTATTTCTTTATATTTGGAACGTTATTGGTTACGTCATATCAATATATTTCTTTTACATTAGAAAATTTAATAGGCGCTATTAATAGAAATCTTTTTATATTTTTCCGGATGGAATTATTTCAATCAAGAAGGCTATTTTTATGAAAAAATATTCGTTATTTCCAATTTCTCTGAAATTTGCTTTTTTTTCGTAAGAAGAATAGAAAGGTGTTGCAAAATTTTTGTTTGCAGTATTGGCTACCGTTGATAGGTATAATTATTGTTATTAAGACACTCATCTAATTAGGAAAATAGTATATATCAAATTCTTTCAAAAATTTTATGTTCACAACGGAAGAAATATATTTTTAATCGTGATTTTTAGAGATTAATGTAAATAACTTTCATATTATAGAGCATGATTTTTATGTGTTTATATATTAAATAGATATCATCTATTCTGAACGATTATTGAGTTATATAGTAATTAAATATTTCCGGATTTATCTTTTATAATTTGAACATTGTTTGTCTAGGAAATTTTTTGTTGATCCCAGATACGATGAGTGTTTTTATTAGTCGAAAGATGGTTTCTTTCGCAAATGCGAAATGCCTATAATGACCATGTTTTTAATTCAAAATGTTTCTTCGTGGTTTTCTATGGTATGTGGTTTTTCATCTGTGAGATGTTTTATTGAGAATATTGTAAATTTTAATTTTGAGAAAATCACAGAAATAGCCAAATGAAATAGAGAGTGCGGATTTTATTGAAACAGAAAAAAATTTCGAGGAGTTATGTGGCCAGGTGAAGGTTCTGGAAATATATGTTGTAAGGTGATATATACGTACGACGTATTGATATAATAATAGATTTCTAATAGATGGGCAAAGCGCGATAATAGACTTTCTAAAATTTGTTTTATCTAATTTTGTCGAGTAGGTTAAATATCTAAATTTATTTAAATCATATACATGATATTTAGAAAACTAATTATATTCAAATAACGGGGCTTGATTCAAAAAGAAAAAATCTGGAGGAGAAGATGTTATATGTGAATAGATGTTGTCGTTATAATTAGGTTTTTATTGAATCAGCTTGAGTGCTAAATCGAATAATCTATGATGAACATCAACTGGCACTCACTGCATTGGAATCGTTAATGATCATTTTGTGGTTTATAGTGGAGGGTGTGGGTGTAGAGAAAATGTGCTGAAGAAATAAAAAGACAATTACTGTATAATCGATTATGATGTGAATATGAAATCAATAAATTTCAGTAAAATTAGTTTTATAAGATGTAATCCTTGCGAAATGAATATAGGTCATTGATTTGCAAAAGTGTATTAGGCAATAATTTTTGTAATTATAAAGAGATTGAAACATCAAAATTAGTAAAAATAATCTAAAAGTATTTTTTGAAATAAAATATGTTATTCATTAAATAAATAACTTCTGTTTATTTGGTGATAATGTGTTGTAAATATTCATTACAATATAGTGCGTCTAGATTATCTAGTATGTGATTTATTTTTGAATGAGGTTAATGAAAAAATATATGGTATCTTAAGGATTTTATAAAATATTTTATATTTTTGATGAATAAAAATTATCTAACTTGGTAAAGCAGGACTTTGCATGTTGTTAATAGATGACTGGATGCCATGATTGATCTTGGAATGATTTGGGATGAAAATTGAAGGACTCTCTTTTCTTTTCACGATTTTTCCAAGACGTTGCTTATTTTTATGGGCCATTCTATTTCCCATTATCGCTTAAATCAAATAGAAGTCGTAGTTGTGCGAAAATTAAAGGTTAGATAATAGATATATTATTTAGCTTTGAGGTAAATATGCATTAGTGTAATACTGACTAACCTCCATCTTTTTTTTCACTATGCCGAGTGAAAAGGCTGCGTCTAGTATATCACGCCAGGTTTTATTGTTTTGCTTCATCTGATTTTCGTTGGGAGCACCTAGTATTTTTATTGTATCTTTCCACTGTTGTTTAATGAAATTTTCCTTATAAGATTTACAGTATTTAGCTGAGAATGATGCGCTAGCCTCATCTGGATGCTCGATGGCATAGCGTAAACTACGTTCGGTAGCGCTCATAAATTTTTTTGCTAGTTGTGGGCACTTTTTCAGCCAATGTTGATTGGCGGCAAACATAAATATTGGCGTGTTTGGTACACCATGCTGGATAGCAGGGAAAAATTTTGGTGTTTGTTTCCAAGCTATTCTAATTTCCGTACCTTCAACATTAGTAATCCCGGTTATGGCGTCTACCCGTTTTTTCAATAGAAGAGGTACGGTATTATCAGCGGCGGCAACCATCTGGATATCCTTCAGGGTCATCCCGGCACTTTTTAACATTAATGATAACTGGGCCTTCGTCCAAGCATCGTTATAAATACCGATACGTTTTCCTTGTATACACGATGATAGCGTAATCTTCTGCTCTACTCCCCCTCTCTTCTCCTCTCTCTCACTAGTAGGTGGGGAGGTAAAAATACCCCAGTTGTTTCTAGTGCCATAACGGCCGATAGATATGACCGGCCCACCTTGTTCTTTAGCAAAAATAATATCCATAATTGTAGTAAATGCCACATCTGCACGTCCTGTAGCTAAGTACTTCATGGTATCGGATACGGTTGGCGGTGCTACTATATTAAGAAGAATGCCCTCATCTTTGTAAAATCCCTTGCTAATTCCTAGCGTCCATGGAATCCAGAAACCATCTGCTACTGGCCATTCTTGTACAAAAGTTATTTTTACTGGGATAGGTGCTGCAAATGTTTGCATAAAAGGCACTCCTATCCATATTACTGCAGCAATAGCAATGATAGACATTTTTTTCAAGAATAACCAACAGTTCATCATTATTTGTTGTCTCTTACTTTGTTTTTGTAGTAATAATATATTAAATATGCGCCAAGCAATCTTCTTGCGCACATTTATTGCTTAGCTTTATTCTTATTATGGAACTGTTCTAATAAAAATTATTAAGAATTATTGCTTGTTTTTTGCTGCTTAGCAGCGATAAATTATTTATCGCCTGATAAAAACTAGCCAGTTGTTCATCAAGTTTTGTGAGATAGCGTTGGCGATAATCTATATTAAATTGCAGATTCACGTATCCTAGTACATCGTTAAGAATTCCATTTTACTGATATATAGATTTTTAGTAGACAGCGGAATGAAGTATGATATTTTTGATATTACAAGTCAAAAATAGTAAGGAAATCATCTTATTCTTCTGAAGAAGAAACCTTCCCTTAGGAAGGGAGTAAGTAACGCTTTTTATAAAGTATCATAAAGTTAACTGCTCATGTTGTTGTGGGCAATAAGTATCTTTTCCCATGTATTAGATTATTTTATTGTCTGCAGGTTGATGGATAAAGTATCTATGGACAGAGATAATACTATTTATTTATAAGATCATTATGCGTCATTAGATTATTCATTCTGAAACTGGATAATTAACTTTTAAATTAAATAAAATTCATTTCTTTATCCTCTGATATTAATCTGAATTTTTCTAAAATCTCAGAATAAAAATTCTGAGATTTGCTTGATTGATAATCAATATCTTTAATTTGAAGGTCCAAAAATAACTTTAGAAGTAATTGACAATACCAATGATGTTTTAAATCGATATATAGAGATCATGCTTACGATAAAGAAAGAAATTTAAAAAAATAAAATTACATAACCGTAGCTCCAGTGGAGTCAAGAATATTTTATTGCTAAGATAGATGCGATATATGGAGTCGAGCAAAAACAACATAGAAACATGATGGATCGAAAAAAATTAAAAAATAAAGTTGTGGTAAGGAATAGAAATTTGTAAGGTAATATTGGTTACTCTTCATTGTAATAGGAAATCATCTTATCATCTTCATTCACCTTCCTTGTTGTTCAAGATAAGAAATAGGGAAGATCTGGATGGTGAAAAGATTGAGGCACTTATATTTTTAGAGCTGTTTTTCTGAGTTCCCCTTTATTTTTTTTGCTAATTAAACTATTCAAATAAATAGATAAAAATCTTGTGAAGTTAACGATATTGTTATTTATACTTTTTTTATAAGAGGGTTATATTTTACCTCTTGAAAAAAAGCTGTATGCAAGGTGTCTTTTTATTGTTGATAATAGATATTTATATATAAATGTGTGTATTTTTTTTAATCAGTTACTATCAATATTATATCTCCTGAGATATCTTTCAATATCTGTTCTAAAGTATTTAGCAATATAGTTATGGTACTTCCAGTAGAGGTAGATTATCAAGTTCACTCGTTTCGTTTTTCTATTACCATCCTAATTATGCAATGGTTAGAGATGCATAATGCTGTGCTCTTAAATTTGTTTAGAAAACAATACTTATAAAGAAGTTTGACGGGGAGTTTATCCTATGTCTGTGGCGGTTACAGACTTTGTGGTTATAAGTAATATGGGCGATGGATATAGAATTTATCAGTAATTCTAATTTATTCAACAAAAATTAGCTACGATCCTATTAGGATTCAAATCCATTACTATCATTGTATCTGTGAAGTTATTTATTAAGATAATAAATCTTATTTTAGTAATTTTAGAGAATTAGATCTAGATGATAGATATACATATATTTGTAGAATATTATGAAATGTGCAGGATGATGAATTTTGATGCATCGTAAAGAAAAATATATAGAATCTACATATTCTACGTAAAAGTAAAAGAGAATTTTTGTTTAAAAAAAGTAGGGCGTACATATGATATACTGTACGCCCTTTTTTATGAACCTCTCTAATAATGATCTTCTGTGATAATAAATATTGTTAGAATATATAGGTCATGCCAAACGCAACTATATTATCGGTGGAGATCTTCGTAGTACTAATAAATTTATTTTTGGATAGTAGATTGATACGGTAATCAATGAAGGTTAACATATTCTTGTTAAATTTATAGCTGGCGCCAACTTCAACATATTTTTTGATGTTTTGATGTTTGTCGCCGTTGTGATTGCTATCAATTCGTGATTGCAAATACCCAATGGAAGGGCGTGGGCCAAAATCAAACTGATATTGTGCAATCAATTCAAGATTACGAGCTTTTTTTGCAAAACCATAAATTTCATCATTAACAGTATTACTGGATGAGAAATCGCCATATGGTGTCATGTTTCTGGTTGCACTATACAATGCTGCTAGGTAGAGATTATAAGCATCATATTTCATCCCGAAAGAGTAACCATCTATATTTTTTTTATCTTTATTGGTAGGTGATGATACACCTACTGGAGCCTTCTCTTGTTGTACAAAAATATGTTTGCTGTTGTTATAGGTGGCACCGACGGAAACGTTGTTACCCACATCATAGGTAAGCGACACGCCATAGCCAGTTCCATTTTTTTCTTTTAGGCCGCGATCTGTATGTATATTATTCTTCTTGCTCTCGTTCTTACCCTGATACTGCAGTGCAAAGTTTAAACCATCGACCATTCCGAAGAAGTTAGAATTGCGATAGGTCAGAACGTTGCTAGCGCGCCCCGCAAGAAAATTATCAGTTATGCTGTTTTCGCCGCCGAATGCTGGCATTACATCAGTCCATGCGCCAACGTCATACAAAACTCCATAGTTTCTGCCGTAGTCAATGCTACCTATGTCGGTTAACTTGATACCAACAAAACCTAACCGGGTGTAGTTATCTTTTGCACTTGCGCTTTCAGTTTTGTTAAGCCCGCCTTCATGTTCCCAAGTACCGAAACCGGTAACCCCGTCGCTAATATTAGTTTCTCCTTGTATGCCATAATGGATAGAAGAATAATCGCCGTTTTTATCGTCATCATCAGAAAAATGATGCATGCCGTTGAGTTTACCGTACAGATTCAGTTTATTGCCGTCTTTATTATAAACTTCGGCAGCCCCCGCACTGCTGACCATCAGCATGGTCGAAATGAGTACGGAAAGAGACTGTAGTTTCATTTTGATACCCTCTAAATATATAATGTTTCGCTGCTAATAATCTAATGTCTGTAGATGCTAAAATAAAAACAAGCATTCAACAGATTTTGTTGTCACGGCTGGATCAGATATTGAAATGACAATAAAATTATACTCGATGAATTTTGACCTTTCAAGTTATTAGAACAGCAATAAGCAATCATTATATTCACATATTAATGTGAATATAATGATAATTATACAATATTATTAATATAAAAACAGTGTTAATTATTAATAATAACTTTTTTAAAAATTTATTTGATAACTCCAGTAATTGAGAATATGTTCTGAAACTGTTATTTCATGGGTTTAATAAAAACTAAGAAATTTTTTGTGTTGCTCCTGAGTAGAAAGAAAGATGCATTGAATTAGATTATGAATTCAGATATCATGAACTAAGTATCCTTGTCTCTTCGAGAAAAAGAGTCTTTAATTTACTATGATTAGAATAATTATACAAAATACGTTTAGTTTTATATATAAATAAAGATTAATAGTTATTAAGATCATTTTTCCCATTCACATTCGGTTGTGTTTTTTATGATTTATTTTATGGTAAGCATCTATTTTAGATAGATGCGGAGTAATTTATGGATCGATTGCGATTTTAATGATTTACAATAACCATATAGTACATACTAACGCGATCTGTTTTATTTAAAATAAATAAGCATCTAATTTAATCTATCGAGATTAAAAGTCTGAACTATAATGCAATTATTTTGTTTTTTTTAAGATCTATTGTTTTTTGATAGAGAGTATCTTACATGCAAATCAATTTAGTTTCTGATATGTACTAAAAGTATTATTAAGTATTATAGCTAGATGAATTCTAGAATGCCCACGTTAGAATGTGACCATTCGAATGTAGATAAAAATTGCGGTGGTGGCGTAACGAGTAGGTTACATATGCATTAATACATATTGGTTTATCGCCCCAGGTTTGTCTTTTTTAGCAAGGACAACATGTTATATATGTTTTTTTTATTTTCCGCGCATAAGGAAAAGTATATATCTACTTGTGTAGATTACTATTATTGATGGGGTACGGATTGGTGGAAACGAGTTATGAAAAATGGGAAATAGATAATGACTGGAGTTGGGGTTCCCTTTGATAATTACATATCTTTTCTCGAGAAGCTCTTCGAAAATGGATAACTAAAGTGCAAAAATTTTAATTCGCATATCAGACACTATTCGCCGACCTTATAGCGTTTCAGCGACGCTAATTAACTTGATTTTGCATCCGTGGTAAATAATATGCTGCGATATAATTTATATGCAACTATAACTAGATGTTTGTCTTTTAGTATCAATATTAATGAAACATAAAAGTTAGATTTCTGTTTCTTAATGGACTTGCAACTTAGTTTTTTCGATTTCTGATATTGCAAATCGGTTAATTTACGTTGATGGCGCGTAAATAACAGCTAAAGTTAGTAATCATTAGGGGTAAGATGAATATCCGTCTGCATCCTCAGGAGTGTGTAATTAAATCCAGTTGGAGTAATCATATTTTAGTGAAAGCAATGATGATTACCCCGATGTTTGTGTCTATGTCGTTAATGGTAATTAACGTTAAACCCGCATACTGCAGAGTTCGTTAATGTTTCATGTTGTTGTAGTTGCTACTTTGATGAAACATTAATAATGGCGTTAAAGAGGGGCATTATCTGGGGTTCAGTCTAAGTGTATAGACAGACGGTCGTGTAACAAGTTGGATGCAGTCCTCTTTTGTTAGCCAATAGGACACCCATTGCACTTGATTAGTGGTATTTAACATTGAAGAATATCAGAAGGTTGTTATAAACCTTTCAGTATTTGTTTTGGCATGACGATGATGCGTTATTTATTGATGGGGTCTGAGGCTCAATTTGAATATAGTTTTTGCTATAGGACAACTCTGTTGTAAAGAAAATCGTGCCAAGAAAATCTGGCTAGTCTAGCCTGCGTCGAATTTTCCAGAAAAAATGACGACTAAAAATTCTATCTCTCTTGCTAGAGAGAGTCTTGAATATTATTCAATATTTTATTGATATCAAAATATATACAGAAAACTAACAAAGATAGGAAACGTTATTTTTTCTCTTTACTAACAGTTTAGTTTACTAACAATTTAATTATGTATTTATATCTAACTTAATCAGGGAGCATCTATTAAGTTTTGAAGTGTATTTATTATGCCTGATAGATATAATAAATATAATAATTTATCTAAAAAGATATCTTTTTCGGTTTTACTTGTATGTAAATCGAAAATATTGGGAGGTCTTTGACAAGGTCGCTTTCAGAACAGGGTGATACCAACAGTAAAATTCATCGAAAACGTATTTTCTGGTTAACAACTAGCATTATTTAACTATGGATATTTTATTTCAGAGATTAAAGCTCTGAATACACTTGCGTTGTTTGTTCAGGTTTTCGAAAAAGATTTCACTTGAAGGATCCATTGCAATGAGAATGGTGCGTATTTAGCGACAAAAACGTTAAAAAAGACATAAAATGATTCATAATTACTGGGTTTAGTCATGTAGTATTTCTTGATTGTATTGATGAATCGGTAAGAAGGAAGAAGATTCGCATCCATGTTATAAATAGTTTTAAGGCATTTGCTTGACATAACCACTATTAGCGATTTTTAGTGCGTCACTAGTCCCGCCGAAATGCAATAATGGGATTTCATTATTGATCTTTACCTTGTAGATGGTAGATATTGTATAATAAATAGTATAATATAGTATATCGATTATAAATTATAAATAAATTAACACGGAGATTACCATTCATCATACAAATGATGAATGGTCCGATGCCGTGTCTTAAGTTTAAATCATCAGTATGCAGATATGCTCGATGTAGCCATGTTTTTGCTATAGCAGTATTTTATGCCAGCAGACCAATCATTATAGCGTAAAGGTAGCGCCGCCAGCGCTGCTGATAGCGTATAAACTGTACCGTGAATACTTTTAATTGCAACTCGTTAACAAATTCAAACCGCAGTTTATAATTCTGGGATAATTAATCAATCTAGGTTTATGCTGCTATTTAAATATCCTTCTTTCATTCATAAAAGCACTGTCTTAAGAACACCCAGTGTTCAGCATCGCAGTTTTTTTGCTGGTGTATTTGATCTTTATTTATTGCTAGCGTGCAGTTAAGTAAGATCGTTGCTTCTAGTAAATTAGTGATAATAATTGATGCTAATGGCAATAAAATATCTCGCATAAGCTATTTATTATATCGTTATCTAATAACGCATCGCCAATTTTAGCTCTATTGTGACAATATCCAGAGCATAACTCAGGGAATAGGGTGTGTTCCCTAAGTTTGGATATTACTGCATGAATGATTAATGTTTCTCCGAATATACCGATTTTAGTGTTATTGATGCGCACGTCACTAAGTACAGATTCCATTTTCGTAGCTACAAAGTCGGTATTAATGGGATAGAGTGATTGCACACCCTGCACGTGTTTTGTGCTACTAACAAGAGTACCTCTGTGATTCCATATACGCCGATGGCGAAAAAAGATTTCAAATCACAGCCTGAATTCCAGCTCGATCAATGGGGATCTGTGCCAGCAATGGACAATGCATGATAAATTTGATTCATTTCAATTTTTCTTGTATAAAATGATATAATTCATCGAGCTTTTAGCTCGAAATACTTCCAAGTAGTGAGCAGGCTATCTGAGTAGTGCATTCTGTAATTTTACGAATATAGTGTAATGGTCGTGACTCTGGACTTATAATACCACCAGTAATATATATACTGAATAAACTTATGATAGTTGTTAACCATGAAGGTTAGAAAAATTATTGATAATATCATATTTAGCAACGTGCATTTTATCTAATTCCCCGTTTATCGCTCGTGCCAGCAGAACAAATAGCAACCACTTTTTATACAGGGTCTGATAGGGAAAGTGAAATTTTCTTTTCGGTTTGTGTATACTCTTTTCTAAGCTGTTAGTCTGGAGGTTCCAAATATTAGCAAATTGCGCTGGTAATTCCACGCCGTATTAGAGAATCAGTTTTGTGGATTACATTATTCAAATTTTCTCCTAGACGATAAAATAGTTCAGTTAGTGAATGGATATTTTTATACTTTATTGAATAATTAATTTATTGTTATTTCTAAAATCTTTACATGGAATTTTAGTTGATAAACTTCTCTATCTATTATTAAAAATAATAGACTTCTATTTTAGAAGAATATAATCATTTTTTCCTTATTCATAAGTTCAAAAATAAGTTAAAAAAGAGAAATTTGCGTTTGTGCATATCGCTTGTAGGTATGAACCTAGCGTCAGTCATTTTTGATCGCTGTAAGCTATAATAAGATCTTACTATTCAGTGAGTCTTTACTTCAGAGAAAAGGAGAGGTTTAAAATTCAATACAAGATATTTTCTTATAATGAATCTATCTATTTTTAATAAGCAACACTTTTGATTTTTTGCAGGCCCAGGAGAGATTTTTCAAATATTATTACTTTAGATATATTTTACTTCGCCCATACAGGAATAAGCGCATTCTTGATTTATAGCGTTCCATTAAAGGGAAAGGAAGAGTAAATTAATGATTTTTGCTTCCTTGGTCCTTTCATTTCCTCACAGATATTTGCCTATTGTTTAATGTTGTTCATAACTTAAATTTGTTGATGAGGTGTTTTCTGTTTTTTTTAAAATGCATTCAGGTTTTTAACTCTATATATAAGTACTTATATGAAAATGCTCTAGTTTTATTTTTTTTAGAACTTTCACCAGATAATTATCGATATGTCAATGAATATTCCTTTTGTTGCACATACACTGTATAGATATTTATAAGTAACCTGATACTTGTTTAGATGCATTTAAAATACATGATGATAAATCATGGTTTCTTAATATCAAGAGTACCTAATATTACAGTTTTCAAAGAAGATTCTTCACTAGATATTTATGCTATATGCATAAAATACGCAACTTAGATCATATCTATATCAAGAGTCTTTCTATCAAAAATCTTGTTTGAAAACCCTTTTAAAAACTTAGACATGAAAATATAACAAGGTTATTGAATAAGGTATGATATTAACCATATCTAATAAATATTGACAACCATAAAACTTGTAAAGATTTATATAAATTTGATATAAAAACAGCAGAACTTTATAGAAAGTATGAAGCATAAAAATTAATTCTTGGTAACTGTGTATCAATCCTTGATAAATGTGGTCTATTTTAACAGAATTAATTAAAGGTTTTGTTGAATAAATTGGATTTTATTTAATTATTTAATTTAGGTTAACACTGTTATTTTAACATGGAATTTTGTAAAAAATTTTAAAATAACTGATTGTGTCAGTAACAACATAATAATAACCTCTTAATTATCTGCACAGGTTTTTGACGAAAATGGTTGGATTGTAAGGTTGTGTTTGCTGTAAAAAAGGAAACTGTTTTCTAAATATTATAATGGATAATTTTACTATATAAATTTAGACATGAGATTATCATGATAAAATATGTTTTTAGATTTTTTATATCATTAGATGGTTTTTAAAATGGATTTTTATTTTTGGTATTCTATGGTTTTATTTTACTTGGTTAATATTTTGGTTCGAATGTTTCTAGGGGGCTATTTTATTTTACATGACTATAATATACAGATATGTAAGACCATTCTTAAGTGTCTTAACAGAATTCATCTATAAAATATGCGTAGAATAGCATTGGTATTCTATAATAATCTCTGCTTTTATCAGAAATAGGCGCTTATTATTAGTTCGAATTTGTTTACAACAAGATTGATTCCTGACTATTAATTACATGATTTTTATTGATTATTAAATATCAGGATAAAATTTTTAATAAAATATGAGTATTTCAATGTTCATGAGAAGTTATGGAAGGTGCGATAGAGGATTTTATATGAGCAATTTACAGGGCGAGAGGATAGGCCTGTTTTGTGATTTTAAAAAATCTAGGTTAGCAAAAAACAATCAAAATAGATTTTGTTTTGGAATTGATGGTTGATATCAACTTGCCGATTTTATTTGGCGTTTTTCATGTTAAATTTTTAATCAATCCATCATCTATAATATATAGATAGATTGTATATGGTTCCATTATACTTCAAGTATACTATCTTTCTATTCAAAAACACCGCATCTTTTTTATTTCCAGATAATCCAGAATAGTTTTGTGTGCTTTATTCCTGCATGTTCCAGAGAAATTTTCGTTAGACCCACAGATATGCATCAGTGAATCTCAATGTGTGTCGTGATTCTATATTAAATATATAGATAGATGATTTAATGTCAAAGTAATATGTGAAAATATCCTCATATTTTAATTTGTTATCATAAAATTAATAATTTTATTCTTTTGAAATCTCCTAACTTTATCATACATCAGTGTTGCCATATAAATTAGAGGATCAGATAGAGCTCTTTAGTATTGAATTGAAAGTATTTTCATTAATCGGCATTTAATATAAAGGTTTATAGGAATCCTAATTGGCATATTAACTATAAGGCTGTTATCACAAAAATAATTTTTAAGTCGATTAGATTTTTTAATGAGAACTAAAATGTAAGTAAAATCAATCTTGTATGATAAGAGCGGAAGATAATTTTTCGATCATATAGAAAAGGTTTTACGATTTTTCTGATAGCCGGATATTTTTTATGAATTAATTTTACTGCTAACGATAGAGGTTTTTTGAATACAACATGTTGTTATATCAGAGATGACTATTGATGGTTGAAATGGTGCATTTATCTAGCAGATAAATAAATTTAAATTATATCTAAATTAATATTAGATATTGCGATAAATGCATAGATATATATGTATCATTGAGATAAAAATAGAGTTTTCGAATCAATATATTAACTTCACTGAAGTCGTTTTCGAAAATAATATGTATATGTCAGTTGCCTATTGGCAACAACCTGATAGGAGCAACACTTCTTGTCACGGTTAATGAATACTATACATATGCTGCGAAAGCATACTGAATTTTTTGATCTAAATAAAGGATAATATCGGGCTATTAAGGTACTTACAGTGGTGGTTTATGATTAAGGGTATCTAAATAAAATAGCAAAATTGAGTCAGGTTATGGCTAGGTTTAATATAAGTGAGAATGATGCGCCTCCATAGATTGAGAAACTGTTGCTGTTCAAAAAAACGCGGTAATCTTCTGACAAAATATATTATAACTTGATGAGAAATGTTATTAAATCTTCTCATGCAATTGTACCCTAATTATTGCAGTATAGAATGGAAATAAACAATAGGCTAACCAGTTTATGATAGCATAGTTATTCTTTATCAAAAGATATATTGTTATATCTATAGGGGCTTTTCAATGAAAATGTTGTTAACATCCAATGGATTGGATTATTTAAGATTACGAATGTAATCTTAAATAAGTAATTTAAATAAAGTATTATTATAAATAATATAGGAAGTATGAAATGAAACGTGCTGTAATTACCGGCTTGGGAATTTTATCAAGTATCGGTAACGACCAAAAAGAAGTCCTGGCCTCGTTGCAACAAGGCCGTGCCGGAATCGTTTTTTCTCAGGAATTAAAAGATTCCGGCATGCGTAGTCATCTCTGGGGAAATGTCAAACTTGATACCACTGGGTTAATTGATCGTAAAATAGCGCGCTTTATGAGTGATGCCTCTGTCTACGTCTTTCTATCTATGGAGCAGGCGATTGCTGATTCCAGGCTGGATCCGGAAATGGTCTCTAATGAGCGCACGGGTCTTATTGTGGGATCAGGGGGGGGGTCTCCTCGTAATCAAGTTGCCGGATCTGACGGCATGCGCGCTCGCGGGTTACGTGGTGTCGGACCGTACATGGTGACCAAAGCGATGGCATCTGGCGTCTCAGCGTGTTTGGCAACGCCTTTTAAAATCCGCGGAGTAAACTATTCTATTAGCTCTGCCTGTTCAACTTCTGCGCACTGTATCGGTAATGCGGTGGAAATGATTCAATTTGGCAAACAGGATGTTATTTTCGCTGGTGGTGGTGAAGAGTTGTGCTGGGAAATGGCCTGTGAATTTGATGCTATGGGTGCGTTGTCTACTCATTATAACGAAACACCAGAGAAAGCTTCGCGTACCTATGATATCAACCGCGACGGCTTTGTAATTGCTGGTGGCGGCGGGATTGTGGTTGTAGAAGAGCTAGAACATGCCTTGGTTCGCGGTGCTCATATTTATGCTGAAATCATCGGTTACGGTGCAACTTCTGACGGATCAGATATGGTTGCTCCATCCGGTGAAGGTGCAATCCGTTGTATGAAAATGGCGCTGAAAGATGTGGATACCCCAGTGGATTATCTTAATGTTCATGGTACCTCTACGGTGGTTGGTGATGTGAAAGAGCTTTGGGCGATTCGCGAAACCTTTGGAAACCAGCATCCCGCCTTCTCTTCCACAAAAACGATGACAGGTCATTCGCTGGGTGCAGCAGGGGTGCATGAGGTGATTTTTACTTTGCTTATGCTTGAACACGGTTTTATTGCACCTAGCATCAATATCGAAGAACTTGATCCGCAAGCGGAAGGTATGAACCTCATTACCAAGCTGACAAAACGCAAATTGATTACGGTTATGAGTAATAGCTTTGGTTTTGGCGGCACTAATGCAACGCTTGTGATGCGAAAATATCGTTAAGTTCCGTTTCCAGGGTAATAAAAAATCTTTTTGGAAACCATTTTTGCTGTAGTTTATATTCCTTTAACCATGCTTACTAACGTTGTTCTAGTGATATCTGTAGTGTTTAAAATAGTAATAAGGTTTGTTTTTATGTTTTTTATCGTTTCTTTATCAGGAAAATAAAGTCAGTATTTAGCATAATACTGAAGTTTTTGATTACATTATGAGCTGAGTATCATAAAGAATAAAAAACCATTTTTTGTATAGTGCGATCTTTCTTTTTTATTTGATTTTATTCTTTTTGCGTTATATAAAAACTACTAATTAAGCAAATTATGTTTAACTCAGAAAAGGAGTTTGAGCGTTGACTTGTTTGTAAATTTATATGTTTTTTATAGTATAATTTTATATATTCATCGATGAAATTTCTAGATTCTTTTTTCTCATGAAGTCTTACGTCTATAAATAACTAACATAGTATGTACCATCGTCTATTTTAGCTTATAGTGGAGAGATCTAGTCAACACATAAAAATTAATCTTTTTAACTACAAAAACACACGAGATTTTCTTGAAAATAAAACGATTAGCGTCAATAAGCTAAATATGATTATAACGATATATGCGTGAAAGTCAGCATATATCGTTATAAATTACTCGTATGCTTTTTTCATTCAAGCATGGTCTCATGTATAATTTTATAGCACTAACGAAAAACTGAGTATAAAAGAATTATCTATAGATAGATGATGTAGCAGGGGAGGAATGTGAAATAATTTCATGATTAAACTTTAAAAGTTAACTGAAATGACGATTTATATTTTATATTTTATATTTTATATTTTTATTGAAATTTAATTATACAATGATATCGAATATACCAAAGAGGTATTGTTCCAGATAATGATATTTTTTGTTTTGTATTTCGATTTCAGTATCAGAGTATTTAACAATACAGTTATTACTGTCGATAGGGATATATATACTATTTTCAATAGCATCAGTTTTTATCATACTGATAAGTAAAGATTAAAATATTGCGCTATTGCATTTTTCTAGTACTAAATATTTTTTAAAAATGTTTAGTAATTATTATGCAATAAATGACATTTATATGTATAAGTTTGATTATTAAAGCAAATAGTTTCAAAAGATAGTTTTTTATATGGATGTGTAAATTTAAATTTTTCTGGTTTATTTGTTGGTTTTATTCTTTCGCTGACCATAGATGATTTTTTGAGTTTAACAGAATTTTTCTTCTGTTATTAACAGCATAAAATTATAATTAATAGTGGTCTTTTCTTATATATATAAATCATTTTTCATTTTTCAGAATAAGATAATTTAGTGTCAGGCGCTTATGTTTTGATCAATCTTCTTTTGTTATATTTTTATGTATCAGTATAGTATTTAGGCGAATATTAAATATTCGTTTGATATTTCCGTATCCAGAACTTTTTATTTACCATAGTGATGATTGTTTATCATGTACCATCTTGATTTTTCTTTATAGTGAAAATACAGATGAAATATTTTAAATATTTATAATAACAAATATTACGTTATGTGTTTTATTTTGAATTTAATAACATAAAATCTTCTAAGATTTATTGCAAAAATAGCAGCAAAATTTAATTTTTGCTAGAATAAATTTCTAAAATAGATGATATACATGATAAACAAATCATAATTACGACTAAAATTACCAGTGGTAATGAATAAGACCATGGTATCTATATTTAACACAAAATTTAAAACTATATATGTTTAATGGTAAAAGGACTCATTAAATATGAAAAATATTTTTTGTAAAATGTGATATATCTGTCATATTACGATAAAAATAGTGAATACTTTCACTATTAATTTTATAGTGTGCAGTAGACATGTTTATAATAAATGTTTTTGTTTTAATTTAATAATAAATAAAGATTTATAACGAATACGCCGAGAATGATAATTTTATACAATGCAGATACAATGTAAAATTTACACAGCGAAATTTTGTTTAGTTTTTTAGATCACCACACCATCTAATTTACATGGATAGATCATATGAGTATAAAAATTCAGATAACCGCTGATTAAAAATATTTTAAGAGAAATATAATTGAATCAGTGATAACAAATACCGTGTGTGATAAGTTATTTTTTTTGAGATATTGATTGTTGTTAAAATGTTAATTTTAAAGATATGCTTTATTACATGATATCTGCTTGATGAATCTTGTGCATTACATCATACTTATAATGCTTTTTTAAAATTCTTTCTTATAGCAAGAACATTAAGATTATAAATATTAATTTTTTAATTAAATCGAATTTTTTAGTTATTCAATAAATTATATCATAATCTTGTTTTAATATTTAGCCCTTATAACAAATTAAAAGTGTGCACTTACTAATAATCAGAGTGATTTTTAAATATATGGCAGGATTAGTTTATAATTTCCATATAAGTATGAAATAATATCGTCAAAAAGACGGAAACGAATTATTTTATTATGTAAGTATGGTCATAAAGACTAGTCCAAATAAAAATATGTATTATTCATTTTTTCATAGCTTAGAAGTTTTAACTTTATTTTATAATTGATATTATTATTAATACGGTATCCATATTTTCTCTAATAATAAGATATCAAAGATAGTTTTATTAGAATAAAAACACTAATATGTAATAAAATTAAATCTTGGATTATTAATATATCAGTTATTAGCATGTTTAATTAAAACAAATAAACATTTAAAATGGTGTACATGATACTGATAAATATAAGCAAACAGTATACCGCATGACAGAATCTTTTTCTGATTTATCTCTCTTCAGTAACTTCTAGATACAGTTAATTTTCCACATTAGATAAATTAAACTTACCAAAAATCAGGAAATTTTTGGAAAAAAGTATTTATTATACTATTGACTATCAAGATGATTTTATAAGGAAAATAAATCTTTTAATCTTACTAATATATTAATTATGCGCAATATTTTGACATATCAGTTTTATGGAAGTAACTATATTTTTTGTAAAGTAAATTTCAAATATTAGTATATTTTCTTTAAAAAAGTGAAATTTTATTTCTGAGTAGTAGCTGAGATGTTTAAATTCTGTGTTTGTATTTTTAACATTTCTGTATTGTTATCTAAATCTGTATAAATCATATGATAAAGTAGGTTAAGGATATGGATATTATGATGATCTCAAAGTATTTAACTGAACTAATTTTTCGGAATATCACAGAGTATTGAATTATTTCTCATACTGATCCTTAGTGATATATTGATCATTTTTTATTTATTTAATAAAGAGATATATCGTTAACAACTGTACGGTTTAATGATATTAATTTTTTTGCAGCTGTTTATTTTTTCGATTGTTTCTTTCATCTTAATTATTAGATAACATTTCTTCTGTTTATTAAGTAAACCAGATGGAAGGTTACCAATAAGAAAGTGGCTTATAATCAGCGGATGATAATTTTAGTGTTTTATGTTTTTTAGATAAAATATAACTTTCCAATTCAAAAAAAATCATCTAAAATATCGACTGATATTTATATAAATCTTTAACGAAAACTAATTTTTTAAATAAACATATAGTTTAATTGAAAGATCTTTCTGCGATTGTCCATTTTAAAAATGTTTTCTGATGTAAGATAATTAAATATATGCTGTGATATTTTCGGTTCATAGATCCGTTAGAATCTGTATAGTTATTGCATGTAGTAAAGATATAAGAAAAAATAGTATTTATTTCCTATTGTTATCTTCCCATTCAAATACTGTATCCTTCTTTACTCTGCATAAAGAAGAATATTGTAGCGATGAATCCTTGTATATGCCAGATAAATTTTTTCTTTATATATCTATGATATACATAAGTGTATTTAGTATTTTTTTGTTTTAATGCACGCTATAAAAGATATATAGATTTCCAATTTAATATACAACAAAAATAAAAAAGATTCTTGCTTTACTTGATTTTTATGAGTTGAAAAATTATTATTTTATGTATTCCATAAATATTATTTATCAAGAACTTATATATTTAAAATGTTCAGATAAGATATTTGCTTATAGTGTTCACGGCCATTATTTCTATTTTTCACTGTTAAAAGATATATATTTCATTAGGAATGATGGTGGCTGAATTAGGCATAAAACTACTTTTGAACATATAATTAATATTACTTCCTGTATTATTTGCGGGCGACTATATTTTTATGATCACTTTAAAACAGTTACTTAACGATATCTAATAATATACAAGCATTATAATCAATGTATTAAGTTTTCTATAATTGATATTTTATTTTTTAAAACGGCATATAGATTAAGTAATAGCGCAGATTAATTGTTATGGATTAACCAGATTTTATAATGCTATGTATAGAGGTTTTATAAGAATAATCTGTTGTTTAATTAGCATGTAGTATATAAAGTTTAGATAAAATTAACCCCGTTAATGGTTAGGATCAGATTATGTTGTAAAGTAATATAAAGTATTGCAAAATATATTTATACATCAGAGCTTTTATATTGTTCAGTATTTTTTTAGTTCATAAGCATAAATCATAAACTATGTTAGCAGAATTATTTCTGCCTCAAGTGTAATAATGCTAGAATATAATATATATAAGCTTAGTTTTTTTAAACATTCCGTGGTAAATATTTTTTATTTAACTCTGTGAAAAGATATAGAGCTAGTTAGATCTCGATATAAAATTTTAGTGGGTAAAGAATATGCTCGATATCGAGGCATCGTTCGGTTGTTTTTTGTTGAAGAACATACAGAAGGTAGAAAGGCGTGGATATTACTGTGTCCTCGCTTTGTGTGTTTATTTTGATCTGTCAACAGTGCTTTGTTTGATGAAATATGGATAAAATTAGCTGGTACACTTGTGAGTGCTAACATTTATCATGTAGATGATAATGAGCGGATGTGGACTGATATTAGTTTTTTTGGCCTGGCCCGTAAACTTATTAGGGTAGTATATAGTGTATTTTTCATGTTTTAATGCGTATCGGGGCTTGAAACACCTTGCTTTTGCGAGAAAGGCGTCTTTAATCTTATCGACGCCGGAAACTGCCACGAGAGTGAATACGTTATATTATTGCATCCCCTTATTATGCAATTTGACGTTATTTTTTAGTTTTTGATTTCAGTACTTTATTTGTGCTTTAGATCTGGGAGTTGTTCTGATTTGTTAATAATCATTTCAGGTGAAGATTTTTGTGGATCTTGCATATGTAATTTATTTATAAGTTAGATAGTCTGATCTTCTCATTAGTTTGTAGTTGGGCGACGAAGGATATTGAATCAGGGAATGGCTGTCTTGCTATCTTGTTTGGATAGGTTGCTCGCTAAAAATAAAAGTTTTCCCCGTGTTAAGTTTTATTAATAGCTTGTTATATTGCCTGCATTTCTGAAAAATTCTTGCATGGTATGTAATTAAGTACTCTTGGCGGATGTAATGCGCAAAATTTGGCCAATGAAGGATTACTATCGGTTTTAACTCTGTATAGCAGAGGATAGCGATATTCTATGGTTATTAGGTTCTTCTAGTAGAAATTTTTAGTAACATTGCGGGGGATCCGTGGGTGTTTTTTGGGATAGATGCGCGCGAAGCATCATAACAGAAAGCAAGGAGATAACTTTGAGTGACGTGCTGAATAATAACATAATTATGGAAACTGCTGAGAGGAATATCTATTTAAATCTTGGCTGCCTAGATAAGCATTATGATATGCCAGTTCTTCTGAATTTTTGGTTGGTTGTGTGCTGCGATAGTAAGAGCTCACTTCGAAAAATAGATAGCCGACATTGCACCGTATGATAAGCACGAAAACATCAACTTATAATAACGGTGCGATGAAGTTAGCTCTCGGAATTGAATATGACGGCAGTGCGTATCATGGCTGGCAGCGTCAGCGAGAAGTTTCGAGTGTGCAAGGATACATTGAGCATGCATTGTCAACTATTGCCAATGAGCCTATTGAAGTTTATTGTGCTGGTCGAACCGATGCAGGCGTGCACGCTACTGGACAGGTAATCCATTTTGTTACCCAAGCGCGCCGGACGACAGTTGCCTGGACGACCGGTGTTAATGCCAATCTACCAACGGATATTGCAGTGCGCTGGGTGATGTCGATAGCTGATGATTTTCATGCACGGTTTAGCGCTACTGCAAGGCGTTATCGCTATATTATTTATAACCATTTTCTTCGCCCGGCGTTGCTTAGACGTGGGTTGACCCACTATTATCGTCCGCTTGATGTGGCGTCGATGATGCGTGCTGGTCAATGTTTGGTGGGCGAAAACAATTTTTCTTCTTTTCGTGCCCTGGCATGTCAATCGCGCACTCCTTGGCGTAATGTGCACCATTTACATGTTGTGCGCAGGGGTAGGTATGTAGTGATAGATATTAAAGCGAATGCTTTTGTTCATCATATGGTTCGTAATATTGTCGGTAGTCTTTTAGAGGTTGGATGCGGTAATCGTCAAGAAAACTGGATTGCTGAATTGCTAATGTGCTGTGACAGAAAGCAGGCTAGCCCCACTGCTCAAGTGGAGGGGCTTTATCTGGTGGAGGTAGATTATCCGTCACGTTTTTCCTTGCCTCAGTTGTCGCCTGGACCATTGTTTTTGGAAGAGTGATCGTTAAATTTCTATCAATATTCTATGAATTTAGAATCCGAAGAATATCAGGCATCTAATTAGTCGGTTTTTTTGAAGATTTAACGAAATATATAATTAAAAATTTGTTTGACGCTTCTCGAATGCTTTTTAGGAAAAGAAATAGGAATAGTTATTGGAATACTTTTTTCTCATTTTTATAGCCTTTAAGTCAAGTTAAGATTCAACCTGTAATAAGTTTTGTTAAATAAATAGAACCAAAGCGATTTTTGGTTGATTAGAATTTTATTCTAGATTTTTAAAGATTATTGAATTAATCGAATATATTATTGTCGTCATATCAGATAATTTGAATTATAGTATCACTCAGACTAAAATGATACTTGGAAATATTTTACATAATATACAAATATTTTTATCTGCTGAGAGGAAAAGTATTAATCATTTTTCAGATATTTTAAATTATTGCTCAATAGATAACTTATAACGATTTGGTTACCGTGTATTTATGGTAACTCTTTTGCAATATTGTATTAGCATTTTTTGGTGAGATGAGAGGTTTTATTTTCATTTTTAATAGATCATAATGATAGTAATAACCATCATAAGTGCCATTAGGAAATACTTTTTCTAATTTTTCAGTATGGTTGGTTTATTAAAACCAAAAAAATCTTGTGTATAAAATAATATTGCCGAGCGATAAATTCTACTGGGCTTATTTTAGAGCCGTCTATTTTTATTGATATGAACGTTGTCAGCGTTGTTTAGGGAGACTCCGAGCTGAATTTTATTTACCTTCAGAAAAGACTTAAAAGTTTGAATTTATAAATAACTGAATGGATGTTTCACTGTGTGTCAACATTTTTATGTTGATGATAACAATTTTTTATCACTTACTAATTCGTGTATGATTTTGTTTACATAGCAAGATTTCTATCGGTTTAAAAATCTAGTTGCAAAGCCCAGAAAGGTTCTATAAGAATAAAAAGAAATATCTTTCATTATAAAAACTTGTGATTATAGATAAATTTTTTTGATGAAATTTCACTCATAGAGTTCCGAAGAATTTTTATTCATTTATGTAGGGACTATTTCTTCTTTATTCATCCATTTTATCAGAAACATGGGTTTCTGAAAGGGTTTGTTATAAGTTGTTTAGTGGAAATTAACCCCCACTCTCTTTATGGATACAATATGTTAAAATAATCATGCTTATTTGATCTAATAATCCAAAAAATTTTTTGTTCAAAAATTCACTTTAATTGGTATATTTTAGTTTTTAATACCTCTTGGAGGAATCTTAATCTGCGTAATTAAGATGCGCAAATAAGTAAGGTAATAGCTATGATTGATTTGTTTATCATTGGAGAATATTCTGTGAATAAATACTGAATAGAGCATTTGCATCACCTAATGGTATTTAGGTCAGGAGGTCTATTTTATTACAATCTCAGACTTTATTTAAAAAACTTTTTAGTTTGGTATCTAAATTAATGTTTTTGCTTTTGATTTTATTTTATTAGACGAGATCTAAAGATAATAGGTAAACTTTTCTTTCAGGAAAGCTCACTTGTATTAATCAATACCATGATACTAATCATCTATCTCTGATAGTCAAGAGGATCAAGATTAATGTGATTTTTCTTCTCATCATGGGGCTTTATCAATAAGCGGCGGGCTAATTTATTATATGATTTGGTGTTTATTCGAAAAAAACATTTTTAACTATTTCCGTTTAAAAATTTTACTGAGCCTTCATATTGAAAATAATTAGTTTTACGCCTGCACGGCGTAAAGGATCCTTATCCTGCAATACTTTATTCATATTTATACAGATTTTCGTACGGTTTATGGTTGGCACGGGCGAGGGGTATATTTCTACTATTGCTTCCTTTTTAACCTTACTGGGGTTTTTGAGTTTTTTGGTTTTATTGTGTTGCCTGTTTCTTTTGTAAAATCATGATGGTGTAGAAAATATAAAGTGATTTAATTGTTGTGTTTATCCTTCTTTTTGTACTTCTTAGGGTTTATTAGAAATATGCAGTTATGCAGAAAAATTAATATTGAATCATTTCTTTAAATTTTCAGAAAACTATAAAAAGTTCAGTATTTTCTATGTTCAGTCGTTATTTCTTATGTTTTAATAAAAAATCCTTAATGCGCCTCAACTAAATGGGGTGTTAAATATTTCTTTCGCTGGAAAGATTAAGTAGATAAAGCGAACCGATGGATATAAAGATTGACCAAAAAGGTTTGTAATGAGCTGGATTGAACGAATTCTTAATAAAAATACTATCGCCCCGGCGCACAGGGCAAACATTCCCGAGGGTGTCTGGACCAAGTGTGATAGTTGTAGCCAGGTATTATACCGTGCGGAGTTGGAACGCAATTTAGAAGTCTGTCCTAAATGTGATCACCATATGCGCATGACTGCACGTGCCCGCCTTCACGCTTTTTTAGATAAAGGAAGTGAGTATGAACTCGGTAGCGAGTTAGAGCCAAAAGATATCCTGAAATTCAAAGATTCAAAAAAATACAAGGATCGCCTTTCGGCAGCTCAGAAAGCAACTAAGGAAAAGGATGCGCTAGTGGTAATGAAAGGAATGCTGTATGAGATGCCGGTAGTGGCAACGTCATTTGAGTTTGGTTTTATCAGTGGATCAATGTCCTCGGTAGTCGGCGCGCGTTTTGTACGCGGGGTAGAACAGGCCATGGCGGATAATTGTCCCCTGATTTGTTTTTCTGCCAGTGGTGGGGCTCGTATGCAGGAAGCATTGCTCTCGCTCATGCAGATGGCTAAGACTTGCGCGGCGCTATCTAGGCAACGAAAGAAGCGCTTGCCCTATATTTCGGTGCTGACTGATCCAACTATGGGTGGGGTTTCAGCTAGTCTAGCAATGCTGGGTGATCTAAACATTGCTGAGCCGAAAGCGCTAATTGGTTTTGCCGGACCGAGAGTGATTGAACAGACACTAGGTGAAAAACTACCGGCTAACTTTCAGCGTAGCGAATTTTTGCTGGAAAAAGGCGCTATTGATCTTATTGTTCGCCGATCAGAGATGCGATTGAGGCTTGCTGGCCTGCTGGCAAAATTAACTCATCAGCCGAAACCAAAAGATTAATTTCCGAACGGAATCGTGATTTGGTATGCCTTTAGGAGGTTATCAGGACGATGCATAAAAAGGGGTAGACTTTTCGTCTATGGAATACTGGTATACTGAGAACTTATGTATAAGTTAATGAGGGCATATATGGAAAATTTACTTATCCCTCAACCCAGTTCATCATTAGCCACCTGGATTTATTATCTTGAACGGCTTCATTCTAAACCTATTGAACTGGGTCTACAGCGTGTACGGAAGGTTGCTACTGATCTGAATTTGTTAAGGCCTGCTCCATGGGTTATTACTGTCGGAGGAACCAACGGTAAGGGAACAACCTGCCGGCTTTTAGAAGCTATTTTGCTAGCGAGCGGTATGCGAGTCGGTGTCTATAGTTCGCCTCATTTATTTTGCTATACTGAACGGGTACGTATTCAGGGCGCTAAATTATCAAAAACCGCTCACAGCAAAGCTATGGCGTTTATTGAAGCTGGCCGCAAAACAACATCCCTTACCTATTTTGAATTTGGTACTCTTGCTGCTCTTCATCTTTTCCAGCAAATGAGAATGGATGTCGTGATTCTTGAGGTCGGGTTGGGGGGCCAGCTAGACGCTACTAATATTGTTGATGCCGATGTTGCTGTAATTACTTCGATTGCAATAGATCATACTGATTGGTTGGGGTCAAATCGTACTAGTATCGCGCGGGAAAAAGCCGGAATATTTCGTCGTAATAGGCCGGCGGTTGTAGGTGAACCAGATAGACCTGCAGCGTTAGCTACCGCGGTTGATGAAAGCGGTGCTAAATTATACGCTCGTGATCGCGATTGGTGGTATCATGAGAACGATCAGTACTGGCACTGGTGGGATACTAAATGCACGATCAAGGAATTGCCGATACCGCTTATTCCGCTGCAAAATGCGGCTACCACAGTGGCTGCGATTAACCGCCTGCCATTTACAATTCCTGAGATAGCTATCCGCAAGGGCCTGCGAGAGGCAAGGCTCCCGGGACGATTTCAGTGTATTGGTCGAGCACCATTAATAATATTGGATGTGGCGCATAATCCTCACGCAGCCGCTTATTTAGCCCAGCGGCTTGCATTAATAGCACGTAAAGGAAAAGTGCGTGCGGTAGTTGGTATGCTGGCGGATAAAGATATTGCCGGCACGCTTGCTTGCCTTCGGGGTCAAGTGGATGTTTGGTATTGCGCATCACTTAATGGATCACGTGCTACTTGCGCCTCGCAGTTAGTAGCTTATCTTGACAGTGATGCGCAAAGGTTTGAGAATGTAGCGGCTGCCTGGCATCAGGCAATAGGGAATGCCGCAACTGAGGATATCGTGCTGGTATTCGGTTCTTTTTATACAGTGGCATCGGTTATGGCGCTGGCTGACAGGAAGCAGTATGTATGGTAAATAAATTTAAGAAACGTCTAATTGGAACTACGATTTTGGTTGCCCTTAGTGTTGTTATTCTATGTAGTCTACTGGATGATAAAAAGAAAAATTATAAGAATAATCTTCCTGTCTCGTTGGCGACGAGACCTGGCGAAAATGAGTTGCCAGATACACCGTCATCGATTAGCCAGAGGTTGCCGAACCACCTATTAGGAAATTCAGAAGAGGCAGTTGAAGAATCTGATTGGACCACCAACAGCGGTCAAGCAAAATTTCATTTACCTTATGCTGATAATAGGGATTCTTCTCAGCTAGCAAGAAAGGACGATCTGCTTGTTGAAGTTAACCCGGAGTATAAAGGACTCGTAGGACCTGAGAGCAAGTTAGTGATAAAATCGCAGATTCCGAAAGGGCAGGCGTGGGTGGTACAGTTAGGCGCACTGAAAAATGTTGATAAGGTATTTGAAATTGTGACCAAGCTGCGGCTGTCAGGTTATCACGTATATACCTCGCCGCCTGTACCGGTGCCAGGTCAGATTACACGAATTTTTGTCGGCCCTGATGTGTCGAAGAAAAAACTGCAAAGTGCGTTGGAGGAATTAAGCCGTTTAAGCGGTCTTGATGGCCAAGTGCGACTCTACAGCGTGAATTAATTTTTTGTAAAACATAGCATTTCATTGCTGCTATGCGCATATAAAAGCAGCGTTGTTTTTCTTATGGAAAACAGTTTGGGGTAGCATGATTTTTCTTTTTATGCAATCCTAGTAAGTTAAAAAATTTTTTGCTTGTGATTTATTTGAATGAAGATCACAATCTTCCCTATTAAATCGTTTTTGTTAGAATTCGGAATTAACTAATTGAATTGTTAAGGTTTTTATGATTTGGATTGATTACGTCATTATCGGGATCATGGTTTTTTCTTCTTCGGTAAGTTTTATTCGTGGATTTGTACGCGAGGGATTATCTTTAGTAACCTTGGTATGTGCAATTTTTATTTCTAGACATTACTATATTGATTTTGCAATATACTTTACCCGTTTTAAAGAGCCGATTGTTAGAAACGGTATCGCCATTACTCTTCTATTTGTGGCGATTTTGATTACCGGAGCGATTATCAATAATTTCATTAATTTATTGGTAATTCGGACTGGGTTATCTAGTACCGATCGGGTACTTGGAGTTTTTTTTGGCGTGATTAGAGGTATTTTGATCGTGTCAGTAGCTCTGTTTTTTATTGATACCTGCACAGGGTTTTCTCATAGCCAAGATTGGAAGCACTCCAAATTGATACCGCAATTTGAGGGAATAATAAGATGGGTTTTTAACTATCTGCAAAGCACGTCAAGTTTCTTACCGAGGCATTAAGTTCTCCTAGTTATATCTTGATAAGGATAATGACCAACATGTGCGGTATTGTTGGAATAGTCGGTATTATGCCGGTAAACCAGTCTATCTATGATGCATTAACGGTATTACAGCATCGAGGGCAGGATGCTGCGGGTATTGTAACCATCGATGAATTGAATTGTTTTCGTCTTCGAAAAGCAAATGGTTTAGTTAAGGATGTTTTCGAGGCCAAGCATATGCAGCGCCTGCAGGGTAGTATAGGTATAGGCCATGTTCGCTATCCAACTGCTGGTTCTTCCAGTGCCTCTGAAGCTCAGCCGTTTTATGTAAACTCCCCATTCGGCATTACTCTGGCGCACAACGGTAATTTGACTAATGTTCACGAGCTGCGTCAAAAACTATTTGAAAACGATCGTCGTCATGTCAATACCACCTCAGATTCGGAGGTTCTACTCAACGTCTTTGCTGCCGAGTTAGATCGCTGTTCGAATTACCCATTAGAAGCAGATAATATTTTTGAGGTTGTCAGAGAAACCCATCAGCAAATTCGTGGCGCCTATGCCTGTGTTGGGATGATAATTGGACACGGTCTATTCGCTTTCCGTGATCCTAATGGAATCCGTCCTCTGGTTATTGGGAAACGCACGTGGGGAAATGGGCGCAATGAATATATCGTGGCTTCCGAAAGCGTGGCCCTAGATACTCTTGGATTTAATTTTCTTCGCGATGTTGCACCGGGAGAAGCAGTTTATATCACTAAAAAAGGCAAGATGTTTACCAGGCAGTGCGCCGAGGACCACAGTTATCATCCATGTCTCTTCGAATATGTTTATTTTGCCCGTCCAGATTCGTTTATTGACAAAATATCGGTCTATAGTTCTCGCGTGCGTATGGGCCAGATATTGGGCAAAAAAATTGCCCGGGAATGGGCGGATTTAGATATCGAGGTGGTGATTCCGATACCGGAAACCTCCTGTGATATTGCGCTAGAAATAGCCCAAATTTTGAATAAACCTTATCGGCAAGGGTTCGTAAAAAACCGCTATGTTGGCCGTACTTTTATCATGCCAGGGCAGTTAATCCGCAGGCAATCTGTGCGTCGTAAACTTAATGCTAACAGCGCTGAATTTCGAGATAAAAATGTGCTCTTGGTGGATGATTCTATTGTTCGTGGTACGACATCGGAACAAATTGTTGAGATAGCGCGCGAAGCCGGCGCTCGGCATGTTTACTTGGCCTCTGCGGCGCCGGAAATTCGTTTTCCAAACGTTTATGGTATCGATATACCCAGCGCATCTGAGTTAATTGCCCATGGACGAGAGGTAGATGAAATACGGCGGCTAATTGGTGCTGATGCGTTGATATTCCAGAATTTAGCTGATTTGGAGGAGGCTGTTCGGGAAGATAATCCTGAGGTGAAGAAATTTGAATCATCAATATTTAATGGCATCTATATTACGCATGATGTAGATCAGCGCTATTTAGATTATCTAGAATCGTTGCGTAAGAACTCTTCTAA
This sequence comes from Sodalis sp. (in: enterobacteria), assembly GCA_047528285.1. Lineage (GTDB taxonomy): Bacteria > Pseudomonadota > Gammaproteobacteria > Enterobacterales > Enterobacteriaceae. The sequence continues at coordinate 607,240 of CP180022.1, read as the reverse complement.
AGTTTCATACTCTAAAACTGAAGTAGAAAATCTAGAAATGTATAACGAAGGATGAACGGTATCACGTGAATGCTAAAAACTATACTTTTTGTATTCGCGTTGTTATAGAAATGCCTAAGTCATCATTATCCGGGCGGGGTAAACGCACTGGGTTTTTTATCTTCTTCCTTCTTACTGGTGGAACTTTGAGTTATGAAACGGTTGATTGTCGGTATTAGTGGCGCTAGTGGAGCCATGTATGGAGTCCGCCTATTGCAGGTATTAAGCATGTTGCCAGAAATTGAAAGCCATTTAATCATTAGCCCAGCCGGGCGGCAAACCTTGGCACTGGAAACAATTTATAGCCTACGTGAAATCCAGGCTCTGGCAAATGTGGTGCATGATTTTCGCGATATTAGTGCTAGCATTAGCTCAGGTTCATTTCAAACTCTTGGAATGGTTATCTTACCTTGTTCGATAAAAACTCTCTCCGCTATTGTTAATAGTTACAGCGACGGCTTGCTGACGCGTGGGGCAGATGTTGTGCTGAAAGAGCGACGGCGCCTGGTTCTTGGGGTGCGAGAGACGCCGTTGCATTTGGGCCACTTGCGCTTGATGACTTTGGCTGCTGAGCAAGGTGCTATTATTATGCCACCGGTCCCTGCTTTTTATTATTTACCCGCCCACGTTGGAGATATCATTGACCAAACCGTTAACCGAACGCTGGATCAATTCGACCTGGTGTTACCGAAGGATCTTTTTCAGCGCTGGCAAGGTGGTTGATGCTAAAAGTTTGCCAATTCACGGAATAACAAAAATCTTTTTATAAGGATTATTATTTAAATAACATCACGCTAATAATAAATAGATCAAATCAATAAATAAGCACTGTCGGCTTCTAGTAAAAAAAGAATAAGTATATGAATATTTATCGCGATATCTTCTTTTATTTTTATCTTTATTTTTTCTTGCGATTTTTCATTGAAAAAAGCTTAAATGTTATTTTTTCGGTTGTTTAGATAAACATAAAATTTTATAGAATCTTTATAATTTCTTAAAGGTATAAGAACTGTTTATCTGGCTTTATATCAACGTTTTCTATTTCTCCACTTTTTAGATCTGGGCAGCAAAGGTTTGAATTTTTTTGGTTTTGATTCTTCAAATTTTTATAATACGAAGTTACTAGTTAATATTCAATTTGTTTAATACAGTAAAAGAAAAAATATTTGATTGGAACTTGTTTTGCATTTTTATGGATACTTAATTTTTTCATCTTTTGATGAAGTAGAAGATTTCTGAATAATGATTGAGCAGATTATGTGTCTGTTTTAATTATTATTAATTTTAATATCTATAACGAGGTGAGTTTCCTAAAAATGTTGTTTTTGTGATTTACTTTCGCGGGAAATTAACTTTTCCCCTGTTTTGACTGGATGGCGGTCAGTGCGACGGTATAAACGATATCATCCACTAGTGCGCCACGAGAAAGATCGTTAACCGGTTTATGCATTCCCTGCAACATTGGTCCGATGGAAATTAAATCTGCCGAACGTTGCACTGCTTTATATGTAGTATTACCGGTATTTAAATCCGGGAAGATAAAGACTGTTGCCTGACCAGCTACAGGTGAGTTCGGTGCTTTCGAAAGCGCGACATCAGCCATGATTGCTGCGTCATACTGCAGTGGGCCGTCAATAATTAGATCTGGTCGTTTTTTCTTTGCTAGACTGGTGGCTTTTCGTACCTTCTCAACATCGCTTCCTGATCCTGAATTACCTGTCGAGTAAGAAATCATCGCCACTCGTGGCTCAATACCGAAAGCGGTAGCGGAATCAGCTGATTGAATAGCGATTTCAGCTAATTGTTCAGCGGTTGGATCCGGATTGATGGCACAGTCTCCGTAAACTAGCACCTGCTCAGGCAGTAGCATAAAAAATACTGATGATACCAACGAACTATTAGGTGCAGTCTTGATAAGCTGAAGGGGCGAGCGAATGGTATTGGCTGTGGTATGCACTGCCCCTGAGACAAGACCGTCTACTTCACCCTGCTCAAGCATCAGGGTGCCTAGTACTACATTATCTTTCAACTGCTCGCAAGCCACTGCTTCTGTCATGCCTTTATTTTTTCGTAGTTCAAGTAGGCGGGCTATATACTTTTCTCGTTTTATTTCTGGATCTATAATTTCAATACCGTTGTTCAGCGTGATTCCTTGAACTTCAGCTACGTGCAGTATTTCTTTAGGATTACCCAGGAGAATACAATGGGCGATGCCGCGTTCGGCACAAATAGACGCCGCCTTTACGGTACGTGGTTCGTTGCCTTCAGGAAGGACGATGCGTTTATTTGCCTGGCGCGCGAGTTCGGTTAACTGATACCGGAATTCCGGTGGTGATAGGCGCCGAGGATGTCCTGAACTTACGGATAGGGATTCGATCCATGTATTATCAATATGTCTTGCGACATAATTTTGCAATTTTTCTACTCGGATGTGGTCGTCGGGTGGTACTTCTAGACTGAAGTTTTGCAAACTCAGTGAAGTCTGCCATGTATTTGTTTGTACGCTGCACATTGGTAACCCGGTCTGGAAGGCGCGTTTACATAGTTTATGGATACGTGGATCTATATTATAGCCGCCAGTCAGCAAAATCGCGCCGATTTCTACACCGTTCATTGCGGCGAGGCAGGCTGCTAATAATATATCTGGTCGATCAGCGGAGCTTACTAGAAGCGAGTTTGGTCGGATATGCTCCAGCATGTTAGGTAAGCTGTGTGCGCAGAAGGTTACGAATTTTACGCGACGAGTCTTTATCTCTCCCGCATGAATAATGGTGGCATTAAGGTGGTGAGCCATGTCAATAGCGCGAGTGGCGATAAGCTCTAAATTCCACGGAATGCAACCTAGTATCGGTAGAGGACTGTTTTCAAAAACTAATTTAGAATTAATCTTAGAGATGTTAGTTTTAGTTGAATCATCGAAAATTTCCGATAGATCTGGTCTTGTTCGGCCTTGATCATCTACAGGCGCGTTTAATTTATTAACGATGATGCCAGCAATGTTTTTATTTTTATATCCTCCAAAGTTTGAAATCACCAGATTGATTCGTTCTTTTAGTTGATTTGGTGAATTATTGCCTAGCGAGAGTACGAAAACGATTTCTGCATTTAACGTGCGGGCTATTTCATAGTTAAGTGCCATGGCGAATTGATGTTTTCGGGTAGGAACTAAACCTTCTACCAATACGACTTCTGCTTTTTTGATGTTTTTATGATAACAAGCGATGATTTCTTCGGTTAGTATATCTTGCTGATTAGAGCTGAGCAGAGATTGAACATGGTTCATGGATATCGGTTCAGCGAAGGGAATAGTGGAGTTGGCGCGGATAATTTGGATTGTAGGATCAAGGATATTCTCGTTAGATCGGGATTGTGCAATGGGTTTGTACACGCTTAGGTTTATGCCTTTTTTTTTTATAGCGCGGATTACCCCGAGGCTAACGCTGGTTAGACCGACGTTTGTATCAGTAGGGATTAACATGATTGTACGGGACATGATTAAACCTCTTTTATCGGTGGTTACTGCTTCTTTGATTAAAAATTCTTTTGCTAGAATCCTCTCAGAGAGGGAAATGATGGTTATGCGATCAGTTTTGCGGCATCCTGTGCAATAATCCACTCCTCGTTTGTCGGGATGACTATGGCCGGGCGGCTGGCATCGGTGGTAATTACTCCGGGGTGTCCGCCACACGCGGTTAGGTTGCGTTCATGATTGATCTTAAAATTAAGCAGCGCTAGTTTTTTCAATGAGAGATCGCGTACAATGATAGAATTTTCGCCAATGCCTCCGGTAAAAATTAGCGCATCTAAACGTCCATCCATAAGGGAGCTATAGGAGGCGATGTATTTTGCTAGACGGTGGCAGTAGATGTTCATGGCGCGGCGGGCCGCAGGTTTATTACGGTAATTATTTTCGAGATAGCGACAGTCGCTTGTTACACCAGTTAAGCCAAGTAAACCGGACTCTTTACTCAGCATGGTATTAATCTGGGTAATGGATAAGCCTAATATATTATGTAAATGGAAGATAATAGCCGGGTCAATATCGCCGCTGCGTGTGCCCATGACTAGGCCTTCTAGTGGAGTCATACCCATGGAGGTATCTACGCATTGACCGTTTCGAATAGCCGCAACGGAGCTGCCATTGCCTAAATGGCAAGTGATCAGATTTAGCCGCTTAAGAGGCTTGTTAAGCATCTTTGCTGCTTCGCAGCTAACATAACGGTGGCTGCTACCGTGGGCACCGTATCGGCGAATAGCATGTTTTTGATATAAAAAGTAGGGAATGGCATAAAGATATGATTCTTCTGGCATTGTTTGATGAAAAGCAGTATCAAAAACTGCTACATTTTTTTTTGCTAGTTTCGGAAATTTTTTCATGGCTGCACGAATGCCAATAAGATGTGCCGGATTATGTAGCGGTGCGAATGGAATGGAATCTTCAATGCCTTTTAATACATTATCATTGATAATAACTGATTTTATGAATTTTTCTCCGCCATGTACAATTCGGTGACCGATAGCAGTTAATTGTAGGGATAATTCCGGGTTTTGTGTTAAAATATTATCAATGATAAATTGTAGTGATTCACTGTGTGCGCTGCCGGCATTTAATGCTGCTTTTTGTGAGATGTTATTCACCCTCCATTGAATACGTGCTTCTGGCAGATTGAAGCACTCAGAAAGCCCTGAGAGATGTTCTTTACCGTTATTCGCATCGATAATGGCAAATTTCAAAGATGAACTACCGCAGTTCAGAGCCAGTATTAGTTTACTTGACATTGAATTACCTACTACTTTTTTGTTTTAATTAATAATTCATCAACCAGTTTTAATTATAGCGCATTTTAACACTTGATATTTATGATTGATATCACTGATTCAGTTAATTTTAAGGTTTATTGTATGGCTAATTCACTCATGCTATATTGAATGTTAGCATAAGATGAATGGGTATCTGATCTTACTTTTTTCCTCGTGAAGTTGATATCTAATGCTTTCTGGTGGCTATATAAAATTTTGGAGCATAGAATAGCGGGAGACTATAGGATAAAGACAAAATATATTTAATTGTTATATCAATAGATGGTGAAGTCACTGGAAATTTTTAATAATAGATTATAAAATTTACATCTATGATGTTTATATTCTATTTTTTTTGAAGTTGGTACAAATACTCAAAAACGGAAGAAAACTATATGCCGTATATAGAATATAATATTGGACTATTAAAAATTTTATCGTTTATATTTTTTTTACGTTAGATATATAATATCTCATCCGATTTAGTAAGTATGAGGGGTTTGAGTGGGTATAAACTTTATCCATGCCAAGATGTTGCCGGGAAGTATTAAAACTATTTTTTAGTGCTATCTAAAGTATTTTTAGACGTTTTATGATTTTTAAAAGTTATATCAGTGTTCTCTATTATGAATATTTTATTTGATTATATTTTACATCAAATTCAACAGGAATTCATGAATATATTTGTTTGCTACTATTTTAAAACAGCAGTGCAAATTATTAGTTTGTATGGATAGATTGCAATACTGTAGGAAAGTTTTATTGAATCAATTAGGATTGAGAATAGATTTTTCTCGTGACCGAGAAAATTGTGACGAGATACGAATGTTATTTGTATTTTACAATGTAATCCGAGTTAGTGGATAAAGCATTGATTATTGCTATTGCTCATTCTACTTGCACAACTGTAATAATATTATTAGATAAAATAACTATTTAGATGTATTTTTAACTGGAATATAACCTTCATTCACTGAATTGGTCGAATTATAACGATACATCTTATTTCTTTTTATATTTATCCTTAATTTTTCGCTTAGATTTTCATTTCAATTACATGGTTAGGTTAATGGTATTATTATTTGCATAGCATTTTATGCGATTTTTCGGTTAGATAAATGGTTATATCGGTAGGATAAATAATTTTATTTTCTATTAGAAAAGCATTGTGATACTTGCATCTACCATATTTTTAAATCATCTAATGGTTTTACAATTTTTGTAATCTTATTATTTATTTAATTGAGAAGATCATTCGAATCTAGATTAAATTGTGATAGACAACTTCATGTGGTGCCCCTGTTTGCTGATATATATCATATACTTTATAATGTATACTTATCGGTATCCTCATGAATCATCGGAATTTATATTTAACTTCATAAAATGGTTTAGAATCTATATGGTTAATAATCTGACAAGTTATTGACCTAATATTGATGTTTTTATTCTGATGTTAACTGTCTTGATTTGTTATCAAATTCAATAAATTACTTGATTTAATTATGACCCCACATAGCTATGATAAGGGCTATGTGTAAAATATGTAAAATATTATGTTACTTAACTTAATAGCATTAAGTATTTCTATATTTATGGAGAGTTTCCTATGTTTCCAACATGGATCATTGTTTATTTATTTCATATCAGATGGTGATTTTGGCGTGATTCGCCATGCTATTAAATCCTGGTTTAGCGTGATTTTAAAATATATAAAAGTTATAAAAAATAGTATTCAGGATAATGTAATCCTCGTGCTTATTATATGAATACCAAAAGATATTAATTTCTGTCTCGAAGCTGGAGGATAATTTTTTCTATATGCCATATGTTAGATCAGATTTCTTGATAGAGAAAATAATATAATAATATATTTCAAATATTGACTACAGATGTAAAAGTTTATAGACTTTATATAAAAGTGTTTATGAAATTAAATAAAATCTATTTCAACTCAATAAAACTATATGAGATTATTTTTATAATGTTTTTAAAATATAGAACATCACCAATTAATAAACTTAGATCTTAACATACAAAAATTCATGCTTAATATAAACCGATGGAAATAGTATAAGATATAATATAAGATATTAATGGATTTATTAAAATTATAATTAAGTATCTTATCTTTTTTTAAATTATCTAGAAAGACATAATAGTAATGTGATGATTTTCTTCCATTTTGGAAGGTGTTCATTAGAATAGACTAAAACTTTCGCTATTTCTAAGTAGAAATAGCGAATAACGTTTTTCAGGATATTTTTTAAAAAATTGAATAATACTGGTATAAAGTCTAATTTTAAAAAATTACAAATAAATATTTCAATAAATTTAAAATTTAATCGTGATTATTTAATTAATTAAATGCTTAATTTAAATATTTATTTAAAAGTTAAGAAACCGAGAATGTTATCTGTAATAATTTGTTATTACGATAATTATCTGGCTTTTTTACTAAAAATGGTTTACGGTATCATTTATTTATATTAAATATAAAATTTATGAAAGAAAAACAATTAAATTGCATAAACATGATATTATAATAAATAATAAACCTTGCAACAGTAAATTTCACTAAATTAAAAATGACGAAATTCTATTCGCATTAAAAATTACAGTTCAACATTAAAATATCTATTTTTCAGCGGCAAGTTTTTTAAAAGTATGCATAAATCATAATTTATGACTGGCATCTCGGTTTCAAGCATTTTACTATCATCCCACTAGTACTGTTGCTTTTATTCCTGTACGCAGCAATGTTATCCCGGCTAATCGATGAGGAGAAACATTTTGTGAAAGATTATAAGAATAAATTTATTGAGTATGCATTAAATAAACAGGCATTAATATTTGGCAAATTTATACTTAAATCCGGACGGATTAGTCCTTATTTTTTTAATGCCGGTTTATTTAATACTGGTTGTGATCTGGCTTTTTTAGGGAAAATTTACGCCACAGCCTTAATAGATTCTGAAATGGATTTCGATATATTATTCGGTCCTGCTTACAAGGGTATTCCTATTGCTGCGACTACCGCGGTAGCTCTAGCAGAGCAATATCACTTAGATATCCCATATTGTTTTAACAGAAAGGAAGTTAAGGATCATGGTGAAGCCGGGATATTGTTTGGAAGCTTGCTTCAGGGTAAAGTGATGTTGGTTGATGATGTTGTCACTGCAGGTACAACTATTCGTGAGTCAATGACGATTATTAATGCTAATCAGGCTACTTTGGCCGGAGTGATAGTGTCTTTGGACAGGCAAGAAAAAGGACAAAGTGAGATATCCGCTCTTCAAGAAGTAGTGCGAGAGTATCACTGCCGAAGTTTGAATATCATTACTTTAGCGGATTTGATCGCTTTTTTGGAGAAAAAAAGTGATATGGCTTCTTATCTTTCTGCAATTTGTGCCTATCAGGAGCAGTATGGGGTCTGAGTAAGGTTGATGATATAATTTAAAAGTGTTTGACCCAGACTAATGAAATTTTCAGAGCTCGGTATTAACGGTAATAAATACTTATAGTATATTGCTCTTTTTACTATATGTAGCTGTATTTTTCTATTTTAATTGTACCACTAAAAATGGTAACACATCATTCGTCTAATGCGTGTAATGTTCATATTATTTTCGGAAGATTCTCTAAATCGACCTGATATTTAATATTATTGATGCAGAATTGATTTCTTATTTTTTAGAATTAGACTAATCTTGCGAATTCATTTCTTCTATATGAAAGAAAAATATGTTTGGTTTTTGATTGAAATGCGGTAGTAAGATATAGTTTTATTAAAAATCAATTTTTACTAAAATATCAACGCAGATAGCAACTTTGTTGTTATCTGCTTTATGGATTTCAGCATATTTATGGTTAGGATTATAGTCCACGTGGAGTTTCGTTTTATTGTTCCATTTTTCATCATTGATCAAAGATATATATCTTGGTAGTCAACAACACTTCTATAGGCCACCATAGAATAATGCGGTTTATTGATGACTCTGGTTGAATTTTTCTTGATGCTATTCATGCTACACACAAATAAATAGATGCTTTTATTCTTGACCGGAGTGGCCAAATCCTCTCATCCCGCGTTCACTGATATTGAATGACTTGACTACACTGAATTCCGCCTGTACAACAAGAAAAAAAACCATCTGCGCCATGCGATCTCCCGGTGTAATAGTAAATTTTTTTTGGCTGCGATTCCAGACTGAAACCATCACTTGTCCCTGATAATCAGAATCAATCAGTCCCACTAAATTGCCCAGAACGATGCCGTGATTATGTCCAAGTCCGGAACGCGGTAAGATCACTGCTGCCAGATTGGTATCAGAAATATGAATCGCCAAACCGGTTGGGATTAGTATTGTTTCCCCTGGCGCTAGCAGCAGCGGTTCATTAATACAAGCACGTAAATCTAGACCAGCGGACCCATTAGTAGCGTAACCTGGCAATGGAAAATCATTGCCTATGCGGTGGTCGAGGATCTTAATATCGATTTTTTTTATCATAACGGCTGACAATCTCGTCTATTACTTGTTGCGCAAGGAGTGATTTATTGCTAAGTGGTAACAGTATTTCTCCATTCTGCCAAAACAAATGTAATGAGTTGTTATCACTATTAAACCCTTGGTTAGTTCGGGATATATCATTAGCACAAATTAAATCCATCTTCTTATTAATAAGCTTTTTTCTGGCATATGCTTCCATATTATTTGTTTCGGCAGAAAATCCGACAACATAAGGTCGTTTTTCAGTTAATGCACCTACTGTTGCTATAATATCAGGATTTTTAAGTAAACTGATGATGAAATGGCGGCCCTGTTGTTTAATTTTTTTTGATGAAAAGTGGTGGGCGCGATAATTAGAAACTGCTGCGCACCCTATAAAGATATGCTGTTGTTGGATGGTACGCATTACTGCATCTTGCATCTCCAGCGCACTGATTACATCGAGACGGCGTACACCTACAGGGGTTGCTAAAGCGACAGGGCCAGCTATCAGCGTAACCCGTGCGCCTTTATCTGCGGCGGCGCGGGCGATGGAAAACCCCATCTTGCCCGAACTATGATTGCTTAGAAAACGTACGGGATCTAGTGCTTCTCGGGTTGGTCCAGCGGTTAGCATGATATTGAGGTGACTGAGCGATCGATTGGGGGTGAAGTGTTGTAGTACGTAGTCGACAAGCAGTTGCGGATTAAGCATTCGTCCAGGACCTATATCACCACAGGCTTGGCTGCCGTTATCTGGCCCCCATAATAGTACACCACGGTCAGATAGCAGATTCAGATTTTTCTGAGTGATTTCTGCTAAATACATTTGCTGGTTCATGGCCGGCGCTGCTGCAACGGGGGCAGTAGTTGCGAGGCAAAGAGAGGTGAGAAGGTCGTTGGAAAATCCTACCGCTAGGCGCGCTAGTAAATCAGCAGTTGCGGGTGCTAGCAATACAAGATCGGCCCATTTTGCTAGCTCAATGTGATTCATTGCTCCTGCTGCTCTGGAATCAAGTAGATCGTCGGCTATCGGTTGACTAGATACAGCCTGTAGACATAGCGGAGTAATAAACTGCTTTGCAGCAATTGTCATAACCACGCGCACCTCAGCGCCTTGCTTGCGCAGATTACGCACGAGTTCTGGGGTTTTGTAGGCAGAAATACCGCCGCTTATTCCCAGTACAATATGTTTACCGGCCAATCTCCCCATCATCGCATATTCCGATGAAATTATAATATAAAATATTGTATCATAACTTTTTAGGTTAGGTTCTTTGTTTCTTAATAGTCTTTATATTGTTATTCTATTTTTTTTGGTTTTAGCTGACCGTTTCAAACGAATAACCAAGTACTTGTATTCTAACTCCAGAGATGAGATTTTTTTAGAGAAAAGAGGGACTGCGCGATGAGTAAAACAATAGAAAATCTGGATATTTTTGCGGGTGCTTTGTGAGAAAATGATTACTTTCTGTTTTACGGTGTTTTGATAAAAATTTAGAGGATGAATTTACGAACCTGTACTTGTGGATACGCTGTTTCTGAGTAAATTAATCGTTTTATTGGAGTGTTTATTTTGAAGTACAGTAAGTCAGGTTTTTGTCTGAAATTATTTAACAAAGAGATGGAAAAGATGCGGCGTAGTTCGAAGAAAAGAGTTATACGCTTAGTTCGCTTTGTTTAATAAATTAATTCTGGGGGGGTGTTATAAGAATATTTTTGTATATCTCCTGTGTTATTTATTACTAATTTTGGTTATTCTACAGAATAATGGACCATAATTTTTGATATTTCTCTTGACAAGACATCAGATTACTGTCTCTGCGGGATAGTTAAAACAAATATGTTTTTGATTATTTTAGAGAGTTATTATTAAATTGAATGTATTGTTACCACACAGATAAGGTGTATTGACCTCAATATAACTGTAATAGGGCAAGTTTATGTTTTATCGATATGTAAGGACTGTATTATAATCTGATAATTTTGTGGCAAAAGTGGTTTTTTGCTAAAAGAAACTGATATAAACTTTTTTCCTATGAATTCTATGAATCCTGTGATACTTTCAACTGAATCAAACTTGAGTAAGTGAGCATCAAAGGGTAATTTATGTAAAATTTGATAATTTTTATATGATTTTAAATACTTACTTATCTTTTAGATTTTTTTATCTTATCAGAGTCTTCCTGTTGAAATATTCTTTTTTGTAATTATGCTGCGATAATCTTTTAAAATTGATTTTGTAGTTGTATTTTTTTTATTTTAATTTTTTTGGAGAAAAGAGAGATGTCTCGAATCTGCCAAGTTACTGGCAAGCGGCCGGTAAGCGGAAATAATCGCTCTCATGCAATGAATGCAACTAAACGTCGTTTTCTACCTAATTTGCACTCTCACCGATTTTGGTTAGCTGGTGAAAAACGATTTGTTACACTGCGTGTATCTGCTAATGGTATGCGTTTAATTGATAAAAATGGTATAGAAAATATTTTGAGTAATCTTTGTATTCGTAGTAAGAAATATTTTAAGATAAGGAAATAAATTATGGCTAAGTGTATTCGCGAGAAAATCAAGCTTGTTTCTTCTGCTGGTACTGGTCACTTTTATACCACCACGAAAAATAAGCGCACTAAACCTGATAAAATGGAATTAAAAAAATTTGATCCTGTAGTACGTCAGTATGTAATTTATAAAGAAGCAAAAATCAAATAATTTGGTAAATTTTATACTAACTAAGTAGTGAGTGTTGTTAGAGTTTGCCCCTTTTCGGGATGTTTGGGTTTGTTATTTTATTTTATTTGATTTTATGAATTGGTTGTTTTAAGTATAATTATGTATTTTAGTGAAATTTTTGTTGAATAAAAATCAAGTATTTAACATGATAAAATCATCATAGATAAAAAATTTATTTACTATTTATCTAAATAAACTTTAAATTAAACAATTATTATTCAATAACACTAGAACCATCACTTTTTTGAGTGATGGTTGTCATTCTAATATCATTAAAACGATTTGTTAGATAAGCAATAAATGATTACTTATAAATGTAAAAATACCACTATTTTATCTTATTACCATGATGGTCATAAAAAACATTAAACTAAATTTAATATATAAACAAAGAATATTCATATTTTTAATTAAAACAGTTATTACTAACGTAATTATAATATAATTTAAAAAATATTATTTTTAATAAAATAGATATTTATACTTGTATTATGATATATGACATTATTTTTAATATGATTGAAATCTATTACTATTTGTGAGCACGAGATAAACACTTACTTTAATAGTAAAAATATTATAACGATAATTAAGCATATATTGGTGCATGTGGAATTTTGTACCAATATCGTTTAAGATAGATGGAATTTATTTAAATAAAGAAATTATTAACTTTTCAACACACTAAATGAATCGATTAATATACTTGCAGTTCAAAGAAATTTTCTCAAGAAATAAATTTTATTGTTCATAATTTGTTTTGTAATATATTCTTTTACTAATCAGTAATTAATTTGATTGTTAGAAAACAATCTATAGATTGATAACTAAAATATTTTATAATTTAATTATATAATTTAAATTATGGTTGTTTGATTCATTGTTTAAGAACAAGCCATAGATATAGATAAATTTTTATATATATAAAATAAGTGTTATTTAATTATATAGATGTATCATATTTTGTTTGATTTTTGATTTTTAATTTTATTTAAATCTAATTTGATTTTTATCATATTAAAAATTTTAAGATATAGAAATAAATAATCTTCTTATCAATCGTTAGGCCAAATTTAATTTAAATTAATTTTTCTAAATTATTGTAACGTTAGATTTTAAAGAAAAAAGTTTTAAAGCATCCATAAGAAAAATTTCTTTAAAATAATGTATCTTCAAATTTTCTCGTTATTAATATATAGAGAGGAGTTTTCTAACCATTTAAAACTATTCATATAAGATTTTTGAATAAATCGCATTTTTAAATAAAATTTTATATAAGATGATTACTGTTCTTTCAATATAAGATTATAAGTATAAGAAAAAAATTTAAAATCATTAAGTGGTTACAGACAAAAATCTATTTATCAGCATGATTATTTTATGGTATTTTGAAGGAATTAGTTGCATTGTTTTTATGTGTAAACAGAAGAAAATTTTTAATTTCAATTTTGAATTGACTAAAGTTATGTTGTGTTGTAAAAACTCAAATGCTAATTATGAATATATGAATATAACGTTTTATATTAGAATATAAATGCTAATATGTGGCCTAATTACCAGATTAGATTATTTATAGAATAGTAGTATTGTTGCGAAAGATAATTATATCATTTAATCTTTTAAAGATGTAGTAACTAAGATTTTATTTGTAATGATTTTTATCATATTAAATATTTTTTATTTTCAAAAAAAATCTTTGTGTCATTTCTTTTTCTTGAAAATTAAAACTTACATGAATTAAATAAACAAATCATTCAACAAATTTAGCATCCCTAACTAAAACTTTATTAAAAAGAATATATTTTTATTTTGAGAACAAGATAATACACCTTTCGTTTTATCCATTTGATAGCGAAATTTGATACATAAACTTATCTTTATTATTCTAATTTATCAATTTAGTAATAACATTTGATGTTATAGGCCAGTCTTTTTGGATTAAACATTACAAGAGAACTGAAGAATTTATGAAAGTTGTTATCTAAAGGTGTTTAAAAGATATGTTATTGTTTTAATGTTTTTTTTAAGAAATAAAATAAAGTTGCTTATACATTATTGGTAGGAGTTCGATATCATGAAAACCAGAACTATACCGATTGTATAATCGCAGATTAGATTAGTATTTACTGATATCTGAAAATAAATTTCTTTATCAATAATTTTAATACTAGCTGAAATAGCTAGTATGCAAGTTTACAAGATTTTCTGTAATCATCTAAAGTCTGTGTAACTATGATGTGTAGACGGGAGGGATATATGGTGATGGTCATATAAAGTCTGTAAAATGCTTAAAACATATCTACGTTATGCAATAATTGTTAAATATGCATATATTTATCATTATTTCTGATTTTTTCAACAAAGCCATTTTCATCAATAAAACGATGATTTTTCATTATTTTTAATAAAATCATTTTTATTTTTGAAATCTATTTTGAAACTTATATCACTTTTGATGGTATAAGTTTTTTATAAATTAATTTTAATTTCTTTTAACTGTATATAAATAGTTGTTTAGCATCTACAAAACAAACTTATCTTATTATTCTTCTTTAAAGAGTCATGAGATATATAACTTTCCGAGTTCAATTTAATTTGTTTTATCTATTAGGATAAAATAGCTTGCATCAATATGCATTTCTTTTTTATTTTTATAGATGTTTTATTCCTTCTTTTATGATTTATAATATAAATATGGTGATATTTAATTGAATTGTTTATATAGATATTCAAAATATAGATAAGTTTTAAAGATATATCTAATATTTTTACTATTAAATATTGGTTGCCAATTATTTTCTATCAGAATAGAAGATCTAAGCATTTTTTCTGCTTTTTTATAGTAAGTATGTTTTATTAGCAATAATTGATCGCTATGGGTATTTGATGTTAGGAGATTAACGTTGTATTTGTAGGCAGTGTTAAAAACATTTCAGATTTATTTGTCCATCAATTATTTTCTTAACCAAGCATACACGATAATATCGTTATATATGGAATATAAATATCTCTATCGAAAATGTGTTAAATTTGCACGGGTATTAGTATTTAACCTGTATGATTTTTTGATTTACTTTAAAAAAGAATCCAAATAGATGTTTACAGATAGCATAGATTCTTAACATATAAACTATAATTTACTAAATGGCAGTGGAATAATTATTGTTTTATGTATGATATAATGATTATTATTAATTTCAAGATTGAAATATTATAAGCAAAGTATTTCAACTCATATTTTTGAATTAAAACAACAAAATTACACTTAACTTAATTAATATTTTTAATTAAGTTAAGTGTAATTTTTTAGATATAAATTTATAGTCAGTTCATAAGATATTATTGGATTTAGAGAGTTATGTAATACGTAAAAACATGTCGCAGAAATATCTTTCTGATATAATTTAAGTTTATGTATTTAGAATAAATATATTATTTGTTAAATTATTTTTCAAAATTACATATCATACAATAATGAAATTATTGTATGATATGTAATTAGACATAATTATTAAAAAATATGAGCAGTGTCTTATTTTTTAATAAAACTTAGAGCCTGTTAGATATAAATCAGTTGTTAGCTGTTTTTATTATTTTATGGAATACTTGTTTTTTAATAGATAATCTTCAATTAAAGATTGTGATGAGTGGAAATGATTGATTCCTTTCTTAAAAAATGAAAATTAATTATTTTTTATTTTCTAAACAGATAAAAATATAGCTGGTAGAATACTTTTTTGGAGGGTTAGCTAAAAGCTAAGTAATGGAGATAACCTACCGTTAAGTACAGTATGTCTTAAAATAGCTCTATATGATATACTACTTTAGTATGTAGACATCACACGCGGTACAAGTTATCTAATTAAAGTAAAAAGATACTAGATTAAACAAAAAACTAGTTAATATAGCGATATTTTCTAATTTTAACTCCAATGTTAACACAAATCTAATTAAATGTATCCAGTGTGGGGTAAAAATTGTATTAATCTGAGGATCTCTCGATTTTTTTTGATACAAGGAAAACTGATCATACAGTGATCTAGAAGAAATGCCTTTTTATTCACGGAAATCGCTCAAAAGTAGAAAGAGAAAACTTTTGAATAAAATTTCAATTTTCAATCTGTAGTTCCCGCGAGGTTTAATGCTATCTTTCTACGCCGCATGAGTTTAACTGCTGCGGTTAGAGATTTTACATAATCATATCCTAATAAGAAATTTCTTGTATTTCAGATAATAATAAACCTTTGAAATCTTTAAACTACTTATCTCTTTTTCATAGAGGTGAGTAGTTTTTTGTGATCTTTGATCTTGAAAGTTGATGCTAGTAACGCTTGCTAAGCCAGAATATTGGGAATATTTAGATATGCTTCTATCTAGTCTTTTTTGTTATGCAATATCTGCATAAGTATTCTTTTCGGATGCTATAGGTACTGCATAGATCATGTTGTAGCGATTGAACGCGTGCGTCCTAGTTGTTTTTTGAGGGGGTTATATTGCTATCCGTAAAAAGTAGGATAACTTATTTAATAAAAAGTATAGCATATTGTATATGAAAGATATAAGTTAACGTAATTAGTTATGAAGCATTCTATTAATATAATCTGTTATCTCTACTCTAATAACAAAAAAGCAGTCGAGCAAGTTTCCTTGTATTCCTTATTGTAGGATATATAAATATAGTAAATGCAGTTTTTGAGAAGAGAGTGAGGGGGAAAATCCATCAACGTATTTTTGTATTGATGTAATTCATAGTACATTTTTATTTTTTTGCAATTAAGATTGAAATTGTGTATATGATTTAATCTATTTTAATTATGGGTGTGGATTCTGTACTATTATTAGAATAATTTTAACTTGGCAAGCGTATATTTATCACAGTAAAAATCTAATTAATAAGAATATTGATATCTATATCAGCGGATGAATTACTTTTTTGTTTCATTTTATTTACAGAAAACTCTGATATCAATTAGAAGTGCATTGTTTTTTAGTTGAATGATGGATAGGATCATATTAGTAGGATTCCCAAGCTTGCGGAAATTAGAAGTCTGTATACCTATTTATTACCACTTACCATAGTTAAGCGTGATTTATTCGTTTACTAGCCTTCGAGGCTAGATAAAGAATTTTTAAAATTGTTATTTTTTTGATTGCTTGATATAATTCAATGGATTAAGATCTTATGTTAAATATCCTCATTGAAACAGAGGAATCAAGAAATTATTAAGTTACAGTTATTGGGGAGATGTTCAGCTATCTCATAAGAGATTAGACATTACGTGTTTACATTAAATAAGATGCTACATATTAAATAATTAATGTATTAAAAATTTGATCATTTAAAAGCGGAAATCACTCGTTTAGTATTCAACATAGAAGATAATAAGTGGTCTATTTTGTATAATAATTTTTATTGAATAATTTCGTAAATTTAGTAAATAGCTAAAGCTAACTATTAAATTCATAGTCGGATTTGCGTGACAGTAATTCGGCGTGTTTTTCGGCCATTGAGTTGAGGGTAAAGGTAGTGGCATTGGATACACAGTATGTTTTCAGTTTTTTTAAGCTGCTCCGAATAAAAAACTATTTTAAAAGATGCTTATGAGTGTTGTGCTAAATTAATAATTAGCGATATTATTTCATGCAAAAAAAACTAACGAAGAGTTTTGAAATTACGATATCTGAATTTTGATTCTTTGATTTCCGATTCGGCAGGGTTGAGCGCTAAATGATTTAGCAGATCTGTTATGTTAAGCGGTTTAATGGTTGATCAATATTACTTACTGTAGTTGTTGCCAATGGAAACATAAGATACGAGATCAGGCTCATTTTATGAGCCCAGCAATATGCATGGAAATTAGATACTAGAGTTAAAATTAATTTTTATTCTTATTCACGATGATTAACGATGTCAATCAATTCTAAGTACAGAGCGACTATTAGATATAAGGGTAACTGCCTTCGGGTTTGATAACAAAACTAATCTAGGATAGATCAAAATTCGTTATCTAACGTATATTAAATAAAAATTGTTTATCTATTTCTGTTTCTAATTTTTCTTATCAAGATAATAAATCTTGATAAGAAAATGCTTAGCGGTGATTTTTCATCAGGAAACTATAGATATTTTTCGTATTGATCGTGGTATCGTAAAGTCTTGATCTCGTATTTTCTTCATAAGAATACTTTATCTGGGTAACGGCTTATATACAATTTGTTGCGGATGTTCTTTTGAGAGAAGAAGTGGAATAAAAAAGATACTTTTGCGTTGGCTTGGTATCTTTAGGGCGGCATATCAATCTTAGAGTAGTGATCTTGCTAAATGGTAAAGATGGATTGTAAGTTTTATTCAAGGGCATATAGATAAGGGCTTTCATCCATGGCTGGAAAACGAGGGTAGAGAAGATTAGCGCCCAAAGCGGTTGGCAAACAGGAAGGCTAGCAAGCTTATCACCAAGGCTAGTACAATCGGGTGAAGACCGCAAGGATTCAAATTGAAACCAACTAGGATAGCATAGCTTCCCCCTCCGGTTATCATGCTGCTTAAAGCACCAGCGGAATTGGCTTTTTCCCAGTACAAGCCAAGAACAAGAGGCCATAGAAATACTGCTTCCATCCCACCGAATGCTAGCAAATTAAGCCATATAATCATTTCTGGCGGATTCCAGGCAGACAAAATAAGCCCAATCCCTAACGTTGTTAGGATTGAGATGCGCTTTAGTTGACGATCATTGGTTAACTGGCGGGGCCGAAAGCTTAAATAGAGATCTTTGATAATGGTGGCGGAAGATTGTAACAACTGCGCGTTAATGGTTGACATAATGGCTGCCAGCGGAGCCGCCAAAAAAATGCCAGATAGCAGAGGTGGAAGCATTTTTACCATTAACGTAGGGATCACCAGATCGGGTACATCCAGTTCTGGAAAGACTGCACGTCCTAAAGCGCCGGAAAGATGCATACCGAGCATCAATATTCCTATAATTATTGTACCGAGGATTATGCCGCGGTGAACCGCTTTGCTATCGCGATAAGCGATGCAGCGTACCGCAGTATGGGGGAGACCAATGACTCCGAAACAAACCAGGATCCAAAATGAGATCATGAGCTTCGGTGATAGTATTTCATCCACACCAAAAGGTGAAATCAGTGTTGGATCGATATGCCGAAGTTTTGTTATCGCTGCATCCATACCTCCGGCGCCGTGAATCACTGATACTAGCAGGATGACAGTGCCTATTAGCATTATTAATCCCTGCAAAGCGTCGTTGAGCACGCTGGTACGAAATCCGCCGAAAGCGGTATATAATGCGATACCTATACTGAAAATCAGTAATCCGCCATCGTAGGGGATGCCAGCTGCGGTTTCAAGAAGGCGGGCACCTCCGATAAATTGAACTTTTATAGCGCCGATAAATGCCGTCAGTAAGCTAATACTGGCTAACCATACCAATAGTGGGCTGCCAAATCTAGCTAGGAGCATATCGTTAAGGGTGACTGCGTTATAACGCCTTGCTAAAATAGCAAATTTTTTGCCTAATACGCCTAGAGATAACCATATTGCTGGTAACTGGATTGTCGCTAATAGTACCCATCCGAGGCCGTATTTGTAAGCAGCCCCCGGGCCACCAATGAATGAGCTGGCGCTGGTATAGGAGGTGGTAACAGTCATTGCGAGCACAAACCCGCCCATTGAGCGGTTACCGAGAAAATATTCTTCTAAAAAGTCACCGTTGTTACGTTTCCGGAAGGAACATAGCGACACTAGAAATACTAGCGATAAATAAGTTAGTAGTGGTATTATGACTTCACTACGCATCATGATCCTCTAGCGAAATATTGCGGTAAATGACCTGCACCATTAGCCAGCATAATCCGATAAATAGCAATGGTACCCATAAGCAGGCCATTTCAAACCAGTGAGGTAGCCCAGTGATACCCTGGGCATTATCCGGAAGATAAGCGGCTAATATCCAGGCGATAAAATAGGCTATAGTCAGGCCTAAGGCCCATCGTGCTTCTCGGTGTGCTTGGAGAAATCGTTTATCCATTATGAGATTCGCCAAAAAATGTTTGAGTTGCTGAAATGAATATTTTATGAGATTTTAAAAAGTTAAATATTATATTTTGCATAAATGTAATAATCCTTCATCGTTGATGTTTGGTACTTAAATTTCATGCAAACTAAGCTGCTCTTCTAGATAATGAATGTTGGTGCCACCATTTTTGAAATGCTCTTCATTCATAATTTTTAGTTGCAAAGCAATATTTGTTTTAATACCATCGATAATCAGTTCTGCAAGTGCATTTTTCATACGGACGATGGCCACATCACGAGTTTCACCAAAACAGATAAGCTTCCCTATCATGGAGTCGTAAAAAGGTGGCACTGAGTAACCGGCATAAATATGGGATTCCCAACGCACGCCTAAGCCACCCGGAGCGTGAAATCGAGTAATTTTACCTGGGCTTGGTAGAAAACTTTTCGGATCTTCAGCGTTAATTCGGCATTCTATCGCATGGCCGGATAGCTTGACAGTGTCTTGTTGCAAGAACAGTGGCTGTCCGGCAGCAATTTTGAGTTGTTCTTTGATTAGATCTACGCCGGTTATCATTTCGGTGACAGGGTGTTCCACCTGAATACGGGTATTCATCTCGATAAAGAAGAATTCACCTTTCTCGTACAAGAATTCAAATGTTCCAGCCCCGCGATAGCCAATTTTTATACAGGCTTTAGCACAGCGTTCGCCGATAAATCTGCGTAATTCTTCGGTGATACCTGGTGCTGGTGCCTCTTCTACCACTTTTTGATGACGACGTTGCATGGAGCAATCGCGTTCCGCTAGGTAAATGGCGTTTCCTTGGCCATCTGCCAGTACTTGAATCTCGATATGTCGTGGGGTCTTTAGATATTTTTCCATGTAAACCATATCGTTATTAAAGGTAGCTTTTGCTTCCGTGCGGGTCATACGGATAGTGGCTTCTAGCTCTTGGTCTTTATATACTACGCTCATTCCACGGCCACCGCCGCCTGCGGATGCTTTAATGATTACTGGATAACCGATACGATTGGCGATAGCACGGTTTTTATTTATATCTTTTCCTACTGGACCGTCAGATCCAGGAACACATGGAATTCCAGCTTTTTCCATCGCATTGATAGCGGAAACTTTATCCCCCATCAACCTAATTGTTTCTGCTTTTGGTCCGATAAAAATAAAGCCTGAACGTTCTACTTGCTCAGCAAAATCGGCATTTTCTGATAGGAAACCATAGCCAGGGTGAATAGCTGTCGAACCGGTGATTTCCGCCGCTGAGATAATGGCTGGGATATTAAGATAACTTTTTATCGAAGGTGGCGGGCCGATACAGATAGTATCATCAGCTAACAGAACATGCTTCAGGTCACGGTCAGCGGTGGAGTGTACCGCCACGGTTTTGATACCGAGTTCTTTGCACGCACGAAGAATGCGTAATGCAATTTCACCGCGGTTTGCAATAACAATTTTATCTAGCATTTGATTCTTCTTCCTTATTCGATGACGATCAGTGGCTCGTCGAATCCGACCGATTGGCCGTTATCTAGCAGGATAGCTTTTACAGTGCCAGCTTTATCCGATTCAATATGGTTCATCATTTTCATCGCTTCAACGATACAAAGGGTATCGCCAACGTTAACTTTTTGACCAACCTCGATAAAAGGTTTCGCATCCTGGCTAGGGGTGCGATAAAAGATACCAACCATCGGGGAGCGAACAAGATGACTGTTTATGGTTGCCGGAATAACAATGTTTTGAGCTGCCGGCTGTTGCACTGCAGGGATATAAGCTTGTTGAATCATTGGAGAGGCAGAATTTGCCATAGCACGATTGATACGAATTGATTCTTCACCTTCAGAAATTTCGAGCTCAGAAATACCTGATTTCTCAACCAGTTCAATCAATTTTTTTATTTTGCGAATATCCATGAGTAGAGTTCCATACTCTAATTAATTCGATGTAGATAAGCGTTTAACGGCTGTCTGTAAAGCAAAATGATACCCATCCGGGCCAAGTCCACATATTACGCCAACCGCAATATCGGATAAATAGGAGTGATGACGGAAAGGTTCCCGCGCATGCACATTAGAAAGATGAATCTCAATGAACGGAATATTTACTGCTAAAAAAGCATCGCGTATGGCAACGCTGGTATGGGTAAATGCTGCAGGGTTGATAATAATAAAATCGGTATTTCCCAGCGCCTGATGTATGCGATCGATCAGCTCATGCTCCGCGTTAAATTGAGAATGGCTAAGTTTTGCTCCTAGGTTATCCACCAATGTATTTAGGTCGGAGATAATGTCGGCAAGAGTAGTAAGACCATATTCGTTCGGTTCACGAGTTCCCAGTAAATTCAGGTTGGGTCCATTAAGAAGTAAAATGTGGAATTTAGCGGCCATGATGCAGCGATCTCCTATTAACTTATGTGACCCATTAAAAAATAAACAACGGTAACCGATTTGTCATCTTTTTGCTAAAAAATTTGGTAATAATTCGCTATTAAATTAATGTGTTTTAATTTAAATGTTGATTTTATTAGAAAATTGTTTGGTATCTATGCGAAGAAAGATTTTAGCTTAAATTTAATTATGATTAGAGTACCTATATGAATCACTTAATTATTTTTTGCAGGCTATGACCTATATTAAATTAACCAGAAAGTGTAAAATCCAGAATCTAGAAATTATTAGTTTGCGAATAAATTTTTTATTTGTAGGTAATCTATTGCTACAAATTTTCTTATCGCTGATTAGAAAGGTTCTTGCGATAGAGAACGAGCATTATTTCACGGGCATGCTTTTCATCACTTTTCATAACTTTTAATTGAGTGCATATTATTTTCAATAAAGTTGTTTCAGAGATACTTAATTTTTATTTTTTATAGAAAACATCTAGCGATAAAAATTAGTTAGGTAGACATATGAATTTTAATAATCATTAAAGGTGCTATAGATATATAATAATCACTAATTAATTTCGATTATCGATATTCCATGGAAATGGAAGACGGTAATCTCTGCTCTGTGTTCTCCATCTCTATGCCGAAGGTTCCTTAAAACTGCTGTTTGTTTTTTTTGTGGATCAAATTTATATTATTACGCGGGTGAACTTTTATATCTTGATAGAAGCACCCGCGGTTGTATTTTAAATGGGTGCGCGGCCAATGATGGTGTTTCTTGGAGATTAACGAGGAATTTTCTGGATTATCTAGATAGAAGTAATTTCGGAAAAATCACTTTGATAATAGTTTTGATATGATGATTGTATACACTTTGTTATCTGCAATATTTGTTTGAGATTATAGTGAGAGCGCTCAAAAAACCTTGAAATACTTGTTTGCATGTTACATCGAATTAATGTTTTCGTATTGGTTTTTAGTATCAATAATGATACTTAGGTAAAGATTCTAGTAAAGTAAAGCAAAGTAAAGAGGCTGATTTGTTAAAATTAAGTATCAAGGAATTGATTCTATGTTATCTCGAGATCTTTTTATATTGCATCAAGATTTATACTAAAATTTGCGAAATCTTAGTCTCGGTGGCTTTTGAAATTAATCTTTCTTTTATAAAATGCTATTTCCTTGAATTGTGTAATCGTGAAGGATAGTGCAGTCATGCATTTTCGCACCATAACCCGTATAGTTGGTCTACTTGTCATTTTATTTTCTGTGACAATGATTATTCCAGGCCTGTTGGCTTTAATCTACCGGGATGGTGCAGGCACTGCTTTCGTGCAAACGTTTTTTTGCGCACAGTGCATTGGCCTCTTACTGTGGCTACCGAATCGTCATCAGAAAAGAGAATTAAAATCTCGCGAAGGTTTTCTTATTGTTGTGCTATTTTGGACCGTGTTGGGTAGTGTGGGTGCCTTGCCATTTTTATTTTCTGAACACCCTAATTTATCGGTTACTGATGCGTTTTTTGAATCTTTTTCAGGGTTGACCACTACCGGAGCCACTGTTCTGATAGGATTGGACACCTTACCCCACGCCATTTTATTTTATCGACAGATGCTTCAATGGTTTGGTGGGATGGGAATCATTGTACTAGCGGTGGCGATTTTACCGATTTTAGGTGTTGGCGGAATGCAACTATATCGTGCAGAAATGCCTGGTCCACTAAAAGATAATAAAATGTGCCCGCGTATAGCCGAAACTGCTAAGACTCTATGGCTTATTTATGTGGCGCTGACGATTGCTTGCGCATTAGCACTTTGTGGTGCTGGCATGCCCCTCTTCGACGCAATAGGTCATAGCTTTTCTACGATTGCTATTGGTGGATTTTCTACCCACGACGCCAGTATTGGTTATTATGATAGCCCGCTTATTAATTTTGTAGTTGTTATGTTTTTACTGATATCCGGTTGCAATTACGGCCTCCACTTCGCAGCTCTCAGTGGCTACAAACTAAAAGTTTATTGGCTGGATCACGAATTCCGTATGTTCATTTCTGTACAGTTAACATTGTTAATGGTCTGTATTTTAGTTCTTTGGCATTATGATGTATACGCTACTAGTTTTCAAACACTGAATCAGGCATTATTTCAGGTAGTATCGATGGTGACAACAGCTGGATTTACCACAGATAGCATTGCCGAGTGGCCGTTGTTTTTGCCAATATTACTTTTTTGCTCGGCGTTTATCGGGGGCTGCGCTGGTTCTACTGGAGGGGGATTAAAGGTTATCCGAATTCTCTTGCTTTACTTGCAAGGATCTCGAGAATTAAAACGGTTGGTTCATCCAAACGCAGTTTACACTATAAAATTAGGCAATCGGGCACTTCCGGAAAGAATTTTGGAAGCAGTGTGGGGTTTTTTTTCCGCTTATGCGCTAGTGTTTATTCTTAGTATACTGGCGGTGGTAGCTACTGGTGTTGATAATTTTTCTGCTTTTTCAGCGGTAGCAGCAACACTTAACAACCTGGGCCTTGGCTTGGGAGTCCTAGTCGATAACTTTTCCTCCATGAACACGGAGGCAAAATGGATCCTTATTCTGACAATGCTGTTTGGTCGTCTTGACATTTTTACTTTATTAGTTATTTTTACACCGACTTTTTGGCGTGAGTGATATACGATGTAGCATGAAAACATTGATTCTTTACTCAAGCTATAATGGTCAAACGTATAAAATTGCACGTGCTATTGCGGATTATCTTATTGATTACTGCAAATGTGATGTGGTGGATTTACGCTTTGCCGGAAATATTGATTTACAGGTGTATCAGCGGGTTGTAATTGGGGCAGCGATTCGTTACGGTAGGTTTTCTTCGGCTCTTAATATTTTTATCGCGCAGCAGATTAATTGGTTGCATAGTATCCCTAGTGCATTCTATTCCGTTAATTTGATGGCGCGTACGCCAGATAAACGAACTCCTGGTACAAACCTTTATACGAGAAAATTTCTGGCAAATACGCCCTGGCGGCCTGATCTTTTTGCTGTGTTTGCAGGTGCGTTATGTTATCCACGCTATTGCTGGTTTGATCGGATTATGATCCAGCTGATAATGCGAATAACTGCCGGTGAAACCGATCGATACAAGGAAGTGGAATATACCGATTGGCTGCAAGTTAGTTCTTTTTCTGAAGATTTAGTAAAATTAACTAAAAAATAGGCTATGCATACTGTTAGTTGAGTTTTCACTAAAAATACTTATAAGTATTCAGATTGTTTATCTATTACTAATGAATAGGGGGCTCAAATTAAAGGCTTAGCTAATAGAAATAAATTATTATGATGGATTTGAGTTTTACTAGAAATACAGTTTTACAAATTTTCAAGTAAAAATGCACAATAAAATAATTAATGCGCAACATGTTGTTATATATAAAAATATTAAAAATTGAATTTGTGATATGATACAGATGTTATAATAATGGATACTCATTATCCTACTTAATAATTTTTATTATGCATTATATCTAATTTTTAGAAGAGAATAATTTTACAATCAATATTTCAACACGCGTACGTGAATTAAAATTATATTGTTTTGTTTTTTCTGCATGTCTGGTTTAATCTTACTTAATAGTAAGAATGAACAAATGAAACGTTTTTAAACATCGTTTACATCTGTAAACGATGAACGCTTAATATCGAATAACCCATTACCGTTAAGTTCATTAGGTTCGTTGTAACGATGTAAACAACATTAATTATTGTCATAATGAATTTCAAAGATGTATAATATATTTAATCAATAAATTTGATTCAGTATAAGATAATAGTTAAGGAAATCAATTCTGTTACACCATTATTAATGGTAAATGATATTCTCATCGTAGAACCATGACTGCTATGGCCGTATAAAACATTTTTTGATTGATTAAAAAAACTGTTAAAACGAGTAGAAAAACAGGATAATCTAGCAGTGATAATAAAGTGTGTTAGCGCTGCTAACACCAGTTGAGTGTATTGCTGAATACTCTGATACTGATATTGAAATATATCCTGTAAAGCTGACAAAACAGCGATGTCTTGCCTCTCATTAAATATGCAAATATATATATTAATATGTTTGCATCTATATTTTCCTCGTAAACCATAAAACACCCGTCTATTCTCAAATTTTATGGTGTGAGCTATTATTATCCGCGTTATTTTACGTTATTCTATTTGTTTGTTACTATTGAGGTGTACTATTTTTACCCGAGTCGCCAACTATTGCCATAAGTTGCTTAAGTGTGAAAGCCTGGAAAACACATTAGGCAATAGACTTCCTTTGATGATTATTCCGCGTAATCAGCACGCCATCTCTCGTAAAAAGATCAGTAAAAATGCTTTAAAAGTGCTTTATCGTTTAAATAAAGCGAGATATGAAGCCTATTTGGTTGGCGGTGGTGTACGTGATTTGTTGTTGGGTAAAAAACCTAAGGATTTTGATATCACAACCAGTGCTACGCCAGAGCAAATGCGTAAATTATTCCGTAATTGCCGGCTGGTAGGTCGTCGTTTCCGACTGGCCCACGTCATGTTTGGATCTGAAATCATCGAAGTCGCTACGTTTCGCGGACATCATCGTCTCTTGGAGAAAGAAGAAGATGCTATAGGTTCTGTTACCACCGGGCACAATGGGATGCTTCTGTGTGATAATATTTTTGGCTCGATCGAAGAGGACGCTATGCGTCGCGATTTCTCGGTGAATAGCCTTTATTACAGTGTGGATGACTTCACTCTGCGAGACTATACTGGGGGACTAAAAGATTTACAGGAAGGCACCATACGCCTACTTGGAGATCCAGAAACTCGTTATCGAGAGGATCCTGTACGCATGCTGCGGGCGGTGCGTTTTGCTGCTAAGTTAGAGATGCATATCAGCCGAGAAACCGCTGAACCAATTCCACGATTGGCAGTATTATTACACGATATTCCACCTGCTCGCTTGTTTGAAGAGGTGCTTAAGCTTTTTCAAGCAGGGCACGGCGAATCTACCTATCGTCTGTTGTGTGAATACCAACTATTTCAGCCGCTATTTCCTCTGATAAGCCATAACTTTAGCGAGCACGGCGACAGTTATATGGAACGGATGGTAATTCGTGTACTGGCTAATACCGATCAGCGTTTGCGCAATGATATGCGGGTTAATCCAGCCTTCTTATTCGTTGCCATATTATGGTATCCACTATTGGAACATGTCCAAAAATTGATCCAGGACAGGGGTCTTTTTTATTTTGATGCATTCGTCATGGCGATGAATGATATTCTCGATAAGCAATGCCGCACGCTGGCGATTCCAAAGCGCTTAACTGCCCTGATGCGGGACATGTGGCAACTGCAGCTACGATTGTCGCGTTGCCAGGGTAAGCGCGCTTATAAGTTAATTGAACATCCTAAATTTCGCGCCGCCTATGATTTACTGAGGCTGCGAGCTGAAGTAGAAAATAATACTGAATTACGACGGCTAAGCCGCTGGTGGTGGGAATTTCAAAATTCTGTATCGCCGCCACAAAAAAATATTTTGAGTACATTAAGTGATTCAACTCCTCTTCTTCATCGGCGCCATCGGGCTCCAACCCGAGATAGTGCCTAATGGAGCGTGTTTGGGTGGGTCTTGGTAGTAATCTATCTGAACCATTACAGCAGGTAAATATTGCCATTAAGTCCTTAGCACATTTGCCAAAAACTCGATTAATCGCTTGTTCATCTTACTATCGCAGTCGCCCGCTAGGTCTATCGGATCAGGATGATTTCTTGAATGTTGTGGTAGCGCTAGATACTACTCTTTCACCGGAAGTGTTATTAGATCATACTCAAGAGATTGAACTTCGCCAGGGACGTATTCGCAAAGTGCATCGCTGGGGACCGCGCACGCTAGATCTGGATATTTTACTTTTCGGTAACCGAATTATAGCTATCCCTAGCTTAACGGTGCCACATTACGACATGTACAACCGCGAATTCGTTCTCTATCCTCTTGTCGAGCTGGCACCAGATCTGCAGTTTCCAAACGGTGAATGGTTAATAGATCGCCTGTGTTGTGTTCCGCGTAATGGCCTTGAATACTGGAATCACTAGGTATTTTCGCTTGATTTCTTTTAATTAAGGTGAGGGAAGTATAGGCGGTGCGTATTGATTTTATATCCGCTGGTTCTCTGGTTATTCTCGATCGAATAGCTAGGCGAACATTTCTTTGGAGGAGAGCATATGTTAAACACGTTAATTTTTTTGCTATAATGTTGTTTCCTTCTCTTTATTCTTAAGGCTGAATAAGTGCCTTCTCAAACTGTACAAAGTATAGCGTTTAAGTATATCTACCAGGATGCGTGTACAATAACAAGGTTATCAATGCATTTAAATCAATGGTCTATCTGTTTTGTTATATAAATGTTATATCTAAAACATATGATTATTTTCAGTTATATATTTAAATATAGTATTTGTGTGTTTTTATGTTTTGTGTGAGTATCGTTTTATTTAGTTCAAATCAGAAGATATATAGTGAGATATTTTATGTGATACTTAAAATCAATAATGTCAGGTTGCATGCAATTCAAATTTTAGATCTGTTTTTTTGAAATGGTGATAAAGTTATTTATAAATTTATCGTGATAAATTCTATTGTATATTTATAGAAGATATTATTTTCTATGTTTAAATTAAATAATTCCATAGCAAAAGTGTAGTATATAGTATAATTGTATCGGTGAAATTTGTTTATCTTTTATATACATAACCTTAAAGGTTTATAATGTTTTTTTATTTTTAAATAAATTTCACAATTGATAAAAGTGTCATTGACAAAAAAATATTTTATATAATGACAAAACAATTTGGTATCTCTATAACAGTAATACTAAAATTATAAGAATTTGATTTATATTATATCAATCGCCATTGCATTATTTATCAATTTTTATAGTATCATAGTTATTGAAGACTAAAATATTAATCATTTAAAACTTTTTAAAATAAAATACAACCATTATAGTTGTAGATAATGAATACATAAATCATTTTTATTCTAGTGGTTTCTGTTAAAATATTTTATGAAAAAGATTGATTTAATCCTCTATTTTTATAGAAAAATATTATTTGTTTTCATGTCAGTATTATTTTCTTTAAGTACAACCGCCACATCTGTAAGTAGTTTTTAAAAATAGTTCAGATTCGTTTACGTTATCGAGGAGATCCACTAGGAAGCTAGAAGAACTATCTTCAATATAGCAATGAATATCTCAGAGTAAAATGAATCTTAATTAAGTATTATTAATTTGCCAGAATACTGTTTAGATACATTTTAAAAATCATGTAGAAATAGTTTTCGGATAGTATCATAGAGTTTCATAATTAAGTCATTATTTGTTCTGAAGTAAATGAATTTATTTTTATAATGTGAGCTATAAAATCATTCTCGATAGATATTATACGATTATAATCGTATAAGAAAAAATGCTTGAATTGATGGGTTTTTACAGATAAATTTAGAGATATAATTAATGTTATCAAGTAAATATAGTAAAACTTTTTATCTGATGCATTATTCTGTTAATAGGTTATTTTGATTTTTAGTGAGTTATATAAAAAATAAAAAATAAATTCAGCAGATAGATTAGCAAAATTTGAAATTATATATTAAAGATCAAATATCTTTATTATAAAATATTGTATTTTAAAAATTAAAAATGCTTGATGCAAGATCACAGAATTGTCTATGAATGTTTGTTATTATCAAAGAATTTAATAAATACTTGTATACATTAATTTGTGCATTGTAGTAAAGGTGTGGCAATTACTATTTTAATTTGTTTTTCTGTGATATTTTTTGATATAAAAATCAGAATATTTATCAATATAGTCAGATTAATAGTATTATTATAAGTATTTCTTCTTATCTGAATTTTTGTTGTTTGTTTTTTATAGAAGCGATAAAAATGGACATTTAGCGAATAAATTTTTTATTATCGTTGTGATTTCTGCACAAATGAAGAAATCAGTGTGGATGTCATCAGTGATAGAATATATAGTATTATTTTTCACGTTAACTTATATGCTTTTATTCCATCATTATACCTATTTATATTATTTTAGTTAGTCTTAAACAGTTTGAAAAACAAGACATTCCAGCATGAATAAAATCAAAGGTGAATTAAATTCAACCGATTGCACTCAAATATTTATTAAAAAATTATATTTATAATATGATTTTGTTTGGTAATTAATTATTTAATAGATATTAATTTTAACCATCTTTGCGAATCAGAGATTTGAAAAGTATTTCATATAAATAAAGGTCATTGTGATAAAATTATTAGAAATTAAACCTTACTTGTTGGATCTCAGAATGAATAGTTAAATTAAATTTTTATTATATTTAATCTTTCTAGATAATATTTATACTATTCTTTATCAGATATCTCAAATAATTCTTAGA
This sequence comes from Sodalis sp. (in: enterobacteria), assembly GCA_047528285.1. Lineage (GTDB taxonomy): Bacteria > Pseudomonadota > Gammaproteobacteria > Enterobacterales > Enterobacteriaceae. The sequence goes on along the minus strand of CP180022.1, from coordinate 576,277 downwards.
CAGCTTCTCTGTTATAGAGATCATGCAGAAATTGTTTTTGTTAGTCGTCGATCTTTTAACCATCTCTTTCTATGAAAAATTATCAGACATATTTAACAAGAAGGTTTTTATTACTCATAATTCATATTAACCCGTTCGTGATTATTAGATGATCAAATTTATCGATTATATATTCCTGTAAGTGAAAGTAATGTAAAAATAGTCATACGAGTTGGCTTTTAGGATGAATTAACTCTTATGCTTTGTAAATTTTTTACCACTAAAGTTAAAAAAATCTTCAAGTGTAATGTATTATTTAAGTAATAAATGGTAATTGATCTCTGTGAGTAGAGGTAGTATCAATCATCATTGATGAATAGCTTAAAATGATTATAAAAAGTAATAGCAGGGATTGTGATAAATGTATAGATATTTTTTGGATCCATGGTTGAAATTGATAAGGAGATCTCTTCAGAATTTTCACTCTCTCTTTATATTGATGGGTTTTCCGAAAAATAATATGGGCGTACCGCTTATCCGAAATATGTAGTTAGTGTAATCGTATCGTCGGTTAGTTTAAGATGGTTACATAGGTCACGAGGGGGAGGTTGGATTGTGTAAATTAATTTGTGATACTCTCTTTCTAGAGAGACTTCGGAGGAAGGAAGAAGCATATAAACATTGCTAAAGGCCTTTTTTCGGTCCTCCACCTTTAGGCTGATGCGTGAATATTTCTTAGTATTTGGCAATTGCGCGATTAATAAATCTTCAAATCAAAATCTCGTACCAATGAACCTTATTATTATCATTTCTTCTTGTGAATGATCTCGAATAAAAATCAGAATCTTTGGTCTACTTGTAAACAATTCTGATCGATACTTTTATAATCATGATGTTGCCAAACAATTTCACTACTTCTTTGATCTAATGTATATTAGAGATAATTGTCGACGTGACAGTCAATTTCGATTTTTCAGCAACGGTAGATCAAACTTAATCATAATATCACTGTGATTCACACGTTGATTTTTTACTTATACCGTAGATATTTTTTTGTTTTTTGTTTTTTTTAGTTCAGTGATATCAAACTATAAATGGATAACAATTCAATGCTGTTGTTGGATTTGATGAGAAAATCTGAATAATATTCAATTTTTTGATTGTGCTATTTACTAGAGGAATGACAACAAAATTATCGATTTACTGGATAGTACTCCAGTGCCTATGTTTTTTGTCATCGAAAACTAGAGATTTAGTTTATCGAATAAACTAATTATTTTCCCTTAAGCATGTATATTAAATTATCTCGTGAAATTATCTCGTGAAATTATCACGACATTATTTTTCAATAAATTTGTTAACAAAATGCATTAATTCTTCTGATGTTAATTAAATTAATTGTTACTTTACTGATGTAGGTGTATCATTTAAATTAGCATCGAAATAATTTTCTAAATTTATGGAGTAGAAGTGCATTTATACTAAAATTCATTCAATATCATTTCACTAATAGTCGTGAGTCACGATCGACTATTCCTCTAATTTTTCGCATATAGTGGTTTATTTACTTGTAATATGAGATATCTCAATGATTTGTTGATTAAAATCAGTACGATTTAAGATATAAAGTATACATATAATAAATGAGTGAATGATCGCAATTGATGGTAAGAATATACTGGTTGGGTTGTTATTGGTTTCCTTAAACAAATCAGGAATGATCATTGAACGGTTTTTTTGAATAGATTGAACTTTTATGTAAGTTTCAGATTAGATTGTTGTTTTTATATGTAATCTTTTTCTATGGTAAATGAAAAATTTAAAATTATTCAAACTTCGCTGGATAACAATACTCTTTAAGTAGAATACTTTTCTATAACAGTAGTAGTTGCATGTCAAGAATTGTTGGATAAAATGAACAAATATTCCATGAACGTTTTGGACATTCGTTTCATTATGCAAATGTAACTATTATGATAATCCTGATGTTATAACAGGTCTGTGACTTGTTTCTTAGAGTCTTATGGGGTTATTAACTTAATTTTTCAAAGTAAGATAAATTTTTCCCTACGTGCTTCAAACTATTTTTAATCAACAGGTAAGGAAAATATTTAAAAAGAGTATAAAAGGATAAGATTTAGTGAATTAATTTCTATTAAGCTTTTGATAGTAAAATCCTTGATTTTTTCTAAATATGAATAAAAGTTTCGGCATAGAAAAAGGCTGCTGATGATAAATATAGAGAATGGTGTTTTTGGTAGTTGAAGCAGTGTGAGGTATGAAATGTTATCTTGGCAGCAGTATCATTGATCCAGAAGCTTTTGTCGGATATTATAACTTTGACTTATCGGAAAATCAGGAGAGAGAATTGGTTGACGGAGATTACAATACACGTTTTTCTATGTACTCTATTCTGAGAAAGAATATTGTCCCCAAACACCCGCTACGCGGGTGCGCGTCTGATTCAGTCAAATCAATACCATGAACTTAATTATGTTATTTCACGATCCGTATGTGCATGTGTTTTATTCACGATATCTAAAAAAATGAGTCATCACATTGATCACGATAAGCAAGTCAATTTGTGATACTTAACATGTTGTACTAGATTACGGTGTTAGGAATGCAAACAGCATCTGCATTGTGTTTAATGATCGCTCCGTTAGTGGTGTTTTTATTATCAGTACTAATTTATTTAAATAATTTGATTAGATTAAATATTTTTTAGAACGCGTGGAATAAATTTTATATTATGATTTTGAATTTCGATATTTTATTGGAGATATCATGCACATACTGTCTCTCATTGTTTACAGTCCGTTAAAATGGGGTTGGCGTTTACTGAATTTTATTCGTGAATTTATTCTCAACGTATTTTTGATAATCTTCATTGTCGTAGTAGTTGGAATTTGTTTACAAATGCGTCATGTATCATCCACGTCAGTGAAAGGTGCGCTGATAATGAATCTGACTGGTACGGTGGTTGATAAACCGGTGGTCAATAATAAATTTCGTCAATTTGGACGCGGATTGCTTGGGGTGTCTAGCAATCGGTTACAGGAAAATTCGCTATTTGATGTAGTGGATAGATTGCGTCAGGCAAAAAACGATGAAAATATCACCGGGTTAGTGCTGTTGCTAAAAGATTTCATTGGGGCGGATCAGGCCTCGCTGCAGTATATGGGTAAGGCTTTGCGCGAATTTCGGGATAGCGGAAAAGTCATCTATGCTGTAGGTGATAGCTATAGTCAATCGCAATATTTTCTTGCCAGCTATGCCGATAAAATCTATCTAACGCCACAGGGTGCGGTAGATTTACATGGTATAGCAACAAATAATCTTTACTATAAAACTTTGCTTGAGAAACTAAAAATCAATAGTCATATCTTTCGAGTTGGTACTTATAAGTCTGCAGTAGAACCTTTTCTGTGCGATAAAATGTCTGATGAGGCCCGTGAGGCCGATAGCCGCTGGCTAGGGCAACTCTGGGAGCATTATCTGGACACAGTCGCAGCTAATCGGAAAATTATGCCGAAGGAGTTTTTTTTGGGCGCTAAACCGATGCTGAAAATTTTGCGTATGTTGAAGGGTAATACTGCACAATTTGCCCTTAATAATAAATGGATCGATGAAGTAGCCTCTCGCTCTGCGATTGACGAAGTACTAATTAAGGCCTTTGGTTGGAATAAGTATGAAAAAACATTTAATGGTATTAGTATTTATGATTATCAGCTATCAGCCCCTTCGCAACATGACGAGCAAATTGCGGTAATTTTTGTTAACGGCGCTATTATCGACGGCTCTGAAACCCCAGGAATGGTCGGGGGAGACACAATTGCCGACCAAATACGCGATGCCAGGTTAACTCCGAATATCAAAGCAATTGTGTTTCGAGTAAACAGTCCTGGTGGTAGTGTTACCGCTTCAGAGGTCATTCGCTCTGAACTTGCTGCGGCGCGTATCGCAGGGAAACCGGTAGTGGTTTCCATGGGTGGTATGGCAGCTTCTGGAGGATATTGGGTATCTACTCCCGCTAATTACATTATCGCAGATGCAAGCACCTTGACCGGATCGATTGGGATTTTTGGAATTATTAATACCCTGGAACATTCCTTTGATAGCATCGGCGTACACACCGATGGTGTTGCGACGTCCCCATTTGCAGATGTGTCAATAACTAAAAACTTGCCGGATGAATTTTCGCAAATGATGGATCTTAACGTTGAAAACGGTTATCACAATTTTATCACCCTAGTTGCCCAGTCTCGCAATAAAACTCTTGAAGAGATTGATAACATCGCTCAGGGACATGTATGGATTGGTAGTGATGCCTTAAAAAATGGACTGGTCGATCAGCTGGGAGATTTTGATGATGCGCTGAATAAAGCTGTTGAATTGGCGAAGTTAAAGAAATTTAAGTTGAAATGGTATCTGGATAAAACTAATTATTTACTAGATTTACTAATTATGCAAAGCAACGCAGCGCTGCATACTTTAATGCCGAGTTTGATTCAGTACTGGCTGCCGACACCGGTTACACAGATAGTGGATAGCGTAAAGATGGATGCTGGTGGTTTAAATTTTAGGTGGAACGATCCAAAAAACCGTTACGCCTTTTGTTTCTACTGCAAACCAATTGTGCGCTAAGCGGGTCAAAGAAGAAGGTACAATATATAAGAATTTGTTAAGCTTTTTTTGTTGTTAAAAAGCAAAAAAAATTCCAATGGTTTTTCGCGTTTGCATATCAATATCTGCAGCCTCTAACTCGCGAGTTTTATCGCATGTTTTGTAATGCTCATGAAGAGCATAAGCTAAGATTATATAATAAACGTCTTATAATTGATGTTACTTTTCCATAATCCTTCACTTTTTGTATGAAAAGTCTATTTTATGGCTTATGTATTCGGCAATAAGTGATATGAAATAATCAAAAAATGCTATAATGGTTGCGATGTTAAAAGTAAGATGAATGCTGAAATTTAAATCTTCCAAATAGGCTGTATTTTGTTATTTTATTTGCATATCCTTCTGTGCATGATTTATCAGATAATAACGTTTAAGGAATAAAAAGCGATCGTCCGCTATAAGCATGCTGGTCACTACCATAGTAAACTTTTATTTTTACGGGGGAAGATATCATTGGATATTGCATATTCTTACATCATTCTTTGATACTGAAAAATATTTCATAAGCAGCTGAGATTCAACGGAAAACTAATCGGCTTAATGTTTTTTTACCGGATGTAACTCTGACCATTCTCTTTACAACTAGTTTATAAAGAGAATTGCTGTTAATGTATATTGTGGTGTAATTTTAATTTTTAATAAAATATTTTAGCTAATATATCTCACTGAATTATTAATTATATTTATGTGTTAAAATAGGGTATCTGAATTGAGTTCTTTTTCTATATTTTCATATTTAGTTAAACCTATTTMTGTTTTAATATTTAATTAAAAGAATCCTATAAGGATTTTATTCAAAATATCCTAGATATCATTTTTAGTATTGTAGAAATATAATATTCTTACAAGCTGTAATTATATTTTTTATAAAATATAAAGTAATAACTGTGTGTTATATGTGGTATATCTGTTCGTATAAAAATAATTTTATCAAAAACAATCACTATATTGTTAAATATTTTTTATAATTCTGACATATCAGGTTTTCGATAACATTAAGTCGGCGGGTTTACTTATTAGATAAGTAGGGTTTTCTGCACTTTTTATCTGCAATATGCATTACTAATATATTAGGATATTTTTACTGATTTGATAATGAAGGGGCATTATTACAAGATAAATAAACTAGCTCAAGCAGGAACGCTTGCTGTTATTGCTTAATTTCTGAGAATAACTTAGTCGGTAACAACAGTGCTAGATGATAGCTTTAATACGATGAAAGCATACATGTTTTTTGATCTTCCGGAAAATATAGGTCTATTATTCCATTTCGATGTCAAATAGACAGATAATCTTTCGATTAATTTATCTCGGGTAGCGTTTGGTTTGTGTTTTATGCTAGATATAACTTGAAAGTGTTATTTGTAATCGTGGGGTTATCCCATTTTCGTAATCTCACAATGATCGGCCTTGGGGCAAGATATGCTTTATTAATAGGAATCAAGTTGTAACGATGAAGCTTGATCTTTTGATCAAAATGAAAATTGAGTTTGTCAGACAGAATTTCTTCAATTAACTATTTTATTAATTCTATTCACATTTCGTATTTTCCGGTAATTTTTAATTAGTATCTGGTATCGACAGATAAAAGACCATCAAATCCTGAAAATAGATGGTTAAATCGCCTGATAAAAGTAATAAAAGATATCTCGATAGATGTGTAGTAAGCTTATCTTTAGTTTTTAGAGAAAACTAGGCTGATATAAATTGACTTTATGGTTGTGTATGAGTATATAAACGTCATTATTTTTTTTGTCATATCGATAACTATCTAGCCAATTATCTTTTCAGCGCGTATTCTTTCAAGAATACTGTTTATATTTATAAGGGGTTTAACCCTAATTTTGGTAAGAATTTTACCTTTCTTGGAAAACTCTGGGGCCTCTTGTAAATCTTTCCATATACCAACAATTGAGTCGCGTATAGTTATGTTATTCTATACAATATCAAAGATCGAAAGATTAAATTTACCAGGTAAAAAACCATTGAGAGTAATGGTGCTGCTTTGGCGGACTATGACAAAAATCCATTCAATAGCCTGCAGGGTGATAGCGGTAACAAATACTCCGTGCATGCTACCTCTCTATTTTTTGTTTTAAAAAAGTAACTTAATCTATCATTACTAGCGTTAACTGTTACGCTAGCTCTAAGAGATTTTGCTAATTTCTGTTTTTTATTATCAATATCCCCACCACGGCGGTGATATTTATCCTTATTTCCATGACATATTGTAGGGCGCTGTGTGACCTAGCTTGCCGATCCTAGAGATAATAACCCAGTCGCCTGGCTTGACATTATTCATTTTAGTTCTTTATATATTGTAAAATCGGCACAGAGGATAGGCAAAATAGGATAATAATCCATCTGATTAGGAAGGATGGCGACATGATTAGCATCAGATAAGAAATATTCTGCAAAACAGCCATTAACAGAAAACAACAAGAATTTTTCTGTTATAAACAAAGAGTTTCCAAGCTGCCTAGGAAGTAGGCATAATGCCCTTAAATTAAATAAAGCCTGAGGTTGCTAATGTGTTCACATTGCTTTAGTGTGGATAACAGCTCCTGCCAATTTTCATGATCTTTCTGACACTTTCTATGTCTAGGAAGGAAGGGAAGAATAGCTTTAAGAAGGCCAACCATTCTTCAATGACATGCAAGTCGGTATGATAAAGGCTCTTGCTTCAGAAATTTTTATCAGAATCTGATTTGGACTCACATTACATTCGGAATTGGCACTTACTTTTATTTCAAAGTGTTTTCCAAATGCTTATGTAACCACGGCTTTCATCATCATAGGGGATGCTTCTTTTTGAAAATGCATATAGAAACGTATGGATAAATCAGTGATGTTGGGTGGTTGTTTTTGGGGCGACTATAAGCATCGGAAAATTTGCGAGTCTTACTTGCGGGGAAGAATAATATTTTCAGAGAGCTCTATAGCTAGTGGTAAATCCTCGTAGAGCAGGAAAACACGACAACAAAATATCCAGCATAATTGTTCCTTGTTAGCATCTGAAAACAAAAAAATAAATCTAATAATTAATTATTGGATTTTATTTAAACTTAAATTTGTTACTAATGCTTAAAATTCAGAGTGCTATCCATATTTTATTCATATAGCATGTATCTTATGCAGAAAAAGTCAGTCTTTGATTCCTTTAAAACTAAAGATAATTCTAAAAATTATCATTTTATTCATATAATATCTCTATATTAAAAATAGTTGACATAGATAGCTAGCTGATGCTGTTAAGCTTATTTTAAAATTTAGTCCTATTTTCTATCCAGTACATTAGGAATGTAGGGATTTATTTTGCATTTTTAAATTATTCAAAAACAGGTTTCGGATAATGTTGTGTAAACCGTTAAAATTATTGTGTGAAGCAGAAAAACAATGGTTATATATGCTTTAAAAAAAGCATAATCATTGCACATTGTATGCTTATAACCATATAAGTAAATTCGCTCGTTGATATTTCTCGGATCGAGAAATAGTAGATGCTGCAGAAAATTATTAATACTATTAAGAAAATTCAGCAAAATCTTTTGTATAACTGAAATATGGCCTGGTTATAAGAATTTTGTTAGATTCAAGAAATTATATATAGTAAGAAAAATAATCCCTGTAGATAGTGCGGTAGAATTTAAATGGATGTTCTACATTCAATATTTTTTCTTAAAACAATGTGATTACAAAATAAAAAATGATGAATAATAAGGTTGGTTGATGGTATATCACCTTTCATTATTATCAATAAATATGAGTGTACACCTAAAAAGTCATCGATCGTTTAAGTTTCGAAAAGGACATTAATATACTCACTTTTACAGCATAGTTGGTGCATATTATATATGCAGGATGTGATCGATGACTAAAAATGCAATATTAATTGTTGTTTAAGCGTATATGATCTGGTCGTGAATAAGAAGAAAATGATATGTTAGGAAAGTAAATTCAGGGTTGACATCATGCTATAAAAATCCTTAAGAATGGGATCAGCCATTGACATAAGGGAGACGTTAACCTTTCGCAGATAAGACGAAAGCAAAGTCTTATCTCGGATACAATCGACGCTTTGCCGAGAAAAACTTTTTAACGGCTAAGTTAGCGGGATGATGTATGAAAAACATAAAAACATCGGAAGTTTCACCCGTATTAGGTGGTGGGCTTTCCAACCGTCAGGTTACCATGATTTCAATTGCCGGTATTATTGGTGCTGGTTTATTTATCGGCTCCGCTAATGCTATTGCTGTTACCGGCCCTGCAATCCTTTTCTCATATGCTATTGCGGGTTTATTGGTGTTAATGGTGATGCGTATGCTTGGAGAAATGGCCGTAGCTCAGCCGGATTCAGGTTCATTTTCTACTTATGCAGCACAGGCAATCGGCCCATGGGCCGGGTTTACTATTGGTTGGCTTTACTGGTGGTTCTGGGTATTGGTGATACCCGTTGAGGCTATTGCTGGTGCCGATATTTTGCACACCTGGTTTTCTTCTGTACCGTCCTGGGGTGGTGCGGTAGCTATTATGGGGTTATTGACTTTAACAAACCTTTGTCATGTAAAGCATTTTGGTGAATTTGAGTTCTGGCTTTCGTTAATTAAAGTGTTAGCTATCATCGCGTTTATCGTCGTTGGGGCATTAGCAGTAATGGGGTTTTGGCCGCTAGCTAATATTAGCGGAACGACTCGGTTATTTAGTCATGGAGGCTTTATGCCTAACGGACCGGGAACAGTGCTTGGCGGCGTTTTGGTTACAATATTTTCTTTTTTTGGCGCAGAGATTCTGAGTATTGCAGCAGCAGAATCACAAGAACCAGCAAAGCAAATTCGTAAATCTACTAACTTAATTATTTACCGTATTGCTTTGTTTTATCTTATGTCGATTTTTTTGGTGGTTTGTCTTATTAACTGGGATGATCCTCAACTTGCATATCAGGGAACCTTTCAATATGTCCTATCAGTGTTAAATGTCCCCGGTGCCGAACTGATTATGGATTTTGTGGTTCTAATAGCGGTAAGTAGTTGTATGAACTCTGCTTTATACACCGCCTCACGTATGTTTTATGCGCTAGCTCGACGGGGGGATGCCCCCACCTTTGGTAAGCAGCTGTCTCGCCACGGAACCCCACGTAACGCAGTTTTCGCTTCTACCTTAGCAGGGTTTTTGGGTTGCCTGGCAAATTATCTATTTCCTGGAAAAGTTTTTAGCTTTCTTCTTTCTACTACCGGGGCAGTGGCATTGTTGGTCTATTTAGTGATCGCGGTATCTCAACTTCGGATGCGTGGCATTTTGGAGCAGCAAGGGCAGCCTCCTCAGTTTAAAATGTGGCTATTTCCTTGGCTAAACTGGTTATGTATCGGGATTATTACTGCTGTGCTTAGTTATATGGTTTGTGCCCCCTCTTATCGTTATGAAACATTAATGACGGGAACTGTGGCATTAATTGTCTTTTTATTCAGCCTTATGGTAACGCGTCATCGTGCTGTCAAAAGAGTTACCAGATTAACGGCAGTGCGGAAGATAGAAATAGATGTTACGCCACCACATGGACTGTAATCTGTTCTCCTTTTTTGTACGCTGCTAATTTCCAATGAAAGCACTGTTTGTTTGTTGTAAGGGGGTAGGAAGCAAAGTGCGGCTAACTACTTCCTGAACCCTAGTTTATATAGTGGTTAAAAAAGTAGGCAATAATCATATAGTATTCAAATTGTTAGTTTAAAAGAGAGGAATTTGTATATAACATCAGGTAAATGGGTGAATGATCTTGGTGTAAAAGAAACTTGTATTAAGTTTATACGAAAAATGCGGAACTTCTGGTATACAGGTAAAATGTTTAAGGAGCTTTAATCAGTGAGATTTTTTACAATAAAATTTATTTTTACTGGCGAAAAATGATAGTAAAAAATGGGTACTACGTTTGTAGTATATGTGCTGTTTCTGTTCGATATATTACATTAATAAATATCATATATTATGGGATTTTTTTTCAAAAGTTTTTAACAAATCGCATTTTATGAAATTCTTTTATATATTGACGAATACAGAATTCTTTTTCTTTAAAATACCATTATGTAACGCCGATTAATTTAGTAATTTATATGAATGTTAATCATAATCAGTGTTATATATTTTAATGAATATTCTGGTATCAATATCAGAATATACTCATAAAAATTAATCAAAATAGCGATAATTCCTTCATATTCATGTTGCCCGAATGAATTAAGTGCGCCATGGATCTCGCTATATTAGGTTACTAAGAATTAGTGATAATAAAGGCTGCCGTACATTATACTACAGCGGCTAGATCTTATTATTGCTTATATAGAGATTTTAGCTATGGAACAACCTGATACCCAACAGATTAATGCCTATCTTTTGGCATTGCAGGAGACAATTTGCACTGCTTTGAGCAATATTGATGGGGGCGCAGTTTTTCATGAAGATTCCTGGCAAAGTACAGCAAGTTGCGGAAGAACGCGCGTGTTACGTCATGGTCGTCTTTTTGAGCAAGCTGCTGTAAATTTTTCGCGGGTATATGGTGATAATCTACCGGTATCCGCTACAGCCATCCGATCAGATTTTGCACGCGGTGGGATAGGGGTATCCTATCAAGCAATGGGTGTTTCATTGGTCGTGTATCCAGAAAATCCCTATATTCCCACCAGTCACGCCAATGTGCGCTTTTTTATTTCTGAAAAGGCGGGCGCAGAACCAATATGGTGGTTTGGTGGCGGTTTTGATCTTACTCCATTTTATGGTTTTCGCGAAGATGCGGTACATTGGCATCGTTCGGCGAAAGCGCTTTGTCTTCCGTTTGGGGAAGATGTTTATCCTCGCTATAAGCGTTGGTGCGATGACTATTTTTTTCTTAAACACCGCAACGAAGCACGTGGTATCGGTGGTTTATTTTTTGATGATTTAAATAGCCCTAATTTTAACCAGTCTTTTGCTTTTGCCCGTGCCGTAGGAAATGCCTATCTTGGCGCTTATCTACCCATCGTAGATCGGAGAAAATCTTATCATTGGGGAGAACGCGAACGGCAGTTTCAACTTTATCGTCGTGGTCGATATGTTGAGTTTAATTTAATTTGGGATCGCGGAACATTATTTGGCTTGCAATCGAGTGGTCGCACCAGGTCGATTATGATATCGATGCCACCGCTGGCACGCTGGGAATATCATTATGAACCGGCGCCAGATAGTCCTGAGGCAGCGCTATATCGTGATTTTTTGCCGGTTTGTGACTGGCTTAAGGATTAAAATATCATGAAGATATAAGTGGATTTAAGAATTTTTATTTCGCATTGCCGATGATAAGTTTATAGCACTGCATTCTAAACGTTCTTATTTAAAGTTTCGATTCATCAGGCTATGTTTCATAAAAAAATAATTTTTAGCATGATTTTTCTCTTTATTTAATAAAGATATTACTGCTTATTTCTCTCAGATTTTAATTATCCCTGCTTACTCTGTTCTGCAGGGTAAGCAAAAGAAGCAGTATAAGCGCCTAAATTTTTATGTTAGTTAAAGAGAAACACTTGAATTAGATTCAATGACAATATAATTATTGTTAATGCAATATTTAACTAATGTTAATAGACATTACTTGACAATGATGTTAATCAGGTTCATGAGTTCTGTAAGGTTATTGATAAATTATGATCATAATTAAAAAAAGACCTTTCATTTTTATTTTTTATGAGGTGTTATTTTAAATTTAAAATCACTTATTTGTGATATATATATAAATATATAACAAGCTAAAATATAATACAAAATATATAATTGTAATTTTCGATAGTGAATATATTAATCTTAGACGTCATTTTATCTTGCACAATTTTAGCACTCACTCTTTGCCAAAAAATTCTGAAATTTTTTAGTTGTGCCGATTATCAGTGTATTTACTATTAGTTATTAGATACCGATCTCGCATCAGAAAACAAGAAAACATTCAGAAAGCACAGAATATTAACGAATAATAAATTATTTGTTAATATTATTGAGATATTCTAAAAATCTTTTGCCAGAGAAGTATTTCTATGAAAATGGATGTATTTCTATACCTTTATTCAAAAATATTGGTAGTCAAAGCCTGTAATTGTTTAACGGGTTTTATGTTATTAGATTCTCAAAGAATTATGATTTTTCCTTAAAAGATCTTCTATAATTTATTGCTAGGCTGTATCTAGTCTGTAGGTTAATTTTGATTAATGTGCATAGATATCATGTCCTAATTTTGTTTCTAGAAAAAATTGCTTAGAAAAGATGCCTCTATTAGAGGCAGGAAATGTTAACTCCTATTAATAAGTTTAGCAACTTTAACTATTGCTATTAACTGACTGTTAGTTGCATTTTGTTAAAAACAAGATTTTAATAAATATTATGTTTTTATTAGTTTTCTTCCATCCGGGCGGAAAACCTCTCTTTAGAGAGAGTTGGAAAAATGATTCTATTTTAATCAAATCTTGCTATTTTTTGAGATATACGCCTACGTTAAAGCGGTGTATATATACCGATTTTATCGGTTGATAGCCAGATCTCAAAGAGCGATATAGCAGCTGTTAACGTCATCGATTTTTATATGGTTAAGTAAAGGATAAGGGATTAGTTTGCGATGCTTCAATTCTGTGTTTTTATAAAAACACTGTTATCCTATCATTATTATTATAATAGTTCCAGTTTTGTAACGCGGGAGCAAATTTTGACTATGGTACTCTAGAATACTCTGATTATTTTCTAAGTCCTTCTGGCGTTATATATCCACCCCATTTATCGCGATACTTGGTGTTATTTTTAACATTATTTCCATTTATCCATCGGTATAATTTATGATTATTATAGCCGTCGATATCAAGCGGTTACTGTAAACAATACATTACGGATTACTGATAAAAATCTAGACATTTACAGAAATTGAACTTTGGTATTAGCAAAATAAATAAATCGATAATTTCACTTAGAAAGTTCTTGGATATTCTTAATGCTGTATGATTAAGTAAGTAAAGTTAATTCCCATTTATATACAAAATTTGATTATTTAGAAATAACACATATATATTGATATTAATCATAAGTACAAATCAGTAGTCTGGCTAATAAAATAGTTGGTTTTCCCGGTTGCATCTTTGTCTTAGAAGTTGATGTAATCAGTGATTACCATTAAAGATCAAGGGAGTGTTCTATCTGAAAATTTGACGTATTATGGACATCTTTAAGATCTGATATACATCAAATAGAATTAGTAAACATAGAAAAGACGCTTATGCATATCATATCCTTCCATAAGGAAGATTCTATTAGGCAGATGCTAAAATTAAATTACCCGTTGGGCTATTTTGGCTAATCCGTGATAAGGAAGAATAGGGTGTTACATAGAATATGGTAGTATCAAACTTAATGAAATTATAGAAAATTTACATATAATACATGAAGCTATTTTTATTAGACATTATATAATCAGACATCTTGATTTGTGAAATCTAGATATTTGTAATTCGCCTAATTTAGGTTGAATTAGATGGATGAAAAAGAAGCACGGGGTAACGTTCAGTTTGCTCAGTGCTGACTGGTTTATTGATTGTACTGTATCTGAAAGATAGTAGAGGAAATATCGTAAGGAACTAGATATTTCTGATAGATATTTATAATAAAAACATCAATAATAATATTAAGGTGGCTTATTGGTATTTTTTTTGTGATGTATTAAATCTTATCTAGTTGCTACAGATTTCTTGTAGGATGATGCATCATCACTCAAAGTATAGTGATGAGAGGGAAGAGAAATTATAGTGAAAGTTTCTGATCGCGTTTCTAATGTTGGTGACTGGGTTAATTCTGTGTAATTTTCTGTAAGGCGAGCTTAAAATACGATGGTACAATGTTTAATCTATCGAGTATTTCACCAAATACGCTAACAGAAAAGAGAATCACAAAAATGTATTCTTTTTTTCTGAGGAAGCTGACTATATTACTGAATAGTCTTGAGGCTGATAGTGGAACATATCTGCTAAATAATTATATTAGATAGTAATAGTTGCTTGATATGAATATTTAATTTTACCACTTGATTAATATTGAGTAAATACCCATGCTTTATCGAGAGATTTTATTAACAGGTGTTCTTATTTTAATCGAGATTCTCTTGGAGAAAATTATGACACGGAGGCTGTAATATTAGCCGAAAGGCATCCCAACAGCTGAAGTCTATTAATAACTTCTAGAAGATTCTTTAAAGAAGAATCATAATATTTGGACCATCTAATGACATCAAGAAAAATGTTAGCCAATGCTATCCGTGTATTAAGTATGGATGCTGTGCAAAAAGCTAATTCAGGGCACCCAGGCGCGCCAATGGGTATGGCGGATATTGCTGAAGTTCTCTGGCGAGATTACATGAATCATAATCCGTGCAATCCGCAATGGATTGATCGTGATCGGTTTATTCTTTCAAACGGGCATGGCTCAATGTTACTCTACAGCCTCTTGCATCTTACTGGATATAACCTTCCACTGGAAGAACTAAAAAACTTCCGGCAACTTTATTCCAAAACGCCAGGGCATCCTGAGTATAGTTATACTGATGGGGTAGAAACCACGAGCGGCCCATTAGGGCAAGGTATTGCCAACGCTGTCGGTTTAGCGATTGGTGAACGCACGCTTTCGGCGCAATTTAACCGATACGGTTATAAGATTGTCGATCATCATACCTATGTCTTCCTTGGAGATGGTTGCATGATGGAAGGTATTTCCCATGAAGCATGCTCGCTAGCTGGTACTATGAAATTAGGAAAACTAATAGCATTTTACGACGATAATAGCATTTCCATCGACGGAAATGTTACAGGCTGGTTCCGTGATGATACGGCTGCTCGTTTTGAAGCTTATGGCTGGCATGTTATTCGTGACGTGAATGGCCACAACAGCAATTCCGTCAAAGCAGCAATTGAAAACGCCCGTGCTATTATCGATAAGCCATCTTTGCTAATGTGTAAAACTATTATTGCATTTGGTGCGCCGACTAAAAGCGGGACCCACGGTGCTCACGGAACTCCGCTTGGTAACGAAGAAATTGCTGCTACCCGCAAAGCTCTAGGTTGGAATGAGCCACCGTTCGTAGTCCCGCCAGAAATTTATCAGAGTTGGGATGCAAAAGAAGCGGGGAAAAAAAAAGAAGCGGATTGGAATAATAAATTCACTGCCTATAGGAAAGCTTTCCCCGAGTTAGCTGATGAGTTCGAACGTCGTATAAATGGCAAACTTCCGATAAACTGGCAAGAGGAAAGCCAGAAAATTATTGAGCAGGTACAGGCTAACCCGGCGAAAATTGCTAGTCGTAAAGCTTCGCAGAATGCGCTAGAAGCGTTTGGTCCTTTATTGCCAGAATTGCTGGGCGGTTCGGCAGATTTAGCGCCAAGTAATTTGACTATTTGGTCTAAATCAATCTCTATTGTCGACGATCCTACAGGGAACTATATTCATTATGGTGTCCGTGAATTTGGGATGACGGCTATCGGTAACGGCATTGTTCTTCACGGTGGATTTTTGCCCTATACCGCCACCTTTCTGATTTTTGTTGAATACGCGCGTAATGCGGTGCGTATGGCAGCGTTAATGAAAGCGCATCATATCATGATTTATACCCATGATTCTATTGGTTTGGGGGAGGATGGTCCGACCCATCAGCCTATAGAGCAATTAGCCAGCCTGCGTATGACGCCAAATATGAGCAATTGGCGCCCTTGCGATCAAGTAGAAACCATGGTAGCTTGGAAAAAGGCTATTGAGCGAAACGATGGACCTACAGCGCTTATTTTATCGCGCCAAGATCTCTCGCACCAGGATCGTACAGCTCAGCAGTTAGCGGATATCGTTCGTGGCGGTTATGTCCTTAAAAACTGCGAAGGACAACCAGAATTGATTTTTATAGCTACTGGTTCAGAAGTGGAATTGGCTGTAGCTGCTTATAACCAGTTGAAGCATGAAGGCCGAAAAGTGCGAGTAGTATCCCTACCATCCACTGATGTCTTCGATTTGCAGGAGGAGGCTTATCGTGAATCAGTATTGCCAAAAGCGGTTACGGCCCGTGTTGCTATTGAATCGGGTATTGCTGATTATTGGTATAAGTACGTGGGATTGAATGGGCAAATCGTCGGAATGACCTCCTTCGGAGAATCAGCACCAGCGAAAGAATTGTTCAAGATTTTTGGTTTTAGTGTCGATAACGTGCTGAGAAAAGCGCGCCTATTATTAGAATGATTTTTTCTATATTCCCTTACCTAGCGACATGTTAGTATTAAAAACGTTGTTGTCTCTTTATCCATTTAAGATTGTTTTTATCTCCACTAAAATTCTCTATATGATGGATCATATTATCGCATTAGTGTCCAGTATTCCTATATTAAAAAAAAGCTAAAATTCGCTGGGGTTTTGAAGGTTTCCTTCTTTTAAGCGTGTCATGAATATTGAAGATGATTTTTGTGCGCAAATGATATTATTAATTTATTGCAGCGTTAATGTTTACAAGTAACTTAATACCGGTTATTTCCAAGAACTTGGTGTTTTTGATAGATATCACTATTAAAATTTTATTTGGATGTAATATTTCTATACACGCACAAGCCATTTTATCTTTAATAAGAAGTTTAGATCAAAAATTCCATGCTGTTAAAATTTATTATCATGATGTACTCAATATACCTTGGAGTTATATTTCCACAATTAGATGAAAATTCAAGCGCAATATTTATACTAAATGAAATAAATTATATAAGTTATTTTAGGATTGACACCTATTAATATAATCTGTTTTTATTTACTTTAGTAGAGAATTATTTAAATAGTTAACTTCATAGATTCATAAATTATATCGTCAATAATTTTATCAAAAGTTATTAGTAGATAATTGATTTTTGAAAAATAAATCGTATATAGAAGAATGCTATTCTGTTAAATTTAATTGAGTGCAATAGAATTGAATAAAGATGAAACGATATTTCTATTATTATTTATCAATTGTAATAGATGATTTTGTATCGAAATTAAAAATAAAATTCTTGTTTTTGGTAATGATGGAATCGAGGTTTTCATGAAACTGATGCTACATTATAATTATAAGATTTTCAGAACTTATAATATTTTAAAGATTATTCTATACATTATTAATGTCACTTAGGTGGAAGAAATATATTTCTGATAAGCACTATGTTATTTTGGAGAAATTCATTAATAATAATACGTAAGTTGTATTTTGCATGCGAAAGAGTTCTCTGAACGACAGAGTAGTCAGGTATAAATAAGTAGTCTCACATGCCTCATGGGTGATTTGTTAGATAAATTAGAACCGGTAATAAAGACGCTTCAGATTGTCTTGGGCAATTCCTCCACGATATGGAGATTTTGTTTGATATTTTTTTAAAATTATAATTGATATATTGTATGCTTATATGATAGTGGTGGTACTTCATGGATTTTGTATCACATGATTTATATTGATTATGATAAGCACACAAAAAGTGGTTTAGGCCAAGAAAATCTTCATTCTTAATCATTGAATTGTTCGTAGAGGAACCGCTTTCTTTATCTGGATATTCAACTGTTGTCCTAATACTTATTAGGACTAGTATCTTATCTTTATAATAACCAATTTAGATCTAACATTGCATTCTATATTTTCGGTGGAAAATCAGATTCATTTGTTTTTTTATTGGGTTATCATGATAGTTATGCTTATACTACGTATTGTTAGTATTGGGGTTTTCTGATTTTTTATTGTTGGTCATCAAATCCAAACTATAATTTTGGCGTTAGTGGTATTCTTAAGTGATAAATTGGTGTGAATAGATATTTTGTTTTTTTATAATATGAGCTTTAAAGGGTATGTATATTATTAATAAATTAATTAGCTGTTTTTAGAGTTTTATGGTGTTTTTGTATTGATTATACGTATATCTTTTCCAGTCTGTTGAGTATTAGATATTTTAAATAACGCTAGAGTATTGCATTAATTGAACGGTTTATTAAAAAGATTTTTAGCTTAAGAAAGAAAATATCGGTCTTAGACTAAGAGGCTTATTTATAAAAGGTATGTTAGATATAAGTGTAATAAATTTGATTGTGAATGATATTCAGGAGACTTTTCTATTTATGTGAGTACGCATTGATTTGATGTCATTGATGACATTCTGGTGAAACCACATTATTTGATAGCTAAATTGTAACCCTGGTTTCTTGTGGTTAATCTTTACTACGAAAAACTGTATTTTAATCTAATAACGATTTAAGTTGGATTTTGTGCAATAAAACCATTTTAGACAAAAATATATAGAGTTTACAGTTTATATTAATATTGTTAAGTAAATTTGAAATAGTTTTTGCGTGAATTGATATAGAAATTCGCTTTATTAAGATCTTATCGTTTGTTATGAATAACAATTCTTCTTTATCTTTTCCGTACAGCGAAAAGTATTAGGAAATTAACTGGAGGTCAATTGGTATTAAAAAGATAAGTTTTAAGATATCTAATTTAAGTTTGAAAGATTTATTTTATATATTTCTCTTTATTTAATATAGAGGAAGAAAAATCTATAGAATAAATTTTTGAAAAAGATGATATGATTATCATGAAAGTAAATAAGAGACTCATTGTCTTTAATGTTATAATAAAATAGATTATTAATCTATATAAATAATTAGGAGCCTTACAGTGAGACGGCTTGTTTCGGCAATTTTTTTAGACCGTGATGGTACAATTAATATTGATAACGATTATGTCTATCAGATTAATGATTTCCATTTTATTGAAGGCGTAATTGAAGCTATGCAAAAATTAAAAAAAATGGGGTTTTCCTTGGTGTTGGTCACAAATCAATCTGGGTTGGCGCGAGGCCTTTTTAGTAAAGAACAATTTATGCGGCTGATGGAATGGATGGAGTCCATTCTAGCTAAATTTTGCTTTAGTTTGGATGGTGTTTATTTTTGCCCTCATCATCCGCAGGCGGCGCCTCAGGCATTACACAAGGGGTGTGATTGTCGTAAGCCAAAACCCGGAATGTTACTAGATGCACAGCGTGATCTGAATATTGATATGGCTTCGTCTTATATGGTGGGCGATAAAATGGATGATATGTTAGCGGGTGAGGCTGCAGGAGTTGGTAAAAGGATACTCGTGTGTAGTGGTAAAAAAGTAACAGAGGAGGCTCGTGCTATTTCGGATTTGGTTATTAATAGTTTGGCTATACTACCTGCGGCTATTAAAAAGCGTCAATCAGACATGTTGCGATTTATTAATTATTAACTTGGTTAAAAAGTAAAGATATACTCCTTGTTATTTCGGACTAGCTCTCTATAATGTATTTATTAGTTGATTGGTTGTGTAAATAAGATTGTGATAAATTAGGTGGGTTGAAAAACGTAGAAAGTTCTTGACATGGGATAAGAAAAGTGTATTATGCATTTTTTAGTTACTTGGTTGTGTTGGTCTTTTTTTAAAAGTTCATAAACCGGGTTAATACTGTCTTGATCTTTTAGACAACATGAATTAATGTTGATGCAATGCATTTTAATTAAGAATTAATGGATGGGATTTAGTGGGTCGCTTTCTAAACTCTTTTCAGGTGACAATTTTCAACTAATTTTTTAAGATGTAGTGCTACTCAGTATCACTGGGGTGATGTTAAGATAAGTAAAATTTATAGTAATAATTGCATTTTATATGCTTATATGATATAATTATATACAATGCTTTTTTGTAATTATATATTATTGGCCATGCAAAAGCATCTGTTATATGGTT
Source organism: Sodalis sp. (in: enterobacteria) (assembly GCA_047528285.1). GTDB lineage: Bacteria > Pseudomonadota > Gammaproteobacteria > Enterobacterales > Enterobacteriaceae. Next base: position 555,810 of record CP180022.1, on the reverse strand, counting down.
GAGGTAAGATTATTACTGATAACGATAAGTTAAAGTTCGCAAAAACGCTCTTTAAAAATTTGGAATAAGCTGAAAATTTGAAACGCATGCTGAAGTGTCTAACTCAGCATGAGAGTCTCTCAAACGAAGTAAGTAAACTGAGGATAACGCATTAGCGTTATTACGTCCCTGCTTATAGATTAAGCCATGGCGGCTATTCTATCTATAAGGAGGTAATGCGAATAATCTGAAAGCTAAGTTGTGTATAATATACAAGTATTGCGGTGTGCTATTTATGCTGCGAGAGAGTGTATCGCGCAACTGGAGTTTCGGACATACGACAGACATCTCAGGGTTGTAAGGTTAAGTGACTAAGCGTACACGGTGAATGCCTAGGCAGTCAGAGGCGATGAAGGACGTGCTAATCTGCGAAAAGCGCCGGTGAGCTGATATGAAGCGTTATCAGCCGGCGATGTCCGAATGGGGAAACCCGGTACAACAAGTTGTACCATTGTCAGGTAAATTAATAGCCTGATGAAGCAAACCAGGGGAATTGAAACATCTTAGTACCCTGAGGAAAAGAAATCAACCGAGATTCCCCTAGTAGCGGCGAGCGAAAAGGGAAAAGCCCAGAGCCATCATCAGCTGGCGCATCAGGAGAACGGTCTGGAAAGACCGGCGATAGAGGGTGATAGTCCCGTATCCAAAAATGCGTTTGTTGTGAGCTCAACAAGAGTAGGGCGGGGCAAGTATATCCTGTCTGAAGATGGGGGGGACATCCTCCAAGGCTAAATACTACTGACTGACCGATAGTGAAGCAGTACCGTGAGGGAAAGGCGAAAAGAACCCCGGTGAGGGGAGTGAAATAGAACCTGAAACCGTGTACGTACAAGCAGTGGAAGCATCTTTTTGGATGTGACTGCGTACCTTTTGTATAATGGGTCAGCGACTTATATTGTGTAGCGAGGTTAACCGTATAGGGGAGCCGTAGGGAAACCGAGTCTTAACTGGGCGTCTAGTTGCAGAGTATAGACCCGAAACCCGGTGATCTAGCCATGGGCAGGTTGAAGGTTGGGTAACACTAACTGGAGGACCGAACTGACTAATGTTGAAAAATTAGCGGATGACCTGTGGTTGGGGGTGAAAGGCCAATCAAACCGGGAGATAGCTGGTTCTCCCCGAAAGCTATTTAGGTAGCGCCTCGTGAATTCATCTGCGGGGGTAGAGCACTGTTTCGGCTAGGGGTCCATCCCGGATTACCAACCCGATGCAAACTGCGAATACCGTAGAATGTTATCACGGGAGACACACGGCGGGTGCTAACGTCCGTCGTGAAGAGGGAAACAACCCAGACCGCCAGCTAAGGTCCCAAAGTCATGATTAAGTGGGAAACGATGTGGGAAGGCATAGACAGCCAGGATGTTGGCTTAGAAGCAGCCATCATTTAAAGAAAGCGTAATAGCTCACTGGTCGAGTCGGTCCGCGCGGAAGATGTAATGGGGCTAAATCATGTACCGAAGCTGCGGCAGCAACACGCAAGTGTTTGCTGGGTAGGGGAGCGTTCTGTAAGCCTGCAAAGGTGTGCCGTGAGGCATGCTGGAGGTATCAGAAGTGCGAATGCTGACATGAGTAACGATAAAGCGGGTGAAAAACCCGCTCGCCGGAAGACCAAGGGTTCCTGTTCAACGTTAATCGGAGCAGGGTGAGTCGACCCCTAAGGCGAGGCCGAAAGGCGTAGTCGATGGGAAACAGGTTAATATTCCTGTACTGGATGTGACTGCGAAGGGGGGACGGAGAAAGCTAGGTTCGCCGGGTGACGGTTATCCCGGTTTAAACATGAAGGTGGAAGAAGTAGGCAAACCCGCTTCTTTATTAACACTGAGGTGTGATGACGAACTACTACGGTGGTGAAGGAATTGATGCTACGCTTCCAGGAAAAGCCTCTAAGCTCCAGGTCACATTGAATCGTACCCAAAACCGACACAGGTGGTCAGATAGAAAATATCTAGGCGCTTGAGAGAACTCGGGTGAAGGAACTAGGCAAAATGGTGCCGTAACTTCGGGAGAAGGCACGCTGGCAAGTATGTGGAGGGACTTTGCTCCCCGAGCAGAAGCCAGTCGAAGATACCAGCTGGCTGCAACTGTTTATTAAAAACACAGCACTGTGCAAACACGAAAGTGGACGTATACGGTGTGACGCCTGCCCGGTGCCGGAAGGTTAATTGATGGGGTTATCCTTTTTTAGGAGAAGCTCTTGATCGAAGCCCCGGTAAACGGCGGCCGTAACTATAACGGTCCTAAGGTAGCGAAATTCCTTGTCGGGTAAGTTCCGACCTGCACGAATGGCGTAATGATGGTCAGGCTGTCTCCACCCGAGACTCAGTGAAATTGAATTCGCCGTGAAGATGCGGTGTACCCGCGGCAAGACGGAAAGACCCCGTGAACCTTTACTATAACTTGATACTGAATATTGAGCCTTGGTGTGTAGGATAGGTGGGAGGCATTGAAGTGTGGGCGTCAGTCCACATGGAGCCAACCTTGAAATACCACCCTCTAATGTTTGATGTTCTCACTCAGGCTCGTTATCCGAGCCGAGGACAGTGTCTGGTGGGTAGTTTGACTGGGGCGGTCTCCTCCCAAAGAGTAACGGAGGAGCACTAAGGTTAGCTAATCACGGTCGGATATCGTGAGGTTAGTGCAAAGGCATAAGCTAGCTTGACTGCGAGAGTGACGGCTCAAGCAGGTGCGAAAGCAGGTCTTAGTGATCCGGTGGTTCTGTATGGAAAGGGCCATCGCTCAACGGATAAAAGGTACTCCGGGGATAACAGGCTGATACCGCCCAAGAGTTCATATCGACGGCGGTGTTTGGCACCTCGATGTCGGCTCATCACATCCTGGGGCTGCAGTAGGTCCCAAGGGTATGGCTGTTCGCCATTTAAAGTGGTACGCGAGCTGGGTTTAGAACGTCGTGAGACAGTTCGGTCCCTATCTGTCGTGGGCGCTGGAAGATTGAGAGGGGCTGCTCCTAGTACGAGAGGACCGGAGTGGACGCACCACTGGTATTCGGGTTGTCATGCCGATGGCATTGCCCGGTAGCTATGTGCGGAAGAGATAACCGCTGAAAGCATCTAAGCGGGAAACTTGCCTCAAGATGAGTCTTCCCCGAGGCTTTAAGCCTCTTGAAGGGACGTTAAAGACTATGACGTTGATAGGTCGGGTGTGTAAGCGCTGTAAGGCGTTGAGCTAACCGATACTAATGAAGACCCGTAAGACTTAACCTTACAACACCTGAGCTGTTTGAGAAAAGCGCAAAAGCGCGAAAAAACGTAATGTAGTACTAAACTAATTTGCCTGGTGACACTAGCGCGGTGGTCCCACATGAACCCATGCCGAACTCAAAAGTGAAACGCCGTAGCGCCAATGGTAGTTTGGGGGCTCCCCATGCGAGAGTAGGGAATTGCCAGGCATTTAAAAAAAGCCCTCTGCATAAGCAGAGGGCTTTTTTTAAATGCCACTTCTAAAAAACTTGACGTGATATTGGTATAAAAAATCTTTTTTAGAGTTCTAAACTAAAGAGCTCTTCTAATCGTTGACGCCTTCTAATTTGTCGGGACTGCCCTTGTTCAAACAAAACTTCTGCTAGCAAAGGTCTGCTGTTATAATTTGAAGACATTGAAGCGCCATAGGCCCCGGTATCGTGAAAAACAAGATAATCACCAACTTGAATTGGTGGTAAACTACGCGGGATGATAGTGCCGTCGGCAATTTGTGTAAATACGTCACCAGATTCACACAACGGCCCCCCTACAATGGTATCGCGTAGCGATTGTGATCCGCGATCAATCCCGTCTGATGGCAATAGAGAAATAGCGTGGTAGCTACCATACATTGCCGGACGCATTAAATCGTTAAATCCTGCATCTACTAACACGAAGTGTCGATTATCCATATCTTTTATCGCTCTAACCTGCGTTATCAGTACTCCTGATTCCGCTACTAAAAATCGGCCAGGTTCAATTTCAAGTTTTATTGGATGTCCAAGATGTTTACTAATTTGTCGTCTAGCAGCATCCCACAGGCTAAAATAGTGATCGGTATCAATTTCTTTCTCCCCCAGCCGATAAGGTATAGATAATCCACCCCCAGCAGAAATAGCGAAGAGATCTAGCCCGCTAAGAACAACCTGTTGTACCATGGCAGCACAGACTTGAGAAAGGTGGGCATAATCTACGCCTGAACCGATATGCATATGTATACCTATAGGCTCGAGGTTGTAGCGAAGAATCAGTTCTACTGCTTTTGGCAAATCCTCATGCCAAATACCGTGTTTGCTGTTTTTACCGCCAGTATTTGTTTTTTTGTTATTACTATGGCCAAAACCTGGATTGATTCGTAGCCAAACAGCATGACCAGGCGATCGAGCCCCAAGCTGTATCAGCATATCAAGCGAGCCAACGTTGATCGGGATACCAAGTTCAACAACTCGCGTAAGCGTCGGTTCATCTAGCAGATCGGCGGTAAAAACAATTTCATCCTTTTTATTGCCAGGTTGAAACCCAGCAAGTAGTGCACGCTCAATCTCGCCGAGTGATACAGAGTCTATTTTTATACCTTGGTTGCGCATTAGCCGAAGTATATGAATGTTAGAGCAGGCTTTCTGGGCGAATCGGATTGCATCAAAACGGTGTAACTGTGCAATCTTAGCACTGATGGTTTCTGCCTCATACGCCCAAACTGGGCCACCGTACTGCTGATATAACGGAAATAAATTAGCTGCGTTTAGGGCGCGTTCTGTGGCGTAAAGATTATATTTCATCGTGTCCTCGAATAAAAGAACTTGGGTAGAACAGAGTTTAACGTAAGTAACTTCTCTTTTATAAAGTATCGTCAATCATAAAAAAATATCTTTTTTGTTGTCATCTATTCACTTATGATATTGATTTTAATTATAAGGTAGATATGGCAACGATAAACTCAAGGAAAATTGATATTTTTCATACAGTCATGACTACCGGTAATCTAACAGAAGCTGCTGAATTGTTGCATACGTGTCTCAGCCTACGGTAAGACGTGAGCTTGCACACCTAGAAAAATTGTTACAGTTAGAGCGCCATTTGAAAAAATTAAGGGTCGTTTGAAACACATCCATGATGGGTTACTGCTGTTTAAAGAAGTACAGCAATCCTATTATGGCATAGACCGGATACTTTATGCTGCACGTCTCATTCGGAAATATTGTCAGGCGCAACTAACTATTGTGTGCCTACCAGTGTTTTCACAGTCTCTATTACCGGAGGTTTGTCGGGATTTTTTTGATTCTCACCCGGATGTTAGCTTAAATATTATTTCGCAGGAATCGCCGCTTCTGGAAGAACATCTTTCAGATCAACAAGTTGATTTAGGCCTGACGGAGAACCTTTCATCGCCAGTGGGTACACGTCAGGTAATTTTGATGACCCTTAATGAAGTATGTGTACTACCCCCCAGGTCATCCGCTTAGTGCTAAGTCTATATTAACACTGGAAGATTTTCGCGATCTACCTTATATCAACCTTTCCACGACAGATAACTACCGACACCGGTTAGATAGGCATTTTCAGCAGGCAGGAAGAATGAAACGCCAAGAAGTACTAGAAACACCCATAGCGCGCTGCCTCGGTTTGTGCCATGGTGTTTGCTGTGGTATTTTGGACTTTCGATTATTAATCCGCTAACGGCACTTCATTATGCGAATCACGGTGTGCTTATACGCCCTTTCAGTATCTCAGTTCTTTTTATCGAAAGCCTGATTCGTCCACTGTATCGTCCAGCTTCTAGATTGGTAAACGAAATAAGTGATTGTATACGGCGGTTTATTGACAAAGTTCCTGATTGGCTTATGTGTAAAGGATACAGATGTGCTGAACTCTTTAAAAAAAGTGGTTGCGGACATATCCCCATAAATTATTTGAAATGCATGTTTTCTGTTCTGTCAAAACTTAGAACAATTAGTAAGATAGTATTGTTGACAAGTTTGGCAAATTCATAAAACGGATAAGTAATGTTTCCAGCAAAAACTTATATTAGCAATAATTAGATCTGTATTATCGAGGCAATTTAGAATTTTCAACCTATTGATTTATGAAATGGGTTGTTTTTTGTAGATTAAACAACTTAGCACTAGGTACCTCTAGTGTTTTTATCGGTAAAGTCTTTGACTTATGCTGTTAATATTAACCTTTATTTACAATTCAAACCACATAGATTCTTATTAATAATGAGAGTATTTAGTTTTAGAAAATCTAATAAAAAATTATTCCGATTATATAATAGCCAATTACGATCTGAAGGTATTTGTTATTACTGTTATTATTTTCTGCAATGGTTCTTATTTATAGGTTCGTAGCTATCATGATAAATTTAGTTGTTTAAAAGTAACTTATGGAAGAAAAATATTAATTATGAGTATGGATATGCTGATACTAGTTATTCTTTTGAGAAATTTTTTCAACATACCTATTTTCTAATCCATAGTCAAGTAGATTCAGATAATTAAAAGAAGGATTTTAAATCAAAATACCGAAAATAATCTGTTTTCTTTTCTAAGGTGTCGTAGGATTTGTTTCCTTGGACGCTGATTTGTAAAATCGTTTTAGCATTCATGATGCTAAATCAATTAATATTATGCCCTATTTACGTAAAGATGTGGTAAGTGATTCAATTGTTTTTCTTATAAAAACATGATATATATGGCATTTGGTATGTCCTTTAGGTATCACATTCCTGATTTTTTTGTTTTAATATATAAAAAATTTTTAAAATCTACAAAGATTGTGTTTCACAGGATGGAAACTGCAATAAGTAATTTTGCACAAATGATTTTTGCATCTGATTATCTGCAGTTTATCTTTTTTGATACTATTGTTAGACTCTTTTTTATCTATTTTTATTAAAAGAGATTAATTAGAATATATTATTAATAACTTAACAGATATTTACACTGTTTATAGATGGTTTTTTGCTAATGTTAAGTATTATTGCTTTGTTTCTAGCAAAGAATAATATAATACATTAATAATCAAGGTAAAAAGATAATATTTGCACTATATAAATATCATGACAAGCCTTGCGCCAAGGAAGACCTTTGTAGATTGATTATTAATGTTGCTATAAAATATTTCTTTTATGGAAGAGTCTTCCTAAGAAGTTGAAGCGGATATTTTTATGAAAATTCGATATTATGTGGCCTCTTACTCTTCTTTTTAGCCAAAAGTGATTAACATATGCTGAATAGTTTTTTGGTTATTCTGCTACTGATTGCAGTGAGCGCCTTTTTTTCAATATCTGAGATATCGTTAGCTGTATCACGTCAAGTCAAATTAAAATTACTAGCTGATGAAGGGGATATAAACGCAGAGCGTGTGCTCAAATTGCAGGAGACGCCGGGTTTATTTTTTACAGTTATTCAAATAGGTCTTAACGGTGTGGCTATCTTAGGAGGAATTGTAGGCGATTCAGCTTTTTCTCCCTGGTTCAATAGACTATTCATAAACTTTATGTCGCCAGAATTAGCGAAACAACTGAGTTTTATTCTCTCCTTCTCTCTGGTAACTGCTATCTTTATTCTGTTTGCGGATTTGACTCCGAAACGCATCGCGTTAATTTCACCAGAAAGTTATGCTGTAAAAATTATCAATCCAATGCGTTTCTGCTTACTAGTATTTCGTCCATTAGTATGGATATTTAACGGGTTGGCTAACGTAATTTTTAGAATTCTGAAACTACCTATGGTACGTAAAGAGGATATCACCTCTGACGATATTTACGCAGTGGTGGAGGCCGGTGCGTTAGCTGGTGTACTGCGTAAGCAAGAACATGCACTCATCGAAAATGTCTTTAAATTAGAATTGCGTACTGTGTCGTCCTCCATGATTTCGCGTGAAAATATTATTTATTTTGATTTACATGAAACAGAAGAAAGTATTAAAGAGAAGATTGCAATCAATCCACACTTCAAATTTCTGATCTGCGATGTCACTATAGATCACATCGTTGGATATGTTAACTCAAAGGATTTACTTAACCGTCTCCTAAATAATCAAAACTTGGCACTTAGCAGCGGGGTACAGATCTATTCACCTCTGATTGTACCGAATACACTAACGATTTTTGAGGTGCTTGAAAGTTTTAAAAACACTGGTGAGAATTTTGCAGTTATCTTGAATGAATATGCACTGGTAGTCGGGGTTATCACCTTAAATAATGTGATGTCTACCCTGATGGGTGATTTGGTAGGACTGCGTCTAGAAGAAGAGCAAATTATTGCCCGCGATGAGAAATCTTGGCTTATAGAGGGTAGGACTCCGATTGATGATGTTATGTGTTTTCTAGATATTGATGAATTTCCACAATCAAGCAACTATGAAACAATAGGTGGATTTATGATGTTTATGCTTCGTAAAATTCCAAAACGTACCGATTTTGTAAAGTACGTCGGATATAAATTTGAGGTGGTAGATATCGATAGCTACAAAATAGATCAGTTATTGGTAACCCGTGTCGAAGAAAAATCATGAATACTATTATCATATGTAGTTTTGGATAGATTTTATCCATGTAGTTTGCAGTGTTTAATATTAGTATGAGTTTGAAGATAGGTAATAAAAACTTTTTTGATTTATGCAAGCATACAATCTCATATTTTTCTTTTTTACATCAGAATGTAAAAGATATATATATCTATATATAGTACTTTAAGTTATGTATAGCTTTTTATATCGCATCTATTAGTTAATATAAATCCTGATTGTATCTTGCAATCTTTTAGAAAAAAGTTTGTTTCATATATGTTGTACTCTTTCCAGATGCGATCGATCATGATTCTCGCTTGTGTTTACCGCCCGATTTCATAAAGAATTATCATATCCATGATAAGTAATTGCGTTAACCTTTTTCGCTTTTCTAGATCCATTTCCACTGTATCATAGAAAATATACGCTTAGAAAGCGTATATTTTCTATTTTTTGATAAGGAATACATATATGGAAACGCAGTAGCTGCTGTATTTTTATTGTTATCTCTAACACTTGTAAAATTACAACATGAATACGTAGTATTCGCGAGCGTAAAGTCATATAAAAGTTAATTTCGTATGACTTTACGCTAATATTTAATGAATAATTTCAAATTATCATCAATGTATTTTAGTAGATTAAAAAAGATTCGATGTGTCAGAAAAAGTAATATCAATAAACCAACTTAATGTTTCTGATTTTATTGAAAATTTTTGTTATTATCTTTATAAGAAAGTAATTTTAACCCTATTTTACATTAAGAGTGTACCATATCATTTTAACTACACCTAGCTCGTATCCAGCTTACATATTTTCATCCACCTGCTTATTTCTATTCATTAAATATTTATTTTGCTTGGCGATTTATAACTATCAAAGATTTACCATTTTTAATGGCGGATTTTCTAATCTTTTTAAGATAACCACATATATCTGTAAGATAAATTGTCTATAATTTTAGCAAATCTTATGATTTCAGGGGTTTATCAATTCTTCGTTTGATGCTAATTTTCTGAAAAATGAAAAATAAATAGAAGAAGACAGAGAAGGAAATGAATGTATTATTTCAACAAAAGTATTGAGCAATGCTCGCCCCGACGTTTAGAAAGAAAAAATTAATCTAAAATTTAAGCGACTTGTTAAATAGGTTACAGTAAATTTGAGACGGATATATTGATAATACTAGCCAACAATATTAGTATTTGCTTATTTTATTTTTAAATTTAAATCATTTTATGAAAAACAGATTTGATATGAATATGTAAATTTTAAATGATGTTGTTTTACATGCCGAGTGTATTTTTTGTTTGCTGAAATTATGAAAGTTAAATAATCAAAAATGGTTATCTTTTTTGTTGCATACAACTCTATTTTATTTTTCTGATTTATAAAAGATAGAGATTTTTGTATTTTACGCGATTCTATCTATAATCTACTTTTATGTGATTTTAAAAATTTATCAAAATGGAATATTTATAGAAATTTTTAATGCTTGTTTTTTACACATATAGGAAAAAATTCCAATATCAACGTAGTCTATTGTATTGGTGTTACCTTGGTTCATCAACCCTTCCTTTATAGAAAAGAAGAATTAAAAATATTTTTAAACACAGTTTATATACATAAACGCTAATCGGCTTGATATTGATATTTTCATCGTATCTAATTCATAAGGTATAGTTCAAAGCAGTGAATATCAATTTTTATTATGATGCGATTTTAACATATAGAATACTATTAATTAGTAAATGTAGTTTTATAAAAGGTTATTAGTGGTTAAAAATTGGTTCAGAGCAGACATATACAAGAGATTATCTAGTCTGTTCTTAATCGTAAAAAAATACTAAATTAATCGAAAAATCTGAAATTCTTTTCTCGTATAGAAGCTACTCATTTAAGATTTTCTTCGAAGCTTGTTTTCTCAAAAATCCCGCTATTTAATACGCCATTTAATGATGAATTTTTTACTTCAACTTCTTTTTTCAGTACCTCGCTAGACAACGTAAAGGCTGGAACAATAATTGATTCAAATTTTTCTGCCAAAAATGATGCTAGCTTATCTTTTTCGGTTTCATAAAAATGCGTCCGATGAAAATTTTCCATGTCTAGCCCAGGTAAGATAAAAATATGTAAATCCTAAAAATAGTAAAATTTGGAGTATCCAGTACACCATAGTACTTGCATCAAATATCCCGCCATGGATATCGATAGTAAAAGCGATATTAGGATGATTTGAACTTAGAGTAGATCTTTGGATCTTGATGGAAACGACGCTCAAAGTCATTGCTGAGTACTTTTAGTTGATAAATGCGATAACAGAGGTATTGTCAATCAGCGTAAGCCGATAGTCTCTTGTCTCTAGTATTAAATGATTAATAATCCGGGTAATCCCATGCAATGTGGTCAACAAAGTAATTCCGGATCGGAAATAATTGATTTTAGAAGATCTAGGTGGTGATCAATAAAACTTCTATCAACGAAGATATATAATTAAAAATACAGGCGATTCTTAAGTGCGTAATCACCATGCACCCTTCCACTCGTTGACGACGGTAGTTTATCGAAATTCATCTCGTTAATAGAGGGGGCCGGTGACGGTAACAAGCGCATCGCCGCTGAAACGATGATAAAAATCGGCTAGGGGTACTAGCGGCACCGTTTTCTATTTATAGCGTAGTTGAGTAATCTCGCCTGCCATGGCGCGGCTGATATGGCAAAAAGGCCAAAGATTTTCATTATGTCGATAGGCTCGTGAACGAGTATAACGGTATATCTGTTTAAAAAACGTGCTTATTTTGGTTTTTTTACTCCATAGCCTTCAAGTTATACTTGGTCAAAAAGTAAAGCATCTCAGAGCACCTTCATATTCGATCGGTTGATTATTTATTTGGTTTCTTTCTGAAAGAAAGAGTACCATAATATTATAAATATATTTAGTTGATCTTACGAATCGTAAATATTTATGTATAATAAATGAGATTAATTTGTTAATTACAATATGGTATATTTTATTGAATTAATTAGAACTAGGTGACTAGTAATTATCTTAATAGATTACTTTATTAGAAATATTTAATATCATCTAACTTTCTTAAATAATCTAATATAGGAAGAGGTGTTTTCGTCGGTTTTTATTTATTCAGAAAATCTTTTATAAAAATTAGAATACATCACAGAGCCTTTCTCCCCCTCTTCGAACAGCATACAGAATATTCTATGAATTTTTTTTAAATGATTTTTTAATTTTTTATAATGTGACCTATGTCAGGTAGCGTTTTGATGTATTTAATTTAGTGAGGTAAAGAGGTTGAATCGATATGACTACATTTTGTATTATCATTGATACTTCATTCTACTTTTTCTTTGAAAGAAAGAAATTTCTTAGCGAAAAAATTGAAAATTTCATATGTATCTTTGTTATTAAAATTAATTATCTGATCTATATTAATTTTCGAAAAGAAAATATCCTGTTTATGCATACTTTTCCATAAGTTTGTATCGGAACTTAAGACGCGGATTTTTGCGACTATATGGCATCGTTCAGAGTGGAGACTTTTTTTGGATCATGTCTGCCACAAGGCATTGGAAGAAAATTCTCCGTACTGATAACTTCTCTGAAGGAGTTACTAGAAAATATTTACGATGTGATCTGATATTTTGTATCAAATTCCTTATAACATTAACGTATAACATTGTTTCAATAATCGTACACGTTATGGTGTGTTGTGTATAACGTAACGCATGGATTAAAATATGCTATTTTATCCTTTATTTGCATAATATTTAATGTTAGAAATATTGAAACCCTACACTTTTCCTGTTTAAAATCTGTAGAGATTTTTTTTGTTAGTGAAAATGTTGATGGAGAACGTATTTTCATATAAGTCAACGCGTGTTGGCGCCTTGTCGCCGCTTCTTGTGGTTGATAAAGTAAGAGGCTTTCATTTTTCGCTCCAGTTATTCAGGATTCTCCGTTAGTTATGTTAAAAAAAATTCGTGGAATGTTTTCTAATGATTTATCCATCGACTTGGGTACAGCTAATACCCTTATCTATGTGAAAGGACAAGGCATTGTTCTAAATGAACCTTCTGTCGTTGCTATTCGTCAGGATCGTAACGGTTCTCGGAAAAGCGTTGCGGCCGTTGGCCAGGAAGCAAAGATGATGCTTGGGCGTACACCCGGCAATATTGCGGCTATACGGCCGATGAAGGATGGTGTCATCGCTGACTTTTTTGTTACTGAGAAAATGCTGCAGTATTTTATCAAACAAGTACACAGTAACAGTTTTATGCGGCCAAGCCCGCGCGTGCTTGTATGCGTGCCTGTGGGCGCAACTCAGGTAGAGCGCCGTGCAATTCGTGAATCCGCACAAGGAGCAGGTGCGCGCGAAGTGTTTTTGATTGAAGAACCAATGGCTTCTGCGATTGGTGCTGGCCTGCCGGTTTCTGATCCCACCGGTTCGATGGTGGTGGATATCGGTGGCGGTACTACTGAGGTTGCTGTTATTTCGCTTAATGGTGTTGTGTACTCATCATCAGTGCGTATTGGCGGTGATCGTTTCGATGAAGCTATTATTAATTATGTACGCCGAAATTATGGATCGCTGATCGGAGAAGCTACGGCAGAGCGGATTAAACACAGTATCGGTTCTGCCTATCCAGACGAAGAGGTACGCGATATTGAAGTACGTGGACGTAATCTAGCCGAGGGCGTGCCACGTGGCTTCATACTGCACTCGAATGAGATCCTCGAAGCACTTCAGGAACCTTTAAGCGGTATTGTGAGCGCAGTAATGGTAGCATTAGAGCAATGCCCGCCGGAGCTAGCTTCCGATATTTCAGAGCGAGGAATGGTACTTACCGGTGGTGGAGCACTGTTGTGTAATCTCGATCGCTTGCTGATGGAGAAAACCGGTATTCCCGTGGTAGTGTCAGAAGATCCACTTACTTGTGTTGCCAGAGGCGGAGGCAAAGCACTGGAGATGATCGATATGCACGGCGGGGATTTATTCAGCGAAGAATAATCTACCTTAAAATGGGAGGAGAGGGGATGTTCTTGGTTGATGCTGCAATTGGCTCGATCCAGGGGATATCCCCTTTTTTATTGAGGGAAATGTATAATTATGAAACCGATTTTTGGCATAGGGTTCTCTCTGAAATTACGGATTATTTTAGTAATTTTAATGGCTATCTTTCTCATTATCGCAGATAGCCGACATGGAATGTTCGTAAAAATCCGTACTTATATGGAGACTGCCGTTACTCCATTCTATTTCTTAGCTAATGGCCCTCGCCAAATATTGGATAATTTATCTCAAATGCTAACGACCCGCATGCAGCTAACGTTGGAAAATAGGGCGCTGCATCAGGAATTGTTGTTAAAAAATAGCGAACTATTACTGTTGGGTCAGTATAAGCAAGAAAATATTCAGTTGCGTAAGTTGCTGGGGTCGCCACTACGTCAGGATGAACAAAAAATGCTTACGCAGATGTTTTCTATTAGTACTGATCCTTATAGCGATCAGGTGGTAATTGATAAAGGGGCAAATAACGGTGTTTATGTCGGTCAGCCAGTTATTAATGATAAAGGTGTGGTAGGTCAGGTCATCGCTATTAATAAACATACCAGCCGTGTGTTACTGATATGCGATGCTTCTCACGCACTACCAATACAGGTGCTGCGTAATGATATGCGCATGATTCTTTCCGGTAATGGTTGTAACGAGGATTTACAGCTGGAGTATTTACCAGGTAATCCAGATATTCGCGTAGGAGATGCCCTTGTAACTTCAGGTTTGGGCGGTCGCTTTCCGGAAGGGTATCCGGTGGCGGTGGTATCTTCGGTGAAAGTTGATACCCAACGAGCTCATACTATCATTAAGGCACGCCCCACTGCTGAATTAAATCACTTGCACTACCTGCTATTACTTTGGGGTTTAGATTTATGCAGTGCAGTGCCGTTGCTGCCGGAGGAGGTACATATAATTGCCGATAAGCGTTTGATGCAGATAAATTCTAAAATGCTGTCATCGCCGAACAATGGTATTGCTCCGTTATCCGCGAATGGTTTACCGATTGAAAGTGTTGACGATGAAAGATCTCCCTTTCAATAGTTAATCATGGTGTATTGGCGTGTAGCAGAAAATCTAATGGGAGTCTGTCGGTACTAGCACCACGCCAACAAAAAATAGATATTTCTAACTGCAACGACACTGACGTAATGCATCGCCTTAATACTAGCGATTCTCGAGATCACGATAGTTCTAAATATACATATAACGGCGTGAATTATATGGTGAAGAAAGAAAATCTTGATTTCTCTAGATCTGCCAAAAACGTCTCCTCCCCTCCACTCTTTCCGGCATTTGGCAATCTTGGAGAAGCACAATGACTCAATATCGCTGTTGTTGCGGTGGCTGGCTAATTTGGTTTTCATTTTTTATTGCGATTGTTTTGGAAATCATGCCATGGCCGCAGCAGCTATATCTCTTTCGACCATCCTGGCTTAATCTGTTGCTTATTTACTGGGTAATGGTGTTACCGCATCGTATCAATGTAGGAACTGGTTTTATTTTTGGGTTGATTATGGATTTGATTCTCGGTTCGACACTTGGTGTACGTGCTCTAGCATTTAGTATTCTCATCTATTTTATGGTATTCAAAATTCAGATGTTTCAAAAGATGATTTTTTGGCAACAGGTATTGATTGTAATACTGCTATCATTAACTACAAAAGTAATAATATTCTTAGCAAGGTCTTTAGTAACTGATATTTCGTTTCGCCAAGGAATATTTTTGAGCAGCATGGTGGATGGTATATTGTGGCCTTGGTTATTTTTGCTAATGAGAAAAATACAGCACCAATTTTCTATGCAGTAGCGAGAGAGGTAATCTAAATGAAAACGATTTATTTAGTTTCCATATTTCACCTTAATATTTGAATGTGTTGGATTATTAGATATCTATTTTACGGTGATTGTAGCTTCTCTGAAAGAGCGGTGTTTGTTCTTTAAACTATGGTTATTAAAAGAAAAATAGATCTTGGTTAGGATAGATTTCCACAAGAGATATCTTGTGATAGAAGCAACCTATGTGCGCTGAAACTCTAAATGGGATGGGTTGTGGTGCTGATGTGCAATAAAAGAGTCTTTCTTACTTTTCTCTGGGAAAAGGAAAGCAACAAATTGATACATGCGGAAGTTTTTTACACCAACGTCTTCTTCCCGGACAGGAAGAAAAAATGGAGAATTCTATGTTGTATCATTCCCCCCTTAGCTAGTTCACAGAAAAGTAATATTTTTAATATTAATTAAAGGTTTTATCTGAATATCTGGTGCATATGAACGCAATAATTTCTAATGTCTTTCATGATAAGAATCATTAATAAACAAATAAAGATGATTTGACCATATCAGAAACTGTTAAAGAAATTCTATCGGATACATGTGATAAGTTATCAGTTTATGGGTTATTTTGTTTTATTCGGGAATAAAGTATAATAAAATCCCATTATATTAAATGTCAGATTATCCATAAAGTTTACTCATTTTATGGATAATCTGACATAAAACAGTTTGCAGTTATTTTGACAAAAAATGAAAAGTTGACATAAAAATTAGTAAAATCTTAGTAGTCCTAACTGGGCTTTTAAAATTGAGTTAACGAATAAGAAAACTGGCAAGAAAGGTTTATGATAACACTCGGGATTTTGGTAAGAAGCGATTGATGATCAGGTTTATTATGCTATGTTGTCTTGAAAGAGACAAGAGAGTTTCGGTGTTGTGGATAGAATTAGTAATAAATACATCTTAATACTAAGGTTATTGGTTATTAGTATTTACTGATTTTTTCATATCAACTTTTTAAATTATTAAAAATTACCTCTGGTAATTAATGATATTAATTCATGGCTTTAACGCAGAGATAAGAAATCGTGTAGAGAAAACTAGGTGATTTGTTTTTTTGTTTCTATTTAATGAAGATGATAAAGTGAAAAGTGGATAAAATACGATCATACGATAGAAAATATTTTTCTATCAAAACAAAAATAATAGCAAGAGGAAATTATATCTGTTTTTTTATGATTTGATTCTATTATAGAACATTCCAACATTGATGTCGAAATACATTTCGAAAGAATAGACCAAGATAGCTATGTTTTTCTTTCCGTTCTTTTATATGAAAGTATCTCTGGTGTCCAGAGAAGGAGCCTATTCTTGAGGTTAATTTATGAAATTTTTATTTCTTGCTAAGATTATTCCATCTGAAACTATAGATGTAGAAATTTTAATAAAATTATTAAAAATAACCATTGCTATTTTGATAAGAGTTCTAATGAGAATCTTACTAAGAGGAATGGAATATTTGATATTTAAATAATATTAAAATAAAGTTTTTATGATTTAAATTTATTGATAAGTTATATTCTCTATTTTTACTATGCTATAGTAAATCTGATTTTTCATCAATTTTACATTTAGAAAAATTAAAATAGATGTAATTTAGATTTGGTATTAGTCGTTTAATCACTTTTATGCTTATATAGAATATAAATAGATTTCTGTGTAAACAGATTGCATAGAGATAAAGCATTGGCCAGAATATGAATTCTGGTGAATTTGAAAAAATCAGTTTAATGAGTAAGAGTTCGGATAATTATGGCTAATCATGATAAGGTCATTAGCCATTATACAGTAGATGAATATTACTGATTTGTTTCGAATTAAGAACATTTTCATTTATTTGTTTTACTTTAAAGTTATAAATATTTAAATATTTTCAAATAAATTTATCGGAGTTTTTACATGATTTGTTTCTGGCTAGTTTATAAGATTTTATTGAACTAAGCGAGGTACGTAGTATGTAAAAAATATATTTTGCAGATAACTTCGGTGTTATTTAAATTTATGTCTTTATATTAACCAGTTTTATCAGAAAACTTGTTTTTCTTCAAAACTAATGCATCAAAATATCATCGAATAAAATACGATTATTAAATCATTATCAATATATTTAAATTAGCTTGATGAGCTGTTTACTTGATCGAAAGTATCTAACGTTTAATTATAATAGTCAGTTTATTTATGTTTATAAGATTAAAACTAGAATTTTTTAAAAAATGCTATACAGATTGGGTGATAGTAAGTTTAATTTCTATGTATTATGTCAGTCTTGGACTGCTTAACTAAAAATAACATAGCTTAATATGTTCTTTAATCAGTCTTTGGTATCGATGGTTGAAGAGAGCCATGCCTTTGGAATAAGAGAAAGTTGACAGTATACTAAAAGTAATAGAAGGTATCAGGATAAATTTATAGATATCTATGCTTAGTAAGATAGATTTTTATATAAAAGATGGCATACTTAAGAAAATTTATATTAATCAGCATACTGGAAGTATGGTGTTAAATTTTTGATACTACTTATAGTATAACCCTTGTATGGTATGTGTGCTACAAAGTAGCATTTATTCATATCGGGTTTAGATATAAAGCATTTCTATATACCTTGTGTGTTATACCTTTTGGCGAATGAGTGGTTGGCTAAAAATAAAAGGATTTTCAGGTATGCGACATTGCTGAATTTATGAATCAGTTACACTATATCATGGTGTATGTAGTGGGAAATTCTTTGAAGATGAATATAGAGTGGGGGTAGACTTACTGATATTATGTTTTCCCGTTATGCTCTTTTATCTTTATGTTTTTTGCTTTCTTATGTTGGTCTTTTTTACGCGGAATTATTCAAAGCGAGGCGCTGCAATTGCATAGAAAAAATTGCGGCGAACAGTATTAATTCATGCGAATTTATTATCTTTACTCCTGCCAAAAGCAACAATTCTAAAAACAATCGAAAATCGAACATATTATATTCCGTATAGCATATTTTTTCTTAGATTTACTTTTGAATATCACTGCTAAACTAAAGTATTATAGCAGTAAGCAACTAATTTCCGGTTTTTTCGACGTGAAAAATGAAATATAACATTATTTTTAGCGCAAACTTGAGTTAAAATTTCTTAGCCAAAATTTAGCAATTATTTAATGATTTTTCAAACAGAACCGATAATCAGTAGTTATATTAATACATGCTCATTCATTAGATTATTGTAATTTTGATGAAACGATCTACAACAGTATATAATCGAAATTAGGTAGGGCATTATTTACAATAATTACCTGTATAATTTAGGTAAAATTATCATGGTTAATTTCCATTAAAATATTGCATAGTTGCCGTGCAACGAATTTTTTCAATGAAAGATTGATAAAATAATGAAAACAATTAAATAACATACTATTAAATGATGTGCATAATTAGTTTGATGTATCATCATGCCTACGATTTCGATTGGTTTTATCCTATGATTTTTCTCTGACTCTGAAAAGCGATTAATATTACGTGTTAGCATGAAAAATTATTATTTTGTTAGCAAAAACATATCAAATCAGATTGAGCGTTTTACAAGCAGAAATAGTGTGATGTGGCGATGATGTAAAGGAGGGATTTTATGGATCATCAATCAAAATCTATAAGCAGTAGAATTCGCCACGTCTCGAACGTGATGGCTACATAACAGTAAGTAGGAGACAAGGAGTGGTAAAGCGATTACCAAGAATACATGTAGCGATAGGCGTTATTCTGATCATCTTGGTAGTATTGACGCTTAGCGGATTTTGCCTTGTTTTACCATATATAGATCGCTTTCGTCCGCAAATAGTCTCCATATTAAATCGGACCTTTGATGCTGATATCCAACTTCAAAAGATCCACGGTAGTTGGGAATTTTTCGGTCCAACGCTGGATATTGAAGGCATTGATGGCGCCATTGCTGATAAGCGCCTACATTTGCAACGTGTTACGTTGACGCTTGATATCTGGCAATCCCTTCTGCGGCGGCGCTGGCAATTTCGTGACGTGATCTTTTATCACCTGCAGCTGAATCTTAATACCATGCTTATGGTACGAGATTACCAAGTTAGTCAAATCAACTCCTATTGTTTTTTTAATTTGTTTTTGCATCACTTTAATGATTTTATTCTGCGAGACAGTCAAATTACTTTTTTAACTTCCTCAGGAAAGCGAATTAGGCTCTCCGTACCGCAGATTACTTGGTTGAATACTCCTAATCGTCAGTACGCTGAAGGCAAAATAAGCTTTTCGAGTACTGGGATGCAAAAGGGAGCAATCAATGTATGGATGAATCAGAAAAGGTTTCTGGATAAATGGAATATATATTTAGAGGCCAAAGATATCGATCTTAAGCTATGGTTCGGACAATTACTGCAAAATAATACCAGTTTGCAACGTGCCCATTGTAGTTTTGCAGCCTGGTTTTCAATCAATAATGGAGAGATTATCAGTGCAGATGCGTTATTTAGCCGAGGTTTAGCACTTTGGCAAGATGGCGCGCAGCAGGAGCATCGGCTTGATGTTAATCAGCTAGCACTCCATCTCAGAAAACTGCAGGATATCTGGAAGACGGATGTAACAGTATTCAATATCGCTACCGACGGGAAATCTTGGATGCCTGCTGCATTGTCAGTTTTCTGGATTCCAGAAAAGCGGCATCTCTTTTTTCCTGATCAAAAAAGCGAA
Source organism: Sodalis sp. (in: enterobacteria) (assembly GCA_047528285.1). Taxonomy (GTDB): domain Bacteria; phylum Pseudomonadota; class Gammaproteobacteria; order Enterobacterales; family Enterobacteriaceae. Next base: position 535,681 of record CP180022.1, on the reverse strand, counting down.
ATCCGCGTGCGATCTAGCGGTCTTGCATTTGAGCGGGTTACTCCTTTATTGTCTTTTATCTCGATAGTAACACCAAAATTTCGTGCATGGTGGTATGCCTTACAGCCGCACGGCAAATTATCCTTGCTGGCGCTGGATATCCCACTAAGAAACGTCGGTGCTACGCGTTTTCAGGCGCGCTGGCGCGATCTAAGTTGGAAAACATGGAAATTATTACCGGGAGCTAATCATCTCTCTGGATTAGCAGAAGGATCGCTGGCTACGGGTCGACTACAGTTGGTACTAAATGATAGCACGTTGCCCTATCAAGGCATATTCCGCTCACCACTTTTGCTCTCCCGTGCCAGCGCAATCTTTCACTGGAGTCATAACTATCAAGAAGGGTTGATCTTGAGAGGAAGAAATATTGATATAAAGGCACGGTCGCTATGGGCTAATGGTGATTTTTATTTTCATAAGCCGATGAAAGGAGAACCTTGGTTAAATGTTCTTGCTGGTTTTCGTCTGAAAGACGCTGCGGATGCTTGGCGTTATTTCCCGGAATCGCTAATGGGAACACGACTGGTGAACTATTTAACGGGTGCGCTTAAAGGTGGTCAAGTAGATAATGCTACCTTGATGTTTGTTGGCGCTCCTAGTCAGTTTCCGTTTAAGAATAACGATGGACAATTTGAGGTGTGGGTACCGCTGCATCATGCAAAATATCAGTTTGAATCAGGCTGGCCGATGCTAAAGCGGCTGAATATTGACTTAGATTTTGTCAATGATGGCCTCTTTATATATGCACCAAAAATCGCGCTTGGAAAAGTTTTAGGCTGCAATATGGTTGCTACTATTCCTGAGTATGCTAAAAAAAAATTATTAATTGACATCTGCATTAGTGATATTGGTACCGCTATTCGAGAATATTTTATTCAGACACCGATTAATGAATTGCTCGGAAAAACGCTAGATGAACTGAAGATCAGCGGAATGGTACATGGAAACTTGCATTTAGATATTCCGCTTAACGGTCAGTCGGTAACAGCTTCGGGGAATATAGCGATGAAGAATAATTCACTATATATCAAACCATTAAGAATAACTTTACATCGACTAAATGGTAGTTTTTATTATAATAACGGTAATTTAAACAGTTCCCCTCTTGAGGGGCAATGGTACGGGCAGCCGGTATCGATAAATTTCACGATCCGTAAGAAATATAGTGGTTTTGATATTAATATTGGTCTGAAAGGGGATTGGGCGCTGAATAAATTACCTAAAACGCAAGATACGGTGATGAAATCAGTTAACGGTCGTGTTGTTTGGCGGAGTGATATCGCAATCACCTTTCCAATGAAGGGAAAAACGCGCTATGAAATAACGGTGATGAGCGATCTAAAAAAATTAAGTAGTTCTTTACCTCCGCCGTTAAATAAATCGAATTGGAAGCCATTAATGCTTGCGATAAACATCAAAGGGGATATGCGATCATTCTTATTAAGTGGCCATATTGGTGCTAGTAATTATTTCAATAGCCAGTGGCTATTGGGGCGGAATGTCATGTTAACCCTAACCCGCGGTGCATGGGCGGATGGCGGTAAGGTGCCAGCGTTGCCGGTAGATAAAAAGCTAATATGTTCACTACCACTGCTTGATGGGGAAAAATGGTTAGAACTGATAAAGGCTTCATTTTTAACGACTAATACTCTATCAACCGTGTTATTGCATTTGCCCCATGAACTGACGCTACGTATCCCTGCTTTGAGGTTGGGCGGGCAGGTCTGGCATAACTTATTGTTAACCTATAGCAGAGTGAGAAGTGGCAGCAGCAGAGTGACAGCACAGGGAACAGAAATTAACGGTGTTCTAACCATGAATGACAACGCCCCATGGCATACGAATCTGGACTACCTTTATTATAACCCAGCCTTAGCTACTAAAAATATTAATACTGCTTCATTCCATACGGGGCAATGCTTGAGCAATATCGATAGCTTTTCCGGTTGGCCTATGTTGGCTATTTCTTGCCGTCAGTGCTGGATTATGGGAAAAAATTTAGGGCAAGTTAGGATCAATATCCGGCCTCAACAGGATCAACTGTTGCTAACCGGTGGTATGATCGATACCGAAAATATGCGGCTAACAGTCGAGGGCAGTTGGCTGCGTAAGCGCTGCGAAAACAGGAGTTCACTAAAAGGTCTTCTGGAGGGGAAAGATATCAGCGCTGTAGGTGATTATATCCGGATGGATACCTCGTTACGTAAAGCGCCTTTTAATCTAAATTACGATTTAAACTGGCGTGCAGTGCCTTGGAAGCCCGCTATTGCCAGTTTAAATGGGGTTCTACACAGCCAATTAGGCAAAGGAAAAATTAAGAATATTAAAATCAGCCGTGCAGGGCGGCTTCTTCGAATTATTAGCTTTGATGCGCTATTGCGCAAATTGCAGTTTGATTTTCGTGATGCTTTAGGTAAGGGATTCTATTTTGATTCAATCAAGGGTACTGCCTGGTTGAAAGACGGTAATTTGCAAACCGAGAATCTCCTAATCGACGGCCTGGAGGCGGATATCGCCATAACTGGTAATCTAAATTTTAATCACCAACTGATTGATATGGAATTTATCATCGCGCCGGAAATTTCAGCCCCTTTTGGGGTGGCAACAGCGTTTGTGATTAATCCGATGGCGGGAGCTGCTGTTTTTGCTGCTAGCAAGGCACTTGCGCCATTGTGGAATAAGTTAGCGCTTATTCGCTGTCGTATAAACGGTAGATTTGATGAATTGCAAATACAGAAAGTGTTTCACTAGCTGTCTCAATTCAGAATTCGAATTGGAATAAATGGGTATTATTTTATACAAATTTTGAATTACCGAAGCATATAAAATAACCTATATTTATATAAGCGACAAATATAGCTGGAGATGATAGATAATCTATTATTTTTAATTTTATTAAAAATAACGTCGAAATATGTTGCAATTTTACTATCTTATTAGATAGTTATATGCTTTGTGTTTTTAAATAATTCGATATGATCCATATCATATATTCTAATACCTCTAATTACATTACAAATATTTTTAATGGTATTCAACACTATATAATATAGTCTGCATGATTCTTAATCATAATTAACATATCAATTTTGGTCACTTCATTAATACTAGTTGTAAAATACTATCTTTAATAGAAAAATATTAACCTGATGGCAGTTTTGTTAAATAAATTGAATTTAAAGCTATCATTAGATCATATGATCACTGCTCTTTAAATGTCTTTTTTCATGGTGAATCCATGGTGAATATTATTCACTTGGATAGTGATAACATAATCCTCAAGAAGGACGGTTTTTTGATAGGATATAATTTTGAATTAAAGGCAGCTAGCCGATGTTCGGATGACAAAGGTTTTTTGAATGCCTTAGCTGTCTTTTTCACTATACAGAAAGGCTGATTACGATATTTTTGGATATTTGAATTTTTTAGAATATTAGAAGATTTTATTAATTCAATTTTTAAAGTTATAAATATAATATTATGTTTTCTAAAACATTTCCTCATCACAAATGGTATCAATACAATTTTCATTAAAATAAAAACTCTAATACATGATGAAATAATCCATTGGTTATTGATGGAAATAAATTTAAAGTTTTTTACGAAGTCGAATTCAAAGCGTGTATCTAATAGAGGAAAGGATGCTGGTAAACGCAGAATATATTATTTGCCAATATTTGTCAGTGATTTGGGGAAATATAGCATCGAATGAAAGTCTCTCTTCCGAGATATCTAACAGTAGTTTCATTGATAAACAGGTTTTAACGGTGTACTTGACCTTTTTTTAACACCAATAAATCAAAAAAGTTTAGTATTACGGTTTTTCGGATGCTACATGACTATCAATGATATATTCTGAGAAAGAATATATAAATCCATTAATTTTTTAGTACAGTAAATGTAATACTAGTTAAAGTAATATCTTAAACGTTATCAATCTTGATTGTAGCTTAAGAGTTTGCTGAAAGTTAATCTACTTTGTAGAAGAAATGGAATTATCATTGCTACTCAGTAGCTAAAGTTATCTAAGTTTTTGATAAAAAATTATTTTAAGATCATCTAAGTTTGCGTGATTATGATATAAAAATAAGGTGAGTAGATTTCAGTAATTAAAGCGCTTTATTGAATTAATCTGTTAGGAATACAAATAGTATTTATATCGCATAATAAGTTTTTTATGGATGTATAGATTCTGATTTATTTAAAAAAGCTAAATAATATAACTTAATGTATGATTATTTTCATTTAACTTTATCAGAGTTCAGTTTTTTGAAATAGATCTCATATCGGCATTGGTGCCCAATGATTAAAAATCAGTATTATTAGCAATAAATCAAGAGTAACCATTTATTATATATCTAATTTTAACTGTTATTTTTGAATATATTTTGATAAACGTACTTGTATTAGGATTATATAATATAGAGAGTCGAATATTTATTTCACATGATTATTTCAAAAAGCATTATCTGATAAATTCAATCTTTCTTGAGGAGTTTTTGTTAGAGGTGCGAAATCAGTATAATCTTATCTTGACATAAGAAGTAGAAGTTAAAGTTTTAGACGGCTACTGGAGTTAAAACTTTAGCTACGAATTAGGATATAAACTCTGATTATTCTAGTCAAAAGTTTGTAAGAATTCGTTGTGCTTTTTTAAGTACGCCCCTCTTTTTTTGTATCAGATTAATGGATTATACGTAAGATATACAAAAATACCAAAAAAAATTTCTTATTAAGAATGATGAAGGTCTATTTCATGAGCAATAAAATGGCTGCAAAAGTAAAGTGTTTTTTAGAATAATAAAATCTTTTAGATGGAAGCTTTTTGTGTATGAATGCATTTTTTATTGATGTATATTGATACATTGAGGTGCGTTAATTTTAGATTAAAACGCGTTTAATGGCAGGATATCTATTGAGCACTAGATCTAGGATACAGGTTGATTACCTTTTTTTCTTAGTTGCCAGCAGATTATCGTGAAATTTAAAGAATATTAAAAGTTTTCTGTAAGATTTATTTTAGATTAATGCCAGGTTTAGTGATAAAAAATGACAAAGGTAGAATATATGTAAGTATATAGAAATACAGCAATGTTTTTTAAATATTGTTTTTACTTTACTGGAAATTTATATATTGGATAAGGGTATATCATGCATCATAAAATCGGTAAATGTGTAGTCAGACAAGCAGTTTTTAAATATAATTGACAGAAACGAGTAATCAACCGTTATTGGAATGATTGAAAAAATATAATTTAATTACGCTAGTTTTAATCACGATCAATGCTCTACATTTAGTTTTGAATATCGTAGGATTTGACTTTACTGACATCAAAACTAATTAAGATCTGAATTTTTTTGTAATTTCTGGATTTTCTTATCTACAACTCTTATTATTTGGATTTTCAATAACCATGATAATTAATTACAAAAATTTATGTTTAGCGGACTAAGTTTCGAAGAATAAGCCTGATTTAGTTCTCCATTAATAATTATTAGAGAAAACATCCTATTAGATGTCGATGACATTACCTCAATAACTTTACGAAGATAATATTCAAGATATTAATGTACGAAAAAACAAGGTAGATATATTAAGATATCAAATATAAAAGATTTTTATTAAGAACTGTACTAGAGTAATATTAATGATGTTAATATTTATGGGCTAGATTAACAAAATAGGATAATGATATCTTTTATCAGAGTTTTATTTATATATTAATATAATATTAATTACGAAGATGTTTTCTTGTTCTCTATAGTACATAAGATCTGACAAAGTATTTATTTATAAATATTACTTAAATAAGTAAAAGTTCCTGTTTAAAAAATTATACTAATATTTTAAATTTATTGATGATGGTAAACGATTTATATAGCATCTAAAAACTTGTTATATAGTTCTTCTGATTAAAATTATATAGTTTTTACGAGAAAATGTTTTATGTGGATACGTAAATTTAAAAAATATCGGTTTATATAAAATTTTGAACTATATTAGTTTTACTTAACAACGTTAGATAACGATTACAACGTTATTTGATATGCTATCTATAAATTATTTTAGCATAATTTTTAATTTATTTTTATGTGTTTTTAGATTAATTCAAAAATATTCGTATATGGCCCTGTATTTATAGATATTGATTAATATATCTACGATACTTTTATATGTTTTGTTGTGTTTTTTGATAGAGAAACAAATATAAAACATTTTAAATTTTTCTTAAAATATATAGCGTTGATCTAACAATCAAAAGTGATCATTACTTTTTGACTCTATCACCTTCAGTGCACCCAGAGGAAATAAAATCAATTTTTCCATACTATATTTTAAAAATTAATTTTTGTTCAATTAATAAATTCAGGTTATACACACATTGTGTATGGTAAATGATTTTTATTTTTGGATTAAACATCATGTTTACTAAGATACCTAAAAATAAATTAACTCGGTTGGCATCGATAATTTCGCTTAGTGTTGCGTTAATTCTGGTCTGTATAAAAATTTGGGCCTGGATGGAAACCGGGTCAATTGCATTACTTACTTCGGCAGCTGATGGGTTAGTAGATGTATTGGCATCAATGGTAACTTTGGTTGGAGTATATTATGCTCAGCAACCTGCGGATTGCTGCCATCGATTCGGACATGGGAAAGCTGAAGCCATTGCTGCGTTTCTGCAGGCACTGTTTCTTGGGGCAACTGGAGGTATGCTCGGTATTGAGTCGGTTAATCGTCTTATGACCCCGGAGATTCTTAACGCGCAATGGATCAGTATTATAGTGATTGTTGCCAGCACGATTTGTGCCAGTCTGCTGGTGGCAATGCAAACTCAAGTAGTAAAATACACGCAATCGACAGCTATTTCCGCCGATCGTAATCATTACATCACCGATATTGCAGTAAATATTACAATCCTTTTTGCACTAATCCTTTCTCATCACTTTGGTTGGATCAGAGCAGATGCCGGCGGCGCGCTGGCGATTTCCTGCTATATGATTTGGCATGCCTGTTGTATGATTCAGTCAGCAATGCTGCAATTGCTCGATTGTGAACTTGGCAGCACTGATCGCGGGCGTATTACTGCCGCAGCGTTAAGTTGTCCTGGCGTAGATGGAGTACATGATCTTCGTACCCGAAATGGTGGTGATCGTGTTTTTGTGGAGTTGCATGTAGAAGTGGATGGACAATTAACCGTCGATGCAGGTCACGATATCTGCGATAATGCTGAAGCAGCAGTTAAGGCATTGTTTACGGCGGTGGAGGTTTCTGTCCATCTTGAGCCATCCGGGATCATGGATAAACGTCTTGATGATCTAATAAAATAGGAATTTTTTCATATCCTGTCTGTATTTAGTGTTATTTAATAGAAAAATTTATTGGATTCGTAACATCACTTTTAACTTCATAGAAGTAGTATAATACATTGAAATTAATATTTTATAAAAACAGGATGTAATAATTAATAATTTTTTACTCAAATATTAATTAATGGTTGTTTTTAACTTTTATCTAAGCAATACAGATTCGTTACTGTTTAACACTTTAAATTTTAGATTTAACTAATTTTAATAATTTTCGGTGGTGTTAAATTAATTATAACTGATTTGGTTAATTTTTTAATAACAGAAATAATTTCTTGATGATCTTATAAATAGTCATATATCATAGATTGAAACTTATTTTTAGGTATAATTATATTGTTGATATTTTTTAAATACTAACTTGATAATCCATCTATGATGGAAGTTAGTTGAGCTACTGATTTTATTTATTCGATTTTTAAATTTATATAAAATTTCTGTGTTGTGCAGACTATTTTCTGAATAAATGACCAAGAAAAACAATTTATATCAAAAGAAAAATCCTGATATGCTATGAAATTACTTGTTGTGTTATTAATCATATCGGATAAAATTTTTTGTGAGATAAATCATCTTTATCAGCGTGATGCAGATAAATACAGGGTATTGTGTTAGCGCTAATTTATCATAGATAATGCTCGGATATAATTTTGTATGCCGATTTGTATCCTAGAAGTAATGCTGACGTACAGATTTTTTCAAATTTAATAAATAAAAATAAAAGAAAATCAGAAACGTGTCTGATTCTGCGGTTACGATACATGTTATTTTCATAATTTTGTTGCTGAAGAAGGAATTAATAAAGCCGTTCCTTCTAGTAGTCAACTGTATGCATTATTGATTAGATCAAGTTACTGTATATGGTATCCAACGTTCTTCAAATTAGGGTTTTGAACGGTTTTTAGTAGATCGATAAAGCAAGTTGTTTTATCACAGCGATTTTCTCAGTAGGACTGAGAACGGCTATCTTTCAATTCAAAACTCTTTTAAGCGGAAAACATGAAGAGTTGTTAGCGTGACCAATGATGCAAAGATCGGTGAGGTTGTGATTAAGAAGCTTAAGTGAAGTTACCACATTAGAAATGTGGTAGGGTTTTTCTATTTTCTAACAGTTATCTATCGTGTGAACGGGATAGTATAGTCTGTTCTGATTTTTTTTAGAAAGTATTAGTTTAGTTTGCTTTGTTCAATTCAGTAAGATAAATAGGATAAAGTAATCTGAAATTGTTTCGCAGTTTAATGAATATTAAACGACTATCTATTTGATAGTCAGAATGCCGCAATCAATATTAATTGAAAAGAAAATATGGATATTATTAAAATCAATCATTTGATTTATTCGGGTTATAAATTTACTGCTGAGTAGCATTATCGTTCAAAAATTACTGTAGCACAAGCATAATGGCGTTCATCAGCTAATGTAACGTACATTCTGGTAATATTTAATTGCTTGGCTAGTTCCGCTGCTTTGGCAAACAATCTCAGTGTGGGTTTACCCAGCACATCATTGTAAATTTCAAACTGTGCAAAAGTTAGCCCACTACGGATACCAGTGCCAAGTGCTTTTGATGCTGCTTCTTTTACGGCGAAACGTTTGGCAAGAAAACGTCCTGGTTGATTGTGTTTTTGATACTGTAGCCATTCATTCTGGCTTAGAATCCGTCGGGCAAGTTTATTGCCGCTATAGGAAATAATTGCTGCCTCTATGCGTCTAATTTCAACAATATCAGTTCCGATGCCGATAATTGCCATCAGCTGTATACTTTACGTATCCAGGTAATCATGCCCGTTTATTCTCTCCAATTATAGTCCGCGTTAAAGACGGCTAGGTTTGTGATTGATTTCGCGTGATGGGGATTTATGCTATGTGTTTCATAGGCCGCCAGCGTAGCCATCTGTTTGATATTAAGGTGATCAAGATCAATGGATTGCAATATTAGAACTCTTCATAATCAAGTGTATTGGAATATTTTTTCTTTTTGGCTAATGTAGAAAAAGAATCTTATTGATCGAGATTTCTTTCTACTGTATTACCGGCATAGAAAACGATATAAATTTTAATATAGAGTAAGAATCTACGTTTGTCACTGTAATCTTATGCTTGTTTGCATTAATAAACAGCAACATCCAAATATCAGAATATTGCTTATTTTTTTTCGCAATACTAGGTATTTTTTCACGCATAGTTTAGGTATATATCATAGATTCAGTGTAGATTGAATGATATTTCTCGGAACAAGATAGCAAAAATGTGGTGATAAAGAGATTGGGATAAATAATGATTATTTTTCCGTTACTGCTAATTTTAAATTTATTCGAGTTTGAATTGAATTCGTCCAGATTTTCTCGTGCGCATTATGTAATTTTGCAATATGATTAATGTTTATACTTATAATTTATTCAAACATTGAACTCTTTAAAGTTTATATAAGTTGTGTGCTACACCGCTAAACTAGAGTTGTAGTGAAAAATAATTTATTATTTGCGTTCTTTGTTGTTAAGCTTCAGCGTATCTCTAATCATTGCTTTCAGGTTACTGTGCTTTTTCTTCGAGGCACATGTTTTAAAAATTCGTGAAATAGTTTTCTTCTCTTTATCATTTTTCTGTATAAATACGGAATTAACGTTATATCTTGGTATAAATTCTTTTGTCGCGCAGTGTATGTAAATATAGAAACGTTCTTGGAACACTCTCACAAAGTCTAGATCTGGAATTGTAGCGATTTAATAGTAGGATGGTAGTTATCCAAAAGGTTATTTATTCTGACAACAGTGCAGAAATAAACGATGTGGGTTAAGATACAAGAAAATCCAGTTTCTTCATAAACATCTAGTTTCAAGTACGTGCTAGGGGTGTGCTTTCAGAAATACTGCTAGGACGCTTTTATTAGCCATGATAAATATGGGAAGCACATCTTAAAATAGCGCCGTACAAAAATCGTTTTTCATGGGTGTACTTGAGGAAAGAATTTTTGAATGATAAAAATAGTAGAATGTATGTAATTTTCAATGGTTTATCAACCACTCTGAATCATTATCGAAATTTTATAGTCGCTTATTAGTAGATTGATAAGAAGGTTTTTAAATAAGGCTTATTTCAGACTGGATGGTTAGATGTAATAATTCCTCACTGCTCTGTAATGGATAGAAAAACTTATTCTGAATAGCCATGATTTTTAAGTTGTTTCACTATACATACAGTGTAATCAAAAATTTGATGATGAAAATATGCTTTAATATTTTCTATTAAATTCATATAGTGTTTTACTGATCAATTTAGTTATTAATAGCATTAATCTTTCAGTCTTTGGCGAAGATAAAGAAAAATCTCGGATAGGGAGAAGTGGAATGCCAATAAAGGTATAGCATAGAATCAGTGCCATCTTAACAACAGATATTACGATTCATTAAATTAATTTCTGTCGCAATTTTTAGAATCTGTATCATCACTGATGCCATAGATTTTTTGGGGTTTTAATAGAGAAGATCCATTAAAAAATAAAAATGTGTTAATTAATAGCGCTTATGATATACGCAATTAGAATTTGTTGAATAAATCAAAATTTGTGATACACTATTTTATAGTGTATTCTTGTTTACTTGATGTGGATGTAATTTGATAGAACTTTATTGGATTCAGTGTTTTGACCATTCTTACCTATCGTTTTATTTTTATCTGTGCGCGCAATTTATCGATGTCTAGATTTAAGACCTTTTCGGTCCAACTAAGAAAGTTTTGAAGCAGAAGATGATCATTTAAAACTCCATCGTGTTTGAGGGATAAAATATTTTTTAAAGTATCCTATGGATATTGTTTTTCAGCATATTTTTCCAAAATACTTATCAGTTTATACTGAAATCAGTATCTTTAATATATTTTATTCTGCAGAAGATGAATAATGAGAGAAATATGTCTTGTAGCATTATTAGTAAAGGTGTCTCTAATTTTTAGTAGATTTAAGTTTATCGAATTCATAAAAATCTCTGCATTAAGTGTTGTGATACTGATGGAATAAATTGTCATAGATACTTAAATTTATCTATGACATCTCTTTTGCCAGATGGCGCTGACTCTATACAATTTTAAATTTTGCACTATCAATGAATGAATCGTTTATTTTACTGTGTGTTGGCATTTTTCTATGAATTTTTGAATAAAGTAACTATGTAATCGTTTGAATGAAAGATGTAATAACTTATAATTTAATCCTTGATTATTTTTTATAATTACTAAAAATTTTATTTTTTTGCAAAAGAAATTCAGCGTGTTGCCAATTAGTATTAAAGATTACAATTGATATATATAAAATAATTAAATCATTTAATAATAACAACTAAATACTAATGAAGGATCATCTAAAATTTGATTTATTTAAGAAATCGGGATAAATGTATCTAGTGCAACTATACTTAAATGTTTTATATATAACAAGAATAGTTAGCATATACATATAGAGTAGATAACTTCTGTTTAGCGCTGATGCTTCCAGAAAGAACATTCCCGTTAAAGAGGAAAGGTACTGGCAGTAGAAAAACTTTTATTTTTTGATTTTTACTTAGATTTCGCGTTCTAGTATTATATTCAGGATTTTACAACTATTTTCTTTCATCGGTAGATCTTTCCCTTCTATTCTGACTAAAGTTCAATTATTTTTTTTACAACAGTGCTGATCGCAGGCTTAGCGATCAGTTTTCAGCAGCGCTGTTGCTAAACCAGATAATCTCGCCTGTTTTCACTAGTATCAGCTGAAGATTAAGTTTCAGGAATTTCACATCTCCTATAGCTGTGCTGTAAAGTACATATTTTGCATTCAGCTGGCGCGCCAGGCCTACAGCTTTGCTGCGTGACTCCAGACTGTCGTCAGCAGAAATCTTCAACTTTTGACGAGCTGTGTTCAGTTTGTCTGCGTCGATCAACTGAAACTTGCTGTTGGCATTTGCAATAAGGTGGTTAAGTACGGCAGTGGCTTTTCCGGTTTGTATGATTCCGTTTGTAGCATTTTGCATAGTATTTACTAGCAGTAAGCTATCATTATCAATGCCATCTACTGCCTGCAGTTGTTGCACCATGGATAACAAGCTTGACTGCCAATCAATGGTTTTTATTTTTGGTGGAGTAGGCACTGGCTGGCTATTAGTCGGTGTCGCTTCTACCAGTACTACGGCTAGCCGCTTCTCTAGAGATTGGCTGGTACAGCTAATTAGCAGCAATACAAATATGATTAAGGAAATATTTTTCATTGTAGTGGATTAGGTTGAGCCTTCTTTGAAAAAAGAAGGTGGCATATTGGACTTTCAAATTATAATTCACTGTATCCCACCTTACTTCATTGTTATTAAGGAGGTATAATTAACTTCATATGACAACGAAAGATATGACTGATCTGATTATTTAGATTATATCACTTAAAACTTGTAAGGTACGAGTAACCGGTACGAGAAGATCATTATTCAATAGGGTTATAGGCGGCGTATCTAGTCGCTACCTACTTTCTACTAAAGTTTTCGGGGGAATTAGTAATAGCTATAGGTAATTCAAGGCGCTAAAACGATATTTTTTAATGCATCACGCTATTAGGGGACCAAGTGGTTTCCCGCCTAAAAGATGCAGGTGTAGGTGATAAATTTCTTGCCCACTATGTGGGTTGCAATTTATTATTAACCGATATCCCTTCTTATCTATGCCCTCTTGTCGGGCAATTTTCGATGCGACGGTGAACAAACGCCCCAGAGCCGCTTCATGATCGCTAGTGACATCATTGACAGTTGGAATAAGCAGGTTAGTCACAATCACAATATGAGAAGGTGCTTTAGGATTGATGTCGCGGAAGGCAGTAACTAAATCATCCTGATATAGGATATCCGTTGGAATCTCCCGGCGAATAATTTTACTAAAGATGGTTTCTTCGGCCATGACGGGTTCCTTATTTTCAGTTAGGTTGTAAGGAAAACATGAGTAGAAACTGTTTATTTTATTAAATATTATTGTTATTAAAATTATCACATATGATATATGTTTGCATAACATGGGGAGTTAATAATAGGATATATGGGAATTTTTGTCTTTTTATTTTTTTTGATGATAATAAAATAAAGTGTTATATAAATAAATATTTTTTGATATTTTTTATAGCATATGAAAAAATAACCTGCTTATATAAGCAGCTCCTCGTACTGTATTGCTCAATTTCAAATTATTTAAGCTAGATTATCCCATAAATAGAAAACCCCACGCAAAAAATATATTTCTTATTGCTGGAATTTTTCTAAGCTTACCGTGCATTTTGTTTTGATATGGTCTGCTTTTATGAAAGCCATTTTTCAATTTTTCGGCAGATCCCCACCCCATCGAGGCCAAGATTTTCGCGGATTTCCTCTTGTCCACCATGAGGAATGAAATAATCTGGCAAACCAATGTTTAATACTGGTACTTGTATTCGCTGATACATAACATATTCGTTTACACCGCTGCCTGCTCCTCCAATGATGGAGTTTTCCTCAATCGTCACTAGCGCCTGATGGTTGGCAGCCATTTCCCTAATTATGGAGATGTCAAATGGTTTAACAAAGCGCATATCCACTAGTGTCGCATTCAGCGATTTCGCTGCAATCGTGGCTTGAGGCAACAATGTTCCGAAATTAAGGATTGCGATTTCAGATCCATGGCGGTGTATTACCCCCTTGCCAATTGGTAATTCATACAGGTCGCTAAGAATAGCGCCGGTACCATGACCGCGCGGATAACGTACCGCGATTGGATTTTTCCGGTAGTTATACCCCGTATGAAGCATCAGCCTGCACTCGTTTTCATCACTCGGAGTCATGATGATCATATTGGGAATACAGCGCAGGTAAGAGAGATCAAACGCTCCCTGGTGAGTCTGGCCATCAGCACCAACTATGCCGCCGCGATCAATTGCAAACAGCACTGGAAGATTCTGAATCGCCACGTCATGGATAACTTGATCGTATGCACGTTGTAAAAAGGTAGAATAGATGGCAACCACCGGATTATAACCGCCAATCGCAAGGCCAGCAGCAAAGGTAACAGCATGCTGCTCAGCAATGGCTACATCAAAATACTGCTGTGGGTACTGTCGAGAAAAAGCGACCAGGCCGGATCCTTCGCGCATAGCCGGTGTGATCGCCATTAATTTCTCATCGCTGGCGGCAGTGGCGCATAGCCAGTCGCCGAAAATAGCCGAGTAGGAAGGGTATATATCACCGTTTTTTGGTAAGGTTCCGATTTGTGGATCGAATTTCGGCACTGCATGCCAACTGATAGGATCTTGCTCGGCTGGCATATACCCGCGGCCTTTTTTTGTTATGATGTGTAGTAGCTGTGGCCCTTTTTTTAAACGCATGTTTTTTAGTGTCTTCACAAGACCGATGAGATCATGTCCGTTTATCGGGCCTATATAGTTAAATCCTAGCTCCTCGAACAGCGTTCCTGGTGGAATTACCATACCTTTAATATGTTCTTCGGTGCGCTTCAGTAGCTCTCTAATTGGTGGGATTCCGGAGAGAACCTTTTTACTCCCTTCGCGAAAGGTAGAGTAGAGTTTTCCGGATAGAATTTTCGCCAGGTGATTATTGAGTGCTCCGACGTTTTCTGAAATAGACATTTCGTTATCATTTAGTATCACTAGTAAATCAGGTTTGATATCGCCGGCGTGATTCATAGCTTCGAATGCCATACCGGCGGTAATGGCGCCATCGCCGATAACACATACAGTGTGACGGCCTAATTTTTCATGCTCTGCCGCTACAGCCATGCCGAGACCGGCGCTAAGGGAAGTCGAGGCATGGCCTACTGATAGGTGGTCATATTTGCTTTCACCACGCCAAGGAAAGGGATGAAGACCGTTACTCTGGCGGATAGTGGCAATCTGCTCCCGACGTCCTGTCAAGATTTTATGCGGATACGCTTGATGGCCGACATCCCAAATTAGTTGATCGAATGGGGTATTATAAACGTAATGCAAGGCTACTGTTATTTCGATTGCCCCAAGCCCTGAGGCAAAATGCCCGCTTGATCGGCTAACGCTATCAAGCAAAAACTGTCGAAGCTCGTTACACAGTGCTATCAGACTTTCTTGTGGTAATTGGCGTAATTCCATAGGATTATCTGCTAGGATCAGCGTTGGATATTTCTTTTTATCAAGACTCATGGAATACTCATCTTTGAGGTGTAGGCACTGTAACATTTATTTATCACGCTCAATAATATAGCGCGCTAGTGCTACAAGCGTTCCAGTATCATAACCGAGTATCGTGACATATTCTAAGGATGCTAGCGATTCATGATATAGGGCATAAGCCTTGGCTTGTGCCAGTTTCAGCCCCAAGAGGGCAGGATAAGTGCTTTTTCCTGATTTTTGATCCGCCCCCTGTCGTTTTCCGGTGGTTTTTGTGTCTCCAATCACATCAAGAATATCATTCTGTACTTGGAAAGCTAGCCCGATAGCAGCGGCAAAACGATCGAGATAGTGTTGTACTGGGCTGCCGTGTTGACCGGCTGCTAATACGCCCATTTGTACTGCTGCGCGAATAAGGGCTCCGGTTTTGTACCAATGAATTCTTTTTAATCTTGCCGCGGATACCTGCTGTCTTTCCGCCGCTAAATCTAGCGCTTGACCGAGACACATGCCGTTGGCACCACTAGCGGAGGCAAGGGTCGAAATCATTTTCAACCTATTTTGCAAGGATACCTTTGGCATGTCTGCATCAGCTAAAATACTAAAGGCCAGGGTCTGCAGCGCATTGCCTGCTAGTATGGCGGTAGTTTCACCGAATTTAACATGGCAGGTCGGAAACCCGCGGCGCAGCGCATCGTTATCCATAGAAGGCAAATCATCGTGAATTAGTGAATAGGCATGCATACACTCAATTGCGGCTGCCGGTGCATCAAGGTTTTCGGCGGTGAGGCCGAATAGCCGGGCAGTTTGGTAAACCAAAAAGGGTCGCAACCGTTTTCCACCAAGTAAAGCCCCGTATCGTATAGCTTGCATAAGTTTGGAATTTTGACTTGGAAGTATGCGAAAAAAATGTTCCAGCGCTGAATCTACCTGTTGGCGGCTATCTGCAAGTGCGCGTGCGAAATTAGTCATAATTCTTTATTTGCCGTTGAGAATGGAGTAAAAGGCGCGTTTGGAGTAGCATTCAAGAAAGGTTGTATTTATTGCTCTAACTATTGCATTTTTTGATCCTTTCGCCTAGTTTCATGCATTGCTGAAATTCGTTAAGTACTTGTACCACGGGTATCTTGCTAGATTTAAGATGAGGGCCTATCTGTTTCAATTCTTTCAGTTTAGCCTTAAAACTTGCAAGTGGTTTTATTTTTTTTTCATGGTTTGTATTTTTTTATTGAAAAGCGCAGGCGATAAATAATGATAAGCTACAGTTAGCTTAGAGTACACTGATTAGCAGATTGCGTCTTAATATCACAGCATAAAATGGTAGAATTACAATGTTTTGCCCCCCAAAAAAGATTTTAAAATTTAAGATGATTTTAGGTTACTAACCAATGATATAATGTGTTGCGACGCATATGCCTTATATGAATAAAATAATGATTATCGCTATGAAATTTATCATCAAACTGTTTCCGGAAATCACGATAAAAAGTCAATCTGTACGGTTGCGTTTTATAAAAATACTCACTAGTAATATTCGCAATATTCTTAAATATTTCGACGAGTCAGTGGCGGTGGTACGTCATTGGGATTATATTGAGGTGCGCATCGAAGATCCAGAACATCGTTCACAAGTAGCTGACGTCTTGACACGTATTCCCGGTATTCATCACATATTTTTACTAGAAGAGCGGCCATGGCTGGATCTTCACGATATTTATCTGCAAACTTTAGCGATGTATAAGGATAGTCTAGTAGGAAAAAGTTTTTGCGTGCGAGTCAAGCGTCGTGGAATGCATGATTTTACTTCCCAGGAAGTAGAGTGCTATGTTGGAGGCGGTTTAAAGGAGCATGTAAAAAATACCACTGTTGAATTAACCCATCCAGATGCAAAGATTTTGTTGGAAATTTATAACGATCGGTTGTTATTGATAATCGAGCGCCTCGAAGGTCTCTGTGGTTTCCCTATTGGCACCCAGGGAGATGTGTTATCGCTAATTTCCGGCGGCTTCGATTCCGGCGTCTCTAGCTATATGTTAATGCGCCGTGGTTGTCGGGTGCACTATTGCTTTTTTAATCTTGGCGGTGCAGCTCATGAAATTGGTGTCCGCCAGGTAGCTAATCATTTATGGAAACGTTTTGGCCTATCACATAAAGTACGTTTTGTTTCTTTTGATTTTATACCAGTCGTGAATGAAATCCTGGTAAAGGTAGATATTAGTCAGATGGGGGTGATTTTAAAACGTATGATGGTACGTGCAGCATCAGCTATCGCGGAACGATACGGTATTCAGGCTTTGGTTACTGGTGAGGCATTAGGGCAGGTTTCTAGCCAGACGCTGACTAATTTGCGTTTGATTGATGACGTCTCAGATACGTTGATCTTACGTCCGCTAATCTCTCATGATAAAGAGGATATAATCAAGTTGGCGCGACAGATTGGTACGGAAGAGTATTCTAAAACCATACCTGAATATTGCGGAGTAATTTCTAAAAATCCAACTGTTAGAGCAGTAAAAAACCGCATAGAACAGGAAGAGGCAAAATTTGATTGTGCTGTACTGAATACGGCGATAGCCCAGGTGAAGATCCTAGATATCCGTAATATTATTATCGAGGAAATTACTGCGCCTGTCACTGAAGTAAAAACAATCCTTGAATTGGGTAGTAGTGATATCATATTAGATATCCGATCGCTGGATGAACAGAAAGGAAGTCCGTTAAGCTTAAAAAATATAGTGGTAAATACATTGCCGTTTTATAAATTAGGTAGTCAATTCAGAAATCTAGATCAGAGTAAGTGCTATTTGCTATATTGCGATCGTGGTGTAATGAGCCATTTGCAAGCCCTTTATTTGCGTGAGTTGGGATTTCATAATGTTAAGGTTTATAACCCACTTTAAACTTTTATCGAAATTTCCATTCATAACATAGGGACAAGATTTTCTTGCTATTTCTAGCTTGCTGTGTATGTTCTTAATAGACAAAACTACTTTCAATAGTAGTACGCCAGCTAGTATTGTAACCTATGCAATAATTTTTATAGAAAATTCTATCGGTTTTATGGTTCATTCTTATATGAATATAGTTAAAACACTGCATGATAGTGATAAAATATACAATTATGAATTTGAGACATGACTCAGGTTTGTTGGTAGTGATTGTTGATTGCTATCAGAAAACCTGATTTAACATCCGGTTGGGTGTTTATATTTTTTATAATTTATTTAGCTTAATTTTTAAAATGTATCAGAACAATATTCAGGATAATTCTGAATATGTTTGAAGTAGTCTTTCATGCATAGATATGCATTATGCATATCTATGCATGTCTTGTATATGGCCCAGTGTTAATTTCACGCTATTCTTGATGGTATAAAGTAAAAAAGCTAATAACGTATTTTAAATACTGATTATAGATATAGCCTTGGTCGATTTTATACCGTATGACTATTATATTAAACCTCATCTATTTCTCTACAAACAGGTTTAAAATATTAATTTTTGCTATGTATTTTTTTTAAAACATTAAATGATGTATTTTATTAATAACTCTGAATCGCGATTTTAAATTTCATGACTAGTAACGGAAAAATCAATGCCTAATCATCCCCGAGCCGGACAGCGTGCTAGACCGAGTGATTTAATTAATGTAGCACGATTAATATCGCAGTATTATGTATTACAACCCGATCCGGAGAACAGTGCTCAAGCGGTAAAGTTTGGAACCTCAGGACATCGAGGTAGCTCTGAACGTCATAGTTTTAACGAAGCCCATATTTTGGCTATCAGCCAGGCTATCGCAGAAGAGCGCGCCAAGCAGTGTATTAAGGGTCCGTGCTACGTAGGTAAAGATACTCATGCACTCTCTGAACCAGCGTTTAACTCAGTGCTAGAAGTTCTAACCGCCAACGGTGTAGAGGTGATTGTGCAGATAGATGATGATTATACGCCGACGCCAGCAATTTCTAATGCCATCTTGATTTACAATCGAAGCGGTAGTGCGCAGGCCGACGGAATTATTATCACCCCTTCTCATAATCCACCGGAAGATGGTGGAATTAAGTATAATCTGCCTAATGGTGGGCCTGCTGAAACTAATGTGACCCAGGTTATTGAAGAACGTGCAAATGCGCTTATAGCTGATAACCTTCGCGGCGTTAAACGCTTGACGATAGAGAAAGCATGGCAAAGTGCCTATATCCATGCCAAGGATCTCGTGCAGCCCTATGTGGAAGGGTTGGCGAACATGGTGGATATGCAAGCAATTCAACATTCTGGGCTAAAATTGGGTGTCGATCCGCTTGGTGGATCTGGAATTACCTATTGGCAGCGTATTGCTGAGCGTTATCGGCTAGATTTGACATTGGTGAATGAAGGAGTAGATCAGACGTTTCGCTTTATGCATCTTGATCATGATGGGATAATGCGTATGGATTGTTCATCTAAATCAGCGATGGCGGGGCTTTTGGCGCTTCGCGATAAATTTGATTTAGCGTTCGCTAATGATACCGACCATGATCGACATGGCATTATTACATCTGCGGGCTTGATGAAATCGAATCATTATTTGGCGGTAGCAATTAACTATTTATTCAAGCACCGCCCACAATGGGGTGGTAGGGTAGGCGTAGGTAAAACGATTGTATCTAGCGCTATGATTGATCGTGTGGTTGAGAGCCTTGGGCGTCGACTGGTGGAAGTTCCGGTAGGTTTCAAGTGGTTTGTAGAGGGTTTGTTTGATGAAAGTCTGGGTTTTTGTGGCGAAGAGAGCGCAGGTGCCTCATTTCTGCAATTCAATCGTCAGCCGTGGTCTACTGATAAAGACGGAATGATCATGTGCCTTCTGGCGGCGGAAATCACCGCTGTGACTGGTAAAAATACTCATCAACATTATAAAAATTTAGTTAAGCGATTTGGTTCTACCAGCTATAGCCGCATTCAGGCGACGGCTACTCAAGTACAGAAAATGATTCTATCAAAACTGTTTCCAGAGCAGATTACTGTTAATACGCTAGGTGGCGATCTGATCACCACGCGCTTAATTGCAGCGCCGGGAAATGGTGTTTCTATTGGTGGAGTTAAGGTGATAACGAAAAATGGCTGGTTTGCTATCCGCTCTTCCGGAACTGAAGAAACGTATAAAATTTACTGTGAAAGTTTTCTTTGTGCCGAGCATCGTCTGCAAATTGAGAAAGAGGCAATAGATATCATGAGTGAGGTGTTAGCAGGGGTGCAGTAAGTTATTCAGCGCAGAGATCAAAGTGTTGTCCGATATATGACGGCGGGGAAAAGAGTAAAAATCGCATTTCCAAGGATATTTATCTTTTTCTGTCAATATGTTTGTAGGAATCTGATCTGTTATCATGCTAAATCACCTATTTTAAGGGATATTTTTTAGTCTTACCATCGTTTTTACCATAAGAATCTATATATTTATCGTGATACCTACTACTATTATTTTTAGTACGATTTAAACTTATTTATAGGGAGTAAAATTGGTAAATAATACATTGAGATAAATCTTATCGCCTGAAAAACTCAGGCAATGAGATTAATTATAAGTTATAAAGTAGCTTTTTTATTAATGCTGTGACGAGTTTCCAGGTAATTTCTCTTTTTCAGAGGTTGGTTTTGATTGATAACGTTGCTGTTTAATACTAAAAATGATCTGTGTTGGTGCAAACGGATGGATGTACTGATGTTTGATATAACTATACAACTTAATTATGATTTTAATGTATATATTTAAATAGAGTATCTATGCTGTATTCTTTTTTTATCTTTATTTAGATCGAACTTGTGTTCTATTAAATTTTAATTGATCGAATATATAGAAAGATATTTTACGTGGATGTCAAATATCAAAAAAGGTTTTTTTAATGTTACTAAAATTTTCGTGAAATTGTATTCCTGATAAAAACAACTGAATTTTCAGAAATCTTATGGATAAAAATTTTGTCACCGATGTGAAATTTGTTGATTCTTTTTTTAAACTGATCGGTGTGTTACTGCTGATGTTAAAATTATTCGATAATCAACAAGTGAAAAAAGATGATAAATATCTGCATATAAATGTTATCTTATGGATAAAATCGCTACTAAGGTGTGATAAAAATTGATTTAAAGTCTCTTGTGAAGAGAGACTGAAAAGCAGTTGATAGAACGTATTTCGATAAACACAGCATATGGCGTTGAGAGAAATCTGACAGAAAAGAGAGAGCGCGCGCCGAATGAAGTTATTTGTACTGATTTATCAATCAATAATAGATTCCCGCATAGTTTTTTCTGTATTAGAGATCATCCAGATACACCGAAAAACAGGCAATCGTCGGAATAAGAATACGCTAACGATACCATGTTGGCCACCATCGTGATGCTTTTCTTCCTCAGAAAAGCAACAAGCTACTGATTTTGCTGTAAGAACTAATTCTCACTTAATTGTGTAGCAAAAAATCTGCTAGAGATTATTGATAGTAATAAAGAATCTACCAAAAGGTATGGGGATGTATCACTGGTGGCTGTGAGTAGCTTTAATCGACTACCTATTCTGTTTTGCAACACTTCCTTTTGATTTTGTTACCTTGGTTTATGTAAATATGATTGTCAAGTAGAAGCGCCAATGACGATCTAATAATATTAGAACAAACTTCAAATTTTATTTGAATAAATTTTTATTTTTGATGCAAATCAATAATATGTAAATTCAAATCATCCCGGTCATTTTCTGGATGTGTTTTTTACTTAAGAAGATGAGTCGATATTGGTTCAATAAAATTGTTATAAACGGGCTCTGCATTTTATTATGTAAAATACTGAGCTAAATTTGCATAGTTGGGTAATGACTAATATAGTATATATGAGTTTTCGTTCAAAATATGTAATAAATAGTGATGCTTTATGCGCAGATAAAACCATTATCAATCTTTGATTTTCAGAGAGGATATGATAAATTTAGCTCAGGGTATTCCATCAAACCTTCGCTTTAGTATATTTTTGATCTATATAAACTGTAAATGCCACATAGTATCTCTGCATTCAGAGGTATTTATTGCTATGTTGGTTGAATTTTTTAAAATCAGAATCTGCTACAGAAAGTGCTATCTTTGTTTCTGATGATTTATTTAACATTATATTTAACCATAAATTGTTTAATCCATAAAATCAAATATAGTTCTTTTAATCAATTAATAAAGATATTTGGTGAGGTGTCCGAGTGGTTTAAGGAGCACGCCTGGAAAGTGTGTATACGCGAAAGTGCATCGAGGGTTCGAATCCCTCCCTCACCGTCATTTATTTGAAAAATAAATGCGGATTTATTCATCCAGATGATATGTTAATTTATGGTTATTGATGGTTATCTATCATTAATAATGTAACATGGTGTATGAGAAAAATGCTTGATGTTGGTATGTGAACACAAGTTATTCTTGCTATATTTGCGAGATATTTTCGATTATTATATACATTTTGAAGTCGAATAGAACTTTAAAAACAGGTCAATCTATTAGTTATGTTAAAATATCGTGTTTTTGTTAACGCGGTTTAAAGTGTAAAATGTCCTATATGTCACATATAGGACCAAAGTGTCTTTCCCATAGTAGATAATAATTTTCGCGTTAGATTTCTTCCTTTACAGAAAGGAAACAGTATTAATTAGGATCTTGTCAAGCACTCTGTGTTGCGTCATTCCGGCATCGAGATCTTTATTCTTCAAGTGCCATTTTTCTAAGAATTTTCTGTGTATGTTTTGGTTAAGTTTTTTCGATAGAGAACAAGCTATAGTGCAATAAAAGTATTAAATAATACTGAACCAACAAAATAAAGATCGATGCATATCAGAAAAACTGATTTTATAGATCATAAACGCTACCTTTTGGTATTTATTAATATAAATATAGATGGCCATACGATAAGTTTTTTACTTCTATCTAGATAAATATGGTTTTCTTTTTCTCCCTCTTCCCCCGACAAAAATAGTAAAGTTGGATTGACTTTTGATATTATTTCTCTTTGAGAATGAAATGATCATAATATGGAGGTATAAATTTCTCAGTCGTCTTCTGTTGCTGAAATTATTATCTGTTCTTCGTTATTGTCGTTTTTACCTATGAATTATTTCTTTTTTTTTATTCCAATCAAGAATAAAGAATGATATTCCTCGTGGAGGAATATGATCGATCTTGACAAAAGAAAATTTAGATAAATTGTGAGTTCTTTTCAATAAAAACACATAGAAAATCAGTATTTCTAGTTATCATATAATGCACACTTCGAGTGTGAACTTTACTTTTAATTGTATTAGAAATATAAAAATGAGTTAGATAAATTTTTATTACTAAAAAAATCACTATAAAAGATTTTACCGAGCTGTGGTAGTAAAAAGACAAGAATTTTCTTAAAGCATTGAGCTTTTCAATTATTTCTAATTACAAACATAATTTTCTTTTACTGCTGAAAGATAGCAGTTTTTTAAGCAGAAGTAAGAATACCGTCTCTCCGAGAGAGGCGGTATCGGATGGAAGACGAGGAACTGAGAGATAAATGAAAATTTTACGTGGTGTGATAAAATCCGGTTCTCATAATAGAGAGTAGCTATTAACTAGGTGTTGTGTTTGTATGTACTTCATTTCAAAAAAAGAGTATCGATTTCTATAAGAGTAGGGATCTATATGAGATCTAGTGTTTTGTGGCGATTCGAGAAAAATTTTTGTGTTGTTGTTTTTTGACCCTATTTTTTTTGTACGTTATTGAGAATAACAGCGGTCTTACTCAGTTGAGTTAGCGCGTACGGATAGGTTTCATATTTTTCATATAACTGCGCAGTTTGGCCCCTACAATTTCTATTGGGTGTTGTCGGATAGATTCGTTGACATCACGTAGCCGCGCATTATCAATTTTTCCATCGATGACTGAATTCCCAAGATCTCCACTTTTCAGGTTGCCCATAAACGATTCTTTTAACAACGGTACGGCTGCATTGGAAAAAAGATAATTTCCATATTCAGCCGTATCGGAAATGACCATATTCATTTCATATAGCCGCTTGCGGGCAAGAGTATTGGCAATAAGTGGTAATTCGTGTAGTGATTCGTAATAAGCCGACTTAGCGAAAATTCCAGAACGGATCATGGTCTCAAATGCCAGTTCTACCCCTGTTTTTACCATTGCAATCATCAAGACACCGTGATCAAAGTAGGTTTGCTCGCTGATTTTTCCATCATGCTGTGGTGCGTTTTCAAATAATGAGCGGTTGGTATCTTGCCGCCATCCGAGCAGTTTAATATCATTATTAGCCCAGTCAGCCATCATTCCACTGGAGAAATCCCCGGTGATGATGTTGTCCATGTGTTTCTCAAAGAGCGGCTGCATTATTTTTTTTAGCAGCTCGGATAAAGTGAAAGCACGTAATTTTGCGTGATTTGATAAGCGATCCATCATTAGGGTGATCCCGCCTTGTTTTAGCGCTTCTGTGATGGTTTCCCAGCCAAACTGAATTAGTTTTCCAGCATAAGCAGGGTTGACCCCATCAGCGACCATCTTATCGAAACATACCAGAGAGCCAGCCTGTAGCATCCCGCATAAAATGGTTTGCTCACCCATTAGATCTGATTTAACCTCGGCAACGAAGGAGGACTCCAGTACCCCAGCACGATGACCTCCAATTGCTGCAGCCCATGCCTTTGCTAGCGAAATGCCTTCGCTATGAGGATCGTTTTCTGAATGTACGGCAAGAAGGGTTGGCACACCAAAACCACGCTTATATTCTTCACGCACTTCGGTACCCGGACATTTAGGCGCTACCATGATAACGGTAATATCTTTGCGAATTTTTTCACCAACTTCAACAATGTTAAATCCGTGTGAATATCCTAGCGCTGAGCCTTGTTTCATAAGAGGTTGTACCGCTTGTACCACAGCGGAGTGTTGTTTGTCTGGGGTCAGATTGATAACCAAATCTGCTTTCGGCACTAGATCTTCAAGGGTGCCGACGTGAAAGCCATTTTCCGTCGCTTTACGCCAAGAAAGACGCTTTTCGGCGATAGCTTCTTTCCGCAGGGCATAAGTAATATGTAATCCGGAATCGCGCATATTTAATCCTTGGTTCAACCCCTGAGCGCCACAGCCAATAATTACTATTTTTTTGTCTTGTAAATAACCTGCTTCATCAAAGAACTCATCCCGGTTCATGAAACGGCATTTACCTAATTGTGTCAACTGTTGGCGCAAGTTTAATGTATTAAAATAATTAGCCATATAATAACTCCATTATCATATATTAGGGCATCTAGAAAGTGTTCTCCTGTGAAGATGTTGTTATTATAAAATAGGAAAATAATTGTTTGAATTGATATATTATCAACCTGATCTTGCAAAATCTGCAATAATAAAAATTATGCATTACTGCATTTGGTGGAGGATCTCATGATCCACCATGCTTTTTTAGGAAAGGTTTAAGACTGAAAGTTTTACTTGGGGATTGTCGTCTTAAAAAGAACCAAATATGACCATAATGTCGCTGATACTCGATCTATATCTTGCTAATCTAACAAGCAAACAGTGCTGGTGAAAATAAAAACTTATCACTAGTCGATGTCGACTAGGTGCTTGATAAGGTTGAGTCTTTGGAACAATATTAGGAGGTGGGTGGCTATCTATCTTGAAAATTCTTCTAATAATAATTAATTTTCATCCATCGGTGAAATATCAATGTTAATTTGATCGTGCGGTTTTTCCTTTAGTTAGTTCGAGATAGCATGAAGACTTTTCTCACTTGCTAGTTATCTATATCATTTTTATTTTTCCGAAATACGCTCTTGTAGATTTTTGAATTGAATTCATATTTCTCGGCAAACATATCAGTAATCCTCTGATTTTTATGTTATCGGATTTCCAGAAAGAAAGAGAGCGTATCAATGGCGGCGGAGTTTCTTGACTGCGGGTTTTCGCAGTGCTCTCTTTCGATTCTTGTGAAAAAATATGATTTTACACACTTTTCTTACGAACTCTCCGGTGTAAAAGGCTCATTTTGACTGCTTACTGAGCATCTTAACCGATAACTGTGGTTATGTTTGCTCTAACAAGAGAAATCAAGGGCTAGATAAAACTTGTGGTTAATACTTTTATAAGGAATCGTGATGCTTTTGTGGTGAAAGTATTGCTATTAGAAAGAGTTGTTTAGTCTGCTAAAAATAAACGAAACGCCGGATTGGCAGTAACATCCTGGTATTCATATCCCAAAACCGAGAGATGATGATCAAACTCTAAATCGCATTCGACCAATTCAAAACCCGCCAACACACGTCCGTAATCTGTTCCGTGACTGCGATAGTGAAATAGAGTTATATTCCAACGATTGCCTAGTGTATACAAAAATTTTAGCAATGCTCCTGGGGATTCAGGGAACACAAAGCTGTACAAGCGTTCATTAATCGGCTTCAACGGACGTCCACCAACCATGTAGCGCATATGCAATTTGGCCATTTCGTCATCGGAAAGATCTACCACATGATAACCGCCTGCGGCTATTTCTGCTAGTATTTCTTCTCGCTCTTCTCGTCCACGAGTTAATCTAACGCCGACAAAAATACATGCGTTGTTGGCGCCGCTATAGCGGTGGTTAAATTCAGTAACAGGACGGCCACCAAGTAGTTTGCAGAAGGCTAGAAAACTGCCCTTCCTTTCCGGAATGGTTACTGCCATTAGAGCCTCGCGCTGTTCGCCAAGTTCACATCGTTCGGAGATATAGCGAAGAGCATGAAAATTGACGTTGGCGCCAGATAACACATGCGCTAGACGTTCATTGCAAATTCTGTGTTGCTGGATATATTTTTTCATGCCTGCTAGAGCTAGCGCGCCGGAAGGCTCAGCAATTGCTCGTACATCCTCAAATAAATCCTTTACTGCCGCGCAAATAGCATCGCTGTCCACGGTTAGAACATCATCAAGATAATTGCGGCATAAACGGAAAGTTTCATTACCGATGCGCCGTACTGCTACGCCTTCTGTGAATAGACCGACCCTAGGTAAATCTACTGGCTTTCCGGCTATCAATGCCGCGGTCAGACATGCGGACTCTTCCGCTTCTACGCCGATGACTTTGATTTGTGGCATGAGGTGTTTTATCAACACGGCAACGCCAGCCGCTAAACCGCCACCACCCACTGGCAAAAAAATACGGTCTAGATGGGCATCTTGCTGCAGTAGTTCCATCGCTAGCGTTCCTTGTCCGGCGATCACCGCCGGATGATCGAACGGTGGTATAAAGGTCATCTTTCGATCACGCGATAGCTCCATGGCTTTTACTTTTGCTTCATCAAAATTGTCGCCGAATAACAGCGGTTGACCGCCGAAGCCACATACCGCGTCCACTTTGATATCAGCGGTGTTAATCGGCATCACAATTAGTGACGGGATACCGAGCCGATTAGCGGATAGCGCTACTCCCTGGGCATGGTTGCCGGCTGAGGCGGTGATCACGCCGCAGGCTCGTTGCGCCTGGCTTAGGCTCGCAATCATCGCGTAGGCCCCGCGTAATTTAAAGCCGTGTACTGGTTGACGATCTTCACGTTTCACTAGTACGATATTACCGAGACGTTTTGATACTTTATTCATCACTTGTAGTGGCGAAACCTGGGCCACTTCATATACAGGCGCACGCAGCGCAGCACGCAAATATTCCGCTGGGCAGGGCGTAGTTGATGAAAACTCTTGAAATTCAGTCATGACCCCGTATCATCCTGTCAGTTTGGTTTTATCGCGTACTGCGCCTTTATCTGCGCTTGTCGCTAAACTGCCATAGGCTTTCAGCGCAAATGATACCTGACGGTTACGCGTAGTTGGTGTCCAAGCGGCCCTATTCCGCGCCAGTTCAATTTTGCGGCGCGATGCCAAGTTACTGTCATCTACATGCAGCATGATACTGCGATCAGGGATATTGATATAGATCATATCACCGTCGCGTACGAGCCCAATGAGGCCGCCTCTAGCAGCTTCCGGCGATACATGGCCAATAGATAGTCCTGAGGTTCCACCAGAAAAACGGCCATCGGTAATTAGAGCACAGTTTTTATCTAGCCCCATAGATTTGAGAAAAGTAGTAGGATAAAGCATTTCCTGCATCCCAGGTCCACCTTTTGGACCTTCGTATCGAATTACAATGATGTCTCCGTTTATTATTTTACCACTCAAAATTGCCTCGGATGCGGCTTCCTGACTTTCATATACTTTAGCTGGTCCGTGAAACACCATATTGCTTTTTTCTACCCCAGCAGTTTTTACAATGCAACCGTCTTTAGCAATGTTGCCGTAAAGTACAGCTAGCCCACCGTCTTGGCTATAGGCGAATTCACGTCTCCGTATGCAACCTTTTTGACGATCGTTATCCAACGATGGCCAGCGATAATTTTGAGAAAAAGCATGGGATGTTCGAATACCTGCCGGTCCTGCGGAATACATATTTTTTACTGCGGCGTTATTAGTCGTCATTATATCATAGCGTGCTAATGTTTCTGGTAGTGATAGTTCAAGAATATTGTGTACGTTGCGATTAAGTAGACTGCTGCGGTCTAGCTCGCCAAGAATTCCAATTACGCCGCCGGCACGGTGCAGATCTTCCATATGATATTTTGGAGTGCTTGGAGCAATTTTGCATAAATGCGGTACTTTACGCGATAATCGGTCAATGTCTGCCATAGTAAAATCCACTTCGCCTTCTTGCGCGGCGGCGAGTAGATGGAGTACGGTATTAGTGGAACCGCCCATGGCAATATCTAAAGTCATAGCGTTTTCAAATGCCTTTTTGCTAGCTATACTGCGCGGTAATACGTAAATATCATCTTGCTCGTAGTAGCGTTTTGCTAATTTGACGATACGTTCACCACTGTTTAAAAATAGTTGTTTACGATCCGCGTGAGTTGCTAGAAGCGAACCGTTGCCCGGCTGTGAAAGACCAAGTGCCTCGGTTAGGCAGTTCATTGAGTTAGCAGTAAACATCCCGGAACATGATCCGCAAGTCGGACAGGCGGAACGTTCAATCTGATTGCTATCTTCGTCTGAGATGTCAGGATTGGCGCCCTGAATCATGGCATCTATCAGATCTAGTTTAATAATATTATTCCATAGTTTTGTTTTACCGGCTTCCATCGGGCCGCCGGAGACAAAAATAACAGGTATATTTAGACGGAGTGCTGCCATTAACATACCTGGGGTAATTTTATCGCAGTTAGAAATGCATACCATGGCATCTGCGCAATGGGCATTGATCATGTATTCTACCGAATCTGCGATAAGTTCGCGTGATGGCAGAGAGTATAGCATGCCGCTGTGCCCCATCGCGATGCCGTCGTCTACCGCGATGGTATTAAATTCCTTTGCTACTCCACCAGATTTTTCTATTTTTTCGGCTACGAGTTTACCTAAATCGCGTAGATGGATGTGGCCTGGTACAAACTGGGTAAAGGAGTTGACCACGGCTATAATTGGTTTGCTAAAATCATCGTCAGTCATCCCTGTGGCGCGCCATAGGGCTCGTGCGCCGGCCATATTACGACCATGCGTGGTGGTAGCGGAACGGTACTTAGGCACCTTTATAAACTCCCGTGATTTAGTTATCCATGACATTTCTGCCGCTCTGGCGTGGTAGTATTATCGTTATTGATTAACTGGATCTAACCATCCCCATTTATCTTCAGTCTTGCGGGTAAATAGCCCAAAAAATGCTTGCTGCAATTGTTTGGTAACCGGACCACATTTACCAATTCCTACCTTGATACCATCAACGCTGCGTACCGGGGTTATTTCAGCAGCGGTACCGGACATAAAGATTTCATCGGCCAGATAAAGCGATTCGCGGGACAGAACTTGTTCTCGAACTTCAAGTCCGGTTGTAATGGCTAACTTAATAATCGCGTCACGTGTAATTCCAGGTAGAGCGGAAGAGGTAGATGGAGGCGTAAATAAAATGCCGTCTTTTACTTCAAATAAGTTCTCGCCGGCCCCTTCTGAAACATAACCGTGTATATCTAGCGCAATTCCTTCCTGATAACCATGACGCCGAGCTTCGCTTCCTATCAGGATTGAAGATAAGTAATTGCCGCTAGCTTTAGCCAAAGTTGGGATGGTATTGGCTGCTGTTCGGTTCCATGAAGACACCATCGCATCGATACCTTGTTCTTGAGCCTCTTCGCCTAAATAAGCCCCCCAGGGAAAGGCGGCGATAATTATATCAGTGATATAGCCTGCAGGAGGGTTTACACCCATTCCTACATCGCCGACGAATAGTAGAGGCCGAATATAGGCACTGACTAGTTTATTTTTAAGTATAACGGCACGTGTGGCTGTCATCAGTTCATCAACACTTTTCGTAACTAGCATGCGATAAATTTTTGCTGAATTTTGCAAGCGCTGCATATGTTCACGATGACGAAATACCACTGGTCCTTTATGGGAATCGTAGCAACGTATACCTTCAAAGACTGATGATCCGTAATGCAACGCATGCGACATCACATGGACTTTGGCTTCTGCCCACGGTACCATTTCACCGTTAAACCAAATAAAATCAGCTTTCTTACTTGTCATTTTTTCCTTACCTGGCCTTAGGCTCGTATTTGTTGTGATGTTGTTTGTTGGATCTCGATATGGGCGATATCGATTAGCTTGATTAATTGTGTGGACAATAAATCTACGGATCGCTTACTGGCAACAGTTAAATAAATATTTATATATTTAGTTTCGGTTTGAAGTGTCATATTTAATGTGCATAATTCAAAACCGCGGTGACGGATTACCCGTAAAATACGTTCTAGGACTTCCGGGCGAAAGCGCGCCTGAATGGAAAGGGAATGTTGTATCATGACGACTTCTCCAGCATGGTTTCATTACCGGCTCCAGGAGGCACTAGCGGCCAGACATTCTCAAGCGCATCGATAGAGACATGTAGAAGAAATGCCCCCGGTTGTGTAAACAGACTTTTCAGCGCCAATGGAATTTGTTCTTTACGGGTGATATGCAGGCCGGGAATATTAAAAGCACTGGCCAGTTTAAGAAAATCAGGGTTATCGGTTAGGGTGGTTTGGCTATAACGTTTATCAAAAAATAATTGTTGCCATTGCCTGACCATGCCTAAACGCTGGTTATCCAGTAGAACGATCTTCAGTGGTAGTTGTTTCCGCTTAATAGTGGTCAACTCCTGTACGTTCATCATGAAAGAGCCGTCTCCGGAAACGCAGATGACAGTATCCTTAGGGCGAGCAATTTGCGCACCAATTGCAGCGGGAATGCCGAATCCCATCGTCCCTAATCCGCTGGATGTAATGAAATTTTCTGGGCGGCTAAAACGCATATGCTGAGCGACCCACATTTGATGTTGCCCCACATCGGTGGTAACGACGGTGTTATCGGGAGCGAGATCACTGATGGTCCTGAGCAGTGCGGGTGCATAAATTCCCTCGCCAGAATGATCATAGCGCCAGCGATGTTCTTCTTTCAGCGTCTGGGTTTCAATGCGCCAGGTGGCGATAGACAATGGTTGTTCTAGGGCTGGTAAAAGATGATTTAGCTTCCCAAGAAGTGCAATATGCGCTTGACGCAGTTTACTTAATTCGGATGGATCTATATCCAAATGAATAATTTTTGCATGGGGGGCGAAACTATTTAGTTGGCCGGTTACACGGTCGTCGAAACGCGCACCGATCGCTATCAGAAGATCGCAGGCTTGCACCGCCAGATTGGCAGCTTGGTTACCATGCATGCCAAGCATCCCCAAATAACACGCGTCGTCGCCATCTGGAGCGCCTAGACCTTTCAGTGTTGCTACGACTGGAATGCCAGTTTTGGTTATCAATTGCCGCAATGCCGGTACAGCTTCGGCCATGCCGACGCCGCCGCCGACGTATAAAATCGGGCGAGTTGCCTGGCGCATTAGCTGTATCGCGCCTCCAAGATCCCCTTGGATTCTATTGGTTTGATTCTCGATGCTCAATAAATTCGGCGTAAGATCACCGGCGGCTAGTTGAATATCCTTTGGAATATCAATTAATACTGGACCAGGTCGCCCGCTGGTAGCGATAGCAAAGGCTTCATTAATGATATCCGGCAGTACGTCTAGCGATTCCACTAAAAAGCTGTGTTTGGTACAAGCTAGCGACAAACCTAAAACATCAATCTCCTGGAAGGCATCGGTGCCGATAAACGCCGAGCCGACTTGTCCGGTAATTGCCAGTACCGGCACTGAATCTAATAAAGCATCAGCCAAACCGGTGATAAGATTGGTGGCACCGGGACCAGAGGTGGAAATACATACCCCCACTTTATGAATAGCCCGTGCGTAGCCAATTGCTGCGATGGCGGCACCTTGCTCATGACGACATAGAAGATGCTCAAGTCCGCCATCGTAAAGCGCGTCGTATACCGGCATGATGGCGCCGCCAGGATAACCGAAAACCATTTCTACACCCTGTGCTCGCAGCGATTGGACCACCCATTGAGCTCCGTTCATGGTTACCCCCCAGCCTTCGAGCGGGTCGGCCAGTAAAGTATTCTGATTTTCATTTCATGTTTTCCTCTCGCGTGATTGGTGCAAAAAAAACCCCGACCATTTGGTGCGGGGTTTTCTTGATGTTTAAGCTTGTTTAGAAAGCTTTTCTTCGTCCAAGTGCAGCCCCGCACGGTGTGATAATAATCAACACCACGCTAATTACTTGAACGAGGGCTTTTATGAGATAAATTTTCATTGCGTTTGACAAGAAATTAATTTTTAAAAAGTTATCACAGTCAGTGTAATGGTAACAACTATTTTTATTGTTTTTGTTTTAGTAATTGAAGAGAATTACTGTTTTATTCTTCAATTTATATTGGGTTATTTAAAAATGAATTTTTTCATGTTATAACAATGATTATAGAGATTTGAGGTTAGTTAATAAACTGACAGTTATGCCTTTGATGATAAGTGGTTATGTTTTTTTTAAAAGAGTAAAATCAAGGACATATTGAACAATGAAGCATACCTACGCACCTCTGACAAGACTTTTATACATTCTTGTGAGGAGCGGCATTGTTAAAAATAGGAGTAGCAGGTAAGATAAGATGTGGATATATCAGTATTATGCCCACTCATTACAAAATGAGTGGAAAACAATCGCTTTGTTAACATTTTCTCTAAAGTTTCCTAAGTGGAAACTATCCCAAAACAAAATGCACGACAAGGTGAATTGATATTCACCATGTGGTAATAAATTAAATTACCAATTAACACCATTATTTCAACAAGAACCGGCGATAAATGTACCTTCCGGGTGATTGTTAGGTAATGCGAATATTTTGTTGAATTCAAACAATTAACAATTCGTTAAGTGATTTAAACTATCATAATTTTTGATTTACGCATAACAATAACATTGTTACACAAAGTAACATATGATTGTTCATAAATATTTTAACTAAAATATGGCGGTTTCAGCCACTGAAACTTAGGAGAGGAGTTTTTTATTTTTCTAGATATCGTACTATTTCGTTAAGATGCTGCTTTGGTAACGTTGTAGTGAGGGTTTTTATGGTGTCAATTGTTTGTAAATATCGCATTCTATATTCGTGGAAGAATATAGCAGATTTCTAGAAAAGAATCTGATAGAAATATCTAATCTAAGTGTTGGTATCCGATGTTTTATTGATTTTTAGTGGCTCTGATTTTATCCCATTGTGTAACACTTATATGTTAAAGATTACTACTAAGCAAATAATTACTAGAGAGAGAGTTTCATGTACATACTATTATCTGCCAGATTGGACTGATATTATAATTTATATTTATTGAAGTTTTATGCTGATATTAATTGCTTTTGCTTTTCTGCTGATTAGTGAAGAGTTTAGATAATGTATCGATGTGGTCTCACTAGTTAAAAGAGTATTAAAAAGCTTGGTGAGATTTTAGAGAAACTCTTAATATTTATTTTGTTATCAAGGACTATTATAATTTTCGGTACTGTGTAATAAAACAGTTATCATCAGGAGAGGTTTTTGTATCCATGTAAGTATAATGAATCGGTTATTTTTCTATACTGTAAGAGAAATTGTGCTGTTTAAAATCTTGTTTGTCAGTGGCTAAAAGAGTAAAAGAGTGCTTGTTTTAGTATAATTTTCTGACGTGTAAGCGAAATAATCAAGTTATTCCGTTCCCGGAACTTTTTATATTTGAGACATGAACTCCTGATGTGAAATGCATGAGGGATTGATTTTACTTGTTAAAAATTCCTGAAAGCTCGAATATATTTCAAGTAAAATATATTGTTGTAACAGTGTCTGTTATCGAGAGATAACGAAAGTTTATTTTGTGCCTTTGCTGTTAAAAACAAAACCATCATCATCACCGCAAGTAATACTTGGATGAGATGGAGCATTGTATCATTGAACGCTGATATTGAAATGGATTTGTCAGATACCACTTAGAAGTGGGAACATGCTTTCAGGTTTGTATATGCGATACACCATGATAATTATATAGAAAAATATAAATAAATACTAGAATAATTAAGTGTTAAGTTTTAATTAGATTAATCTGATACCTTAACTTTCTCAAAGAGTTTTATAATAATTAAATTATCATTTCCATTAGCTTATTATTTTCCACCTGAAAATTTTTTAAGTGTATAGGCAAGATTAATATCGCTTGTAAAGCGATGTAGATAAATAAAATCGGGTACATTTTAAAAATGCGTTTATATTCGCGGTTTATTAAAAAATATCACGTACTTACGTAGTGCTCCCTGAGTTTTTTAATCTACGAACGTTTCATCATATCAAAGAATTCATCGTTTGTTTTGGTCATTGCTAATTTGTTCATCAAAAATTCCATCGCATCGATTTCACCCATCGGGTGAATAATTTTTCGCAGGATCCACATTTTTTGCAGCTCTTCCTGGGTTGTGAGCAATTCCTCTTTACGGGTACCTGAGCGATTGTAATCAATCGCAGGGAAAACGCGTTTCTCGGCGATTTTACGCGATAGGTGCAATTCCATGTTACCGGTACCCTTGAACTCTTCATAAATCACTTCATCCATCTTCGAGCCGGTGTCGATAAGCGCGGTGGCGATGATAGTTAAGCTCCCGCCTTCTTCCATATTACGCGCAGCACCAAAAAATCGCTTTGGACGATGTAAGGCGTTGGCGTCTACCCCGCCAGTTAATACTTTTCCGGAAGCGGGTACGACAGTGTTATAAGCGCGTGCTAGGCGGGTAATAGAATCGAGAAGTATAATAACATCTTTTTTATGTTCAACTAGTCGTTTAGTTTTTTCTATCACCATTTCAGCAACTTGTACATGTCGGGATGCTGGTTCGTCAAAAGTTGAGGCGATAACTTCGCCGTTTACCAGTCGTTGCATCTCAGTCACTTCTTCCGGGCGTTCGTCAATTAGCAGTACCATCAGCACGCAGTCAGGATGATTATAAGCTATACTTTGGGCTATATTTTGGAGGAGTATGGTTTTACCGGCTTTCGGGGCGGCCACGATTAAGCCACGCTGGCCGCGTCCAATTGGTGATGCTAAATCTAGGACGCGTGCGGTTAAATCTTCGGTTGAACCATTGCCGCGTTCCATACGCAGACGCGAATTTGCATGCAGAGGTGTCAAATTTTCAAACAAAATTTTATTGCGGGCATTTTCAGGTTTGTCATAGTTAACTTCGTTAACCTTTAGAAGCGCAAAGTAGCGCTCTCCTTCTTTTGGCGGTCTAATCTTGCCGGAGATGGTGTCTCCGGTACGCAGGTTAAAACGACGAATCTGGCTGGGGGAGACGTAAATATCATCTGGGCCGGCAAGGTAAGAGCTGTCGCTGGATCGGAGAAAACCGAATCCATCCTGTAAAATTTCCAGTACACCATCGCCGAAGATATCCTCTCCGCTTTTGGCATGTTGCTTGAGAATGACGAAGATAATGTCTTGTTTACGCATGCGGGCTAGGTTTTCCAGCCCCATACCCTCGCCGAGGGTCACTAGTTCTGAAACTGGTGTATTTTTTAATTCGGTAAGATTCATAGTGATGGGTTCTTAAACTCGGGGTATATTTCAAACTAATTTTGTGAATGGTCTGGTAGCGCAAAATAGTGCCTGTCTATGGCACCTGTCTATGATATTAAATCCCGGGAAATCCTATTTTGTTTGATAAACAGGGACGCGTCTAATATGAATCATAAAAAATTTTATATTTTGCGCGTCTAACAACGGATTAATTTCAATTCTCCCCGCCTGATGTTTCTTGCGGTCTAATTTTCTATCTTCTTACTAATAGATATAGAGTATAATGGTAAGCATAGATTCAAATTACAGAGAAGTATCATAATGTAATTGAATGAACTTAGCATGGTTCTTGATGGGCGTCTAGCAGTCAATATAAGAAATGCATTATGAATGCCTTCTGCCCTCTAGAAGAAGATTAATAATATTGATTATAACTGTGTATTGAAGAATTCTTTTAAATGTTCTTTGGATAGCATCCCAACTTTTGTGCCTACAACTTCACCATTACGAAACAGCAACAGCGTTGGAATACTGCGAACACCATATTTTTTTGTGGTTTTCGGATTCTTGTCGATGTTTAATTTAGCGATGATCAGTTTATCTTCGAATTCATCTGCAATTTCTTCCAGAGAAACTGAAATCAGTTTACAAGGTGTACACCATTCCGCCCAAAAATCGACTAAAAATAACCCATTATTCTGCAAGATATCTTTTTCGAAGCTGTTGTCACTTAGACAAAGTATTTTATCATTCATATTTAATTCCTCATAATTAGTATATTACTTATCGTTGCAGTAATTACAAAAGATAAATTATATTTGTTTCATTGCATAGATGTTCCTAATACAACTGATCAATTTCTATTTTACTATACAAATAGATTTTATGATTATTCTCGCAATTAATTACTTTAATTAATTAATTTTAAAGGATTTAATAGTTTAAATGCAACTTAAAAAATAACTTTTTTGATTATTCTTTGAAGAGAAAGACATAGCTTATATAGGTTCTTAATTTGTACGAAAAAATACTAGTATTTCTAGCGGTTATTTTTAGTATTTATTACTAAGTTTGCAGGTAAAGAGATATACATATTAATTGGAATATCCTCTTTTATTTTAGAAATCAGAAAACCTGTTTATCGGTTAGATTGATTATTATCTCAGGAATTAATATGTTCGTTGTTTAAGTAACAAATTAATTTCAGTAATGTAATAGAGATTAAAGATAAAAGATCTGCTCAAAGTGGGAAGATTAACTTTCACACTTACTCAATATGTATTGCATTATCAATCAATGATGAAAAGTTCACTTTTAGACATATGCATGAATTAATCATTGTGCTTGGATGTTATAAAGTTGTGTGCGGAAAACACTTTTGTATTCTTGTCATTCATAATTGATCTTATTTAAAAGATCCAACCTGTTGCACTCAATCTATTTATTTAAAATAATACATGAATATAATATTTTTTAATTAATTTTTATTGGATTTCCAGATTTTTTGGTAAGGAAGGAGATTATGTTAAATATAAGAAGAAATTGTAAATTTTACTAAAATTATAGACACTCTGTCATAGAATAGATTACGGTTATCTGAGTAAAAATAGAAAAAATCCGATAAAAATCAGTAGAATTTAAGTTCTCATATAACTTGATTCACTACAGTAAATGGATAGATGAAAAACAGGCAATTTAGTGAGTGGATCAAGATGCCTTTCTCCTGGAACAGGTTTAATAGTCAAATGAAGTACTAGAAAAATATAGTTGGCTTTAGATATTTCTAACAAAAATTTTGAATGAAATCATAAATATTAATTTGCGTATTGGTATTATTTACGCTAGAGAAAAAATCTTTTTTAGTTATTTAACGATGCTGGTTATGATCGAAGGATATGCCTAAAAAGCAAGAAGAAGGTTGTGTATTAAGTATCTTTTCTATACCATGTGTTAGGTGGTGCATTTATGCTTTTATAAGCTGATATTTATATCGGAGTTTATTTTGGAGAATTTAAAATAAATCTGGATTAATTTCTATTACCTTCTTAATTAATGTTTAGATATCAGTCATAACTCAGATATATTGATATATATCTTTTGTTCTAGTATGTTAGAACACATTATAGTAAGATTGATTTATGAATACATTTCTTATAAAGAAAACAATTAGTAGAAAATTTTGATCTAATGAATATGCTAGATCGTGCGGTTGATTATACATCTGTGAGCACTGTGAAAATTTTTCTAAATTAATTTTCATTATTAGGTATTTATTGGATGGATGTGAAAAATTTTTATTGATATAACCATAAATAGATTCGAATCTAGAGTTGATGTTTAAGTAGTTATATTACATTAAATAATGTTTTGATACGTTTAAATGTTATCCTAAAATTTCTCAGGAATATCATAGTCTCTGTTCTTAAAAAGATTCTTTTGTATTGAAGTATACGAACAATATTTTTATTCTTATATCAGGTGCGTTAA
This sequence comes from Sodalis sp. (in: enterobacteria), assembly GCA_047528285.1. GTDB lineage: Bacteria > Pseudomonadota > Gammaproteobacteria > Enterobacterales > Enterobacteriaceae. The sequence continues at coordinate 496,633 of CP180022.1, read as the reverse complement.
TAGTTCTATTTGATAATCTAATGGATATGTATTAGAATTCATATCAATTGGATTATATTTCATTTCGAAAAATGAAAAGAGCTTAGAGCGTGTGTGAACAATCCTAGGATTAGAAAAATTTAGAATTCCTTTATACATGGCTGATATTTGACTTAATTTTAAATATTTTATTAGATCTGTCGGATACTTGTGATAAGTAGGACATTTATTTGGCCGATGGAGCAAAATAACATGAATTTAGGTAATCATGTCAAATATTTTTATGAGAGTGTTTTTTAGACAAGTAATATATTAAGGTTATATGTAGGGAAAAATCATATATTATTATCAATAATTTTTAGCTACAATTCAAGCAATATATACTTTTAAACTTATAGTAACGAGGAAGGGTAGGTTGTGTATTTGTTTGCGAAAAAGGTACCAATCTTGTTAGATTGGCTTGATGGCTATTAAGAACTGTCATTAACAACACGATGACATATATTTATGTTTACGCTAATTATTGCTGACGAGTAAAAGTTATTGAAATTACAAAAGAACTTTATAGCAGTAGAGAAAAATGCATGATGAGCAAAAAATTCTACTAATGAACTTGTATACTGTAAAACTATTTAATGCTTGACATGACCTATAAATATTTACTGACTTTAATAATATGTAAAATTATATCATGATTAATTTATGAAAGTTAAGTGAAATAAGGGTTTGTTTTATTTTGTTATTAAATTAAATCATTTTTTGTAATATTTAGTGATATCCGTTTATCTGTTTAAAAATTTAATAAGGAAAATTTGAGGTCATTTTTTAAATGATTTGTTCGATGATATGCGCGGTATTATAATTATTCTATTGTGATGCCGAGTATATACTTTCTGCTCCATATTGATGCGCTAGGTATTGCTGCGTAATCAATAGCTTATATCAAAAACCATATAAATGCTCTGACTCTGAATGGCAAAGGTGCAAAAATAAGATTTTTGTCTCTCACGTGAATTAACATTCATATCCTGGTGTAAGGATATGTAGCAGAAATGTATTTTCTTGCTTTAATTAATTTCATTTATTTATTATATTTTTGTTTTAAGATGTGATAATGTTAATAATATTCGTTGGGATCGTTGACGCATTAAAATTTATTATTTAAGAAAGGTACAAAATGAAAGTGAAGAGTATCAGAGTTGTCTTGTGAGTATAAGTATAATAATTTATTAATGTTATTAACTAATAAATTATTTTTATTTTCAATAAAACTTCATATAACCTTTAAATGAAATTTAATACCAGTGTATTTGTGTTAAATCAATTTCATTGGAAGATAATATCTTGCTTAGTGTACAATTTCCTTATATTCATGCGAGCGCTATTGCTGCGCGGTGTCATGGAAAGTAAGTTCTGACATCATTTTAAAAGAATGTATTTTTATAAACTATCATTTCTGATTTATTACGATCATCAATAACTAATCTCTATTGTCCATAGTTTACTTCATAAGCCAGTGGTATTCAGTTTTTCTGTTTATCACCATACGTTTCTAACTTACTTGGAAAAGAGGTGGAATTCTGGTTTTAGCTACGGGACGCCATGTTTATCGCTAAAATTCCTTCGCCGCTGAAAAAGCGGGGCGAAGTTATAAAAAATCAGCTTCAGCCTATTTTAAATGCTTTATGTCTAATATAGAAACCAGGCTTTCTTTGACAGAAAGCACTAGAAAGTATTTTTATTAAAAACGCAGATAGTATATAGAGCTTTATAAGCTGGCTTTATTAAAGGATGAGATGGAAGATTAATTATCCTAAAATAAAGAGCCAAACTTGTCGAGAGTAGTTATGAATTTTATCATTTTTTTAGGAGAATCCCAAACAGTCAATCGAAATGTTGGTATGTAGACGATAATTTTTTAATGTACTTAAAAATCCCCAGGCACTATTTGGTATTTTTCATAGCAATATTTATAAAGATTTATACAATATATAGGTAAAAAACTAGTAGAAAGCGTTTTTGAAGTCTACGCTGTGGGAATCTGTAGCGATAATTAAGTCGAAAGTAGATATAAGCATTGTATTTTGGTACATATCTATATCCGCAGCTGTTCAGCGAACAAGGTCAGTTCTTTGATAAGAATATGGTAATCCAGAGAATTTTGTAGAAGGATGGTTTCGCTGTGGTATCGATATATTTGAGTGCGCAATACCGATCTGTCATGCACAATAATCCGCTATTCTAGCACTGATAGTGCGGCGAATAATCATTAATATTCGATATAAAGATGATGTTGCGCTGATAAATATAAAATGCAGTTATTATACTTATCGCATTCATACCTTTCGTATATTTGTATTATCTTTATCCATGTAATGGAATACAGAATCTATGTTTGAGTACCATTCATAATTCTATGGTTTTATTACAGAAATTTGATAGTATTTTTAGGACGGGTGATCGATAAGGATAAATTAAAGCATTTTTAGGTGGGATTCTATCGCAGCAAGGATAAAGCTTCTATTTTTAGTTGTTAAATCACATAATAATGAGGGAATTTAAATGAGTTTTTTCATTTCAGATGCCATTGCTACCACGGGAGATGCATCTCAAACAAGTCCTTACTCTTTAGTGGTGATGGTAGTCATTTTTTGTCTAATTTTTTATTTTATGATCTTGCGTCCGCAGAAAAAGCGCGCCAAGGTACACAAAGGATTAATGAATTCAATTTCTAAAGGAGATGAGATTTTGACAACTAGTGGATTTGTTGGTCGTGTAGTTAAAGTCACGGATAGCGACTATATTTCGATTGCGCTTAATGAAACCAATGAAGTTGTCATTAAACGTGATTTTGTATCTGCCATTTTGCCGAAAGGTACGGTAAAAGGGCTATAATACCAAATTTCCTGAAGGAAGTCGCTGTGTTAAACCGTTATCCTTTATGGAAGTATATCATGCTGGGTCTGATAATGCTTCTCGGGTTGCTATATGCGGTTCCAAATCTTTATGGTGAGGATCCTTCTGTACAAATTACCGTTGTGCGAGGTGGTAAGCTCAGTGAATCGATGGTTGTCCGAATTCAGACTATATTAGAAGAACAAAATATTGCTAGCAAATCGATTTCTTTGGAAAATGGCGCCATTCTTGCTCGTTTTTCAAATCCAGACGTGCAGTTACGTGCTCGCGAAATATTAATAAGCGCACTTAGTAAGAATTATGTCGTAGCACTTAGCCTATCTCCAGATACGCCCGCATGGATGGTCATGCTAGGGGCAAAGCCGATGAAACTAGGCCTGGACTTGCGTGGCGGAGTTCATTTTTTAATGGAAGTAGATATTGAGACTGCTCTGAATAAATTGCAGGAACAGATGATAGATATCCTACGCAGCGATTTGCATGATAAAAGTATTCCTTATGTAACAGTGCGCAAAAGCGAAAATTACGGTAGCGTAATTCGTTTTCGCGATACTGATATCTGCGATCAGGCTAAATCTTATCTAACGCCTCGTTATCATGATCTAGTCATTAGCAGCCTAGAAGATAATGCTTTGCGCGCTAACTTGGCAGATTCTCGTCTACGAGAAGCCCGCGAATACGCGGTGCAGCAGGATATCATCATCCTTCGAAATCGCGTCAATCAGTTAGGTGTTGCAGAGCCTGTTGTGCGACGTCAGGGCGCTGATCGCATTGTGGTTGAGCTACCAGGTATTCAGGATACTGCGATTGCAAAAGAAATTCTTGGGGCAACTGCAACCCTTGAATTCCGTTTGGTCAATAGTTTGGTAGATCAAATGGCCACTGCTAATGGCTATGTACCAGAAGATTCGGAGTTAAAAGCTACCCGTGACGGCATGAATGTAGTGTTGTACAAACGAGTCATTTTGACGGGCGACCATATTACAGACTCCACCTATAACATCGATGAATATAACCGTCCGCAGGTCAATATTTCTCTGGATGTTGCCGGCGGCAAAATTATCTCTAATTTCAGCAAAAATAACATTGGCAAGCTTATGGCCACAGTATTTGTTGAATATAAGGATAGTGGAAAAAAAAATGCAACGGGCCAGGCTATTTTGGTGAAGCAGGAAGAAGTTATTAATGTTGCCACCATTCAGTCACGACTTGGTAACACTTTTCGTATTACCGGTATCAATAGTCCCAATGAGGCGCGACAACTTTCGCTTTTGCTTCGAGCAGGGGCCTTGATTTCACTGTTTCAGATTGTGGAAGAACGTATTATCGGTCCGACTTTAGGAATGCAAAATATCACACAGGGGTTGGAAGCGTGCTTGGGAGGGCTGGTTGCGTCAATTTTATTTATGCTTGTGTTGTATCGCAAGTTTGGGTTAATTGCTAGCGCGGCACTTATTGTAAACCTCCTTCTTATTATCGGTTGCATGTCTTTGCTGCCAGGTGTGACACTGACCTTGCCTGGTATTGCCGGTATTGTATTAACTCTGGCAGTAGCAGTGGATGCCAATGTGCTTATTAACGAGCGTATTAAAGAAGAACTGCGAAATGGACGGACGGTGCAGCAGGCTATTCATGAAGGTTATCGTGGTGCTTTTTCGAGTATTGTTGATTCCAATGTTACAACATTAATTACTGTTATTCTTCTATATATGGTGAGTACTGGATCAATCAAGGGTTTTTCTATTACTAGTGCCATTGGCATCGGGACCTCAATGTTTACGGTAATCATTGGTACACGTGCAATTGTTAATTTAGTTTACGGCGGTAAATGTATCAAGAAATTATCTATTTAAATAACTATTACGAATAATTCTATATTCCATGTTATTTTTATAAGATAAAAGGCACGAAAAAATTTTGGTTATGATTTGTCGATTTTAAATCGACGACGAATGACCATGAAATAGTCAGTGTAGTGTGCCTAAAACAATAATTCAGGAGTGGATTTGTGGCTCAGAAAAAAAAGAATGTCGAAGAATTAAACTATGGCCGTAAAGTCTATGACTTTATGCGCTGGGATTATGCGGCGTTTAGCTTTTCTAGCATCCTGCTTATCGTCTCCATCGCTATTATGAAGATTGAAGGCTTTAACTGGGGACTGGATTTTACAGGTGGTACGATGATTGAACTGAAGCTAGAAAATGCCACTAATCTTGAGCAAATACGTTACGCATTTAAGCATGTAGGTTTCACTAATCCGACGATACAAAATTTTGGAGGCTATCGTGAGGTAATGGTCCATATACCATCAGTGAAAAATGGACTTAATCAAGAACAAGTAAAGAAAGTGCTAGAAGTGATTAAAAAGGAAACCGGTCAAAACGCTACCGTAAAGCGAGTTGAATTTGTTGGCCCAAATGTAGGAAGTGATTTGGCGCAAGGTGTCGGCATGGCGTTGTTGGTATCCTTAATCGGTATTCTGATGTATGTTAGCATTCGATTTGAATGGCGCCTAGCAACTGGGGCAGTATTAGCGCTGTTACATGACGTAGTAATTACGCTTGGGGTTTTGTCGCTGCTTTATATCGAGATTGATCTACGGATTATTGCTTCGCTAATGTCTGTGATTGGTTACTCGCTAAACGATAGTATTGTAGTTTCAGATCGCATCCGTGAAAATTTTCGTAAAATTTGCAGCAGCTGCCCCTATGATATATTTAATATATCGTTAACGCAAACATTGAGTCGGACGATAATGACATCGGCTTGCACCCTGATGATGGCCTTAATACTATTGATCTTCGGGGGCTCAATGTTGCGAGGTTTCTCGATTGCACTGTTTGTCGGTGTTCTTATTGGCACTTTTAGTTCTATTTATGTGGCATCTGCGCTGGCACTTAAGTTCGGTATGAAGCGTGAGCATCTTCTACAGAAAATTATTGAAAAGGAAGGTGTAGATCAGCAATCCATCTTGCCATGAGAAATTTTGTGGAATGGCACTATGTTTCAAAAATGGAAAAAACGCTGTAAGCTTATCTTAATACTATTATTTTTCTAGGCGGTAAAAAAGAGGATGAAATCTTTGCGGTGCAAAATTTTTTGCGCCATCTTAGCAATTAGATGTGTGATTATAATCCTGTTGTTAGGTGACCAGACAACGCAGTTTAAGAGATTAGTAGTCTACTTACTTTAAGTGAGATTTGGTTGGTATTTAGTATTATCCAGATTTGTAACTTTTTTGACTGAATATTGTTAAGCCAAAAAAAATTTATTTCCTGTTTTAAAATTATGTGCAACGGCATATGCATTGATGTGCCCCTACCGAAAAGTAGATGAATTTCGCTTACATGAGCTGAAAGAGAGTAGATAGGAAATTCGGAATATATACGCTTTGTATTGCATGCAAGACTGTATTTTTTCGGCGGATATAGATAGATATTGCAAAAAAAACAATTACGGGAAGATTATATATATTAAATCAGAGATCTTTGATATATTTCGTTTCTATTTTTATGTTTTTATTAAGTCTGTTATTTTTTTGTGATTAGACATTCATCGATAATGTTCAGACGCATAATATTGCGATTGCGGAATCAATGTTCCATATAATGAAAATTGAATTTTTAAGGAATTCAGGAATGGAAAGTAATATTTTTAGATTTATTTATAATGCTATATTTTATAGATCATTTAATAATATTATAATTTATTATATTTGATTTTAAAATCATATAGTTTATATAAGTAAGATGTTTGATACTGGAAAGTAAACTAAAAATATTCTGTTCTACAAGGTATTTATCTTTTTTCTTTCCTACATAAATTTTTGATTTAAACATGAGCTTATAAATGATCCATGTATCAATTATGTATAAGATTATACTAATTTATTAGTAGTATAAATAATTTTGTAGCTTTTTTGTATTTCTTGACTCTAAAATATAAACTAAAGCGAGAATGCTCATGTGATCACAAGCGTAAAAAAGCTCACGAGAGTTTTATATATGTTTGATTTAGATCATCGATCACGGAAATAAAACGTTTTATAAAAACTGTTTATACAATGTAACTTAGATTAGATAAAATATCCATTGCATGGATATTTTATCTATTTCATTGTGTCGAAAGTAAATAATATTAAACTTTACTATTTAAAAATTCTGAATCTATATAAATAAGTCTTGATCACGATCACTGCGATAACATGAAATGGGCTAAAAAGATATTTTATGGTAAATTTGAATAGTTTGTTTCTGGATTATCTAAGAATAGTGAACAACCGAATTGGAATATTTAACAACTTGTGCTTATATGGGTTAAAACGCTATTTTTAAATGAAGAAAGAATTCAAATAATTAAGAATTATTGAAATTTGTTTATTGCAAGCTATTTCTTGCATTTTATTTTGATGATAGGCAAAGATAGATACTAACTTTTATTAGTTATATGAGTAATTCAATCGGATACTGGTTTCGCTTAAATATTCTTATTTTGTAGTCGACGGGGTTCTCGATAAACTAATTTACCCTTAATTATCTAATTAGGAAGTGCTATGCATTGCCCGTTTTGTTCTGCAGTTGATACTAAAGTGACTGATTCTCGTCTTGTAGGAGAAGGAGATCAGGTTCGTCGTCGTCGGCAGTGCCTTATCTGTAATGAACGTTTTACGACATTCGAAACTGCGGAACTTATCCTGCCACGTGTGATCAAAAGTAATGATATACGTGAACCCTTTAACGAAGAAAAGCTGAGCTGTGCTTTTTTAAAAGCGCTGGAAAAAAGACCGGTTAAGTCCGATGATATTGCAATGGCTATGAATCATATTAAATCTCAACTTCGTGCTACCGGTGAGCGCGAAGTACAAAGTAAAATTATCGGTAATCTTGTGATGGATGCGCTAAGAAAATTAGATAAGGTTGCCTATATACGTTTTGCCTCAGTTTACCGAAGTTTTGAAGATGTTCGCGAGTTTGGTGAAGAAATTGCTAAATTGCAGGATAAATGATTTTTTTAAGGGTATCATACTTTTATTTAATCTTTTTAAGAAAAATTAAGCGCATTAATGGTAAGAAACTTTTGGTTTTTTGATTCTGATGCTTGATTTTATTTGGAAACATCTGCCATTTATATGGCAGATGTTTGTTAATTGAAATAGTTAGTTAGCATCCTTCTTAAGGATAATCCTATGGACCAAGATGAGTTTTTTCTCGCGCGCGCTTTTGAACTTGCGCGGCGAGGACGCTTCACTACCGATCCTAATCCTAATGTGGGATGTGTTATCGTTCGCGATGGCTGTATCCTTGGCGAAGGATACCATCAGCGGGCTGGTGATCCGCACGCCGAAGTGCATGCGTTGCGGATGGCAGGGCATGCCTCGCGCGGTGCTACCGTCTATGTCACATTAGAACCCTGCAGCCATCATGGTCTCACGCCACCTTGTGTTGATGCTCTTATAGAGGCTGGTGTGGTGCGAGTAGTGGCTGCGATGGCCGATCCAAACCCTCAAGTGGCAGGTTCCGGATTCAAGCGGCTCCAGCAATCGGGTATTGAAGTGCGCCATAACTTGATGTTGCTAGAGGCAGAGGCAGCAAATAAGGGTTTTTTTAAGCGTATGCGAACCGGCTTTCCCTGGGTTAGGCTTAAGCTTGCTACATCGCTTGATGGACGCACTGCCATGGCATCGGGAGAAAGCCAGTGGATTACCTCCCCCGAGGCACGGTGTGATGTGCAGCGTTGGCGCGCAGAAAGCACGGCAATTCTTTCCACTGCTGCCACGGTCCTGGCTGACAATCCTGCTCTGACAGTGCGCTGGCATGCCCTGCCAAAGGATATCCAGGCTCTCTACCCTGAGGAGCAGTTGCATCAACCGGTACGCATTATTATCGATAGTGGTAACTGTGTAATGCCGACCCATCGAGTTACTCAGGGCGCAGGACGGACTTGGCTGGTTCGTTTTATTACGGATAATCAAACTTGGCCATCGTCAGTGGAACAGCTAGTGTTGCCGGCGTGCAAGAAAGAGGGTGTCAGTTCGCATATCAATCTTGTGGCGCTTATGATGCAGTTGGGATGCCGGAAGATTAATAGTCTATGGATAGAAGGGGGTGCCGGACTTGCCGGTGCGCTGCTGAGTGCAGGATTGGTTGATGAATTAATACTGTATCAAGCACCGAAATTGCTTGGAGTTGATGCCCGGCCCTTGTGCCTGGTTCAGGGGTTGGAGCGACTTAGTGCTGCGATGAAGTTTACGCTGCTTGATGTACGGCAGGTGGGGCCTGATATCCGTTTGTGTTTGAAACCTGGCGACAGTTTATGATTGTTTCGCGAAGTTGGTAAAGTATTATGTTAGAGTGCGATGCGTTCAAATATAAATTTAACCATTCGTCATTTTTGAGGATAACTATGAACCTTATTGAAGGTGTTGTTGCAGCCCCCAATGCTCGCATTGGGGTCGCTATTACGCGCTTTAACCACTTTATCAATGACAGCCTGCTTGATGGCGCACTCGATGCACTGAAACGCATTGGTCAGGTCAAAGACAACAATATTACCGTGGTTTGGGTTCCGGGTGCCTACGAACTTTCCTTAGTGGTCAGTGTGCTTGCAGATAGCCAAAAATATGATGCTATCGTAGCGTTGGGTACGATTATTCGTGGTGGCACTGCTCATTTTGAGTTTATTGCTGGCGAATGTAGTTCCGGTTTGTCCGCAATCGCTACACGGACTTCGTTGCCGGTGGCTTTTGGGGTACTAACAACCGAAAATATCGAACAAGCTGTTGAACGCGCAGGCACCAAAGCCGGCAATAAAGGCGCAGAAGCTGCACTAAGCGCACTAGAAATGATCAACGTATTGCAAGCCATCAAAAACGTAAATCAGGGAGGGGGGTATGAAGCCAACCGCTCGTCGCCGTGCTCGTGAATGTGCCCTCCAAGCACTTTACTCATGGCAATTATCACAAAATGACGTAGCTAATATTAAACTCCAATTTTTAATGGATCAGGATACGTCGGATGTGGATGTCGCTTACTTCTGTGAACTGTATTCTGGCACAGCGAGGCATGCTGAAGAGCTTGATATGCGGATGGTGCCCTATCTTTCTCGACAGTTGGAAGAGCTAGGTCAGGTGGAACATGCTGTATTGCGTATTGCGCTATTTGAATTGAGCCAGCGCCAAGATGTGCCGTACAAGGTTTCCATCAACGAAGCTATCGAGTTGGCTAAAACTTTTGGTGCAAAGGAGAGTTATAAGTTTATCAATGGTGTCCTAGATAAGGTTGCCCCAGTAATTCGCCCTAATAAAAAATAGTGAAATAGGCTGTTTTAACCTTTACGGCCACCTCAGCACTGAAATAAATTCGGACAGAGTTATAGCATATGGTGAATTCGATATCATTAAACGTTACTTCAACCGGATGCTTCATCCGCACCAGGAGCTAGTGCTTGGCATCAGTGATAAGCGTGCCCTGTTTGTCGCTTTCCGAAAAAAATGGATCGTGATTAGTACTGATATCCTGGTAGGGAAGATACATATTTTATCGAACATCAGTCCAGCTGAATTTAGGTTACAAATCGCTTGCGATTAATCTTATCGATTTAGCAGCTGCCATAGACGCTAATACAGCCTAGATATCACTGGTCTTGATTTTGCCTGCAGCGGATCAAGGATGGCTAGCCGTATTTAGTAATAGTTTGTTCGAGGAATTAGATTACTATGATATACAGCTTATTGGCGGCGATACCATCTGAGGGGTTCACTGAGTTTGACGATCTTCCTTATTCTCAAGGGGAAGGGCGTATATCCCAGTTAGCTATGCATTCCCTTGCTAGCGCAGCTCTAGCTATCGATATTTTCGATGGAATCATCATAGATTTGAGTCATATTCTCTATCGTAGCGAATGTAACGCCCGTGTTTTACCTGGATATAATTTTCTATTCATCATTGCTATTGCGTCATATAACATCCCTCGAGCAGGCATTTCTGTGGGCACTTAGTGGTGGTGGGGGCGGGAAAGATTACGTTACTGTGCTTTTTTTATAGTACTGGAAATTAACTGTGATGCTCTTCTTGTTGCGGTTAAGTCAGGCTGGAAAGCCATTTACTTGCATTAGCCAAATTTGGAGGTTCGCGCAAAAGGATTTCAATTTATGCGTCATCACCAACTGGTAAAGTATATCTTGCACGGTTATTACCATTTCAAAAAACAGGATACCGTTGAATAACGATGTGTATATTGATGCTTGCTAAGCAACGAATAAAACTTTCTGATCCCTATCATTTATTAGCCACAGGGTTTGGCAGCGGGATGTTTCCCTGGATGCCTGGGACAGTTGGTTCGCTGGCAGCAATTCCATTTTGGTGTTTGCTGCTGCTATTGCCATGGCAGTTTTATTTGTTAGCGATCATATTCAGCATCTTCTTGGGAATTTATGTTTGCCATCAGACAGCGTTGGATATGGGGGTTCACGATCATGGTTGTATTGTGTTGGACGAATTTATTGGCATGTGGATTATTTTGACGGTATTGCCGGTTCATAACTGGCAATGGATTTTAACAGGATTTTTACTGTTTCGATTGCTAGATATTTGGAAACCTTGGCCAATTTGTTGGTTACATTGTAAAGTACATGGTGGAATAGGCATCATCATCGATGATGTTGTGGCGGGGATAAGTACCGTATGTGTTATCTATTGGATCGAGTATCTGAATCTTCTATTTTAGAGTATTTTACAGGCTATTTTAAGCAAAATGCATAAAATAGTAATATAAACTAATTTTAGTTATTTATCAGGAATTTTATCCTTATTTAAAAAAACATATTTACAGCGCTAAGTAATCGATATTATTGAATATATACCAATTCAGATGTTTACTACGTTTATTAGCGGTGTATTAAACACTTATATTTTTATCGCTAAAACATTATAATGTTGTTAAGACATGTGGGGACTTGATTTATTGATAATGAAGGATTTTTATATATTAAACAGTGAAATTATCATGATGCATTGGATCTAATTTTAAAATAAGTTGATTTTATAAAAAATAGATACGAAGATTTGAATCTTCTTGTTTTATCCGGTAAGTGTATCTTTTTTGACTACATGATAGATCAAAATTAAATATCGATCTTATTAATTGTTATATATAAATCATGTAGAAAAGTATGAAGAACTCTCTTAGAGACGATTAAGTATTTCTGTAGCGTCTGTGCATTTTGTTGTCCACAAAATTATATAAAATACGGTTAATTATGTGATCATAAGCGTAAACAGCCAAGAAAAGATTACTTTTATTAGGTGTATAAGATACTTCTGTTTGATTTATAATAGAAAGCATTTTCAAAAACGGTGGTTATGTTTTTTATCACAATTCTATTGTGGAGTAGTTTTTTAAATGATTCATGAGGGAATTTAATTTAGTATAGGTGATTGTTAGATTAAATTCATATTATTATTGCAATTTTTATCTTCATAGTAAAAAATTTTAAGATGCCTATTAGTTTTTTAACAAAAACGCTCTCAAACATTGTGCATCAATTTTGATGGCGTAACTTAAATGAGTCAGCTATTATTTGATTAATGGAGTAAACTTGTTTTTTAGATCGTACCCCTTATAGTTTACTGTGAATTATATATGATTGATACGGCTATTATATGATGATTTTGAAAATAAAACAGGTGGTGTTTGGTATTTCTATCATATCCTTACAGGGCAAATGTAAATTCAATTTTTAAACTGATAGAAATTTTATTTTATGTTTTTTCAGGTTTATCGCTGCTACAAATAGAAAGCAGAAATATTTATAGATTAACATAAAACATTGAGATGGAGTGTCATTGTTCATTGACTTAATTTTTAGCACTATGGTCTTAAAAATTCTAAAAAAAGAATACGCGGTCTAGTATGGAAAGATAATGATAAACATAAAGTATGGTGTTTTACCATCTAGTAGAGGAAAATAATGTGATGCATAAAATTTTATTTGCTAAATTTGTCTTTTTTAGTGCCCCCTGTCTGATAAACGTGGTTTGCCTGATTTAATAAATCAAGAGTGACTAAAAAATCAAGGTTAACTAGGTTGATGCAGTTTATTATACACACGACTGCATGATGTTCTTTGGAGAACATAATCCGCTGATTTCACTTTCTTGTGAAATGCATGATATTAATCAGTCCTGAGATAACTATCAATTTTAGGATGTTGATTAAAATTAGTGCCTAAATCGGCAAACATAATATCTTGAAAAGATATGAGTTGTATCGAACTCGGCGATACAAAAGAATGAATCGGGTCATGTTTTAATTCAAAATATTTTCTATAGGTTCTTTTTTGAGTTTACGTTATTATTATGATTCTGCAGGTAAACGCGTGTTAGTTGATAGCAATGATAGCAAGCGAGTTAATTGTATGGATTTCGTTAGAAACATTTAATAAAATCTGGATCATCCATAACAATCATGACTATCAAGAAGCATATTTATCACAACACTTCTAATTTTTATTAAAAAAGTTAGTCATGCATGGCAATTTTATTATTTATAAAGAATAAAGCAGTGATAACTCGAAGTGTGAAAGACTCTTTTCATCAGTAAGATTATATCTCTAATTTTATTTCGTGTTGTTGTATTTGTTATAAACATGCTCGAACGATTTTATCTTTTTTTGATTGATATGAGTTTTTGATAGGTTAGTTATGATTTCTTTAGAGGAATTTTAAATGCCTATTTTACCTATAGATAAGAACATTCTCGTTTTTCATAATTGATATAAGTATAAGAATAGATCTTAATATTTTTATAATGTGATTTATCGATTTTTTTGTGAGTCGAAATCACAAATAATTTAGTTGTATTTATTTAATCCAGTAAGATAAAGAAACTGCATAATATAAACTAAATTAATAATTTCACAAACATTCAATCTTTTTGTATTACTGATAAATATAAATTGATGTAAATATAAATTAAGTAATACATATATGTTTAGTTAAAAAATTTTTTGATGATTCTTTTATAATTAGTTGTAACGCAAAATTTTAAGTTATTATTTGAAGTGATGTCTCAAATTTAAACAAATTAAATAATTTAATGTTTTCATTATAGCTATAATAAAAAAACTTCATTTTTCTTTATGGTTCTTCTATTGAAGATAAAAATATTGATAAGGAAATAGGTTCATATTTGCACTTTCTTTTATGTTTTGAAGCAAAAATTTTTATTTTTAGTTCGATAAATTACTTTTAAAAGATAAATTTCTCTGTGTTTTTTGTAATATGTAAAATTGTAAAATATTTTAATAATTTTAATTATTAATAGTTTAGATGTTTAGATCTTAAAAATATAGAGTTAAATTGACATAAAACAATGGATTATGTGATTACTATGGTTAAATCATGACCGAAAAGATATGATAGAAAATGTGTATAAAAACTAAATAGCGTGCAGCTTTCTGGTAAATAAAAGGAGGAAAGAAACTTTCGTTGTTAATTTTGTTGATAGTGTGTGAATACCATGGTGAATCAGATAAAAATCCCAGTGAATCTAAGAGATGCTAAATGGTTTAGACATCATATGATAATGGTAGCGATGTATTGAAAGTATTTGCAAAAAAAATAATTACTGTATCCCTACACACGGTAAACTTAAAATCTCTTTATCCTACATTGCAGAACAGCAAGAGAAAGGCGTCGCATAAATATTAATCAACCTAAATTAATTAGTAGTGTGTTCTTTATTTGTCAAAATCAAAATCACGAGATCATAATTCCAAAAATTTCGTTTAGTTAAATAAAAAATATTCTATTAAATCAATCTAATAAATAGATAAATAGTAATATCATTCGTAATGGATTAAAAATCCATGTACTGTTTATAGCTTAAAAGAAGGGGAAGATACGCTAGTTATGATGTAATCAGAGAAAATCTATAATCACTTATTTTCTATCAAGAAAGAAAGGATAGCTTTTACTCGAGAAAAAGACTTTCTAAGATTTTGCTTAAATCGAACTTATTTAAACATGTAAAAATTTTACAATAAATTCTTTATTTCTAGCTTCTAATCTTATTTAGAAGCTTCAGGTATCTATTTTTCCTTTCCTGACTGGGAAATAGGTGCTCCAATTGGAAGCTTAAAATGTTTTTTGAAACGATTTATTCGTCCACCGGAGTCAACAACACGTTGTTTACCGGTGTAGAACGGATGGCAAGCGCTACAGACATCTAGGCTTAGATCACGGCATAGGGCTGTAGAGTAAGTTTTGATGACATTACCGCAAGAGCACGTTGCGGTAATTTCTACGTATTTCGGATGAATATTTTTTTGCATAAAAAACCTCTTAGTAATAGTTACATTGCTATTCATTTTACTTTAGCTAGACATAACACGAATGGATTGAATCATTTTTTATTAGATTATATTATTTTATCAAAATTGCATAGAATGCTGATAATAGTTGTAAACAGAATTTGTATTTTAAAGACAAGAGAGCGTACGTTATCGGCGTATTAATGTTAATATTCAGGATGGATGTATGCCCGTTGTGAACGTCGCATTACCGATACCGCTAGCTAAGACATTTCATTACCTTTTGCCGATTAATGTTGCTCCGATAGTGGGCGGCCGAGTGCGCGTTCCTTTTGGTCAACGCCAGGCTATTGGTATTGTTGTCAGCATCTGCGAAGACAGTGATATGCCACTGGATAAGTTGAAATCGATTAGCGAGGTACTTGATAGTCGATCGCTATTTCCGAATAGTCTCTGGCGCATTTTAAATTGGGCTAGCACTTATTACCATTATCCTATTGGTGCAGTGCTGTTCCATGCCTTGCCAACCTTGCTTCGTCAGGGGCAAACTGCGGAAATTGCTTTGTTGTGGCAATGGTTCATCACAGAAAGGGGGCGAAGTACGTTTCTAGATAGTTTAAAACGAGCGCCTAAACAGCAACAAGCGTTAGCGATGCTTCTGCAAGGGCCCATTTATCTTCATCAAATAGAAACACTGCAGCTGTCTGCTAGGGCGCTGCAGGCACTGCGCGTCAAAGGCTTATGTGATCTGCAGTCTCAAGCTTTAGAGGAAGAAGACTGGCGTCCAGTTTTTGGCGTTAACGGTAAACCTTTGCAGCTAAATATCGAACAGGCTGCTGCCTGTGAAGCTATTCATAAAAAGGACGATCGATTTATGGTATGGTTGCTGGCTGGTGTTACCGGTTCCGGTAAAACCGAGGTTTATCTGACTGTGTTGAAAAATGTTCTTTCTAAAGGGCAACAGGCGTTGGTATTAGTTCCCGAAATCGGACTAACACCGCAAACAATTACCTGCTTTCGCGAGCGGTTTAATGCACCTGTAGAGGCATTACACTCAAAACTTAACGAAAGTGAACGGTTATCGGTTTGGCTAAAATCACAGCGCGGCGAATGCGCTATCGTCATAGGAACCCGTTCTGCGCTTTTTACCCCGTTTGCTCGACTGGGAATTATTGTCCTTGACGAGGAGCATGACAGTTCCTATAAGCAGCATGAAGGGTGGCGCTATCATGCCCGTGATCTAGCGATTTTTCGTGCGCGAGAAGAAAATATACCAATAGTTCTTGGTAGTGCTACTCCGTCTTTTGAAACCATTTATAATGTGAAAAAAAAAAATATCACCAGCTTACTCTGGGTAAGCGTGCTGGTACAGCCTATCCATGTAAACAACAGGTTTTAGATATAAAGGGGATGCCTCTGATACATGGTCTTTCAGCGCTATTTTTAGATAAAATGCGTGAACATTTGCAGATGGGAAATCAGGCTATGTTGTTCCTTAACCGACGAGGTTTTGCACCAGTGCTATTATGCCATGAATGTGGTTGGATTGCTAAATGTAAACGCTGTGAGCACTATTACACTTTGCATCAGTATCATCAGAATCAATTGCATTGTCACCAATGCAACAGCCAGCGTCTCTTACCGCATCAATGTTTGCAATGTGGTTCAACTCAGCTGCATGCGGTTGGGCTAGGCACCGAACAGCTGGAGATAGCACTTACTCCATTATTTCCTAATATTCCAATAACCCGCATTGATCGTGACACAACAGCCCAAAAAGGTGCATTTGAAGCTCGCCTAGCTCAAGTGCAATGTGGGGGTGCTCGCATTCTTATTGGAACACAGATGCTTGCTAAAGGGCATCATTTCCCGGATGTCACGTTGGTATTATTATTAGATATAGATGGTGTGTTATTTTCTGGAAATTTCCGTGCAGCTGAACATTTTTCTCAACTTTATACTCAGGTTTCAGGGCGTGCCGGCCGCGCCGGAAAACAAGGGGAAGTTTTGCTTCAGACCCATTATCCAGAACATCCTCTTCTGCAAATGTTGCTGCATCACGGTTACATGGATTTTGCCAAGCATATGCTGGAAGAACGACGTCAGGCGAGACTACCACCTTTTACCAATCACGTTCTCTTTCATGCGGATGATAAAGATAACTCTCACGCCGGGCTATTTCTTGATCAACTACGCAAATTGATTAACGCCAGTCCGTTTCGTGATAAAGCTTTATGCCTGATTGGACCGATTCCTGCGCTAATGCCAAAGCGCAACGGCCGTTTTCGCTGGCAATTGCTCTTATCGCATCCATCACGTTTATATCTACAACAAGTGGTTTCCGCCAGTTTATCGCTGGTAAGAACGCTATCCCAAGCATGCAAGGTAAAATGGTATGTAGATGTTGACCCGATTGATAGCTGAAAGGTGAAATTTTCGATAATTTTTCGATAATGACTAAAGATAAATATCGATGTGATTTTTGGCCTATTAATAAATAAAATGAACTACAAGTAATTAATATTGATATTATGGTTATTTATAAACATAAAAGTTGTTGAATTCATGTGTTCACTCATACTTATTAATCATGATAGATGCTTACATATTATTTAATGATCTTTTATGTGGTGTTTCTGATTTTAAGAAGCTATTTTTTATGAGTAAGATGTTTAATACAGTTTTAACTTTATTTAATTAAGTTGTTTCATGATTGCGATGTCAGGTAACATCAATCTTTGCAGCGATTTATTTTAAATAATTCAGAATACCTGGATTACTAAATTTAAGTTATGACTAAATATAGGAACCTTATTTATAATATATTAAATATTAATATTATTAAATATTGAAGCTATGTCGCCAAACATGTTGTCTGTAACGCAAATTTGACATCACATTGATAATGTTTTTTTGGCAGAAGATTTATGAAGCAATGCCCCATTCTGAGGTTGTGGAAATCGCTGATATACTTCCTACGGGTATACCAAGTCTCTAGTTTTCTTCGAGATTTATAGTTTTTATGTAAATTGAGTGTTTAGGGATTTTTAGCTTATAGCCCCGATCTTATAGACATTTTATTGCATCTATGTCTTTAATAACCCTGTTAATTTATTGAGAATCTCGTGCCTTCATAAAAAGCACGATAGATGATTTTTTGTGGTTAGTGTTTTAAGCATTGTATATATTAAAATACTCCGAACCTCGAGAATGGTCAATTGGATGCAGAAAAAAGAGGGCCGTAGATATCAAATTTTACTGGTATATTACCTAAAGTGTATACTATCTGCTTTCAAGAATTATCTGCTTAATGAGGTATGAACTATAGAAATATCATGTTTTTTAGTAAGTCTGAATAGATTACTTTTATTCTTTGCCTTACAGGAAAAGAATTACTGGTGTTCACTATTGTGTTTTATGCCGGGAAAATCAGTGTAATTCCACATGCTAAGAATCCTAATCTGATATTTCAGTATCAAAATGGAGGAACGGTATTTTATACTGCTATCGAGATATAGGTGTGGTATTTTTGTAGTGTCACGTTTCCAACAAATCGGTAGTGGAGACTGTGTTGGATATGATGCGCTTATTTTAAGTTGCAGTCTCAGCATGGAGACTATTAATAACACCGACAACCTTAAGAGGATTTCACGCACAAGTTATAATATTGAACATACGATATATGATATTTAGAACTTTAGACGATTTTCCAGAGTGTTTGAAGTTAATAACGTTATAAATTTAAAATTTCTACAAGGATTTGATATTACTTGAAACCCTTGCACTATGTATTATTTGGAGTGAGCGATGAGAGTAACCTTGCCTGATTTCAGACGGGCAAGCGTGCTGGTCGTGGGCGATGTGATGTTGGATCGATACTGGTACGGGCTTACCAGTCGAATCTCACCGGAAGCACCGGTTCCTATTGTAAAAGTGGAAGCTATTGAGGAGCGCCCCGGCGGGGCTGCTAATGTCGCAATGAATATCGCTGCTTTGGGGTGCCATTCGCGGTTGATTGGCCTGACAGGCATTGATGACGCTGCGCATGTTCTTGGCACTCGCCTCAACGAATTAGATGTAGTCTGTGATTTTGTTGCCGTCGCTACCCATCCAACAATAACCAAGTTGAGGGTGTTATCGCGGAATCAGCAGCTTATTCGTCTGGATTTTGAGCAGAGTTTTAACGATGTTGATGCTGAACTTATGTTAGAACGTATTCAGTTGGCGCTGCCCAAAACCGGAGCGCTAGTGCTGTCTGATTATGCAAAGGGGGCGCTGGCATACGTGCACGAGATGATTATGCTGGCACGGGCTGCTAAAGTACCGGTTCTTATCGATCCTAAAGGTAGCGATTTTGGCCGCTATCAGGGGGCGACGCTGTTGACTCCAAATTTGTCTGAATTTGAAGCTGTAGCAGGGTTTTGCAAAGATGAAAAAACGCTGGTAAGCCGCGGGATGAATATTATTGCCGATTACCAGCTCTCGGCGTTGCTGATCACCCGTTCGGAACAGGGTGTGACCCTGCTTCAGCCTGGGAAAGCTCCACTGAATTTACCGACACAAGCGCAGGAAGTGTATGATGTTACCGGTGCAGGCGATACTTTCATTGGTGTAGTAACGGCTTCGCTGGCTGCTGGAAACAGTCTAGAGGAAGCTTGTTTTTTTGCCAACGCTGCGGCGGGTGTAGTAGTTGGAAAATTAGGTAACTCCACCGTTAGCTTTGTCGAGCTAGAAAATGCGATTCACGGACGCGCCAAAACAGGTTTTGGTATAATGACGGAAAGCGAATTGAAAAAGGCAGTAGCCATAGCACGTCAGCGTGGCGAAAAGGTGGTTATGACTAATGGAATTTTTGATATTTTGCATTCTGGTCATGTCAGTTATCTTTCTAATGCTAGAAAATTAGGCGACAGGCTAATTGTGGCGGTTAATAGCGATAATTCAACTAAACGCCTTAAAGGGGAAAACCGCCCGGTAAATTCTCTAATACAGCGCATGACCGTTCTGGCAGCTTTAGAGGCGGTGGACTGGGTGGTGTCTTTTAGAGAAGATACTCCACAGCGACTAATTTCTGATATACTACCAGATATTCTGGTCAAAGGTGGAAACTATTTACCCAATCAAATTATCGGCGGAAAGGAGGTGCTGGAGAATGGCGGTGATGTACTTGGGCTAAATTTTGAAAATGGTTATTCTACCACCAATATCATTAACACTATTAAATGCGGCAAGGTGGGATAGGGCTTGCATCTCTTAATTCGGCAGAGAGTGCTAGAGCTCTCTTCGTCTCATATATATAAGCTGCCATTGAAATCAGAAAAGTAACAGTATGCTTGGGGGTTATACATTTCTTTTTGCGATTTAAATTACTGGTAGTGTGTCTTCTATGTTGCCTAGTTTCGTATTCTTTACATCTGAAAAGTGTAGTGTTTTTTCTTGGATGGGTTAGTTTTAATATGCTTTCAGCGCGTTAGTACTTTATTTTAACTGACTCAATTTTATACGTGCAATAAAATAGTACCTGGATCTGTATATAAAATTTCTTTCGGGTAAGCGAAACCATATGGTTGCACAAGGTGTCTAGTACCTTGACATATATTTTCCATATAATGATCTAGATTTTATCTATTCTTCATTTGCGATAGGCATTTAGATAATCTAAGTGATTGGTTTTATTTATTAAAAATATGGCGAGATTCTAATTAGATTGAATGGGTTAAGTGTAATCCAATGTATTATTAAATAGAAACAAAGATGTTTATTAAAATTATATGCTTGTTAATTTGCTTGGTGACATGTTTGGTTATTATGGTGTTTTTTTCTTATGCTTCATGGCGAAAAGTGATTTTTTGTGACACTAACTTTGCCTGAAGTATTGCATAGGAAGCCCTGTGAGTGATTAGATAAAAGGATTCGGTGTTATTTTGGAAGCAGATAATTTTAGTGGTTCAGGATAGAAAAAAAAGAAGGAAGTCTAAATAGACTTCGGTTTTCTATCTTTATTTTAGGACTTTTTGTAGTTCCATTCTAATTTCGATTTTATTTTGATAACTAACATTAATACGAAGGTTTCTTTACCATGAAACAGACAAATCTTTCCGAATTCGGTTCTTCGTTCCAGCGCGTAGAAAAGGCGCTGGAGGCATTGCAGAATGCCCGCGGAGTATTGGTAATGGATGACGCAGAGCGTGAAAATGAAGGCGATATGATTTTTTCCGCAGAAAAAATGACTGTTGAGCAGATGGTATTAGCTATCCGCTACGGCAGTGGTATTGTATGTTTATGCCTAACTGAAGAACGTCGCCAGCAGTTAGCGCTCCCTATGATGGTAGAAAATAACAGCAGCCATTATCAAACGGCGTTTACCGTTACCATTGAAGCAGCTGAAGGAGTTAGCACTGGAGTTTCTGCCACCGATCGTTTAACGACGATTAGGGCAGCTATTAAAGCTAACGCAAAACCTAGCGACCTCAACCGCCCCGGCCATATCTTCCCGTTGCGGGCGCAGCCAGGCGGGGTAATGATTCGTGGGGGGCATACTGAAGCGGCTGTGGATTTAACTACCCTTGCTGGCTTGAGTCCAGCTGGTGTGCTGTGTGAAGTGACGAATGACGATGGTACCATGGCGCAAGCACCGGAGATTTTGGTTTTCGCTCGACGCCATAACATGGTTATGCTAACCATTCAGGATTTAATTGCTTATCGTCAGACTCTAAGTGAAAAGAATAAATATTCTTTGGAGACCTGATATGTCACTAGGTTCGGATTTTTCACTATAATTAAAATATCTATATAATTATTCAATTTATTTTTATCGCAAAACATTTTCTATTATAAGAAAAAGAATTTAGGTTCCATAAACATAAAAAATGGTGAATATTAATTTATAATTTTGAATTACCAGTAACCGATAATTTTTTATCACCAAAACATTTATAAATTAGTATTAGTAAAATATTTCATAATATATTATTTTTTATTATAGAGTGTCTAGAGCTTTTTTATTCTCGATGAGGGTTTCATAAAAATTATAAAAAAACAAAAAGAATCTATAGAAATATTCTTAATTATATAAAAATAAAATCTAAGTTCTATAAGAGTTTTTAAAAAAAATATAAAATAAATGGAGAATAGTGCTGTTAGGGTTTGGATGTGTTAGAATTGAGAAAATGAGAATTATTATCGTAGTTTTGTTGTTAGTGGGCCTATTGATAAGTTTAGACTTTATCTTTTCTATGAAGATAAAATATTAAAACGATAGTAATAATCTGATCTAAGAATCACTTTAAATTTCGATTTTTCCAAAAATGCGATTATAATACTAGATAAATAGTATTTAAAACTATGCTAACAATTTACAATTGTTATTGCATCAATTGATGTTTTCAATGTATTTGATCACAAAAATGAATGAACATAAAAAAATAAATATTTCTGCATCAACGCTATATGTAGTTCCAACTCCTATTGGTAATTTAGAAGACATTACTCGGCGAGCGCTATCTGTTTTGCAGGGAGTTGATCTTATTGCCGCTGAAGATACCCGTCATACTGGTCTTTTATTGCAACATTTTGTTATAAATACGCGGTTGTTTTCGTTATTCGATTATAATGAACAACAAAAATCTGAAGTTTTGTTAGCGAAACTTCTGGACGGACAGAGTATAGCGTTAGTTTCCGATGCTGGAACACCGCTTATCAATGATCCGGGTTATTATTTGGTGCGTCGCTGCCGTGAGGCCGCTATCCGTGTTGTACCGTTGCCGGGCGCCTGTGCTGCCATTACCGCATTGTCTGCCGCCGGATTGCCTTCTAATCGTTTTTGCTATGAGGGTTTTCTACCGATAAAGCGTAAAGCGCGTCTTGCTTTTCTACAGGCCATAGCACAGGAGCCGCGCACATTGATTTTCTACGAGTCAACACACCGCTTGTTGAAGAGTTTGGAGGATATGGAGATTGCTTGGGGGTCATTGCGATATTTGGTTCTAGCACGAGAACTGACAAAAACTTGGGAAAACATTTATGGGGCCACCGTCAGTGATCTTTTAGTTTGGGTAAAAATGGATAAAATGCGTTACCGTGGTGAGATGGTGCTCATTGTCGACGGGTATCACGAGCCGCCAGAAGCCTTACCATCAGAGGCGCTGCGTACCTTATCGTTATTATTAGCTGAATTGCCGCTGAAAAAAGCAGCGGCGCTGGCGGCAAAAATTCATGGCGTTCAAAAAAATGCGTTATATCAATTTACCCTTGATCGAATAAAAAATCCTAAGATACCACTGCTGTAGTTTTCGATTTCTATAATTCATATTATAGATGACAAATAGCTGGAGTATATATATACTATTTTATGAAGTTGACTAGACAGTCGCTGCTTCGCCATCTTTTTTCGAAAACAGGGAGAAGGTAACAAGGGAAGGGGAGGAAAGTCCGGGCTCCATAGGGCAGGGTGCCGGGTAACACCTGGGGGGGGTTAAAACCTACGACAAGTGCAACAGAAAGTAAACCACCGATGGCCCGCGCTTGGCGGGATCAGGTAAGGGTGAAAGGGTGCGGTAAGAGCGCACCGCGCGTCTGGTAACAGTTCGCGGCACTGTAAACTTCCACCTGGAGCAAGGCCAAATAGGGGTTCAAAATTAATGGTGCGGCCCGTACTGAACCCGGGTAGGCTGCTTGAGCCAACGCGCGAGTGTTGGCCTAGATGAATGACTGTCCACGACAGAACCCGGCTTAACGGTCAACTTCATTTCTTGTGTTAATAATTTTTTGTTTTATTTTATGTGATTTTTTTCGTTTCTTGCTAGAAAAGTTTGATATCCTTTTGACACATTAATTTATATCATTATTTTGATAGATAATATCTTGCAGGAAAAATTAATTACATACTCAAATATTAGATATTGTAAACATGATTAATTATTTGGTTTTATTATTCTTTCATTCTTTTTAGATATTCATGTTTTTTGATGTGGCAAAATTAAAGATTGTTTTAATGATAAATTACAATATGATACATGACAACCATGAGATTAATTTATACACTTTACTGTAATTAAAAGTAGTGAAGATCAATTTTGTTATAAAAATTTTAAAATACAGAATACACATAATCAATATATATGAATTATGACTTAAAAAACGTTACATTTTTTGATTATATAATAGCGTTTACAACGCTCGTCTTTAGAAGACCTTATAAAACTCAGAATATGGAATTATCGAATATACAAATATTTCTAAAAATAAAATTAATAATTTTATTTAATTGATTATTAATATATTAATAGACCAACAAATTAATTTTTAAATTAAAATATTCAAGTTGATAATTATCCAACAAAATGGAATCTCATAAAACTAGTTAAAATTATAATTGAAATAGTAATATCATCTTTTATAAAAAAGTATAAATTTTAATGTAGACAAGAAATTTTTATTAATTGTAGATTATTATTTAATAAACACAAAAATAAAATTAAGGATGGGAAATATTAAAATCTTTTATCTGTTTATTTTTATGTGTGTGATGTTTTTAAATTAATTTATAAGTTTAAAATTTGAATGAAATTAAATACACAAAAGATTTTTTAAAATGAAAACAAAATACTGGTATGTTAAGAATAACTAGAAACAAATTCTCGTATTTTTAATTAAAAATTGATCTTGGTTAGAATCATGAATAACGTAAATCTTATATTTATGATAATCACTCATTTTTATACTTGTCTTGAATCTACTTCCAAGATGTTTCATATTTAGGATTGTTTTTATATTTAATATTATTAACAATCCATCTATGATGATGGGTTTCAATTTTATTGATAATCCAACTACTATCTAAGTAAAATATTATAATCAAAATTTTAATACAAGAATTAATGGTATCCATTAAGTTTATTTTATTAATCTCAAGTATTTTTTCCTATTTCTAATTCTAATAACAAACCATACTTGTCATATTAACTGTTTATATAATTTAACACGTAATGTATATAAATATTATATATATAATATATTTGTTTAAATATTTTATTTGCAGAAATATGGTATGTATTAAAATACCAAAGATAAAACTAGAGCAATATTGATATCAAATTAAATTAATAAACATTTAACTTATTTAAAAAATAAGTGTTTTATTATTGGAGTATTATAGAAATTTACCAACACAATATTAACAACTTTTACATAGTAAAAATATATTTTATCATTCCATTTAAATGGTTGCGCTAAGAATTAGCATTACCCGGGGGTTCTCTATGCCGAGATGGAGGAGGGTGAATGCTAGTATATCTGGCGCTTACTTTTTATATAGACATAGAATCGAGGTATAAAGGTAGAAGTAATATTTTATGGAGAAGGTAACAAGCGGTTGCATAGTTGAAAACACTGTATCATATGATATTCTATATTTCTATTTTCTCCTCATTGCAAATGTTATATCAATCACAGTGATTTTATATTTCCCATGAATTCTCCTATGTTTTTTATATTTAAAGTAACTCCATAATATTTTATGTGTTCTATTTCCCACACGTCTAGTTTAGTGGGATTTCTAAATTTTCGTTAAGGTTTTTATGAAGTTAAAGATTTACTATTTTACTTTTTGCCGATAGAGTCGATTTCGTTTAAGGTCTATCGTATCACCACAATGTTCTCTGAATGAATATGCAAAAAGATACAGTGTATTAATCTTAGGAAATCAAATATCAATGGTTTTCATATTTTTCTCTTTAGTTTCTAAGAAACTGGTCTCTATAAACGAACTAGACAAGTTTTCTTCGAATAAATTTTCGGAGGAAATGTTTTTCAAAACATGCCATTGATAAACGGCTAGAAATATCTGTGTGTATCGGTGTTGATGGAATCTAAACTCCATCATTGGTATATCTGATCACAACAATATCTTCGATGCGGAGTTTTGGCATTTATGCAACTAGAGATAAAGTTTTTAGTAAAAATATCTGTCAGCCATGGACACCTATTATTCTCTATGCAGAGTAGAGCGCTGCGATTTTTTTCGATAACCATTTTGTATATGCTATACCGAAAAAGATTCAGTGTCTGATGATTTTCAGTATCCAGATATTTTCAATTCGAACCAAAGGAAAAAGAATTAACAGTTATATTGCATTGTATTTAAGAATACATTCAAATCTAAAATTTGCATGCTGTTTATTTTCTCATCATGCTTTCCATATATAGGATAAAACAGTGAGTTGTATTATCTTCTTTCCAGTTATAAGCTGTAAAAAAATCCTATAAGATCGATTTTATAGACTTTATTAAGGACGGATTGCTATCGTTTATTATGCGATTTTATTCTTCAAATATAGAATATTTATCGAATTTTCTTTGGAATTTTTTTTGTGGATAAAAAAGACTGGCCTTTCCGGAATAAATTAGTAATCTTTATTGAGAAGATTGTGCTATGGAGTTATCTGAAATTATTTTTCATATTTTGTATCTAACCCACCCCATGTCATCTCGTCATAGTCAAGTAAAAATTTTTGTCTAAGTTGCAAAAAGCTTTGTGTAAAAACATTTCTATTATATGACTAGATAGTTTGGTAAATCGTTTTTGTTCCCAGATAGCTCTAACTAGCTGTCACGTTTGATTTTTTATCTTTTTGCTGATAGTACAGAACTATGTTAGCTATACTTTCGGAGTTACGGGGTTTCTCCTTTGTCAGTTCTAGAACATTGTTATAATTTTTTAATAATTTCCACGCTACGTATTTAATAGTAGATGTCCTTGTATTTTACTGCCCTTATTTTGATGTTTTTATATAGTAATCTATGTTTATGAGTCAGGTTTATGAAACTTATAGGTTTCTATATAACAAGCTTCCAACATGCACTAAGTTTTCGCGATCTTTAAAAGGCAGGTCAAGAAATATATTTCTCCATGTGGAATCTAGAAGCTATTATTCCTTTTTGGTTTTACTCAATGGTATTATTTGCCTTTGATTTTACGTATTTCGTTGAGCAATTGCAAACCTTCTAAATACCTATTTTGAACACACTTTACGTAGATGTCGCTTGCTGTTTTTTTTCTCCATCCATAATTAAAGAATCGTGTAAGTAGCTAGTGTGTATCACAACCAAGGAAGCACTTTTCTTTATATTTAACTTAATCAGGTAATCCAGATATCTAAGTGTGTCATAGAAGATGACTTAAATTATTTTTAGATCTGTTATCTAATATAGTCAATTTACGTTGCACGATTGTATTTATTATATATTAGCATTGTATTTATTTTAAAGATTTTCTTTTTCACTGGTTTAATAATACGAAGTTATAAGATATAAAATTTGTAATAATATCAACTTTAATTTAATAAACTTCTTTTTATGGAAAGAATTAGTTATTTAGGCTACTACTGTAGTAATGTTATTGATTAATAATTAATATTAATCTTATTGTTGTTTTTAGTTGATCGTTAGATATCTATAAATCCTATTGTTCACTAATTAATCATATAAAGAAAAAACTAAAAAGCGGAGTTTAACTGAGACGAACATCACATAAAAATTATTATCTTTATATTAAAAAATATCAGAATTACATTTTTTATTATTTATATAACACATTAATGATGATTAATAAAACTTATATCAGATAGATGATTGAATATTTTTAAATTACATGAATAAAACATCTTTTATTACAAAATGATAACTTTTCTTTATCTATTGTGTTAAAATATTTACTTCAATATTTATTGAAGTAATAGATAACCGCATTTCTGGAAAATAGATTTGTGAAAATAACACAAGCTCTAAATAACAAGATAAAAATATCATTTTGATATGTTATTGTTTTTAACTTTGCAGCTTTTTTATTTTTTTCAGATAAATTTTATGGCTTAAGGCGGCGTTTCTGATACTCTACTAGAGTAAGATAGACTTGGTTGTATCATACATATTTTTCACATCTTGCATATAAGTAATTCGAGGGAAATGATTGCTGTATAAACCTCTAAATATTTAGTTTAATACCAGTATTTAACAGACTTGCTGTTTATTATTTTTATTTCTGGTTTTTAAAGCAGTTCACCTATTAAGTATTAATTTTAAGATTGTATATATTTCTATCCGATTATATAAAACGATTAATGATGTTTATTTAAAATAAAAATTTTAATTGTTTAGTTTCTTATGTCTGTCCGCATTTTGGAAAACAGTAAGGAATGAAATTAAAAACTTAATTTTTGAATGACCAGTTTATTTCAATAAGAAATATCTTTTTTCTTGTTCTTTGAAAGAAATTATATATCTGCAACGAATGATAATGCTATATAACATAAAGATGCGTATAAATACGAAAAGTATAATGATATGTGCCATTAAATAATAAAATCACTGATAATTAATTTTTTTAAACATTGTTTCTTTTATTGATTTTTCGTCAGAGTAGCCCAATCTATTTGATTCCTGAATGTTTCATTAGTAAAAGAAAAAATCACTAATAGGTAGGGCTCTACCATCGTGCTATATAGCAATGCTAGAGGGTGTAAAAATAGGTTGACGCCAGTAATGGTATCAGCCAGGATTATAGCTTGATTATGGTTGAAATTAATCATGGCGATTATTAGGTAGCACAGTTTCAAGCCTATCAGGGTGAACCCATCAGAGTATTGCTAATATATACTAGAAATTCACATATAAATCAGAAGATGATTAATAATTATCGGTTGTTAATGACACCAACGTTTATAGAATAAACAGTCAAATTATTTTGACATGATTAACCTTGCAGTGACCTTTCCCACACCTAAAGATAGAGAAAATCTGTATTTGCAAGTAAAGGAAAATAAAAAAATTGGTTTTTGAAAGGCAATATGTTTATCGATCGAAAATGGTAG
The DNA here is from genome assembly GCA_047528285.1 of Sodalis sp. (in: enterobacteria). Lineage (GTDB taxonomy): Bacteria > Pseudomonadota > Gammaproteobacteria > Enterobacterales > Enterobacteriaceae. Next base: position 467,560 of record CP180022.1, on the reverse strand, counting down.
TGCTAACTTATTGCCAATTTGAGTCAGGATTAATTCTGAAGATATTGGTCTCATATCAAATTGCTTTGTGTGCCTTGCATTATATTGGCGCATGACGAGATAAATTATATTATATTATACCAAACCCCGAACAGGAGATTTGGGGATCTTTGAATCATCTGTCATTGGTAGCTGGTTGTTTCTAGCTTCATAGAACGGTTAATATGGTATTACTATTATCGTTAAGTAGTGCTGAAAATTTCAGTATATTTGTATTTGCCGCGAGAAAAATTGCGTATTTTGGTTATTGTGATATGAGGTCGCAGGATTCCATAACAAGATTAGCTATATTGCTAATTGCATTCTCTCAGGTTATGGCTTCCCTTAGAAGCATGGCTTTTCCAGTAGCTTTTTCCATCGGTTATACCCATTTTGCTTAATTTGATGCGGCTGTTCTTGTTGCAAGTCTCATATACCACCTTGTTGCACGGGCGCAAGGTGGTATGTTCAATCATTATTTTTTGACGCGGAAAAAAGTCTAAGAGCTATTGCATCATTATTATGATCTTAAGGATTTATTGATTTCTGGCAATAGGAACGCTGAACATCGATTTGGATATAATTGATATTTTATAAATTGCTATCTCAAAATATAATTTTTAATTTGTCGTTAATGGCATTAATTTATTGATAGTCCCTCAATTTTATCTGGGGAGAGCATTGATTAATGTTTCTCGTATATCTGCTAACAGATAGCAAAAAGTTTATATTTCGAATGTCATATCTAACGTAAAAGAGGTGTTACCTTTCGTTTAAACCTCCATTTACAGGGTTGCACTAAGCTGCAACATTGAGGATAGTAGTAATGGCTCTTATTAACAGGCGGAACGGGGACAGCATGGGTACTAGAAAAATTGGTGTGAAATTAAACGATACGGCGTGTGAACGTATTAAACGGGCGTCGCGTCAACTTAATCGCCCACCTCACTGGCTGATTAAGCAAGCAATTTCTCATTATTTGGATGCACTAGAAGATGGTACACCCATAGAGCATCCGCTTCCGGCAATGCCGGAAGCGGATGCCTCGCCAAAAAAAATAGAGGAGCTATCTAAGCCTTTTATCGACCTAGCTAAACAGATTTTACCACAGTCGATTATGAGGGCCTCTGTTACCGCTGCTTGGTGCCGTTCTGAAACTTTAATTGTACCTTTTCTCCTTGAGCAAGCCAGGCACCCCGAAGCAATGGCAGAATCAATACAGGTATTAGCTGGGAAATTAGCTCATCAACTTCGCCATCAAAAGCGAAGTGGTTATGGACGCGTTGAAATTGTCCAAGATTTGCTTCAGGAGTTCGCGCTCTCTTCTCAGGAAGGTATTGCGCTTATGTGTTTGGCAGAAGCCTTGCTTCGTATACCGGATAAAGCTACCCGGGATGCCTTAATTCGAGATAAAATCAAAAACGGTAACTGGCAAATTCATCTTGGTAAAAGTTATTCGCTATTCGTTAATGCAGCCACTTGGGGGCTGTTGATTATTGGAAAGTTAGTTAAAATTGATAACGATATTACCTTTTTACGTTCTCTTAACCGCATTATCAAAAAATGCGGAGAGCCCTTAATTCGTAAGGGTATGGATATGGCTATGCGACTGATGGGAAAACAATTCGTCATCGGCGAACACATCAGTGAAGCGCTGGCTAACGCTCACCGTTTAGAACATCAGGGGTTCTGTTATTCATATGACATGCTTGGTGAAGCTGCGCTGACAGAAGCAGATGCTCAGGCTTACTTACATTCTTATCAGCAGGCAATAGATGCTATCGGAAAAGCTTCCAAAGGCCGTGGTATTTATGAGGGGCCAGGAATATCTATCAAGCTCTCCGCCTTGCATCCACGTTATTGTCGATCCCAATATAAGCGCGTTATGGAAGAGCTGTATCCACGGTTGCTGCAACTGACTTTACTGGCACGGAAATACGATATAGGTCTTAATATCGATGCTGAAGAAGCTGATCGGCTAGAAATTTCCCTCGATCTTCTGACTAAGCTTTGCTTCGAGCCTGAATTAGCAGGCTGGAACGGCATCGGTTTTGTCATTCAAGCTTACCAAAAACGCTGTTCGCAACTCATTGATGAGCTTATCGATCTTTCTAATCGCAGTCATCATCGTTTGATGATAAGACTTGTAAAAGGCGCATATTGGGATAGTGAAATTAAACGTGCGCAAATGGAAGGGCTGGAGGGTTACCCGGTATTTACCCGAAAAGTTTATACTGATCTTTCGTATCTTGCCTGCGCACGAAAACTGCTATCTGTTCCACATCATATCTATCCACAATTTGCTACCCACAATGCCAATACTTTGGCGGCAATTTATCATTTCGCCGGTCACAATTATTATACCGGGCAGTATGAGTTTCAATGTTTGCACGGTATGGGTGCCCCGCTTTATGATCAGGTGGTAGGAAAAATTTCTGATGGAAAATTAGACCGCCATTGCCGAATATATGCTCCTGTCGGCACTCATAAAACGTTACTTGGGTATTTGGTGCGGCGTTTGTTGGAAAATGGTGCGAACACCTCTTTTGTCAATTGCATTGCTGATATCACCGTTCCCATTGAGCAACTTATAACTAACCCCGTGCAGGAAGTTTCCCGACTAGCGCTATGTGAGGGATGTATTGGCCAGTCTCATCCGAAAATTCCTTTACCGTGTGATTTGTATGGTTCATGGCGGCGCAATGCAGCCGGCCTTGATTTAGCTAATGAACATCACTTGGCTTCTTTGTCAGCTACTTTGCTGGATAGTGAACATGAAACTCTGCAGGCTGCGCCAATCATTGTCGGAGACGCGAGCAATGGATCTGTGTACAAAGTGATTAATCCTGCGGATCATCTCGATGTGGTGGGCACGTGCCAATATGCAACATCTGATGATGTGGCAATTGCGCTTTCCGCTGCTGTTAATCAAGGCGCGGGTTGGTCAGTTAGATCCCCTGCTAATCGTGCTGCGATACTTCAAAAAGCTGCAAATCGACTAGAAGAAGAAATGCAATCTCTCATTGGTTTACTGGTGCGAGAGGCAGGGAAGAGTTTTACCAATGCCTTAGCCGAAGTGCGAGAAGCGGTAGATTTTTTACGCTACTACGCTTGCCAGGTTATGCGAGATTTCGATAATGAAAGCTATCGACCTCTTGGTCCTGTGGTTTGTATTAGCCCATGGAATTTCCCATTAGCAATTTTTACTGGTCAGATTGCTGCTGCGCTGGCGGCAGGAAACACGGTATTGGCTAAACCTGCAGAACAAACACCGCTTATTGCCAGCAGGGCGGTGATGATGATGTTGGATGCCGGAGTACCACAGGGAGTTTTACAGCTATTACCAGGAAAAGGAGAAACTGTGGGAGCATTGCTGGTGTCGGATCCGCGTGTTCGAGGCGTCATGTTTACCGGCTCTACTCAGGTGGCAAGACTGCTGCAAACTACTATCACATCAAGGCTTGATCCGCAGGGACACACGATACCTCTTATTGCTGAAACAGGAGGCATGAACGCGATGTTAGTTGATTCTTCTGCGCTGACGGAGCAGGTTGTTATTGACGTAATGGCCTCGGCATTCGATAGTGCTGGACAGCGCTGTTCAGCGTTACGCCTGTTGTGTATTCAGGAAGATGTTGCCGAGCGAACTCTACGTATGTTACGTGGCGCCATGGCTGAATGTATACTAGGTAACCCTAATAACCTTGCTACTGATATTGGTCCGGTTATTGATGCTGAAGCAAAATCGGTTATTGATAACCATATCGCTGCTATGCGTAAGAAAAACCATCCTGTCTGGCAAACTAATCTACTTGATGCCCGCGGCGATGAACAGGGCACTTTTGTTCCTTTAACCTTGATTGAACTTGATAGTGTCGAGGAACTCACAGATGAAATCTTTGGACCAGTTCTGCATGTTGTGCGGTATCAGCGCAACGCGCTAGACAATATCATCGATCAAATTAATGGCAGCGGTTATGGTCTAACGTTAGGATTACATACTCGCATAGATGAAACCATCCAGTACGTTACTGATCGGGTACATGTTGGTAACTGCTATATTAACCGAAATATTGTTGGTGCGGTTGTAGGCGTCCAACCTTTCGGCGGTGAAGGATTATCAGGAACCGGTCCTAAGGCTGGTGGCCCACTATATTTGTACCGGTTACTGTCTCAACGAGGTGATGATGCTGTATTGCCATCACTTCAGGCGTTAGATGTCTTGCAAGCGCCGGATTATAGTCGTCGGGAATCTTTACAACAAGGGCATTCTTCCTTACTTGTCTGGATGGAGGACCAGTATCCGGCACTTGCTGTACAATGTCGTCGCTGGGGTGAGACATCACAGGCCGGTAGTGTACGCTATTTAACTGGCCCTACTGGCGAAAAAAATAGTTACCAACTGTTACCTCGTGAACGTATTTTATGTTTGGCATATCAGGATATCGATCTGCTAATACAACTGTCTGCGGTGACTAGTATTGGAAGCAAGGTATTATGGGACGACGCTCCTCATACCCGTTTATTGTTTACCGCACTACCAGAGCCAGTCAGGAATCGTATTACCTTTTTAGCGGACTGGAGGAATAAAAACGTCATGCTGGATGCAGTGCTTTTTCATGGTGAAACTGATCAATTGCGAAGTGTCGCAGAAACGCTATCAACGCGACCTGGCCCGTTGATAGTTGTACATGGTTACGCACCAGGCGATAGCAAGATTGCTCTTGAGCGGCTATTTATCGAACGTGCAGTCAGTGTTAACACTGCCGCCGCAGGTGGTAATGCCAGCCTGATGACTATTGATTAATTGGATGTTGTTGTTTTTGCATTAGATGCCTTATATTTTTAATATCCTTCGCTTGAAGGCAGAGCACTTATTTTTTATCTTTGAGGTAACCTCTTTTTTATACTAACACCTCTCTGCAGCCTTTCTATGGTAGATTGGAGAATCTATCTGTAATTAGAGGGTTTATGTACTAAACACTAGAAAAATTGATCGAATTTTGATCGATATTGCCAAAATAAAAGTTACGTATTCAATTGAATTAATTCGATTATTATCGTAATAAAGATTTTATCAATTGATAATGTATCGCGCTTTATTCTGCTCAAAGTACCTAAAAATTAAACTTTGTGTTTATTGCATCCATTTTGTTGGACCTTTCATTCATTTTTACTAAAGAACCTTTTAGGTCATGGGTATTTAATAATGCCATTTGCCCAGAGAAAGGCTAAATACATGTTTCATTATCAGGATTATTGTTTACTGGTATCTCCGTGTAGTAAAATGATTAATATAGAGTTGCAGCAATGCAATGACTGACATAATCAAGCTGGTCTTTTCAGAGAAAATCGATTTGATCTATTTTATAGGAAATATATTTTTCTTTCAGCGTTACGTGATTATACTATCAGTAATATATTTTGGCATGATTTTAAAATGCGTCAGCTGTAGTTCTTTACGCTAATGCTGAATACCGGTGTGTTCTTTCTGCATCAGAGCCATTCATTTCTATATCGAGAAATAGTGTGTGTTCTATATGCCAGGTTGTTGATCTCCTCAATAACTAGGTGCAGATAAATATAAAGTATGCTATAGGTGATAGTATAGTAGCCAAAAGATCGATGTATGGAAAGGCGATCGTGTGATGTGTAATCCTGACTTAGAGGCCGGGATTACATACAGTCCATCACACTTTTATTAAAGGACGTTGAATATCTTGCTCGCCCGACTTTACCTTTAGTGTAGATTTTTTAAATCGGTTAAAAAAGATTTACGCCAATGGCTGATATTGTTTTTATTAAGCACGGAAATCATTGACTTGTATCTGTTTTTTCGTTCCTCAAGCGGCATGCTGAGTGCTTTATCCAGTGCGGCGGCAACTCCGTCACGGTCATAGGGATTAACTAGCAGCGCTGACGTGAGTTCTTTGGCTGCACCAGCAAAACGGGATAGAATGAGCACACCGGGGTCATTTGAATTTTGTGAAGCGACATACTCCTTGGAGACTAAATTCATCCCGTCGCGCAGTGGTGTGACAAGTCCGACTTCACAATGACGAAAAATTTTCATCAGGATGGCACGTTCATAATGCTGATTAAGATAAAACAACGGCGTCCATTCTAGTGTAGAAAAGTGGCCATTAATACGACCGGCTTCAGTTTCTAACTCATGTCGAATATCTTGATAAGCCTGGACATCTCCTCGTGATGTTGGTGCAATTTGGAAATATCGAATATTTCCGCGATGCTGTGGATAATTTTCAAGCAGTGTCTCATAGGCCTGAAACCGTTCCGGTAAACCTTTGGAATAATCAAGACGGTCGACGCTGATAATTAGTTGACCATTTATTTTATCGCGTAAATGGGAAAGCTTTGGTGGTAACACCCCTTCCGCTAGTTCTCGAATACTTTCCGGTTCCACCCCAATGGGATAAACCCGGGCGGTTACCTGTTTGTTGTAAGCATTAATACGATCATCATCCAGATTTTCTAATGTTGTAACCAATGCTAGGTTCTCAATAAACGCTTGGTGATCACTTGCTGCCTGAAAGCCCAATAAATCATACTCACAAAGCTTTTCTAATAGTTCTTTACGAGGAGGTAAAGCATTGAAAATTTCTGATGTAGGAAAAGGAATATGCAGAAAGAAACCAATACGGTTTTTCATGCCTAATTTACGACATGCAGCGGCAAAAGGCAGTAAATGATAATCGTGTATCCAGAGAATATCAGTTTTATTTATTAGCGGTTGAAGTCGACCTGCCAGCATTTCATTGACACGGCAATATCCATCATAATCTTCACGCTGGTATTGTACTAAATCGAGTCGATAATGAAAGGCAGGCCAGATGACGGTATTAGAAAAATTCAGATAATATTGATTATATTCACTTTTTTTTAAACTAAATGCGATAAAAGTAATATTATCTTGCTGTTTTTTTTCGAGTGGCTCGTCTTTTTCGCTTATCTTTCCATTCCAGCCAAACCATAATCCTCCATGATCTTTAAGTGAATCCATTATACCGACGGCTAGACCACCTGCGCTTTCCTTTTTAGCGTCAATAGACGCTATTCGATTTGATACTACCACTAGGCGATTCATAACCCCTCCCCAACCGAGTTTTGGTATTAATTAAATGATTTTATTATTTCGCCAACATCAGAATCCACTGGTGAACCTGGTTCACATCATCCAAATGATATCGGGCAAGCGTAGGGCCTGGTCCGACTTTAATTGTAATCCCACCTAAAGCATTAACTTGTTTAAATCCAGATTCATCTGTAAGATCATCGCCGATGAATAATGGTATCCGCCCGGTGAAGGGCGATTCTTGCATAAATGCCGCTATTGCTGTTCCTTTATCGATACCAGCAGGTTTTAGCTCCACCACACATTTCCCAGCTTGTAATACAAGCTTTGGATAACGTTTAACCTGATCTTGTGCCAATGCCAGTATTTTATCTCGATAGTGTTCTCCCTGACGATAGTGCAGGGCAAAAGCGATTCTTTTTTCTTCCAAATAGCATCCGTCAAATAGTGCAATAGCCTGCTTAAGTTCTTGTGCTAATCTACTTGCTATATGCTCTGGTAATAGCTCACGGTATAATTCTTTGCGAGCATTTCGACGATCGGCACCATGAATACCCGCGGTAGGTGCATACAGCGGTGCGATTAGGTTATCCAGTTCGGCAATAGGTCTTCCTGAAACCAGGGCCAAAGCACTATTTGCGGCGTTAGAAATTTTACAAAGCGCTTGTTTGATATTTTTAGGTATAGTGACCAATTCAGGCCGATTTTCAATGTAGGCAAGTGTTCCGTCTATATCAAAAAAAAAGCAGTATCCAATAAGATAATCATGGGTATTGATGTATTTTTTTTCATACCATCTTTTTATCCTTATTAAGTTCCACTTATTTACCCTTCTTTATGGCCTATATCTAGATTTTATTGCAGATATCTATATCTGTCAGATCTGAGATATAAGTGTAAAATCGGATTTTAAAAAAAGTGCAAATTATATGAAGTAAATCCTAGTTTTCATGCTTCTGGAAAGGTGCTTTCTCAGAACCTAGGGAAACAATAGTCTCTTCATGTTTGTTCTCGCGCCAACTAAGTTAGCATGGTGATAAAAGCAGGGGTAAGTATATAGTTAGGAGGATTGATTCTATCACAATCGGACAAAGTGGATTCATTCCAGCTCACTTGTTTGTTCTTAACATAAAAATAACTAATAGCTCAAAATTTTATTCCTAAAGATCTGAACTGCTATTTAAAGACTAAAATTAAAAGATGATAAAGTCATCTATATTCTTAACATCTAATCTTGACGATAATAGTCCACTTAACAAAACTAATAGAGGTTTCATCACGATCCGCAAGGTGTATAAATATTTGCATATTCATCAAGGCGCAAGGTCTCAATCATCATTTAGATCAGTTATTCAAATAAATATCTCGATATGGTTAAACGATGTTATATATTAAAAATATCGATTTTGATGAACATATCTAAACAAGAGATATTTGTTAATAATCGCAAGCGATTATTAGACAATGCGGATATTAATTGATAATTCTTAATCGCTTAATCCGGTTAAGAAATTTACAAAAACCTTATCGCTTCTCTAGCTTACGCACCAATCGTTAAGTTGATTCAGATGATCGACTAGAAATGTTTTAAACATGAATATGTGCCTTTTAACTACTGAATGCCAGTGATAAGATTTTCCTCTATTATAGACTTTTTGCTCAGGACGTTGAATTTTTAACGGGTCTGGGGATCTTTATGGTATCTGTTTAGTTAAAATATTACGTATTATTTTGTAGTTGGAGTGGCGGGTTAATTTTTTATTTTTTAGCAAAGTATATGATAATAATCACGTCTTTCGTAAGTGTCGTTGACTCATGCTTACTTTATTTTTATTTGGATCCGGTTTATAAAATTTTCCGTACTCTCTATATCAATGATACAGCTAATTAAGCAATCGGCACAGATAAATTTTATGCGACGCGATATTTACTATTAGATGAAATTGATCTTATTTTTTGCGTTTGTCTATAGTCCATGCTGTTGCATTTTTTAAACCTCTTTATCAAAAATTGTATAAAACGAAAAAAGTTTTGTTCCATTATACTTAGAAGCAGGGCTTCCTGGATGTTGATGTTTCTTTTATTTAGACTTTTTGTTAGAAGGTGTTTAGTTTTATGCTTCCTAAAAACAGCGCACTGATATTGTCAATAACTATGCGAAAGCTGTATTAGCGTATATTATCAGGATTATTTTATTGACACGGGTTATTTGCAATATGATGTTTTTATCAATTCTAAAATTTCTGATTATAGCCTCTATCAGAGCACAAAAGAGTCTTCCCATTAGACGTTTCCGAATTTAAAGCAGAGAAAGATTTTTGTAAAGACGAGAAATTGCTGGTAAGTGGTAAATGAAAATTATCACCGATTACTGGATTTTAGCGCTCTTGCTTATCCTGGTTAGAAGGTGATTATATTTTCTGTAGCGGAATAAATAGGTTCGCTATATTTACCAATGTAGATATAGCAGTGTATGAAGTTACAGATATAAGTGGTAACATTCATTTGTATACTGACGATTATGCTTGTCTTCTACAAGTAGTTTAAATGCATTTTATTTTTTTCAACACGGAAATATGCATGGTGATTAATAATTTTAGTTTTTGAATGTCATTATTATTTAGATTAGGAAATTCATTCACGATCATGCCATAATCGGTTCGCAAGATTTTTATAAAACCACGAAAGTGAAGTTGAAATCACTATTAAATGATGTGTTAGCTCGGTAGCCGAGGCAAGCATAGTGCACTTTAAGCATCGGTCTTTCGCGGATATCCTCTAGAATGGGAACGTTATTGATCTCGTTACTTCCAGAAACTTGGGGGACTAGGTTGATCAAGTGGCGATAAACAGAGAAGATGCTAGCAAATAGCTAATAGAAAAAAGTTTAATCGATAAATTTTATTTGTACACAGCATGTGTACCTGAAGGAATTTCAGAATAATAGTTCTAATATGCTAGCGTCGTCTTTTGAAGATGATCGTTATAACCGACCAATCTTCATCGACGCTATTAAGGGAGGAAAGCAGTACTGGATACTCACGTATTTTTCCTTAACGTTAGGAAAGAGAATATTTTTTAAAGAGAAATAGTGCGCTTGCTATTCGAGTGAGATTGACTTAATTTTTGGATTGGTAAGGTTGTCTACGAGTTTTACTTATGTGATTTAAACTTCCGTAGCCTTATCGGGATGATGGCTTGGATCTCTTTTCGATATAATTTCCAATGTGTTCAGGCGTCGCTCTAACTGATTTATTTTCTCGTGCATCCGCAATAGCACCTGGATCTGAACGTCCAATTCCTCTCGGTTGACTAGATCCATGCGATTGAACTGATTTTGGAGCACCTGACGGATCTTATTTTCCATCTCATCCCCAAGATCTCGGATGCCTTTTGGAAGAGACTCCTGTATCTGACGGGCAATCTGTTCAAGTTTCTTTGAATCAATCATCGTAATGACCCTTTAGTTGTGATTTAAATGGGTTAAGTAAAATGCCCATCATTCAATGACCAGGAATAAAAGTACTAGTTAAATCATATGATTTTAATATATTTAAAATCAGGTTAGCGATATGGTATTTTTATTTATTTGCAAGAATGAGAATCCCATTTTACCCGATCTTTAAAGCTGGCTAAAGTTATTGTACAGAATGTTTGTGAATGTTTTAATTATATATTGATTTGAGATCGAAAGATCTGATTTAATACCAGAATTTAGGGTGATCATCTAGATGAAAGATAATAACGATATCCAAACAAATTGGATTTAGGCATACTTATTTTTTGGCCTATTATCGATTACTCTTCAGCTGGATCTGCTTTTTATTATCCATATTAATTATATGATTTTATTTTCCATGAATTAGAGGCTGTTCCCGAGTTTAGTTTTTATCCCAATGTATATAGAAACGCGATGCATTGGCGCTACTTTTAATGTTGAAGGGTTTACTGATACTGGAAAAATTTTGAAAATTAAGGTGATCTGATTTCCTTTGTGGAGAAAATATATCCCCCCATTAAGCAGATGGGGTTCTATCTATTTTCCATGATAGCGTTATGCTATGCTTAATTAAGAAATCTTACTAGTAAGATTAGACTGTTTTTAATGATGGGTGAAGTTGACTAATAAGAGTTATTATCGGACGGAATTTTTATCATCCCCATTTTAGCTAAAAATGGGGGATATCCAGATATACTCAATACTTTAGATCCGATTTTGATAGAATCTAAAGTATTGAGTAGTCGATCATTGGATTTAACTATTTTTGTCGATCTAAGCTAAAGAAAAATTAGTTGTATGATTTATATCGATTATTAATATCCGGAAATGGATGCAGTTGGTAATTAAGGCCTTTATTTGGAACCAATAATATTGGTGATAAATTCGATAAATTAACGATCTGTAAGTGTCTATCGTGATGTCGCCAAGCATGAGTTCAGATAGAACAGTCTGTATTCCGCAGGATTTAACTAGAATTAACTTATATCCTAGGTGTAGAATTTAATTATGATTATAATATAACTAAGAAATTTTACTTAATTAATTTAAGATGTGAAAGATTCTTTATAAGAAAAAAGTATGATTAGTATTCATGAAATTAAAAAAACTTTATATTGTTTCATTCTTTATTTTATTAGATAAAGTTGTATTTGGAAAACATGTGTTATCGAAAGATTAATAAATTAATATTAGTAAAAGATATTGATAAATATTATGATATTTATCAAATAAAATCTGTGGAACGTTTTAATATATTCTAGCTAGGTCATCTAGACTAACCCTTATCTCTAAGAAGAGATCAGAAATCGATAAAAATACTGTAATAATTCAGATTTGATGTTGTTTTCTCTTTTTTCAGTAAAAGCTGAATGTCATTCGATGTAATTATCATCTGCTTATTAGTTAGCGGGTTTATTGAAAAACACATTTTAGCATTGTCATCGTTCTTGAGGATTTTACTCATTTAAGGAGACCCATAAACAAGAATTTCTACTGTTAAAGATAATTAACTTTCTCTCTTACGACCCAACAAGCTCTATAATATTACTTTCAGTTTCATGCTTAGTCTCACAACGTGATAATTTTGATATCCGTCTAAAAATAATAGACATATAGTTTATTTCATGAAAAACAAGCATTTGTATTTTAACGCTTTTATTAAAGTTTTTTGTCAAAAAAAACCAGATAATCCTATTGAAGATAACATATTTATCCTAAATATGTTATAGAGGCAAACATAGTTGACTTTACCATTGTTATTAACAGGAGATCATTTCCGCTCCACCAGTTTACCGAGCAGAGCGGGGCTTACAGGGAAACCACGTTAAAAGCAGACGGGCCTTTCTGACCTTGCTCAATGGTAAATTCTACACGCTGGCCTTCATCTAGGGTTTTGAAATCCCTTCTCTGGATGGCAGAAAAGATGTTTTTATCCATCATTAAATAAAATCGCTTTCGGCGATAAGTGTCTATTTCTAACATGTATTTATGGGCACGTATTAAAGAAGAAAATTTATCGAAGAAGTAATGATGAGTTATCGCTTTTTATTGAAAAACTTTACTAAAGTGGCTGATATAAATAGGTCTGTACTACAAACCAATTCCATTAATTTTATACTATAAAAAAGGTGTAAGCATTTTTATGAAGAAAATAATACAAAATTAATATTTGTTTGTTTTATCCTGAATAACTAGAGAAAAACCCGAATTTATGTTTTTTCCATTTTACAAAGAAAGATCTAAGATAAACTGCCTTTTCTGATTTTGAGAACAATTTGTTTTTCATATAGAAGAACTGCTGAATTATGATAATTATAGCATAAGGTGTATGTTTATCACGAATTTATTTGATACCATATATGCAAGGTATGCAAGGTTGTAGGAAAAATAAGAAAAAGCCGTTTGAGATGAGGCGAATATGCAGATGCCAAATAGCTTTAAACGTTAAAAACATGTTATCAGGAGTAACAGGTTTAAAAGACGTTAGTGATGATTCAGATTTATTGATTAAATGTATTCTATATTTTAAAATGTGTTAACAAGTATGGGATGTTAGATTTTCTTTTTGTTGCAGTAGTGAAAAGAAGGGGTATGGTGATGCAATGGGGATTCTGTATTAGGTGTTCAATATCATATTTGTAAGTGTTATTTGAAAACATTTTAACGTCATTTTCGCTATCGTGAAAATTTAACAAGGCATGGAAAAAATAATCGTAAAAATGGAGATTTATTCTACTTTTTGATATATGGGTGTTGTACACAAGATACCTTGTATCTTAGCCAAGATATTATTTAAATGAATTAAAATGATACACAAGCAGGGTTGCGAGCAAACTCACGATCTTGCTGTCTGCACTGATATTTATATCAAACACCCTTCAGAAAAACTGAAGGGGTAGCAAAAATTTTATTTTCTTTTTTTAGATTAGTTTAACCAAATTTTTGTATTCATATTCCTAATATACACGATTCGTGAAAATAAATACTTGAGGAATTATTTGGTGATTTCAATGAAAAAATAAATCCTCAGGTGACAGCACAAGTTTGCCATCTTCTTCTTTTTAGAATGTTTTTATGATTTAATTCTGATTCCACGATTTTCTATATAGCTACGGTGTGGGTATGTCTCTTCCAGAGACCGGCAGTTTAACCAGGTTCTTTTCTGCAAGATCAAATTAATGGTGTAAAACATTGGCGATGATAGCCATTTTTTTTGCTTCCATTAAATGGTGTAAGATTTATATATTATTCTTGTGAATTATCGAAATTATACTTTTCGCAAGGATATTACCGAAATTACACAGGCAACCTGTTTAAGAGAAGAAGATATTAAAATGAATAAAATACGTAACTTCTCCATTATTGCCCATATAAATCATGGCAAGTCGACGCTGTCAGATCGTTTGATACAGATCTGTGGTGGGTTGAGTGAATCTGAAATTAGGGCTCAGGTGTTAGATTCCATGGATCTAGAACGCGAACGCGGGATGACTATTAAAGCGCAAAATGTAACCTTGGAATATAAAGCGTCTGATGGTCAAAATTATCAATTAAATTTTATTGATACGCCGGGGCATGTGGATTTTTCTTATGAAGTATCCCGTTCGCTGGCAGCCTGCGAAGGGGCTTTGTTACTAGTGGATGCTGGACAAGGCGTAGAAGCTCAGACGCTAGCTAACTATTATACCGCGATGGAAATGAATTTAAAGGTGGTGCCAGTATTGAATAAAATTGACTTGCCCGCCGCCGCGCCAGATCTTGTTATACAAGATATCAAAGATATTATCGGACTTGATATTACCGACGCAGTTCGTTGTTCAGCGAAAAGTGGGGTAGGAGTATCTGATGTACTTGAACGGTTAGTACGTGATATTCCTTTCCCAAAGGGGAATCCAACCGCATCGCTACAGGCGCTGATTATTGACTCCTGGTTTGATAATTATTTAGGTGTGGTATCGCTTGTGCGCATTAAAAATGGCACGCTGCACAAAGGGGATAAAATCCAGGTAATGAGCCTTGGTCAATCTTACGATGTTGATCGTCTTGGCATATTTACCCCGAAACGTATTGATCGTGATGTGCTTAACTGCGGAGAGGTTGGGTGGTTGGTCTGCGCTATTAAAGATATTCACGGAGCACCGGTTGGTGACACCTTGACGCTTGTGGGGCAAGCAGCAGATAAGATGCTACCTGGTTTTAAGAAAGTAAAACCGCAAGTCTACGCCGGTCTGTTTCCGATGAGGGCTGATGACTATAAATCGTTTTACGATGCTTTCAGCAAGTTAAGTTTAAACGATGCTTCATTATTCTATGAGCCTGAGATTTCTCCTGCGCTAGGGGTTGGCTTTCGTTGCGGTTTTCTCGGTTTGTTGCATATGGAAATTATCCAGGAGCGGTTGGAGCGTGAATATGATCTCGATCTCATCACTACCGCTCCGACGGTAATTTATGAAGTGTTGATGACCGATAACAATACGGTATACGTAGATAGCCCGGCTAAACTGCCTAAGGTAAGTAATATTGCTGAACTTCGGGAACCTATAGCTGAATGCCGTATACTGTTGCCAAAAATCTATTTAGGCAGTGTCATCACCATGTGTATCGAAAAGCGTGGCGTCCAAACTAATATGGTTTATCACGGCAATCAGGTAGAATTAATCTATGATATCCCCATGGCGGAAGTTGTGCTGGATTTTTTTGATAGGCTAAAATCTACCTCTCGAGGTTATGCCTCCTTGGATTATAGCTTCAAGAGTTTTCAGTATTCGGATATGGTGCGGGTTGATGTGTTGATTAAAGGAGAGCGAATCGATTCTCTGGCATTGATTACTCATCGGGATAACGCGTTATATCGTGGCAAAAAATTTGTCAATAAACTTCAGGAACTAATCCCGCGTCAACAGTTTGATATCCCCATTCAGGCGGCTATCGGCAACCAGATTATTGCTCGTTCTACCGTCAAGCAACTGCGTAAAAACGTGCTAGCAAAGTGCTATGGTGGGGATGTTCTTCGTAAGAAAAAACTGTTAAAAAAACAAAAAGAAGGTAAAAAACGTATGAAGAAGGTGGGTAATGTTGAGCTCCCGCCAGAAGCATTTCTAGCGCTTCTGCATGTTGATAAATAGCAGGAAATAAGTTTGAGGAAATTACATGGTTAATATATTTTCCCTGATTTTGACAATAGCTACGTTCATCACCGGATTCATCTGGTGTATAGACCGCTTTAAACTGGCGAGAAGCGGCAATGAGATCGTTTTTAAGAATACCCATAATTGGTACTGGATTGAGATTTTCGCCTCAATTTTTCCTATGTTATTATTAGTTTTTTTGATGCGTTCATTTGTTTTTGAGCCGTATCAAATTCCCTCAGGATCGATGATGCCATCGCTATTGGTTGGCGATTTTATTTTGGTAAAAAAATTTGCTTATGGTATTAAAGAACCGATTACTCAGACTACCCTTATTAAAACCGGCCATCCTAAACGCGGTGATGTTGTTGTTTTCAAATATCCACTGAATCCCGGTTTAGATTATATTAAACGAGTTGTAGGGCTACCGGGTGATCGGGTTATTTACGACCCGGTTAATAAGCAAGTAAAGTTACAACCTAGTTGCACTAATGGGAAGAGCTGTGCAATGGAATTACCGATCATCTATAGCGATCTTGCCCCAAGCAATTTTATACAGATCTTTAATTTGACTGAAAAAGGTCAAGATAGAAGTTTTTTCCTGCAAGTGCCCCCTGATAGTCAGGTGAACGATGGAATCCCTCTGTTGCAGCGAAAAGAGTCGTTGGATGGGGCGGTGCACAACGTACTGACGGTGCCGGGGCAACACGAACCCTTGAGGATTTATTATCGTCAACCGGGTAGCCCGTTAGCTGAGTGGGTTGTGCCAAACGGAGAATATTTTATGATGGGTGATAACCGTGATAACAGTGCTGATAGTCGTTATTGGGGATTTGTACCAGAAAAAAATCTAGTGGGGAAAGCAATGGCCATATGGATTAGCATCGATAAACAAAAAGGTTTTTTTTCGACTAGTATACGCTTAAGCCGCATTGGCTATATTCATTAATTTTTTAGAGAGGCATATTCTTGTGCTTATCAATGCTTATTGATATAGAATTATCTTTCAGATAAAAAAGTCTAGGTTCTTTTATGAATTCTCTGTAAACGAGAAAATTTTATATAGACGTGCAGATCCAAAGGTTTTTTTATTTTTTTCTATTTTGACGCATACTTGAGTTGTTTGTTACAAATGAATTCTATTTTATTAAAAAAGTTGCAGAAAAAACTAGGCTATTTTTTTAAACAACGCGATCTTTTATTACAATCGTTAACGCACCGAAGCGCCAACAGCGAACACAATGAGCGGCTGGAATTTTTAGGTGATTCTATATTAAGTTTTGTCATTGCAAATGCGCTTTATCAGCGATTTCCCTGCATTGACGAAGGTGATATGAGCCGGATGCGCGCGGCGCTGGTATGCGGGAAAACGCTTGCAGAAATAGCTAGAGAAATTGGACTTGGAGAATGTTTGCGTCTTGGATCTGGTGAGCTAAAAAACGGCGGTTGCTACCGCGAATCAATTTTAGCCAACACGGTTGAAGCGTTGATCGGGGGGGTGTTCTTAGATAGCGATATCCAAACCGTTGAAAAACAGATCCTAGACTGGTATTTCATCCGGTTGGATAAAATTAGTCCAGGCGATAAACAAAAAGATCCGAAGACTCGGTTGCAGGAATATCTTCAGAGACTTCATTTTCCTCTGCCCACCTATCTGCTTTTACAGATGCGCGGAAAGGCGCACAATTTGAAATTTATTGTAAATTGTCAGGTTAGCGGGCTAATACAGCCAGTATTTGGAGATGGCTCAAGCCGTCGCAAAGCCGAGCAAGTTGCAGCAGAAAAAGCACTTAAATTATTGGAGTTTAAATGAGCGAACAGAAGACCTATTGTGGTCAGTTGGCGATAGTAGGGCGGGCGAATGTCGGAAAATCTACGCTGCTGAATCAGTTGTTAGGACAGAAGGTCTCTATTACTTCGCATAAACCCCAAACCACTCGTCACTGTATTGTTGGGATCAACACTGATGGACTTTACCAGGCTATTTATATAGATACACCGGGGTTACATTTTGAAGAAAAACGGGCGATTAATCGTTTGATGAATTATGCTGCCAGCAATTCCATCGGTAATGTGGAGATTGTGATTTTTGTGGTAGAAGGAATTTACTGGATGCCGGATGATGAAATGGTAATCAACAAACTACGTGATATTAGTTGCCCCGTTATCTTGGCAATCAATAAAGTAGATAATATTTATGACAAGGAGAAATTGCTACCATATATTCACTTTCTCAATCAGAAGATGCATTTTTATGACATTGTGCCTCTCTGTGCTAAAAACGGTATGCATGTCGATATTTTATCTAGTATTGTGCGCAAGGCGTTGCCAGCGGCAAAGCACTATTTTTCAAAAGATCAAATTACCGATCGTTCTGAGCTTTTTATGGCATCGGAAATCATACGTGACAAGCTAATATATTTTTTAGACGATGAACTTCCTTATTCCGTTACGGTAGAAATTGAGCACTATGCGACTAACGACCGTGGTGAGTATGATATACACGGACTAATTTTAGTAGAGCGCGCTGGCCAGAAGAAAATAGTTATTGGAAATAATGGCGCAAAGATCAAGACGATCGGAATTAAGGCTCGGCAGGATATGGAAGCCATGTTTAAAACACGAGTACATCTGGCATTATGGGTAAAAGTGAAATTGGGTTGGGCCGATGATGAATGTGGTCTGCGCATGATGGGTTATGTGTAGAATCTGTAGGTAAATTCTGTCTTAGGTAGAGACTGGTTGGAAGTCAGATTGCACTGAAATTACTAGATTTTTTATGAAGTTTTTAAGAACATCAAGGATAGCATGTGGATGCTGGTAAGAGGCGTAGTTAAAATTTATATACCACTGTTGCCCCCTTCGTCTGAGGAAGACTAGGGCAAGATAAAGAATTTTTCCGCGATGAATTTGTCTTGCAAAGGTTTTGGTTAACTAGGTGATCTTTGTAGTGATTTATATTTTAATAATTATTAAAATTTTTTATTTATAACAGAATGTAGATTTTTCTGTATTTTATGAAAATTGAACTAATAAATTAAAAGCACTCTATGTTTACATAGAGGTAGGATGATATGCGGGGATTATTTTTCTTCTCTATACCTGTTAAACGGTAATTATGATAGTTTTATTGCACAATTATCGATTTTCTTAGATCAGAAAATCTATTTTTAGAGATTGAAATAATGTTCTATAGCATTTTTAGTTATTATTCAATGTATCGTCTAAACCTATACCGAAACTTGATCATCTAGACTATGTATATCTATACATTTATTGCAATAAATTATATTTCTATTGGAATCTTATAGTTTAACTGCGGATATAAAATGCTTTTTGAAAAATCTGGTAGGTTAGAAGCCTCTAACTTTAGAGATACTAGATCTGCTTAATGTACAAAAATCAACTTTTTTACCGATTAAACCATATGATGGTTCTCAATGATTATTTTTTTGATAGCATTAGATCTCCTATCGGAGATAAATATCTGATATTCCTGAAATCTGAGATACAGAAGGCGTATAGATGCTAGGAGATATTGATCCTCTGTGCTTCTTTACAGTCTTGATCCAGCGTATTAATTCGCTGGACTCTCCTCTTTCGCAGAGAGGATCGCCAGTCTACCAGTAAAAAAATAGAATTGACATACTTTATAGTATTTTTTTTTAAAACAACTCCGTTGTAGAGTTAATGAAATAAGTTCCAAGATTTGGATTTTCAGCAATCGCCTGATTATTGCGGATCAATGAAGCAAAATATTTACATATTCTAACATGCAATTATGTAAAAGTTCGGTAATCCGTCCCTTTTAAGTGCCACGTTGAAATTATGAATGGATTTTGAACGAGATAAAATGTTGTGTTATGGCTCAATGTCAATAATACAACGTAAATCATCGGAGATTAGCTTTCTGATAAGGATCAAAGGCCAAAAATTGTAGGAAACAGTTTATTTTCTAGTTGTTGCGTAGATAGCCTTTATCATATCTAGGATGGGATGTTGGGTCTTTTTGTGAAACAGCCCGGAAAAACTAAGAACCTTTACAAGAATATAATTCTTGAGATCGCATTCAAAGATTTCAAACAGTGCTTGTGTGCTTCGACTTAAATAATTGGAAATATAAGATGAATTTCTATGATGTTTATCGGAATTCAGATTGTTGACTGCTTGAGCTGGCGATTATAACAATCAGAACATAAATTCCACGTTCGATGTTTCTGGATTGTAAGTCTTCTATATTACGATCGATATAATTTCGGATTTAGACCCTAAAAGGGTGTTTTGTTGATTATCAAGAATATCTTCCGGATTAGTGTGCGCGTCGGTTGTGGGCGTGCAGAACATTAGTATTCGTTGGGATTAAATATAGGAACTTTTTTAAAGCGATTCCTAGCATAGGAATAAAATTAACGCAATTTTTAGTAAAACAAGTAGTATTTAGGCTATTATTCTAGCGCCGAGGATAGAATAGTTTTGCTACGCATCGCGCATTGGCTGATTTATAATAAATATATCCACCGATACAACATTGGATAGAGAATTCATCCATAAAGTTTCTTCAAACATGAATCTAAGTATGCTAAATCTGAATTTGGAAACAGATATTGAGTCTCCGATGCCTCATCTGTTCTTAGAATAAGATCTTTAAAAGATCACTTTTTATCAATGGTAAATTTCTATAATACGATATTTTCTTCACGGATTCGATGTATGCTCTTAAGAATTAGGTGATTCGATTGATTAGTGGAAGGATTAAAAATCCTGGTACATTATATCGTAATATTAGTCGGTAAATTGTGGTAAGAAAAAATGAGTCAGGTATTTAATTTTAGTGCTGGACCGGCAATGCTTCCGGTAGAAGTTTTGCGCAAAGCAGAGAAAGATTTGTGTAATTGGGATGGCTTGGGAAAATCGGTTATGGAAGTCAGTCATCGCAGTAAGGAATTTATTGCGATGGCGCGATCTTCTGAATTAGATTTGCGTGAATTATTAGGAATTCCTGATAATTATAAGGTTTTGTTTTGCCAAGGCGGAGCGCGCGCGCAATTCGCAGCGGTGCCTATGAATCTGCTTGGGGAGGCCGCAAGTGCTGATTATGTTGATAGCGGCTATTGGGCGCACAGTGCAATAAAAGAAGCACGGAAGTATTGTAAGCCACGGATTATCGATGTCGCTACTAAAATAGACGGCCTGCGAGCTATCAAACCGATGTGTGAGTGGGTCTTATCTTCCGATAGTGCTTATTTACACTATTGCCCAAACGAAACCATAGATGGTGTTGCTATCTATGATTTGCCAGATTTCAGCGATCGTGTGGTAGTGGCAGATTTTTCTTCCACAATTTTATCGCACCCGATAGATGTAAGCCGTTTTGGAGTAATATACACAGGCGCACAGAAAAATATCGGGCCGGCCGGGCTTACGCTGGTCATTGTACGGGAAAATTTACTGGGTCGTGGGCACAAAGCACTACCCTCCATTCTCAATTACAGTATTCTAGCCAAAAATAATTCGATGTTTAATACGCCACCGACATTTGCCTGGTATCTTTCTGGGTTAGTATTTAAATGGCTAAAAAACCAGGGTGGTTTGGCGGAAATGGATAAACGCAACCAGGCCAAGGCTTCTTTGCTTTATCGTACCATCGACAAGAGTGATTTTTATTGCAATACCGTTGCCCCTGTTAACCGTTCGCGTATGAATATACCGTTTCAATTGGCGGATTACAAACTTGATAAGCTTTTTTTAAAAGAATCACAGGATGCCGGTTTGCATGCTTTGAAGGGACATCGGTTGGTGGGAGGGATGCGTGCATCGTTATATAATGCTATGCCACTAAAAGGTGTAGAAACGTTGGTTGATTTTATGCTTTTGTTTGCCCGTCGTCACGGTTGACGCTAGAAACGGCATTGGGTATCTCCGAGTTGCTATATATTTGATCGTTTTTTCTTTTTTTTAAGCTTGGTAGGATAGTATGGATAAAGAATAATCAGGATAGGTGATAATATGTATCACAAAATTTTCCTGAAAATGACTAAGATGCCTTTTGTAACTGATTGTTGCTGAGTTATCTTGATGTCAGCGTCAAGTGTTATTCTTTTGGAGAAGATGTTATACATGAAGGATTCCTTAACCATTAATCCTATTGAGTATGTTGATGGTATAGTCAATTTACCGGGTTCAAAGAGTGTATCCAATCGGGCTTTGTTATTGGCGGCACAGGCTATCGGTACCACACGTCTGACCAATCTGCTTGACAGCGACGATGTCCGTTATATGCTGATTGCTTTAAGACAGATTGGTATAAAATATAGCCTCTCAGCAGACCGTCGTAGTTGTGAAATTCATGGCCTTGGTGGCCCGTTGAATCCACCTGATGGGATGACGTTGTTTCTCGGAAATGCAGGCACCGCCATGCGTCCACTAGCAGCCATGCTATCTATTCAATCACACCACATGACCCTGACCGGGGAATCGCGGATGAAAGAGCGACCTATCGGTCATCTAGTAGATGCTCTACGCCAAGGTGGAGCACAAATCAATTATTTAGAACATGAGCATTATCCGCCATTACTTTTGCACGGCGGATATCTAGGTTGCGATATTACCGTCGATGGTAGTGTCTCGAGCCAATTTCTTACAGCATTATTAATGATGGCACCGATGGCGAAACAGGATAGTCGCATTCGCATTAAAGGTAAATTGGTATCCCGTCCTTACATCGATATCACCCTAGCGTTAATGAAAAGCTTTGGTATTGAAGTCCGCCACGAAAATTATCAAGTATTTAATCTCATCGGCAACAGCGTATACCGATCGCCGGGAGATTATCTTGTTGAAGGGGACGCTTCTAGCGCTTCGTACTTTCTTGCAGCGGCAGCAATCCGCGGCGGTACTGTTCGAGTAAACGGCATAGGTCGCTATAGCGTACAAGGGGATATCCGTTTTGCTGACGTGTTGAAAAAAATGGGCGCAAACATTCGCTGGGGTAATAATTATATCGAATGCAGCCGCGCTACGCTTCATGCCATTGATATGGATATGAATCATATTCCAGATGCAGCTATGACCGCAGCCATCGTTGCGCTGTTTGCCGGCGATGGAACAACTACGTTGCGCAATATCGCCAACTGGCGCAGTAAAGAGACCGACCGATTGAGGGCGATGGCTACTGAGTTGCGCAAAGTTGGTGCGATTGTAATAGAGGGAAAGGATTATCTAAAAATTATTCCGCCTGCTAAACTAATTAGCGCAAGCATCAGTACTTATAATGATCACCGTATGGCGATGTGCTTCTCATTGCTGGGGTTATCTGATACGCCGATAACTATTCTTGATCCACAATGTACCTCTAAAACCTTCCCTGACTTTTTTGCTCACTTGGCAGCATTAAGTACGAGAGCATAGTTGTATTCCTCACCTAATATGGTGAGGGGGATCGTTACTTTTACAGATAACGACGTTACAATAAGACGTGTAATAAAGCCTTAGATATTCTTTAGGCTTTTATATTAGTTATACAAAAAGGAGAATACATGACGGTTACATCCTCACCGGTAATTACCATCGATGGACCGAGTGGTGCCGGCAAGGGGACAGTATGCAAAGCATTAGCAGAGGCGTTACAGTGGCATTTATTAGATTCTGGTGCGATTTACCGAGCGTTAGCATTGGTAGTGCTGTACCATCAGATGAGTATTGAGACCGATGAGTTACTGCTACCGCTTGCCGCGCATTTAGATGTACGCTTCGAAGTCGAACAAGGGCAGTTAAATGTGATACTGGAGGGAAAAAATGTCAGTCAGGCTATCCGCAACGAGATCGTTGGTAATACCGCATCACAAATCGCCGTGTTTTCCCGTGTGCGAAAAATACTCTTTCAGCGTCAGCGTGGGTTTCGCGCTGCGCCTGGCCTAGTTGCTGACGGTCGTGATATGGGAACAGTGGTGTTTCCCGATGCGCCGATAAAAATTTTTCTTGACGCATCTCCAGAGGAAAGGGCGAATCGACGTATGCGGCAGTTGTATAGAAATGGTTTAAGTGTTAACATAGAAAGCCTTTTATCCGAGATAAAAAGACGGGATAATCGCGATCGCAATCGCGCGATAGCACCGCTGCTGCCTGCAACTGATGCGCTAGTACTTGACTCCGCTGGCTTGACTATCAATGAAGTTATAGTCAAAGCGTTGGCATATGCTAGGAAGATTCTGATGTTATCGTAACGATGCGGTGATTAAAATACTCTGCAGCGAGGAAGGTAGCAGGGCGTGTAAAACAATCCCATCATGCAGGATGCTGATGGGCGTTAATCAAAAAAAATCTGAAGATTATCAAATATGATAGAATCCTTTGCTCAACTTTTTGAAGAGTCCCTGAAAGAAATTGAAACTCGCCAAGGCTCCATTGTTCGAGGTACTGTTGTATCCATCGCAAAAGATGTGGTTCTGGTTGACGCTGGTCTAAAATCTGAATCCGCTATTCCCGTAGAGCAATTTCGTAACGCTTATGGTGAACTTGAAATTGAAGTGGGTGATAAAGTCGACGTAGCGCTGGATGCCGTTGAAGATGGGTTCGGTGAAACACTGCTGTCTCGTGAAAAAGCCAAGCGCCATGAAGCCTGGGGGATGCTAGAAAAAGCTTACGAAGAAGCGATTACTGTAATCGGCGTTATCAATGGTAAAGTTAAAGGCGGATTTACCGTAGAACTGAATGGTATTCGTGCGTTTCTTCCGGGTTCGCTAGTTGATGTACGTCCAGTTCGTGATACTATGCATCTAGAAGGTAAAGAGCTTGAATTTAAAGTAATCAAACTGGATCAGAAACGCAATAATGTCGTGGTTTCTCGTCGTGCTGTTATTGAATTCGAAAACAGCGCTGAGCGGGATCAACTTTTGGAAAATTTGCTGGAAGGCATGGAAGTTAAGGGTATTATTAAGAACTTGACCGATTATGGTGCGTTTGTTGATCTGGGGGGTGTTGACGGACTATTGCATATCACCGATATGGCTTGGAAACGCGTAAAGCATCCCAGCGAAATTGTTAATGTCGGCGACGAAATCGTTGTTAAAGTGCTAAAATTTGATCGCGAGCGTATTCGTGTTTCATTGGGACTGAAGCAGTTGGGTGAAGATCCGTGGGTCGCTATTGCAAAACGTTATCCAGAAAACACCCATTTGACCGGGCGCGTAACTAATTTAACCGACTATGGCTGCTTTGTTGAAATCGAAGAAGGAGTAGAAGGTTTAGTGCATGTTTCCGAAATGGATTGGACAAATAAAAACATTCATCCCTCCAAAGTAGTTAATGTAGGTGAGATGGTTGAAGTTATGGTGCTTGATATTGATGAAGAACGCCGTCGTATTTCCCTGGGGCTGAAGCAGTGTAAAGCCAATCCTTGGCAACAATTCGCCGAAACTCATAGTAAAGGTGAGCGCGTTGAAGGTAAAATCAAATCAATCACAGATTTCGGCATCTTTATTGGCCTGGATGGGGGTATCGATGGACTCGTTCATTTGTCTGATATCTCCTGGAATATGGCTGGAGAGGAGGCTGTACGTGAATACAAGAAGGGTGACGAAATCGAGGCAGTGGTACTGCTTGTTGATGCAGAGCGAGAACGTATTTCCCTTGGAGTAAAACAGTTAACTGAAGATCCGTTCAATAATTATCTTTCTTTAAATAAGAAAGGAGCAATTGTTAGCGGTAAAGTTACAGCAGTTGATATGAAAGGTGCCACACTTAAATTAGCAGGAGGTGTAGAAGGTTATTTAAGAGCATCTGAAGCTTCTTCGCGTACTCGTGTAGAAAATGCGACGCTGGTCTTAAGTATCGGCGATGATGTAGATGCGAAAGTAACTAGCGTTGATCGTAAAAATCGCCTTGTTAGCCTGTCCGTTCGTGCCAAGGATGATGGAGAAGAGAAAGAAGCTATTAGCAGCAGCAACACGAATAACAAGCAGCAGCAACAGGAAGAAAGTAACTTCTCTAACAACGCAATGGCTGAAGCTTTTAAAGCGGCATCCAAGGTAGAGTAATAATAACGGAGGAGCAGAAAAGTAAAAATTATGCTCCTTCTAAACGGAAAGGAAGAAGGAGTTGTTGCTCTTTTTTTTAAAAATCCGTGTAAACTTGGAGAAGATTATGACTAAATCTGAGCTTATCGAAAAACTTGCTGGTCAGCGTGCTTATATTCAGGCAAAAGTGGTTGAGGATGCAGTAAAAGAAATTCTAGAGCAGATGGCAATGGCGCTTACTGGTGGTAAGCGTATCGAAATCCGTGGTTTTGGCAGTTTTTCTCTTCATTACCGTGGCCCGCGCTGTGGACGTAATCCAAAAACTGGCGATAAAGTTGAACTTGAAGGTAAATGTGTTCCGTATTTTAAAGCGGGTAAAAAGTTACGTGATCGAGCCAATATCTACGGTTAATTACTGTAGAGTAGTATTTTCGATGTTTGTATATCTGCCGGTTCAAAAAATTGGAACCCACCTACTTTTTCTGGCGGGCATTTGCAAGGAGTCTTAGTGAAAACTTTTCGTGGCCAGATATGGGGCTATATCGGGTAAGTATATTAATACGTATATGTATTTTTTATTTTTACAAAATGGTAGGAGATAGTTTGTCTTATTTGAATAAGATCCTGAACCTTTGTAACACAACAAATGAAGCAGGAGATATATAAGAAAGATTTTTACGCAGGTAGGTTTATATATTTTTAGCGCAAAATACAGACATACTGTATTCTTTTCAAGAATATGGAATATATTATTTAGATTTTATATAGCTATATTATAATTAGTAATTATTTTTAAATTTTATTATTTATAATTGTTTTTACTTATAGTTTTTGAGTATATCACTTCTAATTTGATTATCTGAAAAATAGAATTTTTGCTGATTTATATATGTAAAATTTCTATATGTAATTTTTCAACACATATATAAGATGCCAATTGTTTTCTTCTATCTAATATTTTATGTCAAAAAAGGAATTCAATTTTTTTGAATCTGATAACCAGTTATATATTAATTTATAATTTTTATATTTTAGATCGCAACAGGAAATTTTAGCTTAAAAACAACAATTTAGAATATAGAAGTATGAACTAAATGTATAGTTGTTATGTTTTTTTATTAAAAATAATTTAATAAATGTCAGTTACTTATATACATATATTTCTTATATGGATGAGGTGATTTAGTTTTTAAACTGATATATGGTATTGCTGTCTTTTTCAGATTTATTAAAAATTAGAAAAAGAGCAAAAAATAATTAATGATAGCATAAAAACGCTATTATGCGTTGAATTTATCTATAGAGTATTTAAGTAGCTCCTTTATGAAAGACTTTATTAAAATCGAATTAAAAGTTCATCAGTTATGGGAACAAGAGATAAAAAGTATGGCATAAATACTATATGCCAGCAAAAAACGTGAAAGATTAAATTATTTATTTTTGTATTTTACAAATCAGATCCATAAAATGATACAAGAGGCTGTCATGGTGTGTTCAGAGGAAGAAAAGAAAGTACTAATCTTCTGAGCATTATAGCTGATTGTCTTAATGAACGCCATTTTTAATGGTTATGTATCTATGATCAAATTTATCATCAAAAAATAGCATGCTAATAATTTATTTATTCTTAAATAGTTGCCTTGTGAATATCGCAGACATTAAAAATTTGATTAAAAAGAACGAAACATATCATGGTAAAAGTTGCAGAAAAATCCTTGATTCTAGTTGATGGCTCTTCTTATCTTTACCGAGCTTATCATGCCTTTCCACCTATAACTAATAGCGTAGGGGAACCTACATGGGCTATGTATGGCGTATTAAATATGCTTAAAAGCTTGCTGGTTCAATATCGGCCAAGCCATTTTGCAGTGGTATTTGATGTTCAGGGAAAAACGTTTCGCGATGAGTTATTTAAGAATTACAAATCCAAGAGAACACCCATGCCTAACGATTTGCGCAGTCAAATCTTGCCTTTGCATGATATGGTGAAAGCAATGGGATTGCCGCTTTTGGCTATTGGTGGTGTTGAAGCTGATGATGTAATTGGCTCACTAGCGCGAGTGATGGAATTTGCTGGAAATGATGTCTTGATAAGTACTAGTGATAAAGATATGGCTCAACTTGTATCGTCTAAAATCACACTGATTAATACGATGTCTAATACTATTCTCGGTCCGGAAGAAGTAAAGTTAAAGTTTGGTGTACCACCGGAACTTATAATCGATTATCTAGCGTTGATGGGCGATAGTTCCGATAATATTCCGGGCGTACCGGGAATAGGGAAAAAAACCGCACAGGCGTTATTACAGGGGATTGGGGGATTAAAAAGGTTATATCAACAACTTGATAGCGTTGGTAATCTGTGTTTTCGGGGTGCTAAAAACATGGGCTCTAAGCTTGAGCAGTACCGTGAAATAGCTTTCCTTTCGTATCAGCTGGCAACAATTAAAACCGATCTGGCGCTGAATGTGTCCTATGACCAGCTCTTAGTTGCGGAACCTGATGTTGAAGCTCTGATGTTATTTTTTCAGCGTTATGAATTTAAACGTTGGTTGAGGGATCTAGAATCAGGTGAATGGTTACAAGGATCTAAAAACGTTATCTTCCCGAAATTTCCTTTAAGCGCGCCAGGAAAAGAGGTTTTTCAGAGGCCGCAAGAAATTTCATCTAAAAACGGTTATCGAATTATTAATGATATGGCATCTTTAGAGATATGGATTACCGAGATTAAACATGCTGGCGTCTTTGCTTTTGATACCGAAACTGATGGACCAGATACGTTGACTGCAAATTTGCTAGGACTGTGTTTTTCTGTGAAGCCAGGTGAGGTGGTTTATTTGCCGGTGAGCTATGATTTTTTTAATGCTCCGGATAAGTTTGATCGCATGGATGTATTGGCAGTTTTAAAACCGGTGCTCCAAGATCCTGAGATTGCAAAAATCGGACAAAATCTAAAATTTAATTGCGGAATTTTAAAGCGTTACAATATTGATTTGAATGGAGTTTATTTTGATACGATGCTGGAATCTTATGTGTTAAACAGCATCGTCAGCTTCCATAATAAGGATAGCCTGCTGGAACGTTTGTTACAACACACTACTGTTGGTTTTAAGGAAACAGAAGACAGAGATCATAAACAAATGATATTCAATCAGAGGCTAACGGATAAGGGTGCTCATTATTCCACCGAAGATACCGACGCCAATTTGCGTTTGCATCAGAAACTGTGGCCCTACATTGAAATAGTTCCAGAGTTAAAAAAGGTTTTTGAAGAAATCGAAATGCCGCTGATTCCTGTTTTGTCACGCATTGAGCGTACCGGTGTGCTAATCGACGAAAGTATTCTTACGGGGTACTCGGTAGAGCTGACAAAACGTCTAGAAAAACTGGATCAGGAAGCGCGTCAGCTAGCAGAAGAACCGTTAAATCTTTCTTCTACTAAACAGTTGCAGACTATTTTGTACGATAAGCAGAAATTACCTGTGCTGAAAAAAACTCCTTGTGGTGCACCTTCTACCAATAAGGAAGTGCTAAGCGCCTTAGCACTAGACTATCCACTGCCGAAGTTGATTTTGGAATATCGGAGTTTAGCTAAGCTTAAATCAAGTTATACCGATAAACTACCGAAAATGATCAATCCAATTTCGAAACGACTGCATACCTCTTATCATCAGGCTAATACTGTAACTGGACGTTTATCTTCGAGTAATCCAAACTTACAAAATATTCCGGTGCGAAACGATGAAAGTCGGCGCATCCGGCAAGCATTTATCGCGCCGTTAAACGCGCTTATCGTTGCAGCGGATTACTCGCAGATTGAGTTACGCATTATGGCGCATCTCGCGCGTGACCGAGAATTATTGAATGCCTTTGCTGTTGGAAAAGATATTCATTGTGCTACGGCTGCCGATGTCTTTTGTATCTCCATAGAGAATGTGACTCAGGAGCAACGTCAAAGCGCCAAGGCTATAAACTTTGGTCTGATTTATGGCATGACCGCCTTTGGTTTAGCACGTCAGTTATCAGTATCGCGATCGGAAGCACAGAAATATATTAATCTCTATTTCAAGCGCTATCCTGGGGTTTTGGAATATATGGAACGTACTTGTAGGCAGGCTAGCATTCAAGGTTATGTTTCGACTATGGATGGACGGAGACTTTATTTGCCAGATATTCACTCGTGCAACGGTATGCGTAAAAGAGGAGCAAAGCGTGCGGCTATCAATGCACCTCTTCAGGGTACGGCTGCTGATATCATTAAACGGGCGATGATTACAATCGATCACTGGTTACAAAAGGAAAAACCGCCAGTTCGCATGATTATGCAGGTGCATGATGAGCTGGTGTTTGAGGTGCGGTGTGATGTGATTGAGGATTCGACGGTGCGGATTAAGGAGTTAATGGAGGGATGTTTTGCATTGGATGTGCCGCTCAAGGTGGATGTGGGTGTTGGAAAAAACTGGGATCAAGCTCACTGATTAGTGAGTAAATAAGGACTTTTGTAATTAAGTTACATAAAAGTTTGAGATGTCATTCATAATAAAACCCACTTATAAATCAAAGTTGAAAAATAACCATAAATAGTGTTAACTAGTTAATTTACGAAGATAACATTTTCTATTTTTTATCTCATAAGAATTTAAATGAGATGTATTACAAATAATTCACGTACAAAAATATTTTATTGATGAACATCTAATATATTGTGAGTTCTTATTGTAAGAAATCATAAAGATGTGGCACATATAAAAATATTTTTTTATTAATGCTTAGTATGTATGAAATAGCTTGTGGTGATTCAAGTTTTTATTAAAAATGATTAATTGTCATATCTAAGACTATCATTAATGTATATATTAATTATTTTAAATAAATTGTTCATTAAAAATGATATTCTATGTGGGTATATAAAAATTTTTGCAGCTGGTTTTTATTTGATGATATATTTTGTTTACAAGAAGATTTTCTTAATCCACATAGGCATTGTAAAAAAGTCATCTATTATTTTTATAAAAAACTATTTTTAATTTGATTTATAAAGTTAATATTTCTATGGTTTCTGTGTATAGAAATTCAAAAATATAAGTAAAAAATAATCAGAAATGGTTGTTTTGGTATTTTATATAAAACTTTTGTTTGTCTGCGTGACAGAAGATGAACTTTTATCGTTTAGCGTTATGGTATTTGCAACCTTCTTTAACTGATTTTCAATGTATCAGAAGCAAGCTATTCAAATTAATTTTAAATAGCCATGCATATCATCTGTTGATGCGTACTTAAAATAAATTTTCTTAAGAAAATTTAACTGGATTAGTCACTTTAGTGCTATGTAGTAAACCCCTTGTCTAAAATATAAGCTTGACCCATATTACCATATAGATATTACCATGACGATAATCCTGATGATGAAACATATTTTCTGAGTTTTTTCCTTTTTCTATAATTTTTCCTAATTAACAGGCAAGCAAAAATAAAAATATCATCATAAAAACTCTAATACGATTTCTCATTAACTATCAGATCAGTGATAGCTATTAATCTGAATATCTTTGGTAAAAGGTAAATAAAAAAACCTGAAAATAGAGGTTGCACCTTATAATACAAAATATGACAGGAAGTGTTCTTTTGCACCAGATAAGGTGATAGGTAAAATCATCCGTGCCGGTTTGTTGTTTACTAGTATTTCTGACGCATAGGCTTTGTTGGATTTAATAAATCTGAGCCGTAGAAAAAATTAGAGAAACTTTAAGTAACGATGCTTACGATACACATGACGTTTATGTGGCTTTTCTAAAAAAATAAATCCATTCATTACGCTAAAAGTTTATTTTCTGTTCTAAAAAATGGCGGAAAAATTAATGTTTTCAGCTGTATGTCTTTTTAAATTCCTATCATAGTATATATCATTAAAAATTTAAGTTAGGATTACCGAAATGAGCAGTTTGATACCTGTAAGAAGAATGGAAAGGGTGATCGGATGCCTAGCATTGTCTAGCATCAGTGTTACATATTTGAAGCATGCTTTAGCGTGAGAGATAAAAACATCTGAATCACCTTGGTTGAAAATTTGTACTTATATGCGTTTTAAAATAAAAAAGATATAGAATATAAAAGTGATGATAAAATTAAATTAGTTTACGTTATGTTCTTCGTATTTTTGATTAGAAATGAAATTTATCATGTGTCCTCTGATGCTTTTCGTTACTAATTTATATAGTAATCTTACTTTTCGTTTGTATTAATGAAAGCGTTTTTGTAGGACTATATTATAATAATATTCATTATAAATGATAATGACATATATAGGAAATATAGCGATCATTAGAATAAATAACAGGAGGTTATGGTGGAAGTTACTCGTGTAGAAAAGGATGCAATGGGATCAATTGATGTTCCCGCAGACCATCTTTGGGGTGCGCAAACACAGCGTGCGCTGAAGAATTTTCGTATTTCTAGTGAAAAAATGCCTTCTGAACTGATTAGCGCGTTGGCGCAAACCAAGCGTGCGGCGGCCCAGGTTAATCAGGACCTTGGCTTGCTTGAGGTTAAGTTTTCTCAGGCGATTATTCGTGCAGCAGATGAAGTGCTTGCTGGAAAATATCCCGATGAATTCCCACTGGTCATATGGCAGACCGGCTCAGGCACGCAAAGTAATATGAACATGAACGAAGTTCTAGCTAATCGGG
Organism: Sodalis sp. (in: enterobacteria); assembly: GCA_047528285.1. Lineage (GTDB taxonomy): Bacteria > Pseudomonadota > Gammaproteobacteria > Enterobacterales > Enterobacteriaceae. The sequence goes on along the minus strand of CP180022.1, from coordinate 435,122 downwards.
CTAGTGAATTTCTGGGTGGCGTGCAGCTTGTGCATCCTAATGATGATGTAAATAAAAGCCAAAGTTCTAATGATGTTTTCCCAACAGCGATGCACATTGCTGCTGTTAAAGCCCTACGAGAATATTTGTTACCTCAGATAGCGCTGCTAAAGAGCACTTTGGTTACAAAAGCCTTAAATTTTAAGGATATTGTAAAAATAGGACGTACCCATTTACAGGACGCCACACCGCTTACGCTTGGGCAAGAAATATCAGGTTGGGTGACAATGCTTGAGCACAGCGCTAAACATATTAAGCAAAGTATTCCGCATTTATGTGAGCTGGCGCTGGGAGGGACTGCAGTGGGAACAGGGTTAAATACCCATCCAGAATATGCGGATCGGGTGGCAAAAATCTTGTCAGAAATGACTGGTCAGCCCTTTATCACAGCGCCAAATAAATTTGAATCCCTGGCAACGTGTGATGCTCTAGTACACAGCCATGGTGCCCTAAAAGGGCTGGCAGCATCGATGATGAAAATCGCCAATGATGTGCGCTGGCTTGCTTCCGGGCCCCGATGTGGTATCGGTGAGCTGAGTATTCCAGAAAACGAGCCTGGTAGTTCTATTATGCCTGGAAAAGTTAACCCTACTCAGTGTGAAGCTATGTCTATGTTGTGTTGCCAGGTCATGGGTAATGATGTAGCAGTGAATATCGGCGGTGCTTCCGGGAATTTTGAGCTAAATGTCTATCGCCCCATGGTTATCTATAATTTTCTACAATCTGTACGTGTTTTGGCAGATGGTATTGACAGCTTTAATCGCCATTGCGCAATGGGGATTGAACCTAACCGCAGTCGTATAAAGCAGTTATTGCATGAATCTCTAATGTTGGTAACAGCATTAAACATCCATATTGGTTATGATAAGGCGGCAGAAATTGCGAAAAAGGCCCATAAAGATCAGTTGACTCTGAAGGTTGCAGCGTTGACGTTAGGTTATGTAACGGAAGAACAGTTTGATGACTGGATTCGACCGGAAAATATGATTAGAAGTATGAATGGGTGAATGTGTAACCAAAGGATCTGAACGTCATGTAATACTTGTAGTATTGGGTGGCGCCGGGGGTATCTGTAAATGTTTTATTTAGTTAGATCGGAAATATATGTATAAATACATTAATATTATTAGTAAATAGGCGATATTGATAATATACTTTTATTATAAGTTTATGGGATTTACTGGCTGGTTTTGGCTTTTGTTATTGTTGCATTCGATAGGGGGTGAAATACTATATACTTTTTCTGCGGTGTTGGGGATCAGCTGGTATTTGTTCGAATAGGAGTATTTTAAAACGGCTAATTTTAAAATAAATAGGTTTATTCACTTTATTCGAATTTTTTAGATTCTTCTTTAAAGAAAGAAGAAGGCTGTATCTTGATGCGGCTCAAGTACTAAGTTAGAGTCGTTTTTTAAAACTGAATGTAAAATGTGGTAGTGGGGGCGGTTTTGGCAAATACTTAGTATGGTGCATAAGCGTCATACTATAAGCGAACAGCACAATACATAAAATTTATCAGTATCCAATTTATCGCGTACCAAAGAGAAGCTGCACCAGACTAGTACATATAAGCTATTTATATTGTCATACAGATCTTTTAAAATTTTTTCTTATATCAGCCTTTATTGGTGCTAGGAGAATAAAGTATATTTTGGTTCAAAATATTGAGGTTAATTTTCTGTATTGATGTGAGATCGATAAGAATAGTGATAGTAAAAAAGCGATGCATAAGAAGATTATGGTGTAAAGAATTTTAAACATCAGCTTTATTTTATAATAATTATTTTCCAGTAAGATATTATTAACCACCATTTTTAATTTATCTAACAAAATCTGTTTATGTGCGTAATAAAAATCATAGATTCTTATTTTATCGTTAATGTTATTTATCCGATGTTTTTATCCTGTAAAAATGCTGAAGAAATTCTATTGATACTTTAAAAAAACGAATGATCTTCTTTTATATGACTGATATCTTGTCTGTTTAGAAGGGTCTGTTTAACATATTAATTCATGTGCTCATATCAAATTTTTTATTTTTAAAATAATTTTATTTTTTAAATCAGAAAGGATCTATGAAATGGTTTTGAGTAACATACAACTATTCATTTAAATTTAAATTGACATATATTTATAATTATTTTATGATTAAGATTTTTCTTTAGATAGATCATATATGATATACTAAAAATAGAGATGTTTTTGTGTCAATATTTTTTTTTAGATTTTTTGGAATATAATTATTCCATGTAATGTTATATGCAATTTTTAATGTTAAATAATCATTAATATTAACATTTAATCCTGTTTGTGAATTTATAGTAATATCACTATAAGCCAAAATTGATGTTTTTTGATCAAATTTTGTGTTGTTAGTTAACTGGTAAGCATATAATGCAGTAAAAGAGATAAGTGTTTTTGTAGATCTTCCGCCTCTAAAATATTCCTCGTGACGTACACCTGGGCCAATTTCAAAAAGCAAGTTATGAATTGGTCCTTTAAGAACTAGAGATCCATATCCTCCAGTAAAAGTATTAAGTGAATGGTAACCGTTATATCTATCGCTCAACCAATAACTTTGTGTAAACAGGTAATTGTCATAATTAAGATTATGTTTTGCTCTGATTCCAGCTTGATATTTTTCTAAGTTTCTATGGCCATCTGTTGAATTATTGCTTGCTCCAACCAAAAGACTGTACGCATTGATTTTCTGAAACCAAGTTAACATTGTTCTGTTAGAGAAGTTAAATTTACGAGTATTGCCGTTCATGGCGATATATTCTGTAAAAATATCACCTTTAAAACTACAATTTTCTCTAGAAGAGTTATCTATAACAGTAAAAATATCTGTATCCGCAAAAGAAAAAAAGCTTGATAGATATATGATAAAAATTAGTTTTTTTATAAATTTTTGTATTTTTGACATTATTTATTTCCAAGTGATAAACAGGTAATAACATGTCGTAACTCAAATTTGCTAATAATGTATTCTATGATATTTATAAAAAATATTTTAGGAAAGTTTTGATCTAATTTTCTTAATTATAGAAAAGAAGTCGAAAATTGATGTGTAATAATTTATATTTAGTGCTCAACGTTATATCCATAAGCGATGCTGAAAAATATTTCAGTTTTACTGCTTTATTAATGAGCTAATCGGGCATACAGAAGATTGCCATTGATATGGCAATAAATTATTTCGAGCTGGCGAAAATACTTTTGTACTAAATTACTAAGTATGCTATATAACTTAGTATGTTTCCGAGCTATTTCAAAATGTCTACAAAAAGGTTTTTGATGGTATTCGAATGCTATTTTTAATTTTTTCTGCTTTAAAGAAGAAAAATAGCATCATATGTGGCATAAAGAGAATTTATTATTGTTTTTGTATTTTTTATGATATGAGAATCATATTTTATCTCAGAAAAATTTTAAGAAAATTAAAAATAATCTTTTATATAACGGTTGTATTATTCGTTAAGAATAATATCTTCTTAGATTTATAAATTTATTCGGTAAGAAAATTTTATCCGGTGGATAAAACGACGTAATTTTAATTTTCGAAGTACAGCAATAGTTTTGATTATAAAACTAATTTTCAAAATTATAAGCAATTTATTAGAAAATTATAGGTTGAGATATGACTATCCATTTATAATCAAAAAATAAAAGCACACCAAATACAACCACTTTCTCTCTACCTTGTAAATTAATGCGCAATATTAGCAGCATTATCAGAATAGTATGAATATAATTAATACTTTTATAGATTAGTGTTCTTGAGAAAAATTTATGATACTTAAAGAAATAGAAATTTCTGAAGATCAGAGTTCAAAATGGATATACCCCATTTAAAAATATTTTTTGCGATTTTCGTTGAATTTTATCTGCTTTTTTATTTTTTTAGGTCACTACGGGGTAATTGGTAAAGCATTTAATAGGTTCATGCTAAAGATAAAAGGTAGAAAAATGTAATTAATATAGATGCTTTATTTCAATACATGTTGATTTAATTATTTTATCTATATGGGTGTCTAGAATAGCAATTTTGATCTCACTGATGTGTAACTTTGCAATGGGGTAAATAGCATTACCTGAAAAGGTATCTGAATAAAGATTCTGCAGATACAGATGATAGAAATGTATAATATATTATTTGATAAGACGTGTCAGCTTGTTAGAAACAAACGGAATATGACCTATGGTTGTTTCATGATAGAAATCAACAAAAAATATTGTTTTGTCGTTTGCTAAATCTTATTTTTAATAAGTCTTTTTACTTAATCTATTAACTGTATAAGTGTTGCAGTATGCTTTTAGTAATATCAAGAAGTAACTTTTGGCATTTTTTTCTTTTTTTTGATATGAATTAAGCAGGATAATTATGGACTGCAGGAGTTTTGTAAAAATGTAGGTTTTGGTTGTTAATGTTCTTAATTGCATTAAAATTAAAATTTTTATTTTATGGGGATTTTCTATTTTGTATCTGATTTTTCAGTGTTAAAACTCTAATAAATCAAATAATTAAATTATTCAATAAGAATTATTTGTATCTTAAAACTTGGAAATATAGGTGCTATATGTATGATTTTAAATTAAAATAATACAGACAGGCTGCTCAAAACTATGTTAAAAATGGATAAAATTTAGCGCACAATGGTAAAAGCAATAAAGCTATCGAAATATCACTGATATCAAGTATTGATATGTTTTTTTTGATATTTAGTTTATAAACGGGGTGTGTAATCATGATAACACATTACAAAATTACATCACGGGGAATACGCTGGTCCTATAATGAAGGACAATATGATAAAAGAGGATAACAGCGCATGATTCTCGGAAAACTAAAAACAGACTCGATTCTCGAATGGTTCTTATCTCATTGCTATATACATAAGTATCCATCGAAAAGTACATTGATTTACCAAGGCGAAAAAGCAGAAACACTTTACTACATTTTTAAAGGTTCTGTCGCGGTTCTTATCAAGGATGAAGAAGGGAAGGAAATGATTCTTTCCTACCTTTATCAAGGTAATTTTATTGGTGAGCTGGGTTTATTTGAAGAAGGGCAGGAGCGAAGTGCTTGGGTACGGGCTAAAACACCTTGTGAAGTAGCTGAAATATCATACAGGAAATTTCGTCAACTAATTCAGGTTGATCCAGAAATACTAATGCGTTTGTCATCACAAATGGCTAGTCGTTTGCAGGTTACTTCTGAAAAAGTTGGCAACTTAGTTTTTCTGGACGTAACCGGGCGAATTGCGCAATCGTTATTAAATTTAGCAAAACAGCCGGATTCTATCACCCATCCAGACGGTATGCAAATTAAAATTACTCGACAGGAAATTAGCAAAATCGTCGGATGTTCACGGGAGACGGTTGGACGTGTCCTAAAAATGTTAGAAAATCAGAATCTGATCTCTGCCCATGGAAAAACCATTGTCGTTTATGGTACCCGTTAAAGAGCCCCCTTTCTTCATGGAAAAGGGGGCGTATGGATTAATCATTTCCGTTAAGTTGGGTTATATGACGTAAACTCTTTTATATATTATACAAAATTAATAATTGCATTGCGCTTTGAGACTACATACTCGGCGTGGGGGGTGGTGGGTGGCGATGTAAATACTGTTCAGTATTTTTATAACAGCCTAATCCAGTTCATTAATTTGAAGTTTTATCATCCTTCGTCTTATTTAAGTAGCATCATAATTACGCAAATTTAAAGAAATTACTGTAAAAAAAATTTTTATCGAAAGATAGTCTTTTAGGTTTTGAGCGGTGAGTTATGATAAACCACTTTTCTAGGTAAGCTGATGAATAGCCCATCACTCTGGATAATATTGTAATTACTTTGCAGTAAGATTAGAAAATAAATTTTTTTAGTAAAGAATCACGGAAAGTGATGTACAATGCGAGCATTATCTAGCTGAGGCCTCTGATTTTTCGGTGCTCTAGTTTTTGTCAAATGCGGAAAATTCTGTGAATCTGTGTAGCATTGCTAAATGATAAATCGCAATACAGTTAATTTTATACATCGTGCTATCTATTTTCTGCCAGATGATGGAGTTTAACAAACTCTATGTTTTTCTTACACCTTATACTTTATGAAATTTTTATTTGCTTTTACAAAATTCCTGAAGTGGTGTGTTTTTAAATAAATAGATTAATTTTCTACGTGTTATGGATTTTATACTGATATTCATTGTCTTTTCTTGCCTACTTATACAGCAAAGTAAATCTGAAAAATACGTGAGAGTATTCCTATCGGTTTAAAAATCAAGTTAACAAAATTCTAGAAGGTTCTGAGAGAAAAACTAAAAACGTGTTTCTTTATCATAATTTTTTGAAGCAATCGAATTTTTATGTAAGTTTGAGATTGAATTTTCACTAAGATCTAATATTATGTTACCGGAGTAAAGAAACAGTTTATAATTACCTATTTTGCTAATTTATAGCAAAACAATTAAGCAATATGTGGTGTTCTGATGGTTATAGTTAGATGGTCTTTTAAAAATTTGTAAGTAGCTAGTTTTTATAATCTTTATTGGATTTAATAAATTATTTTATATAAAAATAAAAACATCTATCAGATAGATATGGAAAAATCTAGATTTGTATATCTATATAAAAGGTATTTCTCATAAAACCATTTTATCTCAAAATTAAAATGGATGTGTAAGTACCATATGAATGGTAAATAATAATCAATATATCTAAATATATATTATGTATCATATAATTTTTAGTTTTTTTAGGGGTAAAAAGTTTATTACCATGATCAGTTGGTTGGTTTTAAATCTTTATTTGAAAAATGTTTTTAGATGTAAAATATACCGATTCCTGTTAATGGTTTTTAGTTCAATATAATAACATTTCATTTCAATGAAATATTTGATTATTATATCCGTAAGAATATAATTGATATTAATAAACTAAGGGAATTTTTGGTTAGGTCGAACAGGTTGTGCTATAGATTTTTTGGAGAATTGTTGTAGCCAGCTTTCTAATATAATGACCGCTGAATTTGCATCCACCCGGAATTTTTTCAATGCACGGTAGCCGCCATGAAGAAAAAGCTCGGAACGCGCTTCTATGGTGCTAAGGCGTTCATCGTGTAGTAGTACCTGAATATCATTAAATCTGTCATGAAGCCGATTGGCAAATTTTCTTGCATAGGCTGTTAACTGTTGCTCACTGCCGTTCATATTTAGTGGTAAACCCACTACAGCTGTAGAAGGCATCCATTCGTTAAATAATTTTTCGATCTGTTTCCAATCAGGCACTCCGTTTATTGCTTTAAATGCTTTTAGCGGTCTGGCGGTACATGTTACGCGCTGACCAATGGCTACACCAATATTACGGGTTCCAAAATCAAATGCTATAATGTTGCTTACAGAGGACATTAGGAATAATTCTTGTTATTTAACGAATAGATGAGGATATCATGAATCAGCATTTTGTCCCTTTTACGCCAGATTTTAAAAATGAAAGTATGAACAGAGATTGAGGTATCGGTAGGTCTGTAGTAAGCATAGCGTTATTTTAGAAGCTCGTACTTTTATTTGCCAGCTCTTTCCCTTGTCGGAGTACCTAAGCGTGACTAGTTTGTTCTTAAAGGTATGGATTACTATGTAGGGGTTATGGAATATATCTTCTATGCTTGAAAAAATTCCAGATGCTCTCTGAAGAACGAAACTATCGGAAAATACCAATATGGCCGGATAGACTGGTGGATTATAGTTAGCGGAGATATAATTTTAATCTTTGTTATGATATACTTTTGATGGAATAACTGCTTGTAAAAATGATTAATAACGATATCCATAGCGTTATTCACTGTTATTATTGCAAATATAACACATGGACTTTTGAAATAACAAATTCGGCTGCAAGCGAAATAATATTGCAGCCAACTAACAAATATTAGCGTTTTTTCATCATCAGATATTTTTCAATCGCATCCATCAACATACCGGTGATCGAAATCGGAACAGCGGCTTCAATTTCTTGTACGCAAGTGGGGCTAGTAATGTTGATCTCGGTTAGGTAGTTTCCAATGATATCAAGACCCACAAAAATCAGTCCTTTCTTTTTTAGCACTGGAGCTATATCGTGAGCGATTTTCCAATCACTATTGCTTAGTGGACGGACCTCACCGTGTCCTCCTGCAGCCAGATTCCCGCGTGTTTCACCAATTTTTGGGATACGAGCCAAGCAATAAGGTACGGGCTCGCCATCCACCACCAGCACTCGTTTATCACCGTCTTTAATGGCTGGTAAATAATTTTGCGCCATACAAAAATGCTGGCCATAACCGGTTAGTGTTTCGATAATAACCGTCAGGTTAGGATCGTCCTTTTTTACACGAAAAATTGATGTGCCGCCCATGCAACCTAGCGGTTTTAAGATAATATCGCCGTGCTGTTGCCAGAAGGCGCGAAGATGGTCGTCACGGCGGCTGACTAGAGTATCTGGCGTATGATGCGCAAACTGAGCGGTGAATAATTTTTCGTTACAGTCCAGTAGACTTTGTGGTTTGTTAACGATAAGCGTACCTTCATCTTCCGCGCGCTTTAGAATATAGGTAGCGTAAATAAATTCGGTATCGAAGGGTGGGTCTTTCCGCATCAAGATTACATCTAAGGCGTCCAGGTTAATATCTTGTTCCTTATTTAAACTGTACCATGCGCTAAAATCCTGCTTTACCGACAACAGGTTGGTAGAAGCTCGCGCTTTTTCGCCGCGTAGATATAAGGAACTCATTTCCATGTAGTGAATTTCATAGCCGCGGCTTTGTGCTTCTAACAGCATGACGAAGCTGCTATCTTTTTTTATATTGATGGAGGAAATCGGATCCATTACAATGCCAAGTTTAATCATTTTTTCCTTTACCTCAAAATCACCGCATCGCTCTTTGTAGGGTAATAATATCGGTAAGCACAGTAGTCTCAGTGCCTAAACCCTCTGGTCCTAACAGAATATCTGTAAATGTATAATTAGAAGAAAGGCGATTTTCTTCGTCTCCAGGCGTCCGATCTTTGATCAAGAAGAATGTAAATATGGTATTCACTTGCCGCTGTAGAGTATTTATGCTCTGTTCGACGTTAGTATGCAAATTAAATTTCGGCATTGCCTCTACTCTAAACTTCAATGTTTCTAGCGTTATAGATTGAATTTTCGCCGAAATAAATTCTGAATAATTAATTCAATAGTTCTTCGTAAGGGAAAACTTTGTCTAAGATTCAGATGTAGTGGTGATTTGTGTTTTTTTATAGGCAGTGCTAGCTCGATACTTTTAAAGTATTTTTCTATGTCACTAAACCGGTATCAATGGTTTACTTATTTCCCTAAAAGAGGTAATCAGCACTTGACAGTAATATGTTGTATTCAAATAAAATGATGTGTTTTCTCCTACATAATTATGTAAATTAATAAAAACCATTATTATCAGAATGAGTTTTCCTTGGATATATTCTGAGATAAATGAATAATTTAATTTTAAAGAACAATATCAAAATCCTTGATTCTCATTTTATCTGATTTTCATAGGCTAATCATATTTGTGTTGTAATACTATAATAATAGAATTATTTCTATATATTATTTTATAATATCAGAGTTATGTATGGATACGAAACTGTAAGCTAGGTTAATTAAGAACAACAAAGTAAAACTAATATCTTGCATAAGCGTAGTTTTATGATATGTAAGTGTAATAATAAGTTTATTTAGCTTACTGAAATAAATTTTTATTAAACAAAATCATACGGATTTGTTATCTGTGAAGATTAATTTTTTGTGTGTGTGCTAGGATCTTTTATATATTAAGTAACTTTTATGGCAAAAAGTGTTTTTTATAAGCGTTTATGGATCAATGACTGAGATAAGCAATCTATTCTGCAAATAAGTAAGTTGGCATCACACTTAAAGTGATGGGGCTGACAGTATTTTCTAAGATTCTTTGCTGATCTGTTGGGTATAGAAAAGCTTTATTAAATCAATTAAAACCTCTGATGCATGAATAATCTCCTGGCTCCTGGTGATTGTGCTAGTCAAAAAGAATACTTATTCGCAGCATGCAAAACACAGCGTCATTTTATTAATCGTTTAGACTATCAAATCTGATCTAACTTCGACTATAGTTAGGTAGAGACCTAAGTAGGTGGTTGTTAAAAAGTGTTTAGGACTCGGAAATTTAGCTGTTTTGCACATTGAATATCGTTCGATAATTCACTATTTTTACGTAAAATGATTATTCCTGAATAGCTGATACAACAATGGCATATATTATATATAACGTATTAATGTGGATGATATTACGAAAAATCGCGTCGTGAGAATCCGTGGATTAAATTTTTTCAGCAGCGCATTATGATAGCCATATTTATTTTGATGAGTCTTGGCTGATCTTTTTAATTGGAAGTTAGTCTATATGTTTGTAGAACTGCTGTGCAATAAATCAATATCAATAATTTTATGTGGTGTTCTTGTCTATTGGTTGATGCCGTAAGGTTATACTCTTTTTTATTAGGGTGCCCTCCCAATATCAAACTTCTTATTTGCTTTTTACCTACAACTTGAAAAGTGGGGGTTAATGATTTCATGTGCTATTTCATGGTATGTTATTGTTTTTAAAAATATTTTTATCTTAGGCTGTTTATTTTATTAGTAAAAGTTTTGAATAAGGCTGAAATTCCTAAGTAGTTTAAAAATTGAGGTAAGAAGGTCCTATATCTCACTGAGAGAAGGGTTATCCTCTTTTCGTGATTCTGTGTGACTGTTGTTGTCATGGTTTTATTTGTATCGTAAAACGGTTAAATGTGGTTGTTTCTAATAGTTTTCTTCTGGAATTTATAGTTTCGAATGTGTGTTACATGTAGATATATCATCAAAGAACTTTTCTGATTGATGGATTTTTGTCAGTAATCCTGCAAAAAATATTTTTAAATTTTTTCTTGTCATGAAAATAAAACATTTACATCATAGTGATAATGAAACTTAACGATTTATAAAAGTTTAATTGATTCAAAAATCATAGCAGCCTATAAAAACTTTTTATCATTTTACAAACTGGAAAAGCTTTATGAAAGTGTTTTAGAAAAACATCACAGTATGGAAATGAATCTAAATATATTTTAAAAGTGCTATTGTACATGATACTATATGCATATATGGTTATGCCTTATATGGAAAAGGAAATTATGGCTTACGAACATAAGTATCTAACCATTAATAATGAATTTTAAAAGATAAGTATTACTATCTAGTAATAATCTTGTTATGTATACTCTGATATTATCAGATAATTTAATTTTAATAGGAAATAAAATGGATAATTATTCTATATAATATATATAGGTTAATCGGATTTTATATATAAAATATTCCAGTGTTATCTTATCCATTGTTCTTTCGTCAGATGACGATTTTTCATTGGTAATTCTAAAGTTGAAAGTGAAATCAATTAAAATTAAGAATAGAATATGTTGAGTAATTCTTAATTGTAGTGGTTGATATATAAGAGTAATATTTTGTTTATTTAACTTTCTTTATTTTACACATTTTCAATGGTAAAATCATGATTTTACAAATCTCGGAGCTTTACTATTAAAACAATAAAAATTGTAAAGCATCATATCTTATTTAATAAATGTATTGATATAAATATTTAAATATATCCTCTATTAAGAAGATATATATGGAGCTATACTAAAATAATATCTAGTATTTCAAGAAATATATAAAAACTTACTTGTATAAGTATTAGAACATTTCTAAAAATTTTTATTATGATAATTCATCAACATTTTTGTGATATGAAAGGTTTATGATGTTGTTAAATTTGTTTAATTGTGTAAGATAAAAAATCTGAATTGATAAAAATTTTTGCACATTTTAAGTGGATTTAATTTTTTATTTCCTGGAAAAGTATTCCACGACTAAAATAATTTATTTATTTACATAAAGATCAAGTAATAATTAAGCTACCCAACTATAATGCGGTTATGCTTATCTCAGGTAGCACTATGAAATAAAAATTAGAGATAACTGCAAGAATAACAATTTCTTGTATTGAAAATGGACATATGATGCCTCAAATTAGGATATCAAAAACAGATAAAAGAAAATATAGGCGCTGAAGGTATAGGTTAAATCGAATAAATTAAGCGGCGTACTTAATCATCAAGTCAAGGCTATGGTAATAAAATCTGGCAGCGGATAAATCTTATAAACATCGCAGTCGCTCTTTGTAAGGACGACTGAATATATAAATAAACGGCCCCGTCATTATTACATGTTGTAATAAGGTCTGTAATTAGCATGTAAGCTTTATTAATGAGCTGAAGCCATACTGTAGCAGTACAGGAATTAGTGCACTTGCCTGGGGTGTGTCGGCGAGGCAGTAGGCTATATTTGGTTCCGTTTTATTCTGTAAGTTATCGAGTTTTATATAGTGCTCCATTAGCCAGGCAGAGCGTTTGGCTATGGCTTTTCCGGAATCGACAAGTTTTGTTCCTTCCAGCAGTACCGTTTGTAATTCCTGACGTAGCAGGGGGAAATGGGTACAGCCAAGGACGATTGTATCAGGTGGATCTTTTGCCATTAACAAGGGATGAAGAAGTTTACTTAATATTGATAGCGGTATTATTTTCCCGTGTAATTTAGCTTCTGCTAAATTCACTAATTCCCCCATTCCTAACTGCATCACTTTGCAATTTCCGGAAAATAGTTTAATGAGATCACGAGTATAACTGTGCTTTATGGTAGCCCTGGTTGCTAGCAACCCGATAATGCCATTACGAGTTAACTCGGCTGCCGATTTAATCGCTGGCACAACGCCGATAATTGGGCAGAAATAACGCTTGCGTAGTGCTGGAAGAGAAATCGTACTGGCAGTATTGCAGGCCAAAATGATCAAATCAAGTTTATGTAGTCGCCATATCGCGCCTACGATGGCGAGTATTCGTTTGATAATGAATTGCTCCGATTTTTCCCCATAAGGGAACGCCTCATTATCAAACACGTATAAATAATTGGCATCCGGAAATGTTTGCCTGATCTCATGATAAATAGATAAACCGCCTACACCAGAGTCACAAATAAGAATAGTGGGTTGTTTGGTGAGGTTGCCACTAGAAAGTAATTGTTCCTGAAATACAAAATTCCTATTTTTGGGTTTTTTAGATATAAGCAGTCTCATAATTTTTATCGCACACGTTGGTAAGGTCTAACACAAATCGTAAAGCGGATTATGTAAGCGAATATGATTCGATCATATTCCACAGAATAAGCTTTCTAGCCGCAGATATTAAGTTATATTGTAGTAAATGCCCAAATTGTTATCCTTAGATAATGTTAAAGTAGTGGCTAATCGATATTTGCTATCAGCTAAGTCAGGTTGATGTTTTACCTGTTTTTAGTACGGTATATTTTCTTTCTAGTATAGCTGCACCATAATTATTGAAATTGATTAATTTAAAATAGCATGAAGGGCATAATGCTCTATGATATGTAAGTTAATCTGATAGCTACAAGCATAACTATATTTAAAGAAATATATTATTTAAGTCATATTCATCGAGTTAGTACCATAATTCGATGCTTTCTACTTGCGTTTTAAGGATTCTCAATGGTAATAATTGTTTAGTTTTAGTTGATCCATAAAACAAAATTCTATGACATATTATCGATTATCTTACGTTAGATAATCTTCATTTGAAGCATGGCAGAGAACATGGGGTTTAGTTAATTAAAACGCTGATAAAATAGAGTTTTACTGATAATCTAATGGTATGTGGGGACGGGGTGTTTTTAAATAAATTAGAGAAGAATTGATTTCTGTCCTTGGAGGAGCTATTACATAGGCAAAGTAGGTAATTTTTTTGGATTTATTATGCTGAGTGATGATAGATTTACTAGTTTTCTTCTTTTTTTAAATATTAATCACTGTCAAAATGTTGATTTATAAAAACGTGGTTTCATTCATGGTGTTTTTAGATATGAAGGAGGAATATAAATTCTATTTTTTGATGAGATACATCTAGTTGTATCTTTTTATTAAATAAGTAGCATGATAGTGCTATGTTAAGTAAGCACTTAAGTCGATAAATTTTTAATTTTAATGATAGTATAAATCATTTCAGTGTGTGTTAATATTTTTATACTGATATTTATTTTCTGTAATTTTTTCTGATTGGCGATAAATCTGGATTACATAGTAAAGTTCCTTTTCTATAATTAAAATTAATTCAACAAAGTCTGTTAGTTCTTCGTATTGAAGAACATAATTTAAAGGGCACCTGAAATATATTGAAATGCAGGTTCTTCATTCCTTTGCTTCAGAACTGTAGGACATTGTTTTGTATTTTTTTTTGATGCCTTCTTATCTATTGATGTTTCTATGATGTAAAATTGTTTGTTGCGCTTAAATTTGTCTAATTCAACTAGATAAAGATGCTTAACTAAAATGAAACCGTTTTACAATTTTACTGATATTAATTTTTCGTTTTTTGATAAGGAGTATCAAGCAGTAAAAGTAATTTAGTAGTGAATATGCGTTTTAAATTAATCGCTTTTATTGAATTTCAACTTTTGAATTAAATGTAATATTAAGAATATATGTCATATTAAGTCAGGTTCTAGTAACTCGCCTCATAGAGGCGATATTTGTAAAATATCCCCCCTGGGTAAGAAACTGTCGGTTATGCTTTATCTTACTTGTAATTATCCAAGTTTTCGTTGATAATAATTTTGCTCGGTAAAACGAGCCGTCATGGGGGGGTTCCATGAAGTGCTCTCATAACATACCTTGTGAACTCGGTTAGGTCCGGAAGGAAGCAGCCGCAGCAAGTTTTGGGATGTCGCTGGCAGGGAATCTCCGCCATTTTGAATTTAGGGTTTATGATACTGATAATCCTGTGATACAGCGAAGGATCTCTTTATGTAAGGAGAAAGGAGATGTATGGCTATTGTTGCTTCGTTTCTTATTTTTAATCTGCATTTAAATTAGTAATATTGATAATATTCGATACTTAGTTTTAAATATATTTTATTAATCTTATTCTCTTTTTTATCTGAAGTGTGATTTTATGATAAATAATTAAGAACTTTAGAACTTAAATAAAAGTATATATCAATCTGATATATGTCAGGATTGAATTATATAGAATTAACCAGGCCAAAATTTAGATTTATTAAAAATAAATGCTTATTTATAATTCATATTATAAACTAATAACATTTCTATTGAATTTATTTTTATTTGTAAAAACAAAATATTCTTATGAACAAGATTTGTTTATGCATGAATATAAGTTCAAATTATGTTACTCGATCTACCGAAGATATCTTTTCTTACTGATAACTTTGAATTTAAAAAAGAAGTTAATACACAGATAATAAATCAATAATCCAAAAGATCATTGATTTATTTAAATTTGTTAATAATTTTTGTGGTGTTTATGTATTTTTCGATCTAGAACATGCATAAGTTGCCTTTGTTTATACGATTATAAACGTATAATAGTCATCGAGATTTTCTTTTATTTTTAATATAATCCTATTCTATTCTCTGAATTAGAGTAGATAAAAATTTTAGCGTTAAGTGTTATTTTAATAATTATTTACTTTTGAATATATTTTTAAATATATAAGAACAAATATTCAGGTGAAGCCTCAAGATACTCTGCAGTATCCCTGAATCTAGAGAAATTAATGACCATCTTGAAGGTAATCCTGTATAAAATTTATTTTGAGAGAGTCTTGATAGAAATAATGAAGATGAATTGTTTTCAACCATTTCTTGTTATAGATGAAAAATTGATTTCTTGATATCAAACTTTTCTTATCATTGACATTTATCTGTATTATTACAATAATATAAAAATGAAATTAATTTCATTCGATAAATTTGATTATTTTGCTATTTTATGTTGACATAAAATATTTCATGAAAACAGAATTGAGTGATTTATAATTTTTTAATGATAATTGAAGTCGAGTACAATCAGGAATATATATATGTTTAGCAAGTTTTATTTCAGTAAATTAATCATAATTTTCTTATGTGACAAAATTGCGAATTAATGTATTTTTTTTGTTTTTGTTAAACCTGAACTATCAGGAATAACATTGATAGTAAAAGTTGAAAATTTTACATGTTATTTTATTATATCTTTTAAGCTCTGAAATATGGGAAATTAATACAAATATAAGAACAAATGATTAAAAATGATAAAAATTATTTTAAATTAACAAAAAATATTAACCTAAATACCCAGATTATTTGTTAACTAGTATTACTAATCGATTATTTAATAATTCATAAATAATTTAAATCGAGCATCATTATCTATGACCGGAGGCAATGAAAAATATTTTGATTTTTATCAAAGTGATATTCATGATCAGTATCAAGGATATTTTCTGTTTTTTGATATAATATATATTTTTTAAATAAAAAGAATCCTCATGTAATGGCATGATTATATAAGTGATAGATACTTCAATATTTAGTCTTATGGCAAAGCTAAAATTTAAAGCATCAGTGTTTTTATTAAAAATAGCATCTTCAAGCAACGTGATTTTTTAATTGTATGGTTAAAAATGAGTATACATTTCACTTCATGACTGGAGTAATCTTCCTGAATGTTGTAAGGAGGCCTTATCATGGTATAAATATTTCTATGAGAATAACCATTGAAAATGGACGGGTATTTTTCTTTTTTTATAAAATCATATAGGATTCTATAATTGGGTTTTTAAACCAACTGGAGTCTGTATTGTTGCGTTATCTAAATTATTTTTTGCTAATCAGCATATACTGTAAAGTATAGTAGTGAATATCAGTATCAAACATCAACTTATGATAAAATGTTCTCTACCATTATTGATGGTATAGATCTTAAAGATTTTGATAAAAAAGAATGGGGGAGTTTAGCAGAATATTGTACGTTAAACATATATAGAGAGTGTAGCATGCGCTATCTAGCCAAGGCTGTAGCGTGCCGTATGAAATGATTCGTGTCGATTTGTCGATTAGTAATATAAAAAACAGATAAAATAAGATAATTTTATTATACACCATTGATATGGTATTGCTACTAACGTAGAAACCACTTCGAATTAAATAAACCAGATTCATAAAAAACTAGAGGAAATTGTCGGTTGATGATGCTAATATTACATATTACTGCTAATAGGCGCTTCTGAAGAAAAATAAAGCTCGCTGAGCTTTGCCACGAAGGAGCGCATAATGTTATCCAGATCGAAATACACCATAGACATGATGATTCCATGATCACTCAGTGTTTTAAAGTATTTATCTTTCGGTTTAAAATATTTTTTCGGTGGTAATTTGTATCTGTATGAATATGATGTCTGGGGTCTCTAATAAAACGGTAGTTATCAGTGCTAAAACAGATTATGTCTTGTTACGCATGCCGAACAGCATTCGACATGTGTAAAAATTTAGTCCCAGAGGAGACATTATTAGTGAGTCTGATTTATTAAGAAAATCTGGTTTGAGATTAAAAATATTTACGAATAAATTAAATTGTTTTATGTTGAGTATTTTGGTTTTTTTTAAAACTGTGTTTTTAGACATTTGATGATAGAATTGTGTATTATATGAGTGAATTTGAAAAATTATATAATTTATGTTGCATAGGTCGTACGGTCTACCTAGAATGCACCCAACACTTGATGTCGGCATAGCTCAGTTGGTAGAGTAATTGATTTGTAATCAGTTGGTCGAGGGTTCGATTCCTTCTGCCGGCACAAAATTTTGGTGGGGTTCCCGAGTGGCTAAAGGGAGCAGACTGTAAATCTGTCGTCATAGACTTCGAAGGTTCAAATCCTTCCCCCACCACCAAATTGATATCAAGCATAATGTAACCTCTAATGTTTACTTATACGTGGCGGCATGTAGAGGGTAAAAGGTGAAAATCTTTGATGAAGTTTCAGATCGAAAAAATCGAGATAAGTATCCCCATCATCGATTTTTAATCCATGCATCATTCTGCAATTTGCAAAAAACATCAAGTCGTCGGATTTTCAAGATGCGGGTATTGTATAATGGATATTACCTCAGCCTTCCAAGCTGATGATGTGGGTTCAATTCCCACTGCCCGCTCCAATGTGCTGGTATAGCTCAGTTGGTAGAGCGCATCCTTGGTAAGGGTGAGGTCGGCAGTTCAAGTCTGCCTATCAGCACCACTTTACCCTTGATTATTTTTTGTAAAAAAAGTAAATCAAAGATCACATTATCATACTGATGTGGTATATATCATAGATATATAAGTGTCTTAGAGGGACAACTTATGCCTAAAGAAAAGTTTCGAAGTACAAAACATTATTTTCTCGCAAAAATATTTCGACTTGCCAATAAGACGCGTACGTCGTGTTTACTCTACGCGYCAGTGTGTAAGAAGCATGATTGTCGGTGTATGCAGATAGGGTAAAATAATTCTGATGTTTGCCGCAATAAAGAGTCTGATGTGTCAGATTCGGAATCAGATACTGTTAGCTTTTTAAATGGTAGTACTTTACATTATCGAATTTATAAATATATGCCATCATCGTTGATGGTAAAAAAAATACTAGAACTGCTAGAAATAAAAATGAGTGAGTGCTTTCGCAGCATGATTACTCCGAGCAGCAAGCTGTTTGGGGGGCCGTAATTTTTCTTTGAAATCGCGGAGAAGAGAGACAAAATTTGTATGATTTTTAAAGACTGAAATTTTATGTAAATTGAAGCCACTTTTTCTGTTTTTGACCAGAGGGTTAGAAGGGGATTTACCTGGTTGCGTAGAGCAGAGTCTTGTGTTAAGGCGGGATAAAAATAGAAAAGATACCGCAAAACACTATCTATAGAGGTTTAAAAATGTTCTTGAAATTGCTGGACGAAGTGTAATTTTGCATGTAAGACATGAACAACGTTACCGGGGGCTATATATTTTAAATAGGGCTCAGATCAAGACTTTTATTCAATTTAAATCGGATTTCGACATTTTGAAAGCAAAGACAAAGGCGGACGCTACAATTTCTTCAAGAGATTTACCATCTACAGTTTTATTTTTATGTCATTGACATAATAATGGTAAGATCTTGCGACAATACCAAGATGTTCTTAACCTATTTCTTTCGATTGCCATGGCTGGCGTCGGCACAGGTCAGAATGTTTTTTTTATTCGCGAAGATAGTTGTACCTGTTGGCTATAAACTTGTTGCTAACATGATCGATTCAGTCATCGAATCCAATATTTCCTTAACAATCATTTGACGCGATATGTAGTTAAATGCATCGGATTATACCTTTAACTACGTTGTAATAATCATTTTGTGAGATAGTTTTTTTGCAGCGTATAACTTCGAAGCTTTGTTGCTCATCCAGGAGCACGCTACCTTCCAGGCGACTTTAATGTTTTTGAGGCTGATAAGTTATTTATCTGAATTCTATGTGACAGGGTTTTTATGAGTGCTAATACCGAAGATCAAGGAAGCAGGCGGTGTGGTCTAGAAGTATTTAAGTGGTTGATCGTAGTGATTTTGTTGATTGCAGCCATTGTAGGTAATTATTTTTACCGCGACTTTAGCTTACTTATTCGAGCACTGGCTGTCGTGTTTATTATCGCTATTGCAGGCGCTGTGGCCATGATGACTTCTAAAGGAAAGTCTATCGTTTCCTTCGCGCATGAAGCGCGCATCGAAGTACGTAAAGTGATTTGGCCAACTCGCCAGGAAACGTTACAAACCACGGTTATAGTCACCGTGGTAACCGCCATGATGTCACTGATTCTGTGGGGACTAGATGGTATTTTAGTCCGTGTGGTATCGTTTTTTACTGGCCTGAGGTTCTAAAATGTCCGAAGCTCTAAAAAAACGCTGGTACGTCGTGCAGGCGTTTTCCGGTTTTGAAGCGCGTGCAGCGCAGTCCCTTCGTGAACATATCAAACTTCATGATATAGAAGAATTGTTTGGCGAAGTGCTAGTGCCAACAGAAGAGGTAGTTGAAATTCGCGGGGGGCAGCGTCGAAAAAGCGAACGAAAGTTTTTTCCGGGTTATGTCCTGGTTCAGATGATGATGAATGATGTTAGCTGGCATTTTGTGCGCAGTATACCGAGAGTCATGGGTTTCATTGGCGGCACAGCGGATCGTCCTGCACCCATCAGTGATAAAGAAGTTGATACTATCATGAATCGACTGCAGCAGATTGGTGACAAGCCGCGGCCAAAGACTCTTTTTGAGCCAGGTGAGCTGATCCGTGTTAATAATGGCCCATTTTCAGATTTCAATGGCATGGTGGAAGAAGTGGACTATGAAAAAAGCCGATTAAAGGTATCGGTTTCGATTTTTGGTCGTGCTACGCCGGTGGAGTTGGATTTCAGTCAGGTTGAAAAAGGCTAAACTTTCTTAGTCATATTTTTATTGCTTGCTCAGGGAAAGAAATTAATCTACTATTCTGCGCCATTGATTTTTGTGCGGCTTTGAATGTGTAAAAACATTTGCACACGGGAAGCTTTAACCGCTGCTATTACCCCATTAAAGGAAACCAACATGGCCAAGAAAGTACAAGCCTACGTTAAGCTCCAAGTTGCTGCAGGTATGGCAAACCCGAGTCCACCGGTAGGTCCGGCGTTGGGGCAGCAAGGGGTTAACATCATGGAATTTTGTAAAGCTTTCAATTCCAAAACGGAGAATATTGAAAAAGCGTTGCCGATTCCAGTTGTTATCACAGTATATTCAGACCGTTCTTTCACTTTTGTTACAAAAACTCCACCGGCTGCTGTGTTGCTGAAGCAGGCAGCACACATCAAATCTGGCTCCAGTAAGCCGAACAAAGATAAAGTAGGTAAGGTTACCAGAGCACAGATCCATGAAATAGCAGAAACCAAAGCGGCTGATATGTCTGGGGCAGAGTTAGGAGCGATGTCACGCTCCATTATTGGTACAGCGCGGTCTATGGGCTTGGAAGTGGAGGATTAAAAAATGCCAAAACTAAACAAGCGCATGCGCGTTATCCGCGATAAAGTTGATCCTAATAGGCAATATGATATCAGCGAAGCTATTTTATTGCTAAAAGAACTAGCCACTGCTAAATTTGTTGAAAGTATCGATATTGCTGTCAATTTGGGAATTGATTCACGTAAATCTGATCAGAATGTACGAGGAGCCACTGTACTACCTCACGGTACTGGCCGTAGTGTACGTATTGCTGTTTTTACTCAGGGCGATAATGCTGTAGCAGCAAAAACCGCTGGTGCCGATTTGGTGGGCATGGATAACCTCGCTGAGGAGATAAAAAGAGGTATGCTTAATTTCGACGTAGTTATTGCATCTCCGGATGCAATGCGTGTTGTAGGTCAGCTTGGACAGATCCTAGGACCACGCGGATTGATGCCAAACCCTAAAGTCGGCACAGTTACTCCAAATATCGCGGTAGCAGTTAAAAACGCAAAATCCGGTCAAGTACGCTATCGAAACGATAAAGATGGCATTGTCCATGCCACTATCGGTAAAGTCAGCTTTGAAGGTGATAAGTTAAAGGAGAATTTGGAAGCGTTACTGGTTTCGTTGAAAAAAGCTAGACCGATTCAGGCTAAGGGCATTTTTTTAAAAAAAATTAGCTTATCTACTACAATGGGTGTAGGTATAACTATTGATCAAAACAGCTTATCACTGTGACCAGTAAATTATTACTTTACGCGAGCGTTAGATTTATCTAAAATTCTAAGATCTCTAAGATTTGCCGGACAGCAAGATTTATCAGTAAGGTCTGTCTAAAAGATCATAAGGGATGTACTTCAAGTATCCTGGACTTCCTGCGTAAACGCTACAGACTTTTTTTAAAGTAACATATTTTTTCTGAACGGTGTTGTTTATCTTATATGTGGGTCTTTTACCGACATGGTGACGGTATATAGGAGAATAAGCTAATGGCATTAAATCTTCAAGATAAACAAATGATTGTTTCTGAAGTCAGTGAAGTAGCCAAAGGTGCACTATCTGCCGTTGTTGCGGATTTTTGCGGCATCACGGTAGATAAAATAACTGAATTGCGTAAAGCAGGGCGTGAAGCTGGTGTTTACATGCGGGTTGTTCGCAATACACTGATGCGTCGTGTTGTTAATGGCACTCATTTTGAGTGCCTGAAGGATATATTTATCGGTCCAACTTTGATTGCATTTTCTAATAAACACCCCGGTGTTGCTGCTCGTTTATTCAAAACTTTTGCTAGAGAGAATCCTAATTTTGAGATTAAAGCCGCCGCCTTTGAAGGCAAAATTATTCCGGGTTTGCAGATTGATCGCTTGGCCACTCTGCCAACTTATGAAGAAGCAATTTCCCGCATTATGTTAGTTATGAAAGAAGCCTCGGCAGGCAAACTGATTTGCACGTTGGCCGCATTGCGCCATCAGAAAAAAACGGAATAATCGCCGATGGTTTTGAAGCAATTGCAAACGTACAAACACTTTCTGAATTCTAGGAATACTTGTTATGGTTATAACTAAAGAACAAATTCTGGACGCCGTTGGTGCAATGTCTGTAATGGATGTAATTGAACTTATCTCCATGATGGAAAATAAATTCGGCATTGTTGCCGCAGTGCCTGTAGTCGCTGCTGCAGAAGATTCGTCTGAAGCTGTAGAAGAAAAAACTGAGTTTGATGTTGTTTTAAGTGCAATCGGTGCGAATAAAGTTTCTGTTATTAAAGCCGTGCGAAGCGCTACAGGTTTAGGTTTAAAAGAAGCTAAAGATTTGGTTGAATCTGCGCCCGCCACTCTGAAAGAAGGTATGAGAAAAGATGATGCTGATGCACTGAAGAAAGTGCTAGAAGCAGCAGGTGCGTCTGTTGAAGTTAAATAAAAGAATTCATAAAGTCTTTTTAGGTTCATGTCTGGTGGCTTTTTAATCACAATTTTGTACCTGATGGTATTAGTGGAAGTTTTAAATTATTAATCCATTGATTAACCTCAATATTATTTATATCAATGCACTTATTATAGTACGTTCCCGCAGGGGAACGGTATCTCATTAAGTAAAGTACAACTAAATAATTTAAGAAATAAGTATTGTGGAGAGGATAGTCATTTTCAGAATACGATAAATAGCATTGCATGTACTGTACTAAAGTTAAGGCGGGGGTACAGAGCGGATCGACTTGTCAGCTAGCTAGAGGAACTTTATGGTTTATTCCTATACCGAAAAAAAACGTATTCGTAAGGATTTCGGAAAGCGTCCGAAGGTTTTGGCCGTTCCTTATCTTCTTTCCATTCAGCTTGACTCGTTTCAGAAGTTTATCAAACAAGACCCGGAAGGTCAGTACGGGCTAGAGGCGGCTTTCCGTTCCGTATTTCCTATACGGAGCTATAGTGGAAACGCTAAACTACAATATATCAGTTATCATTTAGGCGAACCCATCTTTGATGTCAAGGAGTGTCAGATCCGCGGGGTGACATTTGCTGCGCCGCTGCGCGTGAAGCTGCGCCTTATTATTTACGAGCGTGAAGCGCCAGAAAATATGGTAAAAGATATCAAAGAGCAAGAAGTTTACATGGGCGAAATCCCGCTTATGACTGATAATGGTACTTTTGTTATCAATGGTACCGAACGTGTTATTGTTTCCCAATTGCATCGTAGTCCTGGTGTGTTTTTTGATAGCGATAAGGGTAAAACACACTCTTCAGGTAAAGTGCTTTATAATGCACGGATTATTCCTTATCGCGGTTCTTGGTTAGATTTTGAATTCGATCCGAAAGATAATTTGTTTGTTCGCATCGATAGACGTCGTAAATTGCCAGCAACTATTATTCTACGGGCGTTAAACTACAGTACTGGGCAGATCCTAGATACTTTTTTTGATAAAGTGGTTTACGAAATTCACGATAAAAAGCTGCAGATGGAACTTATTCCTGAGCGATTACGTGGTGATACCGCATCGTTTGATATTCAAGCAAAAAATGCTGTTTACGTTTATGTCAAAAAGGGGCGACGTATTACCGCGCGCCATATTCGTCAACTAGAAAAAGACGGTGTCTCACAGATTGAGGTCCCTATCGAATACATTATCGGAAAAGTTGTAGTTAAAGACTATATCGATGAACACACCGGTGAAATCATCATTGCCGCCAATATGGAACTGACATTAGATTTATTGGCTAAGCTGACCCAAGCAGGACACAAGCGTATAGAGACACTCTTCACTAACGACTTGGATCACGGCGCCTATATTTCAGAAACACTACGCGTCGATCCGACTAGCGATCGTCTAAGCGCGTTAGTTGAAATCTACCGAATGATGCGTCCTGGGGAGCCTCCAACACGCGAAGCGGCTGAAAATCTGTTTGAAAACTTGTTCTTTTCGGAAGAACGTTACGATCTTTCTGCGGTAGGCCGCATGAAATTTAATCGTTCTTTTCTGCGTGAAAAGATAGAAGGTTCTGGTATTCTGAGTAAAGATGACATTGTTGATGTGATGAAAAAGCTTATCGATATCCGTAACGGTAAAGGGGAAGTAGACGATATTGACCACTTAGGTAACCGTCGTATCCGTTCGGTTGGGGAAATGGCAGAAAATCAGTTTCGCGTTGGCTTAGTTCGTGTAGAGCGTGCGGTAAAGGAGCGTCTATCTTTAGGCGATTTGGATACATTAATGCCGCAGGACATGATCAATGCCAAACCAATTTCAGCGGCGGTAAAAGAGTTTTTTGGCTCCAGTCAGCTCTCTCAATTTATGGATCAAAATAACCCTCTATCAGAGATCACCCATAAGCGACGAATCTCAGCATTGGGTCCAGGCGGTTTAACTCGTGAGCGTGCAGGATTTGAAGTGCGTGATGTTCATCCGACTCATTATGGTCGCGTTTGCCCTATCGAAACTCCGGAAGGACCAAATATTGGGCTTATAAATTCGCTATCCGTGTATGCGCGGACAAATGAATACGGTTTTCTTGAAACTCCCTATCGTCGTGTGCAGGAGGGAGTTGTTACTGATGATATTCATTATCTGTCAGCGATTGAAGAAGGCAACTTTGTTATCGCGCAAGCCAACACTAATCTCGGAGACGACGGCCGGTTCCTTGATGATTTTGTGACTTGCCGCAGTAAAGGGGAATCAGGCCTGTTTTGCTTAGAACAAGTTGACTATATGGACGTCTCCACTCAGCAGGTTGTATCAGTTGGCGCATCGTTAATTCCATTCTTGGAGCACGACGACGCCAACCGCGCATTAATGGGTGCGAACATGCAGCGGCAGGCGGTTCCAACGTTGCGTGCCGATAAGCCGCTGGTTGGTACTGGTATGGAACGTGCGGTCGCCGTGGATTCTGGCGTTACTGTCGTGGCAAAACGTGGCGGAAAAGTTCAGTACATGGATGCTTCCCGTATCGTGATTAACGTCAATCCGGATGAAATGTATCCAGGAGAAGCGGGCATCGATATTTACAATCTAACAAAATATACCCGTTCTAACCAAAATACCTGTATCAGCCAAACGGCTTGCGCTTATCTGAGTGAACTGGTTGAACGCGGTGATGTATTGGCCGACGGTCCATCTACCGATCTGGGTGAGCTTGCATTGGGCCAAAATATGCGTATCGCGTTTATGCCGTGGAACGGGTATAACTTTGAAGACTCCATGCTAGTTTCCGAACGCGTAGTGCAAGAAGATCGTTTCACCACCATTCATATTCAGGAACAGGTATGCATTTCTCGCGATACCAAGCTGGGTTCTGAAGAAATTACCGCTGATATCCCTAATGTTGGTGAAACTGCGCTCTCTAAGCTAGATGAGTCAGGGATTGTATATATAGGAGCAGAAGTGACAGGCGGTGATATCCTTGTAGGAAAGGTAACGCCGAAAGGGGAGACGCAGCTAACACCAGAAGAAAAATTGCTGCGTGCTATTTTTGGTGAAAAAGCCTCTGACGTGAAAGATTCATCGCTGCGTGTTCCGAATGGAGTTTCAGGTACTGTTATCGATGTTCAAGTATTTACCCGCGATGGTGTTGAAAAAGACCATCGCGCGCTAGAAATAGAAGAAATGCAGCTCAAACAGGTTAAGAAGGATCTGACAGAAGAATTGAAGATCCTAGAAGCTGGCCTTTACGCTCGTATCCGAAATGTACTAATCTCTAGCGGAATTGAAGCGGATAAACTAGATAAACTACCCGCTGAACGCTTGCTGGAATTTAGGCTATCTGATGAAGAGAAGCAAAATCAGCTTGAACAGTTAGCTGAGCAGTATAAAGAACTTAAGTATGAATTCGAAAAGAAGATGGCGATCAAGAGAGGCAAAATTACTCAGGGAGATGATCTTGCCCCAGGTGTACTAAAAATCGTCAAGGTTTCCCTGGCAGTTAAACGTCAGATCCAGACAGGCGATAAAATGGCAGGTCGCCACGGGAACAAGGGCGTTATCTCTAAAATCAATCCGATCGAAGATATGCCTTACGATGAAAACGGTGTACCGGTAGATATAGTTCTAAATCCACTTGGGGTACCGTCGCGAATGAATATCGGCCAAATTTTAGAAACGCATCTTGGCATGGCGGCAAAAGGCATCGGCGATAAGATTAATGCCATGCTCAAACAGCATGAAGAAATAACCAAGCTGCGTGAGTTTATCCAGCGAGCCTATAATCTTGGTGATGATGTGTGCCAGAAAGTGGATCTAAGTACCTTATCCGATAAGGAAGTTCTGCGTTTGGCGAATAACTTAAAGAAAGGGATGCCTATTGCTACCCCGGTTTTTGATGGTGCTAAAGAAAAAGAAATTAAGGAGTTATTGCAGCTCGGTGGCTTGCCAAGTTCCGGTCAAATCACTTTGTTTGACGGCCAAACTGGTGAGCAGTTTGAGCGCCAGGTCACGGTGGGTTATATGTACATGCTGAAACTCAACCATCTTGTTGATGATAAGATGCATGCGCGCTCTACCGGATCGTACAGTCTGGTTACTCAGCAACCTTTAGGGGGAAAGGCCCAGTTTGGCGGTCAGCGCTTCGGGGAGATGGAAGTTTGGGCTTTAGAAGCCTACGGCGCAGCGTATACACTGCAGGAAATGCTTACAGTCAAGTCGGATGATGTTAACGGCCGTACAAAGATGTATAAAAACATTGTAGACGGCAATCATATGATGGAACCCGGTATGCCGGAATCCTTTAATGTCTTGTTAAAGGAAATTCGCTCACTTGGCATCAATATCGAGCTGGAAGAAAACTAATTTTTTCCTCTCAGTTGGGGATTCGCACTCGCACTGATAATAAGGGTGCCTGAGTGTTCTAGGCACCTAATAGGTCCAACTCCGATAGGAGCTAATCCGTGAAAGATTTACTTAAGTTTCTGAAAGCGCAAACCAAGCCTGAAGAGTTTGATGCAATTAAAATTGCGCTAGCCTCGCCCGACATGATTCGTTCTTGGTCTTTCGGTGAAGTGAAGAAGCCGGAAACCATTAATTACCGTACCTTTAAACCGGAGCGTGATGGTTTATTCTGTGCGCGTATTTTTGGACCGGTAAAAGACTACGAATGCCTATGTGGTAAGTACAAGCGTTTGAAACATCGCGGCGTAATTTGTGAAAAATGTGGCGTTGAAGTAACTCAGACAAAGGTTCGTCGTGAGCGAATGGGCCATATCGAGCTGGCTTCTCCTACCGCACATATTTGGTTTTTAAAATCGCTTCCCTCTCGTATCGGGCTGTTGCTAGATATGCCCCTGCGCGATATTGAACGCGTTCTGTATTTTGAATCCTATGTCGTTGTTGAAGGTGGCATGACCAATCTTGAGCGCAGTCAAATATTGACTGAAGAGCAGTATCTGGACGCGCTGGAAGAGTTCGGTGACGAATTTGACGCCAAGATGGGAGCTGACGCGATCCAGGCTATGTTAAAAAATATGGATCTGCAGCAAGAATGCGAGAAATTGCGAGAGGAGTTGGAAGAAACAAATTCCGAAACAAAGCGTAAAAAGCTAACTAAGCGTATAAAGCTTCTGGAAGCCTTCTTACAAAGCGGTAACAAGCCAGAGTGGATGATCCTTACTGTTTTGCCAGTGCTCCCGCCTGATTTGCGCCCGCTGGTTCCGCTGGACGGGGGTCGGTTTGCGACCTCGGATCTGAATGATCTTTATCGTCGCGTGATTAACCGTAACAACCGCTTAAAGCGGTTGTTAGATCTAGCTGCACCAGATATTATCATTCGAAATGAAAAGCGTATGTTGCAAGAATCAGTTGATGCGTTGTTGGATAATGGACGCCGAGGCCGAGCTATTACCGGTTCCAACAAGCGGCCTTTGAAATCTCTGGCTGACATGATTAAAGGGAAACAGGGACGTTTCCGTCAGAACCTTCTGGGTAAACGCGTTGACTATTCTGGGCGTTCGGTTATCACTGTCGGCCCGTACCTACGGTTGCACCAATGTGGTTTGCCAAAAAAAATGGCGCTGGAGTTGTTTAAACCTTTCATTTACGGAAAGCTTGAATTTCGGAGCCTTGCTACGACGATCAAGGCTGCAAAAAAAATGGTAGAGCGCGAAGAAGCTGTAGTTTGGGATATTCTAGATGAGGTCATCCGGGAACATCCGGTTATGCTGAACCGAGCACCGACATTACATCGTTTAGGTATTCAGGCATTTGAACCAGTCTTAATTGAAGGTAAAGCCATTCAATTGCACCCATTGGTGTGTGCGGCGTATAATGCCGATTTTGACGGCGATCAAATGGCAGTACACGTTCCTCTAACTCTGGAAGCTCAGTTGGAAGCTCGTGCACTAATGATGTCCACTAACAACATTCTTTCGCCCGCTAACGGCGAACCTATTATTGTGCCATCACAGGATGTTGTTTTGGGGCTATACTATATGACCCGAGATCGAATCAACGGTAAGGGTAAAGGTATGGTGCTAACTGGGCCAAAAGAAGCGGAACGTATTTATCGTGACGGTGTGGCTGAACTGCATGCGCGTGTTAAAGTACGGATCACCGAACATGAGAAACGCAATAACGGCGAGTGGGTGCAAAATACTAATCTAGTAGACACTACAGTTGGCCGCGCCATCCTCTGGATGATTGTGCCGAAAGGGTTGCCATTTTCGCTAGTAAATCAGGCGCTTGGTAAAAAAGCTATCTCCAAGATGTTCAATACATGCTATCGTCTTCTTGGTCTTAAATCGACAGTCATTTTTGCTGACCAGATCATGTATGCTGGTTTTGCATACGCGGCTCGTTCTGGCTCGTCGGTTGGTATTGATGACATGGTTATTCCGGTAAAGAAAGCCGAAATTATTGATGAAGCTGAATCTGAAGTTGCTGAGATTCAAGAACAATTTCAGTCAGGGTTAGTTACTGCTGGTGAGCGTTATAATAAGGTTATTGATATCTGGGCCGCGGCTAACGAGCGCGTAGCTAAGGCGATGATGGATAATCTTTCTACCGAAGCGGTGATCAATTGCGATGGGAAGGAAGAGCGTCAAGTGTCGTTCAATAGTATATTTATGATGGCTGATTCTGGTGCTCGTGGTTCGGCAGCGCAAATTCGTCAGCTAGCCGGTATGCGTGGTTTGATGGCCAAACCCGATGGCTCGATTATCGAGACACCGATCACTGCGAATTTCCGTGAAGGTTTGAATGTACTTCAGTACTTCATTTCCACACACGGCGCACGTAAAGGTTTGGCAGACACAGCATTGAAAACTGCAAATTCCGGTTACCTGACTCGTCGTTTAGTTGATGTAGCACAAGATTTAGTGGTAACCGAGAATGACTGCGGTACTTTTGCGGGAACTATGATGTCGCCGGTAATCGAAGGTAGCGATGTGAAAGAACCGCTACGTGAACGAGTTTTAGGCCGCGTTACAGCGGAAGATATCCTGAAACCTGGTACTAAAAATATTCTTGTTAATCGTAATAGTTTATTAAACGAGCAATTGTGCGATTTTCTGGAAGAAAATTCTGTGGATAGTGTTAAGGTACGTTCGGTCGTAACCTGTGATACTGATTTTGGCGTGTGTGCTAATTGCTACGGTCGTGATTTGGCACGTGGACATTTAGTAAACAAGGGCGAAGCTATTGGCGTTATTGCCGCGCAGTCCATTGGAGAACCTGGTACGCAGCTAACCATGCGTACGTTCCATATTGGTGGAGCTGCATCCCGTGCCGCCGCAGAATCCAGCATTCAAGTAAAAAATAAAGGAACGATTCGACTTAGCAACGCGAAGTTTGTTGTTAACGGTAGTGGAAAACTGGTTATTACTTCACGGAATACGGAACTAAAGTTAATCGACGCATTTGGCCGTACCAAAGAAAGTTATAAAGTGCCTTATGGTGCTGTTATGGCTAAAGGGGATAGGGCAGAAATTATGGCTGGAGAGACCGTTGCTAATTGGGATCCGCATACAATGCCGGTGATAACCGAAGTAGATGGTTTTGTTCGCTTCATCGATATGATAGATGGCCAGACTATTACCCGTCAGACAGATGAACTGACTGGTTTGTCTTCTATAGTAGTTTTGGATACCGCCGAGCGTACAGGCGGTAGTAAAGATTTGCGTCCGGCATTGCGGATTGTAGACGCCAACGGCAGCGAAAACGCTGTCTTGCTGACAGGGACTGATATGCCGGCGCAGTATTTTCTTCCGGGTAAAGCAATTATTCATTTGGAAGACGGCGTAAAAATCACCAGTGGTGATACACTGGCTCGTCTTCCGCAGGAAACAAGTGGAACTAAAGATATTACTGGTGGTTTACCGCGTGTTGCCGATCTGTTTGAAGCTCGTCGTCCAAAAGATTCGGCAATTTTAGCCGAAATCAGCGGTATTGTTACTTTTGGTAAAGAAACAAAAGGAAAACGCCGCTTGGTTATCTCTCCGGTAGACGGTAGCGATTCTTACGAAGAGATGATTCCAAAATGGCGTCAACTCAATGTGTTTGAAGGTGAGCGCGTAGAACGAGGAGATGTGATTTCCGATGGACCAGAATCGCCTCATGATATTTTGCGCCTTCGTGGTGTGCATGCGGTGTCAAGGTATATTGTAAATGAAGTTCAGGAGGTTTATCGTTTGCAGGGTGTAAAGATTAACGATAAACATATTGAAGTTATCGTTCGTCAGATGTTGCGTAAAGCAACGATCGTTAGTAGCGGGACCTCTGAGTTTCTAGAAGGTGAACAGGCAGAATATTCGCGTATCAAGATCGCAAATCGTCAGTTAGAAAAAGAGGGTAAGGAGAAAATGACGTACGTGCGTGATTTGCTTGGTATTACAAAAGCCTCTTTAGCAACAGAGTCTTTTATCTCCGCGGCGTCATTCCAGGAAACCACGCGCGTTCTGACCGAAGCAGCTGTTGCTGGAAAACGTGATGAGCTACGTGGGTTGAAGGAAAATGTCATTGTTGGACGACTAGTTCCTTCTGGAACCGGTTACGCATATCATCATGAACGTGCGCACCATCGTTTACAGGGTGAAGTGGTGCCTGCTGTGCCACAGAGTATTACCGCCGATGAAGCTTCAGCCAATCTATCTGAATTACTAAATGTAGGTTTAGGCGGCGCAGGAAAGGGTGAGAGAGAGAAGACTGTGATTGAGTAGAGAGGTTTTTGTTACCCGTGCTCTGTTTTTATGGCGCCTAAGAACCTAAGTGTTTTCTTAAATTAAAATTCAACAGATTGAAAAATAAAAGAATTTTATTCTAAAAATTTTTAGATTCTGTCTATGAACTTCTTTTGTTTAGTTTAATTTTCTATATATCTTAGTGGAGATTTATGCTGCTTTCTTTTTAACGTACAGATGCTTAAGGTACAGGCAAGCAAGAGGCGTTTAGAAATTCTTAGGAGCCATTATAAAATTATTGAATTTAGAAAAATATTCAAATAGAAATACAGTTTCTTATCGCGATAAGAAAAGATAAATCTTTGTGTTATTAAGGATTTTTAAGTGGTAGGAAGTTTACTTAACAAAGTAGGGATAACCAGGATTTTGGTGGAGAATGGAGAAAGTTGCCGAAAAGTAAATATTTTATATAATAATTAGCGTTCTAATGTAATGAGAACATTTAATATAATTTGAATACGATATTAAGCGCTAATATCCTACATTAGGATAGTCTTGATTGAATAATATTTAAGGTTTATTTTAGTCATCATGAAGAAAACATCAATCAGGTATAGAGGATACTATCTCCTGATATGGCAATGAATAGTTTTTGGTACAAAGAGTTTTGTATGGATAATTGGTATTAATATGTGTGTAGACCATTCTTTTGATTTATTTAAAAAAATGATAATAAAGAAAGTCTATTTTAATATACAGATGGAACCTGAATCAGGAATACTTTTAAGCGAATAAGATAGTATATTCTTTTTGTATGGATTGTTTACAAATCTTTTCACGTATAGTTATTAAACATCTTTTTCTTGAGAATCTTTGTTTCTTAAAATTAGAAAAAATGCATAATAAAATCATTATGACATATATACCATCCATGGTTATTAAAAAATTTAAGTTAGGATCATAAAATATACTTCCGTTAAAATTAATTAAAAAAAATAATATGGATATTATAAGCATTAATTTAATATATATAACCATGTGATTAATTGAGCATGGGTAATTTACCCCATATCTGATTAGATATATCTCTATCTGCTTATAGATTGTGATCTCATCCTTCATTGTCATTGCGATAAAATTGCGTGCATGAAGAAAAATATATTAAGAATAAATGATTTAATTATGCTTTCATAAAATCTAAATGCCGCATTGAATTTCAATAATTATCAGATCTAGTTAAAATTGCAGCTCTATTTTTAGAATAGAGGAGGGAAGAATACATAGCTACAAAATATCAAGTTAACCAGCACTGAGATAGTATTAATAATACCTGCCTTATGGGTATTATAGGTAACTTTTTTCAGTTCATCCTTAATATCAACTGATGTTTCTTGATGCCGCCTCGATTTTTGTATATAAATATAATATATTTGGATCATAATTATTTTGTATTATTCTATTTTAGAAGATATTTTCCACAAGTTTCATATACCAAAACTGATACAATCAAAAATATTAAATGTTATATATATGTGATATTTATCTTCATGATAAGAGAGGTGATTCATATTTTTTATGACAACAAAAATAAAAAAAGCAGTTATTCCAGTGGCTGGATTAGGGACACGAATGTTGCCGGCAACTAAAGCAATCCCGAAAGAAATGCTGCCACTAGTAGATAAACCGCTGATTCAGTACGTTGTTAATGAATGTATTGCTGGGGGTATCAATGAGGTAATTCTGGTGACTCACTCTTCTAAAAATTCGATTGAAAACCATTTTGATACTAGTTTTGAGCTTGAAGCTATGCTAGAAAAACGCGTAAAGCGACAGCTATTAGCGGAAATTCAGGCAATTGTTCCACCCTATGTTACGATTATGCAAATACGTCAAGGACTAGCTAAAGGTCTGGGTCACGCGGTATTGTGCGCCTATCCGTTAGTTGGAGAGGAGCCAGTTGCGGTAATTTTGCCTGATGTGATTATCGATGAATATGAGTCAAACTTACAGATCGAAAATTTAGCAGCGATGCTTAAACGTTTTGAATATACCGGACGTAGTCAAATTTTGGTTGAGCCCGTGGAGGATGTCACCAGCTACGGTGTAGTAGATTGCCACGGAAAACCCCTTAATCCTGGGGAGAGCGTAGAAATTGTCGGAATTGTTGAAAAACCTCTGGCGGAAGAGGCGCCTTCTAATTTCTCCGTTGTTGGTCGATATGTTCTTTCTTCTGATATATGGGCGCTTTTGGAAAAAACTTTACCGGGATCTGGCAATGAAATCCAATTGACTGACGCCATTGGAATGTTAATGGAAAAAGAGATCGTAGAAGCTTACCATCTGAAGGGGCTAAGTCATGACTGCGGTAACAAATTAGGTTACATGCAAGCATTTGTTGAATATGGCTTGCGTCATGAAAATCTTGGTAAAGAATTTAAAAGGTGGTTAAAAGAAGTCATCACACAATAAAATGCTAAGATTTTTGGCTATACATTGATATAGATTAGGTTCAGCGAACATGAAAGTAACGGTTTTTGGTATTGGCTATGTCGGTTTGGTACAAGGGGCTGTTTTGGCTGAGGTAGGGCACGATGTATTGTGCGTCGACATAGATGCGTGTAAAATCAAGAATCTGAAAAAAGGCCTAATGCCTATTTTTGAGCCAGGTCTGACTTTTCTTGTGAAACAAAATCATCAAGCCAATCGACTAAAATTTACCACAGATGCGAAGGCCGGCGTCAATCATGGCCTAATGCAGTTTATCGCGGTAGGTACTCCGCCGGGGGAAGGCGGTTCAGCAGATTTGAAATATGTAAGTACTGTGGCGCGTACGATTGCCCAGTATATGAATGATCATAAAGTGGTGCTAAATAAATCTACTGTACCGGTTGGTACTGCGGATAAAGTCCGTACTCTGATGCAGGAAACGCTGCAAAGCCGAAATAGCACGTTGACGTTCGATGTAGTATCTAACCCTGAGTTTTTGAAGGAGGGGTCTGCGGTAGCGGATTGTATTCGGCCTGATCGAATTGTAGTAGGTAGAGATAACGAATCTGTGGTGGAATTACTGCATGAATTATATGAGCCGTTTAATCGCAATCATAATCGCATGATATTCATGGATATTCGTAGCGCGGAGCTAACAAAATATGCTTGCAACTGTATGCTGGCAACTAAAATTAGTTTTATGAATGAA
Source organism: Sodalis sp. (in: enterobacteria) (assembly GCA_047528285.1). GTDB lineage: Bacteria > Pseudomonadota > Gammaproteobacteria > Enterobacterales > Enterobacteriaceae. The sequence goes on along the minus strand of CP180022.1, from coordinate 400,344 downwards.
ATGTCTAATCTAGCTGAATTGCTAGGTGCGGATATGGAGAAAGTGCGCCAGGGCATTGGGTCAGACTTTCGTATTGGTTATAATTTTATTGATCCAGGCTGCGGATACGGTGGTTCCTGTTTCTCAAAAGATCTTCAGGCGATTATTCATACTGCCGCACAGGTCGGTTATCGTCCAAAACTATTGCAGGCGGTTGAAAACATTAACTCTCAACAAAAAAACAAATTATCTGATTTTATTCACCGTCATTTTGGCAACGATCTGAGGGGAAAGATTTTTGCGCTCTGGGGATTATCTTTTAAACCTAACACTGATGATATGCGTGAAGCATCAAGCCGGGTATTGATGGAAGCGATGTGGCGGGCTGGCGCGAGTATTCGGGCTTTTGATCCCGAAGCGATGAACGAAACGCTGCGTATTTACGGTAATCGTGCTGACTTGAAATTGATGAGCACCAAAGAAGAAGCATTGCAGGGCGCCGATGCTTTAGTCATTTGCACTGAATGGAAAAATTTTCGTACACCTAATTTCGATATCATTAAAGCGGCACTAAAACAGCCGGTTATTTTTGATGGTCGTAACTTATATGATCCGGAATACCTTGCAAATTATGGCTTTGTTTATTATGGTATTGGTCGTGGTATGTCGCTTTTTTGTCATTAATCAAATATTAAGATGAATTTTTTGGTCACCGGGGCTGCCGGGTTTATCGGTTATCATGTTAGTGCACGTTTGCTTGCTGATGGTCATCATGTGGTTGGCATTGATAACCTGAGCAATTATTATGATGTATCCTTAAAAGAAGCTCGCCTTAACAGGTTGCAGGCTTATGATTCCTTTTTTTTTAACAAGCTTGATTTGGTGGATCGGAAAGGTATTGCTGATCTTTTTTCTAAGGGGGGGTTTGAGCGGGTAATTCATCTTGGTGCACAAGCTGGCGTACGTTACTCGTTAGAAAATCCGCTGGCTTACGGTGATGCCAACTTGATCGGGCATCTCAATATTCTTGAAGGGTGTCGGCATAATCGGGTGGCGCATTTATTATATGCTTCATCCAGTTCTGTTTATGGCCTTAACCGAAAGTTGCCATTTTCAACTAATGATACGGTAGATCATCCAGTTTCGTTATATGCGGCTACAAAAAAAGCTAATGAACTGATGGCGCATAGCTATGCAAATCTTTATCAATTGCCTACTACCGGACAGCGTTTTTTTACTGTCTATGGTCCGTGGGGCCGTCCAGATATGGCGTTATTCAAATTTACCAGAGCAATGCTTAATGGCGAATGTATCAATGTTTATAACGGTGGTAAAATGTTGCGAGACTTTACCTATATTGATGATGTAGTTGAAGCGACAATGCGATTGCAAGATATTATTCCTGTGTCAGATGCAAGCTGGACAGTGGAAAATAGAGGATCGCCAGCAGCAAGTTCTGCGCCTTATCGTGTGTACAATATTGGTAATAGTCGGCCTGTAAAGTTGATGGACTATATTCAAGCGCTAGAAGAGGCGCTTGGTATTCAGGCATTAAAAAAATTACTGCCGATGCAACCTGGAGATGTATTAGAAACTAGTGCAGATACGCAGGAATTGTCTCGTGTGATTGGTTTTAAACCGCAGACACCGGTAGTAGAGGGAGTAAAGCGGTTTGTAAATTGGTATCGTGAATATTATGGATAGAAAATTTTATTATGTCTATATAATCTATAATAGATTAATTAATTATTTAAAATAAAGACATCAATCAAAAAACAGATTAAGTATTTATGTTTTATAATTTCAAATTCAACAAAATGAATGGAAAAAGGTAGTTTGCGTTAATGAAATATCAATTAGAATCAAAATATATTAAATAATATATGCTAATGGTTTAGCAAAAGGAGCTGGTAAAAATGTTTTAAGAGATATACAAATAGTTAAATATAAATTCATTAAAAAATCACAGATAGTCTAGAGAAATTTTCTATTGTTTAAAATTTGATTTGAAGCTCATAAGGAAAACAATTCAGAAAAAATATAATATCATAAAAATAAAGATCGAGCTATTTATTGGATTTATATGACTACTATATAAATAGTAATATTTTTCTATGGATTAATGCGAATCCATTTCTAAATTAAATATGAAATTGATAAATGAAAACTTACATCATTTGTAGATGTAATATGAATTCATTCATTTGAATGAATTTTTTATAAAGATATAAAAAGCATGTTAATTTTAATAAAGAGTTTTAGTTAAATGCATATTGATTATGCTTTATAGATGAAATCTAAATTTACATCGAAAATTGTTCGAAGAAACATACTGCGTAAGTTGTTATCAATTTTGTTAGTATAGAGTACGATGTTTAGTCCTTTTTAGTGAGGACCGTGAGAGAAGAAGATGATTGCCAAGTTTCAGAAATGCTATGAAATGATAGTGCTTATGTGGCAATTTTTTGATTCTTTTATATCAGAAAAATCATGTTTAGTGAAAATATATGCTTGCAGAAATATTTATTTCAGATACGTAGAGTTATGGTATTAATTATTTTTATAGCAAAAAAAATAATAGTTATTATTAGTAATTACCATTGCTTATTTGAAATAGATATGTAATGTGAACTATAGTATTTCAGGTGTTTTGATAGTGGATTTGTAGATTCTAGGATTTTTATACAAAATCATCAATTATTTTATAGATAAATTTAATATAAAGTAACTTATAAGCTTATCAAAAATTATGAGGCGCTAAAATTGTTAGCAGGCGATAGTGAGCCACTTTATGAGTCTGTATATTGAATATCTTACAAAACAAGAATTGTTTCGTAAGATATTGTTTTTGTTTGAAAAAGTTATTATAATCAACCTTTACTAGAATTTACATCATTAGAGTAATTAATCTTGGTAATGATATTAAATAGACCATGGACTGAATCATGTCAATTTTCTTAAATTAATAGAGAAACTATTTATCAACATTTCATATTTATGAAATAAATTCATCGAATTTTAGAAGAAAATACATGTCATCTTAGACATGTATTTTTATTAAATATGTGATGCTAATATCAGTATGGTCTTTATGATTCTCTTTTTTACAATTTAAATCTACAATCGATTGATTTTTTTGGAATTATGAATAATGAGCATATCTGTAATAATTATTTCTATTTCAACTTAATAATATATTACCCTTGATAAGATTTCCAACTATATCAGTAAGTTTTATTTTCCATATCTAAAGATACTTTAAGAATATTGTATTTTATTTTTAATAATAAGATATTAAAGCATACATACACAAGAAAATTATTTTACTTTTGTAAAAAGAATGATTTCTTAAGATATCTATGCCACTGGCTTGATTACCATTTATGAATGATTCTTTGCACGATATTCTATATTACTAGATGAAGTGCTAGATTAGAGATCCCATATTCTATTGTTTTTCATTATATGTTGCTGGACTTTTATTTGCTTTTACAAAAAACTTAAAGAATGAATCTTTTTAAAATTTATAGTATCAATGATATAAATAAATTATTTTAATGGTATGTGGGGCTTTATTAGGCAATGAATAGTGTGGATAATACAGAGAACACAGGTATTGTTTTTCTTCGTTTAACAATTTAAAAATTGAATAAAAAAAGTCTGTAATGTTTTGAGAAAGGATAAATATTTTTTATTTTTTATTATTTATGGTGAACTCGATTTTAAAATTTGTGATACATATGTAATAAAATAGTTTATTATGTAGCTCTCTTTGAGAGCAGTCTTTGTCTCCATCTATTACTTAATCGGATCATAAATACATCCATTCTATCTCATATTACTATCAAAAAACCGTGCTGCTTAAGGATTTTTGTCACTAAGGTAGTGAGTGATTTTTCTTTACTACGAGAAGCAGATATTGAAATCATAGTTATGATCTAAAACAATGATGATATAAAAGTTCTATGCATTCAATCAACCCTTCAGTTATTACAATTACTGAAGAAAAAATATTTCTTGATAAATTGAATCTTATATTATTATATAATTTCCTCGGTAACAGATTTTTGATTAATTTTGTAAATTAGAGTGTATAAGTTTAAGAATCTATTATTCTAGAATTGAAAAAATTTCATTTAATAGAATGAGAATATAATAAATCTGAATTGAAATTCAGATTTATTGAGAGTGATTACATACCATTTATATGGTTTAATTTTTAATTCCTCATAATACGCAATATCTTTTGCTATACCCATTGCACTTAAATGGCAATAAATGCCATTTAAGTGATTAAAATTGTTTTAAGGTTGCCCTTTAGAGCGACAATAAAGCTAAAAATTTTATGGAAAAAGATCAAAAACAGTTGAGTATAAACGCCAATTAAATTATATTTAAACAACTTCACTGGAAGTCACTGTGAACAAAATTAATCATTAATATAAAATATATCAAATCAATAAACATGATATATAATTAAATTATATTAGATTAAAATTGGTATGATATTAATTATAGTGCCACAATTCATTTTTCTATCCATCTTGCTTTTTATGTAATTAATGGTTTTATTGATGATTTGCTAATTATTAGTGCATTTGTATGGTGATTAAAAAGAAATAAGCGCTCTTGTATACACTTTTTTAATATAGATTGCTATATTAAAAAAATGAAAGAGAGATGCAGACTACAAGAAATGGAGTGTTGTATATCCTTTGCACTACGGATATAAAAAACCGCTGCGGACAGCGGGCTTTTTATAATTTAGCTCGGCAAGGTGATTATTATAGTAGAAAATCTTCCAATGTTTTTCCTGCTTTATCAATCGCTTTTTTGATTACCGTCGGGGTTCTGCCTTGACCGGTCCACGTTTTAACGTTGCCGTTTTCGGTCTTGTAGTGATATTTAGCCGGACGAATGGCTCTTTTGGTTTTACCTGAAGATGCAGAGGAACTTATTGATTGCAATAATTCATTTAGGTTGATTCCATCGGCTATTAACATTTCACGATATTTTTGTAATTTACGTGTATGATTTTCAATTTTAGCTTTACTTTGATTATCTGCCTCGTGACGTTCATTGACAACTATTGCTAGTTTTTCAAGAATTTCTTTAAGAGTTTCTAGAGTGCATATTTTTGCTTGTGCGCGCAAAGTACGGATGTTATTTAAAATCTTTAGTGTTTCGTTCATTGATTTAATCTCGAATATTATAAAAGAATAATCCAGTAATAATAGAGCTCTAGTTTATTTTCCGCAATACACATATTGTGATTAATCAAAAATATTGATTTTAAATAGCACTAACTCTGAAACTAAAAATATATTTGTTTTCCTGATAAAAAATTGGTAAAAATATTAGATTTGTTGATTAAGTATATTTTGTATTAAAAACATATCATGATAAAGATTAGAGGGAAGCAGATTTATTAATAAAAATTAATGATTATATATCATCAAATGATCTTTGTTATGTATCGTGTTTTTTTAAAATCAATGATTTTACTATTAAACCTATTGATCTGGATACGTAAATTTAAATTATTCTACTTATAGCTTGTAGATTAATCATGTAAGTAATATGTTGAATTTTCTTAAAAATATTAATAACTTCTGTTGTGAATATAAATTTCTTATTCCAAAAATATGAATTTATTCGTATATTTTATAGGATACATACATGTAAGACATTCAAAAAATTGTTTTATTCGTAAGAGTATTTTTTCTTTTTTACAGAGAAGTGAATGACATCCTCAATTGTATTCGATGTGGGTGTTGTTTTGTATTTTTAACATAGTAATGCGGTTGATTACTTTGGCCATCGGCATAACCTCCTAAATTTTCATATCATAGGAAATACAGACTGAGACTTTTTCCAAAAAGTGCTTTTAACTGAAATATGGTGGTTTAGGGATTTAGTAAGAGTGAAGAAAATCTATTTTTTCTTAGTGTAGTGACTCATGCTAAAATGAATGATTTGTAAGGGGGGGGGGTTATGGTATCTATTTTGGTTAATGTTATACACAACTGTGTTGTAGTATAACTGGCTTTATTTTTTAGCAGAAAATGAAAAGAGTTAAGAGTATTATAATTTCTGTTAAGCTAACATTCATCTGTTTTTAGACATGTCACTGGTTTATCAAATTTGGAAATCTTGTGCGCGAAGTGATTGTTGTTATTGAGTAATAAATATTGCCAAAGATAATCCATTCTTCGTTATATTGGGGATAGAGAAAATCATGAGATTCATTAATACTCTATATTTTTCGGCAATATACTGCCAAATTTTCCTTTTACCTTAAGCAAAGATTTATAATCAGTATTATTTTAATGATCTAAATAGAAGCGATTTTATTGCACATTGGTATTGTTATTTTGATGTTCACTTTTTCGGATTTTAATAAAATGAGGCTAAATAATATTTATCGAGTAAAAATCTTCCATTAGTTTTAAAAAAAACGGGTAAAGACAGAGTCTTTCTTTCTGAAAAGAAAAGATAAAAATATATGTGTGTTTTTATAGGAAATTTTCTGGTGCGCCTATATTTGTGTCATGAAATAATACTTTTTTGCTATGAAGCAAAAACCAGCTTATTTTGATGTAGCTAGGAATATATACGTTATCCATCTATGTTTTTATAGATCCTTGTTACTTAAGTCATTTTATCATTATGGCTGTGGTTAATTTTAATTTTTTGTGGTGGTGAAGCTTTTGAAAGACAAAATGTTGAGAAAATAGTATGCGTCTGATTTTACGATTATTAAAATTAATTTCTTTAATAAAGTTTATAAGGCCAGTTCTTTTATGTTTATGATCGCATCAGTACAAGTATTTTATCTCGTTCTTTTGATGTAAAAAGAACAGATGCTAAGCAAATTATTGATATTTTAAGTAAAATTAAGATATTTATCATCTGTAAATAAATGTGTGGCTTATAAAAATTTATTATGAATTCAGTAAAAGTTGTGATTTAGTAAGTAGTAAGAAACACCCCACAAAATGTGGTATTACTTACTACTTACATACCATTGTGTTTTAGATGATATATGACCGACCATCAAATTTTTATTAATAGATATGATCCCGTTGTTATCACCAAAATTAGCGTGTTATGACATATAATCACACTTTATCTATTATTCTTTCCTTTTATGTGGCAATAGATATAAATGCTGCTGAAGATCGTACATAGTAGTGTGAGTCCAGTAAGACCAAAAACTTTAAAGGCAACCCACACGTCCTGTGGTAACCAGAACGCAATGTAAGTATTTGCTGCGCTGCAGGCGAGGAAGAATACTGCCCAGGCAATATTTAGATTATTCCAAATTCTTTCTGGAAAATGGATCTTTTTATCTAATATTTGCTGAATGAGCGGCTTTCCAAGAATGCATTGGCTAATCAGTAGTCCTGCGGCAAGCAGGATATAAATTATCGTAATTTTCCACTTAATAAATTCTGCGTTGTGGTAATAAAGTGTCAGCGAGCTGCATATTGCCACTAGAAAAAAATTAATCAGGGAAAATTTTCCTACTTGACGAAAACGCAACAAGTTATAAATCAATAGTAGCGCAGAGGCAACTAGCATCGCTCCGGACGCATAATAAATATCGTGTATCTTATAGATGACAAAAAACACAACCAGGGGTAAAAAATCAAAAAATTGCTTCATAAAAAATCCAATAGAAATAATAGTAAACTCCGAACATTCAGGTCTATCGTAATAATATATAAAAACGACGATAGATTAACAGAAGATCGAGAAATGTTGTTAAAACTATAAAATAGTACCGCGGTTAGTAGCAGAAATACAAGAGTGAACTGCGTGCTTGAAGATAGATAGGATAATTACCCATATGAGCAATAAGGATAAGATTGAAAAAGATTAAACCGATGTTTTTGCGGATGAATTGGATTAACGTCTATGTTAGAGATGAAAAAATTGTTACAGTGTAGGTGTGTTGAACACCAGCAATGATTCAAGAGTATTAATAATTGGTAGCCATAAATCATCTAATTATTGATATAATAATATATTTTAGTAAACTAATGGCTTATTATATAAATGATCATTTTAATTTTGTTTAAAATATCAATTAATAAAAGGTCTTATTGTCTTTTTAGTATACGTAACTTATTATTTATTATGCTTCATAATAATAGTTATGAAGGCTTATACCGAGCACTTATGCAGTATTTTTGTATAAAAGCTACTCATTTTAATATCAACGATATTGTTGGTTATGCTTTTGTTGCATTCCGCGATAGTGGAAAATAAGATAAACTATATTTAAATTTTTCTTGATAGGTTCTAGGTCAAATAGCTTATATATCGAATATATACCATATCGGGGTTTCTTGAACAAGAACAGATAATATTAATAATGTTATTATGTGTTAAAAACATCAAATGCACTTAATTAAAAAATCTAAGTTTTAACTAAAATAATTGATTTATGCAATAAAATTTATATTAGTTTTAAAAATGAGATTTAAGACAAAGTTAGGCTCTGAAAAAATCCAATTATCTATTTTTATCATGCAGACTGATATGAGATATCAGCGATAGTGATAAAGGTTGTCAACGTTCGGAAATGGAAGATTTTTCTGACCATACATAAATGTGGTTAACTATCCACAACCACAGTTCCTCAGAGAATTTGCGCTACTTGATAGCTCTATGTCAGTAATTGACAATTAAAATAATTTTTAATTTCCACCTTGATATGGAATCAGATGGGTAGCAGATATAAAAATATGATACTAATGATCTGATTTAATAATTATTTAAAAGTTTTAGTTGTTGATAAAAACAGAATATCTGTAAAAGAATTTTTAAATAATAACAATCGCCATGCTTTTTCTTATGAGTGTTCATAAGAAAATCAAGTAAAATTAGAAAAAATTATTTAGTGTATATTTACAAGAAAAATATATTAGTGACACCAGGATTTATATTGATTAATTAATCCGTTAGTAGAACTGTCATGGGTATTAATTAGATTATCCTGTGTCAATTCTGCCAAAATGCGATTGGCAAGCTGTTTACCCAACTCAACACCCCATTGATCAAAAGGATAGATATTAAATATCGCTCCTTGAGTAAAGATTTTATGCTCGTATAACGCAATTAGCGACCCTAGATTATAGGGAGTAATTTTACGCAATAAAATAGAATTTGAAGGGCGGTTTCCCTCGAAAACTTTAAACGGCGCCACATGACGCACTTGATCTGGTAATTTACCGGCCGCTTTGAATTCTTGTTCCACCTTTTTTCGTGATTTTCCAAAAGCCAGCGCTTCGGTTTGGGCAAAGAAATTAGATAGTAGCTTGGTATGATGATGGATAAGAGTATTATGGCTGATGGCGGGAGCAATGAAGTCGCAGGGAACGATTTTAGTACCCTGGTGAATTAGCTGATAAAAAGCATGCTGTCCGTTTGTACCTGGTTCTCCCCAGATGATTGGCCCGGTTTGATAGTTGACGGGATATCCATCTCGATCGATATGTTTTCCATTAGACTCCATATTCCCTTGCTGGAAATATGCCGCGAAACGGTGCATGTATTGATAATAAGGTAAAATTGCCTCGGTTTCCATTTTAAAGAAATTATTATACCAAATACCGATAAGGGCTAGTAGCACCGGTAAATTTTTATCCAGCGGAGTGGTCAGGAAATGGTGATCCATGGCATGCGCGCCGCTGAGTAATCTCTCAAAATTTTCGAAGCCTAGCGATAGGGCAATGGATAAACCGACGGCAGACCAGAGTGAATAGCGGCCTCCAACCCAGTCCCAGAACTCAAACATATTCTCAGTATCAATGCCGAATTTAGCCACCTCTTCTTTATTGGCAGATAATGCGGCGAAATGGCGTGCGATGTGTTTTGAATTTCCATCAGTTTTCAGAAACCAAGTACGTGCGCTATAGGCATTGGTCATTGTTTCTTGAGTAGTAAAGGTTTTAGAGGCTATAAGGAATAAAGTGGTTTCTGGATTCAGCTCTTTTATCGTATCGACGATATGTGAGCCGTCAACGTTGGATACATAATGTATGTTGAGGTGATTTTTATAAGGCCGTAGTGCTTCGGTAACCATATATGGGCCAAGATAAGAGCCTCCGATACCGATATTAACAATATCTGTGATAGTGCAACCGGAATAACCTTTCCATTCACCGCTGATTATTCGTTCGCAGAATTGTTTCATTTTTGCAAGCACAGTATTAACGTGCAGCATCACATCCTTTCCGTCTACTGTAATCGGTGTATTGCTACGATTTCGTAACGCAATGTGTAACACAGATCTATTTTCTGTGCAGTTTATTTTCTCTCCTCTAAACATGGCAGCAATGCCGTCCTGCACTGCGCACTCCTTGGCTAATGCTAATAATAGCATCATAGTTTCACTGGTGATTCTATTTTTTGAGTAATCTAGCAGTATCTGATCTTCGAAGATTGCTGAAAAAGAAAAAAAACGTTTTGGCTCCTGTTCGAACAGGCTGCTTATCTTCACATCTTTTATTGCATTAAAATGTTGTTGTAACGCTTTCCAAGCTTTAGTATAACTTGGATTAATGTTTTTCATAACAATATCCTTTTAGGAGATTATAAATCGTTACATGTTTTTTATTGTATTGTTTAACATCGATACAGGGGATACCTTTTTCAGGAAAAGGTGTTTTTGTATTCGAAAATTAGTATTAACTGCGCAGAATAACTTTATTCATTTTAACTGATTAATGCTGATTATTCTATTGTAAATCGCTGCTAGGCGAGGATATAGATTGATGGTAAGATACTTACGTATTGTGACTTCGGCAATGATGTTATTATTTTTTTTTGATGTTTTAATGACATAAAGAACTTTTTCTAATGGTTATTACATTCTATATTTAATTTCAAATGACGCCAGTTGCAAAGATTATATATTATCACACAGATAAAAGTGGTGTTCCAGGATGGAAGTATTTAGATCTCTTTTCTTGTGAAAGAGTCTGAAAAAGTGTAGCGTGACTCAAAAGAGTAATTTAATGTTTTTTTATAGATCTTGCTGATGATTAGATTACTTATTTCGGTCCATTCAATCAACTAGAATCATTGGTTCAAATTAGAATACTAACGCTGTTGTAATCGAATTTTTATCTGTAAATTAGATTGTTAATAAAAACATATAGTAAAATATTACGTGAGTAATTTTGTGATGTATCCTTTTTTTAAAATATGTTTTATAAGCAAGAGATTTGATCTGGATAGGTGAATTCAGATTATGTTTTTACCATTTTAAGTCTATATATCACTTATTACATAGATTATCGGATCTAAGAAGATCAGATAATTGTGTTATGTATTCAATAATGAAAAATTAAATTTAAATGTGATTAGTAGTGTTTACAAGTCGCTATAGTGTTTCGTGCTTTTATTATAATAAAATCCAATATAAAGTGCTTTTAATTATACGATTATCAGCGTAATCAACCATGTGTCATTTATTTTACAGCGGATAATACATGATTGTTAGGAGATAAAACGTTGTTATCCAATAAACCATTAGTTTTGAATGATATTCAAAATATATTGGAATGGCATTTATGGCTCTGGTAGAATGGAAAGAGTGCTAAGACTAGTTTAGAATCTTCTTTACTCTAGAGCAATACAGAGACATATTAATCATGGTTTTATTTGTCTTTCATTTTGTGTTTTTTCTCGAAAACGTTAAATGAATCTGAACTTGTTTTAAACACTGCTAATAGATTTAGCAGAGCGGTTGATGTCGAATAATTATGATATTAATGCTATAATATTTACTGAAAAATGGCATTTAAAATTCATTTTTCAAAAAATGCATTATAAAAATATAAATATATCAAAATTGATGTAATCCTACGCGTATTGATTTTCGGTAAGCGTTTAAGATGTAAGTTGGTTGCAGGTATAATTTTGCATTGTTTTTTCTAGATTAGTGTAATGAATTTATTTACATATATAATATTTAATTATGATTTCAAGATTACGTAATCTATTCATTTCTTCTTCAGAAGAACACTGATTTTCTAATAAAAAAGAAGGATTATGTATCCTGAATCGATGATTCTGTTTCATATTTATATAAGTTTTTTTATTTCACTGTATTTAACAAATGGAGCTGCGCCAGGAAACTTCATTTTTTGCTAAAATATTAATAAATTAATATTAGAAAAATATATTGAATAATATATTTTTTTACAAAAATGTGCGCGGAACTTTTTCTGTACTCTAAATCGTTTTTAAGATACTTCATAAATCAGCATTAATCTAAGCTACTCAATTAATTTGAAATATGTGTGGTTTGGAGGTTTTTATTAATTTGATGAGTTGAATTTTAAAATATTGTAGGACATGTATTACAGATTTCTGAAATTAAGAAGGATCGGTAACCACGGGTTTATGGTCATTGGTGGTTGATTTCTTTATTTAGATAAATTTCAATAATTTTAACATGGTTAATCATGTTAAGCAGTTTTATCATCGTCGTCACATCACTGACTTTCTTATCATAGTCATGAAGACTTATAGTAATTGAAGGGTGTTATTTATAAAATATAATATTCTTATATTAACCACTTAGTTTTAATGAGATACATATTTATTTTTATAGCTATATTAACATTACTACTCAAGACATAAAATGCTAATTGTATTCTTACGTAAATAGTCTATGTATGGCAACATATTGCATATTACTTAGAGTTGGGATAAGGTGATTTTATTTTTTTTATTAGCATGGCTCTATGATAAAAACGAGTATAATACATGTTATCAGATAAGATTTTTAATCTTTGGATGATTTTGTTTATTAAATTTATAAGTTTTATTCTTTATGGATGCGCGTTAGTGATGAAATCAGAATAAAAAATTTTATATGTAGGTTGTTTTATACTCTATAAACATAGGAAAATAGTTTGTATTTATTGACTATATTATCTTGAATTTTATATTTATTTTCATCAAATCTTTCAAGATTAATGCTATTATCAAATAAATAGTTCATGTTATTTCGTCTTAGGATTTTATAAAGATAAATTGTATTTACTTATTTTTAAATTGGTAATTAGGATAAATAATGAAATGATATTTCTATCAGTTTAAAAATTAAGTTGAAAAGTTATATAAGTTTCTATAAGTAAAATACTGTAAATCTATTTGATTATTAGGATCGCCTAAAAGTATTTTTTGTTATTTAAGAGGAGAACCATTTATCCATGTTACAATTCAGCTTAGACTCATCTATATAAATTCTCAAAGAGAATTTCATACAAATTGCGAAGATTGTTATTAGTTTGTCTGTGTAATGATTTTAGTTTTTTCTTGTTATAGAGAACAACTGTAATGTTAAGGTAATAATATAGACACAATACAACGATCATTTAAAAATTTTTTATAAAAATGAAAATAATTATTTTATTATGAGTTACATAAATAATCTATTATCTGTTTTATTATTAAAACTGCATTTTTATATTGGTATAAATATTATTTTTAGAGTAAAATATATATAGATGCTAGAATTTTTATTAATACTTTTAAATGGATTTAGAGTTGTCTTATATATGATTTAAGTGTGATCTGTTTAAAATTTTGTTCAATTAAACTTATATATAAATATAAAATATTTTCTCTTAAAGTTGTTGATTTTTAAAATCAAATAGAACTTATTACAAAACGGTTGGTAAAATATGCTAATATAGAATTATAAATACAGATAAATTTCAGCAATATTCCAAATAAAATATTTCTACAGTTAATTTGTTAATTGTATGTTTATTGCTAAGATTAAAGATCCTTTAAGGAAAGAAAATGTATCTGAGCCTAGATTTATATTTTTATTACCAAGCTGGAATAAAAATGATAACAAAAAAATATGTTGTGAGTTTTCTAGATAAACTGAGTATATTGTTTAATACTTTGAAACTGATATTTGAATATACTCTAAAATTTAATTTAGATGGTGGTATTTTCTTTATTAACCCATTAAATCACCAATTCAATATTACGCGATATTAATCTGTAATATTTTTAGAAATTCTAAAAAATATTAAAGCAATATTGTAATGTGGTGGAGAATATATGTTATAAAATTTTATTTTATTTTATTTTATAAATGGTTTTTTGTAATAAAATTTATTGTTTTTAATTATTTTACAGAGTTTAGTCGTATCTTTATACATCATTTTAAATAGTGTGTTTGTGCTATTTTAATACTTTATAATTAAAATATAAAAATATAGTATCTCCATTGTATCATTTTATTTATATTAATTTTAAGCCACTTTATGTTTGATTTGGATTAAAAATACTGATATGCAAGAAGATATTCTATCTTATTATATTGCCTTGACTTAGATTTTTTAATTTTGTATATCTTCTTTTAAAAAGAATTATGATAAATATTGATAGCATCTCTGCTTGTTGCAGATTAAATCAATGGAGTTTTCTATATCCATAATCATAGATATTAGTTATCAAGGCCCTCTTATTAGTTTTGTAAGACGGTGTTTAAAATCCTTTTAGGTTTATTTGCATTTTTATCCTATAAACTTTAAACAAGGCAAGAAAAACAAGATTATCATGGATATGATAATGAATTAATCTTAAAATATTAATACTGTATGAATTTTTGTGTTTTTCATACATAAGTATTTTCATGTATTTAAAAATAATACTAAAAATATTTTGAATGACAGGATTTATCTTTCTGATACTTTTATTTGCTTTGCAAAGTAGATAAATAAATAGTTATTTACGTTTATAGACGTGTAAGAAAATACGTTTTAACTTATTTTTTTAGATCTAGATATATATATCATATATAGCAATTTTTAATTCAATTAATAAAATTTAAAAATGGCCTTTTGCATGACTGATTATATTCCATATTTATAAATAAAATTCTGTAAATATTCCCATGATGATATAATAAAATATTATCTATAGTCTGTAATTGAGTTTTCAGAAAATCTTGGTATTAAAAATACTGTTGTGTTATATATTTATATAAATATTGTTGTTTAGATTGAATTTAAATAATATTAGAGTAAAATGGTTGTCGGATATCTGGACAGACATAATCTTTTTTTTGTGGTTTGCTTCTATAAAATTTTATGTTAAAAATGTATTTTATGTAAGAAAAAGTATTTATGTATGTTGCTATATTTCATAAATACAATATCACTCTAATCAATAGAGATTTATATTTATTTCATTACGATTTATTTTTAACGGTTTCATATCACTTCCATCTAGTTTTTGATGGTTCTGATTTTGATAGATCGATTTTGTTTTTTAAAATCCAAATAAATGGCTATCTGGAATATATAAAGCGTTCGGTTGCTTATTTTTATAAGCAATAAAATATTGTTTCAGATATTTTTAATTATGATTTACCATTTACTTAGTAATACCGAGGTATAAGTTTGCGAAAGTTGAGTCGATATGAAATTATTTTAGTTTGGCAATTTTGGCGTTTTTGCTGAAGGATATTTTACGAACAAAATTACGTGCAATAGTAACGGAATTGAAAATTAATTTTATGATAATAAAAATTCCGGTTGTCTATATTAGTTTGTATCAAGATAACTCTGTATTTCTATGTGAAACAAATTGAAAAAATTAGCGGTAGTGGAAGTTGCCAATTTTTCTAGCGAAACGCCCTTTAGGGTTGCCAAAAAATCCGCCACTTCCCGCACGTAAGACGGTTGATTTTCTTTTCCGCGATAAGGTATTGGCGAAAGATAAGGGGAATCAGTTTCCACAAGAAGGCGATCTAGAGGAACGTATCGTGCCACCTCGCGTAATAAATGTGTGTTTCGGAAGGTAACAATTCCAGAAAATGAGATATAAAACCCCATCTCTATGAGTGCTTTGGCGGTTGTGTGATCCTCAGTAAAACAGTGAAGCACCCCGCCACACTTACTAGCGTGTTCTTCGCGTAGAATAGCCAGCGTGTCTTCACGTGCACTTCGTGTATGTACAATTATTGGTTTATTAAGAGTTATCCCTAGACGAATGTGTTCGCGAAACACTGCTTGTTGCTGTGATTTGTTATTATGATAATAATGGTAATCTAAACCGGTTTCACCTAACGCTACTACCTCTCTCCTTGTCGCTAGTTCTTGTAGTTCTGCAAAATTATAGGATTGATCGAGATTTAATGGATGGACCCCGCAAGAAAAAAAGACATCATTTCTCCGTCCGATCTGTTCCGTCATAGAATGAAACCCTGGTAGCGTAGTGCATACCGACAAGATCAGCTTTACGTTTCGTCTGCGCGCCTTGTCTAGGACTTCTGCTACATTTCGGTGCAAAGTTTTGTAATTCAGGGCGTCAAGATGACAATGGGAATCAACTAAAAACATAAATTACTCATCATATTATCTATCATATTAAAAAAGTAGCGTTAGAAATGCCTTGTTCCCAAGTAAGCAAGTAATGGGTTAGTAATAATTCGCGATTCAGGCTGCTTATTTCTTGGCACTGACGTAAATAATGTAGCCAGTGTTGCCACTGGGCGTGCAGTACGGCATTTGGCCACCGAGCCGCTATGGCTGCTACAAGTTGAGTTTTATCGATGTTAACTAGAAATTTCTGTGAACAAGAGTGCTGCCATTTCAACGCGTCAGTTAACAGGTAAAGAAGCCAATGTAGTGGCCCGTTATCTTTATCTCGGTTCAACGCAGGCAAGAGTGTTAATAAATCCCCCCCGGCGATAATGTCTTGTAACATTGCGCACAACGACAAGCGTTCCTGCCATCGTGTCGGTTGCAGCAAAGTCTCCGCTGAAATAGGCGCGCCGCCACATAGGCGTAATGCAGCGCGATTTGACAGCGAATTAGAATGCCCCCCATGTCGTAACCAGCGTAGGCTTAGTTCTTCGTCCGGAGTCAAAAGTGGCCAATAGAGACATCGGCTCCTAAGTGTCGGTAATAAGTGTGCTGGCGTCTGGCATCCTAGCAGAAAATAGGTGTTTTCAGGTGGTTCTTCCAGCGTTTTTAATAACGCATTTCCTGCCTGCTCAGTTAGATGCTCGGCGTGAGAAAGTAGTACTATTTTTCGTCCGCCTTGGCTAGCGCGATCATATATATGATCGATAATGGTGCGAATATTGTCCACTCCAAGAATCAGCTTGTGGGGGGGTGGCTGCTCTGGTTGATAAAAATCGGCATGGTTTCCAGCTTTCATCAAGTAGCAGCTGTGGCAGATACCACAGCTTTTTATTCCTTCTGGCTTTTGGCACATTAGCCAACGGCTAAGGGCATAATATAGCGAAATTTCGCCGGTTCCTGACTGACTGTAGACCAGTAGAGCATGATGCCCCCGACCTAACTGATAGCTGGCTAATATTTTTCGATAGGTGGCATTTAACCAGGGATACCATTTCATGGTGACGGCACCATAGCTTGTTGTATCCATTGCGTTACCTTCGCGTGAATAGCGTTGCTTACCACGGTGAGTGGCTGATCGGCATCAATGGAGATAATACGATCATTCATCAGTGATTGATAACGCGCGCGTGTGCGATTGAAAAACGCTAGCGATTCCATCTCAATACGATCTAGTTGGCCACGGGCATGGATGCGAGCTAGACTGACTTTCACAGGAATATCCAAGTACAGTGTTAGGTCTGGCCGAAAATTTCCTAACACCAAATCGCGCAGAGTTTGCAGTAAGCGTATGCTTATACCACGCCCCCCACCTTGATAAGCCTGGGTGGAAAGGTCATGGCGATCACCTACCACCCAGGCACCTCGTTTCAGCGCCGGTTTGATAACCCTTTCTACTAGCTGTACTCGTGCAGCGTAAATCATCAGTAATTCCGCGTTATTACTGATAGGCTCTTCTCCAAATCCGTCTTTAATTAATGTGCGAAGTGCTTCCGCTAGGGGTGTGCCGCCAGGTTCGCGAGTAAAAACGACATCGTGGATAGCTTGCTGGTGCAAGATATCCATTATTTGAATAATTGCACTGGTTTTACCGGCGCCTTCTAGACCCTCGATCACAATAAATTTACCCTTCATGGGCTTCCTTTGTATTTTGAGGTTGGTGATATTGTTATGTAGTTTGTTTATATCTCGTCGGATTAACAATAAATATACATTATTTAGCTCGTTAGTAACGAAATAAAGATAGGGATTTTGTCTTCAGGATACGGAAAGCCTTTCTCGAAATCTGTCTGTAGAAAAATTTTTAATGATATATGTTTTATAAAAGAGCTATCGGCGTACTTATGTATCCTGTCGTATGTATATTATTGTTACAACATACTTTTCGCCGATGCCGCAGATAATTTTTGATCGATTTTGAGTTGTATCTCGATACCTAATCTTCTGATAAACATCGATGCAATTTTCTGATTATTTATTTCTTTGGCACCAGGTAAATTTACTTATCGGAATTCATCATGCCAGCGTCGGTGGTATAGGGTAAGAGTGAAGGTCATAAACTACTTCTCTTCTTCTGAGGTAGAAAAGATTGGGAATACAGTGCTTAGCCAGCATATCTTTGGTATCCAAGAACCAGTGATCTTTTATCCGCATTATCATGTTTCGAGATAGGGATGGTGAAATTAAAATCTTGCTAAAGTTACTTATTATCTTTTATTTCTTATAATAGTGGATCCTTGTTAACAGTGAGTTGCATGCTTGATGCACTGAATTTTGATGGTCCGCAGATTCCTAAGGACATGGAAAATATATTACGGTGAAAGTGGTTTTATTGGCGCTTTAATGATGAATATCACATTAATCTCAGGTAATTAGTATCACTTCCTTTGTTTTTTTTGATGCAGATGGTTAACAAAAAATTGCAAAAATAATCATTGCGTCGCTTAGATTATCCGTTCGAGATATCATGTTTGAAAAAGAATTCACCGTCCAATAATTGAGTGCTGGTAAAAATCATTTTCGAAATGTATTTGAGATCGGTGATCTTCCTATTGAATAGGCGGTTAAACCAACATATTTTTCCTGTGTTTATGCGTGAGATAACAGAAATATTTTTCTATCGCTTGATAAAAAAGTAATTAGAAATTAAATTTCTCGGAATACCAGAGAGTCGTTGATACAGCCGAACCTAAATGAGTTATATAGGGTGTAATCAATTTTCTTAATTTAACGAAATTCTTTTAGTAAATGATTTATATCACGCAGTTCTCGTTGAGAGGATCCAGATTAATTATGAGAAGCGTATTTGAATTGCGTAACGCTCATATGTCCAAAGATCGCTTCGAGAGTATTTCCATCTAGCTGTATTCGGCAGAAGATGATTATCATCAATTTCCTGAATGCTCTACAATCACTTTGTGGTGATTTTTCTGGCGAATGCCGCTTTGAGTTTCGGTCTTGAGATCGGTAGGGGAAAATTGCCGGAGTTGTATTATTGAGATATGTTTATACGCCAGGGTGTATGCTTGTATTAGATAAATTGTATTTTTCATTAATTGTTCTTTCTTAATCAAGAAAATCTATTTCCGGCGGTAAAATCATATGGGTAGGTAAGCACATTGCTGTCTAACATTAATGCCCTGAAGGATACCCCCCCAATATAGTTATCTCCAAGATGTTTTGTCTTTCAAATATCCCACTGTATTAACCAAAGTATGAATGGTGGATCTTTTAAAGAGTGTTGACACGCATGGATGGAATATTATGCGCTGCCGGCGATACAAGATGAAAAAAGGAGAAACAATGGAGTTGATTTTTCCACGTAAGGCTGGGTTTCTCAAAATATGATGGATGAATTACCCATCAATAATAGTTGTATGATAATGCTTTAAGATAAGAGGAACGAATTAATTTTACGTGGTGCCATATTTACAAGCAAGCTATTCTTGATTTTCAATCAAGCAACCGATATGGGCTAGATATACGAACCGGAAATGTTCAATATTCTTAATATTACGCGCGAAGATTGGTCTATTTTTCTACGTGGTTACAGCTGACTGCAGATTTCCCTTGCATTCCCTGAATGCAGATGACACCATATTTAAATGGAGCAATATCAATCTTTTTAACTTCTATATGCAATCAAGAAGTTTCAAAATTAAAAATTTTCAACTAAGCTTGCAAAATGTGTTGTATAGATAATAGTTCTACTATGGTCAATCAGCTCATTGCCACTTTGCCAGGAAAACTGTCGTGCTCTATGTGGGATTTTTTGGTTATAGCTGTCGATAAAGGAAAACACCTACTTACAGTCCACTAATAAGTACTGGATGCTTTAGATATGTTTTTCTTCAAAGAAGAAAATAAATAGTTTATTTTAGGATTGAAAACTTAGGCAGTTAAGTAACCGCCTAAGGATGTTTTTTTACTTACTGGCTAGCCTGAATAAAATCAATCGCTGCTTGAACAGTAGTGATTTTTTCAGCTTCTTCGTCCGGAATTTCGGTATCGAACTCTTCTTCTAGTGCCATTACAAGCTCAACGGTGTCAAGAGAATCAGCGCCGAGATCGTCAACGAAAGAAGCATTATTTATGACTTCTTCTTTTTTAACACCCAGTTGCTCAGCGATGATTGCTTTAACGCTTTCTTCGATAGTGGTCATACTCTTAAATTTCCTATCAAAACTCGCTTTCGCGATGGTTTTCGTAGTGTGTAAAATTTTGAAAGATACAACTCAATCCTGGCTGGTTGAACCATGATTTTATGCTATTCTGCAGGTTTTACCAGAAATAACGCAAATGATTTTCGTGCTTTTTACAACATACACATGCCGCCATTGACATGTATTGTTTCTCCAGTAATGTATGCGGCCTCCTCTGAGGCGAAAAAAGCGACAGCACTAGCGATTTCTTTTGGATATCCAAGACGATTTGCTGGAATTTGGGACAAAATGCTTGCACGACGCTCATCTGTTAATGCTTTGGTCATATCCGTCGCAATAAATCCTGGCGCAACAACATTAACCGTGATGCCGCGTGAGGCAACTTCACGAGCTAGTGATTTACTAAAACCGATTATGCCGGCTTTAGCTGCGGCATAATTTGCCTGTCCAGCATTACCCACCAAGCCCACAACAGAACCAATGGTAATAATTCTTCCGTAGCGCTCTTTCATCATGGCTCGTATTACCCCTTTGGACATGCGGTATACGGATGTCAGATTAGTGTCAAGAATAGATTGCCATTCATCTTCTTTCATGCGCATTAGCAGGTTATCACGTGTAATGCCTGCATTATTTACTAAAATATTCACATCTCCAAAATTTGTATGCATTTTTTCTAAAAAAGCATCGTGAGATATAGTTTTTGAAACGTCCAGCGCCATTCCTTCTCCACTATTACCTAGGTAGGCGCTAATAGAATCTGCGCCTGTTTTGCTGGTAGCGGTACCGATCACTGTCGCGCCTCGTTCTGCGAACATTTCTGCTATTGCGCGGCCAATACCGCGGCTGGCGCCTGTTACCAACGCAATTTTACCTTTAAAGCTCATCTATAACCTCAATTTCAGTATTTAATTGCTGTGGCTAATGAGGCAGGATCATTCACAGCAGCGCCTGATAAGGCGCCGCCGACAATATGTTTTGTCAGTCCAGTAAGTACTTTACCGGGACCGATTTCCAATAATGCTTCCACGCCTTGGGCTGCAAGGTACTCCACGGTTTCAATCCAGCGCACTGGGCTATAAAGCTGACGTACCAGCGCTTGTCGGATTGCAGCTGGATTCTTCTCTGATTGTACATCAACGTTATTAACTACGGGAATCTGTGGTGTTTTAACTGTTACAGTTTTCAGTATAAGCGCCAATTTTTCCGCAGCGGGCTTCATCAGGGCGCAATGGGATGGAACGCTGATCGGCAGCGGCAGTGCATGCTTGGCTCCGGCTTTTTTACAGGCGATACTAGCTCGCTCTACTGCTTTCTTATGCCCGGCGATAACCACCTGACTTGGTGAATTAAAAATTCCTGGTGAAACCACTTGTCCTTGTGCAGCCTGTTTGCAGGCTAGGGAAATGGCATCGTTATTTAATCCAATGATAGCAGTTATTCCACAGTCTCCGTCTGGTACCGCTTTTTGCATAAGTTTTCCACGTTGCGCTACTAATCTTATTGCCGTAGCAAAATTTAGACTGCCCGCGCAGACCAGCGCAGAATACTCGCCTAAACTGTGCCCAGCTAGCAGCGCTGGCATGCGTCCCCCTTGTTGTTGCCAGACGCGCCATATAGCGAAAGATGATGCCAATAATGCGGGTTGAGTCCGCCAGGTTTTATTTAGCTCGTCAGCTGGGCCTTTCTGAACTAATAACCATAAATCATAGCCTAGGATCAAGGAGGCTTCGGAAAATATCGCCTTGACTATCGCATATTTTTCAGCTAACTCTGCTAGCATACCTACCCGCTGGGATCCTTGTCCTGGAAATATCATTGCAAAAATAGACATTATTATACTTCCTGTATATTAAAATCTTAATAGAGCCGAACCCCAGGTAAAACCGCCGCCAAATGCCTCTAGTAGTACCAGATGCCCCGGTTTGATACGGGCGTCTCGAACTGCTTCATCTAGCGCCAGCGGTATTGATGCTGCGGAAGTATTTCCGTGCCAGTCAAGCGTAACAACTACTTTTTCCATGCCCATGCCCAGGCGTTTTGCTGTGGCGGTAATAATACGAAGGTTTGCCTGATGAGGTACCAACCAATCCAACTCGCGGCGATCGAGCGCGTTGGCACTGAGGGTTTCGTCGACTATGTGTGCCAGTTCAGTAACAGCCACCTTGAAAACTTCGTTACCTGACATTGTTAGGTAAGTGGAAGCGGTTGGATCCATTCGATTATGATACGGTAGTTGTAGCAAATCGCCATAGCGACCATCTGCATGCAAATGCGTGGAGATAATACCAGGGGTATCTGAACGTCCGAGCACTACCGCGCCCGCGCCGTCGCCGAAGAGGATCAGCGTACCGCGATCTTCAGGATCAAGAGTATGACTTAGTATATCGGAGCCGACCAGCAACGCGTAATCAAGCGCACCGTTTTTGATATATGTATCTGCCACGCTTAGCGTATAGGTAAAACCTGCGCAAGCTGCTGCTAAGTCAAAAGCAATGCAATCCCTAATTCCTAAATTTCGCTGAATCTGACAGGCTGAACTGGGAAACGCATGGCTTGATGAGGTGCTGGCGACTATAATCATACCGATTTTCCCTGCCGAGATACCAGCCATCTTGAGTGCTTGCTCAGCGGCATCATACCCCATGCTTGAGACGGTTTCATTGGCGTTTGCGATGCGGCGCTCTCGGATGCCGGTTCGGGTGACAATCCACTCGTCTGAGGTATCTACCATTTTTTCCAGATCGGCGTTAGATCGGATATGTGCTGGAAGATAACTTCCGGTGCCGAGAATCTTAGTAAACATGTACGCTTAATCACTCTTGGGTAATATCGCATCCAAATGTGCGGCTACTCGCTCTGGGATTTGCCGCTCCACCGCTTGCATTGCCTGTTCGATAGCGGCGGTAAACGCGCGCTGATTTGCCGCTCCGTGGCTTTTAATTACAATGCCTCGCAAACCTAACAAGCAAGCACCATTATATTGGTCAGGACTCAGTTGTCCGAATTGACGCATCAGGCGTTTTTTCACCCACTGTTTAACCCATTGTATAAGCCAACCTTGCCTCCTGCTGTCATCAGAGGATTTCAGTAATGACAGAAAAACTCTTATTACCCCCTCCATGGTCTTTAATGTGACGTTACCAACAAAACCGTCACATACCAAAACATCAGTTTTTCCCGTTAATAATTCATTGGCCTCAAGATAACCGATATAATTAATTGACGGAATATCCTGTAATAGTGTTGCCGCGTGTTGAATGGGATCAAGGCCCTTCGTTTTTTCATTGCCGACATTCAAAAGAGCCACGCGCGGGTTATGTATTCCTACGATGTGTTCTGCCATCACCGCGCCCATCACAGCGAATTGCGCTAGCATTGAACTATTACAAACGACGTTAGCGCCTAAATCCAGTAGTACTGTTTTTCCTTGTTTTTGATGAGGCAAGAGCCCTATTAATGCTGGCCGTATAATACCATTAAGAGGTTTTAGCACTAATTTTGCAAGTCCCATTAGCGCACCTGTATTGCCGGCACTGATGCAGGCTTGGGCACGCCCGTTTTTGAGCAGTTCCAGCGCGACACGCATGGAGGTACCTCGGCTTGTCCGTATGGCCTGCGATGGTTTGGCGTCATTGGTAATAACCGAGACAGCGGGTATGACCATCAATCGCTCGCGCAAAACAGAATCAATTTTCACCAGTAAAGGATTGATTGTTGCGGGATTACCGACAAAAAGCACTTCAATTTGCGGATATAAAACCAGTGCTTGCAATGCTGCAGGCAACGTTACGGCGGGACCGAAGTCACCGCCCATAGCATCTAACGAAAGGGTTAGACGTCTCAATGTATTGTCTTCAAAAATTATTTATTAACAACTTTACGACCGCAGTAGAAGCCGTCGGCGGTGATCTGGTGACGTAGGTGGGTTTCACCGGAAACTTTGTCAACTGATATAATGGAGGTAGTCAGCGCGTCGTGAGAACGGCGCATACCCCGTTTGGAACGGGTGGGTTTATTTTGTTGTACGGCCATAACGTTACTCCTTTATTATTTGTACTTTAAACTAACTAACATGGAAAATGGGTTTGTTTTTTCCACCTCGGCAGGAATTATACCAAATACTTGTTCCGTTGCGGATACTTCACATTGATCAAAACCATGCATTGGCGATATAGGTAATGAAATAATAATCTCGTCTTCAATTATTTCTAATAAATCGAGTTTACAAAAGTCAGTGAAGTAACTCGCTTCGTGCGTTTTCTGGAAAACATGAGGCTGTTTGTTACTAATGAATGGACTGAAAGTGAACGTCGTTTGTATTTTATGTTCGAACGGTTGATTGCAACGCTGGCAGAGTAAAGTCACCTTTACGTTCGCTTGGCTGCTTATCTTCGGTAGCTCTTGATTATTGACTACACATGACAATGTAGCTGAAACATCACTATTTACACTTATTACTGATTTTGCAAGACGGGTTACCTGTGCGGCTGTATAGACAGCTGCATAATTCAGGCGTTTCTGAGTGGCAGGAATTATATCAATGGTCAATGGTAATTTTGCCTTTTGCATAGGGCATACTAACTTTGTAACGAGCTGGAGTCAAAGAAAAAGGGTGCTTTATACTAGTTTTATCCAGATTAATTTAATTAATCTAGACAATTTAAAATGGGGAGAATAAGTTTTCTATTTATCTGATACTATAGTGATAAATAAAATCTAGTTCTTTTTATATTTTTGTTACCTATAAGTGATACTGAAGAAATTTAAACATATATGAAATATTTCATTGTGAATGTTTTGCACAGATTGTGTATTATATATCCATATCCATTTTATATTAATCTAATAAGTTTAATTTTCTGTGTTTGTAATTAATTTTATCAATAAAATAGGTTTATTTTTTGAAAGTGGTTTGCAGTAAGGTAATGATAATTGTTATTTGTATATTCATTGATTCCGATTCAGAACCTTTTAGGTTATATTGGGATTTTTAATAAAAAATATTGGAGTTCTCATATTTATTTAATATGCAGAACATTAAATCATGGATTAATTTATATATAAGTGATCCATCTATTATGGAATGCATATTTTTTATAAAAGACGGGATTCTAGTATCGAGATAAAACCGGAAAATGTTTTTATTATTAATTTTAGTATATTTATTATCTTCAGTGTAAGCAATATTTTTCCGATTGAGTTTTTAAATGTTTATATACTTTATATTGATTTTCCTCTGCAATTTAGATTATTTTCTCTCGTTTGTAGCTAATGGTTTATTAGATTTGTTATCTGTTTTTGATAAACGTCTCGATAAAATAGACTTATTGTTTTACTTATATGAAATATAATATTTCATGTTTTTATTAGCCACCGTTATTACTCTGTGTAAAATTTTGACAGCTAATTTAGATTTACTGATGACTTCGTAAATAAATATATATCAAGTAATAATCTTGTGATCCAAATTTTTGTTTTAAAAATAAATTTAGTACACATCAATATGCTTGATATTGATATGGTGATTTTGATTGTTTAAATCCTATCTTATTGATATGTTTACTTGACACATGGTTATATGAGCTTAAGAGGAGATTATAAACAGGAGATAACTCAGTTATATAAATAACATGATTATTAATTTTTAGCAGTTTTAACAAAAGAGTGATGTTTGGTTTGTGCATTTTTATTAAAATATCAGGTGAAGTCTTTATTTATTCGATCATAAACATAAAATAATTATTTAGAATTTCCTTTATTTTTTAATATAAAAATCGTTCTTTCTTCACAGAAGGTAACAATTTAAAAAAACGGTGTAATATGATCTTAATGATCTTATTTTGTGTAATTTTTAAATAGTTTATAAGGTATTTAAATTAATAATACATTTTCTAGAAGAATGTTTCTGAATTTGAATACTATTCATTGTTATATTAATAATAGTTTATTAAATTATTAATTTAGATTTACTCAATAAAGTAAAGTAAACTGGAAAGTTATAAAACATTTGTTACAGATGTAGTAGTAAATAAATCTAACATTAAAACTATATTGCATTTTTTTATTTCCATACTTTCGTATATGGATCATGTTGTGTTTTCTATGATTTGTCTTAATAAAATCATAAGAGCATTTGTTATTAATAAATTAAAAAATTGACATTTGTATGGAATTTTTACTTATTTTATTTGTAAATATTTGATAGTTAAGTTATTTCTTTTATAAAAAGAAATGTTTTTCTCTATAATATCTCTTTTACATAAGCAAGAGTATTAGTAATTAACCTGCATGTTATTTCTGGATACTTTTACTAAACTAGGACTCAATTTAACTGAAGGAGTATTTATGTAATATCCAATTCTCTGAGTTGTAGAGGTTTTAACGTAAAACAACAAGTATATGTCGTAATAGTGTTATTGTATGGATCGTGTAGGAATATTCCATCATTATTTTTAATATCACTAAAAAAAATATAGAATTTTATATTTTATCAAGAAATCTAATAGTTACAATTTAATTGATATTTTATATATTGTGTTTTAACATGTTTTTAGAATTATTTTAATACTTATTTTAGATGCAGAAACTGAGTATTTATGTTGGTAATAATTGTTATTATGTTAAATATTTAATTTTGGTTTTACAAAAAACACTCGATAACTGGTTAACATTTAATGTTAATATTCTGTTTTAATTCATATGTATTAATTATGTTTATTTTATATTTTGACGTTCATGATGATAAATATTTAACATTATCTGTCTTTGTTGAACTGAATATAATAGATTTTAATTCATAGATATTTAGTAGAAAACATTCAAGGTTATATCTTTTTTATCCGTATTTTAAAATTATTTTGATTTTTTTTGTGATAAAGAAGGGTAATCAAGATTGCTACATATAATGACTATCGTTGATATAGTAATGAATAGAATTTTTAGTATAGATGGATAATTTATAGATATTGCATAGTGGTCTATATATTTGTTTTATATATTTGAAGAAATTCTGCCACACTAAGTCTCTGATAGCATGGTTCTTCACGTTAAAGTTGTTGTTTTTCTTGAGTAAAATAAAATTGTCTTATGTAGGTATTAAAACTTTTACTGATTCTTTATACTTATGATAGCAGAGAGAAATATTCTTGATTTCATTTAAAGACAGAGAAATAGAGAAATTTCATAGAAATTTTTAATAAATTTTAATTCCAATCATCAGATTAAACTCTATCTGTTTTAGTGTAACAAATGGAGGATAGTAAAATTTTTGTCATGATTCATTATTAAAAAATAAAAAACATACATAATTAATTAATATGATTCATGATTCCACCATACTCATCACCTTGGTAAATAAATGTAAGAGTATTCAATATTTTTTTAATATTTATTTATCTATCTTTCGATTATTTAATAATTTCTGGTTAGAGTTAATTTATTAAATATGACTAAAATGAAGTATTTGAATAAATATCTCAGTTTTCTAATTCTTGTAAAATTCAAATTTTCATTTAGTAGGCGGTATTTTTTTTTGAAAACAAATTAATTGCTTTTATATGTGTATCATAAACTTTAATTATATTTTTAGAGCTCGAATATTGTTGATGCGGCTATTTGTGATGGGTGCGTAGGTAAAGCAGACATTGCTGTAACGATTCATCCAGTGGCGCCTCGATATGTATTTTTTTATTGATGCCGGGATGATTAAAGCGCAGTGCACAAGCGTGTAAAAATAGACGATTTAGGTTGCAGCCATTCAATTGCTTATTGAATGCGGCGTCGCCGTAGCGCTCGTCAAATGCAACAGGATGACCTGCATATTGGGCATGCACTCGTATCTGGTGAGTGCGCCCTGTTATTGGACTGGCTCGGACTAGAGTAGCTGTAGTAAATCGTTCTTCCACTTTAAAACGAGTTTCTGCTGGGCTCCCCTCGTTGTTTACACGCACAACAAGTTTCGTGTTGGCTTGCATATTTTTTAGCAGTGGCGCAGAAATAGATTTGACGCTGGATTGCCACTGACCTCGTACAAGTGCCAGATAATATTTTTGCATTTTCTTAGTACGTAATTGGATATGTAATGCGCGTAACACCGAACGTTTCTTAGCTATCAATAGCAAACCGGAGGTGGGTCTGTCCAGGCGATGAACCAATTCTAAAAAAGTTGAACCTGGGCGAATAGCGCGTAAACCTTCAATGATACCAAAACTTATACCACTTCCGCCATGTACAGCGGTGCCAGATGGTTTGTTTAGGATAAGCAAATAATCATCTTCATAGAGCACTGCATCATTTAGTGCAGTGACTTTATTTGGTGTTTCTTTAGGAAAGATGGGTGCTTTTTCATGTAATTGACGTATTGGCGGAATACGTATTAAATCATCATTTTTTAGTTTGTATTTCGGTTTCACCTTTTTTTTATTAACGCGTACTTCGCCTTTACGCACAATGCGATAAATCATACTTTTCGGCACCCATTTGAGGCGCGTACGCAAAAAATTGTCAATTCTCTGACCGGTTTCGTCTATAGAGATGGTAACAAAACACACACCGAAATTATTCTCATTCATGATTACTATTCTAAATATATCTACACCATAGCGCCACTTCTTTTTATGTGTTTAACTGTTTGTGCATCAATGAGAATATTTTTATTCGTGGCTTCTTTGTGTACTTCAATAAGAAGCCATAAGGATGAGTTTGAGACTCATCATCGACAGCTAGAAGTCGTCTTGCTATATGTATGTCAGTAGTGGGATAATTAATTTACTTTCCATGCTTTGCGTCTAGGACAGGTTATTGAAAAAAATGAATTTTCTATTTCAGTGTAAGTGTAGTAATGGTAAAAGACATATTGGTTTATCAGGTGGTTAGCAGGCTGTGGATTGCAGCTTGATCGGAAAAGGAACCCGTTTTGGTAACAAATATCAGGTGATGTTCTACTATAAAAATTCTGTTTCCAGCAATAGGAAACGGGTTACCAAACAATATAGCCTTTCTCAAGCGATCACTGTAAAGCTGATGGGTTTCCCCTAAGTTATAGGGTTATCTGTGATGACCTGATAATGCAATTTCTCCTGCAGCTCTGATGCCAATGTATAAAAATGAGTAAGTTACGATGAAAAGAATGTTAATTAACGCAACTCAAAAGGAAGAGTGGCGTGTTGCTTTGGTAGATGGCCAAAGCCTCTATGAGTTAGATATTGAAAGTCCTGGATATAAGCAAAAGAAAGCTAATATTTACAAGGGCAAAATTATTCGTATTGAACCTAGCTTGGAAGCGGCGTTTGTGGATTATGGCGCAGAGCGCCACGGTTTTCTTCCCCTTAAAGAAATTTCCCGCGAATATTTTCCTCCTTCATTTTCTTCTCACGGAAGACTCAATATTAAGGATGTGCTGCGTGAAGGCCAGGAAGTTATTGTTCAGGTTGATAAAGAAGAAAGGGGGAATAAAGGCGCGGCGCTGACCACTTTTATTAGCTTAGCTGGCAGTTATCTGGTACTAATGCCAAACAATCCGCGGGCGGGCGGCATTTCGCGCCGTATCGAAGGTGACGATCGTAGTGAGTTGAAAGAAGCTTTATCCTCTCTTAACTTACCGGAAGGTATGGGTCTTATTGTTCGCACTGCTGGTGTTGGAAAGTCGGCTGATGCATTGCAGTGGGATTTAAGTTTTCGCCTTAAACACTGGCACGCGATTAAAAAAGCTTCTGAAGGAAGGCCTGCCCCGTTTTTAATTCACCAGGAAAGTAATGTTATTGTCCGCGCTTTTCGAGATCACTTACGTCCTGATATTGGCGAAATTCTGATCGATAATCCTACAGTACTAAATCTGGCAAAAGAGCATATTGTATCCTTGGGCCGTCTGAATTTTATTAGTAAAATAAAACTCTACAGCGGTGAAATTCCTCTGTTTAGCCACTACCAAATCGAATCACAGATTGAATCCGCGTTTCAGCGTGAAGTGCGATTGCCTTCTGGAGGTTCCATTGTTATCGACACTACTGAGGCGCTTACTGCAATTGATATTAACTCCGCTCGTTCAACTCGTGGCGGTGATATCGAAGAAACTGCTTTTAATACTAATCTTGAGGCGACTGATGAAATTGCCCGTCAATTGCGTTTACGTGATCTAGGTGGGTTAATTGTTATTGACTTTATTGACATGATGCCGATGCGTCATCAGCGTGAAGTGGAAAATTGTTTGCGCGAATTAGTTCGTCAAGATCGAGCAAGAATTCAAATAGGCCGCATTTCAAGATTTGGTTTGCTGGAACTTTCTCGTCAACGTCTGAGTCCCTCTCTTAGAGAATCAAGCCATCACGTTTGCCCTCGTTGCGGGGGTACTGGGACAATCCGTGATAATGAATCTCTTTCTCTTTCCATTCTACGGCTTATTGAAGAAGAGGCGTTGAAAGAGCATACCCACGAAGTACATGCCATCGTGCCGGTCCCCATTGCTTCCTATCTGCTGAACGAGAAACGAGAAGCTCTTAATGCAATTGAGAAACGTCAGGGTGGTGTCCGAGCAATTATTGTTCCGAATGATCAAATACAGACCCCGCATTACGCGGTTCTGCGCGTTCGGAAGGGCGAAGCAGCTTCTACCCTAAGCTACCTACTTCCACAACTGCATGAAGCAGAGATAACCCAACTTTCAGAGGAATCTGTCATTGAGCGTCAGTGTCGTGCTGCGCCAGTGTCGGTATCTTTTGTTATGCCAGGTTCGCCTTTAGTTAGTGAGAAATCTGTTGCCTCTAAAATTGCCATGCAGACGGTTCCTGTTGTTACCACCGCAAAAACCATGTTCGCACCATGCAGCCTGTTAGGCTGGCTGATCGATGGTTTTAAATCTCTTATTGGTCTACGAGATCAACAGCAGAAAGTCAACACAGCTAAAGCGGTGATTGTTGAGGCTGCGGTCGAGGGAAAACTGTCGTGCCATCAGAATCAGAAGGATTACTACGATCATCTTTGTCCGAGTATCCATCATCATCGCGATGATAACGAAAAAGCGAAGAGTCATGACGTTCAAATAAACCGGCAGCCGCGTCAGTGCTGCGATGAGCGCGATGATTTACAATGCGAACAGCCTCATGATCTCCAACGGCGTCATCATCCGGAGTGGAAAGCGCAGGTTGTCAACTCGCTTCAGAAAGAGCAGGAAATTAAATCGCAACCAGTCATCGGAATAGAGCCGCGGGATGTCTGTGCTGCTGTTAGCGAGAAAGATAAACTGAGTCACCTTCGGCCGCGTCGTCAGCGGCGTTCGGTAAATCGTAAAATTCGGGATGATGTTAGTAGGAGAATTCTTCCGATCAATGCAACGAGTCAGGATGATGGTGTCAGTTTTTTTCAAAACGAGAATAATTCGGTAGTAGTCAATAAAGACAGTTCTGAAATTAAACGTAACGAGGCGTTGCCTCTTGTTCGCCGTACATCTCGTCATTTGCGTGTCAGTAGCGGCCGTCAGCGTCGTCGTCGATACCGTAACGAACGAAATCCGCTCTCATCACAAGCATCATCACCTATCATTAATTCGATCGTGTCGCCGCCGGAAATGCTCTCGGGTCAAGTGTGGGCGAGCTATCCTATAATTCCAATCAAGCACTTGGAGCACGATAACGAAGTGCCAGATGTAGCTTTACATTCCGAGTTATCAGTGATTGTTGATGGTTTTAAGCAACAGCCTCAACAGGAGGAAAAATCAGGCGGTTGACGTCATGTGTTTTAAGAAATCTACGGCGGAGACGATGGTTAGGTTTGTACTTGTAAGCGAACAATTATCGTAGTGGTATTTTTCTAAGGTTATTGTGGTGCGTGCATTTACAGAAAATAGATTCTACCACCTGAAAAAGTAAAGTTGGGGAGATTTTTTGTTTTTATGAAGAAAAACCACATGGCTTTTATTGTCGAACGTACCATCTGACGATGTTCGATAGGTGCGCCCAGGATAGGCAGGTGTTGTGTTTAGCGTGATAAGTTCAGATTTGTTGTAACCTTTTCTGTCGCATCCTGCTTTTTTCCAGTTTTTTTATTTCTGTGTTCTCACGTCATATTTGCATTGATCTGCCTAGTGGCTACAAATTAATTTCTGCTAGTCTGATGCAATGCTGATTAAGAATCATCAAAGAGCAATTTTGTTTCCTGGTATTTATCGTCAATACCTTTATATAAAAATAATTACACAGGTTCTTTAACTGAAAGTGAACTTTCTTACCAGAATATTTTCGCTTGATTTATTAAGATAAATATAGACAAAACTAAAATCTTATCAGTTTTTATCACTTTTTGCTCTGTTCTCCTTATTGCTAAGTGACTATTGTCATACTTGATGCCATTTTTGATTTATAAAAAAGTAAATTTCTATGCTTATAGATGATGACTTGCTTTATTAAATATTCGTTCTGAATAAAGTTACGCTTTTATTAGGGACTTCTAGTATAGAAATTAGAATATTTATAGATAAAAATACTATTAATTTTAGGATTATATCCTATCTATAATTTGTAGGATTGCGATTTATTTCAGCCATTGAGTTTAGGCGTTGATTACATAACATATTAGGCTTGGTTATTGTCTAGATGCAGAGTGATTACAGGTCTGTAAAATGTAGATAAATTAAGCTTTACTAATATCTAATTTCATAGTATAAAATAATATGCTTACATGTCAGAAGACTTAGCTTGTAGGCAGCGGAAATTATTAATTTCTGATTTATATCACTTTGTGTGTTCTTATCTATAATGACAAATCTGTTTATCTAAAAATAATTCATGCGGAATAATATTGATTGTTTCTGAGAGAATTAATTTTCTGGTTAATATCACTGCTAATTTGACGATATCATTTTATCTTTTTTGTTGATTAATGAAGGTGGTTGCCTTTTAACAGCTATCAAGAATCTCTCTAAACATATAAAAGATATTGTTGTATAGCATCGCTCTTGATGACGATGCTATTTTGTACAGAGAAGAGTTTAGTAACTAAAGATTGTTTAGTTTACCTAGGATAACAAATATAACATATCAAATAAAAATGAAAAACATGAAATAGAGATTAAGGTGATCTCGGTAGTTGTAACTAGGACTTTAAATTTACAACGCAGAGGAACAAGAAAATAAGTAATCAGGTTAATGATTAGCTGTTATAGCTGTACCATCAGATTAGTTATGGTGAATTTGAGGAATTCCGGGGTAATGATTATTTGGATCTTGAGTATTTTTTCTTATAAATATTTATAAGAAAATTTGTCTTATTGAGGTGATGAAATTCTATCTTTTTTGATATTACAGAGGCGCTTTGTATTGAATTTTTTAAAGCTAGTAAAAGTTATTGGGCATGATGATGGCATCATGGATTCATTATAGCTTATCGAGCTTAGTGGGCGAGATCATATACTTAGTAATGGCAGTATTGCATGTTTTTTGTATGGCGGTTAGAAGAGTAAGAAGAAGAGAGAAAATGCAGAAAGTAAGTCGGTATTCAATATATTAATCTATCAGGAAGCAACAGAAATAAATATTATGAAAAGTATTATTGATAGAGAAATGCATAACTATATTGCTATATATTTTACTCTTGATATCAGGAGTATCAATCGGAAAGAACTGACGTAAATAGCGATAGTTTTTTATATCAATTTATTAAAGATAAAGATGTCTATATCTATACAAGATATAGATATTGGATTTTTTATTGTAATAACTTTTATATTTGTTACACTGGGATATGTTTTTCATCTTAACTTGGAAAACACATTTCATTAACATTGAAGGTATCTAGTAACTATTAGATAATTATGCGTGATCAAAATCACGATATAAGAAATATTTTTGTTTAAAGCTACTATTTTTATTAATTTACAAAAAAATGAATAAATGGAAAAATAAAAATAATTAGATATGATTGTTTTCTTTTTTAATTGGAAATGAATTTGTGTCATATTGACGTCATTTTTTTTAAATATGGTTATTCGAGTTATTGTAAGATAATGTAGTTAGAAATACTAATTTGCAGATTTAAAATCTTATCTTTCTTGTCTATTTATTGTTTTTATTTTTAATATTTTTATTGGTATTGGATTATTTGTTGTGTTTATTTTGACTCAAGACTTGTTGATTAGATATGTTTTAATTTTTTTAAAACTTATTTTATATATCCTATTTACTTTTGTTGCAGTAAAAATCGGTGGTGTGTCATGTAATGGTTGTTTTATAACAAGAGTTCAACGTGATGTCTGTCTGTAGTGTTTAGAAACATTCAAACTTTATTTTAATATCGATGTGACGAAAAAATGTATATACAAGATATATAATATTATTTTAGATATAGAAGATGAATGGTTTATTTATATAATTATGATAATAATCACTATTAGATAATAGATTAAATTTTGTTCTGGTATATATTTAAATTATATTAAAGTAAGCTCCAGGCTAGCATAGAATTTTAAGTTAAAATTGTTTATCTACTTGAAGTAAATAAAAAGTGTTTTTATGTTCCGAATAAAAAATAACTATTACGTGGTATTCTTTTACTATCTTAATTTAATAATCATTAAAAAGTCATAATAATTTAATTTATTAATAATAAGAGATATTCGTACAAAATTTTGTTTTTGAAGAAAAATAATTTTATGAACATGGGATTTGGTTAATATGGATATATAAATTCAGATTTATCTTCTTATATCATATTATGGTGTTATATTTAAAAATTATTATACACGGGAAGTCATTTAGTCTTACACAAGTTATTCTTGTAGTTTTTAATAGTATTAAGAAGCGCTATAGTATTGGTTTGTTAAATAAATTAAAAATTTAGGTGATTATTGTAACTGAATCACTATTGTTGATTCAACATCTTGGCTATATGCAAAGTTAAATTTTAAAATTGTTTTGTTATTTAACTGACAACACAACTTCCAGCAAGATGCTTTTCTAATAGTATAGATGTATTGTAATCGATTGTTGTATCTACTAAGATATAAAAATCTTCTTAAAGGTTCCTGGTAAGTATTTTAAGATATAGATATGATGATTATCAAGACAGTTTTGGATGATAAAATCTGTGTTTGGTCTTTTTCTTAGCGTTTTACCAAGATTTCTTGATTTAATTTAAAAAAATGATAGTAGATTAATTATATTCATTAATATTATTTATTAAGAGAGTGTAGTTTCTGAATAATAACGCTAATATGCGGTCGATGATATATTAATAAATTGATAGCACTTGTATAATTTTTTGGTAGAAAGAAATCGAAATTCTGGAAGAAAAGTGCTGCACAACACAGAGTGTTTCTCATTTTTAAATAAACAATCTATTTAATTTTAATATTTGTTTTCTAGATGTAGAAAACTGCGGATTTTGTCTGTGATTATTTTTTATTTTGAAAATTATTCGTTTTTTATTTTATTAAAAAACCACATAAACAATTTATATTTAATAAATAAAATTTATATAAATTAAATTGCTTAATTACTAAATATAACTCTTGGGAGATCAAATAGAATTTCTGTGTGATAATTGTTAATGAATCTTTATTTGAGAATCGCAGGGAATCTGTGTCTCGTATGTTAAGCGCGTCGATCAGATATTTTGAAAATAAAATGGTGAGAATGTAAAGTTATCGGATAAAACAACTAAATTTATTTTACATATTTTATTAAAAAAAATCCAGATGATATAATAAGTTATAAAAAATATTTAAATCACTTCTTTTTGTAAAATTAAAAATATAAATTAGAGTGAATGGATGTTATTTTAGTTGTTGCGATGAGCATCTCATTTATCTAAAAATTGATACAAGTCAATGTAGTTATCATAAAAATTACATGTTATAATTAAATAACACCTGTCTATTAATTAATAATTATAATTGTATCTAGTTTTTTAAAATACCTTATTAATTGCAGTTCTTAATTTTTATTTAAAAAATTAGTTGATATTTTCTAATTTTTAATTTCTATCAAATTTTTTTATTTTCCATCATTCAGTTAAAATATAATCTATATAAATAATGTCGCTTTTTATCGCTTTAATCCTAGAGTTGAGATTTTAATAGGAATCGAAAAATATCGAAGTTTTGCCGTTTTTTCTAACGCTAGGCGATCATAAGTTACCTGTCTTCTTTGAAGAAGACAGGAAATTTTGTTAGATAATTAGTAGAATAAAATATACATAACTGGAATAGAAGTTTTCTCAATTTCCTTCTAATTAATAAAATCTAATTTCTATGAGTTTTAGGATCGTAAGATTTACGTTATTCAGACGATCTTGGGACTGGATCTTTCTGAAGATATAATTACACTTTTAAAGATCTGTTTTCCACTCCTAATCATTATTCTGCTTATTTGATACAAAATCGATCATGATTGATGTGGAGTGCGATATTTTTGCGTTTCCATAAAACTCACTACTTTTTTTAAAACTATACGGGTGTGTTTGAGAATTACAAGAGAGACAGAATCTTCTTGCAATGAGTTTACTTTTTCCACTGTTTATGTTTTTATTTTAAATAACTTGCTTGAACGGACGAAAACGTTTTTATGCTGTTCGCAGTGCTTTTTATTTTTATTAATATCTAATTTATAGATATGCAGCGATTGTTAGAATATATTATCTATATTTATAACAATATGCGCTTTTAGTTATTATTATTTCTTTTTATGTATAGTTATTCAAAATCTACTATCATTTTAGTAAAAATAAAATTTACTATTTTTGTTTTTTATTAAGTGTTTTAGTAGATATTATCGTTTTGATTGAAGAAGATTTTATTATTGTAAGGATGTAATATTGCGCATTTATCTGATGTTCTTTCAAAAAAACTTGTTTTATTTAGTGCCGTTTTTTCGTCGCGAAAAACGGCTATTTTGTTGTTGGTGCTTGGCGAACTTGTGGTTACAATTCATTTTCTAAGGATTGTGTTATGTCCAGAAATATGATTATTTTTAGCTACTTAGAGTAGATTAATAACGTACTTTTTTAGGTGCTGTAATTTTAGTTAATATGCTTGATTTACAACGATACAGTAGTTATTTCATGGTAAGGGTTTTAGCATGCAGTATTGCTTTTTATAAGGAGTAAGAAAGATTTTAATGTTCTTTCTTAGACAAACTTCTTATTATCATGATAGTTATATGTAAAGTTAGAACAGTTAGGTGACATAGCCTTGATTGTTTCTGTTGATTTTGTTTATAAAAACTCGGCAAACTCTGTGAGTTTAGTGATATGCTATGTGATAAAACTGACAGAAGATGATTTTTATGCGTTGCGCTATTTTCTCAATTCATAGAAATTCTTGTTAAATATTTTAGGTTGTTTTTATCATTATCCTAGCGGATATATGTTACTGCATGTTAACGTTTTATGCCAAGGTTAATACTTTTTTACTCCCTACTTTTCTCAATAAACAATTTGAAAAACTATATGTGATTCTTCCAGCAGGTTTTAAATTGAATCAATAAATCTCAATAAGGATTTAAAAGAAAGGATAAAAAAATGCGGGCAGTCATCAGGACTGTCTTTTGATAATTATATTGGTATTATAAGAAGGTCGTTTCAGCGTTCTATAGGAGGTAAGATCTTAATATTTATGTTGTAAAGTTAATATATATGGCAAGCAATGGCATCCTTCATTTAGCCATATCTAGAACGGCGTTTATTGAGGAATTAATAGTTCAGTATATTAGTTTGTTATTTTGAACTTTTTCTTTGTTATAAGAAAGAAAAGGTGAAATTGATCTGGACTGAAATTTATTAATTAGGAATATTTTGTGTTTTTAAAATATATGATGATAAAGATTAAAGTTATCCTATAACTTATTTTAGAAATTCGATAGTGTGTGATGTAAATAAGCATTCCCTATCAGGCAATTAAAATTATCTTTATAAGGTGTTGTTGACAATATTTCGGTTTTATTTTTGTATATTAAAGATATATCGCTAAGGCATAGAAGAAGGAAAAATTATTTATAAAGAAATGAATAATCAATTGTATTGGAGATATGAACAAAATAAATAGTATTTTTATTAGGTTTTTTACATTTATGAATAAATAATAAATTAAATTTCGCTTCTTCTTTTAGGATAAGCAAGGCATAAATGCTACAATACCATCACATTTTTAAAAAATTAAAATATTTTTATATGATGTATGTATGGCTTATTTAAAGATTGTTGTTGGATTTAGAAAATTATATACTTTACAAAATCCCATCAAAGATGATGTACTGTAAATTTGAATTTATATACTTAAATTACTCAGTTCTTTCCTATAGCACTATTTGTTTTAAAAATCAGAAACGATGCATGACTAATTATATATACAATATAGAAATATCTATACTTATCAATAAATAGGAGATACTATTACAGTTAATTTGTAGAGCTGATTGAAATTTATTTTTTCTTTTTAAGAAAAGGTTATATTGATTAGGTTATAGCGAAGATAAAGTTATTTAAGGTTGTTAAGGTTTTCATCAATAAAACTAAAGAATTATCTGGTATAATATTTTTTTAAATTAACCTCAGGTATTGACAGCTAAAAAGGGTGTTGATTTTTCCGATGGATAAGTCAAGATTATATTGAAAATATCGTGACAAATGTTTAGGTATTTATGAATTAGAAGAATAAAGACATGTAATAGTGTGGTGTTTAAAAATTTTCTCTATTAGACTAATAATAATGACAAAGATAACTAAGAAACATCCAAACTCTCTAGAAAGTAGCGACTATATTAATAAATACTTTGACATTTATATATGAATATATATAAGAAGAACTAATTGTGATCGCGATAGTTATTTTTATCACCGTATGAATATGTGGTGATCTATGCTTTATTGAAAAAGTTTTGGTTTAATTATTATCGACAAGGACAAGTATTGATAATTGCCCCGTGGTTGATTAAATGATTAATGATTTTTATACAGTGATGTCAGGGAGATAAAAATACTTGGTAGCAAAATGGTATAGGATGTGCTCTATTAATGTTTTTTCTGAGCGGTTTGGATGAATGTGGGTAGAAAAAATCTTGGAGCGCCAGTTGCCGTCAATTAGTAGATTGTAATTGGTTGAAATATATGACGTCTGGTTGAGCACCCTATACGGTCTAAGATCGGCCTGTCTTTGCAACTCTTGACACGCAAAGTCTTTTAATAATCAGGATATGATCACAGCAAAATACGCTGAGAGATAAGTTTAACAATTTGCTTAAATAGAGATCAAAACAATGTTTTAGATAAAATCTAATGGTAGTTTGCTTTACCACTCTGTATTTTTATCTTAATCAAAGATACCTCACTGATATAATCGATCAAGATTTCGGCTATAACCCCATGCGTTTTATGATTGAAGAATCTTGCAAAAGACAGTTAAAAGTTTCCGTTCGGTTAAAAATTTTTACCATGTTGCATGAAGATCCGATCTGATACTGTTGTGATTTTAATGTAACCCTTTTGTCATCATTGACTAGTATTTTTACTGCATCCCGATTGGATTCGAATTTCCAATAGTTTCTATGTTCTTGACTCCAGGTTTTCTGCCATGCGCAACGGGATTGTTAGTGTTTTTATAGAACTAATTAAAAATTATTCGCCTGATGGAATTCAGGTTCGATGATTGTTTTTATTATGAAACATCGGATTTCCAACTGGATGATGATGCCTCGTTATCATTCGCTATAGAAGAGATTTTATCAATCAAGCAACTTGGAGGTGACAGAATGCTTGTCTGCTGATTTATCTGGGAATTTCAAGGAAAAAATTACTCAAGACGTAGGCGTATGATGTCTTAAGCATCAGGCTTCGCTGGTGTTTGTGGCAGAAAACAGACTGGATAATTTGAGTGGGTTTCGCGGCTCAGGGTAGAAGGACCTGAGTATAATTCTCTTATGCAGATATTTGGAAATGGATACAAGAGGAGTGGTTAGACTATATTTTGCTTTTATAAGTTATCTTGCTTGTTTAGGATTCCAGATCATTCGGTATGATGATTTTGGCTAAATGGTGGTCTGAAGTTGTATGGAAGACTCAACCTAAACTTTATATTTGGGTTGCACTATGCAAAATATGCTGTTCCACTAAAGTCAAACTGAATTTTGGAGTAATGAATGAGGTTACTAAGTTAAGAAAAGAGTTGAATCTTAATGATGATTTACTAAAAATTAACGGGATTATTTTATTTAGAGAAGCTTATCTCAACAAGTTACAAATTGTCATTCGATAAATTATATAAAACGTCGGCGAAGCTTAAAACTAAGGTGACTAATCGAATAATATTAATACGCTTTCAATTTCTTGTGGAATTTTTAATTTTATACCTGGTTCAGGTAATATAAGATCCATAAATAATACGTGGATTATTTAAATGATAAATGTAGATTTTTTTAGGATAAATTATAATTTTTTATAAAAGAGATCATGAATCTGTCATTTAAAAGACTACGTTTGATTTTAATTAACGTGTTGATGATTTTTTATTGTTCTGTCTAAAAACACGAGTTCAAGCGTATTGATTTATGCACTTATAATGATAAAAATCGCCATTTTAAGTGATATTTTCTGCATATAAAATAAGTATTTTTTATTTTACAGCAAATAATAATTTGCAGAGCATGTTATGCTATCAAAGTTTTTGTATTATTTTTTGAAGGAATATAACAGTATTTCAATAATCTTAATGTCTCATCTTCCTGCAATACCTATGTACTGATAGGTATTTTTGTATTGTCATATCGGTGATAGCTTTATTATGAATTTCTGTTAGGATTTTTCGATAGTTGAGATGAGTTTAAAACGTTTTTAAAACAGATATAGAAGTAATATTAAACGTTAGTGCTAGAATGTTTATTCTATAGAATGATTTCGTATTTCTACCGGAATTACTGTAAGTAATGCGAAAAATAACAGTAATATTTATCATTTTTTATTAAAAAATAAAACATGTGACAAATATGAGTCGGAATCTAATTTCTATGAAAATAACTATATGAGCTAAATCAATTGATTTCTAGATTTAGATACTTTTTATGAGCGTAAAGTGGTTAAGTATCTGTGAAATTACAAAATGTTTCATTTTGATTCATCCATTTTATTTTACTAGTTTATACAAATTAATGTGAAAAAAACAACCTCGTGTCATTAAAAATTGATACGTTTTTTGATTAAAAGAAAAGGTTATATCACAATATTCTTAAGTTTACTAAAAAGTAGTATATAGTGTACTTGTCTGTATGACAGATAGCTATTTATCTGACTCTTTAAGAGAGATTACACACTGATCCGTGTAAATGCTTTTCATGTAAAGCATGAAGATAGTAACCATGGCAACATTTCAGAAAAACATAGCAGCATAAAAAGAATCCGTGTAATTATTTTTTGATGAAAGTGGCGTTTTGGATAATTTTTTAAGAAAAAATATTTATTCCTATTAAAAATAGGAATGGTGATGTATAGATAGTGCGTGATAGACCTAGATGTGAAAATTTTCATCATGTTGCGATACAGAATTATTATTTATGCTATATATATTATAAAGACATGATTAGGCATTTTACCTATATTATAAAAGTTTTGGTGAAATACCATGTCATGGTACTTGATTTTTATGATCCCTGTTTTCCATCTATTAGGTAAGATTTTTAAGAAATATGGTCGGCGAGAGAGGATTTGAACCTCCGACCCACTGGTCCCAAACCAGTTGCGCTACCAAGCTGCGCTACTCGCCGATGTTTATGATGTTTTAGATTTTCTTGAAGTATCTGAGAACAGTTCTTGTGTCAAGTGTCTAGCGCGGGTCACTTGTTCAAGTGATATTGACACAAAACACGAGGATGTGGTACGAAGAGAGGGACTTGAACCCTCAAGTCTATCAAGACACTAACACCTGAAGCTAGCGCGTCTACCCATTCCGCCATCTTCGCATACCGACTGCCCCGTGGGGTGACTGATGGGACTCGAACCCACGACAACTGGAATCACAATCCAGGGCTCTACCAACTGAGCTACAATCACCATTACTTTAATTATTATTATAACGCAGCATTGAAATCTCACTGCAGATTAGAACACCAACGTGATGGTGCGCCCGACAGGATTCGAACCTGAGACATTTGCCTCCGGAGGGCAGCGCTCTATCCGACTGAGCTACGGGCGCACAACTCGAATAGAAAGAAAATGATACGGATTTATACATACACTGTCTAGTGGATTTTCAAAAAAATTATATGCATTATTACCATTTACTTACTTTTGTTTCTTAGGTGAAACATTTTTTCTTCGCTAGAATAGGTAGCAACTGAACTGATAATCTATATAAAATAAAAAGTTTAAACTAATACTTTTAGCTTTATCGGTTAGATAAATATGTACTAAACGCTACTAATATTTTACATTTGCCAAAAAAATCACGTTAGTGTAGTTTTTGCATTACTTGACCGACTCTTAATATGCCCAAGGCGCGCATCTACACCTAGCATTAGCATAGATGCGCGCCTGCTACGAATCTTTTACTTTTTTCTGGTATAAAGACACTCGGCTTCTAATTCGCCTCTTGTATGAATGATCGTGATGATGGTAAGATTGCAGTAAGAATACAATTTTTTATTAGCGTACTTGTAACTCCTCGAGATGATACGGAGAGAATATCTGTACTTCCATTTTTACGAATGTTCATATTTTTTGACGAGTAATTAGGCTTGGTTAGCATTAGGACCACAAGACAAGTATTTAGAAAAATACAGGCATAATTTGTTCTCCGATGTAAATAAAAATTATTATGATTACATATTACGTAATATTATAATGATGATATCTGGAATGATTTGTAATGATTGTCTGTCATCTTAGTTCGATAATGGGCAGGCCCGCATTTTTTTATGAATAGCCTTATGTATTTAAAAATTAATAATATTGGTTAGGATAACGATCATTATTTTAATTTTTCTGCTGATGTGTATTTTTCTAAAGTTATTGGGTGTGATTTTAACAAAAATACTAAAAATAAATTATTACCATATTTTATAAGTAATAAAATTATAATTTGAAATTTTTATAGTATATCCATACTATGGATTATGAGTCGTAAAGGTATTTTTGAATGAAATGATTTTTGGTGTAATGTTTGTTTTTATGATTTGAAATTGATGGTTTTATCTATAAAGGTTTTTATTTTATATATAGTTTTCACTATGTCATTTATTTGAACTGAAGATGAAGGTTGTATTAGAGTTTGAAATTTATATAAATTAATAATGAAGTCACTTAATAAATAAAGTTGCAAAGAAGATTTATGATTAATGATTACTTTTAGGTTTCTAATGGAATATTCATATAGGGTAGCGGTTCTCGCTTCATATTTATGAAGAAACTTTTTAAGAATTTAATGTATATGGATGCGTTTACGATTGATATATTTACTATAGGATAAACAAACATAGTATCAAATTTTTACATATCAGAAATCAAAAATTTTCGCTATATGTAAGAGTGGTATTTCCTGAGTTGTTTTGGCATAT
Organism: Sodalis sp. (in: enterobacteria); assembly: GCA_047528285.1. GTDB lineage: Bacteria > Pseudomonadota > Gammaproteobacteria > Enterobacterales > Enterobacteriaceae. The sequence continues at coordinate 356,265 of CP180022.1, read as the reverse complement.
CGAACTTAATGAGGGAGCTCTGTTGAATAACAAGATACCTAGTCTGCTCTTTATGCCATACATAAAGAATATTATTTGTTAAAGAGTATTATTCATGTGTTTCACAATAGATAACGGTTTTAGCGTTAGAGACTATGCTATCTGGAATCTGTTTTGATATAATTTATTCAAGTTATCAAATATTATTTAGATTAATATCTAAGATCATTTGAGTATTATTATAAATAGAAATATTTATTGCTATATCATTAGCGGTTTTTTCTTAACCTGGTTAAGGGTCTCATTTTTTATGTTGATTACATCGATTTTATCAATTTCATTACAACGAGGGTATCTGCACCTATCTTTATTATCATGAATTTTAAAAATATAGAATATACCCACTCAAAAAACAAGTGATCATTTTAATGATCACTTGTTTTTTGAGTGGGTCATAGGAGTATCTGAAGTCTATGAATGATAGATATGGAAAAGATACTTTCTTAAGTAGGGAATAAAATATAGAAATATCATAAGATCAAAAATTTTAAAATATAGATAAGGAGTTTTTTAAAAATGGAGATACATATTATGGATATAATATGTATAGATTTACTTGGAGAAAATCTTGTAATACAAGAAATTTAATAAAAATTAATTTGTTGTCTTATTTAGATTAAAATTGCAATTTTTGATCACAAATGATTGTGTAATATATCATCTATCTAAGCTTATTTTAATAAGCAATGCGCGGATATGATGTGTTTAATGAAAGAAGTAATATAAACTAATTTATTTTTAATTATTTTATATTTTATTTTATTTTAAAAGAAAATATTTTTCGGAGATTAATAAGAAAAGATTTTTAAAACACTGTAATACAGATTTTGTTAACCTGATATTGAGATGAATTTAACTATACAGTTTATTCATTTTATTATCGGTTACACCTTTCATCCTTTTATAATAGGTGGTAGATTACTATTAGTGTTAATAGTTATATATTTCCATTAGAGACTTTCATGTAATCAGATTTAATAAATGTAATCTTAATTAATATTTATTAAATCTGATTAATTTATTATATAATGAATGTGATGAGTTGTAATATATAAGTTTAATAGCTAGCCGAAAAATAAACTATGTTTAAAGAAACATGTTATTTTAGTTGAAATCATTTAGTTCATGAGCGAAATATGAACGAAATAGATATCTTTTATTTTTTTCTTACAGTCAAGCAATGTTTGTGATTTCTCAGTTTCTAGTGATCTATAAGAAAAAAATCCCATGACATCTTGTTAATTATCTTTCACCATAAAAGGTGTTGTTAAATCAATGGAAATTATAATGCGATCATTAGATAAAATTAAGACTGTTATTTTTATATCTAGTTTCAATGGTAAAAAAAAAGTTTTAACATCCTTAATGGCTCATTGATAAAAAGCTTTCAAGCATCACGATTATTCTGACAGTAATGATACCTAGGCGTGAGCTATTGTATGGAAAAAGTTTTTCTTGCATATTTCCGCTGGATTTTTTTTCATTATACTGATATGGGTATGTTGCTACGTTATGCAAATTATTTGCTGATTAGAATGGCAAGTAAAGACGATAAAGATTGGCATAAAAATACTAACATGCGATAAATTACCTCAGTGGATCACTATTGATGCCCAAAGTCCTTTAAGTTTTTAATAACGGCAAATGGAAAGTTCAAAAGAAGAGTGGTAATGGTGTCGATAAACTATAGAGTATGGAGTAAATGCCATTTGGCAACTAACAGTGCGACGTATTAAATGATTTATGCTGGTTTATTGCTCGTAAGTATTATTAAAGCAATGGTTTTGTCAGATTTTTGATACAATAAACTTACAAAAAATCAGGTAATTGTGCACAACTAATGGTGTTTGCAGTATACACAGTTATTACGCTTAAAAGCGTAGGATTTACTGAGTAAAAATAAAGGTGCTATGATATTCTCTCCATGAGAAAAGCTAGGATGTAATATTTCTTTAAACCGCGAGGCGGGATTGGCATGAATCTTAGTAGGCATATTAAGCACACCGTTAAACATCAGTATTTAAGCGGCATTTCATGATATCTGAAAATACAGCGATTATTTAATCGAGGCTGAGTGGCTGAAATAATCCATATTCCAATATTTCTGGAATTTCCTCTCAGTCTGAATGACTGATGATATTTTGCATAGACGGAGTTGAAGGAGTGTTAATAAAAAATGTTTTAAACCAGATTATTTTGTTAGAAATCTTGAAAAATCATATATGATGTCTAACACTCGTTCTTATCAGAGCCGAATTTATCACCGGTTTTTATTTATTTAAAGCTTATTTAGTATGAGATAAAGATTTTTCAAGATTCGATAAGGTAGCTGGATTTGAATGAATAAATCCGGTACTGTTTTTACTTTTAAGTTTAAGGATATTTACGAATAAAAGTGTGGACAATATCATCAAACTAATCGCCTCAATATATTAAGTGCGGAAAATGCGTATTTTGGAATCTCTGGTTATAGTTTGATTATTTTATCTTGTAGATAATTTAATATGATTAATCTCTGTTGCAGCTGAATATGGAGGATTTTGAGTGTCAATATAATTGATGCGTTATAAGCGAATGTAATTTCAGTGCTTCATTATTTTTATAAAATTACTATTTTTCTTTCCATAACAATTTATCTAAACTCATCTGAGTTTTTTAATTAATCGCACTACTGTTTATAAGTGAGAATGCTGAGTATCTGTTATATGTTTTTTTACTGTATATATCAGTAAAAGTAATAAAATCCATCAAAACTCTATATTTTAGTTAGAGCTATCTAAAGATAGCACTTTTCTTAACTAACTGAATGATCTCCTTGCGATCTGTTATTTCATAAAAATAGCTATTTCTAATATAGAAACACCTATAATGTGACGTAGAACTATTGCTTCATAAATTAGGTGAAAGGGATTAACTATTGTAGTTGAGTACTCCCGAGTAGAAAGCAGTGTGTTGCTAATTTTGTTGTAAATTTAATAATTACAATGTAAGAAATATGTTTGATTCAAGCATGGTTGGCTTGTTGATTATCACGTATTCTTTTCATTGAAAAGAGCATGATTGACATTTTGTTATGAATAAATCAGTTTAAATGATTAAAAGCATAATGTATATTAATTTGATTCATGTGTTGCACTTGAAATTAAGCCATTCAGTATAGGTCGGTGCTTATTACTTATCCGCAAAGATATTTGAATAGCTGTAATGTGACCTAAATCGGGGATAGCACTGGAGAAAAGAAAATCATTTCTGCGTCAGAATGTGACGTTTAATTGCCATTTCTCAATGTGTTGGCAAACGTAATGGATGTAGCTTACAACCTTAACAGGTTGTAAGCTACACATGCTGCTAATCTGTGATAGAAATGGGGGGTGAAACTGCTCGAATTGGAGTTAGAAGGATGAAATGCAGTTATACCCGGCGGCTATGTCCGATAAAGGAGGACAGGCCATGTTCGACGTATTAATATATTTATTTGAAATCTACATCCACAATGATCTCGAAATACATCTAGATCAGGATAAATTGACTGATAACCTTACTCGAGCAGGGTTTCATCAGAACGATATTTATCGTGCATTAAATTGGTTAGAGAAATTGCTTGATTTTCAGGATAGCCAGGGTAGGGGTTTTTCGTTAAATACCGATCCGCTTGCCATGCGGATTTACACTAATGAAGAGAGTCAAGTTTTGAATATAGATTGTCGTGGGTTTTTGTTGTTTCTTGAACAAATTCAAGTATTGAATCTTAAAACTCGCGAAATGGTCATTGACCGGGTGATGGCCTTGGATGCGGAGAAATTTAATCTAGAAGATTTAAAATGGGTGATTCTTATAGTTCTCTTTAATATTCCTGGGTGTGAAAATGCTTATCAGAAAATGGAAGATTTGGTTTTTGAAGAAGATGAACAATGTCTGCATTAATATATCAAACATCAAAAATAATTTAATACTATGATAAAATCGGAAATACTTTCGTGAAGTACATAAGATTCTTCACCGTACTTGGAGGAGGATTTTTGTTTTTTCTTGTCAGACAAAGAGGGATACTTACAGAGTTGCCTTATGTTTTCTCCGATATACCCCATTCAAGCAAAAGCAATTGGTATTTATATATTTTTAATGATGAGTAATATTAGCTATTGTTATCAGTGGCGGGTTTTAAACTTCCGAGTATATATTTTATATAGTTAAATAATTTAATTTTTATTAAAGAATCTATCGCATAGATTATTGCTTTATTTGATTTTAATAACTTAATAAAGTTATTATTTTAAATCTTAAAGTTGGATAATCCCCCACCGATTATTTTTAGCCAATTAGTTTTGATTGTGAGTAGGTAGGAAACTGTAAGGTAAGAGTGATTGTGAAGAACATCATGCTTTCGCATGCTGTTGTTTGTAGGATTTTATGCAACCCTCATCATAATCTTATGTGGATTATTATGAAATCATATTCTTTTTATTTTTTGAAAAATACAATACGGTTTGTGTGGGATGTAGCAAAGGTAAATTTTATGCATTGCCCAAATTTTATTACTAGAGCTAGAGAATTACGGAATTTATATATTTTCACCCTCCCAATAGCTGGTGTTGATGCTTAATTTGGGCATCAATACTGTCGATAAGTGATTTTTAACCATATTAAAAGAAATAAATGTGTTGATATTTATGTTTGAAATCCAGGGCAATGAATTTGTATGATTAAAGTGCTCGAATGTAGTTTTTCCAAAAATATCAATTAACATTAATTATACATCATAGTATAATCAGGAATTAAAGTCACAGCGTGCCAATAGAAGCACATGTTCTTTTTAGGTGGTTACCTGTTTTAAGTATCTCCTCGAGAAATTGGCAGGAGATAGATTGTGTTTTAGTAAAATTTTTGTTTGCAATATCGATATTTTTCTTGTTGATAGAAAAAATGCTAATCTGCAGTGTAAAATGGTTTTTAGTTGATTAAATTTCCGTATGGTTGAGTGGTAGAAGGAAATAATGAATAAATCACCTTTGGTGGATTTTACGAGTTTGCTAAGAGCGTTGTATCAGCAGAAAGTTATCACTTATCCAACGGAGGCTGTATTCGGGCTTGGGTGTGATCCGGATAGCGAAAGCGCGGTTTACTCGTTATTTAAGCTGAAACAGCGCCCGAGGGAAAAGGGGTTAATTCTTATTTCCGCTCATTATGACCAGCTGAAAAAATATATTGATGACGATGCGTTGGATAATGCTGCGCGAGCGCGCATGTTTGCATCTTGGCCTGGTCCTGTTACCTGGGTAACACCGGCTCGCTCTACAACTCCGAGGTGGCTTACGGGAGAGCACGCATCGCTAGCAGTACGCGTTAGCGCGTTTGAACCAGTCCGTCGTCTTTGTCTCGCATTCGGAAAGCCATTAGTATCAACCAGTGCTAATTTAACCGGACAGCCACCAGCATATACCGTTGCTCAAGTATGTGAACAATTAGGGGATATGCTTCCGGTACTGAAGGAGCCTGTAGAAGGACGGTGCAATCCTTCTAAAATTTACGAAGCTCTAAGCGGCGCATTGATTCGTCAAGGCTAACTATAACCGGAGTGAAACTATGGATGCCTTCGCTGTTTTTGGTAATCCGATCAAACATAGTTGGTCACCGCGTATTTATGCACTATTTGCCGATGAAATCGGTTTGTCTCATTCTTATGGACTGGTTTTGGCGCCGCTAACTGAATTTAAGAAAACCTTGCGGAGATTTTTCGATGCTGGGGGCTTAGGAGCAAATATTACCTCACCATTTAAAGAATCTGCATGTTTACTATGTGATCATCTTAGCGAAAGGGGGTCATTAGCTGGGGCGGTAAATACAATAAAAAAGCAGCAAAATGGGTTATTATTTGGGGACAACACTGACGGCATTGGGTTATTTAATGATTTACAACGTCTTGATCTATTGTGTCATGATAGTCGTGTACTGTTAGTTGGTGCCGGCGGCGCGGCACGAGGAGTGATTCTGCCGCTATTAGCCTATGGATGCAAAATAGTTTTGACAAACCGAACTTTTTCTCGTGCTCAAGAATTGGCTGGGCTTTACCATCATATCAGTGATATCACTGCTCAGAAATCAGAGTACCTAGATACGTTTGATTACGATCTAATTATTAACGCAACATCCATAGGAATGTCGGGAGGAATTCCGTCGCTACCAACAAGTATTATTAGACCTGAGGTTTGTTGTTACGATATGTTTTATCAGAAAGGCGATACACCGTTTATTGCTTGGTGTCGCAGACAGGGCGCGAAGCGCTGTGCCGATGGGCTTGGTATGTTGGTGGGCCAGGCCGCCTGGGCTTTTTTATTATGGCATGGTTTACTGCCCTCTATTTCACCGGTGATAGAAACCTTGCGGATGGAGATGAGTGATTGACTAAAGTGGTTTATTTTTAGAATTTGGAGAAATTAAATGAGATATGCCAGCGCGAAAATATGTATTGTTTCTAGCACCAGAAAGAAATTTGCGTGTTGTGAAAATGCAGCTTAACATGGGATAATAAATTGACGAGATAGCTCTCTGATTCGCGCTTAATGGAGGGTGGTATTATTCTAACGTTATATTATTATATCAGAGTCCTCTAGAGGCTGCGAATACCTAGACGATGTAGTTTTAATTCGTTTATATAGGGGACATATAAGTAGTAATAATAAGTTTATTTTGTGTGGTAGAGGAATAAAAGATATATACACCTTAAAAAAGCTGGTAAGAGAAGTTATCAATATCTAGATAGGTGGTTTTTGAATTAGATTCTTGATAATCTTTCGATTTTAGTGTAGAGAATATTGGAAATATAGTTTTTCCTTTCAATAAAGCAGTGTTTTATAATTCTCCTCGTTGTTGTTTCTGTTCTGATATAGAAAAATATTAGCTTTATGCAGTAACATTTCCGCCTTTTTTGATTCTGGTTTATATAATTTTCTTTATTTTTATTTTAATCTCCGCGTTATAAAGCTTTTATGTAGCCTTAAGTGACGATGTCACTATAAACCTAAGATGTTCTAGCTGTTTAAAGAAGATTAAGGCCAACACTAGGAATACTACCAAATCATATTAATATTATCAATCTTATTGAAAATGTTTATTAGAAATTATCTCGTGCTTATTATTTATTTAATCACTGGTATTTATCTAACCATTAACGGTATACCAAAAGTTGATATTTGATTTATTTTTTTATTTTTAATTTGTTTTCCGGCGATTAATCTGAGTAAATCTACTAAGGTTTTATTAATTCTTATATCATTTTTCTAGTCATAATTTAAACTTGTTGAATCAAACAATTTTATAACAAGCTATGTGTCTATTATTCAAAAGATCATGTTAAAATGCGAATTTTTGATTCAAAAAATAAATTGAAGCACGTTTTTCTGATTCGATTAGGAGCGTAAATAGACAATGTGAGTGCTCTTTGTTTCTCACATAAGACTATTATCATGCTTCATGTTAGATAAGAATTTCTGTGTTTGGTTCAATAAGTTGAAAACAACAAACTTTACGTATTTTAGATATATAAAAATAGCATTTAGGTGAATATCTAATATTCGTTTCCTATCCTTTTTCACGGAGTTAGTTGTTTACATATTAACGATAGTTTTGTGTCTGTTTACTGGGAATTTCTTATAAAATAAATCTGTTAATAATTTGAAATTATTACAGATTTATCATTAAGTTTCAATGATGAATTATCAATATATCGCATTCATTGCATTCATTTTTATTCATGCAGAAGAATATTATTCTTTAACAGCATGACATGTTTTAAATAGAAAACATCCAGATCGAAAAAATTCGATCACGTTCGGTTAGTTGTAAATAAAAAACCGTTTATACTTTAGCCATAATAGTTCTATCTAATTAAGATATTCTTAACAATCTTATCAACTCTGCAGCATCATTCAGAAAGTGCATAGAATCTCGACCAGAGAGAGGATATAATGTGCCATTATCTAAGAACTTTTTAATAAGGTACATTTACTCCTTCATGACAGAAAAAAAAACCACTAAAAAATTAAATTTTATACGCGACTCCCAGGTGGAAGGTTTAAAAATTCCGCCCGCTTCCTTGGAAGCGGAGCAGTCTGTGCTGGGCGGGTTGATGCTGGATAACGAACGTTGGGATAATGTTGCCGAACGGGTAACAGGAAATGATTTTTTTAATCGTTCGCATCGTTTTATCTTTAATGAGATGCAGCATTTGTTAGAACTTTGTAAGCCCATCGATCTGATCACGCTTTCTGAGTCTCTGGAACAAAAAGGGAATTTGGACGCGGTTGGCGGATTTGCCTATTTGGCTGAGCTATCGAAAAATACGCCGAGCGTGGCAAATATTTCCGCTTATGCCGATATTGTGCGCGAACGGGCTGTTGTTCGGGAAATGATCGCTATAGCTCATGAGATCGCCGATGCTGGCTATGATCCACAGGGTCGTAGTAGCGAAGAACTTCTGGATCTGGCGGAGTCTCGGGTTTTTCAGATAGCAGAGAATCGTGCTAGTAAAGATGAGGGGCCGAAGGGTATCGAGCGTATTCTTGAGGATACAGTAACGCGCATCGAGAAGCTCTACCAGAAGCCACATAATGGGGTTACCGGTGTTTCTAGTGGGTACCTGGATCTAGATAAAAAAACTTCCGGATTGCAAAAATCAGATTTAATTATTATCGCCGCACGCCCGTCTATGGGTAAAACTACTTTTGCCATGAACTTATGCGAAAACGCTAGTATGACTGAAGATAAACCGGTGCTGATTTTTAGCCTGGAAATGCCGAGAGAGCAGATCATGATGCGTATACTAGCCTCGCTTTCTCGCGTCAATCAAACGAGGATTCGTACCGGCCAACTGGATGATGAGGATTGGGCGCGCATTTCTAGCACTATGGGGATTTTGTTAGAAAAACGTAATATGTATATTGATGATTCTTCAGGATTAACTCCGACAGAAGTACGTTCTCGTGCGCGGCGGGTATTCCGAGAACACGATGGTTTAAGTTTGATTATGATTGATTATCTCCAACTGATGCGGGTCCCCTCCTTATCCGATAACCGTACCTTGGAAATAGCTGAAATTTCTCGATCTTTGAAGGCGCTAGCTAAAGAACTACAGGTGCCGGTAGTGGCGTTATCACAGTTGAATCGAAGTTTGGAACAGCGTGCTGATAAGCGCCCCCTCAACTCAGATTTGCGAGAGTCTGGTTCTATCGAGCAAGATGCTGATTTGATTCTGTTTATTTACCGCGATGAAGTTTATCACGAGAATAGCAATATGAAGGGAATTGCTGAAATTATTCTCGGCAAGCAACGTAACGGGCCTATTGGCAGTGTTCGTTTGACCTTCAATGGACAATGGTCAAGATTCGATAATTATGCCGGCTCGCAATATAATGATGAGTAAGGAGGGTATGGCCTCGTATGCTGCATTTTTTGACCCTTCTCGCAGGCCTTACTGTATTGGAGCGATAGTTAATTTGTATATGATTGCTGTGGTTTATGATTTCCTTTCGAAGAAACTTCTCAGATGCTTGAGGGTGTAGCGTTGTTATTTACTAAATCATAATTGCAATCTTTTTATGGTGTATTTCTAATAGCCAGTATCATCGTGATAGCTTTCAGAAGAAGCTTATCACCGTTTGCCATTTGCTATTTTTTGCAGATAAATGATTAAAATTAAATAGAGAAAAAGATAAAAAATAGTTAGAATAAAAAAATTAAAAAATCTATTGCAATAAATTTATGATCCATATAATTCTATTTATATCGGTCGTTTGTGTGACCCATGTTTCGTTTAATGGAATGGTTTAGAACCAGGTGATAATGGTTTGACAGTGAATGAAAAAAGAGTAAAATATAATTATGTGTTATATAGAATTCAGTGAACTTTTCTTTTTAAGAATTTATAAGAGAATTTATGTAAGCTACTAATGATACGATATCGATACATGATCTTTTAACTATTGAAGTGTAAACAAACTTGTTTATATATGAATGAGATTTTTAAATATTCGACCTAAAAATTTTATCCGTGGATTTTTGTGGTGGTTCAGGTTTGATATATGAAGCTTAATTGGGACGAATTTTTACTCGTCTGTAAGAATCTGAGCATTCTGTGCATTTCCTTGCTAGATGAATAGAGAAGTACTATTTAAACTGATACTGAGACTAATATATTTTCAATTTTTTATACCATTAAGTAGTATTTAAATGCGATCGATGTGGGTTTGAAGATTTTTTAGGCTGTAATTTCCGGTAACTTGATTTTATGTGCACATAAAATTACTTACTTTTTTATATTTAAAGTAATCTAGAATAGAGCTGCTCTGTATCCAGAGCACTTTTAAGAAAGTTAATTTGAAATGGATTAGATGCTGAATGCTTACATCAACTTTTTATGAATTGTCAGTTCAGATTTTCTTGGTGTGAGAAATCAAGTAAATTGTATGTAATAACTCATTAATTTTACTTAACCATAATCAGAGGGTATCTACAAAAAAATTCCAGCGATAAAATTAGAGGGAGAGTAGACATTGCCTCAATTAGATCATATTTTGAATATAAGTCGAGATAATATGTTTATGGTATGCACTTGTACTAAAACCTAAAATAGGTGCACACCGAGATTTCGTAAAAGTTTTACTGGAAGAGCCATCGTAAGATGGATCTGTATTCCGGATTGAAGTACGAAACTGGCGATTCTATCCATGATGCCTAAGTTGCATTTTAATTTATGGATTAGAGAGTAATCTGGATTTTGATATATGCGATAAATATGCCTTCGCTGTGGGGAACAGCGAAGGCATGTGTCCTACATAGATAGTACTATGACTGTCAGTAGTATAGGTACTATAATTTTTATTATAGTATTTGTGTCCCCTTCGTCTAGTGGCCTAGGACACCGCCCTTTCACGGCGGTAACAGGGGTTCAACTCCCCTAGGGGACGCCATTTTGTTTTTTTATTTCAATAAGGTATATTAATTCTCTGTGAGAAGCACAGAGTAAGCAAACATGAAGCATTATCACATTTTTTGATATGCGAATCAAAAAATGAAGGTATTATCATGTAGATTGCGGCAGCGTTAATTTTATATATATTGCAAATAAGCTTCTGACTGGGGGCGGGATGAACGATATTATCTCATGTTTCTATATATAATCTTAACCTTCTTTCATATTCGGATATTTACCTGCTTGAAGCTCGGTGGAAATAGAAAATAAATTATATTCTCTATGGAATATATATATAACATCGGGTTTTCTGCTAAAAAACAAAGCACCAATTCTAGCATACTGTGATATAATAAGTTTATTTTCTCTTTTTTATAATCTATCGATACCGATATCTAAGTAGAAAATATCGAAGTGATTTTGGATAATTTAGGTATAATAATGGTGGTTCAACTCAGAGAAGAACGTTGGTATGTAGATGTGAAGGAGGTGCGCTCATTAGGATGAGGAAAATACTACTTTATAAAAACACAGAACTGTGTAAATATTAGAAATGATATTTTTGGAAAGTAACTTGATAGGGTTTCACAAAAAGAAGAAGGCATTAAGCAAAACCATGATAATTCTTGGATGCAACTCTATTATAAAAATAATAAATAAACAAAGAAGATTGGTTAGTTATGCTAATGATATGACTTTGAAATTTTCACATAAATTAATTATATTATTAATGTGGTTAATGGATTAGCTTTGTGAAAAAAGGTGAGCTTTGTATTTGCTCAGTTTTTGTATTTTGATCTATGCAAGAAAAAATTTGTAGAGATAGTGTTTTGTTTATTCACAAAAAAAAGGCTCAGAGCTGCGTGAATCATTCGGAATATAGTTAATAACTGGCTGTTTAACTCCGCCATGCTAATTCTGGGTAAAAATGTTTTAATGGTGCGGTAGTTCAGTCGGTTAGAATATCGGCCTGTCACGCCGGGGGTCGCGGGTTCGAATCCCGTCCGCACCGCCATTACCCTATTTAGGGGCGTAGTTCAATTGGTAGAGCACCGGTCTCCAAAACCGGCTGTTAGGAGTTCAAGTCTCTTCGCCCCTGCCTCTATACCCTAAGAAAATCATGCTATGCAGAACATCTCTTCTTCTAATATATTGTCTTGTTTTTGAAAACATTTTGATCAAAATGCTACGATTTTAGAGTGCAATTCTTTTGCATATATATCAAAGAGAAGATTTAACCTAAAAATGAATGTAATCCGTGAGAGTTACTATATATTATAAACTAATTTCAAAGAAAAAATGTTTAGTATTCTGATAAACATATGTAGAAGAAAAATTCTAGATTTAATTTGAAATTTGATGTTTTTCAAACACTTACTGATATTATGGATCATAATCATGTAAGATAATTAAGCTCACGTAATAAGTAATCAATGATATCAGATAGAGAGATTCTCTATTTAGATCTGTCTTCACTTTTCTTTTTAGAAAGAAGTTTTCTTAACTCGAGATTTTTCAATAAGGGGTAAATCTGTATATATAGATGAGTAAATAACATGTTAAACACATGTTTTTCAGACGATCTCTGGAGCCTATCTCCAGTCACGAAGAGTGGCTTTTTATATCAAAGTATGAGTAGGTATTAAATCAGATACTACTTAGTAGTAAACAAAAGTATGTGTTGTTAAGTGCTTATGGGTATGATAATGCATAAAAGTAATGTATATTAAGTTTATTTATTATTTGAGCTTATTTTTAAGTAAACTTATGTATCATAAGGTAAACACAATTTTTAAGATATTAAACTATGTTAACATGTTATAAATAGATTTTTAATCTATAGCTTACTTTTTAAGTATTCTTAATTTAAAAAAAAGAATATTTATCAGTTTTTATTACGATTCGAGTTATGAATATTATTTATTGATAATATATTTTTGTTATTTTATTAAAATATATTATTAAAAAAGAACGAATTGCCTGAAGCTAAAGCGATTAAGTGATCTTGATTGAGTCAAGTATTATCTGGGTTATAATAGAATCAGATGTATTCTATTTTTCTTAGAATTGCTTAATAGAAATAATTGCTTAGTCAATTAGTTACTTAATAAAACAATAATTCTAGGATATATTTTGATTTTTTATGTTAAAAGATAGATCGCTGAGACGTCTGAATTCTAGAGATATCTTTTTTAGTTAATTAGCATGCCTGATTATAGTAATTTATCATTAGAAGATATAAGTTAATAACTATTTTAGCCTATTGTTTATATAGAAAAGATAAACAGTGCACACCATAGTGTGTTTCTGTTTAAACAATTAGGAGATTGTTTAAATTTAAAGATATTTATATATTTTTATATGGCTGATATATATTGTATATGCTTGTTTGAGTTATGAGATAGCTAAAATTTAGCCGTATACTTCAATTACTAATTACTACAGATCTAACGTTGAGTAGACTAATGCTGTTATGCTGATAGATCGAACTTCATCGAAGTTTACTGTAAAAATAGCTAATGATATCAATCTTTTTCATGATTACTTTATAAAAATATAAAATAGATGAAATCATCAAATTTATTTGTATTAGGAATCTAGTGATTAATTTATGTATATTAGAAATATATCTCATATTATTTAATTCTATAAGAATAAAAAATGAACTAATTATTTATAATTACCAGAATAAAACATTCAACTTAAATCAATTCTTGTTTCCTTGTTTTTGCGTATTTTTACATGTCTTAAAAATTATACTTACTCTTAGTTGTTTCAGGAAATATATAGTCGTTGACAGCAATTAATTCAATTAATTATATTTTGATATTGGTTATTTTACGCTAATGCATATAGAAAATATTGAAGATAAATGAACTATTTTTGTCATATACTTTTATAAAAGTACTCTTAGAAAACGCCTTAAACATCTTAATGTTATTGAAAGTAATATAATAATATTAGAATTCATTTTTATGAATAAATTTTGATCAACAAAATATATTATCATTAAGTCATGTGATACAATGAAGATAATACTTGAAGTTAAGAAAATAGGAATCAATATGATTTGTATAATATTCACAATTTTTATTGTGCATCATATCAAAAGTTCCTTGTTCGGTATAATGAGATATCTTATAACAATCTTCGCCAAGATATCCGTTAATAATTAAGATTTTTAGCGATTTAATGAATGGTTATAAATTTTTTATTGCAGCGAAACTTGAAAATAGAATTTTGTTTCTTTAAATCATTCTTTTATTTTTTTCTATATCAAGGGCAATCTCCTTTTTTAATAAAAAACAAATTATATCTTGTTTTGCATTTCGATAGATTATACATACATATATATATTATTATATAGATCTAATCTAGTGTCTTGTCTGTATATAACAGTAACTATAACATGCATTCGGTATTATGGAATACCTAATCCCGTAACGAATAGGGAAAATACACTTGCTAAGATTGAGTCAGGATAAATGTCGAAAACGCCAATTGAGTTGAAAGGAAGTAATTTTACTTTATCGGTAATTCATATACATGATGCAAGGCCAGAGGAAATACGGTTGGCGATAGAAGAAAAAATTACACAAGCAGCAGGATTTTTGCAAGATGCACCGGTTGTCATTAACGTTGCAGATCTTAGGCGAAATACCTCCTGGGAGTCCATATCGCAGGCGATGCGGGCCACCAAGTTGCATGTAGTTGGAGTTAGTGGATGTAAAGATAATCAACTGAAACAGGAAATCATTCGTAGCGGTATTCCGATACTGACAGAAGGCAAAGCGCCAAATTATAGCATCGCGCAGGCGATATCGTCAATCAAAACACGAATTATTAATATGCCAGTACGCTCTGGGCAAACAATCTATGCTTGCAATAGCGATTTGATTGTCATTAGCAGTGTGAGTGCCGGTGCTGAGCTTATTGCTGATGGTAATATACATATTTATGGCACGATGCGGGGGCGTGCGTTGGCTGGTGCGTCTGGTTCTGGAGAGTGCCAGATATTCTGTACCCATATGTTCCCTGAACTTGTATCCATTGCTGGGGAGTATTGGTTAAGTGATCAAATTCCCCGCGAGTTTTTAGGCAATGCCGCGCGGTTAAGTCTGCAGGATAGCACGCTTACCATTCATTCTTTAATTTAGCCCTTGAGCAGGAATCCATTTATGGCACGCATTATAGTTGTTACTTCTGGTAAAGGGGGTGTTGGAAAAACCACTTCGAGTGCAGCCATTGCAACCGGTTTAGCCAGAAAAGGAAAGAAAATCGTAGTTATAGATTTCGATATCGGACTTAGGAATCTTGATTTAATCATGGGCTGTGAGCGTCGGGTGGTATATGACTTTGTCAATGTTATCCAGGGCGAGGCAACATTAAATCAGGCTCTGATTAAAGATAAACGGACAGAAAATCTTTATATCCTGCCTGCGTCCCAAACAAGGGATAAAGATGCCCTAACACGCGAAGGCGTGGAACGAGTGTTAAATGATTTAAGTACGATGCAATGCGATTTTGTTATCTGTGATTCTCCAGCTGGAATTGAAACAGGGGCTTTAATGGCGTTGTATTTTGCTGATGAAGCTATCATTACCACCAACCCAGAGGTTTCGTCAGTACGTGATTCCGACCGAATTTTAGGTATCCTATCGTCTAAATCACGCCGTGCTGAAAATGGTCAAGATCCGATCAAAGAGCATCTATTGTTGACTCGCTATAATCCAGGACGCGTTAGCCGAGGTGAAATGCTTAGTATAGAAAATGTAATCGAAATTTTGCGAATTCCTTTGGTGGGTGTGATTCCCGAGGATCAATTGGTATTGCGGGCATCTAACCAAGGTGAGCCGGTAATTCTTGATGAGGAGTCTGATGCTGGCCAGGCTTATTCAGACATGGTTGATCGCCTGTTAGGAGAAAATCGTCCTTTCCGCTTTATCGAAGAAGAGAAGAAGGGATTTTTAAAACGCCTCTTTGGGGGGTAAACCATGGCATTACTTGACTTTTTTCTTTCTCGTAAAAAAACAACAGCTAATATAGCTAAGGAGCGGCTGCAGATAATTGTTGCCGAGCGGCGCAGAAGTGATAACGAGCCGCATTATTTATCTTACTTGAAACGTGACCTGCTTGATGTCATCAGTAAATATGTGCAAGTTGATCCAGAAATGCTGTCGGTTCAATTGGAAAAAAAAGATGGAGACATTTCTATTTTGGAACTTAACATAACGTTGCAGGAAACAGAAGAAATTATTAAATAAAAATTGATATGCATAATATTACGTTGTAAAAAACTATTGATATTTAACTTCTATTATGACTTAGATTTATTGATCTTAAGATATTATATTATTTTTAGTACTTATGTTTTTATGTATTTTATTTATTTTTAATAGAAAATAGTGTAATGAGAAGGATGTTTAATATAGGAATTTAAAGTCATGTTGTGTTACTCTATCTTTTTAATATGTTTTTTTTAAAAAATGTTTTTGTTAAGGCTAAGAAGATTTTATAAACAAACGCTCTAGTATTTGTGTATTTTTTCATAACACGATTTATAGATCATGTGCTTTTATGTGATCACAAGCATAATATAGGTATCAAGCGTTACATTTGATTAGTGTATATAAAACTTTTTTGTGTTATTAATAGTATTTTTGTTAAATAGCTGGTTTCGATATTAAAGTAGCAGTCTAAAATAATTGATACGTTTCTAACAAGAAAGGATTCTTGGATCGCGAGTCTTCTTTTTAAGATACGTGAAGATAAATTAGGGCTAGCGATTGTGCTATTTAGACACGAAAATCTTCTCCAAAACTTCCTATCTGAATATTCACTATGTAAATATATTTATTACAGATAGTCATTGATGATAAAATATTGTGTTTAACCTTCTTATTTTCGGAGAAAAGCTTTCTTGATTGCTTGTTTTAAAAATTGATGGAAGTGTAATTTCCTTATCCAGAGACTCTTTACTAATTATTTAAAAAGAAAATAGAGTTTATATCAGCATAAAAATATCAATATGCGGGGATATTTTTCCTGAGGTTATTGATGATACCATTAGCTCCCGCCCCGGTTTTGGATTAAGACAATGGAAAGTTTGTCTGAAAGTTTTTATAGAGATATCTATAACAAGATAGAGTGTAGCGTAAACCACCATATGGTAATAGATAGCTGCTTAATACATTAAATTATTTGTAGATATTGATCGCTTAAGTTTGCACTAACACACAGATTTTTCTGAGTTTGATAAACTAGAGTAATTAAAAAATTAGAAAAACTTCGACTAAGCTTGCATACGATACACATCATGAATATGATGCTTCTGATAAGAAAAATAAAGCTATTATATCCCTACTATGAATTAGTATACCAATCTTGCCAAGACCGATATTATTAACGTAATCATGTTTTTGAAAATCATCATCTAAGTGTGGAATCCCGTCCAAGGAATAATAAAGTTTTCAACTCCATGTCTTAGTAGCTTAATATCGATGATATTCCGGTTAAAAATACTTTTAGGCGTTTTTCTGAGTTTTTACACACTATCTATGATGTGTAGATGTCGGTAAAGTTTTATCATGGTTTTGGTTACTTTTAAAAGCGTTCACGCGGGAGATTATCTTGCTAGGAATGCTGTATAACAGCTTTCTGCATCGTGTATCAATTTTCTTGATATGAAAAGCATATTTCAGCGATTTTCATTTATTTAACGAAATATTATTGAGGATCTGCTTGTTGCGTGGTAGGTACGAATTATCAATAAACACGATTATGAATAATAAAGTTATACAAGTGAGTGTTTAAACGTAATTTATTGATATAAAAATGTAATAATTTATTTATAAAACTTTAAAATACTCATCCATTCATTTTTGATAAAATTTATACGGGTTGAGTATTACCGTAAGATTGATTGCTATGTATTTGGTAGATCTTTTATCAATAAAGCTAAAGACTAGCCATGTACGATTTTTGTTTAATTAATGTCGGATATCTAATGGTTGATGTAGCATTAATCTTCCCGATTTATAGGTTAAATAAAGCACAATAAAATATTTGTATAGCATCGAGATATAAGTATAAAGATATTATGTTAGAGATGTAAGGAATATCTTAATTTTTTAATTTGAAATGGATCAGAAGATTTTGATAGAGATTGCAGATGATAAATTGGTGTCTCTGACAGGAGTTGAACCTGTAATTAGCCCTTAGGAGGGGCTTGTTATATCCGTTTTAACTACAGAGACACGATAAGTTGCCAAGGGCAATCATAGCGTATTCTATCTGGATATAAAAATAAGTATCAACCGGTTGGTTTGCTTTCAAATGGACAATTTATAAAAATGGTGTAATTGAGAGGTATATGTTTGCTTAAAGTAAGAAGATAATTCAATGAATTTTACTTCAACATTGTATTTGACCTCTCGTTTAGTTATAACAATATGGCAATAAATGGTGTTATAATTTTTATCACGCTAGTAAACGTTGTAACAAGACATTTTTCGATGTAGAATTGATTTTAAAATGTGTTTTCTATAGAAAACATGATTAATGTAAATTAAATATCTTTAACCTCATCTAGGATGAGGTATAGAAAAGTGTTTATTTCTGGTGTGCATTGTCTAGGTATTTTTTTATCTAAGTCAGCAGAGGATAGATTCTAGAGGGGTTATATTTTACCTAACCAGAATCTTGTATCGGATGGATATAGTGGGCAATAATTCTTTCGATGGAGTAGTCGAAATCATGCTGTAAAGTAATCATAGATATCACGATAAATATGTAGATATACCTACACTCCACAATTAGGGAGTAGGTAGATAAATTAAGTATGCAAGATATGTAAAAGTTGCCATAATGGCGTCTGAATTCGCTTAATATAAGAACGAGTATGGTTGAAATAAACGATGTAAACACCCTTCGTGCCCGTTTTCGCGGCTTCTATCCGGTTGTTATTGATGTAGAAACTGCAGGATTTAATTCAGGGACCGATGCTTTGCTGGAAATTGCTGCTGCAACCCTGAAAATGAATAACGAAGGATGGCTACATGTTGACGAGATCCTCCATTTCCAGGTTGAACCATTCCCAGGTGCGCTATTGCAACCTGAAGCATTATCTTTTAACGGTATCGATCCCAACAATCCTCTGCGCGGTGCAGTTACAGAATATGAATCCTTGCACAAAATATTCAAAATGGTGCGTAAAGGAATTACAGATCACGATTGTAATCGAGCCATTATCGTTGCCCATAATGCTGCTTTTGATCATGGATTTTTAATGGCTGCCGCCAGTCGCGCTGGTTTAAAACGCAATCCATTTCATCCTTTTGCTACCTTTGATACAGCAGCGCTGAGCGGATTGGTGCTTGGCCAGACAGTACTAGCCAAAGCCTGTGCTGCCGCCGGCATCCTTTTTAAAAGCGGCGAAGCGCATTCGGCACGGTATGACACGGAACGTACCGCTGCGCTGTTTTGTAAATTAGTGAATCGCTGGAAACATCTCGGCGGTTGGCCGCCGCTTGTCATGCCCGCGCAGCGGGATTACGAAAAAGAGGCCACGTCAGCTGTTCATGATTACATTTAATGTGCTTTATATCGACTGATGAATCATAAAACGTGTTTGAATTAGGTAATTGATGCGTATGAGGGAGACGGCACGGGTTTATTGCGGTACCTTATTAGTTTGTAAATTATATTTAATAGCAATTTCTTGAATTAATTTCTGTAGTTCTCCGTGCTGGTACATATCAATAATAATATCGCAGCCACCGATCAGCTCACCATTTATCCATAGCTGCGGAAAAGTAGGCCAATTGGCAAATTTTGGTAAATTGGCACGAATATCCAGATTAGTTATCACATCAATATAGGCAAAAGGTTCGCCACAGGCGGAAAGTGTCTCTACCGCTTTGGCTGAAAACCCGCAGAGAGGTAATTTTGGTGAACCTTTCATGTACAAGAGAATTGGGTTTTCGGTAATTTGTTGTTGAATTTTTTTTAAAATCATAGTCATTATCTCGGTTCCTTAATCTATAGATTATTTTTTATTTACTATGTATCTGGTTTAACGTGGTTTGCCATTCTAACGAATTTGTAAGGAAATACCTAAATGCTTTTTATGTTAATGGTGCCAGCGGGTTTTAATTAGGCTAGCGATGACTAGTCATTGTGATTGAAGTGCTATACTTATAATTTATGTTGATGCCTGTTAGGCTATTAGTTTAGAGTGATTCTATGGAAATTGTTGCACGAAAACTTTTTTAATCTGAATTCTATTCACATTTTTTATAAATTAATTTTAGGTGCATCGTCATTTTTGCGATCCAGGGTGATATTAGAAAATACTTCTACGTCAATTTATCAAAGTGATTATCGGGTTTATATCAAACAACTATTTCTGTCAAGAATCCAGGTGTTAGCGCAGAAAACATTCAAACACTATATTTTAAGAAACTTTAATTTATCCATTATAAATTCTTTTATTTTTAAAATAAAAAAATAGAGTTAATTATGAATAAATAAAATCTGCATTTAATAATGCAGATTTTATGTTTTTCGTTTGGAAATAGACAGATGATTGATCTGCTTTCGACTTGAATCAGGGCTTTCTGTTATTTTTTATTATTCTCTTCACTAAAAAAAATAAATCCTGGCCCGGATATATATATGTAAAATCTCTCTTACGTCATCCGGGTGATGCATGGCTGCAGAGAAGACAGGATACAAAGAAGGTAAGGCTTTTTCAGAAAAGTTTTCGATTATAACACTCACTGAACAAAAAATGGATGCGGAGTTTAAAAGAAAAATAAATATATAAAGATTGGGCGTGCTAATTCAAATCTGGCGAGCGATAACCGTCCGGTTATTCATTCGTACTTCGACGATGCTTACATCAATAGTATCACCCTGACGGTACCATTCCTTCCCCTTTATCTGTACGATTCCGGTATCTTGGTTACAAACAAGCTCATCGCGCACGCCGTGAATGAATGGCGCAGGAATGAAGGCTATCGCGCCATTATCCAATAAACGAACTCGAATACCGCCCCGTGATATATCGATTATTTCCGCTAAGAAACGACTATTGCTACCAGCTTTCGGCTGCAAATGACGGGCATAGAGCCACTCTCTTACCTCTCGGTTTGCCATGCGGTTTTGTCGTCGGCGTTCGGTAAGGTGTAGCGTTATTTCCTCACTTGGCCGCTCAGCTTTTCCGATTCCAATCAATGCCTTTAGCAAACGATGATTGAGCATATCACCGTATTTACGAATAGGTGATGTCCAGGTCGCGTAAACATCCAGGCCTAGCCCAAAATGAGGTCCCGGCACGATACTTATGTTGGAGCCGGTCTGAAAACGTCGGATGCGATTATCAAGATAAGTGTTTGGGAGGATATCTAACCGTCGTCGCAAAGTGCAAAAACCTTTTAGCGTCAAGAGTTCAGTAGGTTCGATATCTATATCCTGATTACGTAGAACAGCACTCGCCTGATCTATCAGCAGTGGATCGAAACCATAGTGTACATTGAATAGTCCATAGCCTAGGCCCTTACGTAATATGCGGGCAGCGCAGACGTTAGCGGCAATCATAGCCTCCTCAATCATGCGGTTAGCGCTGCGTCGTGGTTCGAAGATAATATCGTTCACATTGCCTATTTCATCGATCACGAAGCGATAATCTGGGTAATCTTTGAATACAATGGCATGATGTTGACGCCAGGCGCGTCGTACCTGACAAACATCATGCAGTAAGCGGATTTGATGGGCGATGGCATCATTTTCTGGCTGCCATGTATTGGCGTTTTCTAGCCAGTCAGAAACATTGTCATAAGTTAGTTTAGCCTTAGATTTTACCCAAGCAATAAAGAAGTGTGCGTCGTCAGAAAGAGTCCCGTCCTGATTTACTATTACGCGGCATACCAGCGCAGGGCGCCGTTCATGAGCGCGTAAAGAACATAGATTATCAGATAATTTTCTGGGTAGCATAGGAATATTGAAACCGGGAAGGTAATTGGTAAAGGCGCGATCACGAGCGATACGATCTAGTGGGCTATCTGCAGGTACCAAGGCGGTCGGATCTGCGATGGCGATGGTCATGACCCAGGCCCCATTCGGCGCATTAGCCAGATGAACAGCGTCATCCATATCTTCGGTACTGGCGCTATCGATGGTGATGAAATCAAGAGCGGTAAGATCATAGCGCGTTGCCCTGTCTTCTTGCAGAGTAACTTCCTCCAGCATTTTTGGCGCAAAGCGCTCAAGATTATAGCGAGCGAGGGTTACCCACCATGGGGCAAAATGGTTGTCGGCTGTGGTGACAAGAGAGGTGATTTCCGCATAAAAATGGCTATCACCATTCAGCGGGTGTTGTCGCATTTCTGCGATTGTCCAGTCACCGGTTTGAAACACCGGCTCCCCGATTTTCGGCGGAGGAGTTGGAATAACATCTTTGATGAGCGGATGATCAGGCACGATAGTGATACGGTCGTCTTTAACTTGTACTCGACCTACGAAACGCGTTAGAAACGGCTGAATAAGTTTTTCAGGTTCCGCGATTTCTCTGGATTTTTCCGTGCGTGCTACGGCAGTAATTTTATCTCCATGCATTACTTTCTTCATGAAAGATGGTGGAATAAAATAACTTTTTTGAGCATTAACTTCCAGGAAGCCGAATCCTTTATCTGTTCCTTTTACCACGCCTTTAATACGTGGTATTTGAGAATGAAGTTGTTCTTTTAGTTGTGCAAGTAGCAGATTATCTTGAAACATAATTTCCAGAATATTGAATTATAGTTGGCCGAGTAACGGCAGATAATTTTACGCGATTCAGTCTTTAACAGCAAGCTTACTCGGATCATAAAGATAAAAAAGTTATGCATGGCGGATGTATAGGGGCTAGCAGTTGGCGGATGCTGCGGATGCACTCGTTATTTTGAGTTAGCGCGTTAACCGATTAAATGATGTTCTAAGTTGATGAAATGAGATTTGATATTAGTTTAACTAGAAATGATTTTGATAGAAGCGTGGAGACGCGCTCGCCGGCATCCTTTTTTAAAAGAACGGAAATAAAATATTCGGGTTCTTTCTTGATAATAGGTTCTTAAAAGATTATATAAGAAATGGTGTGCGTAGGCGCTTTAATGAATAAATCAGAATTGGTGATGAATGCATAAAGCCTCTGGTTGGTAATTATTACGTGATGCGAAAATGATTTAGTCCGATGAAGTGCTTAGTCCATTGCTTTACTGATTTGTGCATCATAGTTACGTAAATTTAAATAACCATCAATAAATATTTTAAACAGGAATATAATCATTTGCCACTGAGAGTTAGTAGATAATCTGTTTTTTCGTGTATCAGAACTATCGATTAGATTTTGATGTGCAATGAAATGTTTATTATTATGTCATCGATCTGATCAATATCAGATTGTATTATGACAATATCAGCAACTAAATTATCTCTTCCTTGGAAGAGCCGAGCACACTAATATTGTATGATAAAGATTTATTAGTCGAGATCTCCTAATTTTCAGTGTCTAGTTTATAAAAACCGGAAAAATCTTTGCGGCAGTGGGGTTTGGCTAAGCGATCAATTTCCCAAAGATAATTTCATGCATTGAGTCTATCTGTTGCTAGGTGACGATCTAAACAAAATTATGTATTTTGTTGTTCCCCAACAATCCCCGCCTATTTCTCGCCGAAACTGTTCATGGTTTCCATAAAAGAGCTGTTAGGTTGGTGTTATCATAATGGCCCAATGGATCATTGCATCACATGTTTTCGGTTTTATGGTAATATTTGCTATTTTTGCTCGCTTACTAATCAGAGAAGAGAGTCTAGATAACGTTCTGTCGTTTTTATCAGTTTAAAAAAATTAATATGGCCTTCTAGGGTTTTTAGAAAAAAAGCTAAACACCAATCCCATTATCAGAATTTTTAATAGTCTGTATTTGTATACTTAAACAGTCCGGCGATGATATTTCATAAGCGACGGGTTATGTTCCATATTGCAATAGCCTGATTTATTTAAACCAGACTGTGTCAGAAAATCCTGTTCTTGAGAAGTTTGTTATCAACAGGCTATAAGTAATTTTAAACTTTTTTATCCTGGAAATTCAATGGTGCAACGACTGTAGTGATCTGATCTAATTATCACTTAGAATTTTGATTTATTTAATAAAGTTAAGTTGTAATGAAATTTTTAATATAAATAGCGATTAAATTGTTTTTTATTTTACTCATGTTACGACCAATCCAGATGCAAATATAGTGAAAAAATATTTTTTGATGAGTTCGAAATCACTAATATTGTTTTTGAGCATAATAGTAAAGAGTCTTTTGGTTAATTTAATATTTATTTTTTAAGAATTCCCTACATGGTTGTGTTTTTGTATATCTGTTTTAACGGTAACGAAAAATCAACATCATTCAGGTTGATTCGTGTCCATAAACAGTCTCATAGCGGTAATGTTATGTTTTATAGATATCCGTATAGGATGGTTCGATCAAGTTAATTTAAAAAAAATATAAAATGTACAATTTACAATGATGATAGAAAATAACTATTAGCAAAGAAATATTATAGTGAAAAATTTTAATTTACCGAGCTGAAGCTGTGTTCTTTATTCCGATTTTAAAAAGTATTCATAAGAAAAATGACGGAATCGTAAGTAATTCACGGAAACAGGGTTAGGTGTTGAAGTGCTGTAAAGTGATTTATATAGTCCAATGCACAAAAATACAATTTTCAAATAAGCTTGATGGAGAGGCCATCAATCCCGATTTCTGTTAATGTTCTCCAAGCAGCTCTTTTACCAGCGTAATGCACTGTAAAAATCGTTGATCGTGATCAGCCACATCGATTCGCACATAGTGGATTTGATTGCTGTACAGCAAATCTTCCAGCAATTGCTGAAACTCATCACGCTCTGAAGGAGTGCCGAGACTGCGAAGTCCATCGGCGACCCAGGGCGTGTTGTTTTTTAGCAGAATTACTAAATCAAAACGATATTCATCAATCATTGCTTGTACAAAAGGATGCTCTTGGCCGTGATATTTTTTGCAAAAAGCCTGGCTTGTAACAAAATCGGTATCGATAAAGGTAACCTTGTTAGCATATTTTACTGCGAAATCAATGAATTGTGCCTGACCTAAGGCTATTTTGTCATAATCGGAATATTGCAACGCCATTTCATCGCCGCCAAGATGGGTAAACACATAATCTCTGCCGTATTCCCAGGCACTAGTGGTATTAAAGATATTAGCTAACTTGTTGACTAATGTGGACTTTCCACTAGATTCACCACCAATCAGTGCCACGGTACGAACAAAAAATGGTTTAACTTCTGTCGGAATGTATTCCCAATAACAGAAAGGATCTTTTCGGATTTGCTTTCCGCTAATAGACATAAACAAGCGATCCGGATCGATAATTACGGTTTCAATTCCTAGATTTTCGCGATAGTGAATGAGGTCTTGTGTCTCACTAGAGTAAATAAAATTTGCTTCGATGTCTTTGTCGGCCATAAAACTCTTGATGCAACGACTCCAATCCTCCCCTCTTTTGGGATACGGCTCCATCCCTTGTTCATTGAATGCATGGATATGAATATTTTTTTGGTACTTGAATGTTTGCAATAACCAGCGAAGTCGATCGCTAATCGTGGGTTGACGCGATATGGCAGTGTTCTTCATCATCAGAATGTCGCGCTGATCATTGTAATTAATGATAACATGCAGTTCATCCATTTGACTACATGCACGTTGAATTAAATAGATATGCCCAGTATGCAGTGGATAAAATTTTCCGAATATCACCCCTACTCTTTTTTTCTGCCGAGGAAACTCGAACCCGAGGAAATTATGGATAGTTTCAAGTTTCTTCGCGCTTGGGTTTTTAATTTTTGAGTTTAATAATTGACTGAGATATCCTTTGCTAACCGCGCAGGCTTCTGCCACACACTGTAAAGTGTATCCTTGGTATTTGATGGCATTTTTTAGGTACTTAAACGACGACATATCTTCCTTAATAGCAGAGTTTTTTAATATAGAAAGTGCGATTTCTAGTTTTTTTTCGCAAAACCCCGCCTCTTTTCGGTGTTTGTTACCTTCAGTTGTGGGCAGGATAGTAAGGCGCAAAAGCTTATTTTTGTAGCCTCGTTGATATCCTATTTAGTATGTTCTAAATTGGTACAGATTGTTTGCGATCTTATTTAGATGCATAACTACCAAGGATTCTTTGGCAAATGGTGAGAGTGTAAATAAAAATTAGAATTCTATCGCCACTATTATCGTAAAATCGATATTTGGTCAATGACCTTAACTCGGCCTTGGCATGTTAAAAAAGATATTTTAATTCACCATCTTTAACTCGCTATTGCCATTTGGAATGGTTATAAACCCTGTTTTTTGATGTACCCATCCATGATTTTTAAGAGATGAACCTTCATGTAATGATCCATCAGTGCTTTTTCTTCAGAAGCTCAAGAAAGGTTATTTTATTTAGATCATGCATATTTTTCTTCTGGGTATTATTTTCTCAGCGATTTCAGAATATTGTTGATGAGTTAATGAATGAACAAAACTACCGTTCGGTTAATATTGTATAGGCTAAATTTATTCAGTATACCTAAGCAGGGTTTTATGATTATTTGGCTGTTTTTTATAATGGTGTTACCTTTTTGATATTCGAAAAGCGGCACGATGGAATGGCTAATTACTCTCTCTTAGAGATGCTGCTTCGATGAAGACTACACCCTTAATAGGAGGAAATATTACCTAATCGATAGGATGATTATCAAATGTGGTTTTTTCTGAAATGCTTAGACGAATTTGCTTAAAACAATGGTTAGATAGTATCTTCAGGATTATTAGCGCATGCGTATCGCTAGTTGCTGGAGGGTTTCTTTATCTGCGATATATGAATATTTAATTTTTGTGGATGTCTTGTAAAGGTATTTGTAGCAAAATGTTTTTTTGCTAAAAGGTTATGGTAATAAGAATGATGCGGTTAAGTACAATGTCATTGTTGAACCCTGTTGAGTTTTTTAAATCATTTAGAACCCAGAATAGTGTTTTAAGGTTTATCTCTGAGAGTTTTTGCACTTTACTCTACATTGCTATCGTTATTTTAATTCTTAAACTGATCTTTAGTCGTGCAGCACCACAAAACCCGCTAATAATATTTGATTCTAAGCAATAAATAGGAGGATCTGAATTGTCTTTTTTATAAAACAGGAAGAATCCAAATTGGATATATTACAAAAAATTTATTTTACCGTTTTAACCGAAAATTTTTTCCATAAATAGGATATGCCAAATACTTGTATCAATATATTTGGACTGGAGACTTTCAGCATTTATCATATTTTATATCCATAATAAGAATAGACGTATTCCAAGTAAATTTGGGTAATAAGTTGTCATCTTACTCTATCTCTCTTATAGATTACATCTCTATAATCAAACGATTAGCGCATACTATTAAAATATATTGGTGTATATACGAAAAAAAATATAATTTTATCATGCAGTATTTTATAAAAACAGCTAAAATCAGGATGTGATGGCATAACACATGTTTCAAAATCTTTTCTACTTTTTTGTTAGTTAATTCAGACAGGGCATGAATGAGAGAAGCTGTATCCTTGCCACAAAATATCAGCATTAAGATTCAATTTTAAAGAATGGAGATATTCTGGTTCAGGAGGGGAGAAATAAGTTTCCATTTACTGCACATGGCTTGATTGATAACTGATAATTTATCTATTTTATCAAGAAATTTGATATTAATATACGCCTTCTATTTTCCTTGGAATCCATATCCATAATTAGTAGGAGCCTGATATGCTTGGCTAAATTGCAAGTTTATCTTTTTTTGAAGAGCGCTGTACCACGTCAAAGATTATGCCTATAAGGTAGTTATTGTGGGCTTCGTCAGTAACTCCTATCTCACAAAGACCACGTACCACCAGATACTTGGGAATTTTTTAGGAGTCAATCATAGCTATCAACACATTCAGTTGGCGCTGATATTATGAGAAATTCTGCTTATCAAAAGTTTTTTGTATAAAAATACACTATTTTAGTCTATTTACTAGATAGCAGCATAACTTCGTGACCGTTTAAGATAACATGGAAGCCTAGTAAATTATGAATAAATTCATGTGGATTGAAGTAGGTAAGAGACTATTAAAAATTTTCATTTCTGTAGAAATGAAATTTATCCGCTGTTATTAGCAGCGGAACAAATAATCTTATCGCTAAATATTTCTGGCAAAAGAAATCCTTTAAAAGAAAAAATTTATGGCCCTCGCTAGATTTTTATTCCAATCACAGCATATGGTTATCATACTGATATGTATAGTGTTATTGGTAGTGTTAATACAAAGCGCAAATAATATTAGCTTAAACCTAACAGATAGTCCGCTGAGCCAAAGTCGAGAGTTGGCAGAGATGCGCTGATTCAACAACAGATCAGCGGCGAGTTAGCTCCGTTGTTGAGCGGAGATGACAACGATAATGCGCCTCTATCAAATAAGTATTTTGTGGCGGTTGACGAATAATAGGTTTTTTTATTCTTGATGTTAGCGTGCTGCTATATGAACAGCAGTCTGATAGGGCCCGATCGGGTGTAAATATCAGCGTATGTGATCGTTTAGCGATCAGAAAGAGCCTATCTTGGGACTGTAAGTGAAAATTCAGTACAATTTTTACTCATAATATTTTCTTAAAAAGCATCACAATAATCATGTCGTTAAAGCTGTTTATAACGTTTATTGTGATTTATGGAAGATTAATTTTGTAGATATGATTGATTCGAGTATAGATTATTTTCGTAAGGATAACACATTATATTTCCATACTCTATATATTTGCGTAGGGATTTTATTTTCACTCCCAGTGTGTCATATTTTTCAGTACATTAATGTTTGGATCAAGCGCATAGAACAGCTGGATAGAAAAAATACTCTTTATTTATTCACATTACGGAATATTGTTGGTTTTAGAGATGTTGGCTGCATTGACATTATATTGAAATCTATAAGAGCGGTAAAGGTGTGATTCTTTAAATCGCATGTAGTTTACTTTTTAGTTTGTATTGGTGATTTATACTTCGTATAAAATATCTTGTAGATTAAGATTAACCTTGTTTCAAATTGAGTGTAGGCGTCTATAGAACTAATTTATTTTACGTTGAAAGTTTGTAATTACCTTTTTGATATACATAGAAAAAAGACGAATTTCTTATTCCTTGCCCCTTACTGAAATCATCCGACTTTTATAGTAATAGTCTAACCAGACATATCCCTTGTTCGGTTAGACTTTCCGCCAATTGGAAAAGAAGATCTTGTCAATATATTGAGTTAGCAAAAGTGGATGCTCGATGTTAAAATGATTTCAGTAAAATTGCTTATTTTAGCGTTAGTATGCTAACGTTGCGATACTTGTGTTTTTGAGTATAGATAATAATATAACGAATTGTCAGATCCGGAAGATCAAATGCGAAAACTAATGCTTTATATACTGGAAAGCATATTCCATCATCTTAACAAGATCACAGTGTAAGAAATCAATTCTTAAAAACATAATACCGCCGTCAACTTACCACTAAACATAGCCAGTTACAAAACCAGCACACTTGAGTGTGTCGCTATGTATTGTCTCAGCACATCATTGATTTCTCGATAGATGTGTAATCTATGTAGGTCCTAATAAACAGATTATCACTTAGGTGATAAATTTGGCATGAATATGGTTACGTTTATAGTATTTATTGAAGTAAGATTGCGTATATTCTTCCCGCCGGGAAGCATAACTTTATCTTCTTTTTCAGAAGAAAATAATTTTAGTTAAGTATATCGTGAAAGTCATAAAATAACGCTTCCATTATATGATCTGAAAGATCTAGTTGTTTATATAATT
The DNA here is from genome assembly GCA_047528285.1 of Sodalis sp. (in: enterobacteria). Classification (GTDB taxonomy): domain Bacteria; phylum Pseudomonadota; class Gammaproteobacteria; order Enterobacterales; family Enterobacteriaceae. The sequence continues at coordinate 326,325 of CP180022.1, read as the reverse complement.
CGAAAAAAATACTATCACTGGTAATGCTACGTAATCAGTCTGTAATGAACCATTTCATATGCTTTTCTATTTACGATTAAATGGTGTTTACGACAAATTCGAGATGTTTTTAACATTCTTACAGTTGAACTTTCATTTTATTTTATAAAAAAACTTAGAGATCGGAGTTATTAATATACCAATAGTAATTTTTCTATGTCATGTTATTTTTTAATCATAGGTTATTATCTGGTGTTGATGTAGATATTAATTTCGTTAATTATTGATTTTAAATTATATTAGAATTAAACATCATAACTGATGAAAATAATTATTGGATCGGACAAAGAGGAAATACATTGACGCCAGAGGAACAAGATAATTCTAATATATTATTAGATGTTTCTAAATCTGATATAGTAGTCATGAAAAGATGAATATATCGTATTTAAAATGACACATTGTAAATAAGAAATTTTAATTTAATCACTTAATCTAGTAACAAATAAAATTTATGATGGTTTACATATCGTAAACCATGCGATTATATTCGTTTAATATAATGCCATTTGATTAATTGTATTTATGCGATGCGGGCAAAAGCGGCATCCAAATCCTCGATTAGATCTTCATAATTTTCTAACCCAATATGTAGTCGTACCAGCGTGCCGGTAAAATTAATGCCGCCAGCAAGGCGAATAGCCGATAGTTCTTCCGGCTGATTTGTTAATATCAGTGATTCAAAACCACCCCATGAGTAAGCCATGCTGAAATGTGTAAAGTGATCTAGATATTGTGCTAGTTGCTCATCACTTAATCGTTTCTTAAGGACGAAAGAAAATAGCCCGCTAGCGCCGGTAAAGTCGCGAAGGAAGATATTATGTCCCTTACAACTCGGTAGCGCGGGATGATTGACTATCGCCACTTCTGGTCGCTTCGCTAACCAATTTGCTACCCAGAAACTATTTTTCCCATGCTGTTTAAGTCGTATACCGAGTGTGCGCAATCCTCTTACAGCCATATAAGCGGTATCGGCATCAACCATCTGACCCATCAAATAGGATTGTTCGCGCAATTGAACCCAGCATCGAGCGTTAGCTACCGCAGTACCTATCATAGCATCAGAATGGCCGATAAGGTATTTTGTACCGGCCTGAAGGGAAACATCGACTCCCAAATCTAGCCCCTTAAGTAATATACCAGCGGCCCAGGTATTATCCAATATAATAACAATATCTGGATTGCTTGCTCGTACTGCGCGTACGATGGCCGGAATATCCTGAACTTCCATGGTTATGGATCCTGGTGATTCTAACATCACTACCCGCGTATTATCCTGAATCAAGTCGTTGATGCCTGCACCAATAAGTGGATCGAAGTAAGTGGTAACAATATTCATTTTCCCGAGGATATGGCGGCAGAAGTTTTGGGTTGGCTCATAAGCTGATTCTGTCATCAAAATATGTTCGCCTGCTGCGATGAAAGAAAGAATCGCGTTACTAACTGCCGCGGTACCGCAGGGATAAAGTGCGCATCCTGCGCCACCTTCAAGTTCCACCATTGCTTGCTGAAGGGAAAAATGAGTAATTGTACCACGCCGACCGTAAAACAATTTTCCGCTAGCGCGTCCTTCTATGGCCTTTTTTGCGTGCTCCACTGAATCGAATATCATCGATGATGCACGTTGAATAACGGGATTTACCGCCCCGTGTCTGAATGAAGGTTTTCTGCCGGCACTGATAAGTACTGTTTCTAATTTTTTCGATATCATTATTTGGACGTTTCCTTCTCCAAAAAAATGATAGATGTGTATCTATTCACCGAAGTAGATACCCCATTTAATTCAAGTTATCATTTATGGTGGAGGGTGGCAGATATTTTGCAAATCATGTAACCGTTTAAAGTTATCTGTTTATCTCGGTTTCCCGTAATATTTTCGGAGAGAATATTTTACTTTGATACTTGGGTTATCGATTTGTATACAATTTTATTATACAGCAAAAATTTTAGGATATGATAGCAAATATTTTTTGTAAATAATCGGTTTTATTGTATAAAAAATCTTTGGTGTGACTTAGTTTTGTTGATGATGAAGGATCTTTTATACCGTCTGATACTGGTGTCATGCACCAGGTATTATTTATTGAAAATAAAATAGTTTTACGAGCAACATTTTTAATGTGGTATATGAATTTAAATGACGCTGTTTATGTGCGTTGAGTGTATTATTTATTGCTATAAAACTTCATGTATCCAGGCTATTTATTGTTATATCGACGGGAGTTTTATATATGTCTGGTTGTATCTTTCCCCGCTTTGATATCGAAAATGAAAGTTCAACATTTCCAAATACTGCTTGCAGATGTAATGTTGATTACGGGAATACTAAATTCCTCTGATATAAAAGATTCTTAGTTTTCCAGAAAAACTAGGTAAATGAATATAAATCTTTATTCTAATATATTTTTAAAAATATAAAATATATCTAATTAATAATTCTAAATTAGAATCCTATTTCTAAATATCTAATGTAACCATAATTGAATATTTTAGTGTTTATTTTTAAATAAATCGAATTTTGAGGTGATTGTTTGGATCAGATTGCTATTATTGTTTTAAGATTGTATCTCCTGGCATATAGGAAAATGGAAAATGATCTGCTGATCTACAGATCCACTGATAATAAAGTTCTAGGCGGTATGGTTCTTTGACGGTATAAAAGAATAAATTAGCTATATTTATTTTTTTAGATTCTAAGAAAACTGTTTTTGGATACTTTGCTAAGTGTTTCATTACATAGATATGGTTATTACGAGAATCCTAATGTGGTTTTTAAATAAGTTGAATGTTTGATTTGATATTTATTTCCTATGTTTTTCACTAAAATTCTGTTTGTGATGATTGTTACTCATGTTAACTTTTTGCTTTTTTATTTTTTTCGGTTTTTTATTTAGTGCTAATTTGCACTAGAAATTAAAATTAACACCAATTAAATAATAAGATAAGTTTAGATATTCTCATGATAAAAAATTAGTTTGCCCTTTCTCTATAGTGTTTTATGTGCTTTATTAACTCAATTTTTAAATTTATAAGAAAAGTTCTTCCTACGTTATTTAGAGTGTTCGCTGAACAGCGAATGAGCAAAGATATTTAATATCGGTATAAAATATTAATACGTGATGAAATAACTTATTTATTTGTTGATACTCATTCTTAAATTTTTTTATTGAATGCGAATAGCTAGTTAGGCGAGAGAGGTAAAGCGGGTAACAAACATAGAGTTTGGTACAAGTGTTACTGGTGGGTAGCAGATAGTGCGAGATATGCAATGCTTAGTACTTATTTATCATTTAAGTTGAGACTAAAGACATATATGATTTTCAGATTTGATACACAAAACACTTGAAGAATTAGGGATGGGTAGCTTGAGTATTCTGATAAGATATCTGATTGAAATAATGTCCAGTTGAAGAAAAATAAAGCCACTTATCCTGCTGCTAATTTAGGCGCTAATATTGATTAGCTTAATAAGCATGAATATAATTCATACATTTAAATATCAGTATTTTAGCAATTATCACAATATTAAAAAATAAAGAGTTATTTTGTTCACTACCTAAACCTGGTTTATTTCTATATAGAATATTTCTAGCAATATTTTAAGATTTTGTGTGACTATGATGCAGGTAGGTAAGGCATTTTGAAATGGATTACAAAGCTCTAAATCGGATGAACCCTGTGAGGAAAGGGGATGATCGAAGAACATGTGTATAGCACAAATAGCAGCTTTTCAGGTAGTGGTGGTGTTATATTATTGGTAACTGAACTACTGGAATGCGTAAATACTACTAATTATTTCGTATCTGGCCAAAATTTTCGCGATTAATGTTCACGTGTTTTATGGAATTGAAGATTTGGATGGCGTTTTTGAATTAAATTCAGTTTTATCATACTTTGTGCGATATAAGCGAGATTACCATCGTTATCGAGTGCCAAATTAGGTTCGTTTTTGCGTTTGAATTCTTCCAGAACTTTTGTGTCACTACATTCCACCCAACGAGTTGTGAAAACGTTTATTGCTTCATATATCATGTCTACGTTGTATTCATTTTTTAGCCGTTCTACGACTACATCTAATTGTAGCATCCCGATCGTACCGACGATGAGATCATTGTTGGATAGCGGGCGAAAAATTTGCACAGATCCTTCTTCAGATAGTTGCCATAGCCCTTTGAGCAATTGTTTTTGCTTGAGCGGATTATACATGCGGATACGGCGAAAAAATTCTGGGGTGAAATGGGGAATTCCGATAAATTTCAGTTCTTCTCCCTGGGTAAAGGTATCGCCGATCTGGATAGTGTTGTGGTTGTGCAGACCGATAATATCTCCTGCATAGGCTTTCTCGATATGAAAGCGATCACCTGCCATAAAGGTCATCGCATCGGCAATAACAACATATTTACCTGTACGTATTTGGCGGAGTTTCATATTTTTTTTATAGTGACCGGATACGATACGTAAAAATGCCACTCTGTCTCGATGCCGTGGATCCATGTTGGCCTGAATCTTGAACACAAAGCCGGTGAATTTTTTTTCTTCAGCGCGCACCAATCTAACGTTGGTTTGACGTGGCATTGGTGGTGGCGCCCAGTCTACAAGACCATCCAGCATATGATCTATGCCGAAGTTTCCCAATGCGGTACCAAAAAATACAGGAGTTAATTTTCCTGCTAAGAAAGCCTGTTTATCAAACAAATGAGAGGCCCCCTGCACTAGATCTAGTTCTTCGCGTAATTGCGCAGCCAGATTTTCGCCTACTGCACTATCTAGTTCATTGTTATACAACCCTTTTATTGCCCGAGTTCCTTGGATGGTATGACCCCGGCCACTTTGATAAAGGTAAGTTTTCTTTTTTTCTAGATGGCAGAGACCCTTAAATAATTTTCCGCAACCGATCGGCCAGGTAATCGGGGCACAGGCGATATGCATGTCGCTTTCCACCTCGTCAAGTAGTTCTATCGGATCACGTATATCGCGGTCTACCTTATTCATAAAGGTTAAGATCGGGGTGTTGCGTAAACGGGTGATTTCTATTAGTTTTCTGGTTCTATCTTCAACCCCTTTTGTAGCATCAATCACCATTAGACAGCAATCTACTGCTGTTAATGTGCGGTAAGTATCTTCGGAAAAGTCTTCGTGTCCTGGTGTGTCTAGCAGATTAATAAGCGCTAGACTGTAAGTGAATTGCATTACTGATGTGCTAATAGAAATACCACGCTGCTTTTCTATTTCCATCCAATCAGATTTTGCATATTGATTAGATCCGCGGGCTTTAACGCTTCCGGCGGTTTGAATTATCTGTCCGAAAAGAAGCATTTTTTCAGTTATCGTTGTTTTACCGGCGTCTGGGTGCGAAATGATTGCGAAGGTACGGCGTGCTAAAATCTCGTCGACGTAATGGTTATTCTTCATGGTCAATTTCTCGGTAGGGCGCGCCATAGATTATATCTAAATGGAATTTGTTTTTTCAAATTCTACATGGTACGGATATGGATTGATAGCATAGCAATCCATCAATGATGGTTATCCCAGCGGTAGTGCCATAATCACAGCATCTTCTCGTCCGTTCCGTGAACGGTAGTAATGACGCCGAATAAAGACTTCATTAAAACCTAAAGCGCGATATAAACCAATAGCCTGCGCATTAGATTGACGCACCTCTAACCACAGCATCAATAGCTTTCGTTGCTTTAGCTGGGCTATCAAGTGCAATAGGAGTGCACGACCATGCCCTTTTTTTTGAAAAGCAGGATGGACTGTGATATTGAACAACGATGCTTGATCTAGGACTGTTTGCGTTATGGCGAAAGCCGCAATGTAATCATCTATACATAGCTTAAAATTTAAATAGCGTTTGCCTTGATTTTCTGCAAGGGTTTTTGCGCTCCAGGGAAAAGTGTGGCTGGCCTGTTCAATATTCCAGGCTTCTGTTAAATCAGCTGGTAGCAGGAGAGGTAATATGGTATTCATAATCGCTTATTTTTCGTTATGAAAGTGTCTTTTATGCCAATGTTTTCTGAGAACATTGCCTGTTCGCAGAGGTGTGTAAAAAGAAATTTTATCAAAAGTGTATCTAGCCTGAAGTTCAAACGCTAGCAAATGATAGCGAATTCTGTATGGTACTAGCGGTCATGTTTTTTCGTTTCTTCAGGCGTGGCTTTTTATAAGAAAAAAACCTTGTAGGAAATGTTAGCCTCCCAATGCTAACGTGTGTGACGCTGCCTAGCAGCGAGAGTATCCATCTCCACTGGAGATATTTACATCTAAAGACACCACTAACAAATAGATATGATCTAGCAATTTAACCAAATTCTTCACATCTAGCATTTCCGGATGCTAGGAGTCTTTATTGTGTAACACCTAGTTATTGTAATAGCTAGGTTTTCCTTATCTTTATCATTTATTTTATATGGTTACTGCTTATGTATCCGTGTCGTTATGTTACTAATTCTAACCAGATTTTTGGGTAAGAAAACATTATACTCCTTGTTTTATTTATTGAGGGGGTTTTATCATATGTGTGTATTAATTCCTGATAGTGAACTCCTACTTCGACATCAGGATAGATTTTTAGATAAGCAGGTATTGTTTTCCGGTAATGTGCGTGATTTTTTGCCAGTGCTCTTAAAGACACGGAGCGTACTAGTCCATACTATTTGGTTTCATCACTGGCAGATTTTATCTCGCGCGCTGGGCGAACAGGTAGTGCACTTCGGTTTAATGGTGGATTCTGCGCTGGTTGGAGAGTACGATACGTTGATTTATTTTTGGCCCAAAAATAAGTCAGAAGCGTTCTTTCAGTTGACTCATCTTTTATCGTTTTTGCCGTTGGGTTGTGATGTATTCATAGTGGGAGAGAATCACAGCGGTGTTCGTAGTGCAAAATCAATACTAGAAGCGTGGTGTCCTCTGAGTAAAATAGATGGCGCTCGATGTTGCAGGTTATATCAAGGGGTGTTGATACAACAATCTTATTTCGATGCAAAAGACTATTGGAAAACCTACCAGGTTGAGGATGTGATAATCAAAACTTTGCCAGGTGTTTTTAGTCGTGATGGGCTAGATCATGGTAGTGAGTTACTGCTATCCACGTTCGATCAGTCAATTCAAGGGCATGTAGCCGATATCGGATGTGGTTCTGGTGTTCTCTCGGCGGTTCTAGGGAAAAGGTCAGCGGAGGTGCAGTTAACACTCAGTGATGCGCATGCTCCGGCGCTGGAAGCTAGTCGTGCTACTTTAGCAGCAAATTGTTTAGAAGGAAAGGTGCTAGCTGGTAATATTTACTCTGGCATAGTTGGTCGGTTTGATATGATTATTTCCAACCCACCGTTTCACGACGGTATGCACATCAATTTAAAGGCAGTGCAAATGCTGATTCGAGAGTCCATCTATCATTTGCGTATCGGTGGTGAACTACGCATCGTTGCTAATGCTTTCTTGCCTTATCCTGATTTATTAGATACTGTGTTTGGTAATCATCAAGTTTTGATGCAAAATGGTTGTTTTAAAATCTATCAGGCTTTCCATCAGGTGCAACGTGATCGCAATAAGAATAAAAAACTTCGTTGAAGCAAAGCGATTATACTTCAAGTTAACTCTAATTTTATTCTAAGATAACCGCAAAATTGCAAAGAATCATTGATCTTAACTTTTAAATTTATAAAATTATCTTCGATGATAACAAAATGTAAAAGTATAGAATTTGTAGAAGTGTTAAGTTTAGCTATTTTTTATTGAAAATATTTTCTCATGTAAATTTTATTTATTGATTTTTCAAAATCGAAATACACGAAAAGCATTATGTGAGATGACTAAATTTTTTGTTGTTATTGCATATCTGACTTTTAAAAAAAAGATTTTGCACTGCGTAATGGCAGTGTCTTCGAATTATGGTGATTTAGACGTTTTCTACGTACACCTGATGTGTGATGGAACTATGCTGTTAGCTTTCATGTAAAGAAGTTGTATCTTTCATTGTTATATGGTCATCGAACTATTTAATTAAATTGAGAGTGTCGTTATTTTGCATTAAGTGTTATATTTTTGTTATAAACAGTTTTTTAAAATATTGTAGTTTAATTTTCGCTCTTGATCGAATTCTATCTTTAACCATGCATATATAGAAACTATTTTTAATATGAAAACAAGTATCTGTGAGATGCAGGAATACTGCATGGGTATTGGTTATTATTTTTTCATATTCTTTTTCTCGAAATTACGTCAAAGTAGGTTATATATATCATACTGCTAAATGTCATAGTAATTATTTTTATGAAACAAAAATGATAACTTATATTCGTATCAAGATAGTTTTCGTGGTTATTTTATTCCAATTATCTACGAGTAGTAATTCATAAATTATTTGTACGGTATTAGAATACACAGATATCAAAGAATTTACTAACACTGTTAAGTAAATTCACATCTATTTTATATGACTTATAATAACTTGTTCATGATGTTCTTCTGGAACTTATCTGTAATATAGTAATAAAAATATATTCACAAGATAAAACTATATAATTTGCATTTATATATATACAGAAAATATCTTTTTTCATAAAAGCATTTCCTTTTTAAAATTCGAATATAATAAATCATAATATCATTATTTGGAATTTTTAAATCTTTATCATTTCAAAATTTGAGTTTACATTTTTATGTATAAATCTTTCTGTAATTAAAGATTTGCCTGTTGCAAATTAATTTAATGAAGATTAAGTGATTGTGAAAACATGAGCTTGTTTTGTAGTTGCGATATTTAATTTTTCTGACAAACAGAATTTGCGGTATAATTCATAAACTATATTAGATGAATACAATAATAATTAACTGCGCCATGATAACGCTTAAGAAGCGTTTTTACATGTGTTGCTATTTTTAATTACAATAAAATTTCCTATAATATTTTTTCGTAGTTAAAATTAGGATTATTAAAATCGTTAAGAAGTTAGATTGTGATTTTTGCAGATTAAAGATAAGATTTCTTACATGTTACTCAATCGTTGATTAGCTGTCTTTACTATGGCAAATCTTTTATTTGATATGTTATAGGTATCAAATAAAAGCATTAAACCAATGTTTATCCACAGATTAGTCGAAAATGACTTCATTCGCTATATGTAAGTCTTTGGGATTTTTTTTGGAGTAGCTATAGCGAAAACTTCAAGAACTCATACAAAAATTGATGCTGCATTAGGTTGGTGTTAAAGATATATTTTATAATATGAATATATCAAAGATATTGGTGTTTAAGTTTTATCGAAAATAATATAATATTGCTTTGTTAATATATTAAAATTATTGTTAATGAATTACTGATAAATGTGAAGTTTTATGATGCTCATCATTGATGCAGAATATATTGATAATGACTATTATAATAATCTGCTTTGATTATTATCTATTCCACCTTTAAGTGGAATTCATTTTTCCGTGCAATCGTGAAAGGTTGTTTTCTTTTGTGTTATCTTTAATTATAATATTCAATTACAGTTCTGTTTGTTTTGGAGTATTGCAGTTCTCATTAGAAGAATTGATAAGAAAAATCAAAGAAGGCATCTTATCGCTATTCTTTTTTCGTTTGAGATCCTCGACGATTTCCAATCATATTGGAAAGCACGATAGGTTGTGTCGTACGCTTTCTGTTTATAGTTCATTTTATTATGTAATGCAATTTATAGGTTGCTTGTGGTTCTTGTTTTTATAATCCTCTCAAGCAGAGAAAGTTCAATTTTTTAAAAATAAACGAATTGTTAAGGATAAGACCTTATAGTAGAAGATAAATACAAATCAAAAATAAAAAAGATTCACCAAATGGTAACATGAAAATCATCTGATATTTTGATACAGATAAATTTTATTTATTTGATTTTTTGAATTTGTATTCATGTTTTTATATTTACACAATTCCTTAATTAAATACTGATTAAATCAAACTTTAACCATCATATGGAAGCAATACATATAGTTATATGATTTAAATGGCATTTTTTATCGAGAATGATTTGAAATATAATTTCAATTATTTCTAAACATAGTATTCGTTTAATCTTACTAATTCTGATATTTATAATATATTTGTATTTTACCAATAAATATTAATGTTTCTTGTCTAAATTTTTTAAGATGTGAGCTTATTGATAATAATATATGTTTATATACAAGATTCATTGCCATATTATATATTCTATTTTTAGAAAATAGTTTTTTGTATAATTATTTTAATTTAGTTGAGTGTTTGATTTTTGTTTTAGAATAAACCTTACTGTATCGATAAGTTTAGAGGAGGATGTATGCTAACTATTCTATATATTATATATAGAATGAGTATATTAACTTTTTCAATTAAAAGTAATAATTTTATTGCTTTTTATTCTTTTAATTAAGAATATGAAATAAAAATGCTTTTATTATGCGATTTAAGTATAAAAATCTATCGAGAATTAATTTTTTGATTAATAAAAACCATTGTTAGTTTCTTTATAATTAAGAATGACTTAGCAGTAGTTTATTTAAACTTTTTTAATAATTTAATTATTCATGTTACTTAAATTTGTAACTTAATATGAATCAGTGGTATTGTGGTTTTTTATAAAAAATCAAAAACTTAACTAAATTAAAATAATTATACAAAAACTAATCACTGTATTTAAAAATTAAATATTTTATTTATTCAACAACATTGTTGCGATTCTAATAGCAATATGTTTAGTGGTATTTTTAATACGTCATAAATAATATTTATTGGAAATATCAATTTTTTTAAATTCATCAGTAGTTCTGAATAATTTAAAACCCCCTGGGATATTTCAAGTGCTACTTAGATGTAGCCTTATATTTGATGATAAATAATCATTACACTGCACTTCACTTTGTTTCTTGCAATGAGAGAAAACAACATAAATTTTACCATGTGTATATTTTAAAAATACAGAATATATCTACGCAAGAAATCATGAGTCATTACTAAAAATTGGCATAAGAGAAATAAATTAACATGATCTCTTCAATAATTTTTTATTTTACTCTTTACCAGGTTTGATTTTATTGATTATTTTGCATAGATCAACTAGTCAGTGACACTTAACCTAGTTTTCATCCATTTGTAGTAATTTTAAGTGGTTTGTTAGAGAAAAATAGAATGATTTCTCAAGATCCGCTTATTAAGCTAAATGCGGATTTAGGTAGTTGTTAACCCGATATGCTCTATTATTTTCGGTATATTTAAACTTGAAGTGAAAAATCACCTGCGTATAATATCTAATACACATCCATGAGAATGTGTATAAATTGTAAATTTCATGAGCACGCTGGTTGATATTATCTAACTACTGTTCTGCTTCACAGGGAAGGGTAGGCCAGCGGCTGCACCTGTTTTCATTATATTCTATCAAGATCGCCCTTTAATGAGGCCCTTTTAAGCGCAATCCGGCGAGCCCTATGTTATATAAGAAGGGCATTACCGCACTCATTTAAGGAGGAAGGAAATATGGTGAATCCTCTTTATAAAAGGCATATAATTTCCATTAATGATCTGAGTCGTGAGGAGCTGGAAATGGTGTTAAACACAGCCGCCATGCTAAAGGTTCAACCGATGCCGAAATTATTGAAAAATAAGGTTGTTGCTAGCTGTTTTTTCGAGGCATCGACTCGAACCAGGTTGTCATTTGAAACTGCCATTCACCGCCTAGGTGCTTCGGTTGTTGGCTTTCCTGATGCTGAGAATACCTCGTTAGGCAAAAAAGGAGAAACGCTAGCTGACACCATATCAGTGATCAGCACCTATGTTGATGCCATTGTTATCCGTCATCCACAAGAGGGGGCAGCCAGGCTGGCCACTGAATTTTCCGGGCGGGTACCAATTCTAAATGCCGGCGATGGCGCCAATCAGCATCCTACCCAAACCCTATTGGATCTGTTCACGATTCAAGAAACGCAGGGAAGCTTAAATCATCTTAGCATAGCAATAGTAGGTGATTTAAAATACGGTCGCACTGTGCATTCTTTAACCCAGGCACTGGCTAAATTTGATGGGAATCGCTTTTATTTCATTGCGCCGCAAGCGCTGGAAATGCCTACTCATATTCTACATTTATTAGAAAAAAAAGGAATCTCTTATAGTCTCCATGCTAGCATTGAGGATGTAGTGCCTGAGGTTGATATTCTTTATATGACCCGGGTGCAAAAGGAGCGACTGGATCCTTCGGAGTACGCCAACGTGAAAGCACGGTTCGTACTGCATGTTGGTGATTTACTGAAAGCACGCTCCAATTTGAAAGCATTACATCCGTTACCTCGAATGGATGAAATTTCTATTGAAGTGGATCGCACGCCGTACGCATATTATTTTCAGCAGGCTGGAAATGGGATTTTTGCACGCCAGGCGCTTTTAGCTGCGGTACTAGGGCAGAATTCGGATTAAACGAACTCGTGATATTTTCGCGCACAGTGCAGGTATTTTAACTCTACAAAGGCAAAGTGTTTAGAGTGATAATGAATAATTTTCAATAGAAAGCAGGGATAATAACATCCAAGTGTTTTTAACATCGTGGCGGAAGTCTTGTTGCTTGTTTCAAGAGCAGTAGCGGGCCTATATCGCGTTTTTGATATGATATAACCTCGTTATAAATAAAATGGTTTGCAAAGAGAGGAAAGATTTAGATTAAAAGAGCTGTAGCTCCTCACTGTTTCCGTCAGGTTTCTTCCTATTGTGTCTTGGTGGTCTCGTTCTTTAACTGCTGACCGGAGATCATAACAAACGGTTTCTGCATATAAAGTGAACTACCTGTTCAATAGCAGTTGGATAATGGAGGATTATTTATGACACAAGATAATAAATTACAGGTGGAGGCCATTTGCCGTGGTACGGTTATCGATCATATCCCTGCGCAGGTTGGGATGAAATTGCTTAGTTTATTCAAACTGACCGACACCGATGAACGAATTACCATCGGTCTAAATTTGCCATCTAACCAACAAGGGAAAAAGGATCTTATTAAGCTGGAGAATGTTTTTTTGACAGAAGAACAAGCTAACCAGCTGACTATTTATGCGCCACACGCCACGGTTAACCGTATCAATAATTATGATGTGGTGTGTAAACAGACGTTGACGCTACCGATGCGTATAGAAGGTGTGCTAATCTGTCCAAATAGTAATTGTATTAGCCATAGTGAACCGGTAGCGTCCGTTTTTGGCATGCATGTCCGAAACCAACAAGCATATTTAGAATGCAAATATTGTGAGAAGGAATTTGAACACCAAGCTGTGATTCAAAGGGTTTGATTTTTGAAATAACCGATTGAATTTCTATAATGGTATAGACTAATTATTTTGTTATCGTTTAATTACAAGGAGTAATAATGTCGCGTATTATCAACACGAAAAATGCGCCAGTAGCCATAGGGCCTTATGTGCAAGCAGTAGATCTAGGGAATTTAATATTTACTTCTGGCCAGATTTCATTATGCCCGAAAAGCGGGTTAATAGCGGAAAAAATTGCCGATCAGACGCGTCAATCGCTGGAAAATGTTAAATCTATTATCGAGGCTGCAGGTTTGAAGGTAGCAGATATTGTAAAAACAACAGTGTTTATCAAAGATCTTAATGATTTTTCAGTAATTAACGACACTTATGAAGCTTTTTTTATCAAACATAACGCACATTTTCCAGCCCGTTCATGCGTAGAAGTCGTCCGTTTGCCAAAAGACGTAAAAATCGAGATTGAAGCTATCGCTGTGCGCCGCTAGTAGGCGGTACTCTTTCGTTAGAAAATATTTTGTCCGGTTATTGTAGGGGATATCAGTGGCGCTATGAAGAAAGCTGATATTTTATTTTTTTATGGCGTAAAGATTGCTTTTATACTGGTCGGTTACTTAAAGATCAGGCTGTTCTTGAAAATTTGCAAGCAGATTTTTGTATATCGTCCTTTTGAAATAAGGAAAGGGAAATACTAATTGTTGTAAAATTCGACCTGAATGGGAAGAAGTCGACAACAAGATTTTTTCCTGTTTTGTGATGCTGCATAGGCAACTTTAACCCGATGAAATAGTAAATCTTATGTATATACTAATTCATAATCAAATGCAAAAGCTATGTAGAGAGCCTATGTCTAAATGGATAACTGTGATTGATTTTTCAGTATGTTTTTGTGATGAAAATATCAAAAAAAATAATTTTAGTGAAGATTAAACATATATAAGTATTTTTCATATTGAAATCTATATTGCTGATAATATTTATTAGGAGATATAATATAATATTATTGATTTATATTTTAAATATAACAAAAGAAATTAAGCGAAATATTAGTGACCATGAATGTAATGATGTGCTATTTATGTTTTTTGAAAAAATAGTTTCTTATTTTTGTGAATTTAACTTGATTTGAAAATTATTAATTTCGAAGAAATTATAGTAAAATAAAAAATGAAATGGTTATTTTAATAAAAAACCATTACAAATAAAAATATCAATTTTTTAAAATAGTTAATTTATTCAATAATGCATTTGTAGATCTTTATACCTATCAGTATAATAATTCTCAATTGTTGAATTGAAAAGTTGTTTCAAAATCATTACCTCTCACAGAGATTAAGACTCGTATAAATATTTTCAAGGACATCTATGATTAACTGAAAGTGATCATAAGAATTCAGCTGAATTAATAATTTTATATCAATCAATAATTTTTAATCTATTGCTTCTGATTTTGAAAAACAGATGGTTTTATTAGAAAGTAGTTTAGATGTTAATATGTAAAATGCAACTTATGCGATTCTATTTTGCCATAATTTATTTTCTATCATGATACTAATTTCTTAATCAATGTAATGTATGTTCTTCTATATTTATTAGAATATATTAATAAAAATTGATATATTTACCTTAGTTTTATTAATGATTTAGATCAAAGATGGAGAAAATTATCATTCATCTAGAAATGAATGGTTCTAAATTCTATGGAATACTGTTCGAATACTAAACAGTATTTTTAACGCTATTCTGAGTTATTTTAAAATTGGATGTTCATAGATGAAAAATAATCTTATATGTAGGATATAAGTAGTATTACTGGTCTGCTATTTTTATATGATATAAATCATCTAAAATTCACGCGCAGATCCATGGTTTCAAACTAAGAAATACACAGGTGCCATAGTGCTTCTCAACACTTCACAACAAATTTATATTAGAACAATATACAACATAATGTATGTTTTTATAGAATGTGTTGAATTCAGAAAATCATTTAATCAACATATAATATAGATGTTTATTTAATTATATTAATGATTTCTCTGAAATTGTTTATATTTCTTTGTCCAAGACCATGAGTTAAAGATCGTTTGATTTTATGCGATCATAAAGCGTTATAAGAGTCAGCAGAAGTTGCCTTTGTATTGTACATAAAATCATTATTTATTTTCTTCTTAGATATAAGAACTTCAGAAACTGGCATGATGTTGTCATGCGAACCTGCTTTGGCGTAATTTTTAAGTTTATCAGAACAATATTCAGACTGAATCTTAATACTTGTGGGGTATTTATTGTACCAATAGGAATTCATTACTATATAAAAAGAGTATTATATATGTCCTGCTTGATCTTCGTGATAGCGAAAATATAGTAAAAATGTTTTTAACAGTTTTTAAAATATTTAGATATTAATGGCTGAAAATAGTAGTCGAAAAAATGATACCTTTGGGGTAGATTAAGAAAACGGGAGAGGGATTTTAAGTACCCCTTGGATTTACCTATATCTCTTATGACTATTGCTAACAGATAGGAGTTGTTTTTATCATGATCTAGTTTCTTATTTGTATTGTTAGGATTTTCTCTGCCTTTGAGTATTATCTCTATGAGAATATAAAATCCACAAGGACATAAAGTAATTTGGAGGAAACGAGATAGAAATTTTTAGTTGTAAAACGGCAGAATTAGCGTGTATAAAATTGCCTATAGAGTTTTAATATACATCTATTTATCTTGGAATTGGATACTTGAAAATTCAAACTAATGGATTAAAGAAGCATATAACATTATATATCAGAAATACTTTATAGAATGTTTTTCACTGCTATGAGAGATAAACTGGCAGTGAGAGAGTCATATTCTGGAAACATTCTCTTCACTACTAAATAATCCCAGTCGATATAATAAAATAACTAAGCGTCCCACTGATGACCCCCCCGGTAACAATGCTACTGCACTGCACAGCATTTTCTTAGAGGATGATGCTTTTCGCTAAATCTATTTTTATCGCGCACACTCAGAATAGAATGATTTTAACACGGAATATTTCCGTCTTTTTTATCGCTGGTACTTGTTTCTTGTATAAATTTGCGTAGAATGTACGTGCTAGAGTCGCACCATGAAAAGTTAGCTTGTATTATGGTCCAGTCGCGACTACCGCAGGCCGATAAACCTGCTAACACAACATCCCCAATAGGGGGATAACATTGAACGATTACACTTCCTCATTATGACATTGAAATAGATGAGAGAAGTAGTTTTTTGCGTTTATAAATAATTGGAGCTCTGGTCTCATGCAGAACCAAAGAATCCGTATCTGCTTAAAAGCATTTGATCATCGTCTGATTGATCAATCAACTGCAGAAATCGTCGATACTGCCAAACGTACCGGTGCTCAGGTACGAGGCCCGATACCACTGCCGACCCGCAAGGAGCGATTTACTATTCTGATTTCTCCGCACGTCAACAAAGATGCGCGCGATCAGTATGAAATACGCACTCACAAGCGGTTGGTTGACATCGTTGAGCCAACCGAAAAAACCGTTGATGCGTTAATGCGTCTGGATCTGGCTGCTGGTGTAGACGTGCAGATTAGCCTAGATTAATCAAGTTATTAAAGGATTAAGAGGTTAAAACAATGAAAGGTTTAATCGGACGTAAAGTGGGCATGACTCGCATCTTCACCGAAGATGGTGTTTCTATTCCCGTTACCGTTATTGAAATTGAAGAAAACCGCGTGACCCAGGTTAAAAATTTGGAAAGTGATGGATATCACGCAATCCAGGTTACCGTAGGTACGAAAAAGGCCAACCGCGTAATTAAACCGGAAGCAGGTCATTTTGCAAAAGCTAATGTTTCGGCTGGCCGTGGTCTTTGGGAATTTCGCCTGAAAAATTGCGAAGGAGTCACGGTTGGTCAGAGCCTCACCGTAAAATTGTTTTCTGACGTAAAAAAAATTGATGTTACAGGTACATCTAAAGGAAAAGGATTTGCCGGTACCGTAAAACGTTGGAACTTCCGTACTCAAGATGCTACCCACGGTAACTCCTTATCCCACCGCGTTCCGGGTTCTATCGGTCAGAACCAAACTCCAGGTAAAGTATTCAAGGGCAAGAAAATGCCAGGACAGTTAGGTAACGAGCGTGTAACCGTCCAGAGTTTAGACGTGATTCGCGTTGACGTAGAACGCAACTTGCTGCTGGTAAAAGGCGCAGTCCCGGGAGCAACTAACGGAGATCTGATTGTTAAACCAGCTGTCAAAGCGTAACGTCGAGGATATAGGAATGGAATTGGTATTGAAAGACGCGCAAAGCGCGCTGACTGTTTCCGAAACTACCTTCAGGCGCGACTTTAATGCAGCGCTGGTTCACCAGGTTGTTGTAGCTTATGCAGCAGGAGCTCGACAGGGTACTCGTGGTCAAAAAACTCGTTCTGAAGTTACTGGTTCTGGAAAAAAACCCTGGCGTCAAAAAGGGACCGGTCGTGCACGTGCTGGTAGCGTTAAAAGTCCGATTTGGCGTTCTGGTGGCGTAACATTTGCCGCAAAGCCTCAAAATCACACACAGAAAGTAAATAAAAAGATGTATCGAGGGGCGCTGAAAAGCATCCTGTCCGAGTTGTTACGTCAGGATCGGTTAATCATTGTTGAATGTTTTTCTGTCAATGCTCCAAAAACAAAGCTTCTGGTAGAGAAGCTGAAAGAGATGACATTAGAAGATGTGCTTATTATTACTGAAAGACTAGATAAAAATCTGTTCCTGGCCTCGCGTAACCTCTACAAAGTAGAGGTAATCGAAGCTAAAGGTATAGATCCAGTTAGTCTGATCGCTTTTAATAAAGTTATTATAACGGCTGATGCTGTAAAGAAAATTGAGGAGATGCTGCATGATTCGTGAAGAACGACTGTTGAAAGTACTGCGCGCGCCGCATGCTTCTGAAAAAGCATCTACTGCTATGGAAAAACATAACACCATAGTTCTCAAAGTAGTTAAAGATGCAACTAAAACAGAAATTAAATCTGCTGTATGTAAGCTGCTTGCAGTCAAAGTTAATGACGTACGTACCCTGATCGTCAAAGGGAAAAGGAAACGTCATGGGCAGCGTATTGGTCGTCGTAGCGACTGGAAAAAAGCTTACGTTACTTTGGCAGCAGGCCAAAATTTGAACTTCATCGAGGGCGTAGAGTAAGTCGGAGGAGAAAGAACAATGACAATTGTTAAATGTAAACCGACATCTCCGGGTCGTCGCCACGTTGTTAAAGTGGTTAACCCTGATCTGCACAAAGGGAAAGCTTATGCTCCGTTGCTGGAAAGTCTCGGCAAATCTGGCGGCCGTAACAATAAGGGACGTATTACTACGCGCCATATTGGCGGCGGTCACAAGCGGCAGTACCGTCTGATTGATTTTAAAAGAAATAAAGACGGTATCCCTGCAGTCGTAGAATATCTGGAGTATGATCCAAACCGTTCTGCCAACATTGCACTGGTATTGTATAAAGATGGTGAACGTTGTTACATCCTGGCACCGAAAGGCTTGAAGGCGGGTGATCAGATTCAATCTGGCAGCTATGCAGAAATTAAAATCGGCAATGCATTACCAATGTGCAATATTCCTGTCGGTTCTATTGTGCATAATGTAGAGATGAAATCGGGTAAAGGTGGTCAATTGGCGCGCTCTGCCGGTACTTCTGTGCAGATTATTGCGCGTGATAACGCTTATGTGACTTTGCGGTTACGTTCTGGTGAAATTCGCAAAATTCAGTCCGGGTGCCGCGCTACTCTTGGGGAAGTGGGAAATTCTGAACATATGCTTCGTGTGTTGGGTAAAGCGGGGGCCAGTCGATGGCGTGGTATCCGTCCTACTGTTCGTGGTACAGCTATGAACCCGGTCGATCACCCGCACGGGGGTGGTGAGGGTCGTAATTTTGGTAAGCACCCTGTATCCCCGTGGGGCTTGCAGACAAAAGGGAAGAAAACTCGTAACAATAAGCGTACTGATAAGTTTATCATACGTCGCCGTAGCAAATAAAAATAATATTAGAGGATTAACCATGCCACGTTCTCTCAAGAAAGGTCCAGCTATTGACCTGCACTTGCTGAAGAAGGTAGAGAAAGCGGTGGAAAGCGGTGATAAAAAGCCCATTCGCACTTGGTCCCGCCGTTCAACAATCTTTCCAACAATGATTGGGTTGACTATCGCAGTTCATAATGGCCGTCAGCATATACCCGTTTTTATCGTCGATGAAATGGTCGGACACAAACTGGGTGAATTTGCGCCGACACGTACTTATCGTGGCTATGCAGCCGATAAAAAGGCTAAGAAACGCTAAGGTAGGAGGAAGAGATGGAAACTATTGCTCAACATCGAAACGCTCGTTCTTCTGCTCAAAAGATTCGACTAGTGGCTGCTTTGATTCGCGGTAAAAAAGTATATAAAGCACTGGAAGTTCTGACTTATACTAATAAGAAAGCTGCTGGTTTGGTGAAGAAAGTACTGGAATCAGCCATTGCTAATGCTGAACATAATGATGGTTCTGATATCGATGATCTGAAAATAGCGCAGATTTTTGTCAACACAGGTCCGAGCATGAAGCGCATGATGCCACGTGCCAAGGGTCGTGCAGATCGTATTTTAAAGCGAACCAGCCATATTACTGTGGTTGTGTCCGATCGCTGAGATTCTGGAGGATTAGCAATGGGTCAGAAAGTACATCCGAATGGTATCCGCCTCGGTATTGTTAAAGCCTGGACTTCTACCTGGTATGCGGATACTAAAGAATTCGCCGATAACCTGAATAGCGATTTTAAAGTTCGACAATTTTTGAACAAAGAACTATCAAAGGCTGCGGTTTCTCGTGTGGTGATCGAACGTCCTGCTAAAAGCATTCGTGTAACCATTCACACTGCTCGTCCAGGCATTGTGATTGGAAAAAAAGGAGAAGATGTCGAAAAACTGCGAAAGGTGATAGCAGGTATTACAGGTGTTCCGTCACAAATAAATATTGCGGAAGTTCGTAAGCCAGAACTGGAGGCCATACTGGTTGCCGAGAGTATTTCTTCGCAGTTAGAACGTCGTGTTATGTTCCGGCGTGCAATGAAGCGTGCCGTGCAGAATGCTATGCGTCTTGGCGCTAAGGGGATCAAGGTTGAAGTCAGCGGTCGTTTAGGGGGTGCTGAAATTGCGCGAACTGAATGGTATAGAGAAGGTCGTGTTCCGTTGCATACCTTGCGTGCTGATATTGACTATAACACCTCGGAAGCCTACACCACTTATGGTGTTATCGGCGTCAAAGTATGGATCTTCAAAGGTGAGATCTTAGGTGGTATGGCTGCTGTTGAACAGCCGCATTCGGCGGCTCAACCTAAAAAGCAGCAGCGTAAAGGCCGTAAGTAGGGAGAATCGCTGATGTTGCAACCAAAGCGTACAAAATTCCGTAAGATGCATAAAGGCCGTAATCGAGGCCTGGCAGCTGGAAGGGATATTAGCTTCGGTATTTTCGGTCTAAAGGCTGTTGAACGTGGTCGTTTAAGTTCTCGTCAAATCGAGGCAGCGCGTCGTGCTATGACGCGTGCAATTAAGCGTCAAGGTAAAATTTGGATCCGGATTTTCCCGGATAAACCGATCACTGAAAAACCGTTTGAAGTCCGTATGGGTAAAGGTAAAGGTAACGTTGAATATTGGGTTGCCTTGATTCAGCCGGGTAAAGTTTTGTATGAGATGGATGGCGTTTCGGAAGAGCTAGCCCGTGAAGCATGCAAGCTGGCAGCAGCAAAGCTGCCGATTAAAACCACGTTTGTAACTAAAACGGTGATGTAATGAAAACAAATGATTTGCGTGAAAAAAGCGCTGAAGAACTAAACAGCGAATTGCTGAATCTATGGCGCGAACAATTCAAGCTACGTGTACAGGTTGCAGCTAAAGATCACTTGCAAAAAAGCCGACTTTTAAAGCAGTCGCGTCGTAATGTTGCGCGCGTGAAGACATTATTGAGAGAGAAAGGCGGGTGTGCCTAATGGGTGAAAGAATTCGTACTTTGCAAGGTCGTGTAATTAGCGATAAAATGGAAAAATCTATTGTTGTGGCTATTGAACGTCTCGTAAAACACCCGATTTACGGTAAGTTTATTAAACGTACCACTAAACTCCACGTGCATGACGAGAATAATGATAGTAACGCAGGTGATATGGTTGAAATTAGTGAATGCCGTCCGATTTCGAAATCCAAGTCTTGGATACTGATTCGTGTTGTAGAGAAAGGGATATCATAAAACGATACACGCTATATATAACAATAAACGGCTCAAAGCAGGAGCCGTTTATTTTTCTACTTTCATACTAAAAACAGTGTTATAATTTTAAACTATGTATTATTTTAGATTTTATACGGCTGATTCAGGTCAGTAGGCTTATAAGTAGTAGTTGATATTATCGGAGCACTAACATGATCCAAGAACAGACTATGTTGACCGTGGCTGATAACTCCGGTGCGCGTCATGTAATGTGTATCAAGGTTCTAGGCGGATCACATCGCCATTACGCAGGTGTTGGCGATATTATTAAAGTTACTATCAAGGAAGCGATACCTCGTGGAAAAGTAAGAAAAGGTGATGTCCTGAAAGCTGTAGTGGTACGCACCAAGAAGGGCGTACGTCGCCCTGATGGTTCTGTCATTCGCTTTGATGGTAATGCTTGTGTTTTATTAAACAATAACAGCGAGCAACCTATTGGGACACGTATTTTTGGGCCAGTAACTCGTGAACTGCGTACCGAAAAATTTATGAAGGTAATTTCTTTAGCACCCGAGGTGTTGTGAGGAGAGCAACTCATGGCAGTGAAAATCCGTCGTGATGACGACGTTATCGTGCTGACCGGCAAAGATAAAGGTAAGCGTGGTAAGGTGAGAAGTGTTCTGTCTAGCGGTAAGGCTATCGTTGAAGGTATCAATCTGGTTAAGAAACATCAAAAACCAGTCCCAACCATGAACCAACCTGGGGGCATAATTAAGAAAGAGGCGGCAATCGATCTTTCTAACCTTGCAATTTTTAATATGGCCACCAGCAAAGGGGATCGGGTTGGGTTTAAGATTACAGATGGCAAAAAAGTGCGTGTTTTCAAATCTAACGGCGAAATCATTAAGTAATTTGGAGTGGGGTTCCATGGCGAAACTGCATGATTACTACAAAGACGGAGTAGTCTATCAACTGATGAAACAGTTCGGATATCATTCCGTCATGCAAGTCCCTCGGATCGAGAAGGTTACCCTGAATATGGGTGTTGGTGAAGCAATTGTCGATAAAAAGTTGCTCGATAATGCTGTAGCTGATTTGACTGCGATTTCAGGACAAAAACCTTTTATTACCAAAGCACGTAAATCTGTTGCTGGCTTTAAAATCCGTCAGGGCTATCCAATCGGTTGTAAAGTAACCCTTAGGGGTAGGCGCATGTGGGAGTTTTTTGAGCGACTGATTTCCATTGCCATACCGCGTATACGTGATTTTCGCGGATTTTCTTCCAAATCATTCGATGGCCATGGAAACTACAGTATAGGCGTGCGTGAACAGATTATTTTCCCGGAGATCGATTATGATAAACTCGATCGTATTCGAGGTTTAGACATTACAATCACCACCACTGCGCAATCTGATGATGAAGGTCGTGCGCTGTTATCAGCCTTTAATTTTCCATTCCGTAAGTAGGGTAGAGTTTCTGATGGCTAAACAATCCATGAAAGCACGCGAAGTAAAGCGCGTGAAATTAGCTGATAAGTTTTTCGTAAAACGTGCAGCACTTAAAACCATCATTTATAATGTAAAGGCTTCCGATGCCGAGTCTTGGGAAGCAGTTCTTAAGCTGCAGATGCTGCCGCGTGACTCTAGCCCATCTCGCCAGCGTAATCGTTGCCGCCAAACTGGTCGGCCGCACGCTTTCTTGCGGAAATTCGGGTTAAGCCGAATAATGGTCCGTGAAGCTGCTATGCGTGGTGAAATCCCAGGTTTGAGAAAGGCTAGCTGGTAAATTATTACCAATTGAATCACGGGAGTAAAGAAAGATGAGTATGCAAGATCCGATTTCGGACATGCTAACACGTATTCGTAACGGTCAAAATGCGAATAAAACTGTGGTTTCTATGCCTTCTTCTAATCTTAAAGTGGCAATTGCTATTTTACTAAAAGAAGAAGGCTTCATTGAAGATTACAAAATTGGAATCGATACAAAGTCTACGCTTAAATTGTTACTCAAGTATTTTCAGAATAAGCCTGTGGTAGAAAATATTCAGCGTATCAGTCGTCCAGGATTGAGGATTTACAAGAAAAAAAATGCGTTGCCGAAAGTTATGTCAGGAATGGGTATTGCGGTTGTTTCTACCTCTAAAGGTGTCATGACTGATCGTGCGGCTCGCCAGGTTGGTCTTGGCGGCGAGATTATATGCTACGTAGCGTGATTGGAGAAAAGAATGTCTCGTGTTGCTAAAGAAGCTATTGTAATTCCTGATAACGTAGAGGTAAGACTTAATGGTCAGGATATTTCAATTAAGGGTAAGAATGGCGAGCTAACTCGTACCATCCACGAAGCTACTGATGTTCGGTATGTTGATAACAAGCTAACTTTTTCTCCGCGCGCGGGTTATGCCAATGGTTGGGCACTTGCAGGTACTATGCGTGCAATTTTGAACAGCATGGTAATTGGGGTAACCAATGGCTTTACTAAAAAGTTACAGCTGGTCGGCGTAGGTTATCGTGCTGTAGTAAAAGGTAATATGCTGAACTTATTCCTAGGGTTTTCTCATCATATAGATCATCAGTTGCCAGCGGGTATCACCGCTGAATGCCCAAGCCAAACTGAAATTATTCTGAAAGGTGCTGATAAGCAAATTATTGGTCAGGTTGCAGCAGATCTGCGTGCTTATCGTCGTCCTGAGCCTTATAAAGGAAAAGGTGTTCGTTACGCCGATGAAATCATACTTACCAAAGAAGCTAAGAAGAAGTAATGGAATAACACCATGGATAAGAAAGCAGCTCGTATCAGACGTGCAACTCGTGCACGTCGCAAGCTTCAAAATTTGGAAGCAATTCGACTTGTTATACATCGTACCCCGCGTCATATTTATGCACAGGTTATCACACCAAACGGTTCTGAAGTTCTCGTAGCCGCTGCTACGGTAGAAAAAACCATTATGGGGCACTTGAAGAGTACTGGTAATAAAGATGCTGCTGCAGTAGTAGGTAAAACTATCGCTGAGCGCGCGCTGGGAAAAGGTATTCAAAATGTCTCTTTTGACCGTTCCGGGTTTAAATATCATGGTCGAGTGCAGGCACTCGCAAATGCTGCCCGAGAAGCTGGCCTTAAGTTCTAAGGTATAAATTTAGAGGTGTAAGGAGATGGCACACATCGAAAAACAAGCTGGCGAACTGCAGGAAAAGTTAATCTCGGTAAACCGAGTATCTAAAACCGTAAAAGGCGGGCGTATTTTTAGTTTTACTGCATTAACAGTGGTCGGTGATGGTAATGGACGAGTTGGTTTCGGGTATGGTAAAGCACGTGAAGTCCCGGCGGCAATTCAGAAAGCGATGGAAAAGGCTCGCCGCAGCATGATTAATATTGCGTTGAATAACGGAACTCTTCAACACCCTATTAAGGGTGCACATACGGGTTCTCGCGTGTTTATGCAGCCAGCTTCTGAAGGAACTGGTATTATCGCCGGCGGCGCTATGCGCGCTGTCCTGGAAGTTACTGGAGTTCACAACGTATTAGCAAAAACCTATGGTTCTACCAACCCGATTAATGTGGTTCGTGCAACTTTTAACGCTCTTGGCAATATGAAGGCTCCTGAAATGGTTGCCGCTAAGCGTGGTAAGTCCGTTGCGCAAATTTTGGGGTACACTGGATATGGCACCGACTATTAAAATTACTCAGATTCGCAGTTCTATCGGTCGTCTACCGAAACACAAAGCAACGTTACTTGGGTTAGGTTTAAGGCGTATCCGACATGTTGTAGAGCGTGAAGATACGCCTGCTATACGCGGTATGGTTAATATAGTTTCCTATATGGTAAAAGTTGAGGAATAAAAGATGCGCTTAAACACCTTGTCTCCAGCTCAGGGTTCTAAGCACGCCTCTAAGCGTCTAGGCCGTGGTATTGGTTCTGGGCTGGGGAAAACTGGCGGTCGAGGTCATAAAGGTCAAAAGTCTCGTTCTGGCGGTAGCGTACGCCGTGGGTTTGAAGGCGGCCAAACGCCTATATACCGTCGTTTACCAAAATTTGGATTTATATCGCGTAAATCCATGGTAACTGAGGAAGTTCGCCTGTCTGATTTGGTACGCATAGAAAGTGAGATTGTGGATTTAAACGCGTTGAAAGCCGAAAATATTGTTGGCATTTCGATTAACTTCGCCAAAATAATATTATTTGGCGAAGTTAATCGTGCGGTTACTGTGCGTGGTTTGCGTGTAAGTAAAGGCGCGCGTGCCGCAATCGAAGCAGCCGGCGGTAAAATTGAGGAATAAGTAGCAAAATGTTTAAAAAATCAGGATCGGGATTCAATTTTTTTAATGCCAAAGGTGGCATGGATGAACTGAAACGTAGATTTTTTTTTGTTATCAAGGCGCTGATTATTTTCCGCATAGGCTCTTTTATTCCGATTCCTGGTATTGATTCTACCGTACTTGCGAAATTGATTGAACAACAGCGTGGCACAATCATTGAAATGTTTAATATGTTTTCTGGCGGCGCGCTCAGCCGTGCTTCTATTTTTGCGTTGGGGATCATGCCGTATATTTCAGCCTCTATTATCGTTCAGCTGCTTACGGTAATCCATCCAGTACTGTCGGAAATCAAAAAAGAAGGTGAGGTTGGCAGACGTAAAATTAGTCAATATACTCGCTATGGTACATTGATATTAGCAATCTTTCAGTCAATAGGTATTGCGACTGGGATACCGAATATGCCTGCAATAGAAGGACTAGTGATCAATCCAGGCTTTGTATTTTATTTTACTGCGGTGATCAGCCTGGCTTGTGGGACAATGTTCTTGATGTGGCTGGGTGAAAAAATCACTGAACGAGGTATTGGTAATGGTATCTCAATTATTATTTTTACTGGGATCTTATCGGGCTTACCGCCTGCTATCGGTAACACCATAGAGCAAGCTCGGCAAGGCGATTTGCACTTCCTGCTGTTGATATTAATAATATTTCTTGTATTTGCGGTAACGTTTTTTGTGGTGTTCGTTGAACGTGGTCAACGACGTATCGTAGTTAACTACGCTCAACGTCATCAAGGACGCCGCGTTTATGCAGCTCAGAGCACACATTTGCCGCTAAAAGTAAACATAGCCGGCGTTATACCGGCTATTTTTGCCACGAGTATCATTTTATTTCCGGCCACGCTTGTATCCTGGTTTGGAGGCGGAACCGGGTGGAATTGGCTGGCTACGATTTCGATCTATTTGCAAACCGGTCAACCGCTTTATGTGTTATTATATGCAAGTGCAATTATATTTTTCTGTTTTTTTTATACGGCATTGATTTTTAACCCGCGAGAAACAGCAGAGAATTTAAAAAAATCCGGGGCATTTGTACCAGGTATTCGTCCAGGAGAGCAAACAGCAAGGTATATTGATAAGGTAATGACTCGGTTAACCATGCTGGGCGCCATGTATATTACGTTTATTTGTCTAATTCCTGAGTTTATGCGTGAGGCAATGAAAGTTCCGTTCTATTTCGGAGGCACATCTTTATTGATTGTCGTAGTGGTTATCATGGATTTTATGGCTCAAGTGCAGACTCTGATGATGTCAAGTCAATACGAATCCGCATTGAAAAAAGCAAATCTTAAAGGTTATAATCGCTAATTTAATACTAATAATGGAATTTTGAGAAGTTACGGAGAGTAATAAAAATGAAAGTTCGTGCTTCTGTTAAAAAATTATGTCGTCACTGTAAAATAGTGACGCGAAAAGGTGTTGTGCGTGTAATTTGCAACACTGAACCTAAACATAAACAACGACAAGGTTAATCTTTCAGGCATTTTTTCTTGCAAAATTGGGTTGAAGTGGTTAGATTAGCCAGCTAATATTTGTATGTCGCTGTTGAAATTTCTAGGAGTGCATAGTGGCCCGTATAGCAGGCATTAACATTCCTGATCACAAGCATACCGTTATTGCGTTAACATCAATTTACGGTATCGGCAAAACCCGCTCTCAGCACATCTGCAAAATTACGGGTATTGCTGAATATGTTAAGATCAGAGAGCTCTCTGAAGAGCAGCTTGACACACTGCGTGACGCAGTTGCCAAGTTTGTTATCGAAGGTGATCTGCGCCGTGAAGTAACCCTGAGTATCAAGCGTCTTATGGACCTAGGTACATATCGTGGTTTGCGTCATCGTCGTGGTCTTCCGGTCCGTGGTCAGCGGACCAAGACCAATGCGCGGACTCGTAAGGGTCCGCGTAAACTGATCAGGAAATAATCGGGGTTATTAAATAATGGCTAAGACACCTATTCGTGCACGTAAGCGTGTTAAAAAACAAGTTTTAGATGGTGTGGCTCATATCCATGCATCTTTCAACAATACCATTGTGACCATTACCGATCGTCAGGGTAACACGTTGGGTTGGGCGACCGCCGGTGGTTCCGGTTTTCGTGGTTCTCGTAAGTCTACTCCTTTTGCAGCACAGGTTGCAGCAGAACACTGTGCTGAAGCAGTGAAAGAATACGGCATTAAGAATCTGGAAGTTGTGGTTAAAGGACCAGGTCCAGGCCGTGAGTCCACTGTTCGCGCATTAAACGCGGCTGGGTTTCGTATTACAAATATTACTGATGTTACTCCGATTCCCCATAACGGTTGTCGTCCACCTAAAAAACGCCGCGTATAACGCTATTTTTTAGGTTAGCTGTGGAGAAAGAAATGGCAAGATATTTGGGTCCTAAGCTCAAGCTTAGCCGTCGTGAGGGCACAGATTTATTCCTGAAATCTGGCGTTCTTGCGATCGACTCCAAGTGCAAAATTGAGCAACCGCCGGGTCAGCATGGTACGCGAAAACCGCGCCTGTCTGATTATGGCGTACAGTTGCGTGAAAAACAAAAAGTTCGGCGTATCTACGGTGTGTTGGAGCGTCAATTCCGCAACTACTATAAAGAAGCGGCACGTCTAAAAGGCAATACTGGTGCAAATTTGCTGCAGTTATTGGAATGCCGTCTAGACAATGTTGTTTATCGTATGGGTTTTGGTGCTACCCGCGCCGAATCACGACAATTGGTCAGCCATAAGGCGATTATGGTAAACGGGCGTGTTGTCAATATTGCTTCTTATCAGGTAAATCTAAATGACGTTGTCAGCCTTCGCGAAAAAGCGAAAAAACAATCTCGTATTCGTGCCTCATTAGAACTGGCTGATCAACGTGAAAAACCGACCTGGCTTGAAGTTGATGCTGCTAAGATGGAAGGGATGTTCAAACGGATTCTAGAACGGATCGATCTGTCTGCAGATATTAATGAACACCTGATCGTCGAGCTTTACTCTAAGTAAAGCTTAGTACCAAAGAGAGGATACAATGCAGGGTTCTGTGACAGAGTTTTTAAAACCGCGATTGGTAGATATCGAGCAAATCAGTGCGACACATGCCAAGGTAATCCTTGAGCCATTAGAGCGTGGCTTTGGCCATACTCTGGGTAACGCATTGCGACGTATTCTGCTTTCATCCATGCCAGGTTGCGCAGTGATCGAAGTTGAGATAGATGGGGTATTACACGAGTACAGCACGAAAGAAGGGATACAGGAAGATATTTTAGAAGTTCTGCTTAATTTGAAAGGGCTGGCGGTGCGACTTGAAGGTAAAGATGATGTTATGCTCATTTTGAATAAATCTGGGGTTGGCCCTGTGATCGCAGCTGATATCATCCATGATGGAAATGTCGAAATTATCAATCCGCAGCATGTTTTGTGCCATATCACTGATAAAAATGTATCTATTAGTATGCGCATTAAGGTGCAGCGTGGACGTGGTTATCTTCCGGCTGCTACTCGAATGCATTCAGAAGAAGAACATGATCGCCTGCTCGGCCGTCTTCTAGTAGACGCATGCTATAGTCCGATAGAACGTATTGCTTACAATGTGGAGGCGGCGCGTGTTCAGCAGAGGACAGATTTAGACAAGTTAGTTATTGAAATGGAAACCAACGGCACGATTGATCCTGAAGAAGCCATTCGTCGAGCGGCAACTATTCTAGCTGAACAACTAGAACCTTTCATTGATTTGCGTGATGTACGTCAGCCGGAATTAAAAGAAGAAAAACCAGCATTCGATCCAATTCTACTGCGTCCTGTTGACGATCTTGAATTAACTGTCCGCTCTGCTAACTGCCTTAAGGCAGAAGCTATTCACTATATTGGTGATTTGGTACAGCGTACCGAAGTTGAGTTGCTGAAAACCCCCAACTTAGGTAAAAAATCTCTTACAGAGATTAAAGATGTTTTAGCTAACCGTGGGTTATCGTTGGGCATGCGCCTGGAAAATTGGCCTCTAGGAAATGTTACTGATGCATAATTCGATCATAGGTTATTCTTTTACTGAGATAAGGATAAGGTCATGCGTCATCGTAAAAGTGGTCGTCGACTGAATCGTAACAGTAGTCATCGCCAAGCTATGTTTCGTAACATGGTCAGCTCTTTGGTTCGTCATAAAATCATTAAAACCACCCTTCCGAAAGCAAAAGAGCTGCGTCGTTTTGTTGAACCGCTAATTACACTTGCTAAGATCGATAGTGTTGCAAGTCGTCGTCTGGTATTTGCTCGCACTCGGGATAATGAGTGCGTGGCGAAATTAATTAATGAACTTGCCCCACGCTTTGCGACCAGAAGCGGAGGTTATACTCGCATTCTTAAATGCGGCTTCCGTACAGGCGATAACGCACCGATGGCATATATAGAACTTGTTGATTGCGTTGAAAAAGAAGATTTAGCAGCAGTAAGCAGCGATCGAATGAAGTAATCTATATTTTTTGATGCGCTTATAAAAACAGCCACATAATAGTATGGTTTAACAGTTGAATTTATAGCCAACAAAAAATTTTCTAGAAGAAAAACATTATCTTTGTCATGAGACTTGTAATTATAACAAAGTTTTGCTGCTATTTTTGTTTATGAAAAGATCATCGGTAGAAATTGAGCTGGATATTTATGGAGGTGAAATTATTTTATCATGCTAAACATAATGTCTCGATGGTAAAGATTTTTTTAAAATTAAACTTAGGCTCATTAATAAGATATCCATCAAGTAATATGGATTCTCTGACGATATAGCGCATGAGAGAAAGTTGGCCATGGGGGGTATGCATAAATCGGAAAAACCTGCTTATGGAGATGTTGATAGCACAATTATTGTTCTTTATTGAAGAGATGGTAATTATGATAGTTTATCAGATAAAAATTTGTAGCTTTTTCAGTGCTCTTTACAAAGCTTTGTTCAGATTCTTCGTTAACTAGCGAGCGAAGCAAATATCATTAATATCAGCATAAAACTCTAACATACACGACAATAACTATGCATTGAGTCATTCATGATTGAATGGACTACTAATTTTTAGTAAAGAAAAATAAAACAAGTAACATGTGATTTAAAATTTCATCCCTACTACGGAGCTATAATGTTAGAGTAACTGAAATAATTTTCTTCGACGAATACCTAAAATTACGATTTATTTAACAATAATAGTAGTGATGTGTATTTGTTGATTTTGATAAATAATTATATACGATCCATGTTATCCAATCATATATTATTCCTGATTTTGAAAAGTTAATGATTTTACAAATACTAAATTTGACATGTTTAATTAAATTTTAATTTTTTGATTTTTTATTCGTTAGATGTATTTTTTATTATACGATTTTCAGCATTCAATAAAACCTTATAAATACGTCAGAAATAATCATGTAAAAAACCACGTTGACTTTGCTTAATAATATTGCGGGTTTTTCTCCATAGAGAGAACGATTTTCTGTCTTCTTTATAGAAAATAAAGACTGTAGCGTGTAAGGTGATACATTCTATTAGAAATTTACTTTTGTGTGATGTTTAAATGCATCACAGAGTAGTATTTATGCGAATATCAACACAAGTGCAGTTTTTTGTATTCCAAAAGTTCCATTGCATTTCTTATTATATTATATCTATGATAACTTTTGTATATTGGCCATGTTATGGAGTGCACCTCGATAGAAAAATGAACTTAAAATAGTTTCAATATTGACTCGCATAAATGTATAACCGATCGCGCAACTGGCGAATTACGATAGTTTAGTATAAACTAAATCTACTACTTTATAACGTAGTTAGATAACATTAAACATTGATATAGTGGTTTTAATATTTAAAAGAACATATATTTTTAATAAATCAATTTTTAATTTCAGTATATACGCGTATTTAATTTATAAGACGGTTACAAAAAAAGAAAAAATGGTTGCACGGTGTTCTAATATGTTGCCGAGTAAGGCGGTAACAGAACTTATGATGATGAAACTATTCCTTGGTGATAAATCCGGGAAAGTTTACAAAAATTATTGCTAAATATTTTTATATTAGATTCTTTCAGAATATCTTTTTCTGAAAGAAATGATCTGCATCATGATTATTCAACTTTCTTGATTACAGTATAGTTATCTATGATCTGATAGCCTGGGATCAGTATCTAGCTAGCTTGCTTTACCTTATAAAGCAGGATACTGTTATCAAGTTATTAATATTTTAGCTGCTTCTTATATTAAATATTAAGCGCCTGGAAGTAATAACATAATGACTGGTATTTTAGTTTTATATGTAGGCATGAGTTAATCATAAACAAGTTAAAATTGTATAACTTAGAAAGGATTGCTGAATTTTGAAGTTTCGATATTTATAAAAGTTTTTTGAATGGATTGTGCATCAAGACAATGTAATTACATTATTTTTATTTCAAGTTGCAGTAGTATTCGGTAACGTATACTTTATTTGTATCTAAGTCAGGCTGCTCCGAAAGAAGTTTATGTGATTTTCTGGTTGTTGGCTGTAATACATTGAAAATTATGAATCTTAATCTTTGGCTTCTAGCCAATTTAAGTAAATTATATACAAATAGATTTATATTTTTTCTTAATTTAATGCTTTATATTTATGATTAACTTATAGTATTAAGGAGAACTTTTTATTGGATAAGTTATTGATTTTTTTTACGATGGTTTTAGCTAAATATAAAGTAGACAAAACAATTAATTATATAACATATAACCATGCGTGGCTATTATGACTGCTAAAGGGCATTTCATCTTTGCTTTGGCAAGTGTTATTTTTGCAAAAAAATTAGAATTATCAACAGCCTTAGCTCAAGGGAACTGGGGACATATAATTATTGGCGGAATATTGACCTGCCTTTTACCAGATATAGATCATCCACAATCTTTCTTAGGGAAGCGATTGAAATGGCTTTCAATGCCAATTGCTAAAGTATTTGGTCATAGAGGCGTTACTCACAGTTTTTTTGCCATTGCTGGATATAGCATCCTATTTTTTTCGGGCTTATTTTCACAAGTAAGAATTCCAGTAGATCTGATACATGCTATGATTGTTGGTTATATAAGTCATATTTTTGCAGATGCGTTAACACCAGCAGGAGTTCCCCTACTATGGCCATGCCGTTGGTGTTTTCGTTTGCCAATATTGAAACCTAGTAAATATCCACGATGGGAAAGAATATTTTGTGTGTTAGTACTATTTGCAGCTCTTTTATATCCATTCAATATACTACCAAGTGATAAGATATCAGGAACTAATTCGATACAGTATATGTGGAAATGGGCATATAAAAACTTAAAATCTGGTTTTATAAAAGAAATCACTTTTAGGTAAAAATTGTTATTCAGAATAGTTTTCTATTATATATATATTATTTGTTATTTTGTAAAGTAATAAATAATTATGGATTCAATATGTTAATATATAAATTAAATTTAATTCATTCTGATTAAGAATCTTCAAATTATTCTAAGTTTACAAGTTAATTTTGTGGTAACTCAAATTTATTAACAATTATATATGGTCAATTGCATCACCTAATGATCTTATAATGTATTTGTTATTTTTATTGAAATAATTTTTAATATATGAATTATATTTCTCGATTCTCTTTGTTTATTTTTGTTGACTATACATGATCCATGTATTTAACAGGATCTTATAAATTAGTTAGGTCTTTGGTTATATGAAAATTATTCCGAATTTACTTGAAATGTTAATAATTTGTAGTATGTATAAATTTATTAAGTTTCAATTTAAAAATTGGATTACGTTTACTTATTCAAGCATTAATCTAAGATATTTTGTTAGAGCTCTTTCTGCATAATACAGAGATATTTTATAGAAAAGAATTACTTTATCATGAGATATTATAATATCTTTAATTTTTTTTGATGCATTTATTAAATGCATACGAATAATATCAATGTATTGCTTAATATGTGATGAGTACGATATTTCTATATCCATGGCGATATATTTCATATCGATGATGGTTTTTATCACTTTTTATTGAACTCCTGGATAAACAAAATAAAACTAAAACTATAATATCGAATGTCTATTAACGTATAATCATCATAATAGAATTTATTAAATTTATTACAATGAATAGTAGAGAATATCAATTTCTCCATAATCATGTATTAAAAAATATAAAATTATAGATAATTAATAAATCGAAATCATAATTTAATTGAGCGCTATTTTTATAAAAACAAAAATTATAAAATCAAGAATATTTAATGGTAATTTTATGTTTATCAAGTAAGAGATAAATATTTCTGAAAGGTTAAATAATGTTTATTTGTATTTGGTCGCTCTGATAAAAATTTTATGAAAGACAGTGATGTTTATTGTTAGCTAGATAAGCCCCTAGTTTCTCTTTGTTGCTTCTGATTTTTTTTAAAATCTCATTAGTTAGAAAAATCTCAATTAAGTATCTTATTTTTACACTAACCAAGATTAATATCTTATCTATACTATTGTGTATACCGTAGAATTTTTAAAATTTTATATGCAAAAAATTCCAGCTATATTTGGATATGTCCGTTTCTTTTCTTATGTTCTAATGACGTAGATTAAAATTTTGACAGCTGCCGTCCACCTTGTGCAGATGGGAGCTTATCTAAATTGGTTTTCGATATCTTGGCTGGTGTAGTTTTTATATCAATAATTTATTTTGACACAAATTTTACTTCGTTCTGAGCGAGCAAGAATATAAGTGCCATTGAATTTCTATCAGTATTGAGCGATTGATTTCATATCTGATTTTGAAGATAAAAAATACTAATATCATAATCTATTTCATATAGAGTATTAACAGAAACATATTTTTAATGTGAAATATGTCATTAAATTTAACATCCTCCTATTTATTTTTAACATATTATTTAGATTCACTGTGTGATACACTAATATCGTTAAAAACTATAATCGTTTATCGTGTATTTTATGCAAGAATAGATCTTTTGACTACATCAACAATTAGATTGATGACGAATAATAAGTAACTATTAGCAGAAATACTATGGATTTAGATCTGGTTTATGAATTTTTATTCTACTTTAATAATCTCAATGTAAAAATTAAGATAGTAAAGGCTAGAGTTTATATTATATGTTTTTTAACTTCGCTAAAAAACGTGCGTCAAACGGTTGGCAAAGAGCTTTCATAACTGTAATCTGATAACAATTTCTCACTCTGTAACGGTTGGACATATTTCCTATGTTTGAATCTATCTCGGTCGCTCCGGCAGACCCGATTCTAGGCCTTATGGATGTTTTTTGCTTTGATAAGCGTCCGAATAAAATTAATCTTGGTATTGGTGTCTATAAGGATGAAAGTGGTAAAACTCCGGTATTGATCAGTGTAAAAAAAGCTGAATTACGTATTCTAGAAAATGAGACTAGCAAAAAATATCTCAGTATTGACGGCATCGCAGCCTTTGCAGAAGGCACGCAGCGTCTTTTACTCGGGGCTGACAGTGCTATTATTGCCTGCGCGAGAGCGCGCAGTGCGCAAACTCCTGGTGGAACTGGTGCTCTCCGTGTTGCTGCGGACTTTCTAGCGCAGAATACCACCGCCCGTTGTGTTTGGGTAAGCACCCCAACTTGGCCAAATCATAAAAATATTTTCAGTGCTGCGAGACTTGAGGTTTGCAATTACGTCTACTATGACGCTATTAGGCATTCACTCGATTTTTCGGCAATGAAGGCAAGCCTGAGCAAAGCTCGGAGCGGCGATGTCGTATTATTTCACGGTTGTTGCCACAATCCCACTGGCATTGATCCTACAGAACAACAATGGTGGGAACTAGCGAATATATCCGCTCGTCAGGGTTGGTTACCACTGTTCGATTTTTCTTATCAGGGGTTTGCTTGTAGTTTAGAAGAAGATGCTGTAGGTTTGCGAATTTTTTGTAAAATGAATCAAGAGCTTATAGTATGCAACTCTTATTCAAAAAATTTTGGTTTATATAATGAACGTGTCGGCGCCTGCACACTAATAGCCCGCGACGGTGTGATTGCCGATCGCGCCTTTAGCCAGATGAAGGCTATAATTCGGGCTAATTACTCAAACCCACCTGCACACGGCGCTGCTGTTGTTGCTACCATTTTTTCTGACAAGGAATTGCGAACTATGTGGGAGCAAGAATTAAGCGATATGCGCGAACGGATTAAACGTATGCGCCAGCTGTTCGTCAATACACTTCTGGCTAAAGGTGCCCGCCAGGATTTTAGCTTTATCAACCGGCAAAACGGTATGTTCTCCTTTAGTGGACTAAATCAAGAGCAGGTGTTAAAACTGCGTGATAAATCAGGGATATATGTAGTGAATTCTGGACGTATTAACGTGGCCGGGATGACGCTAAATAACATGGACTCCTTGTGTGAAGCAATCCTATTGGTTCTGTAATTCCTAGGTGATTCTTTGGTCTGTTTTGATGAATTATAACACGCAAGTAGAAATAAAAACTAACTTTGTTTACTTATAAAAAATTAGCCACTTTTTATTAAAATAGAGACTATGTAGCATCTAATTGCAGTTTTTAAAAATATGGAATATCAGTATCTGATGTTATGTATACGTATCATGTACTTGCACATGATATCGGAAGATTTATTTCTACTATGATTATAATTTTGATTTGTTAATTAGGTATATTTTGCATTTTCAAATGTATTATGATATGAAATATTGATGTTATTTTTCTCATAATTTTAGTAAAATTAATGGTATTTAGAATAATGATTATTCGTTATCAGGAATTTATTGTTTTCTCTGTTTTAATTAGTATTTATAAGCAGTTTAGTTTTATGTTTCTATTAAATATTTATCGGGATTTATAAAATTATCTTTGATATGGTAATAAATTATTCTTGGATGCAGAGATATATTACAGAAGTGACAAGTAATAGGAATTAACTCTAAAAAATATTTTGATGTATTATAAAAAGTTATGCAAAATAAGTTGCGAATAGAAAAGTTTTTACCACGAACTCATTATCTCCTGTAAAGCAAATAACAAATGTTTAATTTGCATCACAAAAAGACCACTTTCTTTGTCTATTTTTAGACAATAGATATTATGTAAGGAAACGCACAACTTCTTATTTTTTGGAAATGAGGAAATAAACAAAAACCATATAAATCAATAATATATTAATGCAGAACAGATAGAGTCGGAATAATTTAAATTTATGTGTTTATATCAAGGATCTTATTTGTAAAACTATTAGTTCTTAAGAATTAGCCCAATATATGATAATAATGAAAGGTAGATGACTATCCATCATTATTACTTAACCTGAAGAAGAATGTTTTGCTTCAATATTTTTATGATATCATTAAATTTTCCATAAAAATAGAAAGGAATGATTAACATCTTGTAAATTTTCCACCAATATCAATAAATGAAGCATGTGCTTAATTTTAGTTTTATTAATTTTCGGTAGGATAAATTGGCCAATCAAATTATTTTTATATTTATTACCATTTAGCTCAAAGAAGCTATATTGATTTGTGAGCGTGATTAAAAATTTTAATTATATATGTATGTTTATATTGAAAATATATTATGCGAATATTAATTTTATTTTTTCAGTAAAAAATGGAATGGGATGCAATGGATATTTGATATAAGATGATTAACGATAAATTATAGTGGTGTATGACTTTTTTTTGAATAAATCAAAGAAACGGTTATAAATATGTTCTAGAGTGGTGTTTGTGAGCTTCGCTGTGAATGTCATTTAAAATACCTACAGCGTCATTCGTTTAAGCACATTGATTTAGGATCATCGAGTGACTGATTTGCACATCACATTTATCCGGATTCAGATAGCCGCTAAAAATCGTGTTGAATAGAAAGATGAGATTTCATCCACTAAGTGCTGATGATAACTACTTTTTTGATTAATCTCTGCAATAGTGCGTACTACTTCGCAATAAAAATTTTTGGATTTATTTTCTTCTTTAGCAAAGGATCACCAGAGTTACGTGTACGACAATAATCGTCATTTAACACTTTAATGCTTTTTTTCGGTAAGAATCTGATTAATTTAATTTGATAAATTTTTCGCATCAATAATTTTGATAAGTTATCAAGCGGCATAGACAGATTGTATGTGTCGCTCTATTCATTTCTAGATGGTTGTTTATAGTATGCTTTCTATTTATCGTTGGCATATGGTTTTTTTTAAATAAATTAAATTTTTAGGAAATCAAGGAATCCATTATAGAAATTCGATTTATTTAACAAAGTTGCATGGATGATTAACTTGTTACACTTGATCTATCATCTAACACATTGACTAGATTATCCCCGCGCACTCCACTAGAGTGTTATCCATTCTGCGGCAATGCCTCGTAGAAGAAAATCGCCTGCTGGAGAAATAATGAATATGGTAATGCTGACAAAAGAAGCATCGTTAGTATGCGAGGCTTTACAGGCCCGTGGACTGGAAACACCGCGGAAGGGCGAAGTACTGGATAACGAAGTACGTAAACGTCTTATTGCCGAGCATATGACAAAAATTATGATGTTACTCAACCTTGATGTGTCTGATGATAGTCTGGCAGATACATCGACTAGAATTGCTAAAATGTACGTGGAAGAAATTTTTGCTGGTCTGGATTATGCCAATTTTCCAAAAATTACGGTTATCAAAAATAAGATGAGGATGAATGAAATGGTCACGGTGCGAAATATTACGGTGACCAGCACATGTGAACATCATTTCGTTATTATAGACGGTCAAGCGACAGTGTCTTATATACCAAAAGACTGTCTTATCGGATTGTCAAAAATTAACCGTATTGTTCAATTTTTTTCCCGGCGGATGCAAGTACAAGAACGCCTAACGCAGCAGATTTTGCTTGCGCTACAAACGCTTCTTGGTACCCATAATGTGGCAATATCCATAGATGCTATGCATTATTGTGTCAAGGCACGTGGAATCCGAGATGCTACTAGCACCACAACCACCACGTCACTAGGTGGACTATTCAAATCAAGCAAAAATACTCGTCAGGAATTCTTGCGTATTTGCCATACATCATAACGATTAATTTGTTATTAATCCATTTTAGACGGCGCACTTTTCAGAAGAGATGTGCGCTTTTTACGCCTAAGCACTTTCTCGATGCCGAGAAGAAGAGTATGTATTGGCACCTATTCTGGGTATCTTAAAAGTGAATATAACTTCTCTTTTTAGAGATTGGAGGTCAAAAACTATTATTTTAAATGCGATCATTCTGAAAACATTATTTATCAGAAAAATCTAAAATAGGAAAAATAGGATATGTTAGCGCAAATTAATCTTCAGTCCTATCCACAGTGAAATGCATTGACAGGTTCAATAAAAATAATTTGATTTACGTATGATTGTTTTATTATCTCCTTTGAAGAGTCTTGCAGCGAGTTACAGCTAGGATAAGCACAGCTTCTTTAAATATGATGATTTTTGGATATTTTTTACAGGTTACACAGTGAAATATGGTTTCCACTTATAGGCGCCGCCCATCCATTAAGGTATTTTTTCGCCTTCCAGATCTCTCATCGGAATGGAACTACTTATTATATTGATTATGACTTAGATTTCTGACAGCGACTTGAATTTTTAATAAAAATGAAGAAAGTCATAATAGGATCCAATGATTAATTATGCATCATTTCTTTTTTTGAAAAGAAATAGTTTCACAAATAAAATATTTACTGAAATAACATAAATTAATATAATTATACCTGTCAGGTATATTTTTGTTTATAAAAAGATTTATTGAAGATAGAAGTATTCTATAAACGGACTATGTGTTTGTCATGTAAAGTATTATGCTAATTTCATAATAAATCTTGTGATGTCTGTTCATTGGGTTATTGTCAGATTAGATTATCACTATCCTTTTATTCTCAACTTTCCATGCTAAGTCAAAATTTTAAAATTAGATACTAGTCTACTCATCAAAAATCTCTAAAGCAGCGTGGTTTTTTAATGGTCAAACTGTATAACCATAAGAATTAGTCATTTCGTATAGATGAAGAAAGTAAATTTCTAATGAACGCTCTTTCAGAGAGGGTACCTCCATACAGAATGGTGACATGACAACATGTTTGATAATGAATCGGGTATTGTAGCTTATTCTTAAAGTTTTAGAGGGTTTTTCTATTCTAAAACTAATTTAGTTTAATCTAATAGAAGTGTCAGGGGAATTATCTGGACTATTTCTTATTTAGCATGCGCGCCAAGATAATTAACATCAAAATAACAATACTAAAACGTGCTAAAATGATTATTTTTGAGTCATTTATGGCAACAGCCTGAAAGTTTTTTGTGAAGGTAAATGGAAAATTCGGCAGTGAAGAGCGGTCGACACAAACACCGAATATAGCGCAATTCCATTTAGAAACAGATAGTACACCGGATGCAATAATTTATGCCGATTTATCATTTTACAGATTAACTGATGCAGAAATTTTAGCCAAATTTAATTAAGCAAATCCCATCGAAAAATCATTAAAGTGTTTAGATAACGATGCTCATAATACGCATGATTAGAATGATGTTTTTTGGAAGAGGAAAATTAAAGTTGCTGGATCTCTACTGCGAAATGGAAAGCAATATTGATAAGTTACCGAGATGATGGATGTGATCTAATTGTTAAATAATATTGCTTACTAGATAAAAACAATTTCATTGTTCACTGCCCTGCATGGTGGTGTCAGACTCTAGATAAATATCATGTATGAGTTTATAATGAGCGATGATGATGTATACAAACATTACAATAGAATAATGCTATTAGAAATACTGAATAGTATTTACATCGCCTAAACAGGTCGTCCCTAGCGGATGGGACGTATTATCAGTTCATATTTATTTGACACAATCGTATAGCGTTTAACATTAAAATAGTTATCTACTCTGAAGTAAACTAACAATAATTTTACGCGCGGTAAACAGATTATATTATATTGGCTATAATAGGTTAAAATCGCATAATAAAACAAGTTTATTCAATTTTTTAGAAAAAATGTACAAAGATCACAGAAATCATTAATGCTATTTAGTAAAATTAGCATAGTGTTCTACATGAAAAATGGATGGTTTATTTATAAAATCTTGTTGGAGGACAATGAGTCATCGCAGCAACAAAAGACACCAAGCATATAGAAGTTAATAATTTAATTTTAGGTATCTCTATCAAACAACTTTCTTTGCAAAAGTATATGATTTTTAAAATTAAAAGTAATGTATTATAAGGTCATTGGATGGTATATTGATTTTAATCATTATCAAAAAACCTGAGGATTTATTTTAATTAGAAAATAACACTATGTCTCTTAAAGACAATAAACAAATAGAATAAACAGAAAAATTAAATATTAAGCCTAGCGAGTGAATGAAAAAAAATACATCATTTTAACTTTGTTAAGTAACCAACATTCGATAGGTATTGGTAGCGGAAGAATATACGTGCCACGACGGGTATTAACGTATACGTATGATTTTTTTTGCTACTCCCCCTTGATGCAGAGAGGCATGACCCCATCTGACTT
Source organism: Sodalis sp. (in: enterobacteria) (assembly GCA_047528285.1). Taxonomy (GTDB): domain Bacteria; phylum Pseudomonadota; class Gammaproteobacteria; order Enterobacterales; family Enterobacteriaceae. The sequence goes on along the minus strand of CP180022.1, from coordinate 284,921 downwards.
GAATCATAACATTGTGGCATCTGCGAAATTAACGGGTGATAAAACTTGATTTTTTTTTTAAAAGCCGCATATCAGGTTAACGACCACAACAAAATTAAACTTTTAGTGGAGATGTTTAGATGGGTAGAATCATTGGTATCGACTTGGGTACGACCAATTCCTGCATCGCAATTATCGAAGGCAGTAAACCTCGCGTACTTGAAAATAGCGAAGGTGATCGTACAACTCCTTCAATCATTGCCTATACGCAGGATGGTGAAATTCTGGTAGGCCAACCGGCTAAACGTCAGTCCGTTACTAATCCAAAGAATACATTGTTTGCGATCAAACGGTTGATTGGCCGTCGTTTTCATGATGAAGCAGTACAGCGCGATGTTAGTATTATGCCGTATAAAATCATTGCTGCAGATAACGGTGATGCTTGGTTAGAAGTAAAAGGTCAGAAAATGGCGCCGCCGCAAATTTCCGCTGAAATCCTGAAAAAGATGAAAAAAACCGTGGAAACCTACCTAGGGGAAACGGTCACTGAAGCGGTCATCACCGTACCCGCCTATTTTAACGATACACAGAGGCAGGCAACTAAAGATGCTGGTCGTATCGCCGGTCTAGATGTTAAACGTATCATTAACGAACCAACCGCGGCTGCCTTAGCTTATGGTCTAGACAAAGAAACCGGCAATCGTACCATTGCTGTTTATGACTTGGGCGGAGGAACATTCGATATTTCGATTATTGAAATCGATGATGTTGATGGTGAAAAAACCTTTGAAGTCCTGGCAACTAACGGCGACACCCATTTGGGTGGTGAAGACTTCGATAGCCGACTGATTAACTATTTAGTAGATGCATTCAAGAAAGATCAAGGAATCGATCTGCGCAATGATCCCTTAGCTATGCAGCGTTTGAAAGATGCCGCAGAAACAGCCAAGATTGAACTGTCCTCTTCGCAGCAGACTGACGTTAACTTGCCGTACATCACGGCAGATGGTTCTGGTCCAAAGCATATGAATTTGAAAGTGACTCGTGCAAAACTAGAATCGCTGGTAGAAGAACTAGTCAATCGTACTCTTGATCCGCTGAAAGTAGCGTTGAAGGATGCGGGTCTATCTGGTTCTGATATCAAAGATGTTATCTTGGTTGGAGGGCAAACTCGTATGCCCCTTGTGCAGAAAAAAGTCACCGATTTCTTCGGCAAAGAGCCACGTAAAGATGTTAATCCGGATGAAGCAGTAGCAATTGGTGCTGCAGTTCAGGGCGGTGTACTGACAGGTGATGTGAAAGATGTGCTATTATTAGATGTTACACCGTTGTCATTGGGGATCGAAACAATGGGCGGCGTGATGACGCCACTGATTACTAAGAACACCACAATTCCAACTAAGCACAGTCAGGTATTCTCAACCGCGGAAGATAACCAATCCTCCGTGACTATACATGTACTTCAGGGTGAACGGAAGCGTGCAAACGATAATAAATCCCTAGGTCAGTTCAACTTGGATGGAATTGCCCCGGGTATGCGCGGCATGCCTCAGATTGAAGTAACGTTCGATATTGACGCAGATGGTATTCTGCATGTCTCTGCCAAAGACAAAAACAGTGGACGTGAACAGAAGATTACCATCAAAGCTTCCTCAGGTTTGAACGAGGGAGAAATTCAGAAGATGGTTCAAGAAGCAGAAGCGAACGCTGAATCCGACCGCAAGTTTGAAGAACTGATTCAGATACGTAATCAGGCAGATCATTTGCTGCATAGTACTCGTAAACAGCTGGAAGAGACGAATGATAAATTACCACCGGACGATAAGACAGCTATTGAGGAAGCTTTAAAAAATCTGGATATTGTACTGAAAGGTGAGGATAAAACAGATATCGAAGCAAAAATGCAAGTGTTGATCCAGGTATCCGGAAAATTATTTGAAATGGCTCAGCAGAAGGCTCAAACGGCTGGTAAAGACAATGCCAAAGCGGATGATAATGTAGTTGATGCTGAGTTTGAAGAAGTTAAAGATAAAAAATAATTACCCCTGATTGGATATGTTTAGTAGCTACGGGAAGAGAAGAATGTGCACAAACCCGTGTTGCTTTTTTCTGTCAATACAGAGGCAAGAGAGGTAAGGCTGCGTCTGTTCCAGGGATGTTGAGGGTAGGAAGATACAACAAATGGCGAAATCAGATTACTACGAGATTTTAGGTGTTTCTCGGGATGCAGAAGAGCGTGAAATCAAAAAAGCCTATAAGCGCCTTGCAATGAAATTCCACCCGGATCGCAATCCAGGAAATGCCGAAGCTGAAACGAAATTCAAAGAAATTAAAGAAGCCTATGAAGTGCTGGTTGATGCAAACAAACGCGTTGCCTACGATCAATATCGCCATGAAGCCGTTGAACAGGGAGGTATGGGTAACGGGGCAGATTTTAGCGATATTTTCGGTGATGTTTTCGGCGATATTTTTGGTAAAGGGCGGCGTCAACGCGCCAGTCGCGGCGTGGATTTACGCTATAACATGGAGCTTTCTCTTGAGGAAACAGTGCGCGGCGTAACTCGCGAAATTTGCATTCCAACACTGGAAGTCTGCGCTATTTGTCACGGTAGAGGTTCTAAGCCAGGAAGTACGGCGACGACTTGCCCAACTTGTCATGGTCAGGGGCAGGTGCAAATGCGGCAAGGGTTCTTCTCCGTGCAGCAAACGTGTCCCACTTGCCAAGGACAGGGTAAGATTATCAAAGATCCCTGTATAAAATGCCACGGACATGGCCGTGTAGAAAAATCAAAAACATTATCAGTGAAGATTCCGGCAGGCGTAGATACTGGCGATCGTATTCGCTTGTCTGGCGAGGGTGAAGTTGGCGAAGCTGGGGTGAACGCAGGAGATCTATATGTACAGATCCAAGTGCGTAAACATCATATCTTTGAACGAGAAGAGAATAATCTTTATTGTGAAGTACCGATCAATTATGCCATGGCAGCGTTGGGAGGAGAGATCGAAGTTCCAACGCTTGACGGGCGTGTTAAATTGAAAGTACCGATGGAAACCCAGACTGGTAAATTATTTCGCATGAGGGGTAAGGGTATTAAATCGGCACGAGGCGGATCTCAAGGTGATTTGCTGTGTCGGGTTGTGATAGAAACGCCTTCTAAACTAAACGAGCGTCAGAAGCAGCTGTTGCGTGAGCTTGATGAGAGCTTTGGTGGCCCGAGTGGTGATCAAAACAGCCCCTACTCGAAAACTTTCCTTGATGGTGTAAAAAGGTTTTTTGACGATTTAACCCATTGAATATGGGTTCTGTGTGGCACCGTAATTTGGGCTATAACTGAATTTAAGGAAGAAATGCAATTTTTATCTAATCTCCTACCTACGGATTGCTTAGATATTGAGGATTATTATGTTCTCTGCGTATTTACGCAGCATGATGACCAATCCAGCCGCTGCTGGTGTCTTGCTTTTTATTGCCGCGCTTGTTGCGCTAGTAATGGTCAATAGTGGTGCTAACGCGTTATATGAAAGTATTATTTATTTTCCTTCGATGCTATTCTCTGGCATCGAGATTCCTGTGCATCTGACGGTACTCGCGATTGTTAATAACGGTTTGATGACTCTATTTTTTTTATCCGTTGGTCTGGAAGTTAAATACGAATTGTTGCAAGGCGCGCTGAATAGTCGCGAGCGTGCAGCTTTCCCCGCCATTGCTGCGCTGGGGGGGATGGTAGCACCTTCAGTGATTTATGGTCTTATTACCGCAAATGTACCTTCAGTGCATGCCGGATGGGCTATTCCGGCCGCCACTGATATTGCATTTGCGTTAGGCGTACTAGCCTTACTGGGAAGACAGGTGCCAGATAGTTTAAAAGTTTTTCTTCTGGCATTAGCTATTATTGATGATCTAGGTGCGATAATAATCATCGCCTTGTTCTATAATATTGGGTTGAATCCGCTATTACTAGTTTTGGCTGGAGGGGTTGTAATGGTGATGATTCTGATGAATCGCATCAACGTTAAATCTATCGCGCTTTACCTGTCTCTAGGAATGGTACTGTGGGTGTTCATCCTACTTTCAGGTATACATGCGACACTAGCTGGTGTGATAGTGGGGGGGGTAATTCCGTGTACGCTATCAAAAACCGGCGTTTCACCGGCTCGTATACTCGCGCGTAGGCTTCAACCGTGGGTGGGGTATCTAATTTTACCACTGTTTGCCTTTGCTAACGCAGGTATCGACATGCGATGGGGGCTAGTGCAGGAACGGTATTTGATATCGTCAACATTCTTGATGACGTTGGGAATCGCTGTAGGGTTAGTGGTGGGTAAACCCCTTGGGGTATTGCTTTTTACCGTAGCGGCACTAAAATTAAAATTAGCACGATTACCAATCGGTATCGATTTTCGCCATATTGCTTCCGCTTCCGTGTTATGCGGAATTGGATTCACTATGTCGATCTTTATAGCGAATTTAGCGTTCCAAAATCAGGAGGATTCGTCACAGATCCTTATGGCAAAACTTGGTATTCTATATGGCTCTATTACAGCTGCACTACTGGGCTACCTACTTCTGCGTATAGTGTGCCACGATTACAGTAAATAAGATATTTTATAAAAATCATGGGCGCAGATAAATATTACAAATATAATAGCAATTACTGCATATTATTAATATGTGAGATCAGTGTTGATTTATAATCTGCGGCCTTGTTTTTATGGATAACCCTTTTTCCGGCCTGGCGGTCAACAATTGGCTGCATGGCAGCAAATGCAGAATATGCTGCTTCTTTATCGCCGGTAGCGATCGCAGAATAAACTTTTTTCACAAAAGTTCGTACCATGGAACGATGACTAGCATTATGCTTACGACGTTTCTCAGACTGTATGTCGCGTTTTTTAGCTGATTTGATATTAGCCAAGGTTAAACTCCTTAACTTATTTTTAGATAAATAATATTCCTAGTATTATGCTTGACTGGTTTTCTTTTGTCTATTGATTTATGAAAACAACACTGCTTTAAGCGGTAATGAATATCTAGAGGGGTGAGCGTATCCTGAGTCCCTTTCTTTTATTACGAACTAACTTAATTACCCAGTCTTCACACGCCTTATACACCTAGATAATCGGCAAAAAACTGGATCAATGTCGTGATATGAAAAGAAAGGCATGCTCGCTTATGTGCTAAATTTTTCGATACGATTAACTCTAATAGCGTAGCTACTAAATTTCAGCCACCACTTTTCGGTAGTGTAGAATCCTGCGTAAAGTAGAGTGATCGTGAAAAAAAGAGTCGCCATCTTTTCGAAGGTATGTCAAAGATTGGACATCAGAGGTTAACCTTATCTGTTGTACAAGGTATAATCTATCAATATTAACTGTTTTAGGTATTTTGATCTTATTATGGAGTTTATTCGCGGTATACATAATTTACCGACACGTAATCATGGATGTGTTCTGACCATTGGCAATTTTGACGGGTTTCATCGTGGACATCAGGCGCTTATAGCAGAGTTGCAGGTTGAAGCTCGCCGTCGCGGGTTGCCGGTAATAGTAATGGTGTTTGAACCTCAGCCGGAGGAGCATTTTACTGGAAATGCTGCGCCTGCGCGGTTATCTAGGTTGCGGGATAAGGTGAAATATTTGGAATCCGCTGGCGTGGATGGGGTTTTATGCCTAACTTTCAATAAGCGAATTGCGACGCTTAGCGCCCGTACATTCGTAATGGATTTGCTGGTGCAAAAGTTAGGAGTACGTTTTATTTGTGTTGGCGCCGATTTTCGTTTTGGCGCTCAACGTCAAGGTGATTACACCTTGCTCTCGCAAGCAGGGAAAGAAGCTGGGTTTGAAGTAATGAGCACCGTGACTTATTATACCGAGTGCGGTTTGCGCATTAGCAGTACCGCCGTACGTGAGGCGTTAGCGCAGGATCGATTGCTGGAAGCAAAAATGTTATTAGGACATCCCTATCGCCTTTCCGGACGAGTGGTGCATGGAAATGCGCTGGGGCGAACTATCGGTTTTCCGACTGCTAACATTTCGCTAAAAGGGCGCAAAGTTCCGATAAATGGTGTGTATGCGGTAGAAGTCTACGGCATACTTAACCGCCCGCTACCCGGCGTAGCAAACATTGGAACACGACCCATGGTGCCCGGTAATTGCCAGCAGCTAGAAGTGCATTTGCTGGATGTGGCTATGAACTTATACGGTAGCCATATTGAAGTAGTGATATGCATGAAGGTGCGCAATGAACGACGGTTTTCTTCGCTGGACGATTTAAAGCGTCAAATCACGAATGATGTGGTAAGTGCTCGAAACTATTTCTGGCTAGCGACACATTAAAAGGCTCAAACTAAAAACGGAACTTAGAAGTTGATGACTGATTATAAAAATACACTTAACTTGCCAAACACAGCGTTTCCCATGCGTGGGAACTTAGTCAAGTGTGAGCCTACTATACTACAGCGTTGGTATAAAGAGGATCTCTACGGAATGATTCGTCAGGCTAGAAAAGGCAAAAAAACGTTTATTTTGCATGATGGCCCTCCGTATGCGAATGGAAGCCTTCATATCGGTCATGCGGTTAATAAAGTTCTTAAAGATATTGTCATCAAATCTAAAGGCCTGATGGGTTATGACTCGCCATACGTACCTGGATGGGACTGCCATGGCCTCCCAATTGAGTTGAAGGTGGAACAATTGATCGGCAAGCCTGGCAAGAAGGTTAGCGTTGCAGAATTTCGCGACGCCTGCCGTCGTTATGCTGCCGAACAAATTGAAATACAGAAAAAAGATTTCATTCGATTAGGAGTACTCGGAGACTGGGAGCATCCTTATCTGACGATGGACTTCGAAACCGAGGCGAATATCATACGAGCACTTGGAAAAATGATCTCTAATGGTTATTTGAGTAAAGGGGTCAGACCGGTGTATTGGTGTATCGATTGCGGCTCTGCGCTAGCGGAGGCGGAGGTTGAGTATTATGATAGAATTTCGCCATCTATCGATGTGGCTTTCGTAGCTAGAGACGCCGGTGCGGTTGCCGATAAATTCGGTGTTGCGGATTTTAATGGTCAAATTTCACTAGTGATCTGGACTACCACGCCATGGACATTGCCGGCTAGCCGCGCAATCGCCATTCACCCGAAATTTGATTATCAATTGATCGAGGTCGATGGAGAAGGCTATATTCTAGCCACCGTTCTAGTCAAGAGTGTGATGGCGCGTGCTAATATTAGGTACTGGAGAGTACTCGGTAGTGCCAAAGGCAGTGCGTTGGAGCTATTACGATTTCGCCATCAGTTCATGGGGTTCGATATTCCAGCTATCCTTGGCCAGCATGTGACTTTAAATGTAGGTACTGGCGCAGTGCATACTGCTCCCGGTCACGGTCCCGATGATTACGATATCGGTCAGCAATATGGCTTAGAAGTCGCCAATCTAGTTGGGCCGGATGGTTGTTATCTCCCTGGTACTTTTCCGGCGTTAAACGGTCTGCAGGTGTTCAAGGCAAATGATGTAATTGTTGGCTTACTGCGTAATAGCGGTGCTCTGCTTCATGTAGGAAAATTGCAGCATAGCTACCCGCACTGTTGGCGGCATAAAACGCCGATTATTTTTCGCACAACGCCACAGTGGTTTGTTAGTATGGATCAATGCGGGCCACGTGAGCAGTCCTTAGCAAAAATAAAAGAAGTAGATTGGATTCCACTCTGGAGTCAGATGCGCATCGAAACCATGGTTCTTAATCGCCCAGATTGGTGTGTTTCACGTCAGCGCACTTGGGGTGTACCGATGGCACTTTTCGTGCATAATGAAACTGAAGCCTTACATCCGCGTACTATCGAACTGATAGCAACAGTAGCGCAACTGGTTGAGCAGGCTGGTATTCAGGCATGGTGGGATTTAGATCCTGTCGATATTTTAGGTAACGATGCTGCTAATTATCACAAGATTTCGGACACGCTAGACGTGTGGTTCGATTCCGGTTCTACCCACTTTTCTGTGGTGGATGTACGTCCTGAATTTAAAGGCCAGATGTCTGATCTTTATCTGGAAGGATCAGATCAGCATCGTGGCTGGTTTATGTCATCTCTGATGATTTCTACCGCCATATATGGCAATGCGCCATATCGTCAGGTTTTAACTCACGGGTTTACTGTCGATGGGCAAGGTCGCAAAATGTCAAAATCGGTAGGTAACGTAATTAGTCCGCAGCATATTATGGATAAACTAGGCGCTGATATCCTGCGCCTGTGGGTTGCTTCCACAGATTATACTTGTGAAATGGCGGTATCTGATGAGATCCTTAACCGATCCGCCGATGCTTATCGGCGGATTCGTAACACCGCGCGTTTTTTACTAGCCAATCTGAATGGTTTCGATCCGGTGCGTCATAGTGTCAATCCGGAGCACATGATGATACTAGATCGCTGGGCGGTAGGTCGAGCGAAGGCGGTACAAATGGAAATTATTATTGCTTACGAGAGATATGATTTTCATCATGTTGTGCAGCGAATGATGCAGTTCTGTTCAGTCGAGATGGGATCTTTTTATTTAGATATTATCAAGGATCGTCAGTATACCGCCAAAGCAGACAGTATTAACCGCCGCAGCTGTCAGACTGCTTTGTATCATATTATTGAGGCTTTAGTTCGTTGGATGGAGCCCATTCTTTCGTTTACTGCCGATGAAATTTGGCGTTTTATGCCAGGTAAACGTGCGCAATATGTCTTTACCGAGGAGTGGTATGAAGGTTTGTTTGGACTGGATCCCAGTCTACCGTTGAACGATGCTTATTGGCAAACCTTACTCCAAGTTCGTCGTGAAACCAACAAAATGATCGAGCAAGCGCGGGCAGATAAGAGGATTGGGGGTTCACTGGAAGCCAGTATTACTCTGTACGCAATGCCAGATCTTGCTGCTTCATTGCACGCGCTAGGAGATGAACTTTACTTTGCATTACTTACTTCTAGTGCAGTAGTACTGGATTACGCTAACGCTGTTGATAACGCGGTGCAGTGTGAAGGACTTAGAGAGTTGAAAATTGCCTTAGCAAAAGCTGATGGAAAAAAATGTCCGCGCTGCTGGCATTATGAGACGGATATAGGTCAGTGTGCTAAACATCCTGAAATTTGTGGCCGTTGTGTTATCAATGTAGTTGGATTGGGTGAAGAGCGTAAGTTTGTCTGATGAATAATATTATAAGATCTACAGGATTACGCTGGCTTTGGCTAACATTGATTGTTTTTTTGTTGGATCTAGGTAGTAAGCACTGGATTTTAAAAAAATTTTTTCTTGGCGAATCGATTCCTATTATTCCATTTATTAATTTTATCTATGTTATTAATCCGGGTGCTGCTTTTAGTTTCTTGGCGGATAGGGAGGGATGGCAACGTTGGATGTTTTCAACTATCGCGCTTCTCATTTCGATGGTGCTGCTAGTTATAATGTACCGTTCAAAGAATCGTAGCATATCAAATGTTGCTTATGCGATGATTATTGGAGGAGCGCTGGGCAATTTGTGGGACCGTATAATATACGGAGTAGTGATTGATTTTATTGATTTCAATATCAAAGACTATCATTGGCCCGCTTTTAATTTAGCAGATGTTGGCATTTGCATCGGTGCCATACTGATTATATTGGAGGGGTTTTATTTTTCTAAAAGAAAAAACTGCTAGAAAGACAGAATAAAGTGACAACAAATTTCCCTGCAAAAATCAGATGTCACTTGTATTGCTGCATCTTTAATTTATTAAAAGATAGCGAGGGTTGGCCGCTATCCGATTTTTGAAGAGGGGAGTTTGTGTTTTTCTTATCCCCTGATGCCGCTCGCATTAAGCTCGTGTTGTGGCCTTAATAATAAAGAGAGAGATTATCAATAGTGATATGGCATGGATGGAATCTATTAACGTCGATTTTAACTATTCACTTGCCACTAAAATTGCTATCGATTGATTCAAAACAAAAGGCAATTGAATGATGCGAATACTTTTGGCTAATCCGCGAGGATTTTGCGCTGGCGTTGAGCGAGCAATTACTATCGTGAAGCGTGTTCTAGAAATTTATGGTGCACCTATTTATGTTCACCATGAAGTGGTTCATAATTGTTATGTTGTTGATATGTTGCGCCAGAAAGGAGTGATTTTTATTGAAAAAATTGCAGCAGTGCCTGATGGATCAATCTTAATTTTTTCTGCCCACGGCGTTTCTCAAGCCGTGCGTGCAGAGGCACATCGCCATGATTTAACCGTGTTTGATGCCACCTGCCCGCTAGTGACCAAAGTCCATATGAGGGTTGCCCGTGCCAGCCGCAATGGCACAGAAGCCATTCTTATTGGCCATAGCGGGCATCCTGAAGTGGATGGTACCATGGGGCAATATAATAACCCCGACGGCGGAATGTATCTGGTCGAATCTCCAGACGATGTTTGGCGGATAAATGTTAAAAATGTTGATAATCTTTGTTTTATGACACAGACAACTTTATCAGTGGATGACACATCGCATGTTATTAATGCGCTGCACGAAAGGTTTCCAACAATTATTGGACCTCGTAAAAATGATATTTGCTACGCCACCAGCAATCGCCAAGAAGCGGTGCGAAAGCTTGCTGTTGATGCAGATGTGGTTTTGGTTGTTGGTTCAAAAAATTCCTCTAATTCTAATCGGTTGGCTGAGTTAGCCAAGCGGCTTGGCAAGCCGACGTATCTAATTGATAGCGCCTCCGTAATCCAAGAAAGCTGGCTTCAGGGAAAGCAAAATATCGGCATTACTGCCGGCGCGTCTGCTCCGAATATATTAGTGCAGCAGGTGATTGAACGCTTGTGTTCATTAGGTTCTGAAGGTATCGAAGAGCTTTCAGGTCAACAGGAAAACATTGTATTTGGAATGCCGAAAGAGTTGGAAGTAAGATGTAATAAAAAGAGGGAATAAAAACTTGCTATTAATTTTGTAATCACATTTCCCCCGTTCCATAAATGTATGTAGAACACATTTGCTCCAAAATACAAACTTATTCAGGATGGGATGAAGAACATGGTAATGTGGAGGTGCGAAATAATCTCGATCCAAACCTATATAAAAGCCTATTAACTTTCAGGAAAACAATAAGTTCTCCATCTCTTCGTCGGTATGCATATTAATTAATCAAAACAGGTACGTTTGTTTTTGCGCCTATATTTTTTATTTGCGAGAAATATTAACCTCTTTTGTTCGATGTGGGTAGGCCTTTTTTTAGTCGTTTATGTAACTAAAGCAATAAAATTTTTACGTTTCTACAGGAAAACAAGCATAGCCTGAACCGAAAGGTATTCCTTGTTTTATTTTCTTATTTTAGGTTTCGTTGTATAAATTATATTTATCTCGTTTTACAATAAATCTACTTAAATAGCGTTATTTTTGAGTATGAGTGAGGATTTTTGACCATTTCTTGTTTATATTATGAGATAAAATAAACCTTCTGAAACATCCGTGCTGTGATTGTACGTGTTAATTATACTGAGATGGGAATGAGCCATTCCTAATAAAAATGCATATTTGAATTTTTTTAGAGTTTTAAAGATAAAATCTTGAATTAGAAGTTTTTTATGTTGTAAGGATGGATCATCCATGATCAGATGAATCAATCTGCAGGGATAAACTGTATGCTGCCTTATACATAAGGCATAGGTCAATTATCGGGGGTGGTAAGATGCAGATCAGTGAGTATTTTTTCACGAACCTGATGTGAGACGAGGAAAGAGTATTGCTTGGCAGAGGGTTAGAGCCGTGAATTATTTTTCTGTTGTTCTCTTTTGTTATAAGGTATTTATGGAATAATATTTTCCTGCTATCGCGCGCAGAGATTTGTATAAGGGGCCTATTGTATTCTCTCATTGAGAGATTTCGTGAAATTGATTAAGAAGCCATAATTTTAGAATAAATTCTGCGATTAATTCTGCCAGCCAAGTAAACCAAAGATAAGGAGATTTCTCGTTAAAATGGCATTCTAAAACCAGGAGGAAACTGCATATCTCTGGAGATATTAGTCATTTTTTCTTTCTGTGTTTCCGTGATACGGCGTGCGGCGTCATTGAACGCCGCGGAGATCAGATCTTCTAGCATGTCTTTATCATCTTCCAATAGGCTGGAATTGATTTCAACGCGGCGGCAATTATGTGCACCATTGATGGTAACTTTAACTAAACCTGCACCTGCCTCGCCGATTACCTCCAGCTGGGCGATTTCGTCTTGCAATTGTTGCATTTTTTCCTGCATGTTCTGGGCTTGCTTCATTAGGTTTCCCATCCCGTTTTTACTACCAAACATCCTTTTTCCCTCAATTTTGTATTGAATTAAGTACTTTTTGTAGGGTTTTACAGGGGCCGAATACTGTTTTTGATTTAGCTCGGTGTGTTAAAAGTGCTGTAGCATTAAAATGCATGAATCATTCATAATCTTTTTCTTTGTGTATTTTAGCGCCATTTTAGCGGAATATTCATTGTTTGAATATTATTATCTTTTTTTGTTGCAATTTAACCCGTGTGTTCAGAGTGTGCTGCGTAGGAGGTATTTCTCCACCAGCGCTTTGAACTGTGATGCTGGATTAAGATTTTTCTGCAAGAGGTGCGGATGTGTGCAGATTTTCTGTTGCATCCTCTTTCCAGGCATGTCGGTTTGATGCTTGTACTAAAACTTAGGTGTTGCTATATTGGATCCAACCTTGTGGCTGCAAAAAGAACACGATATGGCGGATTCTTCTGCTACTATAGCGCTAAATTTCAACATTTTTATACATTCGTACCAAGTTTGCTTTTTTTAGAGGTAATTTCCAACACGGAGTCAATTTTAGGCTGATGCCTGGCCTACTAAAGAATAAAGCTTTCCTTTCTTGGAAAGGTTTTTTATCGGATCTTCCCGATTGCCAGCAAGCAGACGCTGTTGCGGAGTGGTGGATAATTTCTATCGTATTGGTTCCTATTTATTTTTTTTTGTTTTTTTTATTCTGATGATGCTTCAGAAATACGGCACGAATCTGAATATTTGTTCAATCGTATTCGGCAACGGGTTATGATCACGTGCTGAGAGTGTTTGCTCGGTTTTACTTTCTGGCTTCATCGCTTTCTGTTGCTAAATCCCCTCGTGGCGCCTTATTTTTACTGAAGTTGATGGAGATATATGGTTGTATCAAGCTGCCATCAGCATTATGGACTACTCTGACCTATTTTGGTGGAGAAGAGACTATACAACAACAACATCGGTTGTGGAAGTAAAAAGATCTTATCCGCGCGCGCCTGTCAACGGGTTTTGCGCTCAGAAAATGCCAGAGACTGCTCTTTCTATCCTATTTCCGCCTCTGCCACTGTATGACGAAAATAGTTTTTTAGAGAATTAGGCTTCTAAGAAAAGTCATGACGGCATTAGATTGAAGCACGTTGTTTGCGTAAGCATTGCTATAAAACGCTAATATTTAAGGGTGTATATCGGTGTCAGCGGGATAAAGAACCGCTATGCTCCCCTGCAAAATTGCGTATGTTGAAATTTTAGTGCCTAGAAGATCCCCTGAAAATTAGAATCTCTGGAGGCGATAGCAATAAGTTTAGCTATTTTTTCTGTTTTTTTTCGGTATTCTTGTTAACGGTTCAACAAAAGGGGGATGCAACACCATCGCTCGTAGCAATGTCATTTCTACTCCCATCCTTGGATTCGGTGCAAAAGGTTGTTCTTTTCGCCCAATCAGCAGTGCTTGGTAATATAGTTGCAAATCAGCAGGTGAAAGGCGTTGAGCTAATTTTTGCAATCGCGGCGCGATATTCGGATCTTCCTCATCCTTCAATTTTTCCGGTAATAGCTGACTTATTGCGAGACGGTGTAATAAAGAAAGCATTTCAAGAAGTAAAATTTCCCAATTCATACCACGAGAGGCGCATTCAGCAAGCTGTGCCATCATGCCTTCGCCATCGGCATCAACCAGCGCTTCAATAAGCGCCATCGGTTGCTTGGTATCTAATGTACCTAGCATCAAATTTACTGCCTCGGTAGTGATTTCCCCTTTTCCCATGGCAATAGCCTGATCGGTCAGACTAAGGGCATCACGCATGCTGCCATTAGCGGCGCGCGCCAGTAACTGTAGCGCGCGCCGCTCGGTAATAATCTGCTCTTGTTGCAGCACTGTTAACAGTTGGTCATAGATCTGTTCGATATCGAGAGCTTTTAAATGAAACTGTAAGCAGCGGGAAAGGATTGTTACTGGCAATTTTTGCGGATCAGTGGTGGCCAGTAAAAATTTGACATGCGCTGGTGGTTCTTCCAGAGTTTTTAGTAACGCGTTAAAGCTGTGGCGAGATAGCATGTGAACTTCATCGATGAGGTACACCTTGAAACGTCCGCGAGCCGATGCGTACTGCACGTTATTTAGTAGATCACGTGTATCTTCGACTTTTGTGCGCGAGGCCGCATCGATTTCAATTAGATCGACAAAGCGGCCTTGCTCAATTTCCTGACAATTACTACATTGATTGCATGGGGTGGCGGTAATACCGGTTTCGCAATTCAGTCCTTTTGCTAGCAAACGGGCAATGGTCGTTTTGCCTACTCCACGGATGCCGGATAACAGATAGGCATGGTGGATCCTGCCTAATGATAGGCCATTTGCCAGCGCTGTTAGGGCAATCTCTTGACCTACTACATCGGTAAATCTTTGAGGACGCCACTTACGGGCAAGCACCTGATAGCTCATAAATCATGATTTATGTCGAAAGTAAAGAGCATAACAATAACACAGTTCTACTTTAATGCGCGAGGCTATTTTCATCAGTGATTTTTGGTGGTATTCAGCAGCACGCTGTAACTTGCTAGATCGATATTATCGAGAAATGCCTTCATTTCCGAGATTAATTCTGCTGATAACGAAAGTTCTATATTGCATGTCTCTGTTAAGACGCTGGATTTTGGATGGTCAAAAATGTATTTGATGTTTTGTTTAATTAATAATATTTTGTTAAGTAGAAGATAAGTGGTGGTGTTTAAAAGGATTAATTAATGATTACATGAGATCTTCTCATGGCTGACAGTAGATTGAAATGCTAAGAGAACTTCTGAATCTATGTGAACTGCTGTGATAATTTTAATTATCGGAAATAGCTGATAAAGATAAATTACTGATGTAGTACATAATTTGGTTGATATCCCCTTTTTTAAGGGGGTTTTATACTGTGTATTTTACTAGAACATTAACGGGATATTTTATAAAGAATCGGCTATAATTTCATATATTATGAGCACATGATTTGTTTATGTTTTAATTGATTCCGTGCTTGATATCTGTTTTAAGAATTTAGATGCGCATATTATGAAGTCATAAATATTTATATTTTATAATATCCATTGTTATTTTGTCGTATGATCTCGACTTGTCTATAGTTTTATTAACGAGATCTGAATCTGAAAATCGTTTATTTCTGTTTAGATTTTTTAAGAAAGCTATTCCAAGATTTTGAATCCTGCACCTTTATATTAATTTGGAATAAATTACATATTCTAGTAGATATATTTAAAAATATGATTCAAAAAGAGGATTAAGAAGAGAATCTTATGTATGCTACAAACAGCATCTGTTATTAAGTAGAAAAGCAATGGTTTTATATGTGTAAATTATTCTGTGTTTAAAGGAAATCTGTGATAAATGTTTAAAAAATGTGTAGAAAGAAGCTCTAGTACTTTTAAAATCTGTTAAGTGAATTTATATTATAATGGTCAAAACCTTCACGGAACCATTTTACTTTCAAAGTAATTTAATTTATTCCAGATAAATCTATATTATACACCACGGTTTCCATATACGAAAACATAGTGTTTACTGTGGGCCGAATGGGTTTTTCTGCCCAGAATCTAGTGGTAGTAAATAAGTCAATTTTAGTTGCTTTGATTTAAGAATCCAGAAACATAGATTGGATCATTTTACTTTCGCAGTGATTTCTATCTGGGTAACATAGTGGTTTGTTAAACAATATGCTTCTATTATTGTTTATTTGTAAATAATCATTAATAACAAACTGTTTTTTCATTCATCCATTTATCTTTCTTTCTCCTCAAATGAGGAAGTTTGGTTTTATTTTGAGTATCCATTTTGTATAGTATAATTCTAATATATAGCCCGCAGTATGGAATGTGGGTATAATATCCGATCGTATTATTTTAGTCAAAGCATGAGATTGGAGAACCTGTATCATATCGACGATATCTGGTTGAGGAGCAAAATAATTTAAACCCTTCTTTATTTTATTTTTCTATCTACTGCTAGATAATCTACGTATGAAGTATTATGCGTAGTTAAGAGGGCTAGCCAGAAGACCCTGTTGTGCAAGATCACTTACTACTGTTAAGTGATTCTACCAGATGGTAGCGGGATTAATAAAAATGTAATTTAGAGATTGAGAGCAATTTTATTTCTTGGAGATATTAGCTAAATTAGCAGGAAGGTTATTCCTTCGATTAATTTTGCATTGTCAATGCAATACTGTTTATACAGTGATATGCGGTATTGGCGTTTAGCAGAAAATCTGAATATCACAATAAATGATTATTGCATTGAATTCGATCGACTGGTTAATTTTTAACTGATTCTGTAATAATGCTTATGTTTTAATTACGTACGTTTTAAAAATTTAGATCGAGAACACAGTGGCCGTGGTTTGTGAGAATTTCGTCTGAATATGGTAAAAAACTGCCAGCTTCTGATTATTTAAGCGTTAAATTAGCTTTGTAAGAATTTTGGATGAAGTGTTTATAGAAATTAGATGGAGTTTCAGCCAGACCTAGATTTGTAAATCTTTTTTATAAGCTTATGAAACATAATAGTCAGAGAATTATAGCGAAAATTTATTGATTGAACATACTAATGATTAAATTTGATAAGGATAAAAAGCACGGAACCTTAAAGGGTTCTTTTGTCAAGGTGGACATTAAAAAGCCATTAATACATAGTGTCTCTCTATTTTTTACTTGCGTTTCTTGAAAATGTGTTGGGGTTATATTCTTGTCTGTGACTTTTTATGTCATAAGTGAGCAGTGTAGCTCAGTCAAATTCAGTATAGAGAATACTAAAATTCGATAACGCATTTTTTATCATTTCGGATGTTTTGATTGACGGTGTTTGAAGCTACACAGCCAGACAGATCATCTAAAAATATGGTGGGTTGACTTACCATTCCGTTATTACTTCGCGTTTTTTAAAATTTTCGAATAAAAAGTCATTGATTATTAGATTAATCTAAGCATAGAAAAGGGGTGCTAAGTACTTTACTTTGTACCGCTAAAATCCACCACTAAATCATCTTAAAGTCGAATATGTATGTTTATATATTTAATATAGGTGTCTATACTTTTGATTTATAAGAAAATTATTTCTTTCAAAATTAGTGCTTTTGTGATTTATTTAAATATCAGTTTCTGGGTTTTTTAGAAAAATAATTACCACCTTCGGTGAAGCACCAGTATTTTCTCATCGTTCTCCTGTCTATTCGTTGTCTGATATATGAATATTAAACACTATACTTAAACCCTTTCATCAAAAATGAAAGAATAAGTTTAAGTAAGCTGTATAAACTGATTCATGCAGTAACAAGAAAGATTTCTCTTAGTGCGGAAAAATGAATCATTGTTCATTTGCTTGACATTAGTGAAGTTTTTTTAGTATTGACGCTATATTATTTGCAATTCGCAATCTGTTTTAACGTAATTTTAAAAATCCCTAAAACAGTATTTTAGTCTACTGCTCAATATCTGTGTAGTATTCCATTTTTAAAGATATACTATTCATGGCAACATTAACGATAATCTGATATAGATATATTTTAGATTCATTGAAAAAACAAATCGGGAAAGTTTTGTAATTTTTTTGAAAAAGTCACGTTAGATTTCCTAGAATCAAATACAACATGATATTTGACTCCATCGAGTTGACTGTAAGAATGACCGGATGATATTCATTTTTTTATAATGCATTTAAAAATATCGAGGTTGTTTGGGATTAGATCTTACTTAGAATTTCGTATTATTAGCTAAATTAAATCGTTTAAAAAAATGCAATAGATGTATATGTTTAATCAATATTAAAAAATATTTTACCGATGGATATAAAGTAAAAGCCTATATTTTTAACTGATTTATTATAATTAAATTGTTATAATTATGTTCGAATATCTTCTGTATCTATTATTCTAGATAATAGATGTTTACTATTTTTTTTCTCATAAAGAAATAGACATCTATTGTTTAATGATCGCTAGTAACCTGCTATTCAAATACTTGCACGTAATATCTAGTTTATTAAGTAATCTCCCTGTGAAAGTACAGCTTTTCAAGCTATGTGCTGAAATCATGATTTCATATCATGCGGACATCTTTTAGCTGATTAATTAATTATTCGATGTTCCATTAGTAATGTTTTTAATAGATTATATATTAATATAACAATTTTATTGTAAAATGGTAATCATTATTATTAATGTTTTTATGATATTACTACCCTTTATATTACTCTAGATGAAATATTATTAATCTGATTATCAAGGATTGACAAGTAAGAAATTATAAATAAAACACGAATTATTATAATAATACATTTATTACTTAATTAATTTTATTCAAAAATCCTGTTTTATAGAAATGAAATTTTGTATCTATAAAACTGTAACGGAATTTTTAAATTAGTTAATCTTCTTTATCGAATTGATTCGATTTAAATTAAAAAATCGAGTCTGCACTTGGTAACTTAATATCATTGAAAGATTGAAACATCAGTATCAGAAAATATTAGGAATTATCTTTTGATACTTATCGAAACGAAGACTATTACTTTAATCTAAAATATAATCTTATTGTAATGCCATTAAGAAACGACTGCCACTAAAAACTCTAAATACTCTAAAAAGAGATGAAAATGTTAAGAAGTGGATTAGAAAAAACACAACAGCATGAACATGAAAATTAAATATTATAGGGTTAGTTGTCTGATCTGTTAAACGCTGATACTTGTATAGCGTGTAGTAAACACTCTGGGGATATTGTGTACTCCTTACACCTCTCGAGTGTAATATGTTGACTAGTATAATTTTTATATTGCTATAGTTATTATCTTTTCTTTTATTTGATATATTTTGATATTAAAATGGATTCATAGTTAAAGTATCGTTACCTGCTTGCTATGATAGTTCTAGATAGCGACAAAAGTTATCAGATTGAGCTAAAAACAAAGTGACAAACGTTGGTTCTTTAGCTCTTGATCGGAAGAATACTTTTTTCACCATATTACATGGTGTTATTGGTAATTTTATTAGTATCAAATTATTATGTAGGCTGATTATATACTATTGATTGTAGTCGGTAGTATGTTAGGTTTTCTTCCTAGGAAGCACAGGATAATAAACTTGATTATTAAATTGTTTGCTTACTTGTTACGTTTAACTGTTTAATGCTGTTTTTTTTGCTAGAATATACGATAGTATTATCGGTGTTATGAACATATATCGATATATATCTAGTTATTTTTTAAGCAACAAACGTGAAGAAATTGAATAAATATCAAAAAATATGGACTATTTTAGCAAATAGGGGTTGCATCAAATCCGCTACAGAGTATAGTTCGCATCCACAGACGCGGGGTGGAGCAGTTTGGTAGCTCGTCGGGCTCATAACCCGAAGGTCGTCGGTTCAAATCCGTCCCCCGCAACCAACTCATCCGTGAATTGTAAAAACGCTTTATTGCTTTGTTTATTTTCTTCATGTATACAAATACAAAGCAATAAAGCGTTTTTATTTTATTAATGCTTGGTACTGATCTAAAAACAGCTTTTGTGCTCGATGTGTATTTTCGATAGTATCTCCTTGATTTTTACATAGCACCATCGATAGGGGATGACATAATAGTGGGAGAGTTTGAATTCACTCGACAAGATCCTGTCTGTGGTATTTGTTAGCTACATGCTGCTTTTTGTGAGATATAGCTGGTAGATTCCTGGATTAGTAGGTAGAAGTATCTACTTCTTGCTTCGGCCATGACTGAAATTTTTTGATGTAGCTGTATTCTATTTAAGACGCATTGTGATAAAATTTATTTTATTTTCTATTGTTGAAGTATACACTGATGGTGTTGTGTTGTAGTTATTTATATTTGTTATTAGGCGATTACTGCTCATCAGCTGTGATTTGGTGTTTGAAACCATTTTAGTTGCATTATTTGTTATCATTATCAATGAAGCTTAATTAAATATGCAGCAGAGTATTATCAATATCGCTATGATATATATTTTCTATTCATGAATATTGTAATGGTATTTAGGAGTGTGGTTCGAATACTGTTCTTGATATATTTAAAATTATACAAAAGTAAGTTTCGATGATGTGGCATACCGTCGTTTTGTGATGAAGTTCTTATCTTCTATGAAGCAGAAGGAGATTATTCTTATCTTTTGAAGATAAGATCTAATCTTTCGGAGTCTGTTATGCTTATTATAAGCATAATAAGCCTCTGATCATATTTTTTCATCAAGGTATCTATAAATGCCATAGTTTTTTTTACGTTTTTACTAAAGAGTTATGTAATTTTCTACATGAATAAAGTATGGTCTGTTCATAAAATTTAGTTAGGTCAAATAAAGCATGTATTAAGGAAGAAATTTACTCAAGGATATAGTGGCGGAACTTAAATTTAGCTATTTATATTAAATGTTTTCAAATAAAAACATTCGTTTTTCAAAATTAGAATGGATGCGTGAGAAGATCGTTAGATGGTGTATAAGAGTTTATTTTTAATAAATTTAAGTATCTAGTCAGAATATAGCTATTACTATAGTTTTGATGATGAAACAGGAGTAAATATTTTTTCTTAAAATCCTACAGGGTTTTAATTAACTTGATTTTTAACTGATATGATTTGTTCTGTGTTTCTCAGAAAAATGAGATAATGCTGACAAAATACAGAGCATTGTTTAACACCGTTGGTAGAGAATAGCAAGAAATATGAAATTATTTATGTTAATTTCTTGCTTAGCAGCACCACTAATTTACCGTCTTTATCGAATTTGATTAATTTACATTAACTTAAAATCAGGAAAGCGTCGGTTATGGTTATAACGATATATGTTATTAGCAGAATGTTTTCTTAGGTAGAAATAAAATTGTTAACCCCCTCTTACCGTGAAATAAAACGTATTTTTGGAAAGCATAATACTATTATAAACGTCAGTATGTGGTTGCAAATTACCCGCTTAGTAGCAGTCATGATTACCTGAAAAAATAGTGGCAATTATTTCTTCTCTGTGGTTTTTGAGAACGCACATTTCAGTTGGATACATTTCTTGACGGGGGGTATTTTATAAATCGTAGCTTGGTAGGAGATTTCGATTCTTTAAATGCCAAATTAGATGAGGTTTTATTAGAAATGCCAAACAGCAATCTGTATTGCTTGACAAATTCTCAGACTCTAGGAATGGTATTGCGAAAAGCGATAAATTCTCAAAGAAGATTTCATATTTTTCAGGGGTTTCCGATTCCAAATGGGATTTAAACCATATTCTGTTTTTTGGTCGACGTTTTCTGACGAACTTTCTATTTGTTTTGACTAAAGACTTGAAGTGGGTGGTTATATTAATAATTCCAATTAGTTATATCTAATTGAGATCTGAGTTTTTTATATTGATTCCCTAAATTTTCTAGGCTTTCAAAACCATTTAGAGAATAATTTCTATAATGTAGGTGAGATCCAGGAAGTTTAAAAAAGCGTATTAATTAACATAGTGCTGTAATTGAGAGACAGTTCAAATATTTCTTTCATCTTCAAAACTACCCTAATAGCTATATCTGACTGATGATTACATTTGTGAATGATGATGAATCGTCATTTATAATTCGCAGAGTCCAATAGGATTTTTTAAACGGGTTTTGCATCAGTTATGTAAAGTACTAAGTTGAATTTTTCAATAGTATTAATGCGTTTTGTAATGTTTATGTGTTTCTCTGTCTAAAAATATGAGATAAAGTGATGTTTCATGATGTGATCATGAGTCTTAAATACCAATTAAGAGTAGTCTTTATGTCGCACATAAGTGTATTATTTATGTTTTTCATCTGTAGATAAGGGTTTCAGCATTCTCGCTTTATGCTATTTGAAATTTACTTTTGTGTAATTTTGTGATACATCAGCATGATCTTTAGGTTAATAGTCAATATCGAGATAGATTCTTTTATCCAGAAAGATTTATATTTCCATATCGAACGATATTCTTATGTGGTATTCGATTGTTGAGCTTTTCTGGATGAAAAATAAAGCTATACGTTTTTAAATACTGATACAGAGGTAAGTTTGAGAATATGATATGGAATGTAGATGAGATTTAATTTAGTGAATCTAGCTGATAATAATGGTAGATAACATTAATCTTTTTTTATATATATTAAAAATATAAGATATATTTAATTAAAAAATTTGATTAACGATTGGTTTTGATTCAAGTTAATTAAATAAATCTGATAGTGGCAAAGCATTGATCTCGTTTTTAATTGTTTTATGAAATAAAATGTTTCGTTAAGTGGTTGATGGAATTAAATTTGTTTATTCATAAAAGTTATTCTCATTCGAAAATAGTTTGTGTAATACTTATGATGTTACATAGAGATGCAATCAATCTAGAGGGTATTAATAATGAATTATACTAAAGTGATATTGGGAGCGATAATTCTAGGCTCCACTTTGTTGGCCGGTTGTTCTAACAACCATCGAGTTGATCAGTTGTCCTCTGATGTTCAGACTTTTAACGTCAAGGTTGACCAGATTAGCAATGATGTGAATGTGCTTCGATCTGAAGTACAGGCTGCGGCAGACAATGCTGTCCGTGCTAACCAACGCCTAGACAATCAAGCCACCTCTTACCGTAAGTAGAGGTGGTGGTGGATTCTGGTTTTGATTGAAAATAGCGCACTTGTTGTTCCGTGCGCTATTTTTTGGCTTATCTTTTGATAAGGCTGCCATATCTATGGCATATAATTATGAGAAGTTAGTTATATCAACGAATAAAGTTATGTCAAGTTAGATCTAGAAGCGCTTATCGGTATTTATGTAAGAAAATATTTTTATTAATCTTGAATCAAAAGGACACAAATTAATTATGTTCTTTTTTAGAATATTGAGAGAAGAAAAATTCTGTGCATCTAGGTTTTAATAACATATATGCGGTAAGAAAGCGTAGATTCTAATTGTGGATGAAGATCCAATCATATAAAGAGAGGATGCGGAAAATAAGAGGGGGAACCTGCCTAAATTAGCGAAATATTACTAAATAGCCTCCGAAGAAGAAGGCTGGCCATCTAGCGTTTTTACTTCGCTAAAGCGTTCGATATGAGCCCCCATGCACCGCAATTTTTCCTCGATCCGCTCGTAACCGCGAGCGATATGATAAATACGATCAACTATCGTTACGCCATCAGCAAAGCAACCGGCAAGCACTAAGCTGGCCGAGGCACGTAAATCAGTCGCCATTACTTGCACACCTGATAATGTCTCAACACCGTGGCAAATAACGGTGTTGCTTTTGATTTCTGCATTTGCTCCCATTCGAATCAACTCAGGGATGTGCATGAAACGGTTCTCAAAAATGGTTTCGGTAATAATTCCGGTTCCTTCAGCCACTAGATTCAGGAGACTGAATTGCGCTTGCATATCAGTGGGAAATCCGGGATAATTTTCGGTGCGTACCGTGATTGCTTTTGGACGTTTCCCGTGCATATCCAAGATTATCCAGTCATTACCGATTTCAATATCCGCCCCCGCTTCACGTAGCTTGCTTAACACGGCATCTAATGTATTAGGGCAGGTGGCATGACATACCACACGCCCGCGGGATATAGCAGCTGCAACTAAAAAAGTGCCTGTTTCAATACGATCGGGCAGTATGCGATAGACACCGCCTCTAAGGCGCTTAACCCCATCGATGATGATTTTATCGGTGCCAGCTCCGCTTATTTTAGCACCAAGAGTAATAAGGAAATTTGCGGTATCGACAATTTCTGGCTCACGGGCGGCGTTTTCGATGATGGTGGTACCAGTTGCTAGTGTTGCGGCGCTTATAATCGTTACAGTGGCGCCGACACTGACTTTATCCATTATGATATGGGCCCCGCGGGGGCGTCCCTCTACTGATCCTTTGAGGTAACCCCCTTCAAGCTTAATTGTGGCGCCAAGCTTTTCAAGTCCGCTGATATGCAGATCTACAGGACGTGCGCCGATGGCACAGCCACCTGGTAAAGATACTTGTCCTTGGCCGAAACGTGCTAGCAGCGGCCCAAGCGCCCAAATTGATGCTCGCATGGTTTTTACAAGCTGATAAGGTGCACAATAGATATTTACGCCGCTGGTATCCAAGCGCACCGAAGTATTTTGTTCGACTTTGGCGCCAAGCTGACACAACAGTTGGATAGTTGTATCAATATCCTTTAACTTAGGAACGTTATGTATTTCTACTGGTTCTTCTGTTAGCAACGAGGCGAATAAAATTGGTAATGCTGCATTTTTTGCCCCTGAAATTGTCACTTCGCCGCTTAACCGGATAGGACCCCGGATACGAAATTTATCCATTAGAACTGTTCTCTGTATTTAACGGAGAGGAGATTTTCACTAGGATAAACATTTAAAAATTTCAAGTTTACGAGCGCGCTTCCACTCTTCTGGGGTGTAGGTTTTAATTGATAAGGCATGGATGTGATTGTGCGAAATAAATTCCATCAGTGGTTTATAAATTATCTGCTGTTTTTTTACCCGTTCCATGCCGGAAAATATCGTGCTAACTGCAATAACCTGAAAATGGTTTCCGAGGCCGCTTACATATACTTCTTCCAGTGAAAGATTTTTTATCAATACTGTTTTTATTTCATTTATTTCCATATCATATATTTCATGTCAGTATCAGGAATTAAACTTTTATCTTAAATGAATCTACAGTTTTCGGAAACCAGAAAAGAGATAAATTGAAATTTTTATGTTTCTCCATCGGGTCTATATAGGCAAAATATCATGATAAAAGGTAATGGGCGTCCATCGGGATTAAGTATTCACTTTTTAATCGTAGCGCGGTGAGGGTGGTGCCGAAATAATACGGTCTAGTGTTTGTTAGCTGCATGCGAAGGAAGAATCATCTAGTGTTTTTATAGAGCCGGTTTAGAATCTGTGGCTGATTAGGAATATTGATATTACCTTAGCGTTACCGGTGGTAAATAAAAATACAGAAATAAAAGTAAAAATCCTGCGGCATAAAAGCATTGCAGGCCAGGATCTATCCATGAAACGGATGTTTTCAAACTTGATAGTGCGCCTTGTTGCCAAAGTATCCAGAGTAGATCGCAATTTAGTTCAAATCAAACTCGTGCGCAGAATAAATGTTTAGTCCCACGTACTTTACGTGTATGTTTATTCAGGAAGAATAGCGATGCTTGAATATGGAAGGGAGTATAATAATAAATTGTCTGATGGGTTTTGTTGTTTCCTGCAATTACTTGATTATATTTTGATGCTTTTATTATGCAGCGTATAGATTTTTTTTATTTCTTGGTGATAAATCAAGCTGATTTCTTCAGTTATCATTTCGTAGGTTTCCCAGTTTTCCGGTAAGGGTATTTTAGGCCAATGAAAATCAAGATATACCGGCGACAGTCATATTCTGTCAAGAATTGTGATATGTAATATTCATAATTGTAGCGTTACAGAATAACTCTTTTCTAATCTAATTTAATAGATTAGCTTGCTGTAAAATGTTACTGTTCGATCGTAAGTTTGTTCCATATAAGACTGGCAAGATTTTAAATAAGCTTCGGATTGTACTTGGTTTTGTTTTCGCTAATAAAATACCAAAGAGGGCAATATCTCCTATTAGGCTGATTTTAATTTTTCCGATTTTTCACTAGCGAACACATTTTTTTAAATTTCTTTTCTCTCCCAGTATTATCAAAAGATGGACTGATCGATAGGTTATACCGTTTTTAATTACAGAATGGATATCTGTAATATTTATATAAAGAAACACAAGAGCATACAGGGCAAACATGATAAACATGCCGATTATCCAGAGTTTATTTTTTATTCACTTAATTTCCACATGTCAGTGCAATTAGCATACAATTCATAATTTTATTTCGACAGAAATAGCACTGAATTGGCTAGGGGAGGACGAATAGCGGTGTGGTTAAGCACATGCTTCCAAGTTATTCGCTAAATAATAACACTACCAGCAATTCTCAGACTGAATTTCATAACTGTATGATGGTTAGAATAATGTATCTCTGTATTCTATCATGATACCGATGAATAGGCTAAACACCATGACACTAGCCATGATCTAAACTGTGGCACATGTTAATTTCCAGATATTGGTGAAAAGAGGCAATCCTTCCAATACAATGATTGAGGTTAATTCCCTGCATCTAATAATTATCATTCTAATGATCTAAGAGAAAAGATGAAAAGGTACCTTCTGTTTTGGGACATGGCGTCTGGAAATTTTTACCCGGGGATTTTTATTTTTATGTAGTTAGATGTAGTCTTTTTCACCATTAAGTACCCTGCGTCGAGGATATAAAACCATATTGGGAAATATTTAATTCTTTCGATATATCATTACAATACGTTAATACAGGTTCCTATGCCGAGTGTATGATTTGGATCGTCGATAAGTTTGATAAACATTTCATGGAAATATAATTTCCCAAAACAAACTCTTTATTAAGGGCAAATCAATATTTGGATGAAACGTAATATTATGCATCAATGCTGCATGGCGAGCTTATATCAAAGAAGAGTTCTGTTGGTATAGGTAAGTGTATTGGCCTGTTGCGTAAAACTTACTAAATATAAACTTCATTAGCATCCCTGCAGCGAAATATATAGCTAAGGTAAATGACGGGTGAAGCTTGGCTGTAGCGAAAATTCTATGTCAGTCAAAGACAGACCTATCACTATCAATAGTGTCCTAGATTGAAACAAAATGCTAATTTTATGCACTTCATAGTGTCTCCATGAAATATGTTGGAATATTATCATGTCATTTACCCAAAATTCCATCTTTGTCCGCCAGACAATATCCATAATGAGGCGTAGTAAAGTTGTTTGACCAATGCCGGGTGGCTTTATAATTATAGTGATATTGCCCCGTAGACTTAGCATGCTTATATTATAAAAATAATGCGATTATTTAGATGAAAATTTAATTTGCGAATTTCGACTAAGTTATTTTTTTGTTTATGGTTTAGTACCTGTTTTTTTTTCTATTCACGGTCTTGTATGATGATAGTTAAAAAAGCTTATTTTTTCATAAAACTTTTCTTGCTGTTTATGATCAATATTGCTAGCAATTTTATTGTTGCATTTTACTTTTATCTTTCAGGCGATCAAATTCAGGATAGGTTTTATTTATTGTCTGGTTTTCGTCTCGATTTTAGCGATATCGCGCTTCCTCAATCGGTAGATCTTGGTGATCGCTATGGTATTAAAAAACAAAATGCTATTGCTTTAAGAGAAAGGTATTGTTTTCAATATCGTTAATGGCGTTCTGGTGGAGAGTGTCTTCTTGATGATTTTAACCGAGCTGGTTCAATTTTAACATCTTTTTCTGCGATTATTGGATCATGTAAGCAGTGAGTATAAGCATCTCCTCTCCTTCTGCCCTTTGAACTCGAATGGCGCCGGAAGCAATCGTCTATCGGTGGCCTTTGCGGGGCATGTTGATATATCGTCTATTTCATGGTGTTTTTAGCTAACTTTTAGAACCGCGAACAATCAGGATATATTTTATGTCTCAGAATACATTAACGCCGGTTTTTGATTTTATTGCTGCCGGTAAGCAGGTGCTCGCTATTGAGCGAGAGGGTCTGATGCAGCTGGATCAATATATCAACGACGATTTTCGCTGCGCCTACGAAGCGCTTCTCCGATGCTCCGGTAAAGTGGTGGTAATGGGTATGGGGAAATCCGGTCATATTGGACGAAAACTGGCCGCTACATTTGCCAGTACCGGAACCTCGGCCTTTTTTGTTCATCCAGGTGAGGCCAGCCATGGCGATCTTGGCATGGTATCGCCGCAGGATATCGTAATTGCATTGTCAAACTCTGGTGAATCTTACGAGGTGGTAGCGCTGATTCCGATGTTAGAACGTCAGGGCATCCCGCTGATCTGTATGACAGGAAAACCGGATAGCACTATGGGGAAAGCAGCAAAAATTCATCTTTGCATGCATGTAGAAGAAGAAGCTTGCCCACTCGGTTTGGCGCCAACTGCCAGTAGTACCGCCGCGTTAGTAATGGGAGATGCCCTAGCGATAGCTCTGCTGAAGGCACGAGGTTTTACCTCCAAGGATTTTGCCATGTCTCATCCAGGTGGTGCATTAGGACGCCAATTGCTGCTGCGTGTGAGTGATATCATGCGCATCGGTGATGATATCCCGATAATCTCTCCCCTGGCTTCGTTACGCGCTGCGCTCCTTGAGATTACTCGTAAAAATATGGGTATGACGGTGATTTGTGATGGAAAAAATATTATTGCCGGAATTTTTACTGATGGAGATCTGCGGCGAATGTTTGATATGGGTATTGATCTTCATCGAGCGCGTATTGTTGATTTAATGACACCAGGGGGGGTGCGAGTTTTACCGGAGATGTTAGCGATGGAAGCGCTGAATTTGATGCAGAACCGTAACATCACTTCACTATTGGTAGCACAAGGTAATCGCCTTATAGGTGTGTTACACATGCATGATTTGTTACGTGCTAGTGTAGTATAACAAAAACAAGGAATAACGTTTATGCAAGAGAAGTCAACCATCGAAACGTGTTATGGTCAAGTAGAATACCAAGTGCTGGAAAAAGCGCGCGGTATTCATTTGTTAATTTGCGATGTCGATGGCGTAATGTCCGACGGTATAATTTATATGGGTAATGATGGAGAAGAATTCAAAGCGTTTCATGTTCGTGACGGCTATGGCATTCGCTGCTTGCTAACATCTGGCATTGAGGTCGCTATAATTACCGGCCGCGACGCAAGAATGTTAGAGCATCGCTGCGCCACGCTTGGCATTACGCATCTTTATCAGGGGCAGTCGGATAAGGTTTTTGTTTTTAGAACATTATTGAAGAAACTTGCATTAACAGCGCAACAGATCGCTTATGTAGGTGATGATTTAATTGATGCTCCAGTCATGGAGCAGGTCGGCCTGAGCGTGGCGGTAGCAGATGCACATCCGTTATTGCGGTTCAAAGCTGATTATGTTACCCATATTTCCGGTGGTCGCGGAGCAGTCCGGGAAGTATGCGACCTTCTTTTGTTGGCGCAGGGAAAGTTGGAACATGCTAAATGGTAATCGCATGAGTATGATAACACGTTGGGCCATCGTGTTATTGGGATTAATGGTATTTGTGCTTATCAGCTTGAAGCTGGCGAATACTGATTTGGCTGTTCCCAGAGCACCAGCGAATGCCTGGGAACCTTCTTATCAAAGCGGGCAGACTAGCATGATGGCGTATAATCTAGAAGGGAGGCTTAACTATAAGTTGTTAGCCGATCATGTGAGTTATTCTTCTGAAGAAAAATTTACTTGGTTTACTTATCCAGTTGCGACCACATTCGATAAGAACAATACACCCAGCTGGAGGGTTAAAGCCGCTAAGGCAAAGTTGACCCAAGGTAGGATGCTATATCTGTATGGCCATGTTCAGTTAGATGATCTGAACGATGTTTTTCAGATAAAACGTATAACAACAGATAACGCAGTTATTAACCTGGTTACACAAGATATTTTTTCTGATAATGAGGTGACTTTATATGGAAATGGCTTTCATTCCACCGGTACGAAGATGCGCGGTAATTTGCGCAACAAGATTGCTGAATTAATTGAAAAAGTTAAGACTTCTTATGAGGTCCATAAGTCGGAATCTGTGCATTAACCTGTTTCTGGCTAGCGGGCTGATATTGATCAGTATGCAGCAGGGGACGACCAGTGAGAATCAGCAGTCGATGCATATCAAATCCGAGCATCAGGTAATGGATTTTGCGAACAATACAGTGACCCTCATTGGTAATGTTGTGGTCAAGTACGGTTTAATCGATATTCACGCTGAGAAGGTAGTAATTTTTCGCCCTGATGGAAAGGATGGGCAAGAAATACTGGATGGCTATGGTAATCCGGTTACCTTCAAACAAATCCAGGAGAACGGTAAGATAGTACGTAGTCGTTCGCAGAAGGTGCATTATGAAACTGCTAACGATCTGGTAATTTTGACGGGTCATGCTTATCTTGAGCAGTTGGATAGTAATGTGCAGGGCGATCGAATTACATTTTTGGTAAAGAAACAGAAGATAGAAGCATTTAGTGAAAAAGGGAAACGAGTAACAACAGTGCTACTACTGAAGCAGTTGCAGAAAAAAAACGGTTTAAAAACACCCGTAGAATCGGTCAAATAATTAATTGAGTCAAGGTCCATGGCAACATTAATCGCCGAAAATTTAGCGAAAGCCTATAAGGGGCGCTGTGTGGTAAAAGACGTCAGTCTTAAGGTAAGTTCTGGAGAGATTGTGGGATTGCTAGGGCCAAACGGAGCTGGAAAAACCACCACGTTTTATATGGTTGTAGGCATTATAGCTTGTGACGCTGGCCGCATTATGATCGATGATGACGATATTAGTTTTTTGCCGTTATATATGCGTGCCCGTCGTGGAATTGGGTATTTACCGCAAGAAGCCTCCATCTTTCGCCGGTTAAGTGTGTTTGATAATTTAATGGCTATCCTCCAAATTTACCAGGATCTAACAAGAAAACAGCGCAACGATCGTGCCCAAGAGCTAATGGAGGAGTTTCATATTAAACATCTGCGTAATAACCTTGGCCAATCCTTGTCCGGCGGTGAACGACGTAGGGTGGAAATCGCACGGGCGCTAGCTGCCAATCCAAAATTTATCTTGCTTGATGAACCTTTTGCTGGGGTTGACCCAATTTCAGTTATCGATATCAAAAAAATTATTCAACATTTACGTGATAGGGGCCTTGGAGTACTTATTACTGACCACAACGTGCGCGAGACTCTTGATGTGTGCGAACGGGCATATATTGTCAGTCAGGGTGAGCTGATAGCTTACGGATCGCCAACCCATATTTTGCTTGATGAAGAGGTTAAACGAGTTTACTTAGGTGAAAAATTTCGACTTTGATAAGATGGCATTATCGAAATTGTTTGTGAGAGTAGTTAACTCATTATATGAAGAGAAGTTCACCATTTTGTGTGCGTTAAGTAGTTACCTATAATTATGCAATTTCAAAAACTAATCCATTTTCTGTAATTATCTGTTCTTGAATTTCACCAGGACAAAAAGATGGAAATAAAAAGCAAATTATTGTTGAAATGGAAAGATTAAAATGATGAGACTTGGCAGTCAGATGTGCTTAAATAGGATTTCTGTGCATATCTAGATGATATGAAACAAAAGGATATGCCGAAAGATGATTCCATCTAAAGATAGACACTATTTTAGAAATCAATGTACTCCTTCGCTGGTATATAGTTTAAAATATATGTTTAGCATTGTTGGAAAGAATTTTTTATCCACTCAAAAAAATAAGTAACATTCTATATAATTTTATCCCATGTAGTAGTTTATAAATTTTTTCTCTGCAATATCGATAAAATTATTGCCATTTTTGACATCGCTGTTGTTGTAGAGAATCCGGGTTATTTAACGGCGTTGCTGAACGTTATTTTCGACAACCATTAGTGCTGTCGTCTTTGACTCCTCTGAAAAAAATAGAAGAGGCATAAAAATGTATACACTGATTTGTATAGTCTAGCAGGAATCTGCATAGCTTGGCTCCGCTGATTTAAAACCATTTTCAATTTTTCATCTGATATATGCTTTTAGTCCTAAGGAAGAGCGAATCATTTTAGATACATTGTGCTGCTGATTGAGGGTTGAAAAATGTTCTGAAACCGATAATGATGATGATTAGGATCTCTTGGATCCCCTTGTATTTAAGGCTTGTTCATTAATACTGAAGATTCGTGCTATGTGGATTTCTCGCTATGCTAGTGGTAAATTGCAAAATCCATGGGTAGTGAAACCTATTTCTGACAAGGTTCTCATTAAGTGTATTAATCAGAAATAGTGAATTTTGATTAGAAATTTCTGCAATAATTCGGACTGTCAGTTTATCCATAAGATATTTACAAACGGAGCTAATCTTAGCTGATTAAAAGCTTTGTATCTCTTACCACATCAACACATAAAACAGAGAAGGAATATCTGCCATATTTATACGTTTAGCTAGTAAAAATTCATCTCTGCAGAAAATTTAGCGAAGCCAGCTAGTGATAGCTGGCTTACCGAACTGCTTTTTAAGCAGGTAATCATAGAGGTTCTTTGTACTGTAGAAAATAATTAAAACTCTTTATTCATTCCTCTTTTTTGAAGCATGGAACACAATTTGATCTCTCATCTAGAGATAAGAAGAATCTTTACCGATAAACATGACTGGACAGTTATCTTGATATCAAAGAGGTTTTACAAAAATTTGTAACAAGAAAATTCTAGAAGCTAAAACAAGTCTTCAATTGCATCAATTAAATTTTTAGTGTCCTGAAACTAAATAAGATTCAGAAGATTCCTGAAGTGACGATGCATAGCATCGGTGTTAAGTTGGACACAAAACTTCGAAAGGAGATGATATGTACGCTGCTATTATTCTATTCATTGATAAAACTCATGCAGAAGTAAAAAAAAAGCGTATAAAGAATCTACGTGATATTAATTTGATCATATCCAATAAACGCTACCTAAACCTGACATTAGCTTTTTATCTCTACGGTATAGGGCCGTATAAGTTTAAAGGTTTAGTAGTGCCTAAGTGACCATAAATAATTAAAGATAGAGCAATGCAAATCGATTCCGTGTTAAACATTAAATGTATTCGTAGTAATGTCCGATGCCAGAACAAGAAAAAAGCGTTGAAAATCATCAGTGAACTGGCGGCAAAGCAACTTAACATTACACCGCAAGTGATATTAGATGCCGTATTAACGCGTGAACGTATGGGAAGTACTGGTATTGGCAACGGTATTGCTATTCCGCATGGTAAGCTGGAAAAAGATATGCTGAGCGCGACAGGGGTCTTTATTCGGCTTGCACAGCCTATTGCTTTTGAGGCCATTGATAATCAGCCTGTGGATCTATTGTTCGCGTTGCTAATCCCGGAAGCGCTGTGCAAAGTTCATTTACATACGTTGTCATTGGTAGCTAAGAGATTGGCGAATAAAACCGTCTGCAGCAGATTGCGGGCCGCACAAGGTGATGAAGCACTGTATCTGATTATGACAGAGACTGAAGGCGGAGACTAAGGTTTGTGTGGCGATATCTCAAAGATAGGTAGTAAAAAGTGTTGTACTAGGAGATTAATCAAATAGATTAGCCGCATTCTGTTCCAGAAGATATGAATAAAAAAACAAGACAGAGAGAGGGAGTCTTTCGTCATGGTGCTGATGATAATAGTCAGCGGTCGCTCCGGTTCTGGTAAGTCCGTTGCGCTGCGT
The DNA here is from genome assembly GCA_047528285.1 of Sodalis sp. (in: enterobacteria). Lineage (GTDB taxonomy): Bacteria > Pseudomonadota > Gammaproteobacteria > Enterobacterales > Enterobacteriaceae. The sequence goes on along the minus strand of CP180022.1, from coordinate 251,356 downwards.
GCACTTGAGGACATGGGATTTTATTGCGTCGATAATCTTCCGGTGTTGTTGCTGCCGAAGTTAGCCAGTACGTTGGGAGTGAGGAATATCTCTATCGCTATGAGTATTGATGTACGCAATATGCCAGAATCACGGATAATTTTTGAACGGGCCATAGATAATTTTCTACAGGGGTTTTCTCCTCAGCTGCTGTTTCTGGAGGCGGAGCGAAATACTATCATTCGCCGCTATAACGATAGCCGCCGACTGCATCCACTTTCTTCCGCTCGTAACTTATCGCTAGAAAATGCGATCGATGAAGAGGCCTCGCTGCTTGAGCCGATACGCTCTCGTGCTGATTTGGTGATTGACACATCTGAGATGTCTGTGCATGAACTGGCAGAAATTCTACGTACCCGACTGTTTGGCAAGCGAGATCGGAAACTGACTATGGTGTTTGAATCCTTTGGCTACAAGCACGGTATTCCAATTAACGCTGACTACGTGTTTGATGTGCGTTTTTTACCTAATCCGCATTGGGACCTAAAACTTGGGCCCCTGACCGGCCTGGATCGCCCTGTGGTTGCGTTTTTAGACCGTCATATCGAAGTGCATAATTTTATTTATCAGACCCGCAGCTACCTAGAACTATGGTTGCCGATGCTTGAAAATAATAACCGCAGTTACCTTACGCTAGCAATAGGTTGTACTGGCGGTAAGCATCGTTCGGTTTATATTGCTGAACAGCTAGCAGACTATTTTCGTGCCATTGGCAAGAATGTCCAGTCTCGCCACCGTACGCTTGAAAAGCGAAAAAGCGAAAATTATAACATTTAAAAAACGTCAGATATCAAATAGCGTCTAGATATGTACATATTTTGCCGGTAATAAAGATGTGAAATCGGCACAGTTAAAAGCAAAATACACAAAATATTCAATGTAAAATAAATTTGCGCAATTTATGATTATTTATCTCCTCATTCTTTTTAGATAAAAGGCTTTTGCAGTATGTAAGACGTAGTTTTTAAAATATGGTAGTTTAAATTTTAGTTATACTCACGTAGTATCTAGTCTAACTTAAAAGGTTTGTTAATGTAACAATTCTTTTTTCTTTCCACATTTTCTATAATTATACTTTAGATTTTTTAAATATGTATTTTCATTTATTTTGTATGTATAAATAAATATTAATGTTAAACATTAATGTTATTTGCCTCTCTTGTAGAAAAGCAGAAATATTTTGATTATAATATCTATTCTTTCTTTTATATCTAGTCTGATTACAACTTGATTTCTATCGATATTTAAAAATATTTCATCTTTATTTTGTTAGCGCAGATTTCTCATCCAGGTATATGCAAAACTATTTTCGATATGGTTAGAAATTGGAGGTTGGGTGCAAGGATTTTCATCTATGTTGGGTATTATCTTGAAGACTGTTTCTATATATTTTAAAAAATATGTCATAGAAAGTTACAGATAGCATAGCGCTAAATATTAAAAATTATATTTTACCGGTAAAATAGAAAATATTCTACTTGTTCAACAAGTAGAATATTCTCTTCGTTAATTTATTCAAATGATCTGGTAAGGAATTGCGCTTAAGCTCATCTTCTTTAGAAGATGAATCTTATAGCTATGATGAAATTATTAATATATTAAACAAATTTAACATAATCTTTTAGATGATTGATGGAGAATCTTTTTTCAGGTCTCGTTTGACTCAGGAGTTATGTAGTAAGAAAAATATACCAAGTGGTAGGGGGAGTAGGGAATACTAAATTTGGATTAATGGACGATATGAAAAAGTGATGTTCGTAAATCTGTTTAATTTTTAAAATTAGATCGATATATAATGATTAGTCTATCTTACATCATTATCTATTAATATCAATAGATCAGAATTATTATCGATTTTTCTGCGTAATTTTATTTATCAGATAAAAATGAATTTAATATTTGTGAAACTGTAAATAAATTCTAGATTTTGGTACATTTATTTATTTCGCTAGAATTAACAACTTTAGTGTGCCAACAAAACACTTTATTTTATAAAAATATTAAACAAGTATTGATATTTATAGTTTATAAAAAGAAGTTAACAAAAGGTTTTTATTTATATAAGATGATTATTTGTAATGTGATTTAAAAAGTATAACTGATCTATAAAATTTTTGTGTTATCTAAATGATGGCAAAAATTCCAAGACAGAATTTTAGAAAAACATCACAGAATGAATATGAAAGTAGTTCTTGTTTATTTAATCGAAAATCGTCTATTACATTAGACTACGAATATACTGTTATTTTATAGGAATAATATTACTATATTTTGAAGGATTACTAACCGAATAAACGAATAACGGTTGTTATGTAACATGTTTAATATAACTATTCTGTTATATAATTTAAATGCAAAATAAACAACGATCTAATCTAGAGATTTATTTAACAAGAAAGATATATCATTTATTATGATATTAATATTTATTAGACGGTTATACAGATCCTTTTCTTGATGTTGAATGGATATTATTTTTATCAGGTATATTTATAAAAAACAGAGATATCGTCAAATAAACAATCGCAGTATGAATATAGAAGGATTATTTGTAATATCTGATCAATATAATACACATGCATTATTTTAGAGGATCATATTTCTATAATTTGTAAAACCATCACCACTATAAATAATAAACGGAAAATTCACATCAATTGTTATTAAATAAAATTTAATGAAGGGTTCTGTAGAACAATCAGTTCATAGAGTTTTCCAGGTTCATATAGGTTACTTGAGTTAATCTTTTTATTATTAAGAAGAAGAAAATGTTATTTTGGTTAGATTGGAATAATTATTAATTTTTGTGTATTTGGAAAATTTATTTTCGATGAAGCCAGAGATTTTTTATTGTAATATATTGTTTTATAATCAATAACATTGAATATATATGATATATATATTCACCACAAATGATAGATTGGTTGAAATTATACTAACAATTAATAAAAGTATTACAGTAAATCTATGGATATCTATGATCGCCATAGATGAGGAGCAAGGAAGCGATAACGAATAATATTCAGTACCGCAGTGATGATGCGTGCAATGGTCTCCTGGTTAAGATCTGGAGAGAAGGTTTTGCTGATAATAAACAGGTGATTCCTGGCTGGAATTGTTGTTAAATCCGATAAGATCCAGTTCACAATGGTAGCTTTTGGTGCCAATACCTGTAATTTTTATCGCTTTTATTGTTATCCTGTTTGATCTGTTGATCGTTAGTTTAACGGCACCTCCGGGAAAGTGTTTTTAAAATTATGTTTTTTTGAGCAATCTAAACGACTATATTTATAGTTTCGCTTTTATTATAAAGTTTTTTAGTTAGAGAAAATCTCGTTGAATGCCATGTATATATTTTAGATTATTCTGTTAGCCAATCTAAAATTTTTGTTGCATCATCTGTTGGATTTTACTAACCGAAATGTATTAAGCACTAGAAGTATGAAGAACGGGAGCATTACAGAATTAGGGATATTTATTAAATAAAGGTGACTTTATGCCGTTGAAAATCAAAAGAAATTTGTTAGAATAGTTTTTTAAAGAACCTTTATAAATAAATAGTTAGAAGTATTGTTAGAATTCTTAATCTGCTTTGATGTGATTTTTAAATAGATCAGAACAGTATTTAAGCTTAGTGTTTAATAATCGTGCAGTTATCTATATTTCCAGATTTATTTATTGGGATATCAATGATATTGATGTATATGCTTGGTGATTTTTTCGATAACAAAAATAAACCTAAAATGTTTTTAAACATTCCTTATAGATGTAATGTTAAGCGTCTGATCCAGAATTTTCATTTTATCAAACTTAATTGAATGTAGTATAAGTAAATCATAAATATCAATTCATCTCATGATACATTGTGAAAATGGATTATATCCATAATCAAGAAATCTGCATCATGATTAAAAGGCTTCCCTGCATGAGCAACTGTGAAAAAGATTTTCTTTGGCACATGAAAGAGAGATCGCCAAAGAGGCTGTTTGGGCTTATCCTGGATAAGGAAACATCATGTTGAATGGAACCAGGTGCTATTGTGTAGGTTATTTGAATTATAGATTATTTCTTTATACAGCATATGCAATCATTTGATTGAAAATGAAAAAAAACACAGGGAGATCGATAAAATTTTCTTAATTGTAATTTAGGTAAAAATTGATTAAATAAATAAAAAACAGACAGAAAGATTAAAAGATCAACTTAGTTGGACTAAGTTGGCAGATTAGTTATTGTAAATTTAAAATACTCACGGAAAAACATCCGGTGATGTTGGATATCTCAGATAAATATTTGCTTTTCTATCAGTAGTATTAAGGTGGTTTATTGATTTTTCCTAATGCCGGTATATTAAATCTTTTTTAAGCTACTAACAGGTGTTTGGCATGGGATTTAATCCTTTTTCTTCGGCGAGTATTATGATGATTATATTATATTTGTTCCTGATTGGGGAAGGATGATGTGTTACTTTGTTTGGTGGTTCTAATGTGGTTAGAAAGAAAGCGCAATGCGGTTTTGCGGTGTTTTAATATATCCGCCATCAAACCCGGAATAGAAAAGGAGAACAACAAGCTAGCTCCAGGATCTGTTAAAAGATTACCTGTATTACTAAATATTTTAACATTTGACTAAAAGATATCTCGGAAGAGCTAATTTAGATAACGATAGTTTGCTCTTTACTACTTTATAAGTATGATTTTTTATTGTTTATGACAATGGTAGTCTTATAAAGAAAATAGATTGTATATAGCGAAATACAGCGGAAATCAGCATGCGTATATTAATGATTATTGATGGTTTACCAGGTGCTGGAGCAGAGAAAATGTTGCTGACGCTTTCGAAGGGGCTAGCGTCTTGTGGCCATCAGGTGTTAATATTTTTGCTACGAATTGTATGTGACTATATTCTACCGGCAGGGATTGAATACCAAATTATTTCTAATTCTGGTCATAGACCCTATTGTAAACTGAGAGAGCTTTCGCGTAGAGCACGAGCGCTAGATAAGGCGGTTATTGCATCGCAACAGTGCAATGGCGATTTCGATTTTATTGTTTCGCATCTGCATAAAACTGACCGTATTGTGGCGCGTAGTCGTGTATTGCCGCGAGATCGCATCTGGTTTTGTTTGCATACCATGTTTTCTCTGGGTTATTTAGAGCATCGTAAATGTTTATCGCGTTGGCTGAAACGCCAAAAAATTCATTATCTCTACAAAAATCGTAATATTATTGCGGTTTCGAGTGGGGTTCTGGATGATATACTGCAGGTTTTCAAAGTTATGCCGCGCCAGGCAGAGGTGATTTATAATCTATTCGATATTTCCTCTATTCGCCGGTTGTCAGAAGCCCCTTGTGAATTAGCTGATCAGGACTATTGAATTCATGTTGGGCGCTTGCATGAAAATTAGCGTCAAGATCGGTTATTGAAAGCTTACGCAAAAGCGGGATTCAGGCACCCCCTAGTCTTCCTTGGGAAAGGGAGTGATGCTATGCTTAGCTGGTATACGCCTCTAGCTCAAGATTTGAAGATTACTGATCGAGTGCGCTTAAAGCATTCAATATTAATCCTTATCCCTATATTCGTCATGCCCGTATGCTGATATTGAGTTCTGATAGCGCGAGGGTTTTGGCAATGTACTCGTAGAGGCGCTTATTTGCCATATTCCCGTGGTCAGTACCCGTTGTCTAGGTGGTCCTGTAGAAATTTTGGCTCGTGAGTTATCAGTAGGACTTGCGGATTTGAGTAGTGCTTCGCTAGCAAAAACCATGAAAATAATATATAGTTGTCCACCAGCTATCTTGCCTACTCATGTGCAACCATATGAAATTGGAATGATTTGCCAACAATATATCGCCCTATCTCAACCTGCGATTTAACGTCATTGGAATAGGTTTTTATTAGCCAATAAAAAATGATGACACGTTGATTCAACAGTGTTGTTGAATAAATCACGCTTTTATGTGATCGCTAGATTTAAATTATGTTTGTAGTTTTAATTTTTTATTTTCAGTGTAAAACAAAAGTAAAAATCATTCAGTGGCCCACTTAATCTCAGATCTCTCAAGCAATATGATTCTTGGATGGTATGGTTGAATAAACTGAATGACTCATTACTGAATGGATGAAGAAAACTCCTCTTTTAATGTTTTGAAAAACCTTTTTTATTAAGCAGATAGGGCTACTATCATAGTCCTGAGAATGAAAGGAAATGCTAGGATTTCTTTCAAAGACTGATAGAGAGCTCTTTTGGTTCTAGTTTTCAACTGATAGGAAAGTGTCGTTGTGTTGTTCAAATTTTTTCTGATATCATTCGGTTAGTGAAAGATAGTTTTAACATTGATATAAAACGCCAGCACATGTTATCAATGATATAATTGGCCATTGTGATAGAAGTTATTTAAAGACGTTTTGATGAAGGCATATGAAAGGTTCGGAAGTATAATAGGGTATCAACAAACATAGTGTATGTTTTAAGCGTTATTGGATAGCCAAGCATCTTGAAATTATTTGCGCCGATTGCGCTCACTTAATGGTAGAAATAACGTATAATCTTTGGCAGATATTAATTAACAAAACCTAGAAAATCAGAGTTAATTGACTTGAGTTGGACTAATTAGTATATTACTGTCATTGTATTCTGATAAAAAGAAAATCAACTCGCTGCTTTTTGTGCGAAGTGATGAGCGCAAAATTATCTAGAAGGACATGTATACATCTTAAAGAGCGCCGTTATAAATCAGTGTGCAAGCAGAAATACGATTTTTGGAAAAATAAAAATAAGATATTTTAGGTTTAGAGTGCCTAAAATAGCTCCATTATTGTATCGAATTTCGTAAGAATCTAACCCCGTCAGTGACGCATACATTACTGTTTCTGATTTTTTAAATAAATCTAACGTAATCGGTATTATTGTGGGTTGGATATGTCATCATTAACCCGATTATTTCTGCTCATCAGCGATGGGAAATCAATCTCGCTAATTAATGTGTGTAAGGTACCAATAGTATGCTCTGTGCAATACATGTATAGAGATATTATACAATGGATGTATATCCGGAAGATGTTGGTCTGAGGATACAATTTATTCACCTGTTACTCGCTAACTTTTCCACCCCTCCTTTCCTTATCGGGTCCAACATAAAAAGCAGACCATTCAGTTGCTTATAACGTAAGGAAGTGAACGTAGGGATAATGCACCGTCATTGTCATTACATACACGCAGCAAACTATTAGGTGCCAGATTCTTATTTAAAACCGCCTGAATCCAAATACTACTATCTTGTAGATAGCAGGCTGCTAGCACCGTACCGGTTTCTCGCCAATTTTTGCTTATTTTAAGTTCTAAAGTATCGCCTGCAGCGGGGAGATGTTTGGCTTTTCCTGCCAACCAATATAAAGCATGCTTATTGGCGCCGCGATACTTGGCGCGCGCCACTATTTCCTGGCCAATATAGCAGCCTTTGGTAAAACTGATTCCATTTAATGCCTGGATATTGACTGCTTGCGGAATAAACTGAGCGCTGTTAGCGCTGTCGATAACCGGATAGCCTGCCTCGATATCTAGCGCTAGCCATTGCTGACTATCATTAGTCTGGGCCCTCCCTGCTAACTTGTCTTGCATAGTGTCGCGTATTGCTGGATTCGTTATGAGCAAAATGCGTGGTGTTGGTAAATTAAAATAAAGCAGTGTCGTATCCTGATGGTACGTTATAGGATGTTGCATATTTGGCACTTTATCGTCAAAAAATTCACCGAGCGTTTCTAGTGCCTGAAAACCTGCCACGCCCATCAATATTACTTTATCATCGGAGGTTATTGTGGTTTTTAAGAAAATGGCGTACTTTTTTAGTTCCCTGAGATGGTTATCATTTACACTGCGTCTCTCGATAAACGCCATCCCCTTTTTGTAATGAAAGACATATAGGTAGCTAATTATTTTTCCCTTCGCATTGCAATTGGCGCCAAAATTAAAGTGATTGGCATCTAACGTTGCAATATCGCAGGTTAGCTGGCTCTGAAGGAATTTCATATTGTCTGAGCCATTTAGCGTGATTAACGCCCAATCTTCCAGAGAAATTAGGGTTAACGGCAAATGGCTGGATGGAAATGGTAACTGAGGGGAAAAAGGTATTTGAGACGACATAAAACAGTCCTATCATAAATCTGAAAATAACCTAATATTAAAAGAATGCCTGTAGTTTGCAAGAGAATCGATATGTGATTTTTAGCAACTTGTAGTTTGTGCAAAATAAATACCATAGGACATGTTGAAATATATTGTTTTATTTCATGTGCAGGATAAACCGGGATAAACCTATCTTTTTTCTAATATTTATAAGGGTAAACCAAAATATGGATATCAAAAAAAAAATGCGGGTTTATTGGGCTTGCCGTCGTGGAATGCGAGAGCTGGATATTCCTATAATGTTATTTTTTGAATATGATTTCGATGCCCTTGAAAATCAGGATAAAGAGATTTTTATCCAGTTATTGGAGTGCGATGATGCTGATCTGTTTAACTGGTTAATGAACCAGGACCAGCCGGATAATCACGATTATCGAAAAATTATTTCTATGATTCAAAAGAGAAAAAAATCTTTTCCTCTCTAATAATGTGATGTTTGTTTACTGTTTCATAAGGTTTTGTTTGTTATGATTTTAACGGAATTCTGAAAAAGTTAATTTAGGTTCCTCCTGTTTAGAGGATTGTAGATTTATATGGTTGAATTTTGATGCTGTGCTGTCTTTTTAGTGCACCTTGTGTTGCCTCAACATGATCTTCTCTTCTGCGGGGAGGCTGGTGTTGATGGGTGTGGATAGAACAGTCTTCAATAATGATATCGTGAGGAGTCAACATTCACCCGTTAGGTGACTGAATGCTTAAGGTAGTATATTCTTTCTTTTGCTTGATGTGCGTATAAAAAAGTTGTAAATACCTGGAGTAGGAGTATTAATGTAAGTTCTCCTTGTGGAGAACTCGGAAGACCATGATTCGCAGAGATAGAAGTGATAGCTGTTACAATTATTTTTGTAAGGATAGATACATGTAACATGTTTATATCCGCTGTTTGCTTAAATTATATTAATTAACATTTTATTCAGAAGTTGGCTAAGCAACTGATAAATAATCTATTTTAAAGCGGAAAGATAGGAGGGCTTATTGCACCTAAATATTCTACATTTGTTTAATTTATTCTATATTAGCTATAGCTCAGATTTCTTCTAATCACTCTTCCTCTAATCGTTATGAGTGCTATACAAGTACTCGTTTAGGTTCATAAGACTATGGTTTATTTTAAAAAAAAGAGCAAATTATACGCACAGTGTAGCTTCTTATACTGCAATGAAGCTATGATGTAACATCATGCCGGATCCATTTGATACTAAGTTAATAAAGTTCTTAAATAAAATTAATCACTATTAGGAAAAGCGATATCGTGAATATAACCATACTACTATTGATTAGTAGCCGAGGGGCCATTAAAAACCTAGATGCTTGTGAAATAGTAGGGATTTACATGAAAGTAGGTTATCACATAGTTGCTAAGCGGCTAAATCGGTCATATTTCGAGCTCAATATTTTTGATCTTGGATGGCGATTCTGATTAAGTATGATTTGCTGGTTGGTTAGAGATGCTTAAAGTTATAAATTGAATAGTGTTGTTGCGCATGCCGAAAAGTACCAACATTGGGTAATATCCCTCGATATGGAGCATTTATTATCGATTTTATTTAAAAATAAAATCTGGTTAAGATATTTCATCTTAACTTATTGGTTGCTTATTAAATAGCAAGTATTGTGTTTTTAGAAAATGTTTTTATAGGCGCATGGCCCCCATGATTCAACCGCGTTTATTTGTGGTTCGACGGATAAGGATTAGAGCTATTTATGGATACTCGTGCCTAACAGGTGGATTTTTGCTACAATTGCAGTATTGAATATTCTGTCCTTTCGCTATGTTAAGGTTGTGCCCCTCATCTGATTATCCCAGAGCGGTTAGGGATCGGTATGTGGGTGCAGAGAAATCTGGAGTTGTTTAATTTATGTCATTTAATTCACTTGGCCTGAATGCCAAGATTTTGCGTGCATTAGTAGAAAAGGGTTATCTCGAACCAACGCGGATTCAGCAGCAAGCTATCCCTTATGTATTACAGGGTCGCGATATTATGGCTAGTGCTCAAACCGGTACTGGAAAAACCGCTGCCTTCACCTTGCCAATCCTGCAATTACTTGAGCAACGACCGATCCAAATCGCGAAACGGCATCGTTCTGTCCGGGCGCTTATTCTGACGCCAACCCGTGAACTGGCAGCGCAGATTGGAGAAAATGTTATTGATTATAGCGTCCATCTCAGGTTGCGTTCACTAGTCGTGTTTGGCGGGGTTAGTATCAACCCGCAGATGATGAAGTTACGCAGTGGCGTGGAGGTGTTGGTGGCGACACCTGGCCGGTTGCTGGATTTATCTCAGCAGCGCGCAGTCAATCTTTCTCAGGTAGAAATTTTGGTGCTGGATGAAGCAGATCGCATGTTAGATATGGGTTTTATCCACGATATTCATCGAGTGATCAGGTTATTGCCAGCAAAACGTCAGAGCTTGATGTTTTCCGCAACTTTCTCTGATGTAATTAAAACGCTGGCGAAGAGTTTATTGGATAATCCAGCTTTAGTTGAAGTAACTCGTTGTAATACTGCGTCGGAGCAAATAACTCAATTTGTTCATATGGTCGATAAAAAGCGTAAGCGTGAACTGCTTTCTGATATGATAGGTCGAAATAACTGGCAGCAGGTGCTGGTGTTTACTCGCACTAAGCACGGTGCCAACCATCTAACTGATCAGCTTAACAAGGATGGAATAACCGCTACTGCGATTCACGGCAATAAGAGCCAGGGCGCACGTACCCGAGCGTTATCAGATTTCAAACAGGGAGGCATACGTGTCTTAGTAGCAACCGATATTGCCGCTCGCGGGTTGGATATCAACCTGCTCCCGCATGTGGTTAACTATGAGCTGCCTCATGTAGCAGAAGATTATGTGCACCGTATCGGCCGTACAGGTCGTGCAGCGGCTACAGGTGAAGCGCTGTCGCTAGTATCAGTTGATGAACGAGGCCTTTTGCGAGATATAGAGCGGTTGCTAAAAAAAACCATACCGCGTATCACATTACCGGGGTATGATCTAGATGCTAACATGAAAGCTCTGAATTCATCCGTCAAGGATAAGGCGCAGCGTGTTCGCCGGGAAAATAATTATGTTTCCGGAAAGAGAAATGGGAGAGGTGCCACTCGTAGCGGAAATTGTTAATCACCAGAAAGAGGGACTAACACAACGCGGTTGCTAGGCTTAAAAATTTCTTAAGTCTAGCCTTCTGATTTCACATATCTTAACGTAAAGGACTGGGGAGAACCATTACCAAGAAAAGGTGAGAATGAAGAATGCAAACTAATTTAATTTTCTTTTAAATTTTTATTTTTATTTACAAAAAAGAAGTTAGGTTTATTCAATATATTTTAAAAATATTGTTTAATTGTTTCTTATTTTTAGGTGGGATATCAAACACTACAGTGCTTTTATATGTGTGAGTTAGATTTTTAGATTTGTTTATCTTGGCTTTGTAAGCCAACTGTGAAAACACTTTCTTTTCATTTTATTTTCATCCAATTTACATTAAGTATACATCGATGATGGGTATTAAATTTATTTCCTAGATCGAGATTTTTCGGCTATCAATTTAACCATTTTACCATAATGTATAATTTTATGATTTGATAAATCAATCTAGTTCAATGGTTATTGTTATATATTCTATTTCCGATACATGAAATATAAAAACACTCCATTTTTATTTGAACGGGTGCATAAATTTTTTTAAACCATTAAAAGTGCTGAGTATTCTGACATTAATATTGCATATATTTTCTAGGCACCGGATTTAGATAGAAATAGTTCATATTATTTCATTATTTGTATCACAAGAAATTTAATCCTTACAAGTATCTCGTAATAGTTTTCTTGAGAAGGAACCCTTTTTATAAACCCCGGTTTGTTTTCTGTCTGAGTGATAAGTGTTGTATGATGCTATATTTTTTATTCAATATGGTCTTCCATTCCTAATTCTAGATAAAAGAGAATAGTGCTTAGGCATTTCATATTTTTATCTGCCTAAAAGCATTTCCTTCACGCTCGGTAAATATATATCAGTATCTTTTTAATATGAATTAATTTCATATGAAATGTGTCATCCATCAATGTTTTTATATACGATTCCAGAATACTTTGTACCAGCAACATTAGTCGCTGAATCAATTAGAAGGCTTCTTTATAACTGATAATACATATTACTCCTTTGCCTTATATTAGATAATCAGATTTTATGTTATTAGTATGAAATTGTAAGGAAGAGCAATTGTCAATTGATAGGGTATATACATGTTCTTTGTTTTATTCTACTGATGTGCAAGAATAATAATGGTTTTATTCAGCTCTTGCTATAACTAATTCTTTATTATTAAGAGAAATGTTATACCATTTGGATGGGAGAGAAAATTAATTTATGCATGTACTAAATTTTTTATTGCTAAAGCAACAGAATTGCTAGATGTAATGTATTATTTAAGTGGCGTTTAATATAGATGATGGATGAGGTTATGCGTCATTATTCCTCAGATGGATAGGTAATATCATACTGTAAAAGTAATAGCGGGTATTGTAATAATCTATCTTAGATTACCTATATAATCTTTATAGTATAGGTATATTATCTTGATAGATAAAACCGTCGCTATTAGATGAGATTAATCCGGAACGGCATCTTAAAAGCTAAAAAATGTTTTTAATATTTAACGTTTTAAAATAACCATAAAACTGGATTTGCTAAATTGTAAAAGTGGTAAAAATCTTTTATAAGTCGAGTTAATGGTGCTTGAAGTCAGCCGGAAGCGCTGTTGAAACACATTTCAGTGTGAAAAAAGTATCTTTTTCTCTGATGTAAGATAAAAGGGAGACCTTGAAACTTAGAGTTTACTGCTAGTTTCTCTAGCAGTAGTTTTTGGAGGTTATTACGTAAGTTCTATTTTTTTCCGGGATGTGAGAGGTCTTCTAACACTAATAGTAAAGCTTTCACTTCTTCTGAAGTTGTATGTGTATAGAAGATGAAAACACATAATATATGTTATGTTTGAGAAATCATGATTTTTATGCGGAAATTTGCCCCTCAAGAACTTGATAAAGGATATCTATCCGGTTAAAAAACCGCGTTTTGTAACAGTTATTTTATGTTACGTAAGATGTAAGAATCGTTTATTGTTATAAGAGAGCTAGGTAGGTAAAGTTCATTCATAATTCTAAGAATATAAGTATGATAACTTTTATCATTTTTTGTCCGAATTGCTAAGCCGATTACTGCGCCAAATGATTATAAAGGAACTCACTAGGCCGACACTCAAAAGTGCCAGCGGAAGGAGCATTAGACATAACATTAATTTTTCTTCATGACGCTGAAAAACAGATGTTTTCCCAAGAAAAAAGCCCATCAGTGTTAAAATAAACACCCACTGAAAAGCGCTAATCCAATTGAAAAAATGAAAACGTGAACTTCCTAAACCAGACAAACCAGCGATGGTTGGCAATAATGTGCGCACAAAAGCAATAAAGCGTCCGATGAGCAAAGCAGATAATCCGTGGCGATAAAACATTCGGTATGCCCGTTGATGATAATACACAGGGAGATGCATTAACCAGCTTTTAACGACACGGTTATTTTCTAGCCATTTTCCTTGTAGATAGCTTATCCAACTACCTAGACTGGCGGCGATGGTTAATAGAAACAGTACAAGAAAGAAATTTAACGCCCCCTTAGCAATCAGTACACCGAGCAATATTAGTAAACTATCACCAGGTAAAAAAGCGGCAGGTAGTAAACCGTTTTCTAAAAAAAGGATGACAAACACCAGCAAATAAATGATCCAAACCAAGCTAGGATCAGAAAGAGTTTCAAATTCCTGCTGCCAAAGAGCCTGTAGCAGTTCTTTAAAGATATTCATTGTGTATTTTCAACCAATATATGATGGCAGTGTATACTGCTTACTTGACACCGAATTTGAGAATAGAGAATTTATGTGGATTCGGTGCGTTTGGGGGCGTCTCTTTTCTGGCTTAGAGGCGCGTTTTTAGTCAAGAACACGTTTGAAAGTAAAGGTTTCTCGATTCGTGCTGAAAAGTTCTCTCTTTTGTAGAGAACGGATAGAATATCCCACATATGAATCGGTAGCCTAGTAAAGCCGGATAAAGTATAGATAAACACATTTGTACTATAACAAAAGGAATCCAATTGAAACAATGAAAGATAGCTAAAATACTAAGAAATTCGAAATTTTAGCCTTAATATTCGTTTGGCTACAATGGAGTCTCCCCTATGATAAATTCATAATAATTGACTTTTTCTTTTGACGCAGACATAAGAATTACCACAGTTAAATATGGAGTGAGTGGTCCATTTATGATCAAAATGCATGAAAGATGCTGTATAAATCAATGTTACTTATTCATTCATGATGATTTTATTTTTTTAAAGAAAAAGATTTTGAACTGTGTAAGTGATATTTTTTCTTAAAATATTGGAGTTCGAATGTGTATTTCTACGTTTTAGGCAACATAAGGGGTTGACCTATATGCTCTTTTTCCATGTAATCATCGTTTTTGCTATCCGTATTTTACGGAGTCTTTACGGGTAGCGAATTGTTAATTACATCAATGACATAATGTTTTTATTAAGTATTGCATCAATTAGTATTGGTGAATTTATAATTCACTTATGTTCTTCCACAAATATTAAGAATATGCCATTTCAATTTTGTTGAAATATTTTTCTTTGGTAAAGAAAATAGATTAAAATGGAACTTTTAGATTATTGTTGAACATATTACGAGCATTATTTTAACATTTATTCTTTATGCTGAAGAAAAAGTTTTAAATCATTAGCAGCCGAGCTGATAACAAAGCTTTCAAGTAAGATAGTTCTCTGATGATATTGAGTTTGGATAATTATTAATTGCTATATTGATAGAGAAAATATTTTATACTTTAGTAAATCTTTTTACTGCACATAGATATGGCTATTATAATAGAGGTAATTATAATCCGGCCCCGATATTTATATATTTTTCATCTGGATCAACAGGGTTTTTAGTAATTTTAAACTAATGCGAATATCGTTGTATTGACCAATGCACTTCGGTTCATATTAGTTGACAAACAAAGATAGTTAATATTTGCATTAAAACGTCAAGAGACAGTGAAATGACTCATGTACTTTATTAATAGCGGCGGGATTTTACTGTCTTTAGATCTTTTATGAAAGAAAAATTGTAGCTAAGTGAAACTTCATGGTGCTGTAAATAAACACAGAGTGTGGCATAAGAGAACCATTTTAGCATCGTGGACAGAATAGCACGCTGAGAATGAAATTTCTTGCGTCTGATTCATAATTTATCTGTATCATTTATGTATGGATTTTTTAGATTTTATTAACTAGCTTTACAGAAAGGATTAGTAAGATTGAAAGATCAGAGAGATATCGAGGGCAGTTACACGTTACTAGTAAGATTTTTTCTAACAAGGAAGAAATTAAGCCCCGAATTTACTGATGAAGTAATGCGCATAATTATTGGCTAAATCAGGTATCATTAATGTATCCATGCCATTGCAAATTTTCGCCTAAAGGCAGTCATGATATTTAGAAAAAGAAAGTAGGTCATCATCAAATCTTAGTTACTAAAATGGGTACTTATTAAAAAATATTTTTAGCGATTATCCTAATGATTGAATATTAATGTAAAGATAGTTTTTAAGCGATTGAAAAGTTCTTAAAAGCGATGATGCTTTAAGAAATAGGAATGGAATTGCACAACTAAAACGATGCTTCTTGTTAGAGAACGCATTCATTACCCATTCTGATGTTTATTTAATAAAGTTGCTTTAGATTTAATTTATTTAATCCAGCGTAAGATAAAAAGCTTTAATCTATAAGATGATTTGATAACACAACTATAATTGATGATTAATCAGATTTTTTCTGATAGACAGTCTCATGTTGGGAAAATCAATTAAGTTGTTTATATGGAGCTTCTAATAGTGAAGTATTGCTTTAGGATAGAAAATAGGGTATCAGCTTATTATTTTGTCAACCCCGTATATCCAAAATATTTCTAAATAAAGTAATCATTTCAAGAAGTTGTTGTTTGGTAGTTAGTGCTGTAGATGATTAATGCTGTATATAAAAAATAGCTGAGAGAAATAGATACGGATTTTGGTATGTGGGGGCTGGAGGAAGGAATTATATTTAAAGCCACTATGGGGTTATTATGGTGCTGTACCCATGATATTGTAGTTTGTCACTAGGTATAGTTAATTTTGGTTACAGCTTTTTATTACACAAATATCCAGAATGGATATTGCATGAATTGAAATATATTACAGCCACTTTTTAAGTTATGCTAAGAGAAGCATACGAGATCTGTAGGATAATGCATTCAAGTAAAACAACGTCCTTTTTATGCGTAAATTTATTGTAACGCGTTGCGAACGAGATATTTTGCCTCTATGATAAAGCTTTATATTGTCATCAACTGGCTATTACTATTCGGCTATTGGTTTTTAATTGCAGGCGTTACGTTGCGGGTGATGATGAAACGTCGTGCGGTTCCTTCCGCCATGGCTTGGCTATTAATAATTTATATTATCCCTTTAGTTGGGATAATTACCTATTTATTATTCGGAGAACTTAACCTCGGTAAGCGCCGCGCCGAACGTAGCAAAGCGCTTTGGCCTTCGACTGCCAAATGGATTGAAGAAATAAAAGGATGCAAGTCTATTTTTTCTAGTGAAAATAGCGAAGTGGCTCGTCCATTGTTCCAACTATGTGAGCATCGTCAGGGCATGGGTGGCCTAAAGGGTAATCAGATACAATTGTTGGCCAGAAGCAATGATGCGTTACGTGTACTGATACATGATATCGGGTTGGCGCAAAATAATATTGAAATAGTATTCTATATTTGGCAGGTGGGTGGTCTAGTGGATCAGGTAGCGGAGGCGTTAATGGCTGCAGCACGACGTGGTGTACGCTGCCGTTTAATGCTTGATTCGGCTGGTGGTGTAGATTTTTTTCGTAGTTCTTATCCCACCCATATGCATGCTGCTGGCGTACATGTAGTAGAAGCACTACATGTAAGTGTTTTTCGTGCATTTCTGCGACGTATGGATTTACGCCAGCATCGTAAAATGGTCATCATTGACAATGATATTGCTTACACCGGTAGCATGAACATGGTGGATCCACGATTTTTTAAACAAGATGCTGGGGTGGGCCAGTGGATTGATATCATGGTGCGTATGGATGGTCCGGTGGTTTACGCCATGGGCATTATTTTTTCCTGCGATTGGGAAATAGAAACTGGTGAACGTGTCTTGCCACCGCTGCCTGATATAAATTCAATATCAATTAAGCCGGCTTCAGGACATACCATTCAAGTGATCGCTTCCGGTCCAGGTTTTCCTGAAGGTGTTATTCATCAGGTTTTGCTCACTTCTATCTATGCGGCGCGAAAACAATTGGTTATGACGACGCCTTATTTTGTCCCGAGCGATGATTTGCTCCATGCTATTTGTACCGCAGCGCAACGAGGTGTGCAAGTACATATTATTGTTCCGCTCCATAACGATTCGATGTTGGTAGATTGGGCTAGTCGGGCCTTTTTCTCGGAGCTGCTGGAAGCGGGCGTGTTGATACATCAGTTTGAGGGAGGTTTACTGCATACTAAGAGCGTTTTGGTAGATGGTCAGTTGAGTCTACTTGGAACTGTTAATTTGGATATGCGTAGTCTATGGTTGAATTTTGAAATAACACTGATTATTGATGGTGATGATTTCGGTAGCAATTTAGCTCGGGTACAGGAAAACTATATTGCCCATTCGCGAATTATCAAGGCGATTGTTTGGTCTAAGCGTCCGTATTGGCAGCGTATTGTTGAGCGGCTGTTTTACTTTTTCAGTCCATTGTTGTAATTTTTATAAGGTAACGATGATATCGGCGGTAATGCATTTTTGATTGATAACAAACAACGTGAAAGGGTTTGGGATATTTTTAAACTTTTGCAGGATAATCTTTGTCCTGTAAATATCTTGTTGCGCAAGTGTTACTTTTGAGCAGAGGCGTACACGAAGACTGTTTAATTTCTAAGAGGTAGACTCATCAGAAGATAAAATGAACTTAGTGGAATACGAGGGTATGATGATAGCCGATGTGTTTGGGTTTTTTTATTTTTCCCAACACAACTTAAAAAGGATGTTCACATATTTCTGAAGAAATATGTTTTCCCTGGTGTTATGATAAATTCGAATTGCTTTTATGCGTAAGTGGAAATGGTTCTTTATGAAGTTAATAAAAATATGTATGATGCCTTGAACGATATAACAAAGATTTATGATTTATCATAATAAAAAGGACATCGTAGCGGTATCCTTTCAGTGCAATAAGAGATTAATTGTACTGTTTTATTTTTCTAATTTTTCATACAACCTTACAGATCAAATCTTTGAGTACTTCTTCTTTTGAAGAAGAGATGCTGATGAAATTACTTGTTTCCCGTCTATAGCGTTGCTATAGACGGGGATTGTTCTTGAGTCTAAATAAAATATCTGGCTGTAATTCTAACGCAAATTACGAGTATGTCAGCATAAGAATTTATCGATATTATTAAAATATCACTATTATTTTATGATATCTATCATAATCCATTCATTATATTGACGGATATTTCAAATATAGTTATAGCGATAAAAGATCTTATCAATCACAGAAATCAAACTTCTTTAGTACGCTAGAGTTTGAATAGAATTATTCCATAATGAAAGGATGAATTTTTCGAAATCTAAAAGATTTCTCTCAATATCCAGTATTCGTATTCTTTTGTCATTCATGATTGCTTTACCTGCAGTTTTCTAGCCATTACGCTACATCCGATCTTTTAATCATAATCCAGAAGAGTTCTGTCATTATAAAAATTTACAATTGATGACACGATCGTATCGTTTAACTCAAGTAAAATATAAATTTTAATTTTTATATCGAACTATATCTAGAAAAATTGACTCAGATAGCGATAATATTTCTATATTTCTTTTATTGGTATCTGTAGATAGAAATGATCTTTATGAGATATTCTACCACCAATACTCTTGATGATATTGCATGCTATAATCGATTTAGTGCAGGGTTTTCTGATATAAAATATCTGAAAATAGATAAGCGTATTGATTGCTGATGTATAAAAGTGTGGTTTTATTGAGCGCAATCTCTATTTATATAATAACTCGCTCTATAGCATGGACAAGTTACTTTAAATCGAGATTATTGTCGCTAGCATAATAATCATATGCTATATTTATTAGGTTAACGTTCAGCCAATTTTCTGCTATGGATGAGTAAAACTATTGCTTAACCTGTGGAATTCTGGATATAGTTTTGCGATATTTTTTCTAGATAGTTATATTTTTCTATCGCAGAAAAATGTTGCAATGGTGGGAGGAAGAAGGCTATTTATAAAAAATAAAAAAGGATAATAGCACATTTATCTATCTCTATCATTAGAGATAGAGTTTTAATATAATTAAAAATTTTTAATCATGATCCGACATCTAGTAAAATCTTTTAATTAGTAGTATCTAAATAAACAGATGCAGTTGTCATATCGATTGCGATGTGGTGTGAGAGCTTTATTTTTATGTAACGCTCAAGATCTTCAGCGATACTTTAATAGCCCTTAGTATCGATGAAGATGTCATTTCCCTTATTTCTCTGCCTTTCGGAGGTTTTTTTCTATGAATCAAAATCTCGATTGTCCACAGATTCGGCGACGCGCTGCATTCCAACTACGTGCTCATTCTGAGCAGTGCGAATAAGTGTCACTCCCTGGGTATTCCGGCCCAAGATACTGACTTCGGATACCCGTGTACGTATTAGTGTGCCAGAATCTGTGATCATCATAATCTGATCACACTCATCTACTTGCACTGCTCCAACTACTGAGCCGTTGCGTTCACTTACCTTAATGGAGATCACCCCCTGGGTAGCGCGGGATTTAGTTGGATACTCCGCTTGGGAGGTACGTTTGCCGTAGCCGTGCTGTGTGATTGTCAATATCTCTCCCTTGCTGCGTGGTAATATGAGTGATACCACGCGATCACCTTTAGCAAGATTTATACCACGAACGCCGGTCGCAGTTCGTCCTACGCTGCGGACCTGATTTTCCGGGAATCGCACCACTTTTCCGTAAGCAGAAAACAACATCACCTCTTTGCTACCGTCGGCCAGATCCACTCCAATTAGCTCATCGCCGTCGTTAAGATGAACAGCAATAATACCGGCGATTCGCGGGCGGCTAAATTCTATGAGAGAGGTTTTTTTTACTGTGCCGCTGGCAGATGCCATAAAAACATGGCATCCTTTTTCATCATATTTACGCACCGGTAATATTGCTGTTATGCGTTCATTTGATTCCAGCGGAAGTAGATTAACTATCGGCCTGCCACGAGCACCACGGCCTGCTTCAGGAAGTTGGTAGACCTTCATCCAGTACATTCTTCCACGGTTGGAAAAAAGTAACATTGTATCGTGGGTGTTAGCTACCAGCAGGCGGTCAATAAAATCTTCCTCCTTAATGCTGGCTGCTGATTTGCCTTTACCACCGCGCCGCTGCGCTTCATACACCGTAAGTGGTTGATACTTGACATAGCCTTGATGGGACAAGGTAACCACCACATTTTCTTGGTTAATGAGATCTTCGATGTTGATATCCGGTGGAATGACGGTGATCTCGGTCCGGCGCAGATCACTATACTGTTCTTTGATGAAGTGCAACTCTTCGCGGATTACTTCCATCAAGCGATCAGGGTTTTGAAGAATGCGGATCAGTTCGACTATTTGATTCAAAAGCTCCTTGTATTCATCAAGAAGTTTTTCGTTTTCTAGTCCGGTTAGTTTTTGTAGACGTAAATCTAAAATTGCCTGTGCTTGCTGTTCGGTTAGGTAATATTGATCTCCGTGAATACCGTACTGTTGATCTAACCATTCTGGCCGAACTGTTTTTTTATCGCTGCTACGTTCTAACATAGCGGCGACGTTGCTACCTAGCGTCCATGAATTCGCTGTTATAGATTTCTTTGCTTCTGTCGGAGAAGGCGCCAGGCGGATCAGTTCAATAATAGGGGTGATGTTCGCCAATGCTACAGCTAGGGCTTCTAGAATATGAGCGCGATCGCGGGCTTTGCGCAGTTCAAAACTTGTGCGGCGGCTGACCACTTCACGACGGTGGCGTATAAAAGCAGATAAAATATCTTTCAGCGGAAGAATTTTTGGTTGTCCCTGATAAAGCGCCACCATATTAATACCGAATGATATCTGTAGTTGGGTTAGGGAGTAGAGATTATTGAGTACCACCTCTCCTACTGCGTCACGTTTAATTTCAATGACGATTCGCATACCATCTTTGTCGGATTCATCTCGTAGGCCGCTGATTCCTTCAACGCGCTTTTCTTTTACTAACTCGGCAATTTTTTCAATTAGACGGGCTTTATTTACCTGATAAGGAATTTCATGTACGATGATGGTGTCCCGACCGGTTTTGCTGTCTGTTTCTATTTCGGCACGTGCGCGGATGTGAATTTTTCCGCGTCCGGTGCGGTAAGCATCTTCAATGCCGTGCCGTCCAGTGACGATGCCAGCTGTAGGGAAATCGGGTCCAGGGATATGTTTCATCAACTCTTTAACTGTGATGTTCTCATCATTAATATAGGCCAAACAGCCGTTAATGACTTCAGCGAGGTTATGGGGCGGAATATTCGTAGCCATCCCTACGGCTATCCCGGAAGATCCGTTAATTAGAAGGTTAGGAATTCTAGTGGGCATAACATCGGGGAGATATTCAGTGCCGTCATAGTTTGGCACGAAATCGACGGTTTCTTTCTCTAGATCTTCTAACAATTCGTGGGCGATTTTTTTCATGCGTACTTCAGTATAACGCATGGCTGCGGCGGAATCTCCGTCGATGGAGCCGAAATTACCCTGTCCATCTATCAGCATGTAACGCAGCGAGAAAGACTGCGCCATACGAACAATTGTGTCGTAGACGGCGGTATCTCCGTGAGGATGATATTTACCGATAACGTCACCGACGACTCTCGCCGATTTTTTATAAGGTTTATCCCAGGCATTACCAAGCACGTTCATCGCGAATAGGACGCGACGGTGCACAGGTTTAAGTCCATCCCGCACATCTGGCAACGCACGTCCTACAATGACAGACATGGCGTAATCTAAATAGGAACGTTTCAGTTCTTCTTCGATATTGACCAGTATAATTTCTTTTGCGAGATCGTTCATATAGCTGTTATCCCTATGCTAAATTATGCTTCTACTAGGATTAAAAAATATCAAAAGTATACCATCTTTTTCTTTTAAAGCGCACGATTTGCGTTGAAAGATATATGGGATATATCTATATACCAATAAGGTGGCACCTGTCGGCACATACGCATTTAGACAAACCAGGAAATTTGATGTTTTGTAAGTTGCTGCTCTGCCAGAGCAGCCTGATTATGCGTATACTTATCCTATAAATATAACAACAATAACTTTTATGGTGGACTTACGCGGATGCCTCACTTATTGAGTAATAAAAAACACCATAGTGTAATAACCTTCAGTCAAGAGAACATTGATCCGGGCGAAATAGAAAAATTTGACGCTCTTGCTACCCTTTGGTGGGATGTTGACGGTGAATTCAAAGCACTACACCGTATCAATCCGCTGCGGTTGGATTATATTCTTGAGCGCGCCGACGGGCTATTTGGGAAAAACGTGCTGGATGTTGGTTGTGGGGGGGGGATTTTGGCGGAAAGCATGGTGCAGGAAGGAGCAAAAGTGACCGGGTTAGATATGGGCGACGAGCTGCTATCGGTTGCGCGCCAGCATGCATTTGAGAACGGGATAACCTTAAATTATTTCCAGGGGACGGTTGAAGAACATGCTGAGCTGTATCCTGGAGCTTATGATGTAGTGACTTGTATGGAAATGTTAGAACATGTTCCAGACCCGGCATCAATTGTTCGTTCCTGCGGGAGGCTTGTGAACCCGGGTGGAGAAGCATTTTTTTCAACTCTTAACCGTAATCCAAAAGCTTGGTTGATGGCTATTATTGGTGCTGAATATGTTTTACGTCTGGTGCCTAAGGGTACTCACGATATCAATAAATTTATCAAACCAGCTGAACTGCTAAGTTGGATAGATTCCACTTCACTGCGCGAGCAACATATTATCGGTTTGCATTATAATTTGCTGCAGGATCGGTTTTATTTAAACGCCAATGTAGATGTGAATTATATGCTACATACGCGTCAGTTTTCTGAAGGGTAATATTATTACGGATTTTAATCTTTAAGTAATCATTGAAGAGCGGCAGTCAGTTCCATTAAAATGAAAGGCACGAGTGATAATTGACGTTCATATATGATAGTATATATGCCGCTATTAAATAGTAAATTTTATTATTATTTGTTAAATTTTAGTAAGAATTTATTTAATAACAAGAACCAAATTGTACCTAATATATAGGTATTGATGTATTTACAGTGATATTATTATTGATTTTTAATTAAATATATCTATCGGTGGATATATAATTTCCTTATTTATCAATGTTTAAGGGTTTCTAAATAAAACATTACGTACTGAAATCCTATGGTGTTTTTAGAAAAAATCTGTCTAATATACGAAGATTAACCATAGTTCTTTCTCAAGCCGTATGTTTTTTTCTTAAAAATACAAAAATACATTTCAGAAAGATGAATGAATTGATTATTTACTCCTACACATGAGCAGATTTTATTTAAATGAGTACAGTGTGCTCTTGTCGTTTACGATTTCTTTATAATCTTGTAAATATTATGTTAAATTGTATTAAAATAATTAATTGAAATTAATATTTCTTAAAATCAAATGGTATTTGATTATAAATATATGAAATAAAAATTTATCATTTTAATGTTTTTATTAAATTAAATCGTTTAAGCATGTTAGAACATTCTTCTGAAGAAAAAATCCTGGTTTTCATCTTCTTAAGAGATGGAAAGCCATGTATTTAATAATGTGTTTATAGATTTTGTTGAAAAAATCAAATTCAGTAATTAATATATCTCGGTAAAGAGATTATTTATGCGTTCCAGATATTATTCGGAATCCCTTTTATCGACTAATTTGTTAAATTCTTTAAATTCGTTATTCATTCGATTTTATATATTTACGGGTCATAGGTAAGTGGTCTTAGATGACTACCTAGATGAGTTTTTAATTGGAAGCTGAATATTTTTAACTACTAATATCGCTAGTAGTAAATAATTTCCTTATTTACAGAACCGTCATTGTCTCTAAGATTCAGGTCTGTAATCACGTGGTTATATTTTAAGCATTATACATAAATACACGGTGTGTGTATCAACGATTTTATTTTCCACTTCAGTAGTAAGAAGGCTACATCACAGTAACGTTGAGTATCGTTAAGTGCTGGCATGACCAGGATTTCTTGATTTTTTTTGGCTCTTTGGCCGAATAAAAATTCGGAAAAGCCTTGTGTGTCAGTGATATTGTTAAGCGATAAATTGATATAGATGATTTTATATTTTTCTTTGTAAATTTATAAATGAGCTTACATAATAGTTTGTATTTGTTTTCAACATGTTGCTTAATTCCATTTGTCTTGGATTTATTAAATATATAGAATATTTATCTGATCATTAGATTAAATAACTACTGTTTTTCAAAATCTTTTCGAGATAGTCAAGAAAAGTTTGAAATCATTTCCATCTGACTAATAACATAGATCTCAAGCAACGCAGTTTTTTTGAGGATCTGGCTGGATGAGTTAACAATTGTTGCGTAAGGGAAGTATATTTCTCTTGCATGCCGTAGCTGATTTTTTCAGTATACAGATATGAAGCCATGACGAGTACCCTTATGTGAAACACTTGGTTAATGTTTCTTTCAAAGATTTTAAAAGCGTTTTTGAACTCAATTTAGAAATTGATAAAAATGCTTCTGTGTTATATGTTGATTGCTGATCAGTTATTGGAAAATATATTTGATATCAAAAAAATTAACATGTGATAAAATTATTTATTGGGTGATTTTCTTTAGAAATAATGTTATTGATTGAGATATGTTATTATTGTGTAATATAAAAATATTATTTTTTTGTTATTATTTCAGTATAGTGGGTATAATTTGATATAATTTTCATATCTGTATCAGATGTTCAATTTTATATTTATCAAAAATATTTAAAACGTTTCATTTTAATTTTTCTATCTAATAGTGTTTAACTAGAAATATAAAAACGATTTTTAAGAAAATTTTTTGATGTGAAGATAGCACTTTAGTATACGGGGATACTTTAGTAAGTGATATAATGTAATTAAAAATTACATCAACGTAAGTTTTAGATAGAATATTTTAAATGATGAAATTATTATCCTTTGTAAATCATATAAACCATGTTTGATTACACAGCAGAAAAACTACTTTTCTGTCTGTTTTACGTTTATATTCGTATAAGAATATCAATTCTTAGCTCATACTTTGGATAAAGTGATATCAGACTATAAAAATAATTGAGATTTATGATTGATATATGGCCTATTTATAAGATTTTCTGTTGGATTTTTTGAGTCATGTAATAAGTAAAATATACCTATTTGTTAGAAGTGATATATTAAAATGTCATTAGACGGTCTTAGATCATCCATGTTTATAAATAAATCAAATTTACCATCAGGATTTCAAGTGAAAAAGCGGCGTGATGTGTTTTTATTTCGTTGCCATTATCGGCTAATATCGACGATAAGGCTGCTTTCTTACACCTGCTATCTCTTGTTTTTATAGAGTTTTTTCTGTGTTATAAATGTCTTGTTATACCCCTATTGTTGATAAAGTTATAGGTTTGATGATGAAACTAATTTCATTTACTGTTTCTGTTATTGATCGTGTTAATTTTATGCCGCGTTAATTCTATGTAATAATTAATAATTTTTCTTGCATTGATCGCTAGATTTAATGTAATTCGCGTTCTTATAAGATAATGCAGAGAGGTGCTAATATAATTTTACGATTACACGCTTTGGCGTAAATGAATGGATATTTAAACGGCAGAAGAAGGCATGAATATTTATACTTCTGATACTCAATTACGCTGTTTGCACAGAGGCTCTAGTTTTTTCACTATTTAGTTAATCGGAGAAGGCGGCTAAAACTAGCACGCTTTAGGGTGCTAGTTTTAGCATAAAATGGCGAAGAGCGCTGAACTCTACAGGCATGCGTACTGATAGTAGCGGTAGCGCGTCGCGTACCGCTAGAGCAGGAGGTAATGGTAGCGTTTGACCTAGAATTTTTTCCACCGATTCCTTAAATTTAGCCGGATGGGCTGTGCTGAGGAATAAACCGAATTCCCCTGGTTGAAGATTATCGCGCAGCAGACGATATGCTATAGCGGAATGTGGCTCAGAAATATAGCCTATATTTGCCAGCTCACAGATTGTATCAGCAGTCGTTTTATCATCAACGCAGCCGTAACCGAGTGTTGCTAACTGCCAGTTTTTACGTCTAAATAATTCCTCAACCCGAGGCCAATTATTGGGTTGGCTGACGTCCATCGAGTTAGATAGCGTACTTATAGTAGGATTTGGCAGCCATTTACCGCTGCTTAAAAATCGTGGAACAGTATCATTTGCGTTGGTGGCGGCAATAAAATATTTTACCGGTAACCCCAGAGTTTTTGCCAGCAGCCCGGCGGTAAGATTTCCAAAATTGCCGCTGGGTACTGAAATAACTAATTGATTTCGTGCAGTCTGTGGCAGCTGTGCTACCGCTTCAAAATAATAAAAAATCTGTGCTAGCAGTCGACTAATATTGATAGAGTTTGCGGAGTTAAGTCCTAACGTTTGTCTTAGCTCTTTGTCATCGAAGGCTTGTTTTACTAACGCTTGGCAAGCATCGAAATCCCCGCTCACTGCCAGAGTATGAATATTTCCTCCTAGCGTACAAAAAAGCTTTTCCTGCAGCGGGCTAATTTTTCCTTCTGGATAGAGTATTACAACATTGACATTCTTCAGACCGTAAAAAGCGTGTCCTACCGCCGCCCCGGTATCACCGGAGGTGGCGGTTAAAATGGTTATTTGTTTGTTTTTTTCAACTTCAGTAAGAAGTTGTGCCATAAAACGGACACCAAAATCTTTAAATGCTAGAGTTGGACCATGAAACAGTTCCAACGTGGCGAAATTATCGCTTAGCAGCACTACCGGTGCCGAAAATTTAAAAGCCTCCGTTACCCGTGCCAATATGCGATCAGGCGGAAGTTCATCACCGATATAAGCCGATAAAATTCGTGCACTGCGACTGAGAAAATCCATTTCAAGTAATTCGTCTATCTCTGATAGAGCAAATGTGGGTAGCTCTATAGGAAAAAACAGCCCCTGTTGACGGCCGAGACCTTTCTTAATCGCTTGGGTAAAGCTGACTTGCTCGTTGTGTTCTTTGATATTGTAAAGTTTCATTATTAATCCATCATTATACGGGCGCCGGAGGTATCAAGGCGACAAATATGAACAAAACCATGCTCGTTTTTTATGTAGTGTTTAGCGAGCCAATTGGCGATATGTGATGCGATCTTTTGGTGATCGCAGATGGCAAAGAGCGTCGGTCCAGACCCAGAGATACCACAGGATAACGCCCCGATATCTTTCACCGCTTGGCGTGCTTTATCGAAACCTGGTAACAGATGAGTGCGATAGGGTTCGGCAATGATATCCTTCATCAATTTAGCTGCAAGCGCCGGCTGGAAGGTATGGCTAGCATGTATAAAGCCCGCTAGATAACGGCTATGGCTGATGCAGTCCTGCCGATGATACATTTCCGGAAGAATTGTTCGCGCCTCAACTGTGTTTATATTGATTCCAGGATAGGCTATCACCCATAGCCAGTCGGAGAACCCAGGCACTGTTTGGCTGATTATCCCGTTTTCATTAAGCAGTAGTTGTATGCTACCGAGAAAACAGGGTGCCACGTTATCGAAATGTACTGTGCCGGCAATACGCCCTTCCATGTCTCCCATTAGCTTTAGAATTTTGTTATTGCTTAACGGGGAATTGCAATGAGCATTTAGCGCGACAAAAGCACCAACTACCGAACAGGCGCTAGAACCCAGTCCGGATCCTATAGGCATGTTTTTTTCTAGCCGAATGGCGACTGATACAGTTTCACCTACTACCTCGCAGAACCGTTTCCAGCATTGATAAACGATGTTTTTTTTAGGTTCTTTCGGTAATTGATCAACGAAGCATCCAGTAATTTTCAGGCTAAAGATATTGCTGTGAGTCACGCTAACACAATCGCCTAGCAGCGTTCCGTCTATCGGCGACACAGCTGCGCCTAGCAGATCGAACCCTACACTGATGTTGCCAATTGAGGCTGGCGCATACACTTTAACCATATTAAACTCCAAATTTCCATGATAGTGCGCGTAAAAGATCGGCGAAAACCCCGGCAGCGGTAACATTATTGCCAGCACCATAGCCGCGCAGTATTAACGGTAACGGTTGATAATAACGGGTTAAGAATGCTAATGCGTTTTCTCCATCTTTTATTTTGAATAGTGGATCGTTAGTATTCACCGCTTCGATTTTGACTTTACAGCATCCTTCATCAATGCGGCCTACATAGCGCAGTACCTGATTTTTAGTGCGGGCCTTCACCACTTTGTCAGAAAATTCATCGTCAAGGGCGGGCAATCTGGCAAGAAAAGTTTCCACATCGCCGCCAGAGTCAAAACTTGATGGTAGCACTGGTTCGATATCAATATCCTCCAGTTCTAATGTATATCCTGCCTCGCGTGCCAGGATTAGCAGCTTGCGTGCTACATCCGTACCTGCAAGATCGTCGCGTGGATCCGGTTCAGTATAGCCGTTGCTATGGGCTAAAAGTGTTGCATCCGACAACGACATGCCGTCGTCTAGTTTGCCAAAAATAAAGGAAAGTGAACCGGAAAGAATACCAGAAAAACGCATTAATTCGTCACCAGCATTCAATAGATTCTGTAGATTTTCAATAACAGGTAAACCGGCCCCGACGTTGGTATCATAAAGAAATTTGCGACCAGAGGCCGCGGCCGCAGTGCGTATTTGGTGATAATAATTCATAGATGAAGTATTGGCTTTTTTATTTGGAGTTACTACATGGAAGCCATCCGCAAGAAAATTCGCATACTGATTAGCCACCACCTCGCTACTGGTGCAATCAACGATAACCGGGTTAAGTAGGTGATGTTCTTTTATCAGGCGAATTAAGCAATGTAGATTAAATGGCTCGCGCGTTTTGGATAACTCTTTCTGCCAATTAGTCAGATCGATTCCGTGCATATTCATTAACATAGATCGTGAGGTGGCGATACTGCAAACGCGTAAATCGATATGTTTATTATTTAACCAAGAGTGCTGACGGTGAATTTGCTCAATTAACGCGCTGCCTACACCACCAGCGCCGATGATAAAAACTTCAATGACCTGATTGGTATTGAACAACATTTGATGTGCAACTCGCACGCCGGTGGTAGTGCTGTCATTATCTACTACCACCGAAATGGAACGTTCGGATGAACCCTGGGCTATAGCGATGATGTTGATATTGGCGCGCGCTAGCGCAGCAAACAGCTTGGCAGATAGCCCGCGTTGTGTGCGCATACCGTCGCCAACTACCGAGATGATTGCCAGACGGGAGATAATATCTAGTGGTTCTAAGAGCCCGTCTTTTAACTCGAGAAAAAATTCCTCTTCTAGTGCTCTTTGAGCACTGCCTAATTCATGCTGTGGTACGCAAAAACTTATACTATACTCTGATGAGGATTGGGTAATTAATACTACAGAGCTTCCAGCGATCGACATGGCTGAAAAAACCCTAGCTGCCATTCCGATCATGCCTTTCATTCCCGGGCCAGATACATTAATCATTGCCATATTATTCAGATGTGTTATCCCCTTAACCGGATTGCTTTTTTTTTCGCTAGTTGATCCGATTAATGTACCTGGAGCTTGAGGGTTGTTGGTGTTTTTGATTAGGCAGGGAATTTGGAACTGTGCGATAGGAACGATAGTTCGGGGATGCAGCACCTTGGCACCGAAGTAAGAAAGCTCCATTGCCTCCTGATAGGACATCTGATTAAGCAAATGTGCATCGGATACATGACGAGGATCGCATGTATAAACGCCGTCTACGTCCGTCCATATTTCACAACAATTAGCGCGTAAGCAAGCTGCCAGAATGGCTGCGGAATAATCGGAACCATTGCGGCCTAATACTACCAGTTCACCTTGTTCGTTACCAGCAGTAAACCCCGCCATCAGGATAATATGATCGGAGGGTATGATGGTGGCATGAATACGGCGTGTAGATTTGGTGATATCTACTGTTGATTCCAAATACCCCCCAAATGCAAGCAATTTTTTCACTGGATCAATGACTGTTACGCTGAAACCACGTGAGCACAAAAATTCCTCCATTAGCGCGATAGCTAGCTTCTCGCCACGGCAGATGATTGTGGCTTTAACACTATCGGGGCAGCATTTCATCAGTGAAATACCGTGTAGTAACTGTTTAATCTGCGTGAATTCTTGTGTTACCAGGATACGAAGCGCCGCGTGATCAAAACCTGGCTGCGCGATTGCTAATCCGTCTAAAAGTCGGGTAAAAATCTGTTCAGCGTCAATGATATTTTTTTGTTGATCAATACTATTAAGCGTGTGCTCGATTATCATTATCAGGTAATTTGTGATTTTGGCCGGTGCGGATAATACCACCGCCATTTGTTCCTGGTTACTCTTCTTTTCTAAGATATCGGCAACCTGGATAAAACATTTCGCGTTAGCGAGGGAGGTCCCGCCGAATTTAAGTACTCGCATTTCTGTTTTATCTCCTGAATTAAGCTAAAAATCTGCACTTTTTAGGCCTGAGTATTTCTCATTGTAAATGAGACCAATCTTGAACGACAAGAGCATATGAGTGGTTTTCTAAGCGTAATCTGCTAACAAGCACTATAATAATTAGCTCATCAACTTCTTGAAACTGATTATTTTATTTTTAGAAAAACGCTATATATGCTTTGGGCGGATAATAAAGATTGATTCTTATGCATTGGCCAGATCGTTTATCGTCGAAGCTAGAAAATTTTATGGCGTATGTGTTTCTTTAATCGGCATCTTCTATCGACGATTTAGGAAGTGATTATCAATTTCGCCGATGTATAGATTTAGATTTTGTTGTAAATTAACAGTAGGTATCGTAATGAATGTATAGATACTCCATGGAGTGTTAATGCAAGATTTTTTGGGTTCTGTATGCGTTAGCAGGCATCAATATCCGTGTTTATAAAATTATTCTTGATAAGAATTGTAATTCCACTTAACTAAAACATGGATAAATATGACTATTACTCAGCATATTAGTAAAGTTTTTTGATTAAAACAATAAGACTCTAAAATTAATAGAATATCTTATTTTACCATCCGGTAGAGATAATGTGTTACGACGGGTAAAATATAATCCGTAGAAATTCTCATTCATGTAATGTATAATTACTTTTTTCATAAATGTATAAACGGCAGTAAAGTATTAGCTGATTTAGCTATTGTTAAAACCTGGTACGATTGCTGTTATTCTATTTCCGGCAAAAGTATGTACAAGAGATTGAAATTTTCAAAACTATGGGGAATCACATAGTACTTATGAGTGATTCAACCTGAATTTGTAGGATTGAAAATCTGAAAATCTTCATTTATTCGATGAATTACATTTCTAGGAATCTTAAGTAAGATCTCTCTATATGGAGATAATATTCGATTTCGTCTTTATCTTTATGTAAGGTAAATATAATTTATTTCTTTTGCTACTCTAACAGAATTTGTTTAATAAAGTATACTTTTAAGTATTAATTGAATATAAACATGACTATCGTTTTAATATTTACTTTTTATGATGGCAAAGTAAAAAGTCTTTATGCAACAGCGTTCTTTAACGGTATAGCTAGATAAATTCATTAATTTCCGCATGAGGGAAAAAGATTTTTTGAACAATATGTATATTGTTTCTAAATAGAAATTTAGCCAATATAATAATATTTAATTATAAAAGTATATTTAGATTTTTTTGTTTTTATAGGGGTTTTCTGACTGTTTTTTAAACAGAGTAGAACTGTACGCTATGTTTCATACATTCTTCGCTGATTCAGAAAGATAGCATAAGATAAAACATTACCATAAAACGCCAATATACAATAAACCATCCATAATATCATGGATGGCAGTGGATTTTAGGTTTTTATGAAGGCGAATAGGAAATAGAGGTGGCAATTATGCTGACAACAGAGTATAGCGCAACTATTATCTGTAAGCGAATAAGGTGATTCCTAAAATTATTTGTGGCAATTTTTTACTAGTAGTACCAGTAAGAAAAATTGTTTGCTAAACAACATTAGCCGTCAAAAATTAGAATGATATAGGCTTGACCGGTGTTTACGATACCGTATAACTGCATCTTTGGAGACCCTCTTGGAGGATAGATTACTTTGCGGTTTTTTTCCAGCAAAGTAAGGTGTAATGTTTGGCAAAATCGATTAGCATAATCCTATATCATGGTTGATATAAAGATGATATTTTTTTAAAAAACTTTTCATGTATTGATTATGGTCTAAAACCATTATGGGTTTATGAAGCAGATTTTTGATGTAGAGACGTATATGCAAATTATATCAACGATCTATCTGAATGATATGACTCATTAATTTTAATATTACTTTGTAAAATTAGGATGTGTCTTAATAATGTAAAAGTTATTCATGATGCATTTACAAGTAAAAATAATTTTATAGCGTTTGTATATTTTTTTGATTCAAAAAGACGAGATTATGTGTAATTGTTTATTAAACATCCAGTATAAATACAACTCTGCTAGAGGCGGTTTTCTTGATGATAAACATAATATTACTTCGTTCCTATTTCACAGTAAATAATGTTTTTTAATTTAGGCGCGATACCATCTGAAATTTTTTGATTTATTTCTAATATATTACAACAGTATTAAAGATAATTTTTACTACCAATGTAGTATCGATGGGCTTAGAGGTATTCATATATCATCATCGATAATGGTTTTATATATGCCTGATTACGGTTCTCGATAGTAAAAGGAAGCTGAAATGTATTTTAAATACTGCTTATAGATATAGAGTTAAAGGCATGGCATCAAATGCTTATTATATCGAATACAATCGATTTAGTTTTAATAATGGCAGATGGTATAAAACAATTTGTTAATGTATTTTAAAAAATAAAAGAGAACACAAAAATAATAAATTTAAGTTGGAGTTTTTATTTATCATCTGATTTTAAAAATATAAATTCTTTTTTACGATCTAATTTATATGTGGCAAAACATTTTTCTATATGCAATATTCTTACATTTTAATATCTTTGAATTTAATATTTTTTCTGTTTATTTTGTGTTATTTCTCAATAAATGCAATAATTGTTATATCGTTTGATATAATAATATAGTAAATATCGTTTATATTTTTTACTTTTATTTAAAATATATATTTTACTAGATTTTTTTGTTAAATATTCAATGTCAGTATAAAAACGATTTAGCAATGACTCGTCGCTATATTTATGCTAGATGCTAGCTTGTGATCAAGAAACACGGTATTAAATCAAAACTTAAACACCTGCGAAATATAAATTGACAAAAATTTTGTTTTAAATATGAATTATTGGTATGAATGCAATTAGGCTTATTTTCTTTTATCTTGGATGTTTTTGGTAACCTCCCCTATTTTTTGTAAAAAGAGTAAAGGGGGAATGCTGGTACCTAGATATTCGCTTCTGCGTCTTGGCGGGAATCAATATAGCTAAAATACACTATCCAGTGTATGAGAGTGGAGAATGCAGAAATACTTTTCTAGGTAGTAGAATTTAAGTATGCTACAAGGAGTTTCTAGACCAGTCATTTTTTAAAATTTTTGGAATGCAAGTGTGTGTATCTTATAGAAACTATTATGCTGATGTTTTTGCTAATAATTTCAGGAAAACCTCTTGCGCTATTGGCATTATTTTCACAGTCACATCAGACATGGTGTATTTCTAGCGGTTAAATTATGTACTATATATTGCCCTTTTTTCTTATCTTGTAGAGGAAGATAGAAACATCTTTCTCAGGGGAAATGATTTGAGTGGAGCTATGTTGGTTCTGTGTCGTCATCAATAAATTTTTGTTTGTTTTTTAAATCGCAAAATGTGATGTTAAATATCTCTATTGCAGTATACAAGCTGTATAAACAGTTTCTATCACCAATATGTAATCCATACTTGCAGAAATTATTATCCTGAATATGGTAATAACTAGTCCTATACGTACAGCGATGAGTGCAGTGCTCTCGTTGTTTTCGAGCAACGACGACTAATCTGTTTTTTAGGCAAAACTTTTTGAAAGATTTGTTTCTTGCGCATCGTTGTCTCTACTTATTTTTGGCGCGTATGTAACAAAATTATTTTTTGTTTTTATTGTTTTAACCTGAGGTTCTAGATGTCTATCCGCATATTAGCCCTTGATACCGCGACTGAAGCTTGTTCGGCCGCGCTGATGATCGACGATAATTCTTTTTTGGAGCGATTTGCAGTTGCACCCCGCGAACATACACAGCGTATTTTACCCATGGTGGATAGCTTGCTGGCGGAGGCCGGTATCGCGCTTGATAGTCTTGATGCACTTGCGTTTGGGCGTGGTCCAGGCAGTTTTACCGGCGTGCGTATTGGCATCAGCATTGCGCAGGGACTTGCGTTTGGAGCAAATATCTCTCTTATCGGCATATCTACGCTGGCGGTTCTCGCCGAAGGTGCCTGGCGTAGAACAGGTATTTCCCAGGTAATTACTGCTATAGATGCACGTATGAGGGAAGTGTATTGGGCTCCATATCGGCGACAAGGAACGGGTGATTGGGCGGCAGAGAAACATGAAGAAGCCGTGATAGCACCAGAGACGTTGTTAGCAGTGATTAGCAAGGATCTGAACGGCTGCTGGGCTACCGCTGGTTCTGGCTGGCAAACTTACCCGATGCTGCTTTCTCAGAAGCAGTTACAGCTTGTTGCGGGGCAAACGTTGTTGCCGAGTGCGCGGGATATGTTACCGCTCGCGCTACATCACTTTCGTAAGGGCGGTGCTCAATCAGTAACCCTAGCTAAACCAACTTATTTGCGTAATGACGTGACATGGAAAAAATCACTTAATCGTTCTGCCTAAGCTTGATAACTTTCTCGTCCGAGGTGAGTCAAAGTATTAAAATCCTTTTTAAAACATTAAATACTCTGTTTTCAATATAGTTGTATTTATAATTTTTTCGAATGATGCCGGAAATCTTTTCTCTTTGTGAATTTCACTTGATTATATAGCAAGTTATGCCTTCTATAAGGCAATGCTGTGGAAAGATTTTCCGTATTACGATAAATTTTAATGTAAGTTCGATGAATACGACACTAACTGTATCTTCTTCAAAGAAGAAGACTTCAGAAAGGAAGTGCCGAAAGTAATCAATGAAAAACTACGCGCGTTCGATTGAAAATTTTGATCACATCATTTATGGACAATTAATACCTCCAATGCCTCACCGGCTATAAATAGCATCATAAATCAAATGAGTGAATTATTTAAAACATTAAACTTGAGATAGCAGTAGATTACGAATTATCAAATTTTTTATAAGCACAAAAAATACCTATAATTAAAATACTTGATTATAGGTTGCAATATCTACAGTAAGTCACTTAATTTATTTTTACTGGTTGTTAACGATAACGTTTCTTCAATACAGCATAAAAGTAATATATTTGATTTATAGAGAAAAGTATCATAAGGGATTCCGTAACAATTTTACGCAGTTCTATTTTTCTCAAAGAATCAATGCATATTGAATAGCATTGATGATTTCTATGCGTTTCATTGATACTCAGTTATTTGAGTTAAGTAGGTATATAACAGGCAATATTTTTCAGAGATACAAAGTAGATATAATGCTTGGAAAAGAAATACGTTCTAGCTAAAGCGTTGCCACGATTTATGAAAACAGCAATGTTAAGAGTAGAATAATAAACGTTAATGTGCCTCCATTTGCAATGGAGATGATAAGATTTTTGTACAGGTGCATTCCGTTATGGTTTGACAGGAAATCCATTTGACAATGGAAGACGTAAGATTTTTTATCAGGTTATTGCCGTTGAAAATCAGATTCAGCATTCTTCTTACATATTCCCGCTCTTCTTTTTTATGTGGCAGGGCGCTATTTTTGTTACTCTAATGTGCTTGATGATAGTCATACTATAGCACTTTGGTTGCCTCATGGTAATTTTGGAAGCGCAAAGAGGAAAAAATCAACATAATAATAAAAATATCAATAGTATACGGATAAATATTTTTCAAGCGGATTCTTTATCAGAGTTGTATGATCAAAGTCATGTTTTCCCGCATCCAATCAGAAGTAGGGCAGAGTTAGCAATAATGAGCTCAGCATGCTGAAAAATACTATCCGGCGGCCGCGCCGAGCTTTTTGATAATGCTATGAAAATAGTTAAAGCATTCATGCTGAATTCTTTGTAACGAATAAATTCCGCATGTATAAAAAACCGATGGGAAGTGTCAACGTTAATAGTACAATATCAACCTGAGATGATATGGAAATTTTTGCGCTCAATACCCATTAGTGATGGTATATCAAAATAACAATCAACTTAATTTCAAGATAAAATTAAGATAGGTTAATTGGAAAGTGTAGCAAAGTGGCGATAATCAATACAGCATAAGAAAATAACGTAAGGCCAAGATGCAAAATTAGATCAGATTGGTTTTTAGATAGATAATGAATTCTCCAGGAAGGAACATAAAATTCCACCTGAAATATTAAAAATATATAAACGATAAGTAGCACAAACCAACTAGGATTGCGCAAATTTGGTCACCGTCATCATCATAAAAATGACAAGACGGATTTATACGCCAATGTTGAAGAGGCTTTGATTACGCCCTGCTTGTATCCCGAAAATGTGTTGCCAGATAAGTGACCCATGTCCCATCAGTGCTCTTTTCTGATATCAGTGGATAGCCGTAGATAAGTGCTGCGTGGCGGTACGGAATTCCCGGTAAAATCATGGGAAGACTTTTTTAAAAAATAGACAATAATGATAAAAAGGAAATCCAAGATATACTGGCGTAATTATTTAAATTAAATAAAAAAACGATTAGTATAGCCTACGAGGCGTTTATGCTTGCGACATTTGTTGTAAGTATTGCAAGAATTCCAATTGTTATATGTTATGCTATGCCTATAATGAGTTTTCCCGTAAGCGGCCAGACAGAAGATGGAGAAGATTGAGTAAAAAGTATGTTTGATAATTTATCCGATCGATTATCGCGCACGTTGCGAAGTATCAGCGGCAGGGGTCGCCTGACTGAAGATACCATCAAAAATACCCTGCGTGAAGTGCGCCGGGCGCTGCTGGAAGCGGATGTAGCGCTTCCAGTAGTATTGGATTTTATTAGCCGAATTAAAGAGAGAGCGCTGAGGCAGGAAGTTAATAAAAGCCTGACGCCGGGTCAGGAAGTTATCAAGATCGTGCATTCCGAACTAGTTAACGCCATGGGCCGCGAAAATAATTCTCTGAATCTAGCGGTGCAGCCGCCCGCAGTTATACTAATGGCGGGTCTGCAAGGGGTTGGAAAAACCACAACAGTAGGAAAAATAGGAAAATTTTTGCTCGAAAAGCAGAAGAAAAAAGTGTTAATGGTATCCGCTGATATTTATCGCCCGGCAGCTATTGAGCAGTTAGAAACTCTATCGAATAATATTGGCGTAGATTTTTTTCCATCGGATGCTGCGCAAAAACCCCTAGATATTGTTACTCAAGCGCTTAATCAAGCTAAGATTAAATTTTATGATGTATTATTGGTGGATACAGCAGGTCGATTGCACGTAAATGATATGATGATGAATGAAATCATTTCTATACACACCGCCATCAACCCGATCGAAACTCTGTTTGTAGCGGATGCCATGACTGGCCAAGATGCTGCTAATACAATAAAAGCTTTTAATCATGCACTTCCGTTAACCGGAGTTATCTTGACAAAGGTGGACGGTGACGCGCGCGGCGGTGCGGCGCTTTCTATTCGGCATCTTACAGGAATACCAATCAAATTCATGGGTGTCGGCGAGAATACTTCTGCATTGGAACCATTTTATCCCGACCGACTGGCAGGACGGATACTCGGGATGGGGGATGTTTTATCCCTTATCGAGGAGATTGAAAGTAAGGTCGATCATGCTAAGGTAAATAAGCTAACCTCTAAGCTGAAAAAAGGCGAAGACTTTGATTTAAGTGACTTTCTAGAACAGATCAAACAGATGCGTAATATGGGCGGCATGGCTAAAGTGATGAGCAAGATGCCCGGTATTACTCAGCTTTCAGATGATGTAAAGTCACAGATAGACGATAAAGTCCTTGTGCACATGGAGGCCATTATTAATTCTATGACTCCTAAAGAGCGAGTAAACCCGGATATCATCAAAGGTTCGCGTAAACGCCGTATTGCTGCTGGTTCTGGTATGCAAGTCCAGGATGTGAATCGCCTTTTAAAACAGTTCGCAAATATGTATCGAATGATAAAGAAAATGAAAAGAGTGGGCATGGTAAAAATGATACGGAATATGAGGAGTAAGATGCTGCCCAGCTTCCTCGATCGTTAACTACAGATTAACTTTTACACAGAACTGAGTTACGGCAACAGGGTTTTGTTATTCGAGAAGGCTCCTATTGTTTTATTAATTAACAGAGGATGTTATGGTAACAATTCGTTTGGCGCGTGGCGGCGCTAAAAAACGCCCTTTCTATCAAATAGTTGTGACCGATAGCCGCAACGCGCGCGATGGTCGTTTTATTGAAAAAGTTGGTTTCTTCAATCCCATTGCAACTGGTCAAGAAGAAGGTTTGCGTTTGGATTTAGATCGTATTGGTCATTGGGTTGGTCAGGGCGCAACGATTTCTGAACGAGTTTCTGTTCTAATTAAAGATGCTAAAAAATCAGTATAATTCTACCGGTGATAGAAGAAGCAAAAACCCCCGTATAGCTAATTTTGTTAAGCCTCTGATAGTAGGTAAGATGGGTTCAACGTATGGTATTCGCGGTTGGCTTAAAGTATTTTCTTTTACTGAATTGGCTGAAAATATTTTTGATTATCAGCCATGGTCCATCAAAAAAACAGATAAGTGGCATGTAATCAATCTGGAAAGTTGGAAGCACCATAAGAAAGATTTCATTATCAAGATCAAGGGTATCCATGATTTAGAATCTGCGATGCTGCTAACAAATTGTAAAATCATCGTAGACACGATGCAATTGCCAGATCTCGACAGCGACGAATTTTACTGGAAAGATCTCCTGGGATGTCAGGTTATTACTATTGATGGTTATCAAATTGGAGAGGTTATTAATTTAATAAAAACTGGTTCGAATGATGTTTTGGTTGTAAAAGCCAGCATGAAAGATGCTTTTGATATTCAAGAGCGTTTGATTCCGTTTCTTGACAAACAGGTAATTAGAAACATTGATCTTAAAGCACGGGTCATTGAAGTTGATTGGGAGCGGGATTTTTTTTGATTTTTGAATTCGAGGCGGTAAAAGATACCGGAAATTATTAGATGTGGGTTGGTATTATTAGCCTTTTTCCTGAGATGTTCCGTGCCATTACCAATTATGGGGTGACTAGTCGAGCAGTAAAAAATGGACTGCTAAATGTGCAGTTCTGGAGCCCGCGTGAATTTACTTACGACAGGCATAATTCTGTGGACGATCGTCCTTACGGAGGTGGTCCAGGAATGTTGATGATGGTACAGCCTTTACGGAATGCGATTCACGAGGCAAAAAATAAGGCAGGTGAAGGGGTGAAGGTGATTTATCTTTCTCCTCAAGG
The DNA here is from genome assembly GCA_047528285.1 of Sodalis sp. (in: enterobacteria). Lineage (GTDB taxonomy): Bacteria > Pseudomonadota > Gammaproteobacteria > Enterobacterales > Enterobacteriaceae. The sequence continues at coordinate 211,160 of CP180022.1, read as the reverse complement.
TCGTCAGCTTAATCAAGAAGGTGTGAGTGAGTTAGCTGGTAACTCGAAAATGATTTTGGTATGTGGCCGTTACGAAGGTATTGATGAACGTTTAATCTCTACCGAGATTGATGAAGAATGGTCAATGGGTGATTATGTGCTTAGCGGTGGCGAGTTAGCAGCTATGGCGTTGATTGACTCTGTTTCTAGATTTATTCCTGGTATACTAGGGCATAAGTCTTCCGCGATAGAAGACTCTTTTTCTAGAGGACTGTTGGATTGCCCGCACTATACTCGTCCTGCAGTGTATGCCGGAATGGCGGTCCCACCGGTTTTGCTGGGTGGGAATCATGCTGATATTCGTCGCTGGCGCCTAAAACAATCTTTAGGACGTACTTGGCTTAAAAGGCCTGAAATTCTGAAAAGCCTAACTTTGACTAATGAGCAAGTAATATTGCTGACTGAATTTCAGGGAGAACATTTTGCGATGCAGAAAAATAATTGAAGATCGGTCCTTGATGGCTAATCAACTATAATCATTAATCCTCTCTGAAGAGAAAAAGCTAATTATGAGTAAGATAATCAAGCAAATTGAAGAAGAACAGATGAAGAAATGCGTGCCTATTTTTCGTCCCGGCGATTCAGCAGAAGTGAAAGTATGGGTTGTTGAAGGTAATAAAAAACGCCTTCAGGCTTTTGAGGGCGTTGTTATTGCTATTCGTAACCGTGGCCTTCATTCTGCATTTACTGTTCGTAAAATCTCTAATGGAGAAGGGGTTGAACGGGTATTCCAGACACACTCTCCAGTCATCGACAGTATTAGCGTGAAGCGTCGCGGTACTGTTCGTCAAGCTAAATTATACTACCTGCGTGAACGTACCGGAAAAGCTGCGCGCATTAAAGAACGATTGAGTTAAAAAAGAGATATGCTTTTCGCAATATTCAAAATATTTCCAGTTCTGCTTATTAGTGTTAATAATTTCTGTAATATTCTATGTATTTCTTGAACTTACGCCATAAACTAAAATGTTGATACAGATGTGATTATAAGCATAAAATAAGCAGCAAGATTTTTTGGTGTGTATATGTACTTTTCTTGAGTATAATTTTAAATAAATTAGAACGGTCTTTAGGTTTAAATGCCTACTACTAGTAGTATAGTAGTCTTACATTTATAGTATCTTTGAGCCTCTCTATTTATTTTGTGATAAATAGCTAGAAACATTGTTATAAAGATGTCTGTGCTTACGGGGCTTAATAGCGGATTATATCTATCATATAGTCCTGCGTTTTACATTCGTTACAGTGAATGTAAAACGCATCACATATCTATTATAAAAAACTTAAAAATATAGAATACACACAATTAATATAATTAACTTAAATAACCACTTAATATTTAAAATAAATAAGGGCAATATTTCTTATGATATATATTATAAGATATCAATATGAGGTAAAAGAGGAGCGTCCCATTAATTGATTAGGACGATTCTACAATATAGATATCCTATAATTTTCAGTCACAAGACGAATAAATCAGATTTCTAATATTTCATTATACAGCTATTTATAATAAAGAATCTCTTTAGTTGTTTAAGCACAAAGAAGAGTAAGTGCTTATTATCTTATTTCATCCTATCTCATTCGAAATAATAGAAATCCTGTAATATTACAAACTAGTATCAGAAAATAAATGAGTCCAACACGCAAGTTTAAGTACCTGTTGTAGAAGAAATAATATTAATGATACTTCTATCGGAAGTAAAATAATTAATAATGTACTTCAATAGATTACGGATTAAAAACTAAAGAACAACCAGCATTAGTAGAGCATATGCGTGCGGACATATTTTTTTTGTGGTAGAAAAACATTTTCAGAGTAAGCATCGGTAATTTCCCAGGAATTTTTTTGTTATTCGGCGAGTGTTAAGCAATTTAAGTTACACTTTTCCCAGAAACAGGAAATTCGTATTAAATCATTATCACTTTCCAGATGCATTTTTGCCAAAGTGATTTTATTGGTATTTTAGATAAGGAAACTGAAGCGATCGCCAAGATTCTGATTGAAAATTCAGATGGAAGATTTTTATATGAGCAATCATAGCACTAATAAAAATTTATACTTTTTTAGTAAGGAATTTCTACAAACTAAGATTATGCTTAACTGAAAATCTTTTTAAAGTTGCAATTTTTTGGTGTAAGACAATCGGTAATATGCTCTGAAACTGTTATTTAGAGCTGGGGTTAAATAATTATTTTTTGATTACTTATTGAGCATAAAAGTAGCACGAATTTAATTTTGTTATGAACTCTGTTCGTGTCACGATTTAAGCAATGTATTTTTTTAAACGTGATTTTCTTTTACTGTCAGCGTATAATTTTCATATTATATGTAATGATATTAATATATTCATATTTCTACCATGTTAACCATGACTATTTTAATGCGCCATTGCATAAATATAAAAATAAAACAAAATTAACTAAATTAGCGAAGTTAAAATTGCGAATTTGAAGCAGATTTTAAATTTTTGCAGAGGAATGCTAGCTAATAAATCATTTAATTATATTTATGTAATATTTAATGGAAACAGACATTATTTTTGACATAACAAGTGGTTCGATGCTTGTAAAAGCATAGTGAAGGATACTAAAGATATTATATGTATAATAATGTATAAGTTAAATATTCTTCTGCATGAAAAAAAGCTATATATATTTAAAGAATCCGCAATTAATTGTACTGTAAATCTATTTTTAAGGGGAACAGGAAACAAGTAAAATAAATTGGCAAGAAAACAAGTTTGTCGCTTAATGAATAGGCTGCCTGATAACTTAGACTATTAAATTATGGCGCTCTAGAAATATAAAATTAGCACATAAGTAAGCCATCTGCCCAGATTAGCCTTTTATGTGCTGCTTTTTTGTTTTTTTTCTTAAACTTTAAGCGATTTTAGGTGTAACCAGAAGAGCCATGACGGTTTAAGAGTTTCTTGTATCACAATCCTAAGGGATACTTGTGCCCGTTTTCAGCATCTATAAAAGATAAAGGGATTGATGGATAAAGAAAATAGGCTCATATGTCACTTAAAAACTGTGCTCTACTGCCCCTGTTTCCAATGAAAATCCATAATGGCGCAGCATGGCACTCAGCTTCGGCGCACGGCCCCGGAAACGGGTAAAAAGCACTATTGGCTCCTCTGAACCGCCGCGTGATAATATTGTATTAAGGAATGATTCACCGGTTTCTCGGTTAAATATTCCTTCTTCCTCAAAACGCGACCAAGCATCCGCTGCTAAAACATCCGCCCATAGATAGCTGTAATATCCTGCTGCATAGGCGCCCGCAAAAACATGGTTAAAGGTATTAGGAAAACGTCCCCATGTCACGGTTGGCATAACTGATACCTGTTTTTTTACTTCTGCCAGAGTTTCTAGCACGCGGGCGCCTTGTTCAGGTTTATATTGGTAATGTATGTGGAAATCAAACAGGCATAACTCTAACTGCCGTAGAATAAATAAACCCGACTGATAATTTCTAGTTTGGAGCAAATGGTTAAATAGTTCATCAGGCAAGGATACTCCTGTTTCATAATGGCCAGAAATAAATGCCAGCGCTTCAGGTTGCCAGCAATAATTTTCCATAAGCTGGCTAGGTAATTCCACTGCATCCCAAGGTACGCCACTGATACCGGCAACTCCGGGGGTATCAATACGAGTAAGCATATGGTGTAGCCCATGACCGAATTCATGGAAGAGTGTTATAACCTCGTTATGGTTAAACAACGCCGGTTTTCCAGTTGTCGGACGGTTGAAGTTACAGGTAAGATAAGCCACTGGGTTTTGCAGTTCGCCATTGAGTTTGCGCATCATACCTACACAATCATCCATCCAGGCTCCTCCGCGTTTATTTTCACGGGTGTACAAGTCTAGATAAAAACTGCCACGGAGTTCACCGTCTTTATCAAACAGATCGAAGAAACGAACATCTTGATTCCAAGTTTCCACATCGGTACGTTCTTTAGCCGTAATGCCGTAAATACAATTTATAATCTCAAAGAGACCCTTGATAACCCGGGGCTCTGGGAAATAAGGGCGGAGTTGTTCGTCATTAGTAGAGTACATATGTTGTTTTTGTTTTTCGCTATAATAGGCAATATCCCATGCCTCCAGTGTACTTCGGCCAAAATGACGTTGCGCAAAGGCCTGCAATTGCGCTAATTCCTGTTTACCTTGATTATGCGCACATTTTGAAAGATTACTAAGAAAATTAAGTACTTGTATTGGGTTTTTTGCCATTTTTGTGGCTAGTGATTTTTCGACATAGTTGTTGAATCCAAGAAGCTGTGCAAGCTCATGTCGCAGCGCCAGAATTTCATTCATGATAGGTCCGTTGTCCCATTCTCCGGAATTTGGTCCCTGATCGGATGCGCGAGTGTTATAGGCGCGATAGAGCTCCTCACGTAAAGCGGCATTATCACAATAGGTAAGCACGGGAAGATATCTTGGTATATCGAGCGTTAGCAACCATCCTTCCTGCTCGCAGGCCTTCGCCTGGGCTTTGGCTGCTTCAAGTGCGCTTTCCGGCATGCCAATCAACACTTGTTCATCAGTAATCAACTTCTTCCAGCTCATGGTTGCATCCAGCACATTATTGCTGTAGATCGAACTTATCTCCGATAATCGGGAAACAATCTTCCCGTAGCGTTTCTGTTTTTCTATCGGGAGTCCGATACCGGATAACTCAAAATCACGCAGCGTATTATCCACCGATTTTTTTTGCGATATATTTAACTGTAAATAATTTTTACCGTTGCGTAGCCTACGATAAGCTTGGTATAAGCCCTTATGTTGTCCTGCCCATGTGCTATATTCACAAAGTATCGCTAGGCTTTCTTCATAAGCTATACGCAACTCATGGCTATTTTTCACTGCGTTTAAATGACTGACAGGTGACCAAATTTGACTTAAATGATTATCCGCATCAGCTAGGGGCAGGCAGAGGTTATCCCAGGTGTACGGGCCTGGCTGCACCAAGACCTCCTCTACTGTATGATGACAATGATCAATAGCAGCTTTTACTGCCGGAACGACATGCTTAGCACGAATATCAGAAAATGGAGGCAATGTAAATGAGGTTAGTAACGGATTAGTCATAGCGCAGTCCTTATAATCTTAAAGGGGGCAATATAATTAAAATGTAGTTAAATATTGCAAAAATAAATAGCAAACAAAGAATAACGGCGGTTGTGTAGCTGCGATGGTTATTCTCCCTTTATTTGTATATCTACTTCAGTGTGATTGTGTGATGATTTCTGCCATTCGATTAGATTTAATAATTGATTGCTTTTTTTATAAAAGTCAATAATTAATAATTATAATCTGAATGGTTTTTTATAATTAACAACGCCTAATTTGTTATCTGAAGAGGAATATGATATATGCTAACCATATTCAATTAAATATTCGACAAGTTTTCTTTGAAAACTTTGCTATCATGTTGTACATTTTCGTTGTTATATTATTTTATACGGCATATGGATACTTTTTCTCAAAAGTAAGGTAAACATTGATATGGTGTACGGGTAAGATATTTCTGTGATCGTTGCCTATTAAGTATTGCTGAAATAAATGATTATATATTTGATATTTATTTGCTCATTCTTTTCATCATAACGATAAAGGTGAATACATGGAAAGTTAAAAAACATCTTTAATTATTCTTCTTTGTCCAACCATTATCACCTAGACATGCTGGTAATAGAAAGTAATGCAAGATTTATTACCGGGAGATACGGTAATGTAAGATTTAATGTTAAATAATAATTGTATATATTTTATATACTTTACGATGCAATGAATTTTTTCAGTAAGATACTTATTTTCTCAGATAGATAAAAATACCTTAATGCTTATTATTAAGGAATGCAATAGAATACTTTTGGGTATATAAAAAGGACATCTGTAATATCCTTACGAAACTATAACAACTTATAAATTTTTATATTTATTTCAATGGAAAATATAAGTAGAAAGGATCTGATTTAGAAAAATATTACAGGGTGAAAATTAAAGTAAACTTTTGAATAAACCACAACTAGGATGAATGGATCTATGGCAAGGGAGATTGGTTAGGTAATGCTGATTCTTATTCAAAATTCCTAAATAGCATCATTTAGTTAAGTGCTTGTTGATTATCGCTCGTTTTGTCTAATTGGTACTATCGTATTGCAGAGAAGTGTTTTAAAACGAAATCCGACCCTTTATCCATTAAGTGCTTGTAAATTAAAAACTTTATAAATGTATTTAGACTTATTGATTATAGTTTGGTTATACATGCCATAGTTAAGAGTCTGATCAATATTTTATATCGCACGTCGCAGTGTGAATTAGCTACTTTATTTTTCGCAGAATAGCATAATGAAAGGCACCTGTACTATATAACGTGTTTAGCCAATTTTCCCATTATGTCTCGGCGGATCTGGTTTAGTAAATCTAGACAAAAATCTATTCATCAGTGATACTTGATCGAGTGATCAAGTGGCACTGATGATTTTATGTATCATGTTATCCGCGAGCAGATAACAGTTACGATAAACTTGGTGTTTTATCCGACGCTTATGTATTTCTGGAGTTTCTGTTTATCTTTATCTAAGACTTTAAGGCCGGTGCTAATATTAACCATATGGATACTTTTAGTACATATTAGTGTTTTTTGCTGATGTTAACCATTTTGATCATTAGCTAATTAATTAATAGTTCTGGCAAACTCAGTGATTGCTCTCATTAGTTTCCAAATCGAATTAAGAAAGCTCTAAAAAAGTCTAAAGACTTTTTTTATTATCATAACTGTCAAAATCATGGCCATATTTGTGTAGTGAAACGAGTTAAGTTAAGGTGTTCTCAGAGACGATTTTCTTTATCCATGTAGAATATGGAGCCGGCTCATTCTGTTGTTCTTTCAGAGAAATATGCTGCTTGAGAGGTTTTCTTCAGTAGATTAGTAGTTGATTTTAAGTTTTTTCTTTTTTATGGAGACTTAAGTTTGAAATAATAAGAATTATCTGATACAGATCTTAACTTGAGATGCAGGGTTTTTTAACAAAACTTGGTTAGCTATGCTTGTGGCGGCTGTACTTCTCTATAGATGCCCATAGATGCCATAAAATTATCAGAGCCTAGTTTTATTGTTTTCTGGATCGAGTTGCTACTGCGTTTTTATTTTATTTGGATTGGAAGACTAAATAGTCAGTAATACGAAATTAAAAAAATAGATGGATCTCTACGACCCCTAAACCTTATTTTCCAATACAAAAACTAGAAAAAATCCTATCAAGCAAGTCATCCGAACTGAATTTACCAGTGATTTCACTGAGTGCTTGTTGTGCCAGTCGTAGCTCTTCCGCTAAGAGTTCTCCGGCGTAACTGCTTAGCAACTTCTCTTTTCCCTGAAGCAAATGTGTATTGGCGTTTTCTAGTGCGTCTAAATGGCGGCGGCGGGCTGTAAATTTTCCCTCATTACTACCGGTAAACTTCATACTCTGCTTTAAATGTATACGTAGAAGGTCTACACCTGCGCCGGATTTTGCTGAAATAGTAAAAACAAAGTAATCATTTATCTTATTAGTACCAACAACCTCACCTGTAAGATCTGCTTTATTTCGCACCACCGTAACAGAGATGTCTGGGGGTAAACGGGTAATAAAATCAGGCCACAGCATATAGGGGTCATGTAATGGTGTGCTAGTACCGTCTACAATCAGGAGTATATAGTCTGCTTGTTCGATTTCATGCCAGGCACGCTCAATGCCGATTCTTTCCACTTCATCAACCGCGTCGTCGCGTAGACCAGCGGTATCGATAATATGGAGAGGTATACCGTCTAGGTGAATATGTTCATGCAGGATATCACGTGTCGTGCCTGGTATGCTGGTGACGATCGCAGCTTCTCGCCCTGCAAGCGAATTCAGCAAGCTAGATTTGCCAGCATTTGGTTTACCAGCAATCACTACCTTCATGCCTTCACGTATCAATCTGCCTTGGTTTGCTTCGGTGCGCACTTGGTTAAGTTTTACGATGACATCATTTAAAATGGTTTGAATTTTACCGCCAGAAAGGAAATCAATTTCTTCATCTGGAAAGTCAATGGCCGCTTCGACATAAATACGAAGATTAATAAGCGCTTTCACTAATTCATTAATTTTGATGGAAAAGGCGCCTTGCAGCGAGTTGAGTGCAGAGCGCGCGGCTTGAACTGAGCTTGCGTCGATGAGATCTGCTATAGCTTCCGCCTGGGCTAGATCTATTTTTTCGTTGAGAAATGCGCGTTCTGAAAATTCGCCTGGGAAAGCAATGCGTACGCCAGGTAGTGATAAGATATATTGCAGTAATAGATCTAATATTATAGGACCGCCATGCCCTTGTAGTTCAAGGACATCTTCGCCGGTAAATGAATGTGGACCAGGAAAAAATAGGGCAATGCCCTGATCTAGCGTAATCCCGTTTCTGTCGCAAAATGGTAGGTATTCGGCCTGCCGTGGCCGAGGAAGTTTACCTAGCAGTGTACGGGCTACTATGGAGGCCCGGGAGCCAGAAACACGCAGAATGCCAACTCCGCCGCGACCGGGCGGAGTGGCAAGGGCAGCGACTGTATCCATTTGATCCATTGACATGCTTACTTTTTATTGAGTAGTTTGTGATTAGGAAAATAAAAACGGTTATTTCCTGACTATCTAATTAGCGTGGCGCGCCATTATTTGCTTTTTTATCTCTGCTGTGCAGGCCACATTTTTCAAGGCCGCGGTAGATATGTTGCTGCTGGAGAATAGTCACAAGATTACTGATGATATAGTATAATACCAGACCAGATGGAAACCATAAAAAAAACAAGGTGAAGATTATCGGCATAAATGCCATGATCTTCTGTTGCATCGGGTCAGTGACGGTGCTGGGTGACATTTTTTGAATAAAGAACATGGAAACACCCATTAGTACTGGCAAAATATAATAGGGATCCTTAGCGGAGAGATCAAGGATCCACAAGGTAAACGGTGCATGTCGCAATTCGATGGATCCTGATAGCATATAATACAGTGCTAGGAAGATTGGCATTTGAATCACTAGTGGCAAACAGCCTCCTAGTGGATTGACATTTTCTGCCTTGTACAGCGCCATCATTTCCTGACTTTGACGTTGTTTGTTTTCACAAAAGCGTTCGCGTATTGTGGCTATTTTTGGCTGCAGCATGCGCATTTTTGCCATCGAAATATACTGCGTCTTGGTTAGTGGGTACATGATACCCCGTACGATAAAAGTGATGATGATAATAGATAAACCCCAGTTTCCGATATAGCTGTGGATGTATTTTAGCAGTTTGAATAGCGGTTGTGAGATGAACCATAACCAACCATAATCAACCGTCAGATCCAAATGTGGAGCAAGAGCCGCCATTTTTTCCTGGATCTCTGGGCCGAGCCACAAAGTGGCTTTCAGCTCGCTTTGCTTGCCTGGCGCGACAGTAATAGCGCTAGATTTAAACCCAATCGCTACCTGATTGCTACCACAATCAATCGTGTAAAAAGTGTTTTTACTCTGCGTAAAAGGGATCCAGGCTGTGGTGAAATATTGCTGTAGCATAGCAACCCAACCGCCATCGGCGAGGATGTTCAGATTCTCCTCTTTGATATCTTTAAAACTGTACTTTCGATATTTATCTTCGGTAGTGGAAAAAGCAGCGCCACGGTAGGTATGCAACGCGAAGTTACTGTTTCTAGTATCGTGTCCTTTAGGCAAATCAACTGATTGTTTCAGTTGACCAAATAATGTTAATTCGAGTGGAAACTTACTAGTATTATTAATATTATAATTTATATTCAAAGCGAAATCGCTGCGTTTCAAAATGAAGGTCTTAGTATACACCGCACCATTAGGATCTGTGTAGTTCAGCGGAACACGCAATTCATTTTTGTTATCCGCTAAAACATAAGTATGTTGGTTAGTTGTGTATAATGGGCGTTCTCCGTTGATGGGATTATCTGGTCCATTTTTTCCGGTTAGGCCACTTTGTGCCTTATAGATGAATTCTGTAGAATTTTCTAGTAAATGAAAAGGATGTGATGAATCCAGTTTATCGGGATAGGTCAGGAGGAAAGCCTGTTCGATGTCACCCCCGCGGGTGTTAATTTTCAGCGCTAGCATGTCGGTTTGAACTGTAATAAGGTGACCTTTTCTGCTTGTTGATACTCTTTGAGTATCAAGAGCGCTTGCTTTGCTATTTGCGATATCTTGTGTATTCATCCGTGATGTAGGCTGAATGGTATGGTCCTTCTGCCAAGCTTGCCAGATCATGAAAGATAGGATCAGCAGAGCGATGACAAGAAAATTATGTTGTGAAGCCATTGTTAATATTCTCTGTTGTCAAAAGTTTTTGGCGGTATTGGATCTTCCCCACCTGGATTTAAAGGATGGCATTTTAATACTCGTTTCAGTGTTAACCAATTACCTTTTAAGATACCAAATTCTCGTATTGCTTCAATTCCATAAGATGAACAAGTGGGCTTGAACCGGCAGTGGGGTCCTAGCAACCGGCTAATGAGAACTTGATAACCGCGTATTAACTTGATCAATAACTTTGAAACTGGCGGCAATGGCGTTTCCATAATTTTTTTATTACTTCTGTTAGGACAGAGTTATCTAGATCAACCACGCCTTTTTTAGCTATAACTATAAAATCCATGGCTGGAAGGGCGTGCTGATGTAGACGAAAACTTTCTCTTATCAAGCGCTTGATCCGGTTACGTTGATGAGCATGCTTAACATATTTTTTTGCGACGGTGAGACCGACGCGAGGATGTCCCAGTGTGTTTAGGCGACCAAGGATAGTGACATACTGGGTTCCGGCCCGTTGAGGCTGTTGGAAGACGAAAGTAAAATGATTAGGAGTTAACAACCGTAACTCCCTGGAAAATAAAAAATTAACCACCGGACAAATAAACTTTTTTATTTTGAAGATGCGGTCAGGCGGAAACGGCCTTTTGCACGACGATGTGCTAAAACCTGACGACCGTTCTTCGTTGACATACGAGCACGGAAACCGTGAGTACGATTGCGTTTTAATACGGATGGTTGAAAAGTGCGTTTCATAGCAATTTTTACCTAAACTTTAATGATTACTAATCAGTAAGTGTGTTTAACCTGTCTGTCATGAAAACAACTGACCTCTTAATCACATAACAATTATAATGACCTAAGATGTGGGATCTTAATAATTGCACAGTTGCTAGTCAATTCAGATTTGCATATTCTGCATAAATATGCTGACTTTATATCATTTAAAAACTTTTGTTTATAAATTGAACGAACAAGAAACACCGACCATAATCAAATTATTATAGATTATTTATGCCAAAATGCAAGAATCCACCAGGATCAGGGTGATTCCTGCTAGGATTATATATCCAGAATTCCACTTGACAAATTCAGCTTATGTTTGATTTTGTCGGTTATAAGGCTTCATTATATTTAGCTCCGATATGATCATGTAAACACGCAAACATCTTTTTTATTATGTGGATAAAAAGGATAAAAACTGTGTAGAAGAGGAAGATTTGCAGCGAGGTTTGGGTTATGATCCGCACCCCCTTACAGGATTCTCATTAAGATCCGGCGCGGGAAAACCGTTTCATGCGGTTCGCAGGTTGCATCACGGTGATCTGTGTCAAAAAATGATCCTGAATCATACAGTGTTGTTTTTTCCTTTTGTTGATCTGATTCGATTGGAGTCCGCCGTGTCACTTTCGCTTTGGCAGAAATGTCTTGCCAGGTTACAGGATGAATTACCTGCCACAGAATTCAGTATGTGGATCCGCCCCTTACAGGCGGAGTTGAGTGACAACACCTTGGCGTTATATGCCCCTAATAGGTTTGTATTAGATTGGGTAATGAATAAATATTTGAATAATATAAATGATTTACTGAAAAGTTTGTGCGGTAGTACTGTGCCGTTGCTGCGCTTTGAGGTTGGCAGTAAGCCCCCGAAAATTGCTGTGCTTCAATCCGCGAGTTCTAACTCCAGAAAAGAATCGTTGCAGGCAGTAGTCTCTCGTTCACGTCTAAATGGCCTAAACTGGGATAACGATTCGCTTCAACCAGAGCTTTCTTATTGTTATTCTAATGTTAATCCAAAAAATAATTTTGATAATTTTGTTGAAGGTAAATCAAACCAGCTGGCGCGTGCGGCAGCGCGACAGGTCGCTGATAATCCAGGTGGTGCGTATAACCCGCTTTTTCTTTATGGTGGCACTGGGCTAGGCAAAACCCATCTTTTACATGCGGTTGGTAATGGCATCCTTGCACGGAAGGGGAATGCTAAATTCGTTTATATGCATTCCGAACGTTTTGTCCAGGATATGGTGAAGGCTTTGCAGAATAACGCCATTGAAAAATTCAAACGTTACTATCGATCAGTGGACGCATTACTTATCGATGACATACAATTTTTTGCCAAAAAAGAGCGCTCACAGGAGGAGTTTTTCCATACTTTTAATGCACTGCTTGAAGGTAATCAACAAATAATTCTGACTTCAGATCGTTATCCTAAAGAAATAAATGGCGTAGAGGATCGGCTAAAATCGCGTTTTGGCTGGGGATTAACGGTGGCGATTGAGCCGCCAGATCTAGAAACGCGTGTGGCAATTTTGATGAAAAAAGCCGATGAGAATGCTATCCATCTGTCGGGAGATGTTGCGTTTTTTATTGCAAAACGGTTGCGTTCTAACGTACGCGAGCTGGAAGGGGCTTTGAATCGCGTGATTGCCAACGCCAACTTTACTAATCGAGCGATTACTATCGATTTTGTGCGAAAAGCTCTGCGGGATCTGCTTGCGCTGCAAGAAAAGCTGATTACCATGAATAATATTCAAAAAACTGTAGCGGAATACTATAAGATCAAGATAAGTGATTTGCTTTCCAAGCGGCGGTCTCGCTCGGTAGCTCGTCCACGACAGATGGGGATGGCGTTATCGAAAGAATTAACCAATCATAGCTTGCCTGAAATCGGTAATGCTTTTGGTGGGCGCGATCATACTACGGTCTTGCATGCTTGCCGTAAAATTGAGAAATTGCGTGAAGAGAATTACGATATCAAAGAAGATTTTTCCAACTTAATTAGAATATTGTCTTCCTAACTATGAAATTTATTGTTGAACGTGAGCATTTGCTTAAGCCCCTACAACAGGTTAGTAGCCCGTTGGGGGGACGCCCGACTTTACCAATTTTAGGTAATCTCCTATTAGAAGTAACGGAAGAGCGCTTGTTATTGACCGGAACTGATTTGGAGATAGAAATAGTCGCGCGGGTTGCGCTGAACGCAGTACATGAGGTTGGTGCCACTACGGTGCCAGCGCGTAAGTTTTTTGATATTTGCCGCGGTCTGCCAGAAGGAGCAGAAATCGCTGTTGTGCTGGAAGGAAATCGAATGCTGATTCGTTCTGGTCGCAGTCGCTATTCGCTTTCTACACTGCTCGCTTCCGATTTTCCTAATCTGGATGCTTGGAAAAGCGAGGTAGATTTTACCCTATCGCAGTCAAATTTAAAACGATTAATTGACTTGACACAGTTTTCAATGGCACATCAGGATGTGCGTTATTACCTCAACGGTATGCTTTTTGAAACCGTAGGGGAAGAGGTTCGGACAGTGGCTACAGACGGTCACCGGTTGGCGGTGGCTACTATGGCTATCGGCAAGGCGTTGACATCCCACTCTGTCATTGTACCGCGAAAAGGTGTAATGGAGCTGATGCGCATGCTGGATGGAGGTGAACTTCCTGTAAAACTGCAAATTGGTACTAATAATATTCGTGCCAGCGTTTCTGATTATATTTTCACTTCTAAGCTGGTGGATGGGCGATTTCCGGATTATCGCCGTGTTTTGCCGAAAAATAGCGATAAAATGCTTGAAGCATGCTGTGATATGCTTAAGCAAGCCTTTGCAAGAGCTGCGATTCTTTCCAATGAAAAGTTTCGTGGCGTTCGACTTTATCTTAGCACTAACCAGTTAAAAATCACTGCTAATAATCCGGAACAAGAAGAGGCGGAAGAGATCCTTGATGTCGCATATGAGGGTAGCGAGATGGAAATTAGTTTCAATGTCAGCTATCTGCTTGATGTGCTAAATGCCCTGAAATGCGAAAAAGTACGGTTGTTGCTAACCGATGGAGTTTCTAGTATTCAAATTGAAGACAGCGATAGCCAGGCAGGCACCTATGTCGTGATGCCGATGCGGGTGTAACCAAATATGTCAGAGTAATTTAATTAAATGGTTCTTTTTCGTATCTTTATTTATGATTTTCCTCATATTTTTTTTTGTAAATTTTGTTGTAGATCGCCGATTTTTACTTTTTTATGGAGTCCAGTAGTCAGCGGTATAATAAGTTTTTTAGAGAGGCTATTCACGGTTAAATCACGACCGTCTATTTCGCAGTTTTTATGTATAGCAGGAATGCATTTGATGGCTTTATGATGAAGATGATGCTGTACAAAAAATGGGGTGTTCTCAATTTTGGGAGTTGGTGTAAAATATAGCCTCTAAATTTTTGAAAAGTAGTGGTTAAGAGGGATGGATGTAGTATGAGGATTAAAAAGGTGCCGAAGTGGCTTAAGTAATTATTACGGATAATGAAGGCGACTCAATTTCTTTGATGATGTGTTGAACAGAAATCAGGTGTTTGGATATCAAAATGGTATCAGTAAATGGGATAGAATAAGTTTCATAATAATCTTGTTGCCTAACCGGTTGACCGCATTCAACCCGTATAGGTAGATGTGAGAAATATAGGCTTTCTGCGGAAGGGGAAAGCCTTTTCTTCCATGTTTTAAGAGTAAGCCGGGAAGTAACTTATAAGTATTTTGAATACCATGATGTTTTGTAAGAAGATTGGAATACAAGATAGACTTGTAGTAGTAAAAAAACTTTTGTAATGGTGAGTGAAAATGCACAACGTTAATCACATTTTATGAATTATGTGTTAAAAAAATCAATATTAATGTGTTGGAGTTAAATTTCGTCCGGTGTTTTCATGTTAATGCCTATCAAGGCGTCAACTAACATATTTATGCATTAAACAATTAATAATTTATTTTCTAATAATATTTAATTAGAAAATGGTATTGAACATAGACATGAAGGGATTCTTCGATAAGATCAATCACAAATTTTTGATAACGGCTAGCTCAAACCCCTTCGATTAGAAGGTGTTTTGGAAGCTTACATTGAATGGTGGTTATCACTGTATTGATTTAAATCCCTCTTGGAATGCAACAGATACAGTAAAAAATACTGCTAATCCTGGCGATTGGTACATTGCTTTCTAGCCTACTTTCACACCGCATTTTAGTGCTTTATGAAGTAGAATATTTCAACCATCCGATTGGAAAATTCTGCTGCTATAGTGATTTATGATAAAAATCTCGTACCGGAAAGCATGTATATTCCAATAAACTTAAAAAACCTTAGCATCTATAAACTAAAGACGAATTTGAATAAGAGGAAGATTTCTTACTGTAAGGACGAAAAATGAAGGGAAGACCACCCTGAAATGATCTTTAATTTTCTGGAATTTTGATTTAATCTCCGGATATCGAAAGCTAGAAATAGGTCAATATCTTTGTTTTTCTGCCTTTGGAGTATGAGGCAACTAAGAAAGGTTTACTTGGTTGGTGTGATTGGAATTTAAATCGCAGTAGGGTGCTTCTCTTTTTTTGTAGACCTGACAGCGCATCAATTGAGTAATGTAGGGTTTAATAGCTCTCAATATAATTTTTTATCGTTTGATATTCTATTGGATATTAGCGTATTTTCACCTTACACGTGGTTAGAGGGATCATGTGTAAGCAAAAGGCGCTGCAAAATTTGAAAAAAGCATGGTAACTCTTTAGTTATTGTGTCGTGAGTACTATTTTTCTTATTGAAATTTGGATTTTAAAACTGGATGATTTCACACAAATATTAGCTGTATAATGCGAAATTTTCCCTACAAATCGGCAGAGTTTGTAGGTAGATAGATTTTTTACATTACCTAATAATTCGGCATCATATAATAAGTAGAAAGCAGTAATTCCGCATCACTTATTTTGGTGAATGTCAGGAAGGGATAAAGAAAAGGTACATAAATATATACACGTCCGCGTAAGTAGGATGGTTGTACAGAGCATAGGTATATTTAAGGCACTTCTTGGTGTTGCTAATATATTTAGTCATTTAAAAGCTGCTGTTCTGATGCAGCTGATTACGCAATGGTGTTGTGATGCTTAGTTTTTAATAATGGTGTTTAAATCTCAGCATATATTATAAACTTGAGCTGTTTTCATCATGAACTATTATTTTTCTTTGCCTAAAGATCAACAACATTTTTTATTAAAAAACATGATTGCACTTTGTTTCAGACCCGGTTTTATAAAAAATATGAGCAGTAGGATTATTAATCAATACCTGTTATTGAATTTTATTAGTCAAGGATCTCTAGACTACAGTAAGTTATTGCACCGGATATTTTGGTATGTTCCCTGATTTTTTGTCGGGTTTAGTTTTTGATTTCATTCTTTACCAATGTAGCTAAAGGTAGAGAGGGGGATGCAAGCGATTTTGTTTAGCTACTGAAATACCCGGCTTTGAATGCGAATGTGGCCTGTAATCTATAGCGTATCAAGTCTCCATAAAGCAGATTTATAGATCTATACTGAAGAGCTTATTAGTAGATAATATTTTTGCGCATTATTAATTGAAATTATTTTTGTGTTGTCTTTATTTTATTTATGTTGTTATCTTCAAATCAGAACCAAGATAGTTTCAACTATTGGCCAGAATCACTAAAAGCAATTTACCATTATATTTTTATTCGCCGCATTAAATCCGTAATATTTTCGATAGAAAAAGAAAGATATTTAAGATGGAACAGGGTAAATTATTCTACAATATGTAGTTTAAAATTCGCAGGAAACGTTGATGTCCAATTCTTATGATTCTTCAAATATCAAAATCCTCAAAGGACTGGATGCGGTACGTAAGCGCCCGGGCATGTATATTGGTGATACCGATGATGGTACTGGTTTACATCATATGGTATTCGAGGTTGTTGACAACGCTATCGATGAAGCCCTTGCCGGTTTCTGTAAAGAGATCGTAGTTATAATCCATGAGGATAATTCGGTATCCGTCCAAGACGATGGACGAGGTATACCAACCGGTATACATGAAGAAGAGGGTGTATCCGCCGCTGAAGTCATCATGACCGTGTTACACGCTGGTGGAAAATTCGACGATAACTCTTATAAGGTATCGGGTGGTTTGCATGGCGTTGGGGTATCTGTGGTAAACGCTTTATCTGAAAAACTTGAGTTAATAATAAAACGCGAAGGAAAAATGCATAAGCAGACCTATCATGCTGGTGTGCCTCAATCGCGGTTGGAAGTGGTAGGTGATACTTATCAGAGTGGCACAACTGTGCGATTTTGGCCAAGCTTTGTAACCTTCACCAATAATACTGAATTTCAATATGAAATTTTGGCTAAACGATTAAGGGAGTTATCCTTTCTAAACTCAGGAGTGTTTATCCGTTTACATGATAAACGCAATGAAAAGAAAGATCACTTTCATTATGAAGGCGGTATCAAAGCTTTTGTAGAATATCTGAATCAAAATAAAACTCCTATCCATCCGGATGTGTTTTATTTTTTTTGTGAAAAGGAAAAAATTAGCGTAGAAATTGCACTGCAATGGAACGACGGTTTCCAAGAAAACATTTATTGCTTCACTAACAATATCCCCCAGCGTGACGGTGGCACTCATCTTGCTGGGTTTCGAGCTGCCATGACTCGTACGTTGAACTCTTATATGGATAAAGAAGGCTATACCAAGAAAGCCAAAATTAGTGCGACAGGTGACGATGCCCGCGAAGGATTGATCGCTGTCGTTTCTGTCAAAGTGCCTGATCCGAAGTTTTCTTCTCAAACCAAAGATAAGTTGGTTTCCTCGGAAGTGAAGTCTGCGGTGGAGTCCATGATGAACGAACGACTGCTGGCATATTTATTGGAAAATCCTGCCGCAGCCAAAATCGTGGTAAGTAAAATTATCGATGCCGCCCGGGCCCGTGAAGCCGCCCGTAAGGCACGCGAGATGACACGTCGTAAGGGTGTATTAGATCTGACCGGATTGCCGGGTAAATTGGCAGATTGCCAGGAGCGCGATCCGACTCACTCTGAACTCTATTTGGTAGAGGGTGATTCTGCTGGCGGTTCGGCTAAGCAGGGCCGGAACCGTAAAAATCAGGCAATATTACCCCTGAAAGGGAAAATTCTTAACGTCGAAAAAGCTCGTTTTGATAAAATGCTCTCTTCGCAAGAAGTTGCCACTCTGATAACTGCTCTCGGTTGCGGTATTGGTCGAGATGAATATAATCCGGATAAGCTGCGCTATCATAATATTATTATTATGACTGATGCTGATGTCGATGGCTCTCATATTCGAACCTTGTTGTTAACTTTTTTTTATCGTCAGATGCCGGAAATTATCGAGCGTGGCCATGTTTTTATCGCTCAGCCGCCACTTTATAAAGTTAAAAAGGGTAAACAAGAGCAATATATCAAAGACGATGAAGCTATGGATCTATATCAGATAGCTATGGCGATGGATGGTGCAACCTTGCACTTCAACACTCATGCACCTGCTTTGATCGGAGAGTCGCTAAAGAATTTAGTCATCGAGTATTACGCAGTACAAAAAATGATCGGACGGATGGAGCGGCAATTCCCACATATGCTACTTAATTGTTTGATTTACCAACCTATTCTTACCCCTGAGCAGTTGAATCAGCAGGATCAAGTTACAAGCTGGATTGCATCGCTAGCACTAGCGATGTCCGATAACGAAAAGCACGGCAGCAGCTATAGCTTTGAAGTACAGGAAAATTGCAAGCGCAACCTATTCGAGCCGTTGCTGCGGGTTCGGAAGTATGGTGAGGATATCGATTATCTGCTAGATTTCGATTTTATCCAGAGTGCTGAGTATCGTAAATTAGCAAAGCTTGGCAAAAAACTCAGCAATCTTATTGAGACAGATGCCTATATAAAGCGCGGTGAACGTTGCCAGCCGATTAGCAGTTTTGATCAGGCATTAGAATGGTTAGGAAAAGAGTCACGTCGAGGTTTATCAATTCAGCGTTATAAAGGTTTAGGTGAGATGAATCCTGAACAGCTGTGGAAAACAACAATGGATCCGAACAGCCGTCGGATGTTACGTGTCACTATAAATGATGCTATCGCCGCCGATCAGATCTTTACTACGCTAATGGGAGACGCAGTTGAGCCGCGGCGCGCATTTATTGAAAAAAATGCGCTAGAAGCGGCTAATATTGATATTTAATGATTTGGTTTTAAACCTTACGATATCCGTAACTTCGATTTTTTCTTTTTCTGCTTGGTTATCATTCGACAATTAAGATTGATACTTTTATAGGAGTATATGATTGAAATATCTATTTTGTTATTTAATTAATTTTTCTTTGTGATAGGTTTTTAAATAAATCGGAACCGGTAAAGAATTCTATTCTTGACATGGAGAGTCTTAGGTAATGTAAATGCCCCTTTTTTAACATTTCTAATAGAAATATCCTGTTGATCGGTCGTTTTGAGTAGTTATCATATTTTATATAAATATGCAGATTAAGATTAATTACTCAGAGGTAATTAGAACTGGAAAATACCTATTTTAGGCGCCACCACAAATTTCTAATTTTTATTCGTTTTTATCAAGGATACTATAAGAACGGCGCTATTAATGATTTTATGAATCATAAGGCTATGCCTTAGTAGGTTTTTACTCATGTTCACTCTTTTTTGCTCGTCAGGTAATCGGCGATTAGTTTGGGAATAACACTAGGCATTATCTTCAGTTTGAAGATCGAGTTAAATAAAGTTATAAAGTAGACGAGCAATGATCTTGTTTGTGGCAGTATTGGAAACCATAATCAGATGATTTTATAATTATGATCGAATAAGTGTATTACAAACTTTATGTCATCTTGTTGGATCAAGAAATGCAGATATATTATAGCAGGCTTAAGAAAAGAAGTAGAAAAATCAGATTTTTATTTATAATACAGGATGCGATTTAGCATCTTAATACTCTAGTCATTGATCATATTTTTCTTAAAAAGAAAATGCTTTCGCATAAAAATATTTAATATAAATATGTAATTGAAATCATATGGATTTATATCTACCCGTGTGCATTTTTGTTTCCATATGATTTTTTGATTTAAAATTAACATTTAAACAATATAATTTATAAGTAACATAATATATTATGTTGGGTTTTATTAAAGGTATTAAGAATTCTTCTAGTATTTGTAGATTTCTCGTTTATTTAACATAAGTTAAAACGTGTTTGCTGATACGATCAGCAAGCGTAAATCAATTAGTGAGATTACTTCTTCTGCTGCATATAATGCGATTAGCTTTTGCTTCATAGAGCAAATAATATCTTCAGTGTACGAAGCTTTTATTTTATTTAAATAGCCTGCTATGATGTTGATTCTTGATGTATTATAATAGCTGTGTTTTTAAGATCCAATCTTTAGTACTCTGGGTGTAGCATCATTGCACTTAAAGCTTTCCATTTCTCTATATATAAGAATGATCCTTATCAAGCCCAATTATCTTTGATTAAGAAAGATGAAACTGAAATTTTTTAAACATTGTGCTAAAATAGCATTTTGAGCCCCGTGATACTGAATGACTATGACATAGCACTCATTCTATCGGTATCATGTAATTATGATATAAAATTTAATTCGTGGCTTATAATACATTAAAAAATTTAGATGATATTCATCAAAAAATGCGAATCTGAAGCATATTTATAATACTTATACAGTATGCAATGTGCGCATAATTAAGTGTGTAATTATAATCGATAAAATGTCATAGAACTAATTGTTTTATAGGTTAATTAGAAGTGAAATACTTATTTTCTTGATTTGTTCTGAGCAAAAATAGCATGTATTGAATTCTGTCACGAATTTGATGAACACGATAAAAGATATAAGCTTAGATTATGGTTTAATTTTTTGTTATTTCTTAATTTTAAATAATAGTGAATGATAATTCCTCATTTTATAAATCAAATATTTTCAATAAGCAATGAGTTGATATTAATATAAATTAATTTTTATTTTGATTATGATAAGCATAAATTCAGGACTTGCGACTTTTCTAAATTGTGTGCAGAATAGCTATAATTGCTGACGATAATAGCACTCGATTTTTCTTTTATCATTTTAATTTCAATTGGTACATCATGAAGTCTTCTACTTCTTCCTCTATCCGTTATAGAGGAGGCACTGTTTTATTTCCACTATGCCTTGTATTATTTGAATTTGCTGTGTATATCGCTAACGATATGGTACAACCGGGAATGATGGCAGTTGTGGAAAGCTTCAATGTTAGCTATGAATGGGTAACATCCTCAATGACTGCCTATTTAGCTGGCGGTATTATTTTGCAATGGTTATTAGGGCCGTTGTCTGATCGCCGTGGCCGACGTCCTGTCATGTTAGCAGGCGTTCTGCTCTTTATTAGCGCCTGCCTAGGTACTTTACTTGTTAATACCATTGAACAATTTGTCGGCATGCGTTTTTTGCAGGGATTTGGTCTCTGTTTTATCGGTGCGGTCGGGTATGCTGCTATCCAGGAATCGTTTGCAGAAACGATTTGCATCAAAATTACTGCGTTGATGGCAAATGTTGCGTTGATTGCTCCGTTGCTTGGACCTTTAGGTGGCTCTGTTATCATGGCTTATTTCTCTTGGCAAATGATGTTTATATTCTTTGCAATCCTGGGTGCCGCTGCTTTTGTTGGGCTTTGGTGGGCTATGCCGGAGACGGCTACTCGGTTAGGTGAGCCGCTTTCACCGGCAGCGTTGTGGCATGATTACCGTTCTATTTTCAGAAACCGTCAGTTTTTGTGCGGTGCAATGGCTATAGGCTGCGCTTGTTTGCCGTTACTATCTTGGTTGGCGCAGTCCCCGGTGATCTTAATAGGCAATCAGGGCCTTAGTACCGTGGAATACGGATTTTTACAGTTGCCAATATTTGGCGGGCTAATCGTTGGTAATCTCACACTGGCACGTTTTAGTGGAAAGGGAACCGTTGATTGGTTGATCAAATTAGGTTCCGTTCCCATCCTTCTGGGATTGCTGCTTTCTACTGTAGCTACGCTGGCGTCTCCAGACGCTTATTTGTGGATGACCGCTGGAATGAGCCTTTATGCTTTTGGTGTGGGTATCGCTAACGCGGGCCTTTATAGGTTGACGCTTTTTTCATGCACAATCAGCAAGGGAACGGTTTCTGCCGCGCTGGGAATTCTTACTATTCTGGTATACACTTTCGGTATTGAGCTTGCGAAAATTCTGTATACCGTCGGTGGTAGTGGATTGTTTAATTGTTTCAATCTTTTTAGCGTTGTTGTCTGGTTCATCCTGATGCGTCGGTTTATTCGCCGACGCGCTCCGGGCCTTATTATTGTATAAAATAAACGTTGGATTATCGACAATCATCTACACTTAGTGCTATTTAAAATATTTATTTTAGACAAAAGTAATTTCGATTTTTTGAAAAAATTTTATTTTAAAAATAAATGATTTTATGAGAAATATCATTTGATATGTATGCGTAAATTTAAATGATTCTCTTCTGTGTAATGGATACGGATTTACTTACTTTTGATTCACTCCATAAGTTAGATAAGAGTTTTATAAATAAATCATACATTAGTCATGTAAAAAATATGATTAATTTATACTTCAAATCATAGCGTTCTTGTATTTCTTCACTTCAAAACTTTAATATGAGTGCAAGGGCATTTTTCATGCAATCATAAGCATAAAATAACTAGCAAGATAAGTTTTTCTTTTTAAGAAAAAGAGGATGATTTAGAGTGAGGTTATCCATTTTTATCTGTAACTTTTATTTTGTTATAATTTTTTATCTTCTTCTAACAGAAAAAGTATTCTTGCATCTTCTTAGATTCTTTTATTTATTCAGATAGAAAATACATTAAACACTACGTTTTTTGTATTTCTCTATTCTTTTAATTACTGTATCAGCATAAAAGTAGGTACAGTCTGAGTGCCACAATGCTTATTATGAGTAGCTTTGGTAGTATAGCTTTTCATATACTATAGCTGAAAGATATGATTCTTTATATTAAGCTGGACTAATTTTGTCAGCATATAAAATATTTAATATTTCAATATCAGTAATCATAAGAATCCACTTTTATATTATAAATATCATTACAAATTTTTATTAAAAATATCGTTGCGTACGATATTTTATCGATATCTTTTAGTCGTACTAGAACTAATATGATTTTGAAGGATACATTACAACAAAATCGTGAAAAACAAGAGCATAACCGTATTTTTAAAGAAAAATATACGAATATTTAAACGTTACAATTGGTTTCTTTATTTTTTTAACAAATCTCTTAATTTTTAAGAAAAGCAATCCTACTTTTGTAGTATAAAAGATATACTTTTATATATTATAAAGATGTTCACCTCTGAAGAAAGAAAACTACTGGAATAATATGTTAATTTAACTAACAGACGGTATCTATGATTGGGGGAAGATATGTATTCTGTCTGATGGACAGGTTTTACTTGTGTTAAAAATAATAGCAGGTTTTGCAATAAATTGAGAGGGACATTCATTGTTTTAGGGTAGAATTAAATTTTCTTATTCCAAAATAAAACATAAGATAAATAATTGATTTTTAATAAGTTACTGTGAATAATAGTATTGAAAATTAAATTTGAGTAAAATAGTGCTTTCAGTGTGTAATGAAATTACAAGTTTTGTTGCATAAATCAAAACTGGCATTATTTTTTTAATAAAAGTCAATTGTTTTATCGAATGTGTCTGAAAATAATGATTAATAAATTATTTTTCAAATAGTTATAAATTTTCTATTTCATTCTAGGTGATTGTAAAATAAATAATAATATAGAATTATATTCTATATGTTAAATAATTTTGTATAAAGAGATTATCTGAATCAGAGTGGTTTCTGAAATATATTTTTATTTTAAAAATATATGGTAATGATATAAAGATTGATATTATCTGTTTTCGTTATCTTGCCTCGATGGAGTTCTATGTCATGGGCTTTAAATAACAGGTATGCGACTTACAATTTTAATCAGCATTTGAAAATATTTCAATTTTATTCTCGCGATTGAAAATTTCAATTAGGTATGTTAGTGCAGAGATATTGCAGCGGTTATTGGGTGTTAAACTAAATGAATACTGTTCTGGTGTATTTAAAAATTACGCTAAAGCAGGTTTGCGGATAGCAAAATATCCTCACGCTGAAATTGTTATCCTCTGTGAAGTAGATACATAGTAGCTTTATATGTGGTACAAAGATCAGATTTTCTGACTATATTTGCTTATGCTTGTATAAATCACTGGATTTATGTTTTTTTAGATTGAGAAATGCAGATACTTTATTAAAATAATTAATGCCATTAAATATATTTAATATACTTATCACATAATTAATGTATGGTTTTTATAATATTTTTTGAATTCATTGAGTCACCTAGTAAGAAAATATATCCTACTTGGTAGGATTACATAATTTGAATTTATGGGCTCATATTAAGTACTTTCATCATAAAATATTGTTTTTCAAAATTGAAATCGATGGATAATAAGGTCATCTAGTGGTATATGACATTCAATTATTCTTAACAAATTTAAATCATTACAAAAAACTGAAGAGCGAAAAGATCTGGTCTGATAGTTTTTTCTTACTATATACGGCGCTAAGTGCTGTTTTGCGTATTTTGATAGAGATGCTCTAATGAAAAGTAATATGCGGGATGTAAAATTACTTATCATGATGGTACTGTAAAGTTTTGTTGTTTTTATAAAATCGATTTGCAGTTGCTAGGAGGTTAAGCCGCTTCTCTCTCCTGTTACAAATAGGGAGATTCAGATAGAGCACACTTGGAATACCAAACACCATAAAATAGATTAATTTTAATATTTTAACTCATTTAGTGCGTATGGTGATAGAATTACTTGTTAGATCTATCTTCTATATATTTTTTTGTTTTGATTTAAGGAGTTAGTTAATGGAATCTGGTACATGTGAGAACTATGAAATCAATATAAATAAAATAACTGTTTTTTATTAAAGTAGATATTTAACTCTATGCTCAGCTATCGTCATCGTTTTCACGCTGGTAATCATGCTGATGTGCTCAAGCATATCGTGTTGACTCTTATATTTATCACGATGAAGAAAAAGGATAAACCGTTTCTTTTTCTCGATAGTCATGCTGGCGCGGGGCGTTATTTGCTTTCTGACCATCAAACTGAGCGCACTGGAGAATTTTTAGAAGGAATAGCCCGGATCTGGCAGCGTGTAGATGCTCCAAATTTGCTAATGCCTTATCTTGATGTAGTTCGTTATTTTAACCCTGACAAGTATTTACGCTATTATCCCGGCTCACCCCTTCTGGCCCGTCAACTGCTGCGTGATAATGATCAATTATATTTAAGCGAGCTGCATGTTAATGATTATTCATTGTTGCGCAGAGAATTTCACAAAGACCATCGAGCATTAGTTCGTAGGGCTAATGGCTATCAACAACTAAAGTCCCAGCTTCCAAGTATTTCTCGTCGTGGTGTGGTGTTAATCGATCCGCCTTATGAAATAAAAACGGATTACCAGGATGTAGTTAGAGCTATTCAGGAAGGTTATAAGCGTTTTTCTAATGGGATCTATGCGCTGTGGTATCCAGTAGTGCTAAGGCAGAAAACAAAGCAGATATTTTCGGGGCTTAATCGAAGTGGAATTCGCCATATTTTGCAGATTGAGCTGGCTATCCGTCCGGATAGCAATCGACTTGGCATGAGTGGTTCAGGCATGATTATCGTTAATCCCCCTTGGAAACTAAAGGAGGAGATGAATTTATTACTTCCATGGTTACATCAGACTCTTGTGCCATCTGGCCAGGGTCATTTTTTTGTACGATGGCTTGTACCAGAGTAAGTACACATCCCTATTAAATAATTTGATATAATTTTTATTATTACGGATATTTTCCTGCGACACATTTAATCAGGTTATTCTGAATAATCTACTTAGCTAATTTGATATTAAATTTATTTCATCATCGGCGGTAAAAATTGCTTGATTTATAATCAATGCTGCGTACCTGCTTAGTGGGTTTCCGAATGCATGCTAATGGACGCCAATATTTCTGGAGGAACAATGCGATCAGAAGGTGGGTGTGATCCTGTTTTGAAAAATTTGCTTTTTATGAGTACGTTGCGCAAATTAAGTTCGATTATGAGTTAATCGTCAGTGTAGAAAATTTGCAACAACCTGCAGATTCCTAGTCGCAATCTGCAGAGATGAACAATGTATATATTAATCTCACTGATCTATCAATTTTAATACGTGATTGTTTGGAAAACAACTATGTAAATATTACGCACCAATTCCGGATTACCCTAATTCGTTGCATCGTATAATGGCGGAGAAATCGATATCAATATACATAAAAATATCTGGTATTACTGTTATCATGATTGCAATCAAGCTCTCGGTTGCATTGATATTCAATTATCCGTCGATATCAACAGTTGGTTACACAAAATATAGAGATACACCTTCATTTATTATCAGAAGCTGCATTATTTTTTCAAAAATAAAAAAAATCTTGTTTCAAGAAACAGGATAAAGTAATAATGAAGTTTGCACGTCATGAATTATTCCTAAAAAAGCGTTGTTTAATAAATTAAAACTATAAGTGATTATCTGGATCAGATTACAGGTATCCTTTCAATATCTAATTTCCATGGAAAAAAGTCTAAAATCGTTATTGCTAACTTACAACTTAGCCTTCCAATAAAACTGGTTTTTTTGGAATGATAGAAAATCATATTCTGATCGATGATCTTATTAATTTATTACTAGTGATTTTTAAAAGTTTAATGGTTTTATGAAGCACGATGTTTGATGTAAGTACATAAACTTGAATAATATTGCTCTCTTTAGTAGGTATACTTATTTTTTATTTATGATTTCATCAATCTAAAAAAAATTTTATAAAAGTGGGTATTTATCAATCATGTAAAATATTATGGTTGAATTTATTTAAAAAATTAATTATCCCTATATTTTCTATATATTTCTTGATCTAAAAAGATGATTTATATCGTATTTTTACAGTTTATACTTTAATACTTAACATTCGGTGTGGTTATCCCTGCATCCAGAGATTTTTAATTGCCATATTGATGATAATTCCACCAGTTTATGACTAGTTAAGCTTGCTCTTCGATAATGAGAATAAATCTAACGGATTTTCAAATAGTGATTAAAATATCACGTTTGGTCATGGTATTTAATGATCATGACATCGAATTTTATTGGGTTTACAGCAGCACGGGAATAAAGTATCAAACTTATCATAATCAATTTTAAAATTGAGAATATACCTAATGAAAAAAGCAGAAAACAGATTTAAGATTTATAAAGATCTTATTAACGATTAGTTTTAACGATTGATTGGTGTTATTCTTTCGTTATTACCTCTGTGTTTAGTTGTGTTGTCGTCAGTGTAATAATTTTATTGCTTTCATTTCATCAAAAAAATGGAAACATAATTATGTAGAAATGGCTATCTTCAATCCCCGTTATCCTCTTGTTAATCTTCTCTGTATTTATTATATATTCCAACAAATATGATCAGATGTTTTTTTATCAGTTATTCCTTGAAATAAAATCCGACTAGAGTTATCAATTGCGCCAATAAATTCGAATATGAAAAGTGTTTTTTTATCTATTGATAAAGTATTTCTATACATGCTGACGACGATAAGTATAGCCACAGGTATGGTGATTTATTACAGATATACAGATCCTTAATGTAGCCTGGTGTCGAATGGGTTTATTAAACCTATACATTCACCTGATCTGGTTCTAAATTTTTATTTAGAAAAAAGATAAAAATAATATAAAACAGCATAAAATGAAAAGAAAAATTTAGTAAAATTGTGCCGGCTTACATGGAATGAGTTGGAATTTAATGTTTATAATTGATTAGTTAGTGATATTGCCTAAATTCTTGGTCCCGGTAGTAGAAACTAGAAATTTAGCAATTTTATCTCATATTCATGGATGAATAATTTGTTTTTTGTAGTTTTATCAGCATTTTGGATCGACGCCTGAGGCGCATCAATCTATCCACTGGATACGTTCAAATAATTTTTAAAATTATAGTAGAGTTTGCAATAAATATATAAATCACTATTTAAAATCTATAAGTAGGTTGCCTTGTATTAATCAATAAATTTAGTTTGTGTCGGTCTTACATTTGTCCGCATAAAACTTATTTGTAGAAAGATAACAATAGAAAAAGGATTTTCTTTGCCTTGTAGGCAAAGAGTTAGACTGTTATTGCTAGCTGTACTAGACTTGATAAGTCGTATGTCTATGTAGACTAAGGTTTTCCATTGATTTATAAATTTATAGCTAAATCTGAGTATAGCGGTGCTGAGTCGGTTTTCAGATATCGCATAACCGAACTGGAGAAGGTAGTTGCTCCACGTGGTTTTGAATATGAGACCCCCAAAAAAATGTGATTGGAGGCAAGTCCTTCATAAGTAATAGGAACGCAAGAAAAGCGAGTATATTTTATTGAATTTTAATTTAAATTTCAAATTAATTTATTGAGAGGGCCAGGCCAAATAATCCTTGGATTAGAAAATTATTAGATATTGAATAAGAAATTCATTATGTCGCCGTCCTTGACGACATACTTTTTCCCTTCAGCATACATTTTACCAGCATCTTTTGCGCCCTGCTCCCCTTTATAAGTAATAAAATTAGCAAAAGAAATGGTCTGGGCGCGAATAAATCCATTTTCAAAATCGGTGTGAATTTTTCCGGCTGCCTGTGGTGCCGTGGTTCCCACTGGAACTGTCCAGGCGCGTACTTCTTTCTCTCCAGCGGTAAAAAAAGTTTGTAGATTCAATAGTTCATAGCCTGCACGGATAACGCGGTTCAGACCAGGTTCTTCAAGATCTAGTGCTGCCATGAATTCCTCGCGTTCTTCTTTCTTTAGGTTGCCGATATCGGATTCTAGCGCTGCACAAACCGGGATTACTAGAGACCCCTCGGTTGAAGCAATAGTGCGCACTGTATCCAGATAAGGATTATTATCGTAACCATCTTCATTCACATTAGCGATATACATGGTAGGTTTTATTGTCAAAAATTTGAGATAGTGAATAGATTTTTTTTCATCGTTTGACAGATTCAGCGTTCGTAGCATCTGAGCATTGCTTAGATACTGCAGGCATTTTTTCAGCACCGATAATTCTTGCTTGGCATTTTTGTCACCACTTTTTTCGTATTTTTGTATCCGGCGAATAGCGCATTCGCATGTATCTAGATCGGATAAAGCCAGCTCGGTATTGATTATATCAATGTCTTCTTCCGGATCGATTTTTCCAGCCATATGAATAATATCATCGTTTTCAAAACAGCGTACAACATGGCCGATAGCCTCGGTTTTACGAATATTGGTCAGAAATTGATTACCAAGACCTTCTCCTTTTGATGCACCTTTTACCAGACCGGCGATATCAACAAACTCCATGGTAGTTGGCACGATATGAGACGGTTTAACGATGGCTGCTAGTTGATTTATACGCGGATCGGGCATCGGAATTACGCCGGTATTTGGTTTGATAGTACAAAAAGGGAAATTTCCTGTTTCAATGCTCCCATTTGTCAGAGCATTAAATAGAGTTGATTTTCCTACGTTTGGTAACCCAATAATACCGCATTTAAAACCCATAATTTTCACCTCAAATTGTAATATTATTAGTCTAATCATTATTGTTAGTTTTATATCATTAAAACCGTTTATTTTAAATAGAATCCGGAATAACTCCACTATTGGCGTTGAATTAGGCGAAGGTTGCAGTGCAGTAGTTTATGGTGTTAACGATATCCTGGATGATGACGATCTTTGTGTAGCAGATCGTTCCTGCAATATCAGCCCCAATCAGTTTTCATTTTTCTGCGAGTTTTCTGGCGAGTTATAAGTGTGAATTCTATTTTTTTATTTTTGGTACTGAAGTAACTGATGTTGATGTAAAATATAAAATTACTTGAATTTATTTCCTATACAGCGAATTATCTTGTTTAGATAGTTTTTACTATATTGCAGAATAACTTAAGGCTAGGTGTTTCCGGATAGTAGACTAGCTTTATCATTTGGCAGAAAATTCGCCGGGGCAATATAGTAAAAACCTGTCTGGTTATAGCTGCTTTTTTGATGAGATTTATAAATATGATTGGTAGGGAGGAGGAGGATTGGAGTTTGTCGTCTAAAATCAGCCTATATCTATATATCGGCAAAATTTGTTTTGTTTTTTAACGATTTCCTGTGTCTTACTCCAGAAAGAAACCTTCATATATGCAGTCTTTGTTATTGTAGCGGATCTCGACTTATTAGGATGCCGCGATTGAACAAGCTATAGAACTGTTTGCTCATCATATTCTTGCTGTCAATTGCTAGTGTTTGTGCGCTAGCTTACTCTGCAAGGGTAAGATATTTTAATCGATAGCATCAAGGTAGTACACATGGATCATATTGGTTTGTATAATTCATTTAATATTTTTTGATTATTATCAAAAGGTGACATTTTAACACTGACTATATTTTTATTAAGGATAGAAATAAGGGTGAAGGAGGCGTTATGGCGAAGGAAAATAAGGGATGGATATGAGATGTGGATCATCAATGCTGATCGATAATGTCTCCATAAATACATAGGTGCTACTATTAATTACTAGTATCATTGTATTGATGCTCTATCAATTGCTTCTTATCTATATATAAAATTGATAGCCAGTAGCAATATTATTAGATATTTATAGCTTTCAGGGTAAAGTGTAGGCTAAAACGCGGATATAGAGATATCAAATATTCGAATATTGAGTACAACATCTATATAAGCTATTTTATTTATTGAAAAGTGCTATTTATATAAGATGAAGATAGATTAGAAGTTATGAACTTTAATATGCATAATTTAGAGTATGGCAGTTATCACTAATTTAACAGTCAAATTTTCTGCAATTGTCAAGGGATTAAAATTTGTTGATAATTATGGATGGTTAGGTAGCAGTTTATAATTTTTTCATACTTTGCTTCTGATTTTAAAAGAAAATAATTTTAGGAGAAAGACTTTTAATATAAATACAGAAATTTAAGTTATGTCGATTAATCTGCTACATCTATTTTTTATAACATAACTTTTGAAGTATAACAGAGGACCTTATGATCTTGACATGTATTAGTCATGAAAAATGGTATCTTAGGATTTTTTGTTAAAATCAATGATTTTTATCTTTTTTGAGTTAAGATCGGGGTGTAATCTTTTACGATTTAAGAAATTAAACTTTTTAGATTAAAAATAATTTCAAGATTCTAAATTAGGCCTCTTCAGGTTAAATTGTGGATTTATTAACTCGATTTTTAAATTGATAAGGCACTTTCAGTGTTCTCCTAAACTTATTACTGCTTTAGTAAGCAAGAATATAATTAATATTGGTAGCTTTCTTAGCATTGAAACGCCAACACAAGCTAAGATTATGTATTGAATTATTGAAAGTATTGGATCATGATTTTTTATGAAAGCGAATGGTAGGGCAAGTTGGGCGAATGATGGCGATAAAAACAGAGTATAACGAGAGGTATCTAGCAGAGGATAACCTAGACGTATGAGATTTTGTATTCAGCTTAATTGTTCAAAAGCATTGTATGATACACGGGCTTTTTCACAGATTAAACCACACCCAGAATTATCGAATAATTTGAGTAACATTGGTTAATGGTAGTAACGGTATAAGTGATCATGATGATACTTCTTATGAAGAATAAAATAAGTTCGATTTTTCTCTTTGCGAAATTGTGAAATAAGCAGAAAAACAACACCATGAACGTGAAAACACATATCTTTGTAAATCAGTCTCTCATCAGCAGTAATTATATCTAAAAAGAAAGTAGTTTTATATTAGCAGCCTGCAGTAGATAAAACTTTTTATTCCGGCTAAAATACTTCTTAGCGATCATTTGAATCCGCATAAATATGATACTCGGGTCGTTGAAATTATGGCGGTTAAGTGATGGGTTTAATACTTAATAGTATTTATTACTGTTAAAAATACGGGATAGGATCCGCATTGCTTAATAATCTCTCTTCTAAGTTATCAGAGATCACTGGTTTTGATTTATGCGGTAAAATTGTTAATTGTATATATCATTTGTTTTCAGTAAGACTATCCTGTTATATACGTGCTTTGCCAAATCTGTAATGCGAAAATTTCGGTTGGCGAGATAAAAGAGTTTATTCCAAGGTTGAATTGTGTAGTATCAGGTACTATGGTAAATAAAAAAACACATAAACGCTATTCAGCAAATATTGTGCAAAATAATCGTGCACGACATGAATACTTTATTGAACAGGAGTTTGAGGCGGGATTTGTACTGCAGGGATGGGAAGTGAAATCGCTACGCGCGGGGAAAGGGAATATCAGCGATAGTTATGTGATCATCAGGGATGGAGAAGCTTATCTTTATGGTTCCACTTTTCAACCACTAAAAGTTGCATCTTCCCATGTGGTCTATAACCCTATGCGAACTCGCAAACTATTGTTAAATAAACGTGAACTTAATTCTCTTGTTAGTTTTATTAATCATGAAGGAAACACTGCTATAGCGCTTTCAGTCTATTGGAAAAATGCGTGGGTAAAAGTAAAAATCGGTGTTGCTAAAGGTAAGAAAGAGTATGATAAACGTACTGCGATTAAAAATCTTGAATGGCAACTTGATAAAGCTCGTATCATGAAACATGCCAGATAGAGGGTATTGCCGTATCCTTGTACATTTGCTACAATGAAACTATTAAAAAATTAGCCTGGGGCTGATTTAGGATTCGACGGGATTTGCAAAATCCTAAGGTGCATGCCGAGGTGGGGTTGGCCTCGTAAAAAAACCTCAAAAAATAATTGCAAATGACTCACAATATGAATCTGTTGCATTAGCAGCTTAATTAGTCTAATAAACTGAAGATTCCCTCTCTTCCTAGCCTCTTCTCTTAGGACGGGGATTAAGAGAGGTCAAATTTAAAAGAGATCGCGTAGATTCCCTGCCTGGGGAAAAAACGTTAAATTCAATCAGGCTAGTTTGTTAGTTCTGTTCCTGTCCGCAACTGATAAATAAATTTAAAGATTGGACTAAGCATGTAGTACCGATGGCCTAGGAATTCCGGACGTGGGTTCAAATCCCACCAGCTCCACCAAGTTAAACAAAATAAAATTAATAACTTATAAAAAGTCAAGTAAAAAGCATCAAGAAGACATAAAATGAACAAATAGAAAACAAAAGTGTAAGCAGGTATCGTATTAGTGAATCCTACTTATATCGCTGATTATTTCAAGTTGGTTATATAACTTAGATTTTTATCCGATGGCGTGTAATGTTAATAACATTAGAGATATTGTGCTAACATTACGTATCCTTAAGTAGTTTTTGAAAAAAATTAAACCTGATCATTCTTATCGAGGATCTTAAAAAATCTTTACATATCGATTCTCATCGATATAACAAAAAGGATTTCTTTGGTGTAGAGATTTTAGATAGATATCTATTCCTTGCATGAGGAATAACTCTTGTGTAGTTAAAAACACAAAGAGGTTGCAAATAGCAAAATGTCTTAAGCCGAAGTTATTGTCTAGCATGAAGTATGTAAATAATGGCATTTTGTTCGGCATGAAGATTACAGCTACAGTTAAGTTAAGATTAATATTTGCATGTGTGAGAATATATCACTTTATCATATAAAGTGGTATAAAACTCCTTTATAAGATCCAGTTAAATACGCTACATAATTTATGAATTACTATATGAGACCCTGTGATATAACTTCATTTGAAATCACATGCTAAAATCTTTCCTTATGAAATAATCACCTTGTATCTGTAAAGGTGATTAAATATTAATAGATTAATGTATGAATCTATATTTTTATTAAAAATATGAATTTGAAATATTCTGATATACCACTTACTAATAGATATGGTGGTTATCGCCTGATGTAGAATGGCTATTCTAT
This sequence comes from Sodalis sp. (in: enterobacteria), assembly GCA_047528285.1. Lineage (GTDB taxonomy): Bacteria > Pseudomonadota > Gammaproteobacteria > Enterobacterales > Enterobacteriaceae. The sequence goes on along the minus strand of CP180022.1, from coordinate 176,916 downwards.
CGAACTCAGTCTTATTTTCTATAATGGTATGGTGCTATTTTAATAAATAGCAGGGTATTGATTTTAAAAAATCTGAAATATGGCTTAGTTCTCTAAGCTGATACCAATCACCTCTTTATATCATTTCTTTGTAATCGTTTTTTCTTTTTATTGCTTAAATTGAAATAATTTATACTCTTGAGTATAACTCATTTTTTTACGTGATGAATGAATTGACGAAATTAGTGAATTCAGTCATTTTTATTTAAATGTATAAATATATACGCTTATCTCTGGTGGGAATAACAACCACCTATATTGTGTCTAGAGGTATAGATATGAGTTTTTTTCACGCTAATCAGCAGGAAGTCCTGAATCAAAATTTGGCTAAAATGCAGGGCCAGATAAGTGTTTCATTTGAGTTTTTTCCGCCTCGTGTTAGCGAAATGGAGAAGACTCTTTGGGAATCAATTGATCGGCTAAGCAAACTGAAACCCTCTTTTGTTTCTGTGACTTACGGGGCAAACTCTGGCGAACGTGAACGCACCCAGAGTATCATTAAAGATATAAAGAAACGGACTAGTCTAGATGCGGCACCGCATTTAACCTGTATTGACGCGACGCCTAATGAGCTTCAAGCGATCGCACAAGAGTACTGGCGTAGTGGGATTCGCCATATCGTAGCATTACGGGGCGACTTGCCGCCAGGCGGCGTTCGACCGGCGATGTATGGCGCTGATCTAGTTGCATTGCTCAGAAAGGTAGGAGATTTCGATATTTCTGTGGCGGCTTATCCAGAAGTACATCCTGAAGCTAAAAATGCCAAATCAGATCTAATTAATCTGAAAAAAAAAGTAGATGCGGGTGTTAATCGAGCGATTACCCAGTTCTTTTTCGAGGTGGACAGCTATCTACGTTTTCGGGATCGCTGTGTGGCCGCCAAGATTGACACGGAAATTGTCCCAGGTATTTTGCCAGTCTCCAATTTTCGCCAGGTGCAACGTTTCGCAGCTGTAACGAATGTAAAATTGCCTCATTGGATGACAATTATGTTTGATGGTTTGGATCATGATCTAGAAACACGAAAAATGATGGGAGCCTCCATCGCCATAGAAATGGTAAAAATTCTCATTCAGGAAGGCGTGAAAAGTTTTCATTTTTATACCCTGAATCGCGCTGAGCTTACTTACGCAGTCTGTCATACACTGGGAGTGCGTTCGAAGATCAAATCTAAATCTTGCTACTGCAATTAATCTAACTGATGATGGATAAATTATAACTATACCATCATCAAAAAATGATGTTTCATTATGATAATATGTCAAAATTTAGCTTAACTATTTTCTGTATCTGGTTGCTGTGACGTAGTTTTATTTATTAAGTAAGTTCTGCATTTTAAAAATGCAGAATAAAAAATCGTGTTTTCTATTTTTGTTTTCAGTGAAGTGGATGGAAGCCAATGATGTTTTTATTTGATATTAGGTGATTAACGTAAAATTTATAAGCAGTGTGTTTAAAAGTGGTTTAGATTAATTTCTTTATTAAAAAGATTAATTGATATTTCTCATAACACATACAACAAAGACTTATCGATATAAGAATATGTAAATGTAGTGATACACTTGTCTTGGTCTCTTGAAGAGAAAGTTATGAAAACCCAATTGCTGTATTGAAAATAATGGCCTAAGAGCAAGATAAAGGTGTATCTATACGCTGAAGTCTATTATCTATTATGCAAATAGAGAAACTGGGGTTGTGTTTTTTTTGTTTGGTAAATAAGATAACCAATTCTATCTGTTTTATGTTTATGATCGAATAAGCGCAATAAATCTTTTGAAGCCTGTTTAAAATTCTAGAGAACTATGTTCTAAATATATATTTATTTTTGTAAAATAATAAATTAACTTATTTTATTGATGGGTATTTAGCCATGCTAAATACGGCATGTGGTCTATTAAATTTCAAAATAATGTTTGGATTTTATCTAGACTTGGATGTCTTGTAGGATAAAATTTTATATGTCTTCTATTATCCAATAAGGATAACGGAAAAGGAAAGGGATATACTCTTAATATTATTAAAACCTTCTTTCTCCCATCTCCCTAACTTACTTTCATTTATAAATCATAGTACATCAATAGCATTTAATTCACTGAAAGCTTGTTTTAGGCGTACTGCCATGGATGTTTGACCTGCGCGGATCCAAATTCGAGGGTCGTAAAATTTTTTGTTAGGTTTATTGACGCCTTCTGGGTTGCCGAGCTGAGCTTGTAGATAATCCTTGTTTTCCTGATAATATTTTAAAATACCTGCCCAGGTTGCCCATTGGATATCGGTATCAATATTCATCTTAACCACTCCGTAGCTGATAGCTTCTTTAATTTCTTCAGGGGTTGACCCTGACCCCCCGTGAAATACAAAGTTTAAAGATTTAGCTGGAAGATTAAATTTTTTTGATGTGTATTTTTGTGCATTATCAAGAATTTTTGGCGTTAGCTGTACGTTGCCTGGTTTGTATACGCCGTGCACATTACCGAAGGCGGCAGCAATGGTGAAACGCGGGCTGATGGTATGAAGTTTTTCGTAGGCATAGGCGACATCTTCTGGCTGAGTGTATAGTGCAGAATTATCTAAATGGCTATTGTCCAGACCGTCTTCTTCGCCCCCGGTGCACCCTAACTCGATTTCTAGCGTCATATCTAGTTTTGCCATACGTGCTAAATATTGCGCACTGATTTTGATATTCTCTTCCAGAGGCTCTGCAGACAGATCAATCATGTGGGATGATAAAAGCGGCTTTCCGGTGTCGGCATAATGCTTCTCGCTAGCGGAAAGAAGTCCATCAAGCCAGGGAAGTTGCTTCTTAGAGCAGTGATCAGTGTGTAGGATAACTGGGATTCCGTAATATTCGGCCACCTGATTTACATGTAATGCGCCAGAAACCACGCCAAGAACTGCTGCAATTGGTCCTTCTGTTTTCAATCCTTTTCCGGCAATAAAGGCCGCGCCTCCGTTGGAAAATTGTATAATAATTGGTGCCCGTACGTTAGCGGATACTTCCAGGGCAGTGTTGATGGAATCAGTACCTATACAGTTAACAGCTGGCAAAGCAAAATTGTTTTCTTTTGCGATAGCGAATACTTTCTGAACATCATCCCCGGTGATAATACCTGATTTAACAAAATTGAAAATATTAGACATGTTATTTTTATCCTGTTTTGTCGGCCCTTTCATATGGGTGATTTATCGTTGGGAATGATGGACGGCTGCTGCCATCTCTTATTTTTGCTACTTTTTTTATTTCGCGCGTTCTTCAAGCATGACCACTGCGGGAAGTTTTTTACCTTCAATAAACTTAAGAAAAGCGCCGCCGCCAGTAGAAATATAAGAGATTTGATCGGCGATGCCAAATAGGTCAATCGCTGCTAGGGTTTCCCCGCCGCCGGCAATAGAAAAAGCTTTGCTTTTAGCGATAGCAAGAGCTAACATTTCTGTTCCTTGACGAAAATTTGCAAATTCGAATACGCCGATCGGTCCATTCCACAAAATAGTTTTAGCGCCTTTCAGGATTTTTGTCATATTGGTGGCGGAAAAAACACCAAAATCAAGGATTTGTTCATTATCCTGAATATCCATAACTGATTTTAGAATCGCCGTTGCGGTTCTAGAAAACTCTGTAGCAATACGGACGTCGATCGGTACAAAAATATCGCAGCTTTCCAGTAGTCGTTGAGCTTCCGAAATTAGATTAGCTTCGTAGAGCGATTTTCCAACATTATACTTCTGTGCTGCAATGAAGGTATTAGCGATACCACCGCCTACAATTAATTTGTCGGCGATTTTTGACAATGAATTTAGCACGGTTAACTTGCTGGAAACTTTTGAGCCGCCAACAATGGCAACCATTGGACGGGCTGGATTTTTAAGTATTTTGCTTAGCGTCTCTAGTTCTTTTAAGAACAGCGGTCCGGCGCAAGAAACGGCCGCGAATTTTCCTATGCCGTTGGTGGAAGCTTGAGCGCGATGAGCACTACCAAAAGCATCCATAACAAATACGTCACACAGCTTGGCGTAACCTTTCGCCAAGGATGTATCATTTTTTTTTTCGCCTTTGTTAAAACGCACGTTTTCCAGAACTACTAGTTCTTCCTCTTGGATATCCACGCCATTGAGATAATCGTTAACCAGGCGGATCGGCAAAGAAAGTTTATTCTTCAGATAATTTACGACTGGTTGCAAAGAAAATTCGGCGTTATATTCCCCTTCTGACGGGCGACCGAGATGTGACGTTACCATAACACGTGCGCCCTGTTTTAGCGCGGCTTCGATAGTGGGTAGCGAAGCGAGAATGCGTGCATCGCAAGTTACTTTCCCGTTGTTAATTGGTACGTTCAGATCAGATCGGATAAAAACACGTTTACCATATAAATTTAAATCTACCATTTTGAGTAGAGACATTATGAACTCTCTTAGTTGTTCTTTGCTAAGGATTGCTCTTGAGCGACAAGCTTTCAAAAGGTCCCCAAAACTCATACTGGATGAGTGAATTTTGGTAAAAGCGTTAATCCAAAACTTTAACGCGTATCAAGTAATAGACTCTTTTGCCGCATGATGTAAAGAGATTAGTTTTATTCTGGTTAATATTTTATTATAGGGATCCTATTGATAGGATTTAGGAAACATTTACCACCTGCTTTTTACATGTTGCTTGCTTTTTTATATTTATATATTAATTAATATATCCCAAATTGGTTTTAGTTTTTGCTTTAACGAAGTAAAAAGCAGGTGAATTTAAATTTATTTCTTGTGGGAAAAATTAGGAGTTAGTTGAGTTATTTTATATATTTATATATATCATAATTAAATTTTACATGCAATAGAAATAATTTTCTAATGTGGATCTGTATAATAACTAAAAATGGCCGTGTAAAGATCATTTTCGGATAATAATCAGCATCTACTGCCCTGTGTTGAAATATAATGCATGCTAGATGATAAAATTTTATTGTGTTGATTTAGACCGAACTATAAAAATAATTTGTTGTGAAAAATTGGATGTTTTTGAATAAGTAAATTACTTGATTTTTGTTTTAACAAAAAAATTTAGTGTATTAGCTGATTTGTATTGCAGATTAATTAAATAATTTAAAAAAAGTACAGACAACAAGTAAAGGTTATCTTTGTACTGAATATTAAACTATTGTTCGTTTGCTGTATACTAAGTTAAAGACTTCAGTGTTATACCGTTATGCTTTTCACTCTGCTTTAATCATTACTATAATTTATTTAATGGATTAAAATCAGTATTCAGGCTTATCCATAACATTTGTGCAATATCCCTACCTTCCAGAGCGTTTTTCATTCCCATATTATTAATGATTGTCTTATTTATAGTTTTCTGAGCTTATCGATAATAAAATAAGGTGGCACTATGTTGCATACAGTGTTTATAAATATTTCGTTAAGTTACTAATATCGCGTAAATTTTTACATCATAATCCATCTAATTGACTGCAATAAGGGTGAATAACATCAAAATTTGCTATAATGTATTATAAAATTAATGTAGATATATATTCAATGAATGTGATTATTAATCTCCTATTTTTACAGCGTAATTCTCTTAAATATTTTGACCATCGCCTAGCTTACCTGCGACATGATCGTTACATCAAATTTCGATGCTTTCTAAGTAGTATTTAGAATCAGAATCTAGCATTTTTAACTAGTAATTCCTAGTCAGAACTCACTTTTTTTGATATCACAGCTGCTGTTTTTGCATTCTGATTTTAACGGTTCAGCTTGCGTTAATGATATTGATGAGCAACATTCCACACCAACTTATTTTGGGTATGCAAGGTATATAATACATGATTGCTTTTCTCTCATTCAGCACATCAGAACAATCCGTGTATTGTTAGCATCGTCGAGCCAATAATTCACCTTATTTTTCCTTCAGTGGTGCTTATTTATTAATAAATTCTAGTGAATTCCAGTGTATTCGGAGATTGCTCACAGAGAAATCAGAATAGATAATATGATGTATCTCTCTATCTTATGTTTAGATAGAGTTTGCGCCACATTCTTTTTTTATTGATACTTTATTATTAGATTTTCTATATCTCTATCATTATAAGCTTATAATGACAACAGGGATATATTATTCTACGAATGTAGAAAATTTTATTTATCAAATTAATAAAAATTTCTACATTCTAAATTTTGTACCTTGCAGCCTAATCGGATATAGATGTGTGCTGAATTTTACTTCGCAGCAAAGAAAATTTATCTTATTCTTAGTTTTACGATTCTGAATGTTATTGCAGTCCTTAAATACTGCGCTATTCTGTTTACGATCCTATATTTTTTGATAACTTCAGGATAACTATGAGCAAAAGTATTTCGGAGATTCGTCAAACGTTCCTCAATTTTTTCCATAGCAAAGGACATCAGGTAGTGGAAAGCAGCTCACTACTGCCTGATAATGATTCAACATTGCTATTTACAAATGCTGGAATGAATCAGTTTAAGGATGTTTTCCTGGGATTGGATAACCGGTCCTATCGCAGCGCCGCCACGTCGCAGCGCTGCGTTCGGGCAGGTGGTAAGCATAATGATTTAGAAAACGTTGGCTATACGATGCGTCATCATACATTTTTTGAGATGCTGGGAAATTTCAGTTTTGGCGCTTATTTTAAGCATGATGCTATCCGGTTTGCATGGGAATTATTAACCAGTAAAGAATGGTTCAACTTGCCTAAAAAGAAGTTGTGGGTAACTGTGTACGCCACAGATGATGAAGCTTATAATATTTGGGCCAGTATGGTAGGGGTAGACGACAAGCATATTATCCGTATTGGCGATAATAAAGGTGGTTCCTATGATTCTGATAATTTCTGGAAAATGGGCGAGACTGGCCCATGCGGCCCCTGCTCGGAAATTTTTTACGATCATGGTGAGGATTTTTTGGACAGTTCACCGGGAAATTTAGAGGTAAACGGTGATCGCTATATTGAGATTTGGAATCTAGTTTTTATGCAATTTAACCGACTGGCTGACGGTACTCTAATTCCGTTGCCAACACCCTCGGTGGATACTGGCATGGGGCTGGAACGTATTGCAGCAGTACTGCAAGATGTTCATTCGAATTATGATATAGATCTATTTAAAAAACTTATCTCAGCCGCAGCTTGGGTAACCGGCGCTAATGATTTTGATAGCAAATCTTTGCGTGTTATCGCCGACCATATTCGTTCCTGCACTTTCTTAATTAGCGACGGTGTACTTCCTTCCAGCGAAGGAAGAGGATATGTTCTGCGCCGGATTATCCGTCGTGCCGTTCGACACGGCAAGATTTTAGGCACCAGTGATACTTTTTTCTATAAGCTAGTCGAACCCCTAATCGAGGTAATGGGGTGCACTACAAGCCAATTACAGTCGAAACAGGAAATGATAGAACAGGTGCTTCGCACCGAGGAAGAGCAGTTTGCTCGCACCTTAGATCGAGGTTTGATTCTCCTGAATGCAGAGCTGGACAAACTAACTAGCGATACCCTTGACGGAGAAACTGCTTTTATCCTTTATGATACCTATGGGTTCCCTATGGATTTGACCGCCGACATTTGCCGGGAGCGTAATCTGCGCCTCGACGAGGCGGTCTTTAAACGTTCAATGGAGGTTCAGCGCATGCGTGCGCGCGAATCGAGTGGTTTCGGCGTTCACTATAACAACCTGCTGTGCGTAGATGAAAGAACGCTTTTTTTTGGATATGAAAAGTTTGAGCATTCTGGACGTGTGACCGCGCTCTTTTGTGCTGGTCAGCCGGTTGAAGTTCTTTACCAGAATGAAGAGGCGGTAGTAGTGCTTAATGAAACGCCGTTTTATAGCGAATCAGGTGGGCAGGTGGGTGATCGAGGTGAATTAATGGGGGCTTCCGGAGTATTTGAAGTTGCAGATACTCAGAAATATAGGAAAGCGTTTGGCCATTTGGGAAAACTTATCTATGGTGAGTTGAAACTGGGTGCACAGATTATCGCTAAAGTAGATCATACGCGTCGTGATCACATTAGTCTGAATCACTCTGGCACTCACTTGTTGCATGCAACGTTGCGTCAGATGTTTGGGAATCATGTCTGTCAGAAGGGTTCTTTGGTAAATGATCAGTACATGCGTTTTGATTTCTCTTATAATAAAGCCATGAAACGTGAGCAAGTTCGACGAGTAGAAAAGATAGTCAATGAGAAGATTCGACAAAATTTGCCTATTAAAGTTGAGATTATGGCACTGGAAGAAGCCATCAATAAAGGAGCTATAGCGTTATTCGGCGAGCGATACGAAGGGTCTGTAAGAATGTTAACTATAGGCGATTTTTCTACTGAATTGTGTGGCGGTACTCACGCCAACCGTACTGGTGATATTGGTCTTTTTCGTATTATTTCGGAATCTGCTATTGCAGTTGGTATCCGACGTATTACAGCGCTGACTGGCGAAAAAGCCCTAGCATCTTTTCGTCGGGAAAGTGATGTAGTACAGGATATTTCCCGGTTGATAAAATGTGATAGTCAAACTCTGCTAAACAAGATACAGACGCTGCAGGAGCGTTCTATCAAACTGACAAAAGAAATTCAGAAATTGAAAAACCAGCAAGCCGCGCAGGAGACTGCCTCTCTTATTTCTAATGTGCGTGATATTAATGGGGTCAAGGTACTTGTGAGCCAACTGAACAATATTGAACCTAAAATGCTGCGGACTATGATGAATCATCTAAAAAACCAATTTAGATCAGCGGTGATTGTTCTTGCCGTGGTGGTAGAGGGCAAAGTTAGCCTGATAGCAGGAGTAACAAAAAATTTAACCAATCAGGTTAAAGCGGATGATATCGTTGGTTATCTTGCATTGCAAGTCGGTGGGAAAGGTGGCGGACGCCATGATTTGGCACAGGCGGGTGGAAGTGATATTGAGGCCTTGCCAGCCGCGCTGGAAAGTCTAGATACGATACTAGCCGAAAAACTGCGAATAGAATAAGCACGGGGTATAGTGACTATACTAACTTTTATTAAATTGAAATATTTCAATACATATCCTGTTATTGAAAACAAGAGTTAAGCAAAAACCAAGCATATCGATTAAACTGATACCAGATACGAAAAGCAGCTAGTTTCTAAATGTATTTAATTTTAATGTAATAAGGATCATATTTTGATAGTAGATGGTTGGATCATGGCAGTAAACTGAGAGACCTGATGTTTTATCTTTCAAGGAGATAATAATGCTTATTCTGACTCGTCGAGTTGGTGAAACTCTCATGATTGGCGATGAGGTTACGATTACTGTTTTAGACGTTAAAGGCAACCAAGTCCGTATCGGTGTTAATGCTCCTAAAGAAGTTTCTGTGCACCGAGAAGAAATATATCAGCGTATTCAGCCTGATAAGGCTTAAATATAGTTTTTGTTAGTTTTTTTAAAACTTCTTTCCTTTCTGCAAGGTGTTGCCATATAGATGATTTCGTTATTAACTAGTTTCATATTAATATTTGATTTTTTCCCTATTCTTGCCCATAAAATGAATTAATAAAGTTATTTTACTGCCATTAATCTGTCAATTTGTGCAATCTGCATTGGGGATGCTTTAATAAGCTGCTTTTGGATCAAAAAAGAGTTTGACTTATCAAGCTTAGAAAGTAATATGTGGAGCCACAGTGCTGCCGATAAGCTTCTGTAGTTCTGTCCGCATGGTGAGGTGGCCGAGAGGCTGAAGGCGCTCCCCTGCTAAGGGAGCATACGGTCTTAAAAACTGTATCGAGGGTTCGAATCCCTCCCTCATCGCCATTTACGATGCATCCGTAGCTCAGCTGGATAGAGTACTCGGCTACGAACCGAGCGGCCGGAGGTTCGAATCCTCCCGGATGCACATTTCTAACTTCTTTTTACTGAATTTACTGTTATTTATCTTAGATTTAGAATAAATATTTGTCTTTATTGTATATCTTTGTTTTTGAACAATTTTTCTTTTTTAATTTTTAATCACATTATAAATATAACTAATATGTCTAGCAACACAGTTTTTTGGATTTTCCAGTGATTAATTTATTTTTAAATAAAATTATTTAGTTAAACCCCCTCTATTCCTTTTTTATAGCCTCGCCAGTTGTATCATTTGCCATAGAAGTAATTCTAAACAAGAGGGGCTAATTCTATGTCAATAGAATTAGCGACAATGTGACGAGATTGCGATAAAGTAAATGTGTAATTTAAAGCTAAAGGTAAAAAACAATGTACGATCAGTACCAAGGATTAATTTTTGATATGGATGGAACCTTGCTGGATACGGAAGCGATACACCGAAAAGCCTGGCGACAAACTTTAGCGTTATACGGGATGGCATACGACGAAGCCATGGTAGTTTCATTAAACGGATTTCCTACTTGGCAAATCGCGAAAATAATCATTGGACATCATAAAGCAAAAATGAGTTCTGATCAGTTAGCCCGTGAAAAAACTGCAGCGCTATATAAAATGGCTTTTGATGATATCAAAGTGTTACCCCTGATTGATGTAGTAAAACGTTACCATGGTAAACGGCCAATGGCGGTGGGAACCGGTAGTGAACATGCGATGGCGGAGGCTCTATTTCATCATCTTGGATTGCTAAACTATTTCGACGCCATTGTCGGCGCCGATGAAGTTACCCATCATAAACCCGATCCAGAAACTTTCCTGCGTTGTGCAGATCTAATCGGTGTACCACCCGAATCTTGCGTAGTTTTTGAGGATTCCAGTTTTGGAATAATGGCCGCGCAGGCTGCCAAGATGACTGTTGTGGATGTTCGTACATTAATTACCTAGACTCATGATAACAAAAATATAGCTTTGAACAAGGAAGCTCCATTTTTATTCTAAGCTCACACACAGTTAACTGTGGGAGGTCATTTTGATCCCGGATGTATCAACTGCGCTTTCCTGGTTGGAAGCTAATCCTCAAGTACTGAAAGGCATACGCCGCGGAGTAGAGCGTGAAGGATTGCGTATCAACAACGTCAACGGAAGTTTGGCGAAAACACCTCATCCAATATCGCTCGGATCAGCGCTGACCCATAAGTCTATTACCACCGATTTCGCTGAAGCACTGCTAGAATTTATTACACCGGTTGATGATAATATCGGCCATATGTTTGAATTATTGCGAGATATTCACCGCTACGTCGCTCGCCATTTGGCAGATGAATGCCTTTGGCCAATGAGCATGCCCTGTTTCATCGAAAGCAATCAGCCAATTGAACTGGCGCAGTACGGAAAATCCAATATTGGGCGAATGAAAACGCTGTATCGTGAAGGCTTAAAGAATCGCTATAGCGCTTTGATGCAGATAATAGCAGGCGTGCATTATAATTTTTCTCTTCCGCTGGGCTTCTGGAAAGCTTATGCCAATATTAGCGATGAATCTAACGGTAAAGAGGTAATTTCCGACGGTTACTTACGGCTTATTCGTAATTATTATAGATTTGGCTGGATTATCCCTTATTTATTTGGTGCTTCTCCGGGTATTTGTCCATCTTTCCTTCATGGCCGTACGGTTGATCTACCGTTTGAGTACGCCCCATCTGGACTTATGTACTTGCCCTATGCCACCTCTTTGCGTTTAAGCGATTTTGGATATACCAATAAATCCCAGAGTCAGTTGGGTATTACTTTCAATCATTTAGATGAGTATGTCCGCGATCTGAAACAAGGAATTAAAACGCCATTTGCTGAGTATCAACGTATGGGGCTTCAGAAAAATGGTCGTTATCTTCAGATGAATAGCAATGTGTTGCAAACAGAAAATGAATTATATGCACCGATACGTCCAAAAAGAGGAACTAGAGACGAAGAATCACTATCCGATGCGCTGATGCGCGGTGGTATTGAATATGCAGAAGTGCGCTCTTTAGATATTAATCCATTTTCGCCAGTCGGCGTTGATGAAGAGCAAGTATGTTTTCTAGATCTTTTCCTGATTTGGTGTACGTTGGCTGAAGCTCCAAAAATGAACGCGGAAGAGTTATTTTGCACTCGTACCAACTGGAATCGGGTGATTCTTGAAGGGCGAAAACCTGGCTTAATGCTCTGCATTGACGACGGAACTAATACTGAACAACCGCTCACTGCCCTAGGAAAATTGCTTTTTAACGATCTACAGCGCGTAGCGTTAACTCTTGACAGCAATAATTCTGACATGCACTACCAACAGGTTTGCAATAAACTGGTATCCGGTTTCGATTATCCTGAGCTTACGCTATCTGCCCGTTTTTTAGATCAATTGATAGAGCATGGTATTGGAGGACTTGGGTTGATCTTAGCTAACAATTATCGTAGAACGCTGTGTGATGAGCCATTGCAGGTACTGACCGAATCGCAGCTTGATGATGAGGGTGTACGATCCTGGCAATGTGCGCATGCCTTAGAAGCAGCAGATAGCCTTGATTTCGATGATTTTTTAGCTAATCAGAATTGGTGCGCTGATTAATAAAGAAGGTGCGGTATTATATAAACAAAGCTAAATTAGCTTGCTAGTGAATTTGAAATAACACATAACAAATATGTTTTTTTATTAGTGATAAATTCTAATCTGGATCAGATTATCTCAATCTGTATATTAATTGGCTTATTCTTTATTAAATAATTTAGAAAAATGAATAGATGTTAAAACTGTAGTGCTGCGTGAATTAAAGATTGACCTTGATATCTTTCGGGCATGTTTTATTAAATGAAATGATTATTCATTCCTTACTAATTTATAGATTTAAGATTATTTTATGTCGGATAGAGTTTCCTTTGAAAAAAAATAAAGAACAGCTTTGAATGCAGAAATAAAGAATGAATATTAGAAATTCGTCTTGAAGATACTTATTTTAATCTATTTAAAAAATCACGCCAAAAAGTTTTTGATACCACAAAACGCGTAAGCCGTCATCCATACTGACTCAGATAACGAATTATTTCATGTTCGACATAAAAAACATTCTCTGAATTTTTTACTTTTACAATTGTAGAAGTAAACGGATTCTAGCTCATGGCTTTTGCTAAAGAAAGGAACATATGCATGAATGTTAAGCATATTATTAAGTAAATGCAAACATAGTCTTTTATCTGATTTATAAATAACTATGTTATACAGAGTCGATTGGAGTTGAAAAATCATTTTATAACTAAAATATACCTTGCGAATAAAAATATGTTTTTTATTTTTACGTACTAATATTACATGAGTTGCTCGTGAAATTATTTTCTGATTTTAGAATCAGAAACGATGCCTAAAAAGTTTTTGGATAGAAAATTATCCATATCTATACACTTTAGTTACTATTAATTATCTGGGTAATAAGCTAAATAATGCTAGGTAAAACATTATTGTCACGAAAATTTAATCTGAACATTGCAACCTTTTTGCTATAGAAGGCTTTGCTCAGTACAGTTTCTATATGCAGTATTTTCTCGGTTTTTTTAAACATCCAACCGGTACAATACGGTAAAGAATTTATTCTATAAATTATAAAAAATCGTTGTAAGATATGTAGTATTCTCTTGAATAAGAGAACGATTAAGTGCGAATGAAGTCAATGTGGATCAGTTTTGGTTTGAAGGGATGATGCTGTACTGCCTGTACCTTCACTTTTCTTTCTTTACCGTCGATCACCATGATTAAAATGTCACTAAAGAAATTTTCTTTAGTTTTGGTATTCAAGACGAGATCATGGTCTAGTGAGATAGCGATCGGGGCCTTACTACCGCCGTAAACGATAGCTGGGAATTTGTTCTCAAGACGAAGGCGACGGCTAGAACCCTTTCCTTGTTCTTTACGAATTTCAGCATTAATAGTTAACATGATTTTCTCAAAATTTTGTAGAAACTGTCATAAGGAAAGCTAGCAGAAAAATAAACACTTGTACTATACATAAAATTATACTGCAATTTCTATCGATAAGCAAATAAAACTCGGCTGATCGATTAGTTCATGGATCAAGCAAAAGCAGCCAGGGTAGCCTAAAGACTTTCTCGCGCATTTTTTAAAACAGCTGAGCTAGCAGCCAAATACAAACATTTGAAAATTTCTACCAGAAAACAACAATTCCGGCAGTGCGCAGGTGTAAAAATTTAGATAGCTACTGAAAATAGTCGAAAATATTCTTTTACAGACAGAATTGCTCGTCGAGATCGCCCTGATTCTTAAAGCCAGATCAGTATAAGTATTTTATATCTGTTTGCCCCCGGTTTTATTCATCCATTTCGGTCTTATAGTTAGCATTAAGAATGGGTTTTATTGATCTTAACGTTAGTTTTTTCTTTTTAGTTAACATGAGCGCATGTATTTTAATTAAAAAACTTATTACAGGTGGGATATATATTATAATAGGGTATCCATATCGAAATCATATCCTATTCCCATTTTTTATGTTTTAGTAGAGCACTTTGTGTTTGTTACATAAAGCCAACTTTAGGTGATTCGATCCAATAATCGAATCAAGAGTTCGATTTATTCAACAAAGTCTATAAGGTGGGTATCAAGATTATTACTGATAGTAATCTTACACGATAAGAGCACACGAGTGCTACTGAGAATATTTTTTTGACTTGCAAGCGTGTAATAATTAATAAATTTGTTGATTTATTTGTTAAAATTAATGCTTTTTTTAAAAAAATAATACGGATATTTTATAGTAGAGCAAGGTTATTTTTTTGCATTTTCTAGATTTATTAGTGCGGAAGCCATAAAATTTCTGTATATCATCTGTTCTTTGACCAGCAATCAGTATCTTTTGGTTAAAGAGGTATTAATCTTTTGATAAAGAGATGTAAAAATTTTAAAAAGTAATAGCAAGTATCGTGATAAATATACGCATCTATGTATCAATGATGGCGCATAGATAGTACAGTCGTTGTTTATGGTTGTTTTTCGGAAAATACTTTTAATATCAATGTTATAGGATATAACAATATAGGCAGAATGCTGGATAATTTTGTATTATACACTATATGATCACTAGATCATCTAGACAGATAATTTAAGTGGATCTTTAAACTGTATCTAATTAAAAATAGGTTTTTCATACTAACTTGTTTCCTTAAATTCACTTATAAAAACATAAACTATATTGAATTATTTAGACTAACTTTATAGCATATCTATTTATTTTCCTTACAATCTTTCTTTTTTTACTTCTTTGCTAGAATAATCGTTTTTTAAGTTGTTCACAATCGAAATTAGTGCACTTAAAGATGACTTGTTTTACTCAAGCATTATTTCGAGTAGCCTATATTTGATATTACATGGAAAATGTAGCCCTAAATTAATATAATTTATTATAATCCAGATGTAGTGATTTATCATAATGATATCGTTTTATCTCTGTTCTTATAAAAAGAAGACAAAAGTGTAGCGTTATTCGGAACACTTATTTAGGATAAGATCGCGTTAAAGATAACTTCGATCATCGAAACAACCTAAAAAATTGATTCATATCAATTTTGTATGACAAAATAACCTCCAATGTTATTATTTTTTAATGTCACATTATTATATAGCTATATTTTATATAAAATGTTTTGTTTACAATTCTTTAGGACGGTTTGCCTTTAGGGGGTATTGTGACCATACCTTTGAAGAAAATTGTAATTATAGGGGGCGGTGCTGGCGGACTTGAGCTAGCAACCAGTCTGGGACGTAAATTGGGGCGCCATAGGCAAGCGCATATTACGCTAGTGGATCGTAATCATAGCCATATTTGGAAACCACTGTTGCATGAGATGGCTACCGGCTCACTCGATGAAGGAGTAAACGCCCTCAGTTACTTGGCTCATGCTCGTAATCATGCTTTCCAGTTTCAGTTAGGCTGCATGAGTAATATCGATCGAAAACATAAACAGGTTCTTTTAAATGAAATTCGAGATAACCAGGGAGCACTATTGGTACCTGCCAGACGATTAAATTATGATATTTTGGTAATGGCACTCGGCAGTATGTCGAATGATTTTTGCACCGCCGGTGTCCAAGAAAATTGTATTTTTCTCGATAATTCTATGCAGGCGAAGCGTTTTCATAACGAGATGCTCAATTTGTTTTTAAAATTTTCTGCAAAGGAGAATTTAGAAGGTAAAGTAAATATCGCCATTGTTGGCGGCGGCGCGACGGGCGTAGAATTATCAGCCGAGCTACATAACGCAGTACAGCAGTTATATAGCTATGGATTTAAAAGTTTGGGTAATCATCAGGTATTGAACGTCACACTACTCGAAGCGGGGGAACGTATTCTGCCTTCTCTCTCTCCGCGAATTGCTACTGCTGTGTATCAGCAGTTGAGTAAGCTTGGTGTTAGTGTGTTGACAAAAACAATGGTTACAAGCGCTGATGCTGGCGGATTGCATACAAAGGATGGGAAATATATTAAGGCTGAACTTATGGTCTGGGCTGCCGGCATTAAAGCGCCGGATTTTATGAAAGAGTTGGATGGTCTAGAGACTAATGTTATTAACCAATTGGTAGTTGAAGCCACGTTGCAGACCACGCGTGATCCAACGATTTTTGCTATTGGCGATTGCGCGTCTTGCGTGATGCCATCAGGTTGTGTTGTTCCCCCGCGCGCCCAGGCGGCGCACCAAATGGCTTCATGTGCTCATGGAAATATTCTTTTGTCGCTGATGCGAGGAGAACGATCTTTGAAATCTTATCGCTATAAAGATTACGGTTCTTTTATATCATTATCACGCTTTAGCACTATCGGTAGTCTGATGGGTAACTTGATGCGAGGATCGATAATGATAGAAGGACGAATTGCCCGTGTAGTGTATAGTTTGCTGTACCGGATGCACCAAATTGCATTACATGGATACATTAAAACCGCACTAATTGTATTGGTGGATAGAATTAATCGTGTGATCCGTCCAAATTTCAAATTATATTAATCGTGATAGCTACTCTATTAGCTAGATGCAAAATAGAGAGTTCTTAAGTTGGATTTTATTGCAGATGGAGGGCTTGATGGCGAATCTCAGCCGATTGTAGCCTGCCGTCGTAAAGACGGCCATATTATTTTCTGCTACGCTAATTTTTGCTTTCTTTCCCATGTTTTTTCGTGTGTGCTAGTTCTGATGCTTAACAAGAAGATCAAACAAATCAGTCTTCAGTCTTCTGTGGGCTTCCTTCTTTTTTTGCAGAGCAAAAACTAGCAGATGCTTCATTCAGTCATATCCGATTGCTAATTTTGATCTCATTCATAAATTTATTTTTGGATATTTCTGAAAACTTTTTATTTACAAGATTCCTAATATATCGCATAAAAAGGCATGCCATATAATAGAAAGAAACATCTCTCTTAATGTGTTTTACGCATGAAGTTTTAATAACGTTATAGTAACATATATTCATCGTGGCGACGTAAAAAACGGTTGTATGAGTGTATTGGATATAATTAAAGAATTTTATTGTGATTGTAATAGGTGTATAAGCCATTTATTTAATTTTTATCGCATATGATACTTTCTTTTATAGAAAAGAAAAATTAAGTATCAATAAAATTTAAAAACGGTTTTATATGTAGACTTTTTATATCTATGTATAAACCACTTAATCTTTAATAGTCATATTCGCGTTACCGAAAGAGTAATAGATTATTATAATAAGATTTTGAAAAATATTTAATGGTTAATTTAAGAAATAGACAAGAGCTCATTAATGTATTCAAAATAATAATTTTTGATGTAATTAAGAAATTTAAACTGACCGATAAAAATATCCTGTTATTTAAAAGATGACAAAAATTAGAGAATCTTTTAAAAAAGATAAAACAGAATTAAAAGGAAGATGCTATATTTTTATTGATAATAGTGGTTTTACATGAAATCTCACATACACACGATTATTTCTCAGATCATGATTTAAATTTATTAATCAGATAAACTTTTAAAGTTTATTATGGTAAGCATTAAGGTTTTTGATGCGAGATCTTTAAGCAATATTAAAAATATTTCAGCTTTATTTTTCGCTTTTATGGATTGGTGTTATTGAATACATAAACTATTTAATTTAAGTGTTTGTTTTTATATGAAAAAGATAAGGTTTTATTTTTAATAATTTTACTGTGATAACCATTTGATTTTTATTTTATTAAAAAATATCAATGTATTTTGTCTTATATTTAACATTAAAACTTATGGAATAAAGTAATCAAATTATTCAGAATAGTTTTAAGGATCAAATTAGGAATATATAAGACTATTATTAATCTCCAAATTCATGGCTATGAGTGCATAAATGCAGCATAGATTTTTTCATGAATTTGAATATATTATTGAATAATATTCTGATGAATTTTAAATTATCCGAAAGTAGGTTTCGGATATCATAGAATTAATATCGAAATTATTTTCTTTTGTGTAGAAAATTAAAAATAGTTTTATGTGCCATATAAATATAACCTGTGCTTTCTGTTTTTCGCTTAAAATCTCATAATAAAAAGATCTATAACCAATATTGTCAAATATAAAAATATAAGAATTCATGGAAATTATTGGCGCCGATAATAAAATAAGCATAGTATTTACATAACTTACAAATGATCTATTTTAAACTTATATTTTATATAGCGGGTCATGTAGGAAAAAATATATACCCATCGGATAGAAAGACGTGATTTGAATTTACATATTTAAATCGAATATTTCTTGATTATAAATAATTGATTTTTAAAAATCAGAAGCGATGAACAATAAGTTTATTAGATGGGAAATGACCATCGATCAGTATCGATAAATTTAAATTTATCCTGAAATTATAACAATGTTCAATAGGCTATTATCAATTTTGAATATCATATGGAATATTTTTTTGTAGCCTTGACGCATTTAAATTTAATATCATATAAAATGAAATGAATTTAGACGGGGTAATATGGAAGCAGGATATGATACATAAGTATTCTGTTTATTATATACTCAATGTATATTGTTATTGAGTGTTTTAGATATAATCTCATCCGCTTTTAGATGCGCTAGCCATTCAATAGGGAAGTATATTGATGGATTTTAAATGTATCTGCTTGCTATTCGACCTAGCCATCCCTATGCGGTGGCTCTTTGATTGATTCTTAATCTTTTTAATCCTTCATCCGCCGGCTTTAGGTGTTTTTGAGTGTGTTTGGCTTAAGATTCCACAATAGCCAGTTTACATAGTGCAGACGCGCTGTACAATCTTTCAGATTGCAGATAAATTTCAATCGGCTTGGCCCATCTAACCGATAGATGCTTGGTTCTCGCGTGAGTAAGTCGATAAGAACGGCGGGATCGACGTGATTTGTTTCTCTGAATTCTATAACCCCCCCTTTATCGCCGCCATCGATACGCTGAATCCCAAGACTGTTTGCCCGGTGTTTGAGGCTGGTTATCGCTAGTAGATAACGTACCGGATCAGGAAGGATACCGAAGCGATCGATAAGTTCTACTTTTAGCTCTTCGAGTTCGTGATCGTCTGCTGCGCTGTTAATTCGTTGATATAGCAACATTCGGATGTTGACATTGGGAATATACTTTTCCGGTAGTAGTGTGGGCATATGCAATTCGACTTCGGTTGCTTCTTTAGTAAAAAGATCTTTTTGAGAAGGTTCTCGACCAGACTTTAGCGCTTCTATCGCGTTTTCTAATAGTTCCATATACAGTGAAAAACCAACGCTTTCTATTTGACCGCTTTGATCTTCTCCTAGCAGCTTACCAGCGCCGCGAATTTCTAGATCGTGTGTAGCCAGTGCAAACCCTGCCCCCAGATCCTCCAGTGAAGTGATCGCCTCAAGTCGCTTCTGGGCATCCTGGCTTAGACATTTTAACGGGGGAATGAGAAAGTAGGCGTAAGCCTGGTGATGTGAACGTCCAACGCGCCCGCGCAGTTGATGGAGCTGAGCTAATCCAAAATGATCCGCTCTTTCAATAATGATGGTGTTAGCGTTAGCAATATCGATGCCGGTTTCAATGATAGTGGTGCACACAAGAACATTAAAGCGCTGGTGATGAAAATCATGGATTACCCGTTCTAAATCACGCTCACGCAATTGGCCGTGGCCAATACCGATTTGCGCTTCCGGTACCAGTGTCGACAGTTGGCAGGCGGTTCTTTCAATGGTTGCTACATTGTTATAAAGATAATAGACCTGTCCGCCGCGCAGTACCTCACGTAGGATAGCCTCGCGCACTACCCCAGCATCATATTCTTGCACAAATGTTTTCACAGACCGTCGCCGTGCCGGCGGCGTTGCTATAATCGATAAATCACGTATGCCGCTTATCGCCATATTTAGTGTGCGCGGGATAGGGGTAGCAGTCAGAGTTAAAATATCGATATTTGTGCGTATTTCTTTAATTCTTTCTTTTTGGCGTACGCCGAAACGGTGCTCTTCATCGAGAATAAGAAGTCCTAAATCATGCCATTTGACGTCGCATTGTAGCAACTTATGAGTGCCAATCAGAATATCGACTTTACCTTCAGCTGTTTTTTCAAGCACAAGTGCTTGATCTCGTGCGTTTCGGAAGCGGGAAATCATTTCGATACGGACTGGCCAGTTAGCAAATCTATTGCAGAAATTCTCAAAATGTTGCTGTGCCAGCAGGGTGGTTGGTACAAGAACGGCCACTTGTTTTTGGTTTTCAATCGCAAGAAAAGCGGCGCGCATTGCTACTTCCGTTTTTCCAAAGCCGACATCACCGCACACTAATCGATCCATGGCTAGCGGTTGACTCATATCGCTGAGTACTGCATTGATCGCTTCTGCCTGAGCTCGGCTAAGTTCAAATGGAAAACCTTCGCAGAAAAGTTGATAATTTTCTAGGTTTTGGCGAAATGCAAATCCGATCTTTACTGCGCGCCGGGCATAAATATCTAGTAGCTCTGCTGCTACATCCCGCACTTGCTCAACTGTTTTTTGCCGTACTTTCGTCCAGGCGTTACTCCCCAATTTATGCAGCGGTGCTTTTTCATCAGAGTTACTGGCATAACGCCTGATAAGATGTAAAGATAATACCGGAACATACAACTTATCGTTTCCAGCATAAATAAGAATTAAATATTCTGCCTGAATACCATTAGCTTCTAGCGTAATCATGCCGGCATAGCGGCCAACCCCGTGTTGCACATGTACCACCGGCTGGCCTTCATGTAGTTCGGAAAGGTGGTGAATTAGGATATTTGAGTTAATGATACGGCGAGTATCCTGTCTGCGTCGACTGATCCCTTTTCCTAGCAGATCGCTTTCGCAAATTAACGCCCTTTCGCGTGACTCATCGATAAAACCGCTTTCGCTAGCGCCGATGATAAGATAAGATCCTCGGTCGATTGCTTCTTCCATTTTATTAATTAGTTTTGGAAAAATTTTTATCTGTGCTAACAATTCACGTAGAGTTTCTCGTCGCCCTTCGGTTTCTATCGAGAAAATCACCTGACCATCAAACTGTTCGCAAAATTGGCGTAGTTTATCCATGGGGGTTTTTCTTTGCGTCTCTACCGCTAAATCTGGCAATGGCCGATAGTGCATATTGTATTGATCGGTTTTTTTTTGCAGTGTAGCCATGCTTAGTTGTACGCAAACTGAGCGTTTTATTTCGGCAAATAGATCATCAACTCGCAACCACAGGGCTTCCGGCGGCAATAACGGACGCATTGGATTTACACGAAGGAGTTTAAAGCGCGCACAGGCATTAATCCAGAATCGCGTAGCACTGACTTCGAGATCACCAGTGTTGATCACCAGTGTACCTTCCGGTAGATATCTGAATAACGATACAAGTGGATTGCTAAAAAATAGCGGTTGCCAGTATTCAATCCCTGCCGGAAGAATTCCTTTGCTTATCTGCTGATAAATATGTTCCGAGTTACACTGCATGTCGAACTGTGCACGCCACTGGTGGCGGAATAGCTCTATCGCAGCGTGATCGATAGGAAATTCGTGTGCTGGCAGGAGAGTGATTAAATCCGTTTCTTGTAATGTACGCTGGTTATCCACATTAAAAATACGCATGCTATTGATTTTATTATTAAAAAAATCTAGCCTGTAAGGCGCTTTGTTACCCATGGGGTAAAGATCTAGCAGAGTGCCACGAATGGCGAATTCCCCATGCTCCATTACCTGATCGACGCTACGATACCCAAATTTTGCCAGATGAGAGCACAATTTTTCTCGTGATAGGCGCTGATCTTTGGTTAGTAATAGAGTATGGCGGTGCAAAAAATCATGCGGGCAGACCCGTTGCATCAGGGTGTTAACCGATAGAATGATGACGCCCTGCACAAGCGTTGGCAGGCGGTAGAGGGTAGCGATCCTGTCGGAAATGATTTCTTGATGAGGAGAAAAGTGATCATAAGGCAAAGTTCCAAAATCTTGGAGGGTTAATACTGGGTGACGGGTAAACTGTCGGATTTCATCATATAGCTGCAGTGCGTTTTGCATATCAGTAGCGATCACCAGCACTGGCTTCGGATAACGATCCACCATGGCAGCGCATTCAAAGGCATAGGCAGCGCCGGTAAGCTGACCTAAGATCAGTTTTTTGCCTGGTTGTGTAGGTAAAGTAAAATGAACGTGTTTTGACATAGATAATAATAAATCTCTTCTTTCACATCACGGAAACATCGCACTACTATCTGCGCTAGAAGATAGCAGCAGTTTCGACGATGGGTAATTATATTCGCATTTTTAGGAATAAATGCAGGTTATAGAAACGTTTAATAGTTTTATTGTGCCATACAACCCTTTATTATCCTTAATTACTTTATTTTCGCAACTGATCCAGATGGAAATCAATGTATCAACCTGTTGTTTTATATATTGGCCTGCGCTATATGCGCAGGCAGGCATCAGATCGCTTCAGGCGTTTTGTTTCTTGGTTTTCCACCATCGGTATCACGCTTGGTGTTATGGCGCTGGTGACTGTATCATCGGTAATGAACGGATTTGAGTTTGAAATGGAGAGCAATATTCTCGGCTTAATTCCACAGGTGCTGTTGATTAATCCAGATGGTCCTGTAAATCCTAAAAAGATTCCGGCCTCTATGCTAAACACGCTTGCAGGCGTGACACACGTTGTTCCGCTTACTACCGGTGATGTCGTGCTGCAAAGTGCTTGTAGCGTAGCGGTGGGCGTAATGCTAGGTGTTAACCCAAGCGATCCAGAACCGCTATCGCACTATTTTTTGGACGTCCGACAAGATGACCTGGTAGCTGGCCAATACCGGATTATCTTGGGCGATGCACTGGCTGTTGCGCTCAACGTAAAGCGCGGTGACGTATTGCGGCTGATGGTGCCAGAGGCCACACAATTTACTCCGATTGGTCGAATACCTAGCCAGCGCTTATTCACCGTAGTCGGGACTTTCTCTGCTAACAGTGAAGTAGATGGTTATCAATTTCTTGTTCATCTGCAGGATGCATCGCGTTTGATGCGCTACCCGTCCGGATATATAACCGGCTGGCGCTTGTGGTTACAGAAAGCACTTGCGGTAGATAAATTAAGTGCCCAGCATCTGCCGAGTGGACTAGTGTGGCATGATTGGCGCGAACGTAATGGCGCATTGTTTCAGGCTGTGCATATGGAAAAAAACATAATGGCTCTGCTATTGAGCCTGATCGTTGCAGTGGCAGCGTTCAATATTTTCACCTCTCTTGGCCTGCTTGTAATGGAAAAAGAGGCTGAGGTGGCAATTCTGCAAACCCAGGGGCTAAATCGCCGTCAAGTGATGCTAATCTTTATTACTCAAGGAGCCAGTGCTGGCATCATTGGTGCGTTTTTGGGAACTCTCCTAGGTGTTATGCTAGCCATTCAACTAAGTGATCTGACGATGCCTATTTGGACGTTGCTTGATGGCGCTGTTCTGCCAGTATCTATTCAACCATTGCAGGTGGCATGCATTGCATTTTTTGCGATGGCCGTAGCAGTTCTGTCCACACTGTATCCGTCCTGGCGTGCAGCCACTGTCCATCCTGCGGAGGCTTTACGATATGCATGATGTTCCCTTGTTACAGTGTTCCAAACTTAGAAAATGTTATCAGGAAGGAAAAATTTATACCGAGGTATTGCGTAACGTTAGTTTTACTTTGCAGTATAGTGACATGTTGGCAGTTATTGGCAGTTCCGGTTCTGGTAAAAGCACGCTGCTGCACTTGCTGGGTGGGCTAGATAAATTAAGCGGCGGTGAAGTGATATTTGAAGGGCAGCAAGTGAATAAGCTTTCTTCTGCGGCGCGTGCGCAGATGCGAAACCGTCGGTTAGGTTTTATCTACCAGTTTCATCATTTGCTTCCGGATTTTAGTGCCCTGGAAAACGTAGCAATGCCGCTTTTAATAGGGGGGGCTCGTCCAGATCGCGCGAAGGTGAGTGCGCGGGAAATGTTAGCGGCAGTAGGGCTTGAAAACCGCCGCCATCACTGTCCGGTGGAACTATCTGGCGGCGAGCGACAGCGGGTGGCAATTGCTCGTGCGCTGGTAAATCATCCGGTACTGGTTTTGGCTGATGAGCCAACAGGTAATCTGGATCAGAAAAATGCTGATAATATTTTTGAATTACTAAGAGAGTTAAATATGTAC
This sequence comes from Sodalis sp. (in: enterobacteria), assembly GCA_047528285.1. Lineage (GTDB taxonomy): Bacteria > Pseudomonadota > Gammaproteobacteria > Enterobacterales > Enterobacteriaceae. Next base: position 152,344 of record CP180022.1, on the reverse strand, counting down.
CAAGGTACTGCCTTTCTGGTAGTGACTCATGATCTTCAGTTGGCAAAGCGAGTACATCGGCAGCTGGAAATGCGCGATGGCGTGCTATATGGTGATTGTGCGGTGCTGATGAGAGCTTCTCAATGAGGCTGCCACTCTCGTTACAAATTGCGCTTCGCTTCAGCCAAAGTCGTCGACGGAGTGGCATGATATCCTTAATTTCAATCATCTCAACCATCGGAATTGCGTTAGGGGTAAAGGTACTTATTATCGGCCTGAGCGTTATGAACGGGTTTGAGCGTGAGTTGCATAACCGTATATTGGCGGTTATACCTCATGGGGAGATTGAACCGGTAAACACCCTGTTTTCTGACTGGCCATCACTTTTAAAACGCATGGAACAGGTGCCTGGTATTCTCGCCAGTGCCCCCTATGTGAATTTTACCGGTCTAGTAGAGCACGAGGATAAATTACAGGCCATACGGATCAAAGGTGTTCACCACGATCTGGAAATGCGCCTGAGCGCACTGCCGCGCTATATCCAAAATGATGCTTGGTTTCATTTTCAGGCCGGACAACAGCAAATTATTGTCGGTAAAGGGTTAGCTGATATCCTAAAGATCAAATCCGGTGATTGGATAACGGTGATGATTCCAAACAGCGATCAGCAAATGAACTTATTAAAGCCAAAATTGATTAGATTGCAAATCAGAGGCATTCTGGAACTAAATAGCCAGCTAGATCATAATTTTGCGATAGTGCCGTTGGAGGACGCCCAGAATTATCTGCAGCAAGGTGAGAACGTAAGCGGTATAGCCATTAAGGTGAGCGATATTTTTAAAGCCAATCAGCTGGTGCGAGATGCAGGAGAGGTGATCCATACCTCTGTAAAAATTCGTAGCTGGATCGGGTCTTATGGATATATGTATCGCGATATTAAAATGATTCGTGCCATGATGTATCTAGCCATGCTACTGGTGATAGGGGTTGCCTGTTTCAATATTGTTTCCACGCTTGTTATGGCGGTAGAGGACAAAAGCATTGATATCGCGATTTTATGTACCTTAGGGGCAAAAAATGGGTTAATCCGTACTATTTTTATTTGGTATGGTTTTCTGACGGGACTAACAGGATCCGTAATTGGCGCTGCCATCGGTATTCTGATTGTGCTCAATATGACTATATTGTTGGAAGGTTTGGAGCATCTGTTAGGCCATAAACTATTGTCTAGTAATGTTTATTTTATCAATTTTCTCCCGACCGAGCTGCATTGGCAAGACGTAATCAGCGTATTGGCTACGGCGCTTCTGCTCACGCTTTTAGCGAGTTGGTATCCGGCGCAGCGTGCAAGACGGATCGATCCGGCCCGGGCATTGAGCTATAAATAAGGTCGCATAAAAACAGTATATATTCGTATTTATCCCCAGTTAATCCTGTTTTATAAAAGAAAAATATTAATGAAACAGCATTAAAACACCTCTATTTTCATCAGAATTTACTATCCCAATCAATAAAAAACTTTTTGTTCTTATCCTTGCAGAAACGAGTGTTTTTGCAATAGTAGATATTCTTTCCTTGTGAGTTAAGGAAATATAGGGGCTGGAAAGAATCTACGAATATAAAGGATACCTTTACCACCATTTCAACGGTTTTGCCCGTGATTTGTTTTTTGTTAGTTATGTATTCGTAGTGATTCCAACATTAATGCTTATTGGTATGCCTCCCACTTTCTACTCAGGTATATCTATGTGGTGTAGTTTATAAAAATTTTAATAGATATGTATGAAGGATATATTTATTTGTATTTTTTCGTACTAATTATTTTCAGATAAAAGTAGACATCTTAGGTCATTTATCATTAACCGCTAGATTTGTGTAGGCGATGCGTTTATGGGGGCAATGTTTATTAAGACATATATGATGTACCGTGATAACTGAAAAGCTAGGAGGATACGAGGGTTTGGTTAGAACAAGTTTTTGGATGCTGCCCAGATTTTTTATTAAGAACCAGATCGCCAGAGAGGTAATCCTATAGCCGTCGATTTATTTTTAATCATAAAACTAACTTGATAGGATTTTTCCCATGATGACTGATGGTTATCCTGGGTGTTGGCAAAGAAACTGCCAGAAAGTATGCAGAAATTACATAATTGTTTTTATGTTATATATATCGTTGATATTAAATCAAAATTCGGTATTAAAGTATGTATGCTTTTCTTTTTAACGCAGACGATAAATGAAAATTATCTCTAATCTTTTAGGAAAGGTATTGCTTAGATCTTCGCAATATTAAGCATCAATTTTGGCGAACTTAGAGGCTAAAATATTTTTTTCTTAGAAGAGAATCATGAAAGTCAAGTGTATTGTAAATGCTATTAAATAATGATTCTTTGATTTTTAGAGGATGTTTTTATATGAATTTTAAATTCAGAAAAATTTGTATGCTAATGATATTGCTGATTTATTAATCGGAGGAAGGTAATATCATGCGATGTGCCTATGTTTATCTATCTTGCTTAGATGATGATTAGGCCATCTTTTGTGTTTTTTCAGTATTCCAAGCTTTTAGCCGTATTTCGTGTTTGCCTTCATCAAAGATCATTAGGTCTATGCTATCTAATATACCAATAAGTTACTATACTGGGTATTGTATTTTTGTGTTGATCTGCAGTGTCTTTATTAATTTTTTGAGCGGAGAATAGTTTAGATGACATAGAAACACTTTTATTAGTTTAAAAATCAAATCAATAAATCTCTGTAATCTTTTAAGAGAAAAACCAAATCTTTGTAAGGTTATCGGGATCATCATGATATTTATAGACTAAAAGGTCTACCACTGAGCAGTAATAGTAAGTTTTTTCATCTATTGCGATAATAACTCATTTTATCCAGGCATATTGTCAGAAAACTGCGCTGTTTTTGTGAGATCTTATCAGTGGGCTAGTTGGTTCTGTTGAATTATTAATTTTCTATATGGTAAATATTAAAAGAGATAGGTATTGCTCTGATCCAACGATCATCTTAAAGTTTAATGTATTAAGAAAGCCTTCATGGAGGATTATATTGGTTGTAAATTATAAAGAACCCATTTGGTTGATGCAGATAACAGTTTCTTTTTGGAATTTGTAGCTTAGTTGTTGACTGAGAGAAGCAAAATTCCTGTTCAACTTTCATGGAGCATCTGTCTAATCGACTGATGAATATAAATGTGCTATTGGTTGATATATTTCGTATAGAGTTACTATACATAACTCGTTTGGTGAAATCCTGTCAGGTGTATGTGAGCGTACAGCGGGTATAGATAGTTTAAACACTTATTCTGGTAAGAAAATACGGTTTTAATAGAGAGGTCAAATCATAAAGTTTGATGCAAGTAATAAATAATTCGTCATATAAAACTTGCGGTATTTTGATTAGAAAACAAAAATCTGATAGGGAGATCAATAAAATCCAAGAATTTATAATTATCCTAATAAGGTTGAAATGGTGGATAAAAATAAGCAACGAGTTTAAGCCTTATAGATCGTGTTAAACGTTGAAAAGTGGATTTTTGTGATTCCTCTGAGAGAGAGGAATAGTGAATCGCTTGAGATGTCTCATAACCATTTCTAATCTAATTTAGAGTGTTGAGATGGCTTGCTGGTGGTATGACTGCCCCCAGTCGTATTAAATTTTTTAAAGCTGCTAAAAGCGCTATTTGGCATAATCTGTAATTATTTCTTCAGTACCAGTTTGGTAAGTATGATAGAAACATATGATATAGTGCGCGTACTTATATGGCAGTTTCAATGATTAGAAAGAGAAAAGTGTATCCACGAGGCGTTTTATATGACACTTATCAGGTGGATAAAAAACCGGGATAACGAGAAAGAGCCTCTAATATTCTGGTGAATCTGATTATATATTTTGAATATTTTAATACTGATATTACAGTATGTACTCCGAAAAAAAACAATTTAGATAGCGATAGTTCCTTCTTTTCTTCGCTTTTATATATATTCTTATATGAAATAATATGTGAGGTGGTTTATTTTAACCATTCAGTGAATCTGTGTTTGGAAATAATTTTATTTTATCAAACTTATCTCTTCTTTTTATTCAGAATTGAATTCCAGGCAAAAATGATTGCCTGGATATTTCGTGCTTGTTTCGGTGTCGGTTAATTAAATTAGTTTTAAGGCTATCCAATACAGACTGCCGGATAAAATAATCGCTATTGGTAGGGTTAATACCCAAGCTAATAGGATGTTTTTCACGGTTTTACTCTGCACGCCTCCACCATCGACTAGCATGGTGCCGATCACTGCGGATGAAAGTACGTGAGTGGTTGATACTGGCATTCCGGTATAGCTTGCTACGCCGATAGACGCTGCAGCTGTTATTTGTGCCGAAAGCCCTTGAGCATAGGTCATGCCTTTTTTACCAATCTTTTCACCGATGGTTGTAGTGATCCGACGCCAGCCGATCATGGTTCCCATGGATAGCGCAAGTGCTACGGAGATAATGATCCACATAGGTGCGTATTCCACTGTATATAGCAAATCTTGGCGTAAATTCGACAGTAAGCGTTTATCCGAGGCAGAAGTTTCAGGTAGTTTTACAAGTTTATCAACGGTCTCGGTAATACACATTAACAGGCGCCGTACGTTAGAACGCTGATCAGCATTAAGAGTTTTATAGCTTTCTAGAGTGCTCAACAACAGCGTTGTTTGATTAATAATCAAAAATGCATTGTTGCGCTCATAGTGAAAGATTTTCGTCTGTAGGCCATGTTTCTGATCTAATAATTGGTGATTTTCTATATTTTTTTCGTTAACGCTGGGGAGAAGAAAAGGATAATTAGTGGATGTCGAATCTGATAATGGTGCGATGGAGTGATCACTTTTCGATGTTGCCTGTGGTATCATTGGCTTCTCATTAGAGAAAACAACGTTGATAAATAAGTTAGGGTGTTGGATATAATATTGCTTTAAATTATTAATGGCATCACGTGTGCGACTAATATCGTAGCCGTTAGAGTTTATATTGAGCACAAATCCTGCTGGTGCAACCCCTATCAAAATCAGCATAATAAGCCCGATCCCTTTCTGACCGTCATTAGCGCCGTGAGAAAAACTTACGGCGGCGGCAGAGATGATTAAAGCAATACGAATCCAGAACGGTGGTTTACGCTTACCATCCTTTTTTTCTCGCCCAGAAGGAGTTAGATGAATACGTCTGCGTTTTTTTGTTTTGCTCCAGTAGCGTCGTAGCAAAAAAACCATTGTCCCAGCCAGCACCAAACCCACTATCGGGGAAATAATGAGCGACAGGAAGATTTCAATAAGTTTATGGATATTAAGCGCTTGAATTACCGAGCTGTCGTTTATTAAAGCGTTAATTAGAGTGATGCCAAGAATTGAACCGATGAGAGTATGCGAGCTAGAAGCTGGAAGGCGAAAATACCATGTACCGAAATTCCACATGATCGCTGCTAAGAGTATGGAAAACATCATAGCCAGGCTATGAGCAGAGTTAACGTTGAGCAAAAGTTCTGTCGGTAACAAATGAACAATAGTGTAAGCCACGCTTAACCCACCCATTAGAACCCCAAGAAAATTTAATATTCCGGACATGGCTATTGCTAGCTGAAAGCGTAGGGCGCGTGTGTAGATGACAGTGACTACAGCATTGGCTGTATCATGAAAACCATTGATGGCTTCATAAATCAGAACAAAGATTAATGCGAGAACCAACATTAAACAGGTATGTAATTCCAAATTGGTAAATATATGTAGCATAGAGAGTTACGCCGTTGTTTGGATATGAATAAGTCACATTGTCTTGCGACAAGATATTCCAAGGGAATAAAAGAAATATATCCTTTTTGATAAATTTTTCGTAGGCACATAGTAGTTACTTCACTAAAAAAATTTAAATTCAGGAAGATGGAATCTCAGTTTAACTTAGAATTCATACAGAATACGATTCTGTATGAATCGTATCAAAATCGAGAGCCAGTTTTATAGCCTACACTGATAATCGTTTAGTAAAAGTAAATTCAAAACATTTATTTTTATAATCATTAAAAGTACTTGATTCATGATCAACATAAAAATTTTGCTCTATCTTTATAGAGATAAGAATTGATTCGATAGCCTAAAATGAACTATACTTAATGATATATATTTCTTAAGTCGTGACCATCAGATTTATGAAAGAATTCAATGCCATGCTACTTATCTGCTGCAATGCTTTATCAACAGCAATAATTGCTTAGTTATAAGCCATTTATAAAACAATAGTTTATTGTATAATACTACTGGTAGTACATCAATAAAGTTATCTTCAAATAAATAAAAATCGCAGTGGTATTTTTAAGATGTTCCAGTCTTTAGCTTAGCGCTATTTCCTTATCAAGGATAAGTGGTTACTATTTAGCGGCAACTATTACCGCCTTTTGTATAGATATATGATGTTGTGTATTGTATTATATATGGTATAATAAAGGTAATTTCATCTTCACAAATAGATATAGAAAACAGGTAGCGTATTTCACACAAATTTGATGTAGAGAAACAGTTAAACGTCTTAAAGTATGCAGTATTTAAGTTGATAGTTCGTAACTATAATTCCATTTTTATGAATGCTATGCACTAAACAGAGGCAACGAAGTGAAACTTCACACTATTTAAAGTGTGAGAGAAGAGCGATAGGGATACTATAGTTAGTAAGAATTAAATGCATATTATTAATTTGTTCAGTCTGAGCTATATTGATCTTATTCAAGTTCGTGAATTTTTTAAATTAATATTATCTTTATTTGATAATTTGATTTATCTAAATTTTAACATGATCTGCAAATTAGGAATTAGGATTTAATTTTTTGTAAAATAAAAAATAAAAGATTTATCAATGTTTTCAAATAAATTATCTTTTAGGTAATTGTTAAATAATGATATTACTTTCGTTTTTATATTTGCTTGATTAGTGATAAAAGCCCTCAAGAAAAGCATTCTCTATCGGTAAGGTAGGCTAAAGCCATTAACTTTATGGACGCAGAAACCTTCTGATAAAAGATCGTTGTTGAGTTTTTTAGTGTACTAATATTTCAATTACGATAAACTTGATAACCTCAAAGGTGTTGTGTCTTTTCGGAGGCTCATTACACGAGTTCTATTGATTTTATTTTAAAATTTATGAAAGAGATTCAATTTGTTACGCTGTTTAGCGTATTTTTGATCATCTAGAAAAAATGTAAGTTAACAACTTTATCATAAAAAGAGTTGGTTAAATAAATAAAAAGCAGTGTGGCATATGGCTTCTTTTTATTAGTGTTTAATTTATTTAACAACATCATTGGTAGTGAGACTAGTTATTGTTTTTATATCATAAAATGATGGACATTTTCCATATCGAAGATAATTTAACTCATATAAAACAATGCGCCTTACCAAAAATATTTCTTATTTAGAATTTTATATTTTTTATGATTCCATTATTTCTTCCATTATAGCTCGAATTTAAATTCGATTGAAAAGCTATGGAAGATGCTAAATATGCATTACTCGTAAATAAGTGCTTTTTCTTTTCTTATATAAAAATCTTTCAAGTGGCGATTAACAGATTCTTAAGTAGTATACATTACCTATGATTTTGGACAGTTTACTTATTGGATTAATATAGGATTTTAATAATGACGGATTCATAGATATAAATTTTTTGCTGTACTATCTATTTTTTGTTAATTTTTTGTTTAGCATATAATTTCTGAATCTAACGAAATTTTATAAATGAACATATGATTTATTTAACTGTAACATAGAAAGTTGTTTTGTTGTTTCTTATTGATATTAAAAATAAAACTGAAATTATTTAAACATTACTTCAAATCTGTTTTTATACGAAGTTATAAAAATCTTTACTCCTTCCGAAAAAAATGACTTATAATGATAAACATACAGTGTTGTATGCCGCGGAAGGAAATAATACCATGACGCAGGATGAACTAAAAAAATCGGCGGCTTTAGCCGCGTTGAAATATATCCAGCCTGGTGCTATTGTGGGAGTAGGAACTGGATCTACCACTGCATATTTTATTGACGCGTTGGGTTCTATTAAGCATAAAATAGAAGGAGCGGTTTCCAGCTCTACTTCCTCGTCTGCCAAATTAAAGAGTCTTGGTATTCCATTATTCGATCTTAACGATGTCGATTCAGTGGAGATCTACGTAGATGGTGCCGATGAGATAAACAGTAGTATACAGATGATCAAAGGGGGAGGGGGCGCGCTGACCCGTGAAAAAATTATTTCCGCAGCTGCTCGTAAATTTATTTGTATCGCGGATATAAGTAAGTTGGTGGATGTACTTGGTACTACAGTTCCACTACCAATCGAGGTAATCCCACTGGCCAAAACCTGGGTTGAACGTGAACTAGTTCGCCTTGGTGCTCGCCCTATCTATCGGCAGGGCGTAGTAACAGAAAATGGTAATATCATTTTGGATATACATGATTTATTCATTTTGGATGCGGTGGCGCTTGAAGAAAAAATCAATAACATCACCGGAGTAGTCACTGTTGGTTTGTTTGCGCGCCGCGCCGCTGACGTGGCACTCATCGGGAGTGAACAGAGCTTAAAAATCATCGAGTAATCTTTTGATGATTGGGATTTAGATTGGGATAACAGTTTTAGCCGTCTATCTCCGATATTAATAAAAAATTGACAATATATTTTATTTATAACTTCGCATTATTAATTTAATTTATATTTTTCGCGCGTTTTCCAGATATCATCGTGTGATTCTACTTATTTTATTAAGTAACTCATCTATTATTAGTTTTTATGGTTGTTTTTGGGTGCCAACTAATAAATTTAGTTACCTTTCCAAGGTGATATATTTTGTAGGCGGGATATAAATATCCTCAAAGGTCAAGAAATGGTAAAGGTATTTCTAAAAAAACAAGGTTGTTTGTAGTAGTAGGAAGTAGGGTAAGTTTCCTTATTAGAGTCAAAGAACTTCAAGTACTCTAAATATTGCATTAATATTGAATATTCATCAAAAATTTTATTGGATAGCGATATGCTGAAGATATGTCAGCTTCGTTCACTTTATCGGTATGCGTTTTAGAATTTATCTAATTTATGATGTTGTTTATGTAAGTATTTTTTTACTTTACATATCATCAACATCTATCATGTTCAAGATACAAATTTGTTAAGTGATTTAATTATTTTATTATGTGAGTTTTAATTAGAGAAATAATAAATTATTTTAAATAAAATTATGGAGAGATAATCGTTGAGATCTGTTTTAAAACCTAAATATGACTATATTACTATTGAATTTCAGAAGCAATAACCCATAATTAAGTATTTTACTGCTAACTCAGACGGAATGATTTATAAATCATGCGAGATTATGTTTTTATGCCAATACTCCTTTTCATAATGCTGATTTTTCCGTTTTGGCGTAAGTGTAGCGGTTAAATTTTTTCTGAGCTTAGCATTTTGACAGTGATATATATATCATTCAGGCCATTAACCAAAAATTTTTCAATTTTGCAGTTGGGTGGGTTAATGGTTAAGCACATCCGGAAACCATACTATATATCAATGATACTGCTGAACAATCAATTGGCACAGATAATAATCCTGTCATGAGTTTTCTTTTTTCTGTAAGAAGGTGCTTATTTTATATTTTATATTTTGTGGGAACTTTGCGAATGAGTTATTGTACTGCAGATTGGCTGTTTTATGATGATGCTAATTGTTATTTTTTTCTTTCGATCAGAAATAATAATTTTAATAATTTAAAATTAATGCAGTTAATTTTTGATGCTGGGATAATATTTACACGGGTATTAACGCATGAGAAAAATACTATTTTGGTGTATTAAAAATATGTAAAAAAGGTTACTGAATAATAGAATCCTATAACGCTAAAGTTTTTATCTTTTTGCGAAGTAGATGAACACTGGTCTTGTTTTATGTGAAGAACAAGATGGCTATTTTGATTTTTATTTTGTGATCGTATAAAAATGAGTTAATACACGGATATTATAGAAATATTTAATATTTTTAATTAAATGTAGCATGGTTTTTTACATGACTTGGTTTCTCATCCAAAAATATTTTTCTCATTTATTTTTAGAAAACTCATCTCTTGTAGTTTTAAAAACTTTCCCAATACCGCTTTATTACTCTGTGTATAATAAAACTTGATAATCGTAACTTAGATTACCTATCTAGAAAAAATAAATAGATTAATATAAGATGTGTTTTTATTTTCATTATTGCAGATACTGCATTTTTTATTTTTAATAAGACAATAGGTTATGTCTAAAATCAATTAATAAATTATATGGATATTGTAATTATAGTTAAATATTTTAGATATAGTACTCACAGTAGTGTATAAAATATTTTTTATCTGTGTGCTAAAAAAGCCTTTGGTATGATTTAAAAATTTATATCTAAAGCACAATGTTAGATTGCTTAACAATGATTAAAAGGAAAAAAGTGCGCGGCTTTGTGATGTTTAATATGTTGATTGCTAGAGAAAATGGTGTAAGTATCAATATGTATTAATGCCGTAACACAAAAGAATTTTATTTATCCTTTTTTTCCTTTTTTGGAAAAAAGGAAAGCCCCGCAAGGGACAACGGGGCTAAGGGTGGTTAGGCACAGCATAAAAAGAAAAAACTCCGCTACTGTTTTTATTTTTGAATGCAGCCAGTTTTGCGCAGTGGTTTTCCGGTCATAAGGTTACGTTCAATATGTTCAAGTGAAATATTTTTAGTTTCTGGAATTAGCATTATGGTTAATACGATAAAAATAACGTTCATTGTGCTGTATACCCAGAAGGTAGTGGCGTTACCGAACCTTTCTAGCATGGTCAGAAAGGTAGCACCGACTATCATGTTGGCGATCCAGTTAGTGGCGGTTGATATAGTAATACCGAAATCACGTCCTTTTAGCGGCTGAATCTCGGAACATAGTACCCAAATCAGGGGCCCTGCACTCATCGCGAAACCGACGATAAACAACATTAGCATGATTATTGCAAAGTATTTTTGAAATTCGTTCTCAACCCCCAGATCTAATAGCATACCCAGTACACCCATGCCGATTGCCATGACTAAAAAACCCAGTTTCAGGATTGGTTTACGGCCCCATCGGTCTACTAAACCGATAGCTATAAATGTTGCCAGTACATTGACACATCCTACGATCACTGCCCCCCACATTTGATTTACAGTGCTGGCAAAGCCGGCAATATCGAAGATTTTTGGCGCATAATACATAATGATATTCATACCAGTAAATTGCTGCATCATTTGCAGTAGAATGCCAAGAAATACAGAGCGGCGGAAATTACTGTTTTCTTTGAATAGCATCCATCCGCTTTGTTTGATTTTTAAACTTTCGCGAATTTCTTCTAATTCTTTTCTCACTTGTTCGCTAGAGCTGCGTAGCATATCAAGTACTTTTTGAGCTTCATTGTAACGGCCACGGGTTGCTAGCCAGCGAGGACTGCCCGGCAAAAAGAGCACACCAATAAACAGTAAAACTGCTGGAATAGTGATAATCCCAAGCATCCAGCGCCAGGAGCCGCTATAGCTGAAAGCAGCATTAGATAGATAAGCTGCCAAAATCCCGATGGTAATCATCAGCTGATACATTGAAATCATCGAGCCTCGGATCTTTTCTGGAGCAATTTCTGATAGGTATAGTGGTGCGATATAGGAAGCCATTCCGATTGCCAATCCTAGTAAAATACGAGCGATAATGAGTGATTCAACATTCAGAGACAATGCCGACCATAGCGAACCGATAATAAACAGCACAGAAGCGATAAGTAGGCTAATTTTTCGCCCCTTCTTGGCCGATATCCAACCCGCGGCAAGTGCGCCTAATGCAGCGCCAAACATCATGGAACTAACAACCCATTCTTGTTGTTGGGTATTGATATTCAAATCTGTAGAGAGAAAAGGTAGTGCGCCAGCAATAACACCGATATCTAGTCCAAATAGCAGGCCAGATAATGCTGCCATAAAACAAACGAAAAAAGTAAAACGAGTATGAGATTTGCAGAATTTATCTGTGGTAGTACGCATTAACACCTCCAATTACTACGTAATTAAATTCAATAATTATTGATGTATGTATTTGTATGCTAACAATGCATTAAGAGGATCCTAAATTTATTATCGGTTCAATACACTTATCTCTGTCAGCTAGCATATTTATCCGTAGTATAAATTTTTATCCAGATACACCCCCGATAGTACTAGGGTGGTAGTAGAATTTATCATCTGGCATAACCTGAATTGTCGTACCAATTTTATAACAAACAGGAAAGGAGTAACTTATCTATTTCTATATTTATGCTAAATATAGCAAATTATGATGTGTATCATGTAATCAATTTCAAAAAACGAAATTACTTTTATATTCAATATTTTAGTTTCTAATGAAACAAAAACAAAAGAAGTTTTTAACACCCTCCCCCAGGGCAGATTAAACTGTATTCTTGCCATAAAACTGTTATCTTTTTGTAGTGCGCGGTACAGAAAAGTATTTTAGATATCAAAATGCCTGACTAATAAAGCATAGACGCCAAAATTACATTTTCTGCCCGAACATAGGGATTGCAGAACCTATCTTATTTTCTTCCGGAGGCATAAGAACGATATTCCCTGAATAAATTCTCGCATTAGTGAAAGAAATCAGATTGAATTATCAGTATACTTTTACAACCCTCTCTACTTGAGATAAGAAATTTTGCTCCCTTAGTTAACCGATTATAACATCTAACACGTAGTCATAATACCGATCATAGGACAAGAAAAGATCGATCTTTTCAAGCTTCGTTTGTTGCCGTTAGTTTAATAATTGTAGTATACATACTAAATTATTTTAATCCGGCGGCATCCCGTAGAAGCTCTGCTTTATCAGTCTTTTCCCATGGAAAAAGTTCGCGACCAAAATGCCCGTAGGCAGCAGTTTCACGGTAAATTGGCCGCAATAGATCCATCATGGTGATAAGTCCATAAGGACGAAGATCGAAAAATTCACGCACAAGCGCTGTTAGGGTATTCACTGAGATTTTTTCGGTGCCGAAGGTTTCAATCGTAATTGAAGTAGGTTCTGCTATGCCTATGGCATAGGACACCTGAATCTCACAACGTTCAGCTAAACCAGCGGCGACGATGTTTTTCGTTACGTAACGTGCGGCATATGCAGCCGAACGGTCAACTTTGGAAGGATCTTTTCCGGAAAAGGCCCCGCCACCATGACGGGCCATCCCACCGTATGTGTCAACAATAATTTTACGGCCAGTCAAGCCACAGTCGCCCATTGGCCCGCCGATGACGAAACGTCCGGTTGAGTTGATAAAATATTTGGTTTGATGAGAGAGCCATTTTTCAGGTAAAACCGGCTTAATGATTTCTTCCATCACTGCTTCCTTTAGCTGCGGTAGGGCAATGTCTTCCGCATGCTGAGTCGACAGCACCACGGAATCGATGCCTACCACTTTACCGTTTTCATATGCAAAAGTAACTTGGCTTTTGGCATCTGGTCGTAGCCAGGGTAGAGTCCTGTTTTTACGAGTCTGAGACTGGCGCGCCACCAAACGATGTGCGTAGGTAATTGGTGCGGGCATCAGCACATCAGTTTCATTGGTGGCGAAACCGAACATCAACCCTTGGTCACCCGCCCCCTGTTCTAGCGGATCGGTACGATCCACGCCTTGTTTGATATCCGGAGATTGCTTCCCAATAGCGTTGAGCACCGCGCAAGAGTTAGCGTCAAAGCCCATATCTGAATGAATATATCCGATTTGCCGGATAGTGTTGCGCGTCAATTCTTCAATATCTACCCAAACGCTGGTGGTAATTTCGCCACCTACTAGAACTATGCCAGTTTTTACATAGGTTTCGCAGGCGACACGTGCCTTGGGATCCTGTGCCAGGATCGCGTCTAGAACAGCGTCAGAGATCTGATCCGCAACTTTATCAGGATGCCCTTCTGAAACAGATTCAGATGTAAATAAGTGTGTAGGCATTGTTTTTTACCTTTGGATACTAGTTGGTAACGACTAGGTCTTCCTGGTGGATAGGGTACCCCCGGTATAGCGTAATGCCTTGATGATTACCTTACGCGTCATCTTATCTTCTTTCCAAAAAATGTTGTTTAGGAGTAAAACTGTTAAGAAGTGTAAATGGATTGACTTCTATTAAGTATTTTAAGGTAGGTTTTCGGTTGAAAGCCAGTAATTTAGGGGTAAATTTGATAACTAGTTTATAATGAAAGATAAAAATCGCAATGAAATTGTATAGAATAAATTTATTTATCCTGATTTTTATATAAAATCGCTAGAGATTATACTAAAGTGATGTGATTAATATTTGATGAAAAAATTTTAAGTGATGAATTTTAATTATATTACTATTTTTATTTTAAATATCGCATTTTATGAAAAAAAAGAGTTTAAGATCACTAAATTTCTTAAGTAGAGTCATAATATACTTATAGTATTCTAGAATAAGTCAATACATATTACTGTATGTATTGTATAAAACTCTGTTGAACGTTGTATCTGATCTTTTTATTAAACTGATATGATCATATAAAAACAGATCTGATTATGATATAGGTGTTTAGCTTTTTTCTTGGAATTTATAGAGGTTATTTTGTTTCGTTTTTGAAACCGATTGGAGTGTCGCTATGCTTTCTAAATTTTTTTCAGTGATCAGTAAGCGATTAAACCCCGTCATCATTATTAGCATGAAAGGCCAATAGTCGGGACAGAGACTTTCTGGGCTTATTGCTAGAACTATCCTTAAAGATCTTTGCTGAAAGCAAAGAGAAAATTTGGTATGGAAGTAAAATGCTAACAATATAGAGAATATAGCGTAGGTGCTATCTAGTAGCGCACAGCAAAGAACATGATATTATTATTGCCTGAGTAAATTATTTAAGCAGTAGTCTCACTAAGACATAGAGTTTTTCCAGACTTTTAAATAATCAGATTCATCAAAAAAATCAAGGAAGCTTTAGCTAATGATGTTGACGATAGACTTGAATCCATAATTCTAGAGGAGAAAGAAAATAAGATCGCTGATCTTGCCAGAAAAGTGGCAGTCAATATTCTTAAATTCGATATCATGAACATAACTACTGCCGCAGCAAATTAACCTTTCAGTTAGGACAGAGAATCTCATGAACTGCAAGTGGTATATATTCGGATTAAAAATATTTTTAATCGATTATCTGATACAGCTGAGAGTAAGGTGGTCGTTAGATTAAGTGGTGATGATAAAATTCTTAATTAGATTCACTTGTTAGAAATATCTCACAGTATCTGCATACTGCAATAATTTCTATGTTAGGTCTGTATTTATCAATGATTCTAATGTATTTAATAAAGAGACTTTCTAATGCTGAATATCTGTGTTGTATCTCTGCACCAAGAGCTTTCTTTCATTGTTATATCGATGATAGTCTTGTTAAGGTGTGCTTATTTGAACCCTATTTTCAAGAACGAAAAAGATAAATCTTAAACGTTTTCAATACTGCTTACAGAAATTACATTGATCGCTTGATAATATTATAAGTGAAACGTATCTTTCGTCGTGTTCACTGTAACGATGGAAAATAAGATCAATCTTTGCAGCATTTAAAGATACAGAATATTTCTAATGAAGAAATCTGAGTCGCGATTTATTTTTTTTTGTAAAATTTTTTCAGATTAATTATAATTTCTAGATTCAAAATCTTGCATATTCAGATTGCTTGATTTTATATAAAATAGCTGAAGTATGGCTGACGTTGTCATGAAAACACTCTTTTCATTCCCATCGGATTTTTTGTTCATCTGGTGATAAGTGGGTTAGGTAGTGAAATCAATAGAACTTAATCTCAATAAGTTTTGTCTAAGCTAGCAGCAATGTAGACTTTGCTATATCCATTTAGTCATCTATTGCTTAAAAAGCACTCATTGCCATCCTAAAAGGATGGATTGATTCTGTCAAAATTTTTCATAGTATGCCATTATTATAACTCTTAAAAGGAGGGGTGCCGGAGTGGATTAACGGGACGGTTTCGAAAACCGTTAAGGGAATTATTCCCTTCCAGGGTTCAAATCCCTGTCTCTCCGCCATTTTTAACGTTTAGAAATAGCTTGCTATTTTTTATATAAGAGATAGTGACTATATAACTGGTTGTTTATATCGAAAACAACTTTATAGGTATTTCATGCCATATTTTTCTATATAAGCGATAGTAGCGATAAGTAAGAATTTTTGTATTTTATATAGTACGGCATTACTTCAAAACAGCACTTTAAATGCTGTAAAGCCGTTGTTTCATGAATTAATTTGGGCGTGGAAATATGAACATTTAAAAATGATCGATATAAATATGATTCTTGTACACTAAGTTTGCTCTTATATAAAATATATGTGTTGTTTTTGTAATTTTATATATATTATTGATTGTATACGATATTTTTAATAAAAATATATGCAGATTCTGATTTGTTTATCATAATGGGTAATAATATTATTATATAATAATTCAGTTATTCATGGTTCTTGGTTTTAAAAAAAGTAAATAATTTATGAGAATGATTTTTTGTTTCTGTGTCTTTCTCTGTCTAAAAGATGAGAAATTGCGTTTTTATTACATGATATTAAGTGTTTAATAGCCACAAAGGATTATTATATTTTGCATATAAAACGAATGTTTATCTGATTTATAAAATGTATCACAGAAAAGTATTGAGGCTTATATCTAATATCCGTGCAGTAGCATCTATGCAGATTGGATCCATGTCTATATCAACTATACTTATTTTTTACCTGATGTAATGATCCTTGATAACAAAAATTAAATTAAAATGTTTTAAACATTGCTTACAGATAGAGCGATGAACACCTAATGCGAATAACTATTAAATTATATTTTAATAGATTTAGCAGAACGAGAAAAGACAAAATGATTTTATCATAATTTATTTTTAAAATACAGAATATACAAACAAATAAACCTGAAGTCTAAATTAAAAATTAACATATTAAGTTATTTATTAATAAATAAGTGAGAGTGATGAGGAATTATTATAAATAGCCACATAAACATGCTATTTATAATTGTTTATAATATATAAAATCAATTAAGTATCTATAACAATATTTAAAACTATTTCATATTATCTTTGTTTTTATTTTATTGAATTAAATATTAATATGACTATTTTAAAGTATTTAAAAAAACCATAACTGATTTATAAAAATCGCGCATAAAAAAAGATAACGATGAATAATCATAAAATGATGATGAAATCATTATTTTTATTAATTACAGTGTTCTTACATAATTCTTCAGTAGTATGGAATACGTTGTGACTCTTTAAATAATTGTGTAGATAATGGATAAATAAATATTATCAAGTGTTATTAGTGGATTACAGATCATGTTTCTATAGAATTTTATAAGTTCATAAAACAGCGATATTTATCCATCTATGAATAGATGAACAAAATTTTTCATTCTTGCACTTTCTAAAAACCAGTTTTTCATCATGGATGAATGATAGCTTCTATAGTCGTATTAATATTTAATAGGTTATTGTTAATAATATAGATTACGTGGGATATTTGTCTCTATAGTTTCCTGTATTCAATCGCATTAGGAACATAACTTGACTTAAAATAAACGTAAAAAGATGGAAATAGAATGCAATAGAGATTCCATACTGCATACATGTAATGTAAGTAGATTGAAGTCTTTTAGATGTAACAGAAAAGATCGAAATAAATATATGAAGATATCTATGGGATTTCCGAGAGTGGAAGATGTTAGCCTGCCCTACATTGCTTTTGGCAGGTATTACCTAAGGGAAGCGATGTCATACTTATCGAAGACAATCTAAGACTTTTTTATTTTTCTCTATCTTAATCGTTGGAAGATACATTTGATCGGGATAATATCGAGAAGATTGAGATATAATGGCGCTAATCTTGTTTTCTAATGAAATTTTCACTTTACAGTAACAACACTAGTTGTAATGAAATTTGTTGGTATGCAAAGTGGAAGACACGTCAGAAATAAAATACATATAGTTAAGAGGGTTAAATAGTCAAAACAGTAAGATCTCTCAGCACTGCAGTGCTTTGGCAATCTTTATTTTAATGCTAAAGAAAGTTTTCGAATATCTATTTTGTGCCGTATTTTGATCTAAAGATACGCAGAACAAAATCCTGATATTATAAATTGCCATAGTTTGGACTAAATATATTTAAACTATTATTTTATATGGAAATTTCAATGTGGAGCAATAATGGCTTTTTCTATTAATTGATTCTTGATATTTCCTGCTTATCCTTACTCTACCTTCTACCAACTCTCGGCGCTAGAAATCTATACTATGGCGTCTAAGTTTTATGCTTGTATATTTCCGTATGTTTAAAAATCAAAAAGTGAATGTAGTTATGTAATAGAGAAAAGCATTGTTTCTGGCTCCTCTTGTTTTCCTGGTAGCAGGGTGGTTATACTAATCCCCAAAATAGTGATAACCTTCATAAGAATATTTTCATTGTTTTTGTAGGGGAGAGGATAAAAATTTTTGCATATGAGATCTCTTAACACTACAATATCATTGTATCTTTCTATCCATTCAGTGCCGAAGTGGCGAAATTGGTAGACGCAGTTGATTCAAAATCAACCATCTTCGGATATGCCGGTTCGAGTCCGGCCTTCGGCACCAAGAAAAGATTAATTCTTGTTTTTATCTGAAACCTACCAATATAACATTTATTGCAATTTTCCTTTCACAAGAAACTTGTGTAAAAATTACGTTACCTATATTTCTAAATATAGAACCGAGTATTTATGTTTGTTTGATAATGAGTTATAACTCAGCGTTCAGTTACTGGGAATTAGTGTGTTGAATAAATCATAACCTGTAATTAATGTATATTTAGCAGAAAATTGTTAGGTGATACGGATAATGTTGTGTATTTAAATAGAATAATTTGTTTAGTTGTTTTTAGGCATTTCTATCGACCTCCCGATCTGCGTGATCGTAGTCGTTGCGCAAAATTAGATAAGTGTCTAGAAGTGTTTTTAACAGAAATTTTGTTTCTTTCATCTATTGATTATCGGGGTAATAAATCCACTTACTTTTTCAAAGTGTTTTGAATTCCAATCAGACGTTAATTTGCAATGGTCTGTTATTTTCAATTATATAAATCTGGATAATGATTTTCACCATTTTGCGGTGGCAATTAGCAATTTTGTTTTCTTCCTTCCTATAACCATCATGTAGTTATGTGCATCATTATTGAATGATAGATTGTTGACCCCCCCTTTAATTCAGCGGAGGGATTTGTTTTATTAAATGCGGAAGAGTCGTCGGTACAGCGTGGTATTGTTAAGCGATTGGTCAGTATAGATCAATTCATATGCGTACCAACCTTCCCAGGTTGTCAGATGACAGTGTATATAACGCTTTGTATTTTTGTTGATAGCAGGAGGCTTTTCTGCGAACTTTTTCTTTTATCAAAATTCTATGCGTAGGATAGCATTAATAATTCATGGGTTATTGCTCTGCATATTGGTGTTTTTATGCTGACATTAACGGTTTTTGATTACCGGTTGCCGACATATAGTCTTTTGAAAGATAAAGGATAACTGTCCATGTTTATACATTATATAGAAAATCTTATTTAATAGCTCTATCAATCTTAAAGAGAACACTCAAACACGTGTTTAATCATAAGGAGATTTTGTATTATTGTTATTTTAGTCTGTTAAAGCAGTTTCCTATGACGTTCATCAGAAGTTGTTTTTTTCAATATGTGTATGTAGAAATTTTTGACTTATCTAAGCATTCTCTCAAAAAATCTAATTGGATGAGGGCTGTGTTATTTAGAGCCGAGTGGATATTTAAATTTTTTTCTCTATGAAGAGTGCGTATTTGAATGTTGGTAACAATTGAACATTTAAAAGTTCGAGTTATTTAATATAGCCCGAGGAAAGTTTTATTTTAATCCAAAAAATAAATATTTAAAAATAAAATACAAATGTCTTGAAGTTTCTTATATTCTTGTTTTTTTATAAAAGAAAGAATACTTAATTAATAAATTTGAGTTATACTCGATTTCTATAGATATAGAGAAGATATAGAAAAGTGTTTATATATAATTGATCAACATTTGTACTTTGCATACCGGATCAGGTTTCGATGTAAAAGTGAGATACAGATCGAGTGGTATTTATTACTTCTTCTAGAAGTAAAGGCGTAAGGTGGTTAAAACTTATTATTAGAAATAAATGCATGCATATATATAATATTCAACTCGGACATCATGTTCGACAAACACTTGTAGGTATTATCGATACGTAGCAGTGCGTTAATAGTTATCACCCCACCATCATGCTGTTAGAATCAAATTAGATCATAAAAATATAAAAATTAGTCTTTAACAATCGGGCTATTCATAGAAAGCGTAGATTTAAAGGGTCTCATTTATTCGTTGCGGCATAGCAGGTTAAACAGTAAGTTCGATAGCACATAATGTGTACATCATAAGATTTGTTATCGAGCAGGAGATTTCTTTTCTTTAGCGTCGGCTTGCTTTATTTTTTACAACGAGGTCGTGAATTTCCTATTTATCAATCAGATTAAACATTTATATCTAAAATATTAGTATCAAGAATAATCAAAGATTAGGGGCGGGAAAATCACCCAATACCAGCACTAGTTTTTATGTACCTAAAAATTGAATTAGTACAGAAGTCATTCTTAGTTGGCCTAACGATGCAATGCATCAACGTATCTAGGTTATTCAACAGAATTGTAATTCCCTAATAAATAACTTTATCATGGATCTCTGTTATTGATGAATTCAAATTCAGTTTATTTGATAACCTGTATGTCAAGATTAGCTTTTAATCAGGAAAATATTTTCGATATCTTGGTCTTATTATTCAAAAATAAAAATTGGCTAAATCTATATTTTCAGCACGCGCGCTAAGATACATTTGCAATGATTAGTTTTATTTTCTTTTTTTGACTCGGTCATTTTTACAGATGATGGTCATTTATGTTTATTCATGTATATATTGATCAGAGGGTTCTTTGATTAGAATATTAGTATATTCTCTATATTAGAGAATAATAACTCATGATAGAGTTGCAGTATTTATTGCTAGTAATTGCCAATTGAACAGTTAGAACATGATGATACTTGATATTTTATGAAAAAAAAAATTTGCGCATTTTATAGCATGATATTGGCAATTGTTGTTTATAGTAATCCTGTTTTTGCCATTGTCTATTCCTTACCAAAAGATAAAAGTCGATTAGTGGGAGAAAATTTGCACATTATTGTTCCAAATGGGAACAAGCTTCCACTGGAGCATTTTGCTGCCCAGTTCCAAATGGGACTGAGCAATATGCTTGAAGCTAATCCAGGCGTGGATGTTTATCTGCCGGCTCCAGGCACTAGAATAATAATTCCACAACAATTGATTTTACCGGATACATCGTATGATGGCATAGTGATTAATAGTGCTGAAATGCGTTTATACTACTACATTAAAGGTAGTAAAATAGTTGTCGTATTTCCCATTGGCATAGGGGAGATAGGTAGAAACACCCCATTCGACTGGGTAACTTCGGTGAAGCGTAAAAAATATGCGCCAACTTGGACACCGACAAAAGCCATGCATGCGGAATATGCTGCGCGTGGCGAAACCTGTCCGGAAGTCTTTCAGGCTGGCCCGGATAACCCGATGGGGTTATATGCGCTCTATATCGGTCGCTTGTATGCCTTGCACGGCACGAACGCTAATTTCGGTATCGGTTTGCGCGTTAGCCACGGTTGTGTACGGTTGCGTGCGCCTGATATCAAATATCTATTTGATCACGTTCCAATAGGGACTCGAGTACAGTTTATCAATGAACCGGTAAAAGTAACGATAGAACCGGATGGTTCACGTTATCTGGAAGTGCACAACCCAATTTCTATCACTGAGGAACAATTTAATTCTAATGAGCCGGCACCGATAAATCTACCACCCAACATTAGTTGTGTACTGGTGTCCCCAGAGGTAAATCAGGATACGCTCCATCAAGTATTGAATCGACGCACCGGCATTCCAACGAATGTCACCTCTATAAAAATGGGTGTACAGAAGCCAAACAGCAATAACCATACAAAAAAGGGTTACACAAAAGCAACTTAATTATTGAGCAGCCTCCTAACATGGCCCCATAACCCCTCCGTATTCTTCTGGTAAAGTAATTTTTACAGTTTTTTCAGCCCTTGAGTATTAGCTATTTAATCTTATCTTAACCTTCTTCGTTGGCTAAGAAAATATTTATTGGGGTACAATTCTAGCAAGACTTTTATGGAAGAGAGAAGGGGTGACAGATATGGACTCAACATTAACTTTTGCGTGGTAAGATTAAAGGCATTGCTTTTACCCAATCATCTGTTATCTGGTATTTTCACTCAATCACATAGCTGTTATACGTGATACATGCTGTGATCGCTAAGGCGAAGATCTCTTTCTTATTTCCGTCGAACGGTAAGCTTTTGGTTTATGGCTTTTCTCGGCTACTTTTATTACAATATGAGGAGATTTTCTAGAATAGTGGAAAAGCTACTTATGTTCTTGGAACATAACATATATTACAGCTACTTAATTACTGGTTATCAAATAATGTCATATCTTTCATGAAGCAGGGAACTCCTTGGGTTACGCCCCTGAGGAAACTTCTTGTCAGATAATTATAGAGTTGCTTGATGATAAAATATAGAATCATTTATCTTGCCGGCTATTTTTTATTATTCCTATCCTTATTTCCGTGTTGGGGCAGGTCCTTTGTTATCTTTAAGCAGCGCGAGTGACATTGTCGAGAGGAGAATCAGGGAATTTTAGGGCTTTTAATTTGACCGATAAAATAAAGGCTTGAGGTGCAATGCGGCTGATTATGCCTTTTGCTGCAATCAGATTACTCCTTACCACCAAATGATGTGCGCATCTCTAACAATTTGCTTCTTGTGATCGGGCTATGGTTGCACTTTGCGATCGATCATGTATGAAATATTGGTATAAAATTACCAGATAAAGTACTGACTTGATGTCGGTTGAAGTTTCTTAAGCTTATAAGAAGCGAGATTAGACTAGGGTTTCGATATTAAAGATTTATAGTTTTTTCTCTTAACGATCTTTTGTCTTTTTGCTTCGATAAATAATCGATGTGAATACTTAACAGCTCTTACATCTGAATGCTTACGGATTAAATCTGGTGAATTTTAAGTCTACTTATTCAATAAGTAGTGAAACCCATGCAAGGTGGTAGGCAATCCGGGTAATAAAAAGACTAACTTACTGACAATAGTAAAAACATAACTATAAAAATTGCTCGTATAAAAAGTAAGTCAAATATTGCCTGGTTCCATATTTAGTGTATTAGAAATACTGTGTTTATCTTTGGAAGAAAAAATGGGGTGATACAAATCGGTTTTAATATGTTGATGTTAGGATTAAACTTGCGAGAAAGATCTTGTATTCTGATCCTATCTTATGTACAGAATGGCCTCGATATCAATACGGTAACAGTGACAATGATTCACTTCATTTCTATCAATCATACAATTACGATAAAGAAATTAACTATACGTGGAAACAAAAAGGATACACTTACCGATAAGTTTTAGGATAAAATAAACTCAAGCAAAGCAAAAATTGCTTTTTTGTTTTTTTAGTATTTCATACTATAACTCATGATAGTAGTATGGGATAGAAGATGACATTAAAAGAAAAAATATTGTTTTTGATTGGGAGAAAAAGAAAGTTTCATGGAGCATTTAGAAATGCTTATTGGTGGAAGAAGTATCCAATCAAGCGCTACAGTTTGAAGATTATCCGCATCTAGAATAGATCACTACGTTATATAACGTTATTAAATCAGTGTTAAAGGTTGTTTTGTCAATACCTGAAGCAAAGAATGTTAACTAGAAGTGGCGTTTCATGTGTCTTTATGGAAAAATTTAAAATGTGTGTTTGATAGAAAAATGAATTTAGCGATAAAATCGTTAATAAAAACTATTTAAAAGTCTTGCAACCTTACTCAAGCCTTAAGAAATTCTAGTTCAGGATATTTTGTATAAAATTATTCACTCTTATTTTTGTCACGAATTTAGAATTCTTACAATTGTTGAAATCCATACTAAAATAGTATTTTCAGTTTCATGAAACGCCTATTTTAAAATCTAGAAAATGTTTATACACCCATAATATTGTGGTGTAGCGAATGGTGCCTGTTCGTTAAGGTAAAAATGAAATATATATTTGGAATATTATTGTAAAGCTTGATGAATTAGGATGCATAATTGAAATTTTTTTATAAAAATTATTGTGTGATTATTTTTGGTGCTATATAAGTAATATTTTTCCAATTAGTTTCGAGAATATAATCAGTTATACGCACATTTTCTGTCAGTGCTGTGTGCCAATTGATTATAACTGACGAGTGTTCTTTTCTATTTTGTTTATCGGTTATTTTCTTAGTTTAACAAGACGTTGGCTAACCTGGGGTGATATAAAAATCGGCGTACACTTTTAAAGAAGCATAAAATTAGCAAGGCCGCTAAAAATAATGTCTGGATAACTAATGTTATCCAGATTACCGATATGCAGTATCCAATTTTCTTAAGTAATTTATCGCAATAATAGGAAAATATTAGCGTCACCTCGCGCAATATTAAGCGCTATTATCGCCGGTTTTTCCTCTAGAAGCTTGCGTAACTGAGCCAGGGTCTGAATTCGTTCTCGATTTAGACCAATGATAACATCGCCTTTTTGCAGACCAACTGCAGCGGCGGGGGAGTCTTTTAGCACTTCTTTTACCTGCACACCTTTGGTGCCATCTTTTATTTGACTGTTAATAAGGGCAGCTCCTTGCAGTGCCGGAGTGAATAGCTCTTCACTAATTGAAGTGGATACGCTGTCATCTAGTATTACTAATACTATTTTGGGCTTTCCGTTTCGCAGCAAGCCAAGCTTGACGGTTTTACCTGGCGCAGTCGTGCCGACTTTGACTCGTAATTCGGCGAAACTTTGAATAGATTTATTTTCTACCGAGATGATGATATCTCCCGCTTTGATACCAGCTTTTTCAGCAGCGGAATTTGGAAGTACTTCATTGATAAAAGCGCCGCGTTGGGTATTTATATTAAAAGCCTTGGCAATATCGGCAGTTAATTCGGTGCCTTTAATACCAAGTTGACCGCGTTTCATTTCGCCATATTTAATTAGTTGCTGACTTAAATTTTTAACGATATTGCTTGGAATAGCGAAACCGATGCCGATGTTTCCACCTCCAGGTGCTAATATAGCGGTATTGATGCCGATTAGCTCGCCGTTGAGGTTAACCAGTGCGCCACCGGAATTACCGCGGTTAATGGAAGCATCGGTCTGTATAAAATTCTCTAGGCCCTCCAGATTGAGGCCGCTACGGCCTAGGGCGGAAACAATACCGGAAGTTGCAGTTTGACCGAGACCAAACGGGTTACCAACTGCAACTGCGAAGTCACCGACATTTAGTTCATCAGAGTCCGCTATGTTTACCTCTCTGAGGTTTTTAGGCGAAGGTAATTGGAGAAGTGCTAAATC
The DNA here is from genome assembly GCA_047528285.1 of Sodalis sp. (in: enterobacteria). Classification (GTDB taxonomy): domain Bacteria; phylum Pseudomonadota; class Gammaproteobacteria; order Enterobacterales; family Enterobacteriaceae. The sequence goes on along the minus strand of CP180022.1, from coordinate 126,688 downwards.
GGTTTGCTCGTCATGCCCAATTAGCTTGGCATCGAATTCACGTCCGTCATTAAGTTGGACTTTGATCTTGTCAGCACCGTTAACCACATGATTATTAGTAATAACATAGCCTTTTGTAGCGTTAATGATAACCCCTGATCCTAATCCTTCAAACTGTCGCATTCCGCTATTGTTACCTGGGCCATCAGGGCCGAAGAAGTATCTGAATTCTTTGGGAAGCATAGGATGTCGAATCGCTTTGGATCCTTCGACATGAACACTTACCACTGCCGGCAACACTTTGCTCAGCATCGGAGCCAAAGTGGGCACAGATTGTTCCTGAATTTTGATCGGAAGCGCCGCATGAGATAGTAAAAATGGGAGTAGAATTAATGCTATGCTGAGTGATAATGTACTTGATAGTGGTTTATTTTTCATTGTGTTACGTTAACTCGCTTGTTTCGTATCAGAACCCAATTTTAGACCCATAATGATAAACATATCATTATGGGTTTTCTTGGCAAGAAAAGTTTAGTTACGGTACTATTTATGTAAGTCTTAAAACGTGCGCTACAAACTCTTGGTACTTTCCGAGGAGTTCTGTGGCCGCCGCATTTCTACCGGAATTTGATCGTTGTCTGCTTCCGCTTCAGTGAGGCGATAACGCAATTCATTATTTTCGGTATGCTGTTCTGTCTGGCGGCTATTAGAACTTTTTGCTATATTTTGATAAAACTGACGGTAATTTTCCCCCATCTTGTCCAGCAATTTTACGCTATGGGTTAAATGGTTAGCCATTTCTTTATGATAGCTATCCAGTTTAGCTTTGCTTTTTTCAATCTTATAATGATCCGTAAGCTGTTGTCGTATCTTAGGGGTACCGAACCGTAAGGCGACTACACCGATAATAATTCCTAGCACCAATCCAATTAGTGCATATTCCCAAGTCATAATAACTCCTATTTTTGACTTTTTTATACTGTAGGGTTTTCAATAATAAAATTAATTTCACTATAACCGTTAACGCGTCATCAGTGGAATCTAAGAATATTTATCTCGAAGGTACCAGATAGAACCCGATTGGCTATTATGTTTGAATGAAGCACTATTTAGGATGTTCAGCATTGTTTTTTCATTTTTATTCAGGGAACCTCAATCATATGCAAGTTACTTCGTTGTTGTCTTTTTATCAGAAGATGTTAGTAAAAAAGGAATATCAGCCTGATAAAAATCAGGCTGCTGCTATTACTAAACTAGACCGAATTCATCAGCACTTACAGGCGGCGCAAACTTCCGCTGTAATGGATATCCCATCAAAATTATTAATCCGGTTAGGTAAAAAGTTATTGTGCAAAAGTAATTTCACACCATCCGAGCCGGCCCGGGGGTTATATATGTGGGGGGGGGTTGGCAGAGGCAAGACTTGGTTAATGGATTTATTTTATGGAAGCCTGCCAATCGGACGTAAACTGCGTCTACATTTCCACCGTTTCATGCTACGAGTGCATGAAGAGATGACTAACCTTCAGGGCCACCAGGACCCTCTAGAAATCATTGCCGCGGGCTTTAAAGCCGAGACAGACGTGCTTTGTTTCGATGAGTTCTTCGTGACTGATATTACTGATGCGATGCTTCTTGGTATCCTGATAAAATCGCTCTTTACTCGCGGCATAACACTTGTGATTACCTCAAATATACCACCGGATGATCTTTATAGAAACGGTCTTCAACGTGCCTCTTTCCTACCTGTCATAGAATTAATTAAGCATCATTGCGATGTGATAAATGTGGATTCCGGCATCGATTACCGACTGCGTACTTTGAAAAAACTCAATTTATGGCTCACCCCTATTGATAACGAGACGAAGCAGGCTATGGTGAAAATGTTTGTCGCTATGGCAGGAAAACATCTTACGCTGAATCGCGAGCTTGTGTCGCTGGAAATAAATCACCGACTGCTTCTGTCTTTGGGAGTGAGCAATGGCGTGGTGGCGCTAGATTTCACCGAATTATGCGGAAAGGCGCGCAGTCAAAACGACTATATCGTTCTCTCTGAACGCTTTCATAGTATCCTGTTGCATAATGTTTTCCCGATGGGAAATGATCAAGAAAATACTGCCCGTCGGTTTTTGGCATTAATAGATGAGTTATACGAGCGCCACGTAAAACTAGTGACCTCCGCCACTGTGCCAATAGCAGAATTGTATCATGGACAGTTGCTGGGCTTCGAGTACCAGCGCTGTCTGTCGCGCTTGCAGGAAATGCAGAGCGACGAATACCTTAAGTTAACACATCGATCATAATAACGTAAAAAATCGATATTTACAGATATCTTCTCTATAATCTTGCAGTCTTGTGCGTTACATTAAGCTTTTAAAAAGGCCGTAATCGCGCTAGCGATGGCTACTCGAAGGAATAGGGTTGCTTGGCTGAAAGTTTGTGTGCCTCATCAATATTTATGAAAACATTTAGGTATTCACCAACATGTCACTTAAATTGGAAAAGCTTTAATGAAAACTTTTACAGCAAAACCGGAAGCGATTAAGCGTGACTGGTATGTTATAGATGCTGAAGGAAAAACTCTTGGTCGTCTTGCTAGCAAGTTAGCTCGATGTCTGCGTGGCAAACATAAATCAGAATATACACCGCACGTTGACACCGGTGATTATTTCATCGTTTTGAATGCTGATAAAGTATTCATTACCGGCAATAAACGTCATGATAAGATCTACTACCATTATACCGGCTATGTTGGTGGTATCAAGAAAACAACCTTTGAAGAGATGACTACCCGCCGTCCTGAGAGGGTGATTGAAATCGCAGTTAAAGGCATGCTGCCAAAAGGGCCGCTGGGCCGTGCTATGTTCCGTAAACTGAAAGTTTACGCTGGTACCGAGCACAACCACGCGGCACAGAAACCGCAAATTTTGGATATTTAATTGAGATTATAAGGAAATGGCTAATAATCAATATTACGGCACTGGTCGTCGTAAAAGCTCTTCTGCTCGCGTCTTTGTTAAGACAGGACAAGGAAATATCGTTATTAATCATCGCACACTGGATCAGTATTTCGGTCGTGAAACTGCCCGTATGGTGGTTCGTCAGCCACTAGAAGTGGTTGACATGGTTAAAAAATTAGATTTATATATTACTGTTAAAGGCGGCGGAATATCTGGTCAAGCGGGCGCTATTCGCCACGGTCTTACCCGTGCGTTGATGAAATATGATGAAACTCTGCGTGCCGATTTTCGCAAAGCCGGTTTTGTTACCCGTGATTCCCGTCAGGTCGAACGTAAGAAAGTTGGTTTGCGTAAAGCACGCCGCTGTCCGCAGTTCTCCAAACGTTAATTGCTGCAGTATGTACTCCAGTAAAAAGCCCGGATGAATTCGGGCTTTTTTATTTCTTGTCTTTTGAGCTGTCAGGAATATCTGCGGGAGTTACTTATTCAGGTTGATTTTTATATCTTCCCCCCACAGACAGAAAAAAGATGATAAACTAAATATTCATTTAAAATGAGTGCTATTCTTTCCATATTTATGGAAAAGCACTATTGAATTTAAAAAAACATGCGAGCATACAGATATTGTGATATTTCATGAAGTACTTGCAAGGCTTTTCTTGTTACAAGAAATAGATAAAAGTCCAGTACTATTCAAAATGGTTATTTAGTCAGCTTTCATATAACTGTTCACTTGGGTGCGTTTTTATTGATCTACTTTAATCTTTCGGTTCCTATTTTGAGTTTAGATAGTGTCTATATATTAACAGAAATAAATTGGTTGTTACTCATATTTTTTGAGTGGTATATATTCTTTTGTTGTATTAATTAGACAACATGAGTGAAATTGATGTTTTTACCTACGTTGTAGAAAAGTAAACTGAGTCCGATATTATAGATAATACGCTATAAGGCACTTAATGTTACATCTTTTATCCAGGTATGGAAATTACGATTCAGGTTAATTTCCATTATCGAAAAGCTTAATAAGAGATGCAGTAGGTCATTATTGATATGGCTGTGAATAGCATCGAATACAGGGATAGTATTTTGAGTGCTGAGTAGCATGTTAAATATTATTTTATGTATTTAAAAATCTTGCCCGAAACAGGGTTTTCTGGTGTGTAGTGTTCCTTTTCAAGTCGTTATTCTTCTGAATAAGAAGAAAAATGGTTTTATATGCAGGATACTGGTAACTTTCTATGGTAATTTTATCTTTTTATGCTTCCTCTTACATAAAGCATTACAGCCTTGTCGGATGCTTTGAGACTGAGCAAAATACAGAGACTACAGCGTTTGTTAATATTTTTTAGGAAATTTAAAACAGCCTATATATATATGATATATACCTTATTTATAAGATTTTCTTGGATCCGATAGCCATATAAAATTTAGAAATATACGCAAAGGATAGGGTGGTACAATAAAATTTAAAAAATTATATCAAATATCTTGTTTATAAAAGCATTTTCTTTTCAAAATTAGAAAGAATGAATGATAAATTGATTAATTGGTATATAATTAAACATTATCATGAATAAATCTTATTCTAAACTAACAAATCAGGAGATAACTACAGATAGTTATGGTTATCTCGATATAGTTTCAATAACCTGGGAGGTTTCATGGCTGTCGCTGCCAAAAAACGTTCGATTATGACGCTGTTTTCTGGTACGATCGATATTTTTAGCCATCAAGTCCGTATTGTGTTGGCAGAAAAAGGGGTAAGTGTCGAAATTGAGCAGGTGGAGATGGATAATCTACCGCAAGATCTAATTGACCTTAATCCTTATCGCACTGTACCAACGCTAGTCGATCGCGAACTTACGCTTTACGAATCCCGCATTATTATGGAATACTTGGATGAACGTTTTCCTCATCCTCCACTGATGCCAGTGTATCCAGTGGCGCGGGGTACCAGCCGCCTGATGATGTATCGTACTGAAAATGATTGGTATACGCTTATGCATAAAATTGAGCAAAGCAGCGGTAGCGAGGCAGATAACGCTCGCCGTCAGCTTCGAGAGGAATTGCTGGCAGCGGCTCCGGTGTTTAACGAAGCACCTTTTTTTATGAGTGAAGATTTTACTTTAGTAGATTGTTATTTAGCACCACTTCTTTGGCGATTACCACAGTTGGGAATCCAATTGACTGGTTCTGGTGCCAAGGAGCTAAAGGGGTATATGGTGAGTATATTTGCACGCACCGCATTTCTTGCTTCGCTAACTGAAGCTGAGCGTGAAATGCGTTTGCAAATCTGCGAATAAAGGGAGATATAGAAGTGATTCAGCTTTCGTCACACCGGCCTTACCTGCTGCGGGCATTTTATGACTGGTTGATTGATAATCAATTGGTCCCATATCTGGTAGTGGATGTTACTACTCATGGCGTGGTGGTGCCAATGGAATTTGCCAATAACGGGAAAATCATTCTGAATATAGCGCCGCGTGCGGTGGAGAATTTATCGTTAGGGAATGATAAGGTGCAGTTTAACACCTGCTTTGGAGGTGTGTCGCGGCAGGTAGTAGTACCAATGATAGCTGTTATGGCCATCTATGACAACAAAAATGGTGTCGGCACTATATTTGAACCAGAGTCTTCTACCTATGAGGAGCAAGCGGTGGTGATGAATTCTACTAATAGCGCTGAAGATCAGATAAGAAGGAAAATAGGTATTCAGGTAGTTATCGATGGCGATCGTCTGAAAAAATCACAGACTGAGAATAATTCTGAAGACGATTCACCACTACCGAAGCGCTTAAGTGGTCATCGACCGTCATTGCGTCTAGTAAAGTAATTGCTTGATGGGAGGCTCTTGGGAAAAAATTTAATTTGATTCCAAACTGAAACAGTTTGCATTCTTATCCTACAGTGATAACTTGCTTTTTAGAATCAAACGAAAGCGATTACCAATTTCAGATAATTCATAATTAATATGGCATGAAGTATAGATTGTATCTTATTTGATTTTTTTTGCTTTTAGTTTTACCTATATTTTGAGAGGTGACTAAATTTAAGTTTATCATGATTACCGTGTCTGATTTTAAAAACGTATTTATAAGGCAAAAGATATTATTGCTTCACAGAAATCTATCGATTTCAGTGTTAGGTCGCGTTTATAGTATATTTTCCAATTTAGCTAGAAATTGGCTTTAATAATATACGTTATTGGCATTATACACTAATGTTGAATAGACCAAATAATAAAATGAATATAAGTAAGTACATCGTTGTAAATTAATGACTTTGATCACAGTGGCTATATATATTGTGATGCCACAGAAAGATAAAGTGGGGTATAGGTCGGCTACTCAGTAGATTAAAATGATCTCATCTCTTCCTATTCAAAAGATTTCTGGCGCCTATTCAAAAATGCCTTGAATATAATGTGTGGATGTCATTATAAGATAGGTTGTAATGATCTACAAAATAATATTTTTCATTGGAAAGGTGATTTTTTTGTAAAATGAATAAGTAGATATCACCATGTTTTTCATGAGGTATTTAATTATAACATAAATTCATTGATACAATGTTGTAGTTCTAATACCAGTGAAGGCATATAAAGCAGAAACAACGTTTTATATGGGGGTGAAATAACGTATAAATCTTGATAAGATATGTTTCTATGCATGTATATACTGAATATCTAAACTAGCTTATTTTAAGAAGCTGTGATTTCTGCACTAGAAATCATTTTCTTTAAATGAAGCCAAGAGATAACAAAAAGTTATAAGTACACCAAGGATCTTTTAATTTTATTTTCTATGCAGTTTATTTAGATATGCATATTCTCTTAATTATTTAATAAACATCTAAATATTCTTTAATATCCACCTTTCATGGTGGTTTATCAATCTTTGAATAATCTTAAAGATATCAATTTCTACTTAATATTATATCTAGATATATATGGGTTAGAATAATATGAATATATTTTACAGATTTATGAATAGTTAATCCGTTTTTTCTCAGAAGCAAAGAATTTTGTGATGAAATCTAATTGATTATAGAATATAAACATTCTAATTATAATTAAATATTCACCATATAAATCTAGCGTTATTTATATTTCTTATACTGATGGAGAAGATTAGTTGTTCAGTATTAGAGGTTTTTTTGTATAATATTTAATGGATCTTAGAGTCTTATTTTTATTAAAATATTTTGTAACACAAGGTAGGTGCGAAAACTTACTGCCATTGGTTACTAATTAATTTATCTATAATAAGTAAAATAGTATATTTGAATTTAGGAGTTTTGAATTATTTTAGATCTTTATTGATATTGATATCGTGAAAAAGATAACTATCAAGCTTTTTACAGTTAATTAATAAAATTAATAAATATTTTAAAAACTCTATCAAACTAAGAAAATAAACTCGGTATTAATTTGTGTCCAAAAAACAGTTTAAGGGTGTTGTTTATTGAATAGTTTTCTAACAATTAGAGCCATATTTAACTACTAGTTTCCTTCTTTCTGAATATACATGAAATGGAAACCCTTATTTTTGAAATATCGCTATTATTACCAATTTTGTACGTTATTCTTTTTCACATTTTTCTCATAAAAATTTATTAGTTGTAGTGGAAAAACTCGTAGAATCTCAATTCTTTATATGACATATGCATAATATCTAACCTTTAAACAATTTCTTTTCTTCTACAGAGACTGGATATTCCACGATCACATCAATTTAGATCAAGATAAAGCAAGTAAGCCTGTATTCTTTTTTTGCGATTAATCTTATTGACAATTTCAGATTTTTCCTTCGATTTCTTCATTTATAAATAATATTTATAGAGATAACATAGATGAAAGAATTATTTTAATAACATAATTAATTCATAAAATGCGTAAAGAAATAGAATGTAACCATATCGGAATGTACCCACAAAGAATCTAGATCTAGATAGAAATAATTTTTAGCTATTATATTAGTAATATGGATAAAAAGGGGGATACCTATGTTCGCCGCCGGCAATGGCGAGTCCTGCTGCGTCCATACCATGCTGTCAAAGTGGTAAGAGATATACAAAACAAATAATATAGTGCTCCAACTAATAAAAAGATCTCTGCCGGATGAGTTTGTAGACGACCGTTGACTTGACTTGCCAAGGTTGTCAACTCCGGTACATTAATAATAAACGCTAGCGAGGTATCTTTTATAAGTGAAGTTAGGAGTCCGGTCCATGACGGTATTAAATTTGGCCAAGCTTGCGGCATCAGAATTAGTCTTAGAATATGCCAATGGCTGAGGCCGCTGGCTAGCCCGGCTTCCAGCTGCCCTCTCGGTAATGCTTCTAGTCCGGCAAGCGTTGCGTGCATCACTGCTGCGGAAGTAAACCAAGCTAGCGCTAATGTAACGGTAATCGCACTGGGTAGCGAATGATCAAAAACTATCGGGAGTAAGAAATAAAGCCAGAAAATTACGAAAATCAGCGGGATGCCTCGAATAATCCCTGACCATAAAAATAGTATGCGTCGTGTCCAACCGGTAAAACGCCAAGCCACTGCCGCCAAAAGCACGCCTCCCGTCAGGGCGATGGTACCCGCGGAAAGCGCTATTATAATTGTTAGCAAAGAGCCACCAGGTGCCCCTTCTAATACCCTACCAAAAAGCAGGTATGCCAAATTTTCTTGAAGAATCGACCAATCAAAATTCATATTTTCCTCTTCGTTCACGGCGCTGAAACGAACGAGGTCCCAGTCGTAGAAGAACCCCCCCCATTGTTAAGCCCAAGAGCAAATACAACGCAGTACCAATTGCGAACCCTTCCAGAGCGTGGGAATTATAGCTTTCAATTTGGCTAATATAATAGGTTAATTCTCCAAATCCGATGGCGGATGTCAAAGAAGAGAGTTTCATTAAGTTGAGATATTGCCCGACCAACGGTTGCCAGGCATTCCGAATTCCTTGAGGAAGAAGGATATGACGTAAAATTGCTAGGTGGTTAAAACCTTGAGCGATCGCAGCTTCTCTTTGCCCTGCAGACAATGCATTAATCCCTGCCTGCAGTTCTTCAAGCAGGTAAACCGCGCTGAATGCCGCCAGCCCCCATGCGGCACAAATAAACTCCGGGGTCAACCAGGTAAGGCCGCCTGGGAGTGTTGCCCAGCTATGGTCATCGACTAAATAGTCGCGCCAGGAGATCGGAAGCATAGTCCAAGCGACAAAATACCAAAAAAATAGCTGTATCAGTAAAGGCGTATTGCGAAAGAGCGAGACCAAGAATATTACTAATAATCGACCGATGTGCCCTGGCATTACGCGCAATGCTAGCAGTAATAGCATAATGGCTGTTGCCAAAAGTGATCCCGCCAGAGTTACCAGCAAAGTTGTGACAAAGCCAGTACTAATCCAAACTATTGGTTGTCCAGTCAGCACGCTTGTCCAATCAGGATGCCAGATCATGAGGTAATTATCCCTCCATCACCTAAAGGCGATAACACTCTTTCCAGGAACCGTTGTGTTCGAGGATGCTGGGGCTTAGTAAAAAACCGCGACGGCTCAGCCTCTTCTAAGATATTTCCAGCATCCATGAACACCACCCGATCAGCTATCTCACGAGCAACCTGCATTTCATGGGTAACAATAATCATGGTCATTCCGCTGTTTGCCAGATCACGCATTACCGTCAGCACCTCGCCGATCATTTCAGGATCTAGTGCCGAGGTGGGTTCATCGAATAGAATAATATTGGTATTGGTGGCCAAGGCGCGTGCAATAGCCACACGCTGTTGCTGGCCTCCAGATAACTGATGTGGAAAATGCTGCGCTTTATTCGCCAAGCCAACTTGTCGCAGTTTTTCTTGCGCATGCTGATGTGCAGCAGCGATGCTTAATCTTTGAATTTTGATAAGTGCCAGTGTGATATTCTCCAGAGCGTTAAGATGAGTATACAGGTTAAATTGTTGAAAAACGAAACCGATACGGGTACGAAGTGCCCGTAGTCGACGACCTTTTAGGCCTGTGGTAGGGCATTGATTAATAAAAATTTCGCCGCTGCTTAGGGTTTCAAGCTGATTGATAAGTCGGATTAGGGTAGACTTACCGGAACCTGACGGTCCACAGATCGTCACTACTTCACCTTCATTTACCAGTAAATTGATATCTCGTAGCACTTGCTGATGGCCAAAAAACTTGCTTACCTGGCGAAATTCTACTGCTATCTGAACATTTCCCCTTGTCGCCAGGGTTTTTTCTTCTGCTGGGACATATAATGATTGCACTATGGATACCCCCCCGCCTGTTAACGGTAGATCATGCTGAACGAGCGTGGCTGAGAAATAAGAAATTGTGATCCAAACCACTTATTATAAATTCGTTCGGCTTCGCCGCTATGTTCAAGTGCGATCTGTTTTTGATTAATTGCATGCAGCAACGTATTTTCCCCTTTTTTAACGCCAATGCCAATTTGTTCCTTGCTTAAAAGTTCTGGTAAAATTTTAAAATTTGATTTATCTGGGGAGCTGGCCAGCAGGCCGCTCAGGATGGTTCCATCCTGAGTAATGGCTTTTACATTGCCATTGCGCAGTGCTGAAAGTGCCAATGGAATATCGTCGTAGGCCAGTATACGGGCCTTAGGAAAACGGTGATGCACTGTTTGTTCTCCGGTTGTCCCTTTCACGGCTCCGATGCGTGCTGATGCATATTCATTTAAGTCATCTGATGACGTAGCAGGAACTAAAAATTGCTGGCCAGTAACAAAATACGGCCTCGAAAAATTAATTACTTTTGCTCTTTCAGGCGTAATCGTAATGTCTGCAATAATCAGATCAACCTTACCGGACTGCAGCAAAGGTATTCGATTAGCGGGATTGGTGAGAATCAGCGTTAGTTTCACTCCTAACGCATCGGCGATTGAGCGAGCAAAATCCACATCATATCCTACAACACGATGAGATTTGGCATCAATAGAACTAAAAGGCGGATTAGTGTCAAACGTGGCAACGCGCACTACCCCAGCACGTTGAATATCTGCCAACTGATCCGCCTGTGCCGCCGAAAAGGAAGCGAGATTTAATATAAATAGGGATCCTATCGTCTTTATCAATTTAAAGTAAAATCTAAAATATTCCATGAGTTTTTCCTTGTCGATCTTATTCTAGAGTGATGGCATATAATTTGTTCTAGGCATGATATACAGTAAAATATTTACGATTCTTTTCCATAGCACTGCTGTCTAAAATTAGAGTGTACACAGGATCTTCGTTGCTACCACGTACTTAAGTGCAGAATATTATTCTTTTTAATTATAAGAAGCGCTATGGCTATTTTTATGCTGAAATAGGGAGGAGACATGCGCTTGAAGAGTAGCTTCTGCTCCATCTTCCCTTATAACTTGGAAGTATCGATAAGGTTTATCAGAGTGTAAGTTCATCATATAGATCTAGATATCATATGGTTAAAATATTGTAACCATATGATAATATATTGCATTCTATTTTATGTTTTTATTTTTACGTAATAGCATAAGCCCATGTAGATATGATATGGGTTTCGATTCAATGAAGATAAAAGCAGATATTTCATGTGATCCTCGATATTCAGAAAGTGTATTGAACAGCATTACGATTCTAGAGGCTAGAATCGTTGGTCCATAATGCTGACTGAGTTTTTAGGAAGTGCAGAACTCAGGAATATTTTCATCTATGCAAAATTTGTTGAATAAATTAATCCTTTAGATAATTATCTTGTAAAATTTATCATTTCTTTTCAATATTTTTTGTTCAGAGTAAAGTAAAATTTTCAGTATCCATTGATTCAGTGAAATCAAGCTATTAAAGCAGCTTAGTTCTCTGATGATATGATTGGCTTAATAAGCTTTTACTTATACGAAAAGAGAGGGTTTTTCGTGCATGCTTTTGTCAACTGGTTCATTACGTAGATATGGCCATCACGACAGCTTGTAATGATGCAAAATAGGTATAAAGCCTTTTATAGATCAGGGTAATCTTAATTTTCTTTTTAAACTGATAGGAACTTTCCTTTCCTTATCTAAATTAAGTGCTATTCGGGAGCGAAACAAAATAATGAATGTTAGAACAAAAATGCAAAAAATAGTAGAATTATTTATTGTGAATATTGATAGGAATAACCTTCAAACATTTAGTATAGATACGCTTACAGTATGATATCTATAAACACAGAGCATTAAGATAGCTCTTATTTTACAGATATATTGTGTATTTTTCTGCATGAAATTATTTTTATTGATTTATCGCTAAATAGTAGCACTGGCACATAGTGGTTTTCTGAATTTAATAAACCATGACAACCAAAAAAATTAGAGAAAAGTCGGTTTTGTGAAAAGTGAAAATGTAATTTTTAGTAATGTGGAGAATAATAATAGATACAGTGACTTCTCATTGTATTTTATTTTTTAAAAGAAAATGATTTAAACATTAGGCGTTTAATTGGATACGTAAATTTAATCAAATCATATTCTTAATGTATTTTTTCTTAGCAGGAATAAATATTATTTATAATCCATAAATTTATCATGTAAAATGATGTTGAATTTGGTTCATGGTTTTAATGATTTCTATCATGTCGGTGTATTTCTTTTAATTCAAAAATATATAAGATAAATTATGTTTTGTGTAATCAAAAAAACAAATAGATAAAAATTTAGTATTTTATTTTTAATATAGAATACAAATCATTATTCCTTTATTTTACAGCAGAAATAATAACTGATAGCGTTTAGATGATTATCCTATCTACACATTGCTTTGGGGTAATTTAATAGATGTATCATAGATATAAAAGTATATTCGTTGCAGATGAATGCTTAAAAATAAGATTCCTGACTCCGTGTCAGCTAAGATTTATAAGGAAGATGCGAATCGGTTTTAAACGTGTTTCGAACTTGTATCGCTGTGTTTTTCTGTGTAATAAACATGTTTGATACGACGTTGCTAGTGATGATGATTAACCCAGGAGCTTACCAGCAATGTGATCGTTAGCGTAGCTACTACCATAGCGAGTGAGACGACTGCCGGAATATGAATTATATCGATAAAAAGCATTTTGATACCGATAAACATAAAAATTACCGCTATTCCATATTTTAGAAGTGAAAAACGGTTAGCTACATTGGCTAAAAGAAAATACATAGCTCGCAATCCAAGGATTGCAAATAAATTTGAAGTTAGCACGATAAACGGATCGGTAGTCACGGAAAAAATCGCCGGGATGCTGTCGAGAGAGAAAATAATATCGCTGCACTCTATCATAATCAGTGCTAGAAGCAGCGGAGTTGTGCATAGTAGACCGGCGCGGCGAATAAAAAAGCGATTACCGTGCAGGTTAGTAGTTACTCGTAGTTTGCGATAAAGCCATTGGAGCAGCGGACGGTTCACTATATCCTGTCTGTCATTACCTGGAAGCAGAATTTTAATTCCGGTGAATAACAAAAACGCCCCGAATACATAGAGTAACCACTGAAATTCGCTGATAATCCAACTGCCGGTGCATACTATGATGCTTCGTAGTCCAATAGCGCCTAGTATGCCCCAGCTTAACAAATGGCGTTGCAGTGTGAGTGGTATGGAAAAATATCTAAAAATAATCAACCAGATAAATACATTATCGACTGCTAGCATCTTTTCTAGCAGATAGACGGTGAAGAACGTAATCGCTTGGGTATTGGCTATTGCACAGTTTTTTGTATTTAGTAAATAAAACCACAATAGAGCGTTGAATAGAAGAGCTAGCAGAAACCATAACAGCGACCACAGGATTGCTATTTTTATCGAAAGTGGTTTTTTATCGTTCGCATGCCCTTGTATCAGTAAATCTACGGCCAGTAAAATGATCACGATAACAGAGAAGCTGCCCCATAGAAAGGAATTTCCGACAGTATGCATCTAAGATAGTCCTTCTATAAAATAGCTGACGTTAGAAGTAGAAAGCTATTGTTTCACAACAAGGATTACAAGAAAATATTATTCTTTATAAAAGGTTTAAATTGAAATTGAATTCAGATTTGGAATTTAATTGGCTACCTATGTGCTTAGATTTTATTGACAAGCTGGTTAGCGAAAATTTATTCTACTTTTTTATCTTAAATGATAGCTTTATGAAAATTTAATACTCTTATATCAATTTGTAAGGATATTACCTTAATAACAGGTAATATAGCTCGCCCTGCAGATTCCGTTTATAATCTCGGCAACAATTTTATCCAAATGTAGATTTTCCATGTTTTTCAAAATTATGTGTATAGAATCGATATATAATCAATTCTATACATTCCGAAAAAACGCTCTGATTATTTTTTAAGCTTGAGTTGATAACGTAAAACTCGGTGAGTAAAACCTAAAACTTCCCATGTATATTGTGTCTATAAAAACAAAGTAAGTACTGAGTACGAGATTTTAAAAGAATTGCCAATTAAAAGGGTGCGGTAATGCTGTTAGGAAGATCATCTGTTGCAGTTGGTAGAATTTTCGATAGTTCGTGTAAGGAGGGGTTTGTGCCTACTAGAGGATCCTTATAATCAAGATGATAATTTATCCTAACGCCTTCCAGCATATGTGCAGTAGTTTTTTACCATAATAGGCGTCGAGACGAGCATCTAATTCTCTATTTTCAACCTAAATCAGTCGGAGGAGGAGTAACTCACTTGAGTACAGTTTTTTATCATCACCGCTTAGCTGGTAATTGGCATGTTGGTATAATTTTCTGACGCTTTCGATTGCAGGTTGTCAGGGTGTTATAAACCCATGTAGCAATAAGTACTGTTAAATTTTCTATTTTCTATCAATTATTTCCCCCAAGAGAGAGTAACTAGAAACTTTCTCTGTCTGACAGTAAATTTTGGCAAAGTAAAAGAGTAATGCTGCACATTATTGCCGAGCGCAGTATTTATCTATCTACTATTGCGCGATCTCATCGGTGCATAATGCCGATGTGCCTCATACAATCAATTTTTAATATGTGCGGTCAGTTTTCGCGAGACCTTTGTGTTGATTATCATTACTAGAACTAGAATAAAGCACTGGTGTTTACCTGTTTTTTTAAATAAAAATGCAGCATATCTCTAGCTTTCTCTTTAGGTACGTAACTATTTAGCCGGTTATAGTGTGGCGATTACGGCTAATAAAATCAGCATATATAATAGATCTTTTGGAAAATTAGGAAGTGTAGATGTTGAGATTTTTACTGCTTAAATGTTTTTCCTAAAGAAAAAGAGTAATTCAGCAGTTCTTTATCTTCTTTATTAAACACTTTATAGTTATTACCAGATCGATAAAAATTAGTAGAGGAAAAACTTTAACCTCTTAAAAAATATTTTAATGTTTAATGATATAAATATATATAATATTATACAGGCATCCCTTATTATTTTTAGGATAATTTCAACTTATATATTAGCAAGATTGATGCTTATTTTGATCGCCAATATAAGAGGTTAGTTTAACTATATATTTTATCTGATAATCCTTCTAATTTTATCGATGAAAGATTTAGCTAATTCGAAGCAATCAATTTGATTTTTACTGAAACTGTGATGTTCTTTGAAAAGAAAAGAATGAGTTTCAGCAAGCTTGAATTCAGGATTATGATTCTTATATGTTAACGGATTTGCTTCAGCAAGCACGAAGGATGCTTTTCTTATTTATGACCTGATGGATTTTACTTACAGTTTCATTTCAATCATTCCAACTCAGATTATCTGAAAGGGATGCATACAGATGCTAGTGTTTATGAATTAAAAAAGCAGGCGGTTGGTTAATACAGATGGTTAATTTACTGGTTATACCGCTGTTTCAACAGTGTAATCTGCGAGAATCGATTGAGGTACAATACTAACAAAGCATCTATTTCAGAGGCTGAATATTTTGACATGATGGATGATATTTCTAATATAGAGTATCTAATATAGAATAGAAGCAGTTGTATATTATCGACTATGATGTAGAGATTTAGCAAATGCAAGTTAAGTGCTAAGAAATGGTTCCAGTTTATTCAAAATTAACAGGGATACTGTATATAGAATAAAAAGATGCCATCATGATATTTAATAAAATTATAAATAATCTTTCATGTAATGCGTGCAGTTATTTTGAGTATAAATGGAAAAGATGACATGAAGATCAATGATACTTCATTACTCATATTTAGACTGGTTAAGCCAAAATAAACAAGAATAACAGAAAAATGCGTACGGATTTCCTATCAGTGTTGATGATATTACTGATATTTAAAATTGATTTTTGAATTTAATTTATTCTTTATAAGAACTGACTTAGATAGCGATAGTTGAGATTGCGTTTTCTCATTAACAGGGATGTATTGATATCCAATACCATTAGTAAAAAACGGAGAGAGAATCTTATCGCGCTTTAAGAAAATTGAAACATGCAAAATTCAGATGCAGTTCTTTGCCGTTTCTTTAGACCCTGCAATAGTCAGAAAAATTTCCTAGAAGAACGTGTATATGTTTAAATTTTTTAAAGAAATCGATTTGAGGTTGACAATAGAGTTATGCTGTTACTCAACCTAATTATCATCGTAGTTCTCTGTTGTTTTTTTTTAATAAAAACATGTTTTCGACGAAGCTGAATAATCTATTGTAACACACTTAAAAACTGTCTATATGTTTGTTATTAGGATGGTTGTGTTTTATGTTGATAGTTTGGTTGTTAATATGTTTGATATTTCCATTCCAAGACTAGGTTTTTCGGATGTCATTATATTTTATTTTATAAGTTTTAGAATGTTGTTTCTACACACAACCTGACGAAAAATTTCAGGATAGCTGAAAGCTAGATGCGCGAAACGTATAAATATACATTACAATCTTGCTTTTATACTGCAGTTCAGTTTTGTTGAAAAATTTTAACTTTTAAATGATCGTCAGATCATATCGTTATTATTGTTTTTGATCTGGTTTTAGGGGTGAAATTATTTTATATCAGAATAAACAAGGTTAACATGCGGTAAATTTATTTGTTAAATTATTATAGCTTAGACTTCGTTTTGGTGAAGACGAATGAAAAATCCGGTAGGCGCAATGGTTTCTACAAATACAGAGTTTTTGTGTCATGTTATCTTACAGCGCCTTCCTGTAGAGACAGGAAATTAATTTTCTTCTTTTTTATACTTAATATATGACTGAAATATAGATTTTTTCCGAATTTTATAAATTAGACTCACTGAAAAATAAGAACAGTCTTAGTTGACAGTGTCACGATAGAGGCAGTAGTCATATGATATTTGTATGAAAAATAAAATTAAGCTGCTGATTTTACTGCGAAGAGGGGTTGTAATATTAAGAACCTTTTGGAAGAATCATAAACATTACAGCACTATATGAAAAAAATATTTGATTGGCCATCAGGATATTTGAAAAAGAAAGCGTCTTATCCGGAGTCTAGTAGTTGAAACGATGATATTTGGTTCAAAACGTTTTTTTGTTGCTATTTGAGTTTTTCTTGACTATGTGATATGCCGGTCGGCTATAAGCTATGCCGCATGGTAAAGAATCTTAACTGAATTGGTCTGTTAGGAATGCTAGATGCCATTCAAATCGCGTAATAATAAATTTTTACCTTGCTGCAACTAATCCTTTCAGCATTGAAATAACCACATTGGGACTTCGGTTGTAACAAAGGTAGATTTCTATGTGTTGACTAGATTTTTGGTCGATAGATTGAAAGCATTTCAGAGTAGAATATATTATATATAATAGGTTGATTTCGATATTTAAAGCGGGCATCCATCTTGCCGATACCTTTATTGAAATTTCACTTTAAAGTAATGGTGGTTATCGTAATAAATGTATAAATATCTATGTAAAAATGTGTAGATATTTATTGGTATGAGAGAGAGGTGACGCGCCAGCGTGCACGCTGATTGAGGGATTAATATCATTAACGTTATCGCACCATTATTGGTATCAATAGAGATCGGTATCATTAGAACCGCGTCAATAATGGCGCAATGGCATTGATTAATAGCTAAAGACGAATTTGAGCAACAATTCCCTTCAGATAAGTATTTCATTAAGTGAGAATTTGCTATTCTTGTTCTTATAAGCTTAAGGCTAACTATTAAGTATATCAATTAATATTGATGAGGTTTTGGTATTCATGGCAAATGTAGGTATTTTTTTTGGTAGTGATACTGGCAACACCGAAAATATTGCTAAAATGATTCAAAAGCAACTTGGTAGTGATGTATCCGATATTTTTGATATCGCCAAAAGTGGGAAGGCAGATATGGAACACTATGATTTGCTTCTTCTGGGTATTCCGACTTGGTATTATGGGGAGGCGCAGTGCGACTGGGATGATTTTTTTCCTACGTTGAAAAAGGTCGATTTTAGCGGTAAGATTGTTGCTTTGTTCGGTTGTGGCGATCAGGAAGATTACGCGGAGTATTTCTGCGACGCAATGGGTATCCTACGAGATATAATTGAAATTAATGGCGCCAAATTAGTTGGCTACTGGCCTATTGCCGGTTATTATTTTGAAGAGTCAAAGGGAATAGTCGATGATAAATACCTAGTTGGTCTTGCCATTGATGAAGACCGTCAGCCAGATCTTACTGCAGAGCGTGTTGACGGTTGGGTCAAACAGATCCGCGTAGAGATGGATCTGGATTAGAGTTTTGCTGCTATCTGTCTTACTTCGGATAGTTAACACTGCATTACATGTCTGATATATGATTCTTTTTAAATTAACAGCTACAATTTTGTAGCTGTTGCCATTAAATAGTGCAATGACACATACTTTATATAATTTTTAATCATAAAGAGATATTAAGTATTTTACTAATAACCACTTCACTTATAATAAGCAATGAAATATTTAGTATATTCATGATTATTATATAACCATGAAATCGTATTACTTTATAATCAAGCATAACAGAAAAAATCAAAGCGAGTTCTATAATAACATCACCTTAAAATGATAGAACTGAAAACAACTTTTTCCAGGTTTAAGATCTTGGAAAGTGTTGTAATATCCTAAATCTAATCATATTACTACGATAAGATTTATATAAAACGTTCATTTTCATATCCGAGGAAAATTGTCTAGATACTTGTTTATCGTGTACTTTAACCAGTTCAATGGCGTCAGTAATTATTATTAGACATAATCACGACGGCGAAAAATCGGTTTTCGAGTTATACTCAATAAAATCATTACGATCACTTTAATTTGCCTGAATTATGATAAAGTCATGGAATTTAGGGATGCGTTTATGAAAACGCATTAGCATGATATCGTAAAACCGTACAATATTAAATTAAGCAGGAAAAGAATGTATTTTTATGGCCATGGAGAATCAGACGACTTTTGTGAAGATAAAACCCTTGATACAGATAACACACGTAGAAAAATCTTCTGATTTTTCCCGGGCATCAAGGCATTATCAATATTAAGAAACTTAGATCTACCGGTATTTTTTTTGCGATTTTGCCGGGGGGCACTGAAATATCTGTTCGGTGCTCGATAGTTTTTATCGTTCTTTAACCTTGTTTAATAAGATTAGCAACAGTTTAAATTTATGCAGAAAACTTGTAGAAAAATGGGAATAGAGTGAGATATAGATATTCCTATTCAATATATAGAATGTAATGCACTTACATATTTTAGGATGGTTTTAGGAAGAATCTATCGTTAAACTATGATGGAAACCATAATTTTAATTATTAACTGAAGAAAAGTGGCGTGAAAATCAGAACAATTCACTTCAAGGTAATTTCGAAAGCCAGTCTGGTAAATCGTTCAACCCTATCGCCTGCTTAATAAGGTGAGCTTTAACGCCAGGAAGCGTATCTGCCAGTCTTAACCCTGCGGCGCGAACCCATTTTTTCAGCGGGTGTTGGCCAGCGAAAAGCTCAAGAAACCCTTGCATGCTTGCTAGCATAAGTGCAGCACTCTGTTTGCGATTTTGTTCGTAGCGTCGTAGGTAGGGATAATGTCCAATATCCCGGTCAGTTTTTTGTAAGCGCTGTATTTCTCCTAACAATTCTACAACATCCATTAATCCCAAGTTGAGACCTTGCCCCGCTAGGGGGTGAAAGGTATGAGCGGCATCGCCTATTAGTACTAAGCGATGGGCGGCAAAATTACGCGCAAAACGGACGGCGAGCGGGAATGTTTTTCGTTCGCTTTTCAGTTCGCATAACCCTAACGTTAGGCTGAAATTCATTGCTACTTCGGCGTTGAAGGTCTTAGCAGATATATTTAGTCGATATTGTGCCATCAATGGCGGCAGAGACCAGACAATAGAGCTTAAATGAGGATCGCTTAGCGGTAAAAACGCCAGGATGCCATCACTATGAAACGCCTGATGGGCAATATTGCCATGAGGTTGCATGGTACGGACGAGAGCCACTAGCGCATGATGTTGATAGTCCCAAAAAGTTAACGGAATAAAAGCATGGGTCCGCAGCCAGGAGCCGGCGCCATCTGCCGCTACTACAAGCTTGGCAGTTAGTATTCGATTGTTATCAAGTGTAACAAATACTTTATTTTTCTCCCATACCACCTGGCGTAACGTGGTAGAAGAAATTAGTGTCACTTCGGCTATCTGGTTTGCACGGTACCATAACCCCTGATGAATAGCTTTATTATCAATGATATGCCCGAGCTCAGGATATCCAAACTCAGAACTATCGAAAGCAATACGCCCGAAACTGTCTCGCTCCCAGACTTGTATCCCTCGAAAAGGATTGGCGCACTGTGTGGCGATGTTCTCCCAGACCTGCAAATATTGCAAAAAACGTCGGCTGGCGATGTTAATTGCGGAAACCCGCAAAGCTGGTTGTTTGTTTAGAGAAATTGGTTCTGGTATATGGCCTTCGATTATCGCTACACGCAGTCCGCTTCCCTGCAGGCCGCAGGCTAGCGCCAGGCCGGTTATCCCGGCACCGTTGATAACTATATCAAATGCTTGTTGCATTGATTATTATTCCTTTTTGATACACATAGATATCAACAATATTAATTGTGATCTTTGCTATTGTTTTTAGCATAATTTCAACATATCCACTTGGCGGGTTGCCATCAGTATAAGACATATTGTGAAGCAACATATTACCCCAGGTAATTCTCGGGATTGATCGAAAAAAGATCTGGCTAATTTGCAGAAATTAATCTTTGTTACTATCTAAGTTGTATATTACTTCAATAATAAAAAGATAAGTTTTAGTAAAGCCGAGTGAACGGATGATGATGCTTGTACATTACTAGGTGTGTGCTAAGAAAACACATGTATACTCTTGTTATGTACGTTTTATCTTATTTATAATTGTTTACCACATCACGCTGAATTTAAATATTTTAAAAAATACTGAGTGACGATATAACTAGGAGATTAAAATGTTTATATCATTGATATCTATATTTTTAATCTTGTTATTATAATATTCTAGAACGATATTTAGATATCAGTGTCAGAGTATTTAGAAATATAGTTGATCCAGTTAGCCAAGTTTTAGCACTTCTTGTCGGGGGGGTTCCGTTTCTTGGTGGATAGATAACATCTTAAATATTATTTTAAAGCTATGATTGCATATCATGGCTACTGTTTTTTCATGACTTAAAATTTGATGATCTAGTATCAATAATAGCAAGAAGTAAACGTAATACCACGAATTTCATTGTAAATGTTAGTTTTGATTGGATTTATTACTAATGGTAACCCCTCTTACACCAGTTAATTATCTTGTCATGCATTGTGTTTATTTTGAAAATTAATTATTTTATAAATGATATTTTTGATGTGAATATAGATTAAATTTATGCCATATGCTTTCTGATAAAGGTGTTTTTTAGTTATTATTAGGTAATATTCTGAGGTTTTACAGGATTTTATAAATGTGTCGATGGTTATTTAGGATGTGGTATTAATGATTTCTCTGGCGCTGTTTTTTTCTTGTCCAAAAAAAGAGTTGCAGTTTTTTTACTAGGATCTGGCAGTCTTAGGCTATTAAACGTATGTTTCAGATTAAATAATGACTTGGCGTGTGACGATATGCTATCCGTAAGCTTCTTTTTTTATAATTTTTAATTGAATACTGAATAGTATTCAGGTAAATACACAATATAGAGCTGTATAGTTTCCTTGTCCCATGATCCAAGAATTGCCATATTGAGAATAGTCTTTCGTGCTTAGATTTCTTTAGATTCTTGATAATAAAAGGATGATTTAACGTTTTCTAACAATGCTTACAGATATAGCGTTGAGCGTTTTCATCCACAATGACTATTATATAGAACTTCATCGGATTTACTATCATAAGGGTAGTGAAATAGCAATTTTTGCATAATAGATTTTAAAAATCTAGCATCCATACCTAAGCAATAAATTTAAATCACAACCTAACTGTTTATCAGAGTATCTAGTGTTCTACTGTATTTTTTAGATATTATTATTAATCTGATAATTAAGTCTTGAAAGGATTGATTCTTAAATCGATTTTTTGTTTTTTATCTATCTAGTCATAATTTATAATCGTTTTATTAATCCACAAATTTTACTGATATGAATATCATCTATTTTTTATTTCAGTTAAGAAATTTACATATGTTCATTTATTGGTAATTATTTAGTTTTACTAAACATCATGATATAGCTGGATAAGCTAGAATCTTTCATGGGCGTTTAATTCATATATGTACCCGATGGGATATTTTCCCCTATTAGTTTAATGATAGGAAACGCTCAATTTTTTAATAATGTTAGTTTTCTTATATAAAATATATCAGAATTAACACGATCTATATGTATTTGATTCAATTAGATACATCTCTGTGAGATGCTGAATGCTATCCGTTTTTGTCAAGTCAATATCTGAAAGAGGATTCAAACTTTGGTTTTACTTATAATTAATATAAGTCTATATGTATTATTTTAAGTTAAATAATTATAAAAACAAGAATATACGCATGCTTTCTGAACGAGCGTCTGGAAACGTGCAAACATAATCATCCCTTCATTTAGCTTTTCTGAAATTCATTTCCATTTTTATTTTTGATAAAAATCATATGGATAGGATGTTAGAAAAGATTAATTTTATGTATTGAGTTGGTGACTATCCTCACCCGCTACGGGGTGCTTGAAATCATATTATAAAATTAATCACAGGAATCTCGATAAATATATCGATACACATACTGAGTTTGTTGTATGTGGTCATCGGGTTACCCAGCCTAGTGTTTTGCGCACCAGCGCATCGCGAAGCGATGGAATATGGGCTATAGCTAGCAATCCAAGATTGCGGGCTGCCACTAACGGTAAAAATCGATTGCTGAACAGATGAATAAGCCCATCAGTGATATCAATGGTCCAAGCCTGATCCGGCTGTCGACGCCGCTGGTAGCGCGAAAGAACGCTATAATCGCCAATATCTTCGCCTTGCAAAGAGGCGTGCGATAAGGTTTCCGCTAGGGTTATTACATCACGTAAACCAAGGTTAAATCCTTGTCCAGCAATAGGATGCAGAGTTTGTGCTGCATTACCTACGAGCGCGAGTCTATGGCTAATATGTCGCGATGCCGTCCGCAGTTGAAGCGGATAACATTGACGTGAGCCAGCAGCGATAATATGGCCGAGACGCCAGCCAAACACCTCCTGTAGTGCTCGGCAAAATTGTCCTTCATCCCAACTTAAAATTTCATTCTGACGCGTGGCTGGGAGACACCAAATTACTGCATTTCTAGCAGCTGATATAGGTAACAACGCCAGGGGGCCATCAGGGGTAAACTGCTCGAAAGCCTCACCGTCATGAGATAATTCAGGGGTAATATTGGAAATTACCGCGATTTGCTGATAATCTCTCTGATTCCAGTAAATGCCACATTGCTTTGCCAAAGATGAGTTAGATCCATCTGCCGCCACTGCTAACTGTGCGTTGAGCTCCGTACCGTTATTAAGGGTAATGACGATTCCTGCCTTCTCGCGCCTGATATGCTTTAACGTCGCTGGACAATGCAGCCATACTCCGGGAGCTTTACGTAACATGCTAAATAAGCATTTTCCCGACGTATTTAGTTCCATAACATAACCTAGCGCCGGCAATTGATAGTCGTTGGATTTAATATGAACTGTACCTAAATACCTTTTTTCGCTTATCGCTACCCTTGTAATTGCAGTGGAATAGGATTCCATCTCCGGCCAAACTCCAATGGCGCTAAGCTCACGACAAGTCCCCTGTGCTAGCGCGATAGCGCGGGCGTCGAATCCGGGATGCGTATAACTTTCTGGCCTTTGTGCCTCGACCAGATCGATTTGTATCGTGCCACGGCTCAGATATGAAAGTGCTAGCGCTAGTGTTGCCCCGATCATGCCACCACCGATAATAGTAATACTCATTTTTTTAACATCCCATTGTCATGATGGCTTAAATTTTTTGGTTTATTTGACAACCAATTCAGTGAGATTTTCTTTTCTTGCGGTGATTATATTGTGATCTCATTTTCGATTTCGGATTCTGATATACATGGTAGGCGTTATGTCAATATGTTACTAGACTGAAAATATAAAAAACCATTTTGATAGGGTTTAAGATCAACATAATATCAGGCTTAGAAATATCCGAGTACACTTTTGCTGAGTAAAAATTACTATGATATGCACATCTAGTTTCCAACTATGATACGTGGCCATGTAAAAAGAATTATAAATATGTCTATTCGGCGATGAGTATCTTGATGTTTATCCTTATCATGCAAGGTGTCTATGAAGATTGGATTATATATAATATGGCGTATCGCTTTTTTTGCACGTATATCCTCAATACTGCATCAAAGTGGCTGTATAACTTAGGAGATAAGATACGCGAATTGTTATGAATAAGGCACGCGAATAATGTGAAAAAACAATGCTTTATTCCTAGTATAGAATTTTTCTTTAATTAGGAAGCTGCTTTCTGACGTAGTTTTGATTTTATAGTTGGAGTCTATCAACACGAGATGATCAAACCACACCTTGTGTAGGGTTCGATAAAATTTTATAACACTCTGTTGCCGTTTGCTTTCTATAGAAAGTAATAGGTTCAGGTTCCAGAAGTGTATATATTAAATCTTTGCTTAAAAGATATACTATAACGAATGGATTCATTCGCCCCTTGATCTTAATCAAATGAGCAACCTAGCTTGTTTAAATCGAATACAATCAATTCTATTGATTGATACGAATTATATCTAAAAACTATTAATCTTCGTATCATTTTTCTAGAAATTCTTAAGAGAGGTAGAATGTTTTATTGATGCTATAATTTATTACGCCTTCAGCCTGATTAAAATACTCGATTCCTAAGGTTTTACGCAAGACGTCGACGCAAAGTCAGTTTTTTAGAAAATTAATTTCGGATCGATGTGTGTAGAAGCCGAATTGATATCTAGATGGATAAAATAATCATGATAAGAAATGCTAGCAGCTGCTATTTATGATGTACTGCATTCCCATTTCTAGCAATTAAAGAAACTTGTCATGATCTTTATTATTGCCTAAGTTGCATAGCATTTTTTAAAAAATTCAAAGATTAGTTTTCTTAATCTGCATCAATTGATTATTATGTTTTTATTTAGCAAAATATACTTAAGTAAGTATTTGTATCCTTTTATATTTTACGATTGATTTTTCTCATTGTTTGATACTTATCTAATTAAATTTGATTGTCTTAAGTAATCCATATTCATGATATAGTTTTAAGACTTTGAATCTTAATAACAAAATTGATATATGAAAATTAAGTGAAGTAAAAAATCTATGTTCTTAATTTTGTAATTAAAATTAAATCTACTATCCATCTCGGAATATACATAGAAGAAATGATTTAGCTAACATAGCTTGCAGCATTTTCATCTTATTAATTTGTAGATACCCTACAGATTTGATTCCATATGCTTTTCATATGGTGAAATTTATTTCATAAAATATCTGGTTGAACCTTAATGTTCTGTGGCCTATATGCCGCTCTGGCAGCATAAATAATACTAAAAGTTAATGCTATATCTGAGCTTTTTTGGTATATATAAATTCAGAAATTGTAACTTATTTTTGGTTAAAAACTCGATCATCTTTCAGCATTTTCTTTTCTGCATTAGATAAACTATATATAAGAAGTTTGTATTTTTAAATAAGAAAAATTGGTAATTAATCTACGTAAGTTTGTTCTTTAGTCTTTTAAAAAACTTTCTGAAGAAATAATTTAAGTATTAAGGGAGTAGATCCTTATTTTTTGGCATAATAAATGCTTCTATCTTTATTTTCTCGCACCTGTCTATATGCATATAACTCTGTGTGAGTAAAGAAAACAGAGTGTAGTTGCAGTTAGATTAACGGAGGGATTACTATACCTTTTCATTTTCTTCTGACTGACATCCCAGCAGTCTATGTCAGGATTTCATGTAGATTATTAACTAAGAAAGATTTTCTTTTCCACCTTTTCTGCTGTTTATTTTGTGATTTGATACCAGATGATACACCTGTAGCCCATCATGTCAATTCATCTATATGGAAAAACTTCTGCTAAAACGTGATATAAGATGTTTTATAATAACAAATCTTTTTTGTTTTTTACGTGCTTAGAGAGTCCAAATTTCACGATTTACTATACACGAAAATGATAAAATGTTAACAATAAAATCAATTATTTAATTAACTATTGAGAGGGAACTACATGCTCTGTTTGTTATGATGTATAATTTGACTTTGTTGCCCTATCAAGCAGCATGAATCTGCTAAGCAACTTAATGAATAATTTTATATCAAGAAGAAAATAGTTCATCTCGACAAATTGTATAGTAAGCCAGGAGAGAATTTAAATAAACCCAGTTCCTTGTTGCTTAATTGATGCACCAATTACCTTCCAATTAATAATTTCTTATAATCACTGTTCCGTATGATCCGAAGCAGCCAATACATATCTTCGTCGATTTATGCTATCGCTAGCCTTACAAAAATTCGATAAGCTATTTGTAATAGAGGCATATATTTTTGTTTTGTGTTTTCTGTCATCAATTATTGTTGAATCAACTTTTATTATGTATTATTAAAAGTTGGTGCTGTACCAGCATGATCTATTATTTTTATAATAGATAGATTATAATTGCGTCAATTCACGCCTGCTAAGCATTACTCGGTTTAGCAAGGAGTGGAGTGGTAATAAATGCAGGAAAGTAGTATGCCTACACAACCGGTAGAGATTCAAATTTTTGGCCGTACATTACGAATTAATTGCCCTCTGGAGCAAGAGGAAGCGCTGCATCAGGCGGCGAAAGATCTTAATCAGAGATTGCAACATCTGAAAGATCGAACTAGAGTTATCAATATAGAACAACTTGTTTTTATTGTCTCCCTGAACGTTTGTCATGAATTAGCGCAGGAAAGGTTAAAAACTCGGGATTATGCAGCTAACATGGAAGAGCGTATCCGTTTATTACAGCATACAATTGAGCAGGCGCTTGTCGAACAGGGTCGCATAACTGAACATTCTGAAAATCAGTTTGAATAATGATGTTGGGGTACTTATACCATTAACATCTTAATACCTACGGATTGAAATTTATATTTTTTAAGATTTTAGTTAAAAACCCATGGGATTGAATGTAAATTTATACATAAAATAAGCACTTCTTAAGTGCTGGGGATGCTTAGTTTTTTCGAGAAATCAAAATATTTTCGACGTTACGTTGATTTTTACTAGGGAAAGAACAACCAAGTTGAGTAGCAGTTTGTGGTTCGGTGAACCGCTAGTTAAGATTCATCCTCTTCGCGCCATGGCCCCTTAATGGATAAATTATTTTTTCGACAATCGTTGCGTAATTCTATTCGCCAACGGCGCCGATCGATTTCGCCACAAGAAAGTACCCAAGTTTCCTTGAGTGTCGCTAATCGTGTCATGAATGACACTCGTATTCGGAGTGCTAGCACCTTGGCTATATTTCTTTCGTTTGATGGTGAGTTGGATACTCGTCCGTTGATTGATTCTTTATGGAGAACCGGTAAACAGGTTTATCTGCCGGTGCTTCATCCCTTCACCCATGGTCATTTATTATTTATGCACTATAGTGTTGCCACGTCTTTGGTATTAAATCGATTTCGAATCCGAGAACCTCGCCTGGATATCACCACGTTATTGCCGCTAACAGGTCTAGATATCTTATTTATACCGATGGTAGCCTTTGATATGCAAGGACGACGTCTTGGCATGGGCGGCGGATTTTATGACCGCATGCTAAAAAACTGGCAACTACAGACAAGATTTTATCCGATTGGACTGGCGCATGACTGCCAACAGTTAGCAGATTTGCTGCCAGATGAGGTGTGGGATATTCCTCTTCCTGAAATTATTACCCCCTCCAATCATTGGAGGTGGGTAGGATGTAGGAAGGAATAAAATAATATTAACTGGTTTATTTCTTATTTTCAAGCAAGCATAGTTGTTGTTACTCAAAATAGCATCCCCCTGTTTTTTCTATAGCTAAATCGATAAATTATAATATTTATATGCGTGACTCAATTATTTTTCAGTATTATAAATACTCTCTTTCAGAGAAAGAGACTGTTCGTAGATACTACAAAAATGGGTAATTATAGCATCACATCTTACTCCATCAGCTTTATTTAATGATGGTATATAAGATCAACCTTTTATAAAATTAATTTTAAAAGAACACATCTAAATTACAAATCTAAGTCATGAGATAAAATGGTTTTATATTAGTTTAATCCATTATGTTTTTGAATTTAATAAATTTAGATACAACCGATAACTTTGTATTACTAAAAATATTAACAAATGAGGATTAGAAAAGATGGTAAAATATTTTAATACTCTTGAATAAGGGATAGATGTAAAGCAGTTATGTGTATATAAAACAGTTATCAATAAATTAAATTATTTTATCAAAAAAATATAATTTCATCAAAATCAATGAAAGTATCTTATAATCATTAAAATAAATAAATTAATGATAATGGGTTTATAGATATTGTTTTTGATGAAAGTATTTTATATATAGGATCATATGTACATGCGGTTATTTGTTACATAGAAAAACGGGATTACATAAAAAATTTTTGTAAGTAAGAAACATATACATGTAATTAATGCTATAAATGACTATCGATTTTTTATTAAAAGATTTTTTATTTTAATATGAACATTTTTATTTTATAAATATGGATTAATTCTTTGTTCTTTATTTCCTTAAAAATTTTAATTTCTGTTATTGATAATGTTTCTTTTCAGAAACGCATGGAAAGGCATAAGTGTATTTTTATGATTTTGATAAATTTACAAGTTAAATTTTAGTTAAATATACTCTAAGTTTTAAAATGAATTATGAAAAAGATTAATATATTCTGATCTTATTCTAGTAAAATTGATATAAATTAAAATTATCACTTCACTTGATTTTGATAGATTAACCATGATCTGACTATAAAATTTCTTATCTATATCAATCCATAAGTTTTTTAAACAAATAAATTTTTCATAATAAATACAAAAGTGTAAGTGACTAAAATTAAGAAAAAGCAAGCGTATCAAGTGTGCTGTAGATCAAGATATTGATCTTAAATCATCAAAATTTATTTATTTAACATTTGATTTAGGTGATATGAAAAGCTGATTTTATAGGTTATCTAGATTTTCATTTCTGATGTAATAACATTGGTAGAGTGTATTGTGTTATTTTACTAGAGGTTGCTCTTAAAAGTTAAGAGGGGTATTAATTATCGCTGATGGTTAAGTTAGTTAATATCATGGGTTATGACTTGAATTTTTGATGGTTATGGAGTGATTAGATACTCATTTAATGATCTTGTCACGAATTTCTAATGATTTTACAAAGTAAATGATTTTACATATAAGATATTTAATGTATGGATATGTAAATTTTTTTAATTAGTTTAGTGTATTGTTTTCTTACTACATCAGCTGTTAATTTCAAGAGAATCTATAAACGCAGAATATATCAATCATGTGATATTACATTAAATTCACTAAACAGTGTTAATTTTTCTATTGCGCCATAGATTTTCTAAATCTATAAACATGCGCTAAAGCAGATTGTATGTGATTCATAAGTGCATAATATCTAGTAATAATTGCTTAGTGCTTTTTATGGCGTATATGTAAAAAATCATTCAAAGAATGATAAATACTTTTAGTATTTTAAAAATAAATTTTATTCGAAATTTACGTTAGTGTGATCTTTAAGTATATCGAGATTAGTTTTGTCTATTCCTAGTTGGATTTCTCGATAACAAAAAATTGAACTAAATTTCTTTTGAATACAGATTATCGATATAGTATTATTTGTTAAATATAGCAATAATTATTTGTTAACACGCTCCTGTATCTATCATTGAAAGAATCAGTCAAAAACATCAATTTTTTATAATGTGTTTAAAAATATAGAATGTATCTATTTAACAAACATGACTCATGACAAAATTACGATAAGATCATATAAAAATATAGTTATATTTGTGTAAATATATCTCATACCTGGTTATGATCATAATAGCGGCAATTTTAATCTATGTAATTATGGAAAAACAATCGGGGAACAGTGTGTGCGATCATAATATTTAGATTAAGTTAAACGAAGAGGGGTTAGCTATCTTTTTACCATACTGATAAAAAGATGAATAGGGTGATAATCAATGTAAGGTAGGCTAATTAGTTACGGATATTTTTTATACAACGAGTTTTGTTGATGTGAATAAAACAAAAAGGTTAATTGAATGCAGACTCTGAATAAAATTATAAAAGAGCATATTTAACTGTACGAAAAGAATGTTTTTTTACAATTGCAAATCTTGAATTATGTGGTGGTATTTGAATTTATTATATTTGCAGTTCTAGCTGTTTTGGTGGATTTTATTTTTCCGCGGGGCGTTTTTCTTTTTAAATGGTTAATATGGCCGAAAATTAGCTTGATCTTAATTGAGTGGTGAAAATCGTATGCAGGAAAATTTTGGAAAAGGATTTTCAATTTTACGGGGGGTTCTGGAATATATCGGAAGAATAACAGATATTTCATTTGTATCCGTAATTTCTGTCGGTATTTTGACCACTGTGAATTAAAGATATTTGCGCTGTTATAGACGTTAAGCCGAGAGTTCTTATTAGAAAAAATTGTGTAAAATATGATTTGACTGATATTAATATTATTAGTGCTGGAAATTGGAAAGAGGATAAGTAGTCATTGATGTTGGTTAACTCTAACCCGGAAGGCATGAATATTTCATAAGAGTGATAATCTATCTGAGTGGATAATATAGTGACATGGAAAATGTAAGAAAATAGGTTATTCAATAGTACAGGAGTTTGTAATTGTTCGTGCACCCTAACCTAAGATGATGACTAGGTTTTGACAATTTAGAAAACGATGCCATTATCAGGAAATAATCGGAAATTAGACTCTGAACTTTCAGGAATGGTAATGTGATGTGAATTTAAATTGTAAGATACAGTAAGGCCGAGAATTAAGATTGTGCGGATACTGAGTATATCCCGAACTTTACTTTATTATACTGCGATATGTAAGATTTCTAGAATATAAAGTGAATAATCAACTCAATGTATATCAATTTATTCGCTCTAATATCTTGAAAATGAACTCAAAACTGGTTATAGAAATAGGAACGCAAAAACCAAGAAATAAAGAATCTTTTCTAAATAAAAACATTCAAAAATGTAATGTATAATTAATTTTTATTTGTTCATGATTATCTTATCTCATTTTTTAAAAAATAAATTTGTAAAATATAAAGGAAGTTTCTTAAAATTTTTTACTCGATATTTTTAGGGATCATGTAACGGGGTGTCATAGTCTGTGTTTTTTCTTATGTAAAAATCATGGCAAGACTTTGATGTTCTCTCGGTAAGCATCAAAGTACTACTTATCGAGTAAATGGTTGTTTTTATTTAATAAATATAATTTTAGATGATTGTTAAATCAGATATTTACTGTAGCACGGGTTCTACTTTAAATAATAGAGAGCAGGATCTGTCCTAGACCATTGCTCATATGGAATAGAATAAACTTCGTTTGATCTCATATTCATCGGAGTATGTTCATACTATATCGATATCGTCATTAGGATATTCCTAATGATGAAACATATGTGTACTCTTTTTATCAAAGATCTTAAAGGTTTTTTTTAAATCAGGTTTTGAACTGAAAAGAAAGCATTTTATATTTTCAAGAGTATTCACTAAATTTCTGCTAGAAAAGATAAGAATAATTTATAATATAGTATAAAAAGCCAACATACTCATGAAATGAGTCATTGAGTTATATTGATAGTGCCGACTTTAAAATCTTGAATAAAGTAAGATGGAAAGGTTTGCAGCGGTGTTGCATAACAAATGCAATGTTATTGCATCAGAGCAATCTAGTAGGGGAATAGGGTGAATCATGAAATTATCTGTTCTTCAGATTGTTTTATAGGCAATAATATTGAGGTATAGGTGCGTTAGCAGATTATTAAAAAATCAGATGCCGAAAATCAGGAAGCCGTTAGCCTAGATGACTTTAGTAATATACATTGTTATTTGGGAAATAAAATCGGTTTGATCTTAATGCAAAAAGGTGTGCATTTTTATTCAAAGTGGAGTGGAGACCATGAAAGTAGGCTTTATCGTTGATAGTTAGCATCTGGGCGGTAATCAAAATAATTTAAAAAAATAGATTTTTAATGGCTATAGCCTGGATAAGATTCGTTAGGAATAACTCAAAAGATTATCTCCTACACATTATATAATAATGTGTAGGCTAAGAAGTATTTATCAACTTTCATATTTTTATAAATGAGGTGAAAATAAGTGTATTATTATAAATAATAATATTATTTCTGCATTAAAATATCAAAATTTTTAATTAGTTAAGTTTTATAGTAATCAAAGCTATATAATCATGAAAGGCATCTTCCTCAAAGATATATAAAGAAGGATATGTAGAACATATTTTTCGTATTCAGAATGTTGTAGGCTGAGTATTCCGATGGCGGTAGTATGGGCAGGCTTACTGTATCTATAGTGGTTTTTGTTTTTTTATTGTTTATAGCTAGTTTACTGTCAAACCAGTTTCGTTTGCGGATAAAACCCGTGTCAATAAAAATTGATATTTATCTAGCATTTATTCAAAGATGGTGTTTTATATTATTTTTAATAAAGCATTTTTGTTTTTTCATTAAATTTATACGGAAGCCCTTCTGCTTTTTTTGATGTAATTTGTATGAGTGTTGTAACTACTTGTTCTTCAAAGAAATACTGTAGATTTCTCTTATATAAATTTTGTAGGTGAAAATTTTTCGATGGAAAATTAGCAATATACTGTGAAACAGTCCTTTCATGGATTAAGTGGGAACAGAGCAATCAATTGCCGTTATCTATCTGAGGTAAAAAAGTAGAAGTCATAAAATTCTGTTACGAATTAGATAGTTATGATTTAAGAAATATTGTGGAATATATCTTGCTTTGTAGCTTTCAAGATGACTTTCATACCATAGAAACGTACGTTTAACATGTTGTTATAAATTAAATAATTTACAATTTTTATCGATATAAAATTTATATCGATAAGTGTATAGCTCTTTATAATTGTATTACGAGGAAGGGAGTCAATTTAAATTCTAGAACAACAAACGAACCTGTTCCAGTTCTTCGAGTGTGTCTACGCTAATACCCGGTGCTACAGTTGCCTCTGCGACATGAATTTTTTCGCCATACCATAAGACCCGCAGTTGCTCGAGAAGTTCTATTTTCTCCAGCGGACTGGCTGGCCACTTAACATAGCGCCTAATAAAGTTAGCATAATATGCATAAATACCAATATGACGTAGCAAGAAGCTATTGGAGATATGTTCGCGGCTATGGGCAAATCCTTCGCGATCCCATGGAATGGTGGCACGGGAAAAATATAGTGCATAACCGCGTGCATCAATCACGACTTTGACCGCATTAGGATTGAATGCCTCTATCGCTTTGGTGATAGGCACTGCTAACGTTGCCATACTAGCATTGACGTTTGCCAAGTTATCTGCCACCTGCCGGATGATACTAGGAGGAATAAGCGGTTCGTCTCCTTGCACATTGACAACAATTTGATTATCAGGGAACCCGTAATGATCGATAACTTTTTGTAGCCTCTCAGTTCCAGATTGGTAATCAGAGCAACTCAGGCATACTTCCCCACCGGCTTTCTCGACTATCTCAGCTACGCCTGGATGATCGGTGGCAACAATGATTCGATCGGCACCAGAGGCTTGCGCTTGCTCCATTACGCGTATTATCATTGGTTTACCGTTAATATCGACTAGTGGTTTTCCGGGGAGGCGTCTGGAGGCGTAACGGGCAGGGATTATAGCGATAAAATTCATGAGTTAATCTCATTAATAGAAATGCCGCGTGCTACGCTTTCTAGCAACACAGGGATACCGTCACGTAAAGGATAAGCTAACATATCCGATTTACAAATTAGTTCCTTTTGTTTTTTATTATAATAAAGATTTCCGTTACAAATCGGGCAAACAACGATTTCTAGTAAGCGATGATCCATAATTCCTCCGAATTACAGCATATCAGTGCATAAGGATAAAGATCCAAAGGATAAGAATAATGTATACAGGACGAAAATCATTGTAGTCAATAATTTTCGCCTATCGAAGGATTTATTAATAATTAGATTTTATTGAATAAAGTAATATTTTAAATGATCGCCTGATATGAAAAAGCAATAATTTAAATCACTCTGTAATGCATTAATAATGCAAACGATAAAAATTACATATTTGTTTAACGGCATCTTGAATGAGGAATGTAATTCCTCTGAATAGAGGACGAAAATTTTCTTTGAATGCAGTGATTGATATATATCACTATATTGATATGGTGGATTATAAGAATAATCTTACCGATGGTAAAATATATTTGTTTTGTCTTTTTGAAGACTTCCTACACTGATTTGTGGCCAATTTAAAACTGATGAAAATGAAACTTTGTATTTTCCAGATTGATTACTAATCAGCGGACGAAAAAAATCTTTAACATTAGCATAAAACGTCTAATTATACTGAAAAGTATGATTGATGCATTGATACTCACATGATCTTAAAATCTTTTTTAGTGAAGACGAATATATAATTCAGCGATCATGGTACTGATACACATAGTGTGTGGTGTTTACCATATATGTTAATGGATAACATATAACTCGAAATTATTTGTTCTGTTTAATCATTAAGGTACATTAGTAATGCAAAAGCTATATCTCTGATATTATCATCTAGAGCCACAAAAAATGGAAGCATTATTTGACAGCCTTTACTAAAAATATTTCTGTAAGAATGATATTCTAAGAAATAATATAAGGTTTTAGACCTGCAGAGAATCTAGTATGCAATATTAGCTATATTATCGATTATCAGATACCATGAATGTAACCATGCCGTCGTTATACATCGGCGCTTAAGAAGTAGATAAGTTCTTAATACTTGGAAAACGTAGTTTTTACCAATATCTAAGCTTCTCAGTAGCTGCACTTACGGGATATATATAACTTTCTTATACTGTATTTTGGGGATTCTTTATCTGAGTCTGCGTATAACTATGATGTGCAGGTAAATTAGATGATAGCAACATTTAAGATCGCTTAATTAGATTACTGAGTTAAGAATCCAAAACAGCCGTTCTTATTGCAAATAATCGACTCGAGAGGAAATCGTATAATTTCGTTTGCGATAAAAACTAGGTTGAAATAATAAAACTGTTAACCTAACCCCCGCTTATTTGTTTGCATTGGATTTCGTGTAAGCATCAATGCGTTGTTAGGTATCGCTGCCCTTTTATAGCGACGGATAGCTTGTTCAACAGGAGTTAGCAAATCCTTTTTTGCGCTGGCAGGTAAATGTGCATCAACCGGTAAATACCACCAATTGGCACGAGCAAAGGAAAGGCATTTGACTGCGTCTTTTTCTGTCATGAGCAATCGTTCATCTGGCGATGCTAGTGCGTCCAGCATTTGTTGCTGGTAAGCTTGATGATCCTGAAATGCTACGGTACGCGCTGCCGTCACGCCACTTGCACGCACCGTGGCAAAAAAACTCGGTGGATAGCCAATCCCAGCCATTGCAACTACCGGGGTCAGGCTAGTAAGGGATCGGCGTTCCCCGCTTAGCAAATTAACTGCTTCGCCAGCGTTAATTTGCATCTGAATTTCACCGGGGAGAGCGGCGCCGCCATTGACAATAACCGCCTGTACCTGCTGAAGACGCTTTAACCTTTCACGCATAGGGCCGGCTGGAAGCCACCAGCCGTTGCCAAATCGACGTTTTCCATCTATGACAACCCATTCGATATCTCGCCACAGCGCATAATGTTGCAAGCCGTCATCTGTTACTACTACATCCAAGGTCGTCTGTGCGCGTAGCAGCGCAGCCACGGCATCGACGCGCCGCGGCGCTACCGCCACCGGCGCGCCAGTTCGCCTCCAGATTAAGAGCGGTTCATCACCACACTGTTCGCTACTTGTGGTGGAATCTAACAATAATGGGTAGTAAGTTGAGTGACCGCCGTAGCCTCGTGATACGACCCCGACTTGCCAACCATGCTGTTGCAGTTGCGTTACAAGCCATAGTACTAACGGTGTTTTTCCGTTACCACCAGCTGTTAGATTACCCACTACAACAATCGGAAGCGGAAAACGATGAACCTTGCACCAGCCTCTGCGATAGCCGTAGCGAATAAGCGCTGTAATGAGACCATATAGACAAGAAAATGGCAGAAGCAGCCGATATAGGGGGGAATCGCCTGACCAGATGCGGGAAATCATTGACCGAACTGTAAGCGATGAAGCTGAGCGTAAACCCCCCGTCGAGATATTAGTTCTTCATGATTACCGCGTTCAACAATTCGGCCCTCCACCACCACCAGAATTTCATCAGCTTTTTCGATGGTAGATAGGCGATGAGCGATAACCAAAGAGGTTCTGTTCTTTTTCAGCGCATCAAGTGCTTTTTGGATTGCTCGTTCGGATTCACTATCAAGTGCCGAAGTGGCTTCATCAAGAATTAAGATAGGGCAATCGCGTAGAAGCGCACGTGCGATTGCGATACGTTGACGCTGACCGCTAGAGAGCAAAACGCCATTTTCGCCTATGACTGTATCTAGTCCTTTTTCCATTTTCTCAATAAAATCCATGGCATAAGCCATACGAGCTATGTTTTCAACCTGCTCACGTGAGTAGGTTGTCTTGTGGGCATAAGTGATATTATTAGCAATAGTATCGTTAAATAAATGCACGTTTTGGGAAACTAAGGCCACCTGATTACGCAAAGAAGCGAGCTTATAGGTGCGTAAATCGTTACCGTCAAGCATGATTTGGCCCTGTTGGATATCGTAAAAACGGGGTAGCAGGTTAGCGATTGTTGATTTTCCGGATCCTGAGCGCCCGACCAGTGCCACTGTATGCCCAGCCGGAATTGTCAGGCTTATATCATATAGTGACGGCGTTGTTTTTCCAGGATAAGAAAAAGTGATGTGATTTAAAGTAATTTTTCCTTCAACGCGTTTAACTTCCACTGTGCCTTCATCCTTTTCAGTTTCCATATCAATAATGGAAAATAGTGTTTGACAGGCGGCCATGCCTCGCTGGAATTGGGCGTTGACGTTGGTTAGGGATTTTAGCGGGCGCATCAGGGCGATCATGGACGAAAATACTACGGTTATGGTACCAGCAGTTAGGGTTTCCATTACAGATGGGAAACTAGCGGCATACAAAACAAAGGCTAAAGCAAGCGAAGCGATAAACTGAATCAGCGGATCAGAGACGGAAGAAGCAGACACCATTTTCATCCCGTGTTGACGCATTCGATTACTAACGTTGTTAAACCGCTCATTTTCTATTTTTTGGCCACCAAAAATCAGCACTTCTTTATGTCCTTTTAGCATCTGCTCTGCGCTGGTGGTAACTTGCCCCATGGTATTTTGCATTTTTTTACTTATCTGGCGAAATCGTTTAGATACTTGCCGAATGGCAAAAGATACTACAGGTGCAATCACTACCAAGATCAGAGATAGCTGCCAGCTGTAATAAAACATCATAGCGAATAGACCGATAATAGACGCCCCTTCGCGAATGACAGTAATCAGCGCGCTGGAGGACAATGAAGCCACTTGTTCTGAATCATAGGTAATCCGGGAAAGCAGCGTGCCGGTGGACTGTTGATCAAAAAAAGATACCGGCATATCCATCATGTGTTTAAAAAGTCGGCAGCGCATATTCATCACGACCTTGCCGGAAACCCAAGATACGCAATAGCTAGAGATAAAGGCAGTAATGCCACGAAAAACCATTAAGCCGATAACCACCAGCGGCATCCAGACAAGAATAGTGCTGTTGGTTTTACCAAATCCGTCATCTAGAAGAGGTTTAAGTAGTGATAACATAAAAGTATCAGTAGCGGCATTGAATATCAGGGCTATTGCCGCGGCTATTAGACCTGTCTTGAAAGGTGAGATCATTGGCCAAAAGCGACTGAAGATCTGCCAGTTAGAAAGATCTTTATCGTTTAGCATTCATTTACCAGTGTTTAGACTGAACAATTTATTATTGTACCTATTTTGCATTGAGCTATCAAACTACTGATGTTATCAGCAAAAAATTACTCTTGAGAGAGTAAGGATCCTAAAATTCCAGTGCATAAGAATTTATGATGAGATAGAGGCTTTTTTTGCATCACGTCAACTCTAATATTTATATATCGAAAATACTAGGTTACCTTTCTGTCTAAAAAAAATGCCTATGGGCTATATAGCTTGGACAATTTTATTTTTAAAAATATAAATCTCTATTACATGTCTTTTTACACAAAAAATGATAATATCATTTTTAATGTTTAATAATTATAGCCTCATATCAAGGCTATTTTCCTTAGACTACCTGGAATGAAAACTCTAAAATAGTAATATTATAGGATGCTTCACTGCCATAATGTGGTATCTGAGAATTACAATAATCAGCGTGTATCGATACCGTGCGTTAACTGGTATCAGTCTGTCTTTTCCATTGCGATCAATACTCATCTGCCAACAGGTTATGCTCCACATAGCTTAGCATATCCTAATGCCCCATTGGGAGTTCTGTCTCATTCATCTGTAATAGATACCTGTGGACTAATGCTTGTCTGTTAATTGATTTTTTTGTAGAAAATTATAATTTACTTACAGTAAAAAATAAAAATAATTCATACGGTTGTTCTCTAAAATAATTTGGTTGATTTTGATATTCAATAAGGCTGATGATAAATGCCGTTCCAGATAGTTATTAATAATAAGATATATTTTATCTACTTGGAGAAAGGAACTCTATGTCTTATACTAATTGGTCTGCTTTTTTGATGATTGCCTGTTTTACTGCCATTTCGCCAGGACCCGGATCGATACAGGCGATGAGTTATGGACTTAGTCAAGGCTGGCGTAAAACTAGTTTGATCATTGCTGGGCAAGAAATGGCGCTAGCGCTTATAGTGCTAGCCGTAGGTTCAGGTGCAGGTATCATTTTGTCTTCGCCTAAGGTATTGATCGTAATCAGGGGTATGGGGGCAGCCTGGTTAGTTTATGCGGGTTATTCAACATGGTGTACTCCGCCAATCATCCCTGCCCACGTTTCCTTTATATCCCGTACTGTTGCTGCACCTTTGACGAAACTTAAACGCTTCATGGCAGGTTTCATGACTACTGCTACTAATGCAAGGGTCACTGTGTTTATGATAAGCCTGATGCCTCAATTTATTGATCCTAAAGCGACCCTATGGTCTCAACTTTTTCTTATGACATTTACAATGGTCAGCATCGATGCACTCATGATGCATGTATACGCCTTTAGTGCTAGCCGTATACAGCGTTTCGTTCAGGAGCCGACAACGATAAGGATACAGAATCGTTTTTTTGGAGGTGCTTTGATGCTAAGTGGTGTTTGTTTGCTTTTTCCATTTTAAAAATGGTTTTAATTTTTGCGAGGCCAGAAGGTTTTTATAAGAATATTAGTTATATAAACATGTAATGATTGAATACGAAAAAAAATCTATGTGCTCTATCTTTTTGGTGCTATAGGTCTGAAAACCAATCAGATTGAACTGTGCAAACAGTTAATGCTTTTATTTAATGAGGCATTCTGCGCCTAATTAGTCCGGGACCTATGCAGATGTTAAAAGGTATACATGGTCCATGACCGTTCTATCTATTCTTTACGTAAATGGCGGCGTTCAATTTTTATACAACGCGGCATAAACGCATATGCTAGCAATAAATGGTGAGATCTATAAGCATCAACTTATTCGCAAATAGTTAAATAAGTGTTATGTGTTTCAAATTGATTTTGATTTCGAGATGATTCAGGCTTCTGTATCAGAAAAAAAGCCGAAAATTTTTGAATAAATTGCGATGGATATTTTCTTTTATTATTAATGACACGCAAAAAGATACCAATTTAATTTGCCGTGATCATATTGGTATTATTTCTTTGTATATGGGATATGATAAACATGGAAACTTTTGCTTCGCGTTGGAAATAAAAGCCCTAATTTCGGGTTTGCAACCAAATTTCAAGAATTTCCTCCTGAACACTATCTCTGGAGTCATAGATAGTAAGATGAATCATTATTATCAAGTGTGATTAGTTTGAGATTACAAAAAGGTAAAAAATAACACTACTTAGAAATTTTTAAAGAGCTCTTCTTTTTTCCAAGTACTGCCAAATGTTTCCAGGATAGGCTCTATTACAGTATCCAGCTCTTCTTTTAAGACTCTTAAATTGTGTGGAGATGGAGTAATTTTAAAAAATGACTGATTTTCTTCTGGCTATACGAAGGCAGTATACATATTGGTTTATAGTGAGGGATATAGT
This sequence comes from Sodalis sp. (in: enterobacteria), assembly GCA_047528285.1. GTDB lineage: Bacteria > Pseudomonadota > Gammaproteobacteria > Enterobacterales > Enterobacteriaceae. The sequence continues at coordinate 85,810 of CP180022.1, read as the reverse complement.
CGACTATATTTGTGTTATTCTTTACTAATAAGTTTCTGTGATGCCGCGTTGAACTCCGAAAAAAGAAGTTGCTAGTTTGCCTCACTAAAAATAACCATGCTACCCTGATTAAAAAATTGACCATGTCCGGTTCTAGGTAACGCCAGTCGATAAAAAAATAAGTTGACTGCAGTTTATCAACTCCGCATAATTCATTCAAGAATTGAATAAAGATCATCCGTAACGTTGGCTACGTAGCTCAGCTGGTTAGAGCGCAGTACTCATAATGCTGAGGTCATGGGTTCGAATCCCGTCGTAGCCACACCATAACCTTGCGGGAGTGGCGAAATTGGTAGACGCACCAGATTTAGGTTCTGGCACCGCAAGGTATGCGAGTTCAAGTCTCGCCTCCCGTACCATCGCTTCAGCTAGAGTATAGATTGTGGGGTATAGCCAAGCGGTAAGGCAGCGGGTTTTGATCCCGCCATGCCCAGGTTCGAATCCTGGTACCCCAGCCAGATCATCTTTGCATAAGAAAAAGATCTCGATGTACTTCTCGCAATTTAAGTTTTTCATGCGATTAGAAGTTTTCTATACCTAACAAACAAAATCAAAAGCGAATAAAATTATAGATGCTATCTATATTAACAACGATAGTGAAGGTTAAAGAAACCCACAAAAAGTCCATTTGGAAGTAGATGATTTTTTTGCATAGTGTTTGTGAGATTATGTAATTTGTTGCAGTATGATAAATATTCTATTGTTTCATATATATTTCTATAAGCATTCGTTGCGTATTCATGATGTAAGACATTCATTATTTAAGTTATTCTAAGAGTTTTTTAATGGTCAATTGTTTGCAATTGATTGCTTTGATTGCATCAGGCAATGTAATTGAAACTAAAATAAATAGCCCATCTGGTTTTTAATGCATATCTATTTTTCAACGATATGTTCATCTTTTAAACTTTTCGATTCTCTGCTAATGTACTTATTTACCTTTTTTGATCATGTTGTAACACTTATTGATTTCTTATTTAGACAAAATCGATTTATGTATCGTTTTTAACTTTCTAACTTCATGAATAATGGTTGCGTTGTGTAAGTTATTCCATCTGAAAAAGAACTGAAATAACTGATAGAAAAGATAAATTTCGTTTAACTGTTCTAGATTGTAAGCCAATATAAAATCTTCCGCACTAGCTTTACCTAAAGATTCAGGTCATTTAAAAACCCTGAGAGTTCCCACACTGTTTGTTTGCAAAAAACCTACAATTTTCTATTGTACGAGGTTTTCTATTACATGAAATAAAGTTAAGAAGCATAATAAGCCCGCAAATATCTATTGATTAGTGGGTTGATTAATCAATTCATTATTATAATACTTAACCCCAGTAGGAATTCTTAAATGGCTGTGCTTTCAATTTGCTTAAAAATATCTTTTTAAAATTAGATATCTATTCATATTTTGCGGTTTTATAACTTATTAATTAAAATGATTAATCCATTTATGATAACAGTGGAAATCTGATATTTTTTGCTAAATCTAAAAAATCTATTGTAAAGTGTCTCACAGGTGTTGCTGGTAAAAAATTTTATATTCAAACATAAGACCATTTTCTTATTCGATGCATCCTTTCATAAAGGATATCTTCCAAATTATTAAAGCCAACATGAAAAAATTTTCTGAGCAAATTAAGCGAATATTGGTGTTAAGGCATTATATGGAAATAAGATGTCATCTTAAAGTATTTTACTTTCAATATTATCCAAAATCTTTTTTTAATGTAAGTTTTTTATTTCATCCTATCTTACGGTTTTTATGGATAAATCACCAAGATTAAGAAACACCTTAAGTTTTTAGTTTTTAGATTTTCCGATATCCTGAAATTTTAGGTATACTCTAGTTATAGGATACCTATGTGGGCAATGTTCTTTTCTTAAATATGCTAGAATTAAATCCTGTTTATGTCGCCAATATCGCTAAATCTAATCAAATATCAGAAAATTACGGCAAATGCATTTATTCAGGAAAATTATATACTACTTACTTCTTTCAGAAGAAAGATTGTTTAAATTGAGGCAGATAAATTATAGGATATAGTGGCACGGAGAACGCAGTGGAAAAACACTATTTAATAAGTTTTGGGATTTGAATTGGAAATAGTATCGGAAGAATGTATGCTAGAATTAATTAATGTAGTTGATTATAGAGAAAGGTGAATAAAAATTTTTCTATTAAAGATTATTGTAAAAATTGGTGATTATAGATTATTTTACTGCCTACTCTAATTAAACAGAGATTCGTGTTGTTTGCAATATATATCAGTATAACATATATTTCTTCTTTATAAGAGAATATACTCTAACATCCAAATGATTATAAACAGAAATATTAACATAAGAGTTAGAACGAACGGGGCAGAAATATTACTAAAATTAGAACTAGCAGAATGCTTCGCCTAAAATCACTGGATGTATAAAATGGCATAAAAATTAAAATTCAAAGATAACGGATAAAAACATTGTACACAAAGACCATATTATTAAAGTATAATCGAAATTATAATTCAGGTAGTGGTCGTTAATGAGTAATACTTAATTTTCATTGCATATTATTTCTAATGATTTTTATTGTTTTTATTTTTATGTTTTACATATTCTTCAGCAGTTCGATAGATATTTTTCAAGAAAAAACTATGGACAAAAAGATAGGCACTAAGCTTATTTGGACGAAGAAAGAGCAGCGAGGTTAAACACTAAAAACAATTGTTTTAGAAAAAAAGATAATGTAATTGGCCTAGGCTAGCGGACTAAACACACTCGTACATCCCCCCCCGAACTTGGAATTCTTCCGCTCAGGTTAAAGGCTATGTTTGCAGAGTTTCGGTAATGACTAATCAACAATCATGTTTACCGGGTAAGTATTAATCTAAAAAATATATTTAATGATATTTTATAGCATCGAAAATATCAATTGCACCAGGAAAATATATAGAGTTACCACAACTATTTAAACGAATTAGAAGTTGGTATCTTAACTATGAGAGCGTAGGTACTATCGCAAAAATCTTTTAGAAATGATTTCAGGGTGAAAGAATATTTTTACACGAAACTAATGAGAGGCTTCTAAATTTTTAGCTACGAATCTCAGGATATTGAAATAATATCAGAAGCATTCTTAATGCTGACCAGTTATAGCATGAATATCATTAAAAGTTAATAATTCTTTTATGAAGATCTTTTTATTAAGGAATTCAAATTTATTTACAAAATATAAACTGGATGTTGAAGAACGGAAATTATATTTTTTTAAAAAAAGTATCATCAATATGATATCTACAGGTAAAAATTTATTTACGCTTTCTTTATAAGAAGAAAGTAGTGATTAAATATAAAAAATAATTGTAATTAGCTTAATTGATAACAAATAAGTTCGCAATAATAAATTTATTTTCAACACCTATGTTTGTTATCTCCCGCTTATGAAATAGTCATGATAATCATACTACTGAAATATTCGACGGATATGTCTATTATTTTATAATGTTTCATCAAAAATAAATATTAATACGAATAAAATAAAATTATCTTAGACAACAGAATTAATAGAATTAATATCTATGAATTTTTTGTGTGTATTTTAGAAATAAGGGTTACATCGAAGTGGTTAATATTATGACTTGTTCTTTTCTATAAACATGTAAAATCAATGATTTTTTGCAATATTTACGGCGAACAAATCATATATTAACGCGTTTTGATTTCTTATCATGAATTATTTTTATATCTACAATATAAATGTTAACATTTCAGAAAATCATGATCATCATACGCATGAATTTTAAAATATACTTATTAATTTAGTTTCATAACAAAATAAATACTAGAACTTTTGTTTTATTTGTTTTTTATGGAATATGGAAAATATAGTTTTATTAAAACCAATTCTAAAATACAAGGAATTAGGTAATGTACCATATCTGTTTCTACCGAATGTAAAGTAATGCATGTGACATGCTGTTTTTATCATGGAGATCAAAACCAAGCATTTTTTATAAAGTATTTTATTATCTATCTTAAAGATATGATCTATCTTTTTAATTATTTGATGACTAACATGTAAATATAAAACAGATTAACTGTTAACTTAAATAAAACACATTTCTATTTTATATAGATTTAGAAAATATTACTCGCGGTTATGTATTATTAGAATACAAAAATATTTTAGAATATACATAAAATATTTTATAAATAAATGTTTTGATAGTGACTGTGTCACTGTAATTGATTTTCAGTTTTAAATAAAATGAAAGTAATTCATTTACTCTAGTATTTCGGATGGTCTTAATAAAGAAAGTATCACCATGAATAAAAATAATTCATTTCATCAGGGCACTCCAGGGTTAGGATGTTTGGATTATGTTCAGATTAACGAATTTAGAGTTCATGGGTATTTTTTGAAATCTAAAAAACATGCCCTTCTTGGCAGGCTTAGTATTTTTCTGGTATCTCAACACATTTGTATTATTACATAATAGATAAAATATTATATGTGCTGAATAGCTGGATAATACTGCATTTTTAGACCTTATATTACTGATAAGTAAGGCAATAAATCATCTAATGAATATAAATATCGAATCTTCATGGTATACCTTAGTAGGGTATTAACAGTAATTTTATTGTTTTTTAAACTCTCTAATTACAGAATTTAAAAAAAGTTCAATCTCTACGCTGATCTTCGCACTGATTAAGCCACTGTAGCTTGCTTTGAAATCAATACGGAGGCGTGTTATTTATTGCAAGTATGGTGTGAATGAACAGAGATTAGAATTTTTAGCGTTTCCTTAGATATCTTTGTGGTTAAAGGATATTTTCTAGATATTACTTGCGTGTTGTGTGGGATAGAGGACACATAGAAGATATGGCAATCACCTTTCCCTCGGGCTATTACGTTCTTGCAAGCATACCAAGACTTTAAAGCAGTAGGTTCGCTGAAGATCCATTTATTAGCAGGTTTTGGTGGTATAGAAATCAAAATCGTGCGATTTCGATGTCTCCTTTATCGAATATTGAAAAAGGATTCCTGTAAATGAAACCTATCCCGAAGTGAGATAGTGGAAAATTTCGTCTAATTTTACTTTTCCTGGGGGGGTGGTACTGATTTACTCAATATTTTTCGCACTTTGTATTTTCTTCATACCAACTAGTGCCGCTATGTTTTGGCGGATATTAACCTAGACTTCATTAATTTATATTATGCGATTGTTTATGATCCGGAAATCTTCATAAAGGTAGAGTTAGCGCCATTTAGAATAGGCGGGATTTCTTGTAGTTATTTACCTCCATTATATTCTTTTATCAAAACGCTTTAGCTGAATGGTTAGTGATCATGATCCTTAAACATGCTTTCATTAACCACTTTATTTGAATTGCTATTGTGGTAACGATTTATGTTATCATGAATTCTGTGTTGGCAAGAACCGCATGAGGTGAAAAAGTAAATATTGATTTTATCTTGTCTAGGCTAAATCCTAGGAAGATCCATTGAGTATATCTGCGACTAGCGTGCGTTGGTTCCCTGTTTGTTGATGTTTTATGTGCCGATTACATGTAATTGTAAGCATAGTTACAAATGTTTGAATATTTCCGTTAATTTATTGCTACAGTAATAAGCGGTTCCTAGTCTATTTAAGTAATACCAACTTCAACAGCAAGAAGCAATGATAGATGAGAAGAGCAGCAGCGTGCGGAAAATGTCGATATATATATCTTGAATATATAGAAAATCTTTCAGAATTTTAGCAAATATTGCGCTGCTCTAGCAGATATATATATGCGTACCTGCCAGATTTGAATAACCGGACATTTATATTCCTGATTTTAAACGGATGTAGTCGGTCTATTATTTTTCTTCTTCAAGTGCGCTCTGAATTAGGGCATAGGCAATCTATGTGAAGGGCATACATGTTTTTTCTCTTTCTATAGATTTTCCTACTACAATCATATTGTCAGACTTGTGTATTCCTAGACCTTGTTGGGTCTTGCCTGTCGCGTCCGCTTTCATTTAAGTTTTAATACTGTCTTTTCTTATCCTGAAATTTTTAGATAGTTAGGGGAGATATACACATGGTATGTCCACCATGGTTCCCCCCCCACATAGTGGGGGAATATCTGTTTCATGCGGTAAAGAAGTTTTTACGGGATTTCCTGAAAAATCTATAATCTTATGTAGAAAGGAAGTAGGGAGTATTGCTTTTTATATAATAGTTACTTTAATAATGCATTCATTTATAGCGTGCTAAGCTGAATTGCGATGTTTTATAGGATGTCTAAAGAAGCTCGCAGCTTATCTGATATTAGTTGCATTGGTCAAATGTTCCAGGCCTCCCGATAAGCATATTTAACTTAAAGGCGCAAGTTTATGTGTGGTCTTTTTAAGACCCATGATCTGAGATCATGAAGTGTGATAGAGGATCTCCTATTCCAAAATGGAGATAAATTTTTTTGCAAAGAAGAATAATGTTTTTAGTTTGGATCTGCTACCAAAACTGTAGATCGTTTGATATGTTTTCTGCAAGAAGATATAAAGAAATCTGCAAAATAGAGCATAAAAAGTCAAATGGTTTTCTTATAAGTTAAAATACAACAGTTTTTTACTTTTCCTTGCGGAAAAGTTTCAATAAGTCCCATATCAATTACACTCTTATTCTTTTATTATTACTAATAGTATGAATGCTCGTTGCGTTGATGCTTGGTTAAGTCAGATACGCCCTTAAGCTCAGGAAAGTTCCCAAGTAGCGTTTTCTCAATCCCTTCTTTAAGAGTGTAGTCTACCATAGAACACCCATTACATCCCCCGCCAAACTGTAAAATAGCTAGCATATCGTCTGTAATTTCTATTAATTTTACTTTACCTCCGTGGCTTGCCAGTTGTGGATTAATCTGCGACTGTAACAGATATTCTACACGTTGGATTAGCGGGGCATCATCGTTTACTTTGCGCATTTTGGCATTAGGTGCTTTCAGAGTTAGTTCCGAACCAAGCTTATCCGTAATAAAGTCAATTTCGGCATCCTGGAGATAAGGGAAGGAGAACTGATCTACATAGGCAGAAATTTTATTAAATTTTAGTTTAGTATCGGTGGCTGTCACCTCGTTCGGGGGGCAGTATGAAACGCCGCATTCCGCATTAGGCATGCCAGGATTAATAACGAAAACACGGATTTGAGTACAAGGTTCTTGATTAGCTAGTAATCTAACAAAATGTTTCTGGGCAGCATTGGTAATTGAGATCATGATATTTACTTGATGGTTGATTAAAACAATTGGATACTATACGCTTGTTTTTAAAAATCACAAGGATGAGAAATAAGCCTCGTATCCATATGTTGTTGCATATGTGATTGTCAGTTATAATCCGCCTGTTCTACATGTCTATAATGATATTGATTTATTTTTGCTATAGCTATTAGCTAGATATAGCGATGCCTCATAAAAATATGTACGGATCTTTTATTGCTTTCAAAGGGCGTGTATTTTTAATAAAATTCGTATTTTTCTTGCTAAAATCTCTTGAGTATCCCATCCAAAAATGGGAACCGGAAAGTAGCACGTTCTTAACACTGAAGTGCTATGAGTTGTGATTATAGAGCTACTGTACTAGCGCTTAGTAAACATGTAAGAACATAAATGTTATGTAAAAAACCTGTGATTTTTTCTTATCGCTATGCGGCGATATTCTAGCTTGCTAGCACAAGCCATAATTTCCAGTCCCATAACTAGGGGAGGTTTTTGATAGACCATGAGTATTAATATGTTTTTAATATTTTTTTATGATGGGACTAACAGTAGTTGTTTTCTGTAAAAAAATTTTTTGTCATGGAGGAACAAGCGCATTGAAATCGTGTTTAATATTGTGTGGCTTTCTAAAGAAAGCTTCTTATTGCTAAAGCAATAATAGATATGATGATTTTAACATAGGGCTGCTCCTCCTTCTTTCTAATTTTTAGATAAGAACAGAATGATGTCACTGTTTTGGAAAACGATCGGTACTGGAAATCGCAATCTTGTGCTTCTGCATGGATGGGGACTGAATGCAGAGGTTTGGTCCTGCGTTGTTCCGCAGTTAGCGCCGCATTTTCGTCTACACCTGGTTGATCTTCCTGGTTATGGACGCAGTCGTGGGTACGGGGCGATGACGATTAAACACATGGCCGCTGAAATTAAGTCTAGGGTTCCCGTCAGATCAGCATTATGGCTGGGTTGGTCTCTAGGGGGACTGGTGGCTACCGAGGTGGCTTACTGGTGGCCAAACGCGGTCGAAGGCCTAATTACTGTGGCCTCTTCTCCGTGTTTCTGTGCAAACAAGAACTGGCCGGGGATAAAGTCAGAGGTGTTGTCAGGCTTTGCATATGGGCTTCGAGAAAATTTTAGCTGTACAATCAGGTCTTTTCTCAGCCTGCAAACCATGGGGGGCGAGACGAGTCGTCAAGATGCCCGTTGGCTGGAAACTGTGGTGTTAGCACAGCCGACTCCAACAATTGAAGTTTTAACAGGTGGGCTAGCCTTGCTTCGTGCAAGCGATTTACGATCGGTGCTAAGGCGACTTCAGGTGCCACTATTGCGGATGTATGGTTATTTAGATGGCTTAGTACCGCGTAAAGTAATTCCTTTAGTGGATGTACTAAGTCCTATTAGCCAGTGTATTGTATTCCCAACCGGAGCACATGCGCCATTTATTTCACATCCATTGCATTTTTGTCAGGTATTATGCAATTTTAGCCAGACTGTCATTTAAACTAGAGGAGCGTTTAAACGAGTAAAATGGATAAAAGATAAAAATCAAGCGGAGGAGGTTTGTCAATCGAGAACTGTTAGTGTGGTTTATGAGAAGGCATGGACACTTTCTTTAACGTATTGCTTATACTTTGCTTTTATATATGTGTTCCTATTTAAATATCACATAGTAACAATCTGTTTTCTCCGTTTTATAAGGAAAAAGTTGATCAAGAAAGGCTGCTTTTGTTTCAGTCTTTTTTATTGGCCAAATCAAGATATGTGAATTGATAGTTTTTGGTATTCTACCTGCATAAGATAGTACTTAATACCAAGCGAATCAGAAAGTATAAGGATGGTTTTCTAAACAAACATTGATTTTTATATTTTTAGGAAAAAATCTTTTCAAATCAAGATTTTTAATTATATCAGAAATTATCATTTTATATCTATGTAAAAACATCATTGAATTTACAGTAGTAATGTAAATTTGTTAATTGGATTTGTCAGAATATTCTATGATTTATAATCACCTAGGCATCATATTTTTAGAATACAACAAAAAAAATACACACAGATTCCGCAGAAATTATTAATAATACCAAGTAAAATTAGCATACTTTTTATATGTCTAATATAAGACCCATTTATAAAGATTTAATCAGAATACAGTAGATCCTGTAGTAAAAACAAAAAAATTCCCGGTGGAGCAGAATGGTTATGTGTTAATTATTACAAACAAAATTAAAAATTTTTCTTATAAAATCATTTTTTAAAATCAGAAACGATGCATGATAGAAGTCATATGTTTTATATAATCATATACTGTTGTCTACAAATTTAAAATACAATCGCCGTATATAGGGTTTCTCAGTTAAATATATTGCTCTCATTGAGAGATTGATGCATTTTTTATCGACTGTGATTTTTATAAAAAATATTTTTTTGTGCTGAAATCGAGAATTTAAATTGGCCACGTTTTCTGTGTCAAGGTTTATTTTATACTACTGGTAAGTGCAACAACATTATGGCGAAATGCTTCTGTATAGGTGGTTGCGGGGCCTCCTGCGTCTGACAATGCTTCTGAATATAATTTTCCTCCAGGCTGGGCGCCACAGGCCTTGGCGATCTGTTTCACCAACTGTGGGTTGCTTTGATTTTCGATGAAATAGCGGACGATATGTTCCTGTTGAATCTGGTCGATTAATTTTGCCACATCGCTGGCGTTAGGTTCGGTTTCAGTAGAAAATCCTATCGGCGATAGAAATTGTACGCCGTATTCGGCACCGAAATACCCGAAAGCATCATGGTTAGCCAGAACTTTGCGTTTCTCCGGCGGGATAGAAGCAAATTCCGCCTTAGCCCAGGCATCTAGCTTTTCCAATTGCTGAATATAATCTTCACCGTGCTGACGAAAATATGCAACATCCTGCGGATCGGCTGCAATCAGCGCATTCATGACATTGCGCGCATAAACAGCCCCGTTTCGGGCGCTATTCCAGGCATGCGGATCGATTACTATTGTACCATTTTTCTCTATTTTGCGCGGATTAATGCCTATCGATGTTGTAATAACTTTACCCCGATAGCCGGAAGCGGAAACCAGACGATCAATCCAACCTTCAAGACCAAACCCACTGACAAATACCACGTCAGCTTTTGCTAGTGCATGGCTATCTTTTGGCGTCGGTTCAAAGGCATGAAGATCACCATTAGGATTGCCGAGTTCAGTTACCTTGACATGTTTACCACCAACCTGTCTAACGATATCTGATAACACCGAAAAACTGGCCACTGTGTTTACTGGTTTTGCCAATGACGTCGGGCTTAACATAATGAAAAATATCGTAAATAACAGTGTAAAAAATTTCATTTCTTATATATTGAATGAGTTCTGTTTTAAGTGTTTTATGATTTTGATAATGACAAAAGTTTTTACCTCTATATCCGATCTTTTGTAGTAGATAGTGCAGCTCAATGTAATTTGTTAACTCAGGTCTTATTATAGACGAAAGTTTTTTAATTTAAGAAAAATTTTAGATTGAATAATAGTCCATTGACGTACCTGTCGTAGTCATCACTATTACTATCTAAGCAATCTTTTGAAAATCAATCTCTATTAAAATTAATCTTTATTAAAGAATATCATATAAGAATATCTAATGTAGAGATGTGTTATGTCCTAAATTTTTTCATGAAAAAGTACCGCGATATTTATGTATTGGGTTTTTGGCTATCACTACTACTGCAATATATAGGTTTGGCTGATTTTATCAGTTTTTTTTACTCACGGATATAATAGGCTTCTTATGGCGGAAGTGTTTCGATCTTGGCGTTTTAAATAAAAATATGCATAGATAGGTGTCTTCATATACTTACCCTTCGCTAGTGGGCGAAGGATATAAACTGATAAGTTGTAACTTAATCTGAAAGATCTTTGAATTATTCATTGATTGGATCGCATTGATTTCTACAGCGGATCTATTCCAAGAGGTTTTTCTTATATTTCCATTCATTGTCTGGTCTCAATAGATTAAATCAGGATACTGTTTATCCGTGTTTTAGAAGTGATTCATGTAATATAAGTAAGATCTGCGTCGTAAAGAAGTTTAGCCTGTAGTAATATATTTTGTAGGGTGACAAAGGACTAAAGTTGTTAGTTTTCATTTTTAATTGCAAAAATTTTTAGCTAGAGCTGCTAAGTGATAGCCAGCTTGGACAAAGCTTCCATGCTGGTATTATAGTTGCCAATTACAAATCTTTGTGAATAAGTAACCCAGAATGTGGTAAAAATCATGATGTGCCATAAATCGATAAGTAGGTTTTCTTATCTCATATGCTAAAAATTGATAAATCTTGCAAGTTAACTTACTTCTAGATCAAGTAACTTCATGATTTTAAAATGTTTCATTTTATATGAAACTCAATCTGAATTTTTATCACTTTTTAATAATTACTACATCAGCTATTGTGTGATAGCTGTAATAACATATTGTATGTGTTTAGACACCCTTTCAGATATCTTGGATAGTCTATATATCCAGTATTGAACAACATGATCTCAAAATTTATGAGATGTTTTCCATTGAAAAATCCTTTATTGCTTTGAAAATATTATAATAAATTTATTTTATTTTTAAAAATTAATTTTTTCCTCGTTGAAGCAGCAGAACGACCTTTCCGCGCGGGCTTAATAATACCGAGATTAGAAATACCAAACTGGCCGATAAGACAATAGTTGGCCCTGCGGGCAATGAAGCGTAATATGAACATAGTAGCCCGAACCACGAACTAAACATGCCGATAGCGATTGACAGCGCTAGCATTTGTGGCAGATTTTTAGTCCAGCAGCGCGCAGCTACTGGTGGCAACATCATCAATCCGACCGACATCAGGGTCCCCATGATCTGAAAGCCTCCTACCAGGTTCAATACTACCATTGCCAAAAATAGTATTTGAATAAAATGTTGGGAACTCGTGGAGTTAATGCGTAAAAATGCCCCTTCAAACACTTCGATAACAAGGGCACGATACATGAGTGCCAAAATAAAGAAGGTAATGCTAGCGATTGCGCCGACAAAAAAAATAGCCTCGGAATCTATCGCTAGAATGGATCCAAACAGTAAACGCAGTAAATCGATGCTAGAGCCACGTAGCGATACCAGTGTCACTCCCAGTGCCAGCGAGCCGAGATAAAAACCGGCAAAACTGGCGTCCTCTTTTAAAGGTGTCATTGAACTAACCAAGCCAGATAGAATTGCTACCACTAAACCGGCAATGAAGCCGCCTATGCCCATGACGATCAGTGACATGCCGGATATCAAATATCCGATGGCAACTCCCGGCAATATGGCATGAGATAAAGCATCGCCTATTAAGCTCATGCGGCGTAGCAATAAAAAAGTGCCCAGCGGTGCGGTGCTTAAAGATAGGGAAAGACACGCTACTAACGCCCGACGCATAAAGCCGTAATTGATAAAGGGGTCAGTTAATAACTGTAACATAATTCAAGACTCTATAGTCTAATTGGAGTTAACAAGGGAGCAGCAGGTTCTCGACCATTGCGCCAGTACTCTCGTAGAGGGCCCCCAAGTTGGCTGCTCTGGTGTTAACCACAGCATTTGTGGAAAGTTCTGTGCCACTAGTTTATCGTGTAGCACAACAATAATCGTGTGTTTCTGGCAGTGTAGTTGCTTAATTACTGTCATCAGTAGGTTGCAACTGGTTTTATCAATACAGCTAAAAGGCTCATCTAGCAAAATTAACGGTGCTTTCTGGACTAGGATGCGGGCAAACAGCATGCGCTGAAACTGGCCAACGGACAGTGTGCTAATGGTATAATTAGAAAACTCTTCGAGACCGACACTTTTCAGTGCATGCCAGATAGCGATCTGCTGGACATGATTTATGCGATGCAGCAATCCAGAAGATGGCCAGCATCCCATTGCTACGACATCAAATACCGTTAAGGGGAACTGGCGGTCTATTTCTATCTGTTGTGGGAGATAACCAATACGCGGACGACCAGTAATTTCGAACGATAGCGTTCCTTTTATTGGAGGTAATAAGCCAGCCAAAGTTTTCAGCAAAGTAGATTTTCCGGCACCGTTATTGCCGACAATAGCGGTCATGCTACCGATAGTGAATCGTCCGTTCAACGGAACATCAATGCCTTGTCCTTTGTATCCTATAACCAAATTATGTAAAGTTATCATGGCAAGGTTGTAGACCAGCTGATGCTGCCCCATAGTATCGAGAGGATCGCTAACGCCATTAACATCCGTGTAAGCCAAGAGGTAATTAGAAGTTTCTGAGATATACTTAGAAACTGTGACGAAGATTGAGACAACATGGCATTACCTAAAATAAAAATGTTATGATATAACATAACATGTTCAGCAATTCATCGGCAATCTTTTATATGCACCAGAGAGGATTTTTTTCGAAACGTATACGCAACGAAATTGATGCCTCTCGAAAGATAGCAAAAAAAATTAGTTATCATTTTAATCTATTCATTAAAAATAGGATTGGATCTAGATTTTTTGATTGGGTATATACTATAGTATTAATAATAGAATATTTGAAATGTAATGTTGTCTTATTTTGTTGTAATGAAAGGAAAATGGAATGTGATGAAATTTTTTTAGTATCTCGAATTTAACGAGATATCGCTAAACTGTATTAAAAACCTTTCAGTTTCATTTTTGTTTATCAAGAAGCTCAACCAGATATACGCAGACTAGAGAAATCAAAATAAGTATTTTTGATATTACTGAATATAATATTAATATATTTTTTAAAATAAACTATAAAAAGTTCATTGATAGTATAACGCTATACTTTGAAATACATTGCTTCTGTGAAATAAAAAATAATTATCTACTGTGCGGGAAAAGATGCTTCCATATCGTTTACTTATATTTATTTATAACCGGATAAGAATCTAAATTTTATTTTAAAATAAATGGAGAGTTTAAATATAAATGATTGATGTTTTTTGATAAAAATCAGAATAGTCTCTTACATAATTGATACATTGGTAATGTTTATGATGCTTTGTTGAATTCAACTTAATTTTCATTAAGTAACAAACATACTCAAAAATAAATAGTCTACTTTAAATTTATGTGTTAGCATCAAAAATCTACTTACAGCAAACATATTTTTCAAAAATCAGAAAAGGATGTATAACAAGATTGTTGTATAGCATATACGATTTAATATCATTAACAAATCCTAATAATTTCGAGAGATAATATATCTATATCTACATATTAAATTCTATACTTCTATTTTTTATCTTAATTTTATTAATTTTTATTAAATTTAAAAAATAAAATTTATTGATAGACATATCATGTTAAGTCAAATATAAAAATTTTTTATTTAATATCATTATGATTTGGTAAGCAACTAATTTCTATTTAAGTGATAAAGTTTTATGAGGGTAATGCGTAAGAAACATTTCCATTTATTTCAGATTTATTGAATAAATTAAAATAAGTAATAAATACGCTCTTTCGGAAATAGATTTTTTTGATGGCATAAAATTAAATGTTTACTATCAATAAAGTGATTAAAAAATAAAACACATTTGATTGATTATCATAAATCAACATTAAAATTAAATGTGTTTAACAATATTATTAATTTGGCATGGGATTTTTGTTTTTTAATATATTTACGTATTCATAATTAAATATTTTATCCATATGTTATCAGGAGTAACATGGTGTTTTATAAACCCATATGTGATTCGCCGAATAAAGAATTTATAACGGCAGTATTTGGGGTATTCTGTGAACTAAAAATAGTTGATAATTAACTAAAATATAGTAATACCAAAAAACTTATTGAATAGGCGGAAACTGTGTTAAAAAAAGCATATGTTATCAGGTATGTCGCGGGCCAGGCAGTCAAGCATATTTCCCCGACTTTTATCTCTGACCAATTAGGTCGGACATTTCCGCCAGGCAAACCTTTGACAAATTCATGTGTTTTGCGGGTGATGGTCTGGAATATTTATAAACAGCAACGTGCCAATTGCCTATCGGTACTAAAGATTTTTTGTAAAAATGCCCCGCTCGTTCTGCTACAGGAAGCACAAACCACACCTGAACTGGTTCGATTCGCCACTTCTCATTATTTGGCAACGGATCAGGTTCCAGCATTAATATTTTCGCAACACCCGTCAGGAGTTATGACCTTAGCTGCCGCTCATCCGGTTTATTGCTATCCATTGCGTGAACGTGAGCCACTGTTACGATCAGCTAAGTCGGCTCTTGTCACGGTGTATTCCATTTATAATGGTCAGTTGCTGATGGTAGTTAATATTCACGCGGTGAATTTTAGTCTTGGCATTGATGTATACAATAAACAGTTAGGCTCTATTGGTGATCAGATTCGCAATCACAGTGGCCCGGTTATCATGGCAGGGGATTTCAATACCTGGAGTCGACAACGTATGCTGGTTCTTCAACGATTTGCAGAACGAATGGAACTTGGAGAGGTGAAGTTTATTAACGATCGGCGTTGTCGAGCATTTGGCCGCCCGTTAGATTTTGTATTTTATCGCGATATGAATGTTTACGAAGCTTCTGTGCTAACAACAGAGGCCTCAGATCATAATCCTTTGCTAGTCGAGTTTAAACTGACGTCGCCAATTTTGTGTTGATAAGGCTAAAAAGAGCGAGATCGAGAAATAGGATTTATTGTTGGTGTCGATATATAAAATAAACAGGCCACTGTCCGTTTATCTATGTTTTTTATCGCTTGTTTTTCATACAAACTTATTAACACAATAAAAAATTGTTTTCTATTCTGAATGAATATATTAATTGAAATTATCTTCAAAATAAAGATGAATATTTTATTCGATTTTTGATTGATTTTTTTATCATATCGCATGGTCTGCATTTATACAATCATCTCCCCGTTATTGTATGGGGAATGGAGTCAATAAGTTGGTTTCTGTTGAGGATATTATCCTTACCTATTGGGTTATATCTAGCATAATGTAGGTAGACGGTTTATATGAAGATAGTCATTAAAGCATTTCTTTTTACTTGAGGTTGTAATTCTTATTAGTTTAAAAAAGAATTTGCAGAGAACAGCTACCGCGACTAATCCTTAACATCAAATGTGCTCTTCACTTATAGGGATTGACTACGTACATCAATAATTTATGGTTGCATAGTTTACTTGCTTATCTAAGATATGAAATGTGTGTAGCACAAGATATTATATCGTGGATGTAGCTTTCTGTATAAAAAAGCAATTTTATCGTGGATCTCAATGTTATTCGATTTTTTCATCATTAGCACTGTGTGAAATATACTTACGATGCCAGTAGTGCAATTTTTTCAGTAATCCGCGATTAATATTTTTCTATATAGAATGATTCTGTTTAATTATATTGGCTTTTTTTACTTTATTATTATCCATGATAAAAAGAAATGGTATGTGTATGTTATTTTGGTGTTGTTACTTATGTAGCAGGTTAACGGTGCCTAGAAAAATTGATACCAACTAAAATTATTAAAAAGAATCTTTTTTTTTGCGTAATGCCGAAAAAACACGCCATTCTTCGCTTGGAATTGGGTGAGAGTTTAATTTATCTTGTAAATCAAGATTATTACAACGTAAAAAAAGATTAACTTGACGTTCTAAATGCAATGTTGTTGGTAGGCTAGGCTTGTTTTTTAGCCGT
Organism: Sodalis sp. (in: enterobacteria); assembly: GCA_047528285.1. GTDB lineage: Bacteria > Pseudomonadota > Gammaproteobacteria > Enterobacterales > Enterobacteriaceae. The sequence goes on along the minus strand of CP180022.1, from coordinate 68,835 downwards.
AATTTTTGGATATCATTTTGATAAACCCTAATAAAATCATCTTTGGGTAACAGTGCGGCTGCAAACTCTAAATTACTTAAAGTATACTCATGAGCAGCACAGATTAGTGTATCAGCTGGGAGCTGATTAATTTTCTGAAAAGAATTATACATTTGGTTAGGCATACCCTCAAAGAGGTAACCACAACCTGCAGAAAAAATCGTGTCTCCGCTAAAAAGCCAGGGCGCACTGTAAAATCCGACATGTCCAATGGTATGACCAGGTAATGTCATGACGCTGAAAGTATGATCTAGTAATCTTAGGGTATCCCCTTCGTTAACTATCCTGGTTGTGCCTATGAAGCGTGTTTCTTCCGGGCCATAAACGGGAATCTGGAAATTCTGTACAAGCTCGTCGACACCATTTACATGGTCTTTATGATGATGGGTCAATAAAATTGCTATGGGACTTAAGTACCACTTAGAAAGTGCCTGTAAAACCGGTGAGGCTTCCCCAGGATCAATTACAAGGCATTGCCTATCGTTATTATGTAAAATCCAAATGTAATTATCTGTTAGTGCGGGAATACTAATAAGATTCATCTTTAACCTCGTTATTTTTATGGTTTTTAGAGGACATACAAATGAAATTAGCGTCAAAGTAACAAGACTTTTATAGCGCCAGGTCATGTGAACGATTTTCTGCTGCAGGGCTAACTATCATCATGCGCCAAAGAAAGGATTAAAAGTGTGGTAGCCTAAACTATTCGAGTTAAATTTACTTAAAATTAGCGTGCTAAGCCCTGATCTAGATATCGGTGATTGTGCAATTACCCGTCAGGTAATTTTTGGACTATAGAAGGAAAATGTTTGCAGGTAATAAGCCTCCTAATTCTTTACCAATTACTATTCGCCAATAAATCGGTTGATACCTGTTTATATTGGTACACATATTATTCCTATACTAGCGATCTGCATCGCTGTGCTGAAAGAAGTAGATCGAGAGTACTGATTGATGATGGTTTGCTCCTTATCACAATTTTCAATCCAGTGATTATGTTAGTAGGGTTTAGGTAAAATTTATCTGATTTTCTTTCGCTTTAAGCTATATAGAAGATGAAAGTATACATATAATTCGATTTTTAAATTGGTTTGAAATGCTAAAATTTAAAATTTTACATCGTAAAATCTTCAGGTATTACCACGGGTAGAAACAGGGGGTGGCGGTTATTTGGCGCTTATCTCCCAGGCTTATTGTTTGCCTGAGCATTATTATTACACAAAAATGCAGCCCCTTAGCGTAAGGTTGCTAAAAAACCCCACGCTATGAGTTGAAAGGTCAGTTAATGTCACCAGAGCATCTGCTGGCCGCGGTATTCTTTAAAAACAGTTAATCTTTAATTTTAAAGGCTACTCGACTATTGGTATTTCTAGGCGGCAACCGATGTCTTCCAAAGCCGGATAAAGGGCAGCGGTGCGTGCCAGTTTATCGCATCGCTCGTTTTCCGGATGGCCAGCATGACCTTTCACCCAATCCCAGCGCACTGTATTTGGCTGTATAGCTGCGTCCATACGCTTCCATAATTCAACGTTTTTTAACGGTTTATTTTCAGCGGTTTTCCAACCGCGGGTTTTCCAGTTATGAATCCATTTTGTAATCCCTTCTTGTACATATCGGCTGTCGGTGCGTATCAGCACCTCGCAAGCGTCTGTTAGCGATTCCAGAGCTACAATAGCTGCCATTAACTCCATTCGGTTGTTGGTAGTCAGGCGATAACCAGCGCTGAAAGTTTTTTCATGCTGTTTATAACGTAGTATAACAGCATATCCGCCAGGACCTGGATTGCCTAGGCAGGAACCATCAGTGAAAATTTCAACTTGTTTACGCATTTCTGCTAAACTTACTCCATATTCAATTCATAATTTTGACATAAACGAGCATTATGAGTACAGATATTACGCGACAGATTATTTTAGATACCGAAACCACCGGTATGAATAAATTTGGCGTCCACTATGAAGGACATCGGATTATCGAAATCGGTGCGGTAGAGATCATCAATCGTAAACTGACTGGCCGACATTTCCACGTTTATCTGAAACCAAACCGACTTGTTGACACCGAAGCGTTTAATGTACATGGTATTAGCAACGCATTTCTAGAAAATAAACCGATGTTTGCTGAAGTGGCGGATGAATTTCTGCATTTTATTCGCGGCAGTGAACTAGTAATTCATAATGCTCCATTTGATATCGGGTTTATAGATTATGAGTTCGGGATGCTAGCTCGAGGCATCGCTAAAATCGATACGTTTTGTATGGTAACAGATAGCTTGTTACTTGCGCGCAAAATATTTCCTGGTAAACGCAATAGTTTAAATGCGTTGTGCGATCGCTATCTGATTGATAATAGCAAGCGTACTTTCCACGGTGCTTTGCTGGATGCCGCAATATTAGCAGATATTTTTTTATTGATGACCGGTGGCCAAATCTCGATAGGGTTTTCGATAGAAGAAGATCAGCAACCGTACGAAGTGAGTAAAACTCTACAAATCCACCGGATGAGGTGTCCTAAAACATATTTGAAGGTTTTTTACGCTAACGATGAGGAACTGGTGGCTCATGAACAGCGCTTGGATTTGGTGCAAAAAAAAGGCGGAAAGTGTTTATGGCGAACAAAAATCTTTCCAGAAAGCGAATGAAAATATTTTTTTTAGGTCTTAAAATAAAGACAAGTGCAGAATTTATTAGAAGTGATTTTTAAAAACATAAAAAGTATTGATGTTAATTAGTTCTGATGTTAATTTCCCAATGATAACTTCACGAGGTGGCAAATACATTTTTTAATCATTCAGTTGTTCTTAGAACATTAGCCTATACTTATTATAGGTATCCACAATATTTATTTTTGTAAGGGAATAATCATTATTTAGATCAGTTATTATTATGTGTATTCTATATTAATACTTATCGTATTTTGTAATATAGTTTCCGCTGGAAAAATAAATCTTCATACTTTATTATTGTTATTTTTTTCTTTTTTAGTTTTGATATAAACGATATTAAATATTGCGTTGGATCTGTGTGATAGATATAGAACAACATTATTTTGTATAGAAATTTATTATTTGTTTATTTATGCCAAAAATCTTGTTTATATTTATGGTGTGAAAGGTGATTAATGAAGATACTTATAACAATTTTTGTTTTATCAGAAAATCTTTTTAGTTTTCGATTAAATGGTTTTTATGAACACATACAAAAATTTTGTTTTGATTCAAATTTGTTAATTAATTTTAATTATATTATTTTTTACAAAAATTGATTTTATTTGCTTTTTATTGCAGTAAAGTGGATGGAATTTGATGTAATGAATATTACATGGATACATTTTACTTCACTATATTGGTAATCGAGCATTAAAAATGTCTTAATTTATTTGCTTTATCGATAAGATTAACCAAGGAAGACATTTCACGATCATTAATACGCATGCTAGTAAATTGCTTTAAGTACAAGATTGATAATAGGTATTTATTATTATCTTGAAGAAAAATATTCTGATATATTTAAAATTACGAAATCAAGATTGTAAATAGTATGATGTCTCATCATGAGGTTATTATTTTCTGTAAAATGAATAAGTAATGGAACGAGTTTTTAATACAAAACTTAGTTTTGTATGGATATTTTCAGTTATAATTTTTATTGGTAATTGTTCTTTAGATTATATTTTTAAAATAAAAATATACAAAATTTGTTAATGTGCTTAATAAAACTTAATATAGTTTTTATATTATTTATCTGAAATTTGTTTAAAATGTTTTTCTTAATTTAAAGAATTTAATAGTGATTTAAATACATATCCAGAGGATACAATTCGAGTATGTCTTATTGTATGAATTAACATCAAATATGTTTTTTGATAAAATTATTTATTTTTTTTATTTTTTTAATATCAGATTCGATGTATGATAAAATTCTTTCGAATTGTCTAGGTTAAAATTAACCATAACAGCTGTCTGACTTTTTAGGTAGTATAGAACCACAGCATTTTGTTGCGTATCTATAAAAATATTTTTTTATGTTTCCTCAAACAATATAATATAAATTATATGAATGACTTTGTTTCGCAATCTATCTGCATTTCTAATTGCTTGGATGTTTTCGATCGGGTATAGGTCTATGTTTTCTATTATAACGCTTAAAGGTTCTTATTTCGTGATATCATCTTAATTAAATTGATTTCGAAGGCTTCAAAACGTTTTATGTAAAAATAGACGCTTTTGGTATTCTCGGTCTATATTATTTATATTCTGGGATTACCAAAACTAGAATACTAGCCTTCTTGGTGTATAGAAGTGACGATTAGTACTAAAAATTCATGTAAATGAAATTGTATCAATTGAAAATGAATCGATTACGATAATAATCGTAATTATTTTGATGGCTGCGCGGTCGTCTTCGGATCTGGATAACAAGTGCTCAAATAAGTCTTGCTTCATTTGTGAGTAAGCACATTGTGGAAAGTTGTTTGCTAGTTAAGTTTAAGAGCGTAAGCTGCTGGAATTTTCAGAACGAGTACATGCGTGTTTTGAATCTTTTTTAGTTTTTCATAATGTATATGTTTAATATTATTGTCTGTAAAAATTTCATTAGGCCGGTATAGCTCAGTTGGTAGAGCGGTGCATTCGTAATGCGAAGGTCGTAGGTTCGAGTCCTACTATCGGCTCCATAAAAATAAATAATTTGAATATTTTAACGTTAAAATCTTAAATAACTGTAAAACATATTTATAAAATTTTGTAAGATCTTGATATATGCATATCTTTCAAACCATTTCCATAAACTCTTATATTTCTGTTTTTCATAAGTTAAATAGCGATCATTAGATTGAAATGATAACCAGGAATCCTATTTACTACTTAATGGTGATAAATAGGATTCCTGGAAATTGAAATCATCAATAATAGATTTCTTCAAGGAAGATTTTTATGCCGGATCAAGTGTTACCTTGCATTTTTGATTAATTCTGTTGGTTACTTTTAAAGATGGAAAAAGTAATGATGAATTTATTATGATTTATTCATGATTTCTTTTTATTTTCTATTTTTTTAAATGAAAAAGTCTTTGTGTTTTCGATATTATCCTTATTTTTATCTTTTTATATATTAATAAGCATTATGTCACTTATTATATTAATTATTTCATTCTCATATTAAATATTACATAAAAATTATTTAATTTAGAACTTAGTGGTTTTCTGTAAATGTTAAAAATATGAATTGTTTTCATAAATTTTGCTTCTCTAATTTATTTAAAAATATTTTATAACATATATATATTACGCAATGTGTGCATCTAATGTTTATACAAGTTGACAAAATTTTATTTGTATTTATTAAAAATAATTAATGTATATATAACCTGTTTTATGAAAAAATATAAGTTTGTTGTAGTTAGTTGTAGATATTCAAAACAACAATAAAGATGAAATGTTTTAAAAACACTTCTAGTAATGTAATAAACAAATTATTTATATAGAGTATTAATTATATTCAAATCCTGATGAAATTTACAGAAACTAATGTGAAAACATTATTTTTTTAAAACCGTAATATGTTTAGTTAATAAGCATGAGTAAAAATTAGAAATGAAATTTTAAAAGTTCTTATTAATTCTAATCGTTAAATTAATGAAAATCATATGTGATGTATACATGAAAATTGTTTGATATCACTCAAAAGGTTTTTAAGGTAGTGGAAATAAATATATTGTACTTTATATATTTCTAATCAAGTTTAGATCTAAAGTTTAAAATGAAATAATAAAGTTTTATATTCATTATAGATCTAAAATACTAATATAGAAATATTTGATTCCTAAAGATGTAATATCCAGAATAAAATAAATATTTTAAAAAATTTGTAAACAATTATATTAAAAATATGAATTTGTTAAATAATTTATCAACGATTCTGATTTATTTAACAAGATCTAATTTTTATTATGTTTTAAATTAAATTATAATAACCCTATGAAATTCAATGAAAAATAAATTATACTTCTGTATTTTTTTTGGTAAACATCAAAAATTTTTATTATAAAATATCAAGAAAGATATAATCTAGATAACAATTTTACCATTATTTATGCTTATTAATCAGTAGATATCAAGACTGATATATTCAAGAAAACCTAGATTTTTATATATAGAAATAGAAAAATTATCTATTTATTTCTGTTAACTTCTTGCAAAAAAAATTATCTGCATTTGTGATTTTGAATCATTAATACATGAAAATGATGTTGTTTTAAATGATTATTCAAGATAACACTCTTTTTCTGTGCTCTCTCTTAGAGAGAGTAATTAGATTGCTGTTCATCGTGAAGCACCACTATATCTTTTTCTGATGTTTTATCTTAATTTGGTGCTTATTGTGCCATAAAATAGCAAATGAAAATTCTCTTTGGTTAAAGAAATTAACACGTTATACATTTTATTTTGCCGCCTGACTATTTTAGTCTAACAGAAAAATTATTCAAAGCTTATGTCTAGTTTATGCTATATCAGCAGCTTTATTGCATGTTTTAGCGATCAAAAGCGGCTGTAATTATTCAATCTTGATAAGATTTAAGATTCTGTATTTCCCATTGATTCCACGTTATTTTAAGGCTATCGAGTATGGCTAAAATTATTTCCATATCTGATATCTGGTGCGTCAAAATATTCTATTGCTAGCTTTCAAATGTGTTCTTTGTGGCAGATTTAACTATCGAGCAGGACTCATCATCCATAGTGGCGATAAGAAAAAGGAGACAATTGAGGATTATTTACGTTCTATTCATCCCTATGATGCTTTCCCATTATATGACGGAAATTACTTCACAAAATCCGTTAGAAAAATACAACCAATGGTACGAAATAAGGTAGTTTATGGTTTTATGGAGTTTATAATGTATTTTATATCAGAAGGCAAATAAGATTATTATGATTGATGATCATTGTGAATTAATGTTGTTATTAAAAGAACTATTGAAAATAGAGAGTTGTAAGGTTTAGATGGCGCATGACGGTGTATCAGCTTTAAAACCAGTTAAATAATTCCATTAGCCTATTATTTCTTAATGTTAGAATGCTAAAAAATCATAGATTTTGTTTTTTAATGGTTTTCTTTGTACTATGCAGTAGAAGATTGTTCGTATTTGTCATAACAAATAATGATTGCAAAAACTAGAGATCACATCAAAACAATTTGTTTTTGACAATGATATTGTATCGGTGATACGAATTTTTTTAGTATTCTTTAACAGAGTTCTCCGGTTAAACGCTTGTGGACTCTTGCCATTGCCTCATTTACAAGCGCATTATAGTCATGAAAAATTAGATAAGCACCAGCAATGTTTTTTAATAGGAATGTGAGGTTTATTTCAGATATTAATTTCTGGAAGATAATCCACTTTCTATTTTAAGGTATAATAATTGTCATTTAAACTCTGATTTTTAAGGCATGATTATTCTTCAATAGTATCTATTTTGAAAATATTGTGAACCAGTGAAGAAACAGGATTAGCGGGTTTATTTTCTTTCTTAGTAGTAAGAGTATCATAAAATATTTTAGTCAAAGTGATTATCATGAATAATTTCGCCGCGATTTTCTGTAATCTGGGTTATTAAATATAAGCAATTTTAAGCATTGGTAGTACTGATAAGCACGTAATTAGCATAAATTATTTCATGTAGCCCGATGTTCTTTATCAGATGGATATTACTTCAAACTCTATGTTTAGCGATAGATTCTTTCTTTTTCCGGAATTTTCTATTTATTTTTACCAAAGACGCGACATGTTAAGCCCGCGTGCCTTTTACCAAAGGTGTAAAAGGCTGGCGTATAAATGATTTTATGGGTTATTTTAGTACACGTTAGCGTTTTTTATTCGGATCTTCATTCTTATTGCTTGGACTTTTGATTAAGAAAAGAGTCTGGATAATTATTTTGTATATGGCGGTTTCATATAGAAACAACCATATACAGGCGATCTTTTAGATGCAAACTTACTCATTTTGGATGAAAAAATAGAGAATGGTTTTTTTAATGGTGCATATTATTTCAGATAGGCGCCCAAACGCAGTGCTTCAATTCGTTTATCTAAAAGTGGATGTGACATGAATAATTCGCTGAAAGTTATTTTATTGCGACCGTTGATGCAGAAGGCCATCATACTGCTAGCTTCCTCTGGTTCCTCACTATTTTTCAAACGCTGTAGTGCTGCGATCATTTTTTCTCGCCCCACTAGTCTCGCTGAACCAGCGTCGGCGTAAAATTCCCGATGACGCGAGAACCACAGAGTGATCATACTTGCTAATACGCCAAAGACTAGCTCTAGTACCATAGAAACGGTGAAATATACCATGGAGTTGCCATTAACGTTTTCGTTCTTTTCATCATTGTCAGACGACGAAATAAACCCCGTTGCCAGCTGCGCCAGCATGCGCGATATAAAAATAACGAATGTGTTAACCACTCCCTGGATTAGTGTCATGGTAACCATATCGCCGTTGGCGATATGGCTGATTTCATGCGCAATAACTGCTTCAGCTTCAGCGCGATTCATGTTCTTTAATAAACCAGTGCTTACAGCTATCACTGATGCATTACGTCGAGCGCCGGCGGCGAAAGCATTAATATCGACAGCCTGGTAAACAGCTACCTGCGGGCAGGCGATATGTGCCAGTATGGCCTGCTGGTGCACGGTATTTAGCAACCATCGCTCAATGTCATTGTGCGGCTGTTTGATCACTTCGCCGCCGACCGAATGCAAGGCCATGGATTTTGACATTAACAGTGAAATGAAAGCTCCACCGAAACCAAATAGACCGGCCATAACTATTAATCTTACAGTATTTGAAAAGTGCATCCCGGTGAGGCTCAGTATACCCCCGAACACTATCATTACTGCCAGGTTAGTTAGTAGGAAAAGAGCAATACGTATCATAAATATCAATTTCCTCAGAAATAATTACGTTTATTGTGTAATCTTATATAAGTTTTAACTAGTAATTTTAAGCGTGTAAACAGTGATAAGGTAAAAAATATAACTGTACATTTTATTAGACTTATATACCACTTTTGCGATTAAAGTAAGCAACTGATAACTACGGCGCCCTTGTATGTATCTTCCTCGAGAGTTAAGACATATGTAATAATCGATATTATATCCATAGTATTAAACTTCACTTGAATTTATTGATGGTGATGGGTGATCATACACCATTCAAAAGCCATTTCACGTATCGATTTTGATTTTTAAAGCAAATAGTTCTAAGAGTAAGATATTTGATGCTGTTATCTAATTTTAAATCAATTATATTTATATTCTAAATCAATGTTAAGTATCTGTTAATTATTTCTACATCTAAAACAATTTATTGCTATATCGACAATAATTATGTGTTATTTTCTCTAATTAAGAGTCTGATATTGAATGTTTATTTTATCAAACTCTATCAATTTTTCTGCAACAAAGAAATAGATCATAAATATTTATTATGATTTTTTTATAAAATATAAAACATACAAAAAATTAAAATTTAAGTCATGATAATATCATCTAATTAATTAATTAATTAATTAATTAATTGCCATGTGATGCTTTTAATTAAATAAATTAAGAATTACAACTTTATAAAAAATAAAATAGCTTCATTCTTAATCATCCACGTGTTTTCACTGTATTAAACAAATTAATTTTAACCTAAAACCTTATATCACAAAAATGTTGATTTATCAGAATTAAAAATATATTGAACAATATTTCAATGCTTATCAAAATGATAAGATAATGTACTTTTGTGTATGCAGTATTGTGTTTTTTAATTAAAAAAACATTCTAATAGTAATTAAATAAAATTACCACTTTCTCTTTATCATGGGGGTTTTCATGGTAATAATTAAAATTAAAATCATACACCTACTTAGTAAATAGTTGACAATAAAGCCGTTAAGCAGCGCATCATCAGATGATGCGCTAAAATAAATGTCAACCATTTTTGTTGTATGGGCAGAGACAATGATCTTGAATTCCGTAGCATGACCATTTCAGTATACGGAGATACACTATCTCAAAACTTTTTCGATTATGCAATAAACATCATCTCTATCCTTTCTTTAAGAACCAGAGAAAACTTTGTTAACTCGATTTTTAATCTGATAAGAGGGCCAATGTATTGTTCAGACCATTAAGTACTCAGAGGTTAGTAAAGATTAGAATAAAAAACACAACACAAGCTGAAAGAATAAATTAAATCATTGATAACATAAACTTCAATTTTTTTTTGTGAACCTAAATGAAAAGTTGGCAGTATGGAGAAAAATATAGGTGTTCTGTTTATGGCTAGTCAGTGCAGAATTGTGCCACATAAAAATCATTTATTTCGATTAATCACCGAAAGCTACCTCAAAAAAGTATAGGTTTTTTTTAATTTAATAAACCAAAGAATACTAAAAAACAGAAAAGCGTTGGAGATAGCATGATTTGGATCGCGTATTAATCATATCTCCGCTTATGAAAGGAGATTTTATCTCCATGTTTAGGAGTAAAAATTACAACTAATGTGATGGATTTGAGATTCCTATATTGAAGATCGGTGTAGATTTTTCTTAACCTCTATATGGGTAAAATCTAGAGCAATCTGTACCGCTTCATATAGATAGATGTCCGGCTCTTTATAATTATTTGAAATGGATTCTAGATTTTTCAGCAATTTTTTTTTCTGATGTATCAACCGATTATTAAGGCGTTGCAAGCGAATTTTTTTTTCTTCGAGATTCTCCTGTTCTCGCTGAGTTAGATTAAGAGATACCCATTTGTGCTTATATTGTGTTGCCTGAAAAAAATCGACATCCTTTTGGATATGGTGGAATTCAGAATTATTGGCAATACGCGATTGATGTGCTTTCAGCAATGAAGCGATAAATGGCTTCAAATTATTGATTTTTGTATAAGTGGCTGGTTTGGTGGTATCCCACGGCAGTGCGTTATCTTCAAATTTCTCACCGGTTTCGACGGAGTTGATGCCGGTAGGCCAGATGATATCTGGCACTACACCTTGACACTGCGTGCTACCACCATTTACTCTGTAAAATTTTTTAATTGTGTACTGGATAGACCCCAGTACGGGCCATTTTGGATGCAAAATTTGATCGTAGATACGATTTAGTGAGCAATATTGTTGCACAGTGCCTTTACCAAAGGTTGGCTCACCGACTACCAGTGCCCGACCATAATCCTGCATTGCCGCAGCGAAAATCTCGGATGCGGAGGCGCTGAATCGATCTACCAACACCACTAGTGAGCCTTTATAGAAAGCTATACCATCGGTATTATCCTCTTCTGTAATTTTTCCATTATTATCCATCACCTGCACAATTGGTCCACTAGAAATAAATAATCCTGCCAGTGACACTGCTTCTGGCAAAGAACCACCTCCGTTGGCGCGTAAATCAACAATAATACTCTGCAGGTTCTGTTGTTTTAATTTTTGAAGCTGGACCTTGACATCGTCGGTCAGACCAATATAGAAACGAGAGATATTTAAAACCCCTATTTTTTCTTTGCCGATGGTTTTCACGGAAATTTTTACCGCGCGGTCTTTAAGACGGATACGTTCGCGCATAACGGTAACGATACGGGGTTTTACGCCTTTTCCAGCGGGTAATATTTCCAGCCGCACTTTGCTGCCCTGCGGCCCTTTTATCAGAGATACTACGTCAACAAGCCTCCAGCCGATTACATTCGTCATCGGTTTATCAGATTGGCCCACACTAATCACTCTATCATTCACACTGATGGCTTTTGTTTTTGCCGCTGGACCGTCCGGCACCAGAGAATTTATTACTGTGTAATTATCATTCATTTGCAGAATTACGCCGATACCTTCTAGAGAGAGACTCAATTCTGTATTAAACTGCTCGGTGTTACGTGGGGGGAGGTAATTGGTATGCGGATCGATCTCATGGGCGAAGGCGTTCATGATAAGCTGAAAAACGTCTTCGCTATTGTTTTGCGCCTGGTACTGGATGGCACGTTGATAGCGTTTGGTTAAAATATCGCGAATTTCTCTATTCTTTTTGCCAGATAATTTAAGATTTAGTTCGTCATACTTTACCTGGGTATCCCATATCGAGTTTAGATCGGTAACAGTTTTTGGCCAGGGGGCTTTACTGCGATTAATTTCGATGAAATCATTTCCTTCGAAATCCATTGGATTAGCTAACTGCGTTAGAGCATACTGATAACGCTCAAAGCGACGCTTTCCCGCCAGGTTATAGATTGCGTAAAACAAATCCAAATTTCCTCTCTTGAATCCATTTGTTAGCTGTGATTTCTTCGCGACGAACGGCACAATATCCGAAGCTAGCAACACATTGTGACTATAGTCGAGCATGTTTATGTAACGATTGAATATTTTTATGACAAAATCTTCATTTAAATTGAACTTGCGATAATGCGCAAGTGTGAAATATGCATTTATCCTCTGGCTTACTGTTTGTTGATGAGCTTCTTCTTTCAACGTTGGGATCTGATCGGCTCGGGTAATATCATTTTTTGCTATTACTTCACCCGTTAGAAATAGAAACAGCGCTATTATAATGAGTCTGAAAAGTGTTCTGTGCATAAAACTCTTCTTGCTTCTCAATATCAGAACTGTAGGTGTTTTTATCCTACTATCAAAGCTTATTCCGGAAGAAACCTGCATATATACCCTCTTTCAGTTCTTTTATGTCGTTTGCTTCAGTGAAATTTATTACCCATGTTGACTTTGATGTTCTGGCTGATTTTCAACATTTAAATATTAGTGGATAATGCAGTTTTAACGGATTCGCACTGCAGCGGTAGATAGAGGGTTTATGTGTCACGGATGTTCGTTTTTTGAAATTTTGGTTTTATGACGTGATAGCGATACTTTTCATCAGTTTTTTTTCTGAGAGCGAACGAAATTATGATCTTACTATGTTGCTATTTTTTTGTCATTATTATTCTTCTTGGCGTTGTATTGAAGATGAAAAGTAAGGCCTTATCTCTATTTAATTTTTTCATGCATGTTAAACATGCTGAGTATCAATATTTCTTGCAGAAACCTTCATAAAGATTCACGTTCTATCCGCTGTGCTTGTATTCCGTAAAGGTAACGACAGCTTAAAGTATAAGGAAGCAATGTAGAATGTAACTATGTCTTGCTAATATTCTCTTTGCGCTTAAGCCGTTTAACGATAGCATTTAAAATGCTGATCTTAAGTGGCCTGCTTTTTCACCGTTGATCGTGAAATAGATTGGAAATCGCTTTGCTAAGAAAGGAAAATGAGTTTTTTACTATTGTGCAACTTAGTTCAATATGCCATGAATTTTTCTGACTAGAACAGCATTGAAAATGCTCTACATTATCCATATATCATTATTAAAAAATACTGACAATTTATTTAAGATTATCATTACTTTTCATCCGGTAGAAAAAATGATAATTTAGGGTATCCATTTTAATACATTGGTTATTCTCTGACCAATATGTTAATAAATTATCCTATCGATATCCATACCCCATTGCACACGTGTTACTACAACGTGGATAGGTAAGATGTTCTCCGTGTTCATAATTGACGCATTGTAGGCGATACCCCTATGAAAATGGAAGAATATTGACTATGTGATGTCCTATGTTTCTTTCTTATCGAGAAAGCTTGCATGAAAGACACCAAATACTCTCCTGAAATAGCTCAAAATAATTACATTATTGTAGATTAAATAAATTCGGGTATGATTGCTAAAAAATGGCAATTATAATCTAAAACTCTTCATCTTTAGCTAGAACAGCGATAAGAGGCGTTACTCTTTTAAGGGAGTACTATGGGTAAGATAATGATTGATTAATAAAATTAATTTATTGAAAATAAGTTTTAAAATGAACTAGTTTTTATATTAACAAGCAGTATAATAGTCTTAAGAAAAAAGTAAAAAAATCTAAAATTAAAAATTAATGTGTTATGCGCTGCATAAGGTATTTTCCACATGGATATGTATAAGCCCTACATAAAAAAAGCGACATTTCCAATTTAATCTAATTTAAAATCGGTAGCGAAGAATGAAAAATAAGGTTGTGAATAAATGGTTATTCTATGCAATAAAAATACTATGATTTATGATTCTTTCCATTCTATTAATATCAATCCAGTCTGGATTGTGACAGAGTATATTTCCTTAAAAAGGCCCACTTTATAATATGATGCAGATCATATGCTCCATGATAGAGAGTTGTACTGAAAAGCAAAAAATAAAATGTTCTTTAAAGAAAGATATTCCTGAATTCCGAACTATTATGTTTGTGACAGAATTCGATACAAGCTAACTTTCCGTTTAAAGTTTATTCAAAGAACAATGTTGACTTACGTCAAGTTGAAGAATGAAAAGATATTTATATGGTAATAATACCGATTATTTTATAGCAAAAGAGTTATCTTTAGAAAATAAACAATCACAGGAAATTTTTAGTTAAAAAGAATGCTAATCTAGAACGTTTTTCCTAAGAAATGCACAAATTACGACTTGCGATAATATTGTTAATATGAAATAGATATACAGCATAAGCTACAGCGTTCTCAGATATAACAAAGTTATCTCATTAACACAATATATATAAAACAATAGAAGTTTTTACATAAAAATAGCATAAATATATCAAAAACATGAACTAATGAAGTTAACAGATAATAATAGATTAATTTTTATGAACTATTCATTCAATATAGCTCAATGAAGCTGCGGTATATGGTTAACTATTTAAAGGCAAAAAAATCGGTCGAAATTACAATCAGCCTGCACCAGAAGAAGCATGCTGGTGCGATCAGGTTGAACTGATATCAGTTGACTAATTTTCGTGAATGTTTTTACATTGAAAGTAAGAATATTCTAGAGTGTTATTATAACTCAGTAAATTTCTGCTATTTCATAGAAGTGTGGTTTCACACTGAAGGAAATAATGTATTTAGTTGATTTTGTTAAATAAATACAAATCATTAATGATCATTAGATCAAAATACTATTTTCATTTTAACAAGGTAACTCCATGGCGCACAAAAATTAAAAATCACTAATTGATTCTCTAACAAGTAAGCCCTCAAGCAACGCAGTTCTCTGATAGTATGCCTAGATGAATTAGAATTTCTGTATATAAACGGAAGAAAAATTTCCTTAACATCCACATGGTCGTTTTTTACTACACAGATATGACCGTTACGCCAGTTCTGATCATGATAAATATGTTTACATTTTTTCGAAACCTGACAGGGCTTTATTGAGTTAGTTTTTAACTTGGTTGGAGCATCTCTATGTTATCCAAACTTTTTGCTAATAAGTAGGTGAGCAAGAACACTTAAAAAATAATTCATTGAGATTATTGATACCACCTGCTTTCAAGTTTTCGGTTAAAGCGAATAAAAATTTCTGCGGGAAAAAATTCCCGATAGATACATCGTGTGGTATAGATGCTATCTAGTAGAGGAAATCGCGCCACATGAAATTATTTAAGCCAATTTGATCACGTAACAATATCCCTGATGCACGGGATTTACTAAGTTTAATAAATTAAAAAAACATACTAAAAATCAGAGTATCCTCGACTTGAGGGCTCTTAAGATACAGTTGACTATTATAATGATTTCCTGAGGAAGAAAGTAAAGTCGTTAATTTTTGTGGTGAAATTGGTGCGCAATATTGATTTTATTGGACTTATGATAAGTCGTCACATTTTTATCCATCAGATCTTAATGTAGGAATCAAGATATTTAGTAAAAGCAAGATTGTTATCACTAGCAGTGATGAGTTGTTTAACGTGCATATTCCAATTTATAAAATTTCTAAATGATTTTCTGAGTCAGCATAATTATGACTACCTCTGGTAGAGGTGATGGTCAAAATGCGTTAACCGGATAGACTGTTTGAAATAATAAACTCTATCTGAATAACTTCATGATTTGCTATTCAGAGAAAGATTTATTACTGGTGCTGATTTATGCAACAAATTTTGAGATAACAACAACATTAAGAAGATTGTCTGTTTTGACTAAGATCTGCTTTACAGCATTTATCTTTTTCATCTAATAGTGTGGATAATCATAAATAAATTGAAACTTATTTGAATTTATAAAAATCACAATATCGTTCAGTTATTTAGTTATTGGAATCGATAAAAACGCATAATAAGTGCACTTGAGGATAAACAAATAGTCTTAAGTAAAAAGTTTTGTGCCGGGCTGATATTCCCTGATAAACTAAAAGTTTAAATTTCAAAAGGAGCAATCAGCCCTCTGATGGACTGTCACAGAAACCGTTGTATCTTTTTGTCCACCTATTTGGACCTGTATTCCTCTCACTTAGGGTTTTGCGTTGTATTCTTTTTTTATCTTACTCGATCTCCCCCTTCTATCACTCCAAATAATTCACCTCCCTTGAAGGGAGGCATGTGGGTGCTTACCTGCAAAGAAGATCCGAGTTAACCCTGTAATCACTATAGCTTGAATACTTTTACGGAGCCTGTGATGGAATTATTAATGAACCCCTCAATTTGGGTGGGGTTATTGACCTTGATCGTACTGGAGATTATTCTTGGCATAGATAACGTGGTCTTTATTGCGATCCTAGCGGATAAATTACCGCCAAAAAAGCGTGATCGTGCACGAATGGTAGGTCTGTCGCTAGCATTGATTATGCGTCTTGGGCTATTATCATTGATTTCATGGATTGTCACGCTAACACGTCCGTTGTTTAGCTTAATTACATTTTCTTTTTCTGGACGTGATCTTATATTGCTTCTTGGTGGATTTTTCCTTTTATTCAAGGCGACGACAGAGCTACATGAACGTCTTGAAAATAAAGAGAACGATAGCGTCGATAGACGCAGTTACGCTAGCTTTGGAGCGGTAGTTGTTCAAATTGTAATTTTCGATGCAGTATTTTCTCTGGATGCCATTATCACAGCGGTTGGGATGGTCAGCAATCTGCCGATAATGATGATCGCGGTGGTTATAGCTATGGCAATTATGCTTCTGGCATCTCGATCTCTGACTCATTTCGTTAAGAGTCATCAAACTGTAGTAGTGCTTTGTCTTAGCTTCTTGCTGATGATTGGCCTTAGCCTGATTGCAGAAGGCTTTGGTCTTCATATTCCGAAAGGTTATCTATATACCGCCATCAGTTTTTCGATCCTAATCGAGATGTTTAACCAAATAGCACGCCGAAACTTCATCAAAACTCAGTCCGCCAAGCCAATACGTGAGCGTACCGCTGAAGCAATTATGCGGCTCATGGGGGGTAGACCGCAGCGTGAAATAGGAGAAAACGATTCGCCAGAGGTATTCAAACAGGCGCACTTTGCTGACGAAGAGCGTCATATGATTACCGGGGTACTTTCTTTAGCTTCACGCAGCTTACGTAGCGTTATGACGCCGCGGAACGAAATTACCTGGCTGGATTGCCAGAGACCGGTTGATGAGCTCCGGGTAATGTTAATGGATACCCCTCACAATATGTTTCCAGTCTCTAATGGCGAGCTGGATCAGCTTATTGGTATAGTTCGTGCCAAGGATTTAATGGCAGCGTTAGAGAACGGGGAGCAGGTGAAGGCCTATGCTTCTTCTAACCCAGCAATTGTGGTTCCGGAAACACTAAATGTACTGAAACTTTTAGAAGAATTGCGCCAGGCGAAAGGTACCATGCTGATGGTATCAAACGAGTTCGGAGTTATCCAGGGGCTAGTGACGCCGCTAGACGTGCTCGAAGCGATTGCCGGAGAGTTTCCGGACGAGGATGAAACGTTGGAAATTGAAGTTTGCGAAAACGGCTGGTTAGCGAAAGGGAACACAGACCTGCATGCGTTGCAGCGGGCGTTAAAAACACAGGCGTTGACGTGCGGCCGAGATAATAATGTTGCCTCGCTGGCTGGGTTGTTGCTATCCCAGTGTGATCAAATGCCGGTAAAGAAGGATATTCTGACGCTTGACGAGTGGCAGTTTACTATTTTGGAGATGGTGGATTACCGCATCGAACTGGTGTGGATAGAACGCCTGATGCCGCAACAGGAGAAAGGTATGATAAGTCATCAGTCCAAATGAATTTTTGTTTATGTGGGTGAAATTATATAAAGAGCACAATTACCAAAATTGTTGCTATTCGATGCTGCTTCTCCTCATCGCTTAATCAATCTCCACATCATAGTTATGCGAATTCAGTAATTGCAGAAAATAAGTATTTCAAATCGGAATATATCTTTTGTAGCTATGAAGGGAGCAGGTCCAGGTAACGTAAATTCTGTCTAGATATTGATAGCAATGGTGTAGTGATGATAGTTATGAGAAAAATATCATAACAGTCATTGTATTTTAAACGACGTTAACTAACATCTCTCTAATTTTTTTGAGGATTGTTTTATTAAAATCGAAAACATCTGTATTTCAGTATAGAGAATTTCATGCGGTATTCTATCTGCTATCAAATAAAGACTTAAAGAAAGCGGCATGAATAACCAAATGAATCATTTCAGTACATATTAATATTTTATGCAAATATTAATTATGTTTTTTGTTGCCTACTGATTAGTGAAGAACCTAGATAACACTGGGATATTTACATTGATTTAAAAATCGATTTAATAAAGTCCCGCAGGCTCTTGAAAGAAAGGGCTAACATGTTTTCATTATCATAATTGATGTATGGCTGTTTTTATATGATAAAATAAGCGCGACAAAAATGTATTCAGTGAGATTTATTTTTCGTGCGGTATATGCAGAGATAAGAACAAAGCATTTTCTTAGTGCTTTTGGAAGAAACCTGCTAAATTTCAAATGATTCACATGCTTTTTTTTAGAAAGCATTCAATGCCTAGAAATAAACCATTAACACTAGAGATATGGAGAGCACGAAAAAGGCTCGTATATGGTGGAACTTAAAGGTCGCCGAATAACACTTAAATTTATGCCGTTTGCATGAAGCGTCAAGAACATGAAAAGGCCAATATTTTAGAAACTACGCTGATGCACACAAAAATCTATTTTTCATTAAAAATACATAAAATAAAATAATTATAAATAAACAAAATTAATTCAAGTTGTATCTTTGACGCTTTTCGTTTGAAACTGGCTCAGTTGAAAACTACTTAGCGATACTTGTTTGTGTGATATTTATTGGCTCTGTTGCTGGCAAATAAGGATCAAGAAGATTCATCAGGTGCTGCAGCGCACCTCGGTTCTGCTGCAAAACCTTAATGGCGTGATTACCGTAATACAAGCGATTATCCTCGTTGATTAAGAGAGTTAAGGCCGCGTTTACTAGTGAAGATACGTTGGTCACGGTAATCAAGGCGTCAGCTTCGCCCAATTTTCTGCAAATATCGCGAAAATTTAAAGTATGCGGCCCCATTAGTATCGGAATAGCATGCGCCGCTGCTTCTAGTGGATTATGTCCGCCACATTCAACAAGACTACCGCCAACAAATGCTAAATCTGCGATACCGTACAGAAGCATCAATTCGCCCATAGTATCGCCTATTACCACCTGTGTGTGGCCGCATGGGGTTTTGCCGCTGCTTCGCATTATGTAATTGAACCCGGCTTTCCTAGTCATTTTTTCTACCGAAGAAAATCGCTCTGGGTGGCGTGGAACCAGAATTAAGAGCAATTCAGGAAAACTTTTCAGAAGAAGTTGACGGTGTGCTTGCAATAAGATCGTTTCTTCGCCTTCATGGGTGCTTGTAGCTATCCACACTGGGCGCCGCGGCGCCCAGTGACGACGCAAAGTCAGCACCATCGAAGCTAGTTTGGGAGTGATATCGGGAATATCAAATTTTAGACTACCAGTAACTGCCAGGTGATTTTTTTTTAATCCGAGCTTCAGAAAGCGCGCACCCTCCTCTTCATTTTGTGCCGAGATGAGGGTAATTCGGTCTATAATATTAGCAAAGAAGCTGCTAAACTTTTTATAGCGAACGACGGATCGATCCGAAAGGCGAGCATTGGCAACTATGATAGGAATGTCGCGACGGTGCAGTGCCTTGATAAGGTTTGGCCACAGTTCTGCTTCCATAATGATAACTAAATTAGGATTGATTCGATTGAGAAAACGGCTGATAGCCCCTGGAAGATCATAGGGAAGATAGAAATGATCAACATCATTTCCGAGTGATGATTGTACTCGTTCAGAGCCGGTGGGTGTCATAGTTGTAACAGTGATCGGAAGAAGTGGGTAGCGCTGGCGTAGAGTGCGAACTAACGGTATGGCTGCTATTGTTTCGCCAACCGAGACAGAGTGAAGCAGTACCCCGCCGGGTTTTATATTTTTCCGACAAAATCCGTAACGTTCAGTCCAGCGTCGACGGTAGGCTGGTGCTTTTCTGCTGCGCCATAATAGCCGAATCAATACCAGAGGCTGGATTAAATAGATGATTATGATGTAGATCATTACAATTAACTAATTATGAATTATATTTCTCTGTATGCTGCGTAATTTTTTAGAAAAGATCTAAAATTTTGCTCTCTTAGAGAGGATTTTTAGTATTTTCGCCAGAAAATTGTAGTTATATCTGTATATAAACTTTTTCTTTTCAATGAAAGTTCTCCAAAACGTATCATTCGGTAAATAAGATAACTATATTCCATCTAATATAACTGATTTACTTCTTTAAATTACACCAATATAGATTGTTCACATTGAAAACCTAGATTTTTTAGAAAAAATTTCTGGTTATTTAACCTTATTCAACGATAATGACTGCTTGCTTGATTTCTTAGAAAGATTTTCTAACATTTAGTTTCATCTAAGAAAAAACGGATGCATGATCTATAATCACCTTAAGTAAATACTTAACGCACTCTACTTTAAACTCTTCTACTACCGTATCAACTTCAATAATCCGCTGATCTCAAGATCATTAACACTTAAATCCGTTTTTCGGATCATTGATAAAATTTTTTAATCAAAGTTATGTTTATAATTATTAAAATCGCTTAATTCTATCATATCATTTAATATTACATTAAATTGAGGTGATAGCTGAAAGTAAACTATGTTTTAAAGAGATAGATTGCTTAAGTCAAGACTATCGCATTCATGATAAAATTTCATATATTCTATTTGTTTTCCACGGACTAAACAAGGATAATGATTTTTTCAGTCCAAGATGATCTATAAAATGACAGGATTTATCGCATATAACCGATCATCTTATGTCAAAAAGTTCTCTTTAGGTAATGGATCGCAAGGATATTTTTCAATAAAGCAGCTTTTCTGGTTTAGAAAATAATTTTTAGTAAAAATATGGTCGTAATTTAGATTCGTTAAAATGTATATTTTGTTATTATATAAAATATGCTACATGAAAGATTCATATTATTTTTATAAAATTATAAAAAGAGATGAAGTTCGATGTAATGATTATTACAGATCGTATACCTAACGCTATATCTGTAAATGATTTCTAAAAGTTTGCCGTTGTATTTTTACTATCGAGTAGATAAATTCAAGGTAGGCTGGATATACCGTTGATATGGCAATAAACACATCTGAATGCAGGAATGTTTTATATATATTGCGTATTAACTTTAAATTTACCTAGAGAAATTTTAATCTACTTTAAAAATATAGAATAATATGACATAGAGGTTTATCACAGATGATTGATATGTTATGTATGGTAAAACCGTGATTTTATATAAGATTTATAACTAACATTAACTGGACTGCTTAACTTTTAAAGTTGTATAAAAAAAATCAAGAAATGCAAAGATATTATTAAAACCATTAATACTTTAAACAAACTTAATCTTCAGTGCAAATCAGAAATACCGGTGAAATTAAAAAATAAACCATTTAGAACAACAAAAAATCATTGAAGAAATAAATATTAGTTAGTGAATCTAAAAAATAAAAAAATTTAAATCAAATAATAACGTATTTAAAAGAGAGCTGCGGAATCTAAAGGCAACTATGATAGTTGTCCAGAAAAGTGTTTTTAGAACCTTGATATATCGAAACGCGATTAAGGCATGTGCGTTATTGAAAATAAGTCGTATGTGTAAATTTGGGCAATAATGGGAAATTAGACATGACAGTGATCCGTTTAGCGATTGTACGACAAAAAGACCGCCCAGATGGTGGAGCGGAACGATTTATCTCTCGTGCTTTGAAAGCACTTAATGATAGTGGATTGGAATTGCACATCATTACCCGCCAGTGGCAAGCGGCCCCGTTGGCCGATTGGCATGTGCATATCTGTAATCCACGCGGTAATGGACGTATTGCGCGCGAGCGAAATTTCTCTGTTTTCGCACGTCAGTACTGGCAAAAACAACAGTTTACTTTTGTGCAGAGTCATGAACGCATTGCCGGCTGCGATGTCTTTCGCGCCGGTGATGGTGTCCACCAGGCCTGGTTAGAACAGAGAGCACGCATTATTCCTGCTTTTCGACGCTGCCTTACGTCAATCAGCTGCTATCATCGCTATGTTTTAGCTGCAGAACGTGAAATGTTTCGTTCGCCACAATTAAAAAAAATTATTTGTAATTCAGGAATGGTGCGAGATGAAATAATGCATCATTACGATATATCAAAAGATAAAATCGTTTTGATTTACAATGCAATTGATCCACAGCACTTCGCGCCAGATGACAATGGCACGAAGCGCCGCGCGGTTCGCGAAGTGCTATCGATTCCAGAGAAAGCTTGTACGATGATTTTCGTTGGCTCTGGTTTTGCACGAAAAGGACTTTTTCAGGCATTAAAAGCGGTGGCAGCCACCGATCGGTACTTAATTGTCGTCGGCCAAGATAAACATCTTGGCCGTTATCAAGCGTTTGCACGAAGCCTAGGTTGTCTATCGCGTGTGCGATTTATCGGTATTCGCCGGGATGTACTGCCTTTTTATCATGCTGCGGATGCATTAATCCTACCAACGCTCTACGATCCGTTTCCAAATGTGATTCTTGAAGCTATGTCTTGCGGCTTACCAATTATCACCAGCCAGCGCTGTGGTGGAGCTGAGTTTATTGAGCAGGGTCGTGAAGGTTTTATTTGCGATGCACTGGATATTGCTAGCCTAAAAGTGTTTGTTGCAGAGATGCCAACCAGGGAGAATAACTCTTCTATGGGAGATGCCGCTCGCCAACGGGTCAGTGTCTGCACATATGAGAATCTTTCGCGCCAGCTTACAGGTTTGTATCGGCAATTGCTATCATGATTTTGTCGATAGTTTGCCATGATTCTAGAAGAACACTTGATATTTAGGGTTCATCAGATGAATATCATTTCCTTAATAAAGAAAAATTATTTATCTACTAACATGCCTCTAATTTAAAATAGCAACCACCGCAATGATGGTTTTGTTAGTAATTCTTTATGTTATATACATAATTTTTAGATATAAAGATATTAAAGAAACAAAGGTTCATGCTGTTGAAGCATGCTTCCATCCTTCTTCCATGCTAACATAAAGCTGGATTTTATTACTTGGCTCAGCGATAAAGTACCGGTTAATATTTATATATTCATGGAAACAAATAATCTCAATTTATTTTTTGCATTTTGTCAAAATAACAATGTTATTAGATTAAAAATTATCATAATAACGATTTTTTATGGTGTTATCTTTGTTAATAAAAAATATTGCATGAGTTCATTTGTAGTGAACTCGTGCAATATTGCTATGTAAGATTAATGGTTTAGTGATTTGCGATATATACTAAATAATCCGTCTTCAACGCGGATGCATTACATAAGCACTGTAAACTAATTTTTATTATTATCTCATGCCTACACTTAAAAAATAGAGGCAGTACGTGCATTTATTGTTTTTAAATGTGTTATCTCGGATGGTTTCCTATATTCATGTAAGGTATATATAAATCTTCTACTAACACATACTAGGTATCAGTTTGCGTTTTAATACATCGCTTGGCATAGAACTCTTCTCTTGTAATCATTATTTAATTTGAAACGAAATTTGAGTACAATAATCATCCGAGGCAAAAAGCGGTGGATTATAGATTTTTTTGATGCCTTGACTAAGATCCCCTAGTCATCCTTTTTTAGAGCGACTTTAATGGACACTCTGAATAAGGTCATTATTAGATATACGATCTACTTGAGCACTCTTGTATAACGATGATTTTTATTTCTTTTGGATGGCGCCCCGCAGGGGAAAACTCCAGGGCAACCAAATGAAGGTTCATGATAAGTACAACAGTATTGCTGTTCCTAAAAGATAACATTAATCTAAAGTACAACGGCTAAAATCTTAATGGAGATTGAGTTTTATTTTTTGGAAAAAATAACACAAACTATCTCTGTAGTCGGCCCATATATAGGGGTAAAGCGATGAACTAAAATTTGGTACATTAATTCGAAGAAATTTGAGGGTGGGTGATAATTTTACTAAAAGTAATACTTGGATTGAATGCTGTATGCGGATAGATAAAAGTACGGCAGCTTTGCTATAAGACTCACATTTTAGGCTGTGAGTTACAATTATGACCAAAACATTAAATTTATTCCGATCCGGAATGCGTGTGTATAATTTTGGAAAATATTGTGCACTATTTGTGTTTCGTAGTCAGAATAAAACACGCCATACTACTTGAGTATGTTTTCAACTCCCGAAGGGGTCCTAATTATTAGCTTAATGATTTAATACTGCTATAAATCTCCCATGAAAAATAAGTTGTAGATTTATAATCCGGAGTTGTATTGAAACAGACTTTTATAGATTTATGAATGTGGATTATTTATCCTATATTCTTTAGATATGTTTTTACTATACCATATAGTTTATATTACAAAAAATATTTTAAAGAAAACATGTGTTGATTTTTAGAATGTAAACTAATGGCAATTAAAAAATTCTTGAATAGTGCTAGTACTGTAAGATTTAAAAATTTCTTAATTTCCATAGATTTATAACGTTTCTTATAATTATAAAAAAACATAAAAATAACAAGAACTGATTGATTTTATTCCGTATAGAAGACTATTCAGTTATCTGCTTTATAGAAATAAACCCCTCAAAAATAAGTGTTAGCTCTTATCTAAAAACTTATTTTTAAATGATTTTTAATAACAAGGGCATATTATAAAAGCTAATAGTAAGTGCTATTAGTAGGTTTTTTAAATAAATCAAAACCTGTAATAAATTTGATTAATTGTTTTAATTCTCGCTATTTCCTCATTAACCTTCGCATCATAGTCATACAGAAATTATATGATCTTTTGAATGAAAATAGCCATTTTAGCTTAATTGAAACTGTGATCCCACTTTATTTTTCTAGATATCATAATTTCCGCTTTGATATAAATTTGTGCATGTCTGGTTATATTTATTAACGAAGATGGATTTGTTTTTCATATTGCATATTACTTTCTCGGCTAGATCAACGATCTAATTTTTTCCAAAAATATCCAGATAGTTTAAAGGATCCATGATCGACATCATGGTAATTTTCTTTGCTTTTTTAGTAGATTTTGTTTACTAAATCAGGTAAATCCTATCCATCAGAAGTATCACTTGGTAATCAATCAACATTAATAATTTTATGCGACGGACTGTTTGCTGTTAAATGTAACTTAATCTATACTTTGTTTTTGTTGGTAGATGATTACAGCTGAATTTTAAATTTTCTTCAGAACGATTGAAATGCTTAAATCTCTAGTAAAACAATTGGCTACATAGCCGATTAGATACAATCTAATAAATCTATGCAGCAATAGAGAATATATCCAGATATATCATTAGAGTATCTTTCTGATTAATAGTCTATTTATCAATAAATTATTTTAATTTTTTCTATAAAACCAAAACGATAGTAATGATTTGATCTAAAAATCATCTAAAATTTGATTTTTAAGAAAAAACACACTTATCTATATTAGTATCATTGAATTAATTAATCATATAATTTAAATATCTATTAAAATATACAATAAGTTTATACTTTATCTTTGATTGTTATTATACTAATTTTTTGATTTTTATTTTATATATCTAATGCTAAGTATTTTCTGATTTATACTGAATAATTATTTTTATTTAAGTACAATGATTGAATTATTTACTAAGGGTAATCACATAACTAAAAACACCTCAGCTAATTTTTAACCGTAGAAAAATACAGATGTTAAATAAACTACATCAACAATGTTAAGTGGTTTGTTTAACATTTTTATAAAAATATCAATAATTTTGATAAATCCCTGTTGAATTCACAAAATTATATACCAAACAAAAAATAGACTTAGCAGATAAAGTAGAATAATTTGAATTTGCGTGTTAGATTAAACATCTTTTTCGCAAAACTACTTACTTTTTAAAATCAGAAATTTTGCATCAAAATATTTATTATATACATATATAACAATATGTTATTTTTAACTAAAATTTAATTACCACTAAATTGTTATTTCATAGATCAAATGGATCTGTGAAATCATTGCTGATAAGACAATCTAAAAAAAGTACCAGGCAACAAATTTTGTTATTAATACATATTTAAGTTTAAAGTAATGTATTACTTTAAACGAAATTCAACTTTCAACTTCTAGTTGAAAGTTATGCTAAAATGCATGCTATTAATCTGTTATTAATTAATTATTTATGTGATTACTATAAATAATTTAATTTTATTTTTTTTGAAGTGTTCAATAAAAAGATAAATTCTTTAACACGAATAAATAATACGTTTTTATTAATGAATTTGGAGTATAATCGATGCTTAAATCTGCAACACCTAAAATCAGGTTACCTCCTGTGTGTGAGCGTAACAAATCTTAGATGACATATTTTAAAAATTACGCCAACGTATGTTATAAATGCCTTCTTATTTAAAAAGGTCCGGGGATAAAACAGGAATAAACAAAGTTACCTTATCTCACCATTCGCAAACCGTTTTATTTGGGAATAGTTTGCATAATCAGTTCTATTTTTCTTGTGAAAACTCAAGCTATATGTAATAGTAAAAATAACTAATGCTCCAAATAGCATTAATATTTCTCGATACCAAAGCGCCAGCTGTATCAATGGATATTAATACGATTTTAAAAGTTAATACTACTGATCAAAAATATTGTTGCCTGTAGTAAGATGCAGGCCTGATGATTACCTTAAATTTAGTGAAACGCAAGTGGCACAAAGAGACTATGTGAGCCGTGAGCAGTTTTCGGGCACGCGGCGTAAAAAACCCAATTTTAAAAAGAAACACTCTCTCACCCCTACATCTAAAACGATGTATGGGCTGGGGGTATCTGTGTTGATAATGTTTATTGGTTTTCTCTATTTCATCGCACATAATAAATCAAATGAGATGATGATTATGCCTAACCATACAGAGAAATCTGGCTGCGGGATACCTCCAAAGCCACAAGAACGCTGGCGTTATATTAAAAAGCTTGAAAATCGCCAATTAGGGATACAACCTACCCCAGAGGTAATCCCGGAAAAAGAAATTACTTCACCTGCAAAGTTGAATAAGGAACAACGCCAGCTTCTAGATCTGTTACAGTCGGACATGCGTCAAAATCCGATACCTATAAACAAAGCACAGTATAATAATCAAAAAAAAACACCCGTTGTTGATTCGGTCCAATTGCCGAAAAATTCATTTAATCAAGAATCTCAGCACCAACCTATATCAAATATGAGTGGAACCAACACAGTTAATTCAGAAGAGCATTGAGGCGTATGCGAGAGTCAAGACACAAAAATGGAAATCACAGCACTGACTACTCTAGTCTATTTTTTCGAGACAAGGGACAGGTGAAGTTTGTATATTACACAACCGAGTACGCCAGTATTAAGTATTGCATTACTACTAAATAGGTGATTAAAATTACGTCTTGGTGGATCTGCTTTTTAAGTCTCATCTGCGCAGATACCACCTAACAGCTTATCTGTATTGCCGGGGATATCATAAATTGCCCCGTTGCTAGCGGGGATTGAAAACTTCTGACCTCACCCATAATAATGGTTATTCTTACTCAATATTTTTACAAGGCACTGATTATTTCCATTCCAAGGGGTTGCTCGTGACAACAATTATAAGCGTCCGCCGCAAAGCGCTTGTCGTTATCGGTGGTGATGGACAAGCGACTCTAGGTAATACTGTTATGAAAGGTAACGTACGCAAAGTTCGTCGCCTTTATAATGAGCAAATTATTGCGGGATTCGCTGGTGGCACCGCTGATGCCTTTACTCTTTTTGAACTATTTGAACGAAAATTAGAAGTGCATCAAGGACATTTACTCAAAGCTGCCGTTGAACTAGCTAAAGATTGGCGCACTGATCGCATGCTGCGCCGCCTGGAAGCTTTATTAGCGGTGGCAGATGAAAAGGCATCCCTTATTATTACCGGAAATGGTGACGTTATACAGCCGGAAAAAGATATTTTAGCAATCGGATCCGGTGGTCCTTATGCCCAAGCTGCAGCACGCGCGTTATTAGAAAATACCGATCTTAACGCACGCGAAATTGTCGAAAAAGCGTTGAATATTTCCGGAGATATCTGCATTTATACCAACCACTATCATACCATTGAAGAATTAACATCAAAAGCATAAGGATTTTGATAATGTCTGAAATGACTCCAAGAGAAATTGTCGGTGAACTCGATAGCTATATTGTTGGGCAGCATAATGCCAAGCGGGCTGTAGCCATCGCGTTGCGTAATCGCTGGCGGCGTATGCAACTTGACGTAGCACTACGCCATGAAGTGACACCAAAAAATATTTTAATGATTGGCCCCACGGGGGTTGGTAAGACGGAAATTGCCCGTCGATTAGCGAAACTAGCCAATGCCCCCTTTATTAAAGTTGAGGCAACGAAATTTACTGAAGTTGGCTATGTAGGTAAAGAAGTGGATTCTATCATTCGAGACTTAACCGATGCGGCAGTCAAAATGGTACGACTGCAATCCATTGAAAAAAATCGTTTCCGCGCAGAAGAATTGGCAGAAGAACGCGTTCTTGATGTTCTGATACCTGAACCCAAGAATAACTGGGGGCAAGCGGAGGAAAGAACTGAACCCTCCAATGCACGCCAGCATTTCCGCAAAAAACTACGCGAAGGTCAGTTAGATGATACGGAAATTGAAATTAATCTTTCCACGGCACCAATGGGTATAGAAATTATGGCACCTCCTGGCATGGAGGAAATGACTAACCAGTTGCAATCAATGTTTAAAAATCTAGCCGGCCAAAAACAGAAGCCGCGAAAAATTAAGATCAAAGAAGCCATGATTCTTCTGGTAGAAGAAGAAGCTGCTAAACTATTAAATCCGGAAGAAATAAAAGAAAAAGCGATCGAGGCAGTAGAGCAGCACAGTATTGTATTTATCGATGAAATCGATAAAATTTGCAAACGTGGCGAAGTATCCGGCTTGGAAGTTTCCAGAGAGGGTGTTCAGCGAGATCTCCTTCCACTTGTGGAAGGTTGTACCGTTTCCACTAAGCACGGAATGGTAAAAACGGATCATATTCTTTTTATTGCTTCGGGTGCGTTCCAGGTTACAAGTCCATCAGATCTTATCCCCGAGCTGCAGGGACGTTTACCGATCCGTGTCGAATTGAAAGCTCTAACAACCGATGATTTTGAACGTATCCTAACCGAACCAAGCGCATCTCTCACCACCCAATATATCGCGCTGATGGCTACGGAGGGAGTAAGCATTTCCTTTACAAAGCAAGGCATTAAACGTATAGCTGAAGCTGCCTGGCAGGTAAACGAACGTACTGAAAATATCGGCGCGCGACGATTGCATACAGTTCTGGAGCGCCTAATGGAAGATATTTCCTACGACGCCTGCGAACAGGAGAATAAAATTATTTCTATTGATGCAGATTATGTTCGCAGCCACCTGGATGAGTTGGTTTCTGATGAAGATTTAAGTCGATTTATCCTGTAAATCCCTGCAGTGTAGTAATTCGATCCTTACAATAGTAAGGGTTATCTATCCCAGAGAGAGTATATATTGACTTATATTTAAAGATTTTTTAAATTAAAATCTATAAGTTGCTTATATATCAATGAAAAATATTAATTATATAAGTAAATTTTATTTGCGTATCAAAACCCATTTATAATAGAGGGTAAATTGATATTTACTGTTTTTTGTTTAATCTAACGCACTAGGAATTATTTTAACTCAAATTTTAATTTATAGAAAAGATATAAAATTAATTAGATCTTCACATAGAGATATGAATTATGGATTAAAATCTTTAATTTTTTGTAACGTAATTCAGATTCTTTGAGAACGTTATATGGTATATAAAAATCAATTACTCCATCCTAAATCTTGTAGGATGGACGACTCTGTTATTTTTATGGATTTCATTTGTAATATACCTTTATTTGTTAAATAAAAAATTATAAAAAGTTTACATTTCAATAATAATTGAAATTATTTAATAATTTTTTGATAATGTTAACAAGTTCTATGTGGCCTTTCTTTGTATTTTCGAGTCTAAAAACAAGCCCAAATTTTTTTGTTGTGCGATTTTAAGTATAAAACACCCAGTAATAAGTTATCTTTTTATTCCGGATATAAGATTATTTTTCATTTTGTTTACAAAATATAATAAGTTGAGAAACGGATACTATCCTAATACAAATAATCATTAAATAGATTGTTGATAACAAAATGAAAATCGTATTATATAAAATAAAAATTAAACTGACGCCTGAAAAGTCAACGTTGCTCAAAGAAACCAATTTTTTGAGTCGAAACCATCATTTTCGTGATATCATTCGATGCGTGCTTGCTTTTTTTTGGATCGAATCAACAGCAATGATTTCTATATTTCAACCCGAATCATAAAATGAAAGTTTTATATATTATTATATAATCTAGCGAAAAAAGAAGTTGAAGATATATTTTTAGAAGAATGGATATAATATATCCGAAAATCGGCATGCGTTGTATGAGTTAGCGTTTCGGCGGTTTCTTTGTCAATGTGTGTGTAATATTGTATTTTCAATTGGTGCATCTAACCTAAAAACTTAAGGTTAGGTGCGCTAAGACATTTACGTCGCATTTGCACGTAAGAGTGTGGATAAGTCGAAAGAGTTAACCGCGATGATATACTTTCAACTTGTTTCCAGCGAAGAGTCAATTTCTCGCAACATCAATATTCCTACGTATCAGGATCGATCCTCATTTCTCGCATCATATATTTTGCTACTTCCGGAATTTCATCATTACGCTCTTTATGCAAATCGTAATCGTTTGGCAGAGGTTGACCGGTAAAGGCATGCAAAAACGCTTCGCATAACAGTTCACTGTTAGTGGCATGTCGCAGATTTTTTACCTGGCGCCGTGTTCTTTCATCAGTCAGAATTTTAAGAACCTTTAGTGGAATAGATACCGTTATTTTTTTAATCTGTTCGTTTTTTTTACCATGTTCAGCATAAGGGCTGATATATTTACCTTTCCATTCCGCCATGAGATCCCTTAATGTCTTAACAAATAAATATAAATTATAGAAAGTTTTCTAATTATGCCGTATATGCGAGACACGCTCTATTTAATATCGGAAAATTTTCTCCTGATTTATACTATTTCCTATTTTTAAACTCGACCTAGCTGCTCATCTGAGCTATACAAGTGAATTGGATTTTAACTTTTCAATTCAGCGTAAATTTTGTTGTTATTATTATTTTATTTAATCTATACGCAAAGAAGCTTAGATGTCCAGATGTATTGACGTCTATCTTTGCGCGATTTACTCTTTCATCTCACTTTTAGCATTTGTAGGATGGCAATACCATGACGCGTAAGCAGGCTACCATCTCAGTTCATAGCGGGCTGAATAATGATGAACAATTTGGTTGTGTAGTTCCGCCAATTACCCTCTCAAGTACCTATAATTTTCCTAATTTTAACCAGCCCCGCCTTCACGACTACTCTCGACGTAGCAATCCGACACGTGATGTGGTCCAGCGGGTGCTGGCTGAGCTGGAAGGCGGGGCTGGTGCGGTAATGACCAGTAGTGGCATGTCGGCTATTCATTTAGTGTGTACTAGTTTTCTCAAACCCGGTGATTTGTTAGTGGCGCCATATGATTGCTATGGTGGTAGCTATCGGTTGTTTGAAAGCCTCAGCAAGCGTGGCGCCTACCGGGTACAGTTTATTAATCAGTCAAATCTACAGGCGATAACCGATAAACCAAAACTTGTACTGATCGAAACGCCCAGTAATCCGTTATTGCGGGTAGTTGATATAGCCGCTATCTGTCGTGATGCACACCGAGTGGGAGCTTATTGTATGGTGGACAACACTTTTATGAGTCCAGCCTTACAAAAGCCGCTAGAGCTTGGTGCCGATTTAGTTATTCACTCCTGTACAAAGTATCTTAATGGGCATTCCGATGTAGTGGCAGGCGCAGTAATTGCCAAGGAGGCAGATGTGGTTGCCTCCTTGGCTTGGTGGGGTAATAATATCGGCGTGACAGGTAGTGCGTTTGACAGTTATTTACTACTTCGAGGGATACGTACCCTGACACCGCGTATACAGCAACAGCAAAGTAATGCCCAAGCGATCGTTGCCTATTTACAACAACACCCGCAGGTGAAAAAAATATATTATCCAGGCCTTCCGGAGCATCCAGGCCACGAAATCGCCTGCCGTCAACAAAGCGGTTTTGGTGCAATGCTAAGTTTTGAATTGGATGGCGATAAAAGCATCTTGCGCCGATTTCTCGCGGCGCTAGAGCTATTTACTTTAGCCGAATCGCTTGGAGGTGTGGAAAGTCTGATCTCACATGCCGCGACCATGACGCATGCGGGGATGGATCCCTCGGCGCGCACGCGAGCTGGGATCAACGATACTTTGTTGCGTGTGTCGGTCGGGATCGAAGATTGCGGAGATTTAATTGCCGATTTGGAACAAGCTTTTCAGTCGATATTAAAAAATAAGACTGCGTCTGCTAATAATCAGAGATAGGTTCTTATCCGTTAAATGACATAAATTATATTAGTAGTAACTGCTACCAATCTAGAGTTTTCATCTGCACAGGAGGCTAAGATTATGGTGGAGTATAGATAGCCTGGAGGATCTTATGTTGTTTTCCAGAGTGGGATAGAAACTACTACCCAGCTGTTGATACAGCAAAATAAAACGCTAAACCAAATTTCGATCGCTTTTTCTATTTAGAAAACACAGCAATCTTTTAGATCTTATCTAAGCAAAAGGAATAGAAATAATTGATAGTCCATTCCTTATTCAGCTTGATATGAAGATGTGTGGACTGGAGTCTGGATTTTACTTACCGCATAAAACATTTGCCAACTCCAGATAATAAAGTGCTTTCCTGGTTGTTAGGTAGATCTGTTGCTGCTGATTTATCCATCTTTGTTTTATAGACTTTATTAGCTATAACCCAGATTGTTTAGCGGTGTAGCTAGACTACGTAAACCATAGTAGTTATATTCTTCTATCAAAATTTAGGCGAGATGGAGGATCTTTTTAGTGCATAGCTATTATATGTAATGTGGCCTGGCGTTTACTACGCCAATTCGCCCAGGTATCACGTTGTCTGGAGGGTTGTAGATTCTCTCTAAGTGGATCCAGGGGTGTTTTGGCCCATTTTTAATGTATATAAGGGGATTGCACTGTTTTGGCGGCTTAAGAAGGAAAAATATGACGCAAATACCGCTGGATCACCCGCGGTTTTATAAGAAGATTAAAGTAATAACTTGTTGAATAATTTTGTGGCGATTAAAGACCAGATTTCAGGATTATAGCGCTGTATATAATTAGTGAGATCCTATTGAGGATATATATCCAGAAAACTCTATATCTGGCGCTACTTTGCGTAAAAAGTATATAAATAAAAACACTTAATGATAGTTATATTGCATGTATTAAAAATGAGATCTCAACTTAGATTTATTGATTAAGTGGTTTAATTAAAAAAATTAGAACCGCTAATAAATATATCTATGACGAAATGATTGTTAGGTCATAGTATCTTGTATTTCTAATATTATAATTCTGTTTAACTCTTTGATTATCACTCACCTGACTGCGTATCCATAGTTATGTAAATTCAGATAACCGAGTAGAAGAATCTTGTATCGGAATATTGGAAATTTAGCCGCTGAGCAGTAATAATAAATTTACTTTATTTTTTATCAGAAATAAAAACAGTTACGTATATAATAAGTGCCGTTAGCCGAAGCGTCTCTGATTTTGGTGAAGATCATGTTTTAAATTTGATAAAGCTTATACATCAACGGCATTGTTAAGCAACAATAATCCATATAATACTTTGTTAAAGAAATTTAATTTTTGATAATTGTTAGATGAGAACTCTTGATTCAAGTTCGGTTTCTTTCTGGAAGAAAGAACTTTAAAATCATTCACTGTGCTCAACTGATAATAAAACTTTCAAGCAGCGAAGATACCCTGATAGCATATATTTGAAATGATGTAAGTATTGTTGCCGCATAAACAGAAAAAATTCTATAGATATGGGTATTATCCTATTTATACTGGCAATGAAACAGATATTTTATTACAGAGTATTAAAGAGGTTTATTGACTTAATTTTTAAACTGGAGGAAAGGTGTTCTGTATTTTTTCAAACTGTTTGCTATTCAGCAAGTAAGCAAAAACATCTAATATCTTCATAAATCGCTAGGATTCAGTAAAATTAAAAATTTTGAGTTTTTGATAGCGCCAGCCTGAATAATTTCTGTCGGGTGCAGGCATAGCCAAAAGTATGTATGTGGTGCCGACAAAAATACAAAATATACTGTAAGGGTTATCAGGCAGAAAACAATGCGATGAATCATGAAAATATATGCCGATTAATCATTCAAGAAGTGCAGCCACTCACGCAAAGTTTTTGTTAAATTTGCAACATCATTTTTACTGAAAATAAAGGCGTGAGATGTATCGGCTAATAGCACTTACGATCAAATGACTCTGATTCGGTTTTATTAAGGAAAATTAAGCCACCGATCTTACTGAAATCGGTGGTATACAATTTTTTCCAAAAATCCCTTTATTATAAAGGTAGCCAGTCCTGGTAAAATAGTCTATCAAAAATAATTTTTAACATTTTTTGAAAACAAAATTAATTATAAAACAATCGCTTATTGTCAATTCGGCTATAATTCATTTCACAGTATACTTTGGCGGTTATCTAAATCTTCGTAATTATGGATTTTCAAACAAGGTATAATCGCTAGCGATAGTCAAAATACTTAACGGAATTTCCATTATTTAATGGAAATTCCGAATAGGACACACATTGTGAAATAATTATCCTGAAATGGATCAACTTATCACTATCTTTGATTTATTTAAGAAATCTTATTTTTCAATACCGGGTTAAAAATTTTTATAACAAAATTGAACTGAAACGTCTTGTAATGCTCTTTATATCTGATGTACGTTAAATATCTGTTGCTATCATATATCGATAATATCATACTTTATTGCCCTAACTGAAACAAAGGAAAATAAAATCAATGTCGAACATTTTGTATATTAAAAATATAAAGTATACCTAATGAATAATTCCAAGTAACTATACAATATTTTTATTCCAGAATTTTGTATGTATTAATGAATACAGTTTCTTATAATTTATCTCCTTACAGATTAAATCTATACTCGATTAAAAGGGAATGTAAGGTGATGAATTAAAACAGCCATAACAATTGCTATTTTATTACTATGAAAATTTTTCAAGAGGCAATTCATGAGTTTTATGGATACATAACTATAGTAAATTTTATTCTTTAAATTAATGATCTTTTCGAAATTCGAAATTCCAAATTCCAAATTAAAAATCTCAGGTTAATAAATAGAGTATAGAAATATTTATTTTTAATAAATCTGAACCACGACTCATAATTACAGTTTTTAACTGTAACCTCATTGCTTGTTTTCTTATCTGTCTATTTCAAATTTTATGGATAAGTTATAAGTGATAAATTTAATTGATTTTTATGTCAATTTTACATATATATTCAATATGACCATATGCATATATAGTCATATTATGTTTACAGTTTTACAAACTATCATGATGCCATTTATCCATTTAACACGCTATCTTTCTTTACTTAAGAGAAACTAGAACCACTTTTTTGGTAAAACTTCTCTCATATGTATTTGATAGAATTTTTCTAATAGCTGATGATGCGCACTAGCATTTTTTTTGTGTTTTATTACTCTATACGAGATGTATTCATCATCAGTGCAATTTATATGTGGAAAACGTTAAAACAACACTTCCGTAATTCTTGAAAGAGGTATTGATTCTTATATCACACAATGCTTGATGAAAAATTCTAACAGAAAACAAAGTCAGCATGAACAAGAGGTTATATTTTAATAATAATCAACATCTCACCCTCATTCGTTATTTAAAATAATTATATTTACTGTTACGGAAATCAAATTATACATGAGACTGATCGTGAATCACAAAAACATAAAAGTAGTTGCTGATTGCCATGCGTTAAAACCAAAGAATTTCTGAACGTAATCTTTTGTTAAATTTTGTAGGTGTTTATCCATTCCGATGGATTAGTTATAAAATTATGCTGAAAGTAATCGCCAATATCCTGATGTGAATATGTAAATTTCATTTCATCAGAATGATAATGGTTAGTTATCAAAAGCATAGATCAGAGATCTAGTGGAAACAAATTTCCTACTATTTGATTGAAAAATTTATATTAACTGATAAAATAATTTATAATTCGCTATAGTAATTTGGATTATAGGTAATACCTTTTGGAATCTCATTTTAATCAAGGGTAGTATCATGCAAAATGACGCGCTTAACAATGTAGACATCAAGGATGCACAGCTAATTTTCACGCCAGAAGAATTAAAATATCAATTTCCTTTAAGCGAAACTGATCAGGACGCTATTGGTGAATCCCGTCGCACTATTGCGAATATCATTCACGGTCGCGATCCACACTTTCTGGTAATCTGCGGACCCTGTTCAATTCATGATACTGATGCTGCTCTTGACTATGCCCGACGTCTGAAAGACCTTTCAGCTGAATTAAACAATCAGTTGTATATTGTTATGCGCGTCTATTTTGAAAAACCTCGAACAATAGTTGGCTGGAAGGGTCTAATTAATGATCCCTATATGGATGCTTCTTTTAATATCGAGGCTGGGCTACGAATAGCTCGAAGTTTGCTACTGAAACTCGTTAGAATGGGCTTGCCGTTGGCAACGGAAGCATTAGATCCCAATAGCCCGCCATACCTTGGCGATCTTTTTAGCTGGGCGGCTATTGGTGCACGTACTAGTGAATCCCAAATTCATCGGGAAATGGCATCAGGTTTCTCGATGCCGATGGGCATTAAAAATGGTACAGATGGCAGTTTTGTTACAGCAATTAATGCAATACATGCAGCGGCATTTAGCCATCGTTTTATGGGAATTAATCAGGCAGGTAAGATCTGTTTAATACAGACGCATGGCAATCCTGACTGTCACCTTATTCTGCGTGGAGGAAATCGGCCTAACTATTATCCACAAGATGTCCTCGACTGTGCGCAGCAAATGGCAGCGGCAGGACTTTCAGCGGCGTTAATGATCGACTGCAGTCATGGTAACTCTAATAAAGACTATTGTCGTCAAGCTGAAGTGGCTCAGTCTGTATTGGCACAGATAAAAGCAGGTAATCGCTCAATTATTGGTTTGATGCTAGAAAGCCATATTCATGCCGGGAAACAATCCGCTGAATTACCACGTGAGGAAATGTGCTACGGAGTATCGGTCAGTGATGCCTGTATTGACTGGAAAAGCACCGATAGCCTGCTACGTCAGGTATACAACGAGTTGAAAACGATGCGTATATCTTAGAAAAGGTTGCAGAATGCAACAAGAATTTAGAATTCTTCTGGATAAGATTGATTAGATGAAAAAATCATTACTGTATTTACCCATCTAAATGCTAGTTTCTAATTGCCTAAATTGGGGAGAAAAATTAACACAGTCGAAAAGTCTGTGTTATTTATACCTCCATAAATCTTAGGTAATGTATGTTAAGAAATGGCCTTTTCATTTTCTAAAAAGCTACATTAGAAATGTAGCTTTTAACGATGCAAGGCACATATTCTTTTTCATGTTATTCGCCCAATAAACTTAGATTAAAAAAGTTAAGCAACCAGCAGAACGTCCAATGCTTTTCAGATTTTCTGGTTGCTTTAGCAACACAGATAGGATACAGGTAAACAACTTGTTTATTGCTTTATATCCAAACAAAAAAATTAGAACAGCTCTTTGTATAAGCTACGTTCTATCTGAAACAACGACTTACTACTAAAATCACTTAGGTGTGCTCAGAGAGCAGATCGTATTTATGTTTAATAAGAATATTATTCAGCTTTTTCTATGCCTTGTTTGCATTTTCTGATAGTTTTTGCTAAAATTAAGATTCAGTTATAGTAAAAATCGATATATTAGGCTGTATTCATCAAAATATTAGTAAATTTTTCTGTGGTTTTGGCAGATTCTTGTTCTTTTACCCATCGATGGTGATGGTGGTAGAGCGCTATTTTTATAAAACTATACCCCGTGAGTTTTTGTGTAATCTGAATCACTGCATGGATCCCTTTATATCTTACAAATGGTTTGATCGTAACCCCACTTTGGCTAATCCATTATCCCTCACCGGTAATATATTCTCACTTGGGTAGCAGCCTAAAATTTTAATTGAATGCGTAATTGCCTGCAGATCTTGAAGTGCTTTTTGCATTTTTACGCTGTGCAAATTAGCTTGCACATCAACATGAAAGATTTT
Source organism: Sodalis sp. (in: enterobacteria) (assembly GCA_047528285.1). Taxonomy (GTDB): domain Bacteria; phylum Pseudomonadota; class Gammaproteobacteria; order Enterobacterales; family Enterobacteriaceae. Next base: position 29,991 of record CP180022.1, on the reverse strand, counting down.
TTCATGCGTCTTAGCATGTATTAATCTAGATTCTAGATGCGTCATTAGGATACCGTGAGTTCGTAAGATCAATAATATCTCAACTAAAGGGTTAGACTGCTGTCCAGTGGAGATAATGAGTGTGCTTTTTGCTGGCACTTGCTGTGCGACGTTAATAGCCTTACTAGCTAAAATGATAAAGCGAGTGTGATTTGTTTGCTGGTTAGCTATGTTATTTTCTAGCACCCGCAAACCGTATAAAGCGCCGCTTTGAGCGCTACCCAAGGCAGCGGCGCTAATGCAGTTAAGCTGTGCCACTTTTTCCATGGCTGCCGCAGTGCTTGCACAGTATTCAAATTTCCAATGTGGAAAACCTTCCAAGAACTGGCTGCATTGCTGAAAAGGCTGATGATGACTGTAAATGATCTCAATATGATCTAAGTCTGTAGTGCCGTTTATTAGCACGCAGTGATCGATAGGAATAGCGATTTCGCCTACTAAAAATAAATTAGTGTGCTGTAGCAGATCGTATACCTCGTTAATTGATCCTGAGATGCTGTTTTCAATCGGCAAAATTCCGTATTCTACTTGACCCGTTTTCACTAATTTTAGAATTTCGGCAAAATTTTGAGCACTGTATTCGATAATTTGTTCAAAATATCGAGCGCTATACTGACGTGCTGCCAGATGAGAGAAAGACCCTTTAGGTCCAAGAAAGGCGATATGTGCTGAACTTCTATCCATATTATTAAGCTCTACCTGAAGCAGAGCTTGCTGCGTTAACACCGAATCTTCAATAACCATTTGAAAAATACGGGTGATATAGAAATCATCAAGATCGAGTTTCTGCCCCTCCTTGACAAGACGGGTTAGCAGTTCGCGTTCCCGCGCTATATCGCGTATCTCTCTTTGAGAGGCTATCTTGCTACGCGCGACTTTCAGTATTAGTGCGCGCCTCTCTGCTAATAAAGATAGCAATTTGAGATCCAGCGTATTGATCTGATCCCTCAACGTTAATAAAGTGTTGTCATTCATAATATGAAGTACCCTTTTACGCTAGCAAAAAAAACTGATTCAGACAGATTTATACTTTATCTTTTTTTTCTTACACAAGAAGCGAAGCCACATGTACTCTAAAAAGAAAATGAAAAACTAATGCCATATTATCGTCAACATTATTAGAACAAAGAATAGGATACAGAAATCGTTAGATTTTTATTCTCTTTATATAAAATATGCCAGAAAGATCAAGCTATTAAATGTTGACAAGTTTAATAAAACAGGTTTTCCTAAGTTTGGCTCCAGCATGCAAAATTAATCTGCCATGAAATTCGTGGTTTTTAAATATTCTGCGGCGTACGGCGAGATAGTGTTGTAGTTTATTAAACTGTATCTTCTAACGTCATCGCTTAATCAAACGATGATCTATGTGTTGATCTATAGGTAAAGTGTTCTCTGTTCGCTTATTAATAATGTTGATTATTGTAATAATACCACTCTGAGTGTTTTTTCAATATAGTTATGCATACCTGCAATGGTATCATTTTATAATTCAGATTATACTTTCATTTCAAAGTAACTACAGATAAGAATGGGTTCTATGAATTTGGATCAGTAACGCTCTTCTATACTTATCTGAAGAAATACAGTAGGAATCAATTGCTAAGTTAATCATTATAAAACCCACAATCCTAACTGTCAAAATCATACACCTCACTGAGTCTGTCAGACTGGATTCTTCTCGATAATTTTCATCACCTTATCCGCTTGATCATTTAGCTGTAATTTTCGATAAGCATGTTCCATGAAGGGAAGCGCCATCCGTGTCGCCAGCGTATCGTGGAAGTCACACAGCATTTTCTCAACACGCCGGACCACTGCAATATAGGCGCCACGCTTATCATAGTACTTTATCACGAACAATTCATGTTTGGCTAACCGTTCTTTAAGATAAATCAGACGTTTTCTAGCATCCACGGCATACTGGCTTTTTGGATAGCCTCGAATTAGTTGCGTAAAATCATGAAAGGCCGCGAGGGCATGCTCCGGGTTACGATCGGAACGATCTATTCCGAAAAATTTTTGTAATGCACTTTCATCCAGCTCCATATTGGTTAAACCTCGAATATAAAGTACGTAATCGACATTCGGATGAGTAGGATTGAGGTGTAGAAAACGATCAATGGAAGATTTCGCTAGTGGGAAATTAGCGGATTTGTAGTAAGCATAAATCAAGTTAAGTTGAACTGGTTGCGCGTATGGACCAAACGGATAGCGATTATTTAACGCTAGCAACGATTTAATTGCCCCTTTATAATTATTTTTATGCAAATCTTTCTGCACGAACGCATAGATCTCGGAGGGAGAATTATCGAGATCAGCTTCTCTATTACTAGAACATCCCGCCAGAAAAATGCTTAATATTGTGGTTCCCAGAAAACATTTCATACGCATCATGATGTTTTTATTATCCTTAGAGTTGTTATGCTGAGAAAGTATCTATTAAATTACAGGATGTAGCTAACTACAATAATATACTACTTTAAACGGCATCCGGGTAAAAATACGACGTAAAGGAAGATACCCTATATGGAAAATCATCAACACTTGAGAGCAAGGGTGAAAGCATCACAAGTTGGACATCGGTTAGATAAGGTTTTGGCTAAATTATTCTTTGAATATTCACGATCACAAATTAAAGCGTGGATCCTTGATGATCTAGTTAAGGTAAACGGACAGATTAGGAGAGAGCCGAAAGAAAAAATGCTTGGCGGTGAGACTGTAGAGATACAAGTGGTTATCAAAGAAACTTCGCGTTGGAAAGCCGAAGCCATCCCTTTAAATATTGTTTATGAAGATAATGATATCTTGGTTATCAATAAATCACGAGATCTTGTTGTACACCCAGGCGCTGGGTGTAACACCGGTACTGTATTGAATGCGCTGCTACACTATTTTCCTCCCATCGTCAATGTGCCTCGGGCGGGGATTATCCATCGTCTGGATAAAGACACAACCGGTTTAATGGTGGTGGCCAAGACAGTGTCCGCGCAAACCCGCCAAATAAAATCTTTACAGGCGCAGGAAATCACCCGTGAATATGAAGCGATTGCTATCGGAACCATGATTGCCGGCGGCACCGTGGAGGAACCAATTGCACGACATGCTACCAAGCGGACGCATATGGCGGTACGCCCAATGGGAAAGCCAGCGGTAACCCATTACCGGATCATGGAACATTTTCGTGCTCATACGCATCTGCGAGTGAAGTTGGAGACTGGTCGAACTCATCAGATTCGCGTACATATGGCACATATTAACCATCCGCTAGTAGGCGATCCCATGTACGGGGGGCATGCGCGCCTTCTTAAGGGGGGGTCTAAAACTCTTAAGGAACTGTTGTATAATTTTAATCGCCAAGCATTGCATGCGAGTCGTCTTCGTCTTTACCATCCTATCACATCACTTGAAATGGAATGGTGTGCCCCGTTGCCGCAGGATATGCTGAAACTAATCGCGGCTTTGAAAATAGATAGTAAATTATTTGAAAATAGTACAGATTAATTTATAATTTTAGGGGAGATAACCTTTTAGTTCAGTCCTGCTGGCAGTACTGTCCTAAAATTCGACGTAAGTTTCCTCCCTGACATTTGCTTAATATAGGTATTTTGTATGTTTATTTCGATATCATTTATTACATATAACCTGATTTTAATAGAATCATTGTTAGAATCAAACCTCCCTCAGGCATAAATACTAAACCCTGGTTAAATATCACTATTTTTTCCCATCAATTTGTTTTTAGTGCTAAAAAACTAACCAGCAAATAGAAAAAGTAATTTTCGCTATTACCAATAATCGTATGGTTTTCTTAAAATGAAAGAATTAATTTCGAAAAATTTAAAAAATTGATTATTAGGCTTGCTCATCAGAGAATTTTACTTAGCATGGATACTTTGAATTCTTTTGTTTGTTCACGATTGGTATTATTTACAATTTATTATACTCACAAATCAAGTTTTAATTATCAAAAAATAATTTATGAAGCTTAAATATAAGTTATGAGTAAAAAGCATCCTTTTGCTTGCTTCCTTGATTGATGTGCCGAGAGAAAACAATCTATTTTGGATATTGATTGAAAAAATGATTACCGTTTAATATTCAAAGAATATCTGTCTTGATATTTTATGGAATATAGAGATGCTTACGACTAATATATTTTCATCTAAAGTTACAAAAATAGAAAAGACGCTAGTTTAAATCATTGATTAATTATATAGATTATGCTTCTTATATATAAGAATTTAATACATCAAAAGGCTCTTTTGTTCATTTGAGATAAACACGGGTGTAGTATTGAATGAAAAGAACGACTTCACTATTTTTAGCGAAGTTGTATGCTATTTTTAATATACTAGATGTAGTTATGTTGACTAAGAAAAAGAAAACTTGGAACTCAGATGGATAATAAAAGTGTATGTTTACATATAAATTAATTAATTTGTTATACGTGTTTCCCGATTTTTAGAAATTATATCTTATTCATGTCTTAGACATGAAAAGTAGATGCATACATTCAGTTTTTACTCTCTACCCTGTCGTATACTTTTTCCTTTGCACATGTTGTTTCTCAAGTTTAACAAAAATTTATAAACGAGTTATTCAGCATCGCTGTTCTACATTTGCTTAAGAGTATTTACAAGCGCTGTAGCTTCTTTATTCTGTTTTTGTTTAAAAACAAAGAAATAGGTTGCTGTTATACTTATGTGATTATAATCATGAAACAAGGAGTAAGCATTATTTTTCAGCATATAAAATCATTTTATATGTTGTATAGAACATGATGAGATAATCATAAGGTGCTATTGTATCAGAAATTTGCTTTAGGATGATGTTTAAATACATCAAAAAAGCATTCAGACTAATATTTGATATTTATATAGTATCAATATACCAAAAATCCCTCATTACCATATCGAGGCTATTCTTGTATATTTTTGTTGAGCTTCTCAATATCGATTGATGATGAAAGTAAAATGTTTTAAACAGTACTGAAAGATATACTGTTGAATACTTTATCACAAATATTAGTAACATGAAATTCTATCAGTTTTACTTGCAATACAAGTAGATATCATCAATATTTTCATGATAAAATTTAGATGTTAGTTAAATCAACAAAGTTGAGTTACAAAAAAATCATTTTAAGAATGGTACAATAGATATTTTTATTAATTTAATTAAATCTATATTTTGATATACAAATATATTATTTTTCAATACTAGTATTGAATTAGATAGGAACTATACAATGTATTCTACACTATTTTTAAAATTTACAGAATTATCTTAAACCAAAAACAAACAGGAATAAAACCTAAGCCATAAAGCACTCGAGGCTTAAATCTTACGTACTAAGTCCATGGCAATTGCCATGCTAGCGCGTTAGTAATATTAAATATTAATCGCTATTTTTAGTTCGATTAAGTAGATTTACAGCAATTAAAGTGATGATATGACAAACAGTGTGCCGCTAAAGTCTTTACACAGTTTTGCTATAGACGCGCGTGCGAAGCGTGTCATAGTGGCACGTACAGAAGCTGAGTTATTAGCGTTTTGGCAAAAAGCTGCAGAGGACGCTACTCCGATTCTTCTACTGGGCGGCGGTAGTAATGTTCTATTTCTAGAAAACTATTCTGGTACCGTGTTACTAAATCGGATCGCGGGGGTGGCAATCCAGGAAGGTAAAGACGCATGGCATTTACACGTTGGTGCAGGAGAGATATGGCATGATTTAGTGAGTCTTTGTCTCGAAAAGTGCATGCCTGGTCTGGAAAATTTGGCTTTGATCCCCGGTTGCGTTGGTGCCGCGCCGATTCAGAATATCGGAGCGTATGGCGCTGAGCTACAGCAATTTTGTGAATATGTTGATGTATTACAGTTAAAAACTGGTGTAATGTGCCGTCAGAGGGCGGATGAATGTCAATTTGGCTACAGAGAGAGTGTTTTTAAACATGCCCTACGTGAACACCATGCTATTATTGCAGTAGGTTTGCAACTTTCTAAAGTCTGGCGCCCGATATTAAACTATGGAGATTTGGCATGCCTTAACGCCGAGAAGACTACTCCACGAAAAATTTATGATACAGTCTGCGAGATGCGCCGTAAGAAATTACCTGACCCAGCACTACATGGAAATGCCGGTAGTTTCTTCAAAAATCCGATTATCGATGCGCAGGCAGCGAAACGGTTGCTGAAGTGTTATCCTGATGCCCCTCATCATCCTCAGCCAGGAGGCGGGGTGAAACTAGCGGCAGGTTGGCTTATAGATTGCTGCGGTTTAAAGGGGTATAGCCTTGGAGGCGCAGCGGTACATGATAAACAGGCGCTGATTTTGATTAATGCCGATAACGCTATCGGCAAAGACATTGCCACGCTGGCGCGCTATGTGCGCCGAAAAGTCATGGAATATTTTTCCGTCAGGCTAGAACCTGAAGTGCGCTTCATCGGCTCCGACGGTGAAGTGGATGCGGGGGGAGTAATAACATGAAAGGCAAAAAGATCACGCTTAAATTAATAAGCTTATTGGCAGATGGCGAGTTTCATCCCGGTAAACAATTTAGCAAAGCGTTAGGAATAAGTCGTTCTGGTATCAAAAAACACATTCAAATCTTGTGTAACTGGGGGATAAATGTCTTCAGGGCACCCGGCAAAGGATACCGTTTGTATGCCCCGTTGCAGTTGTTGAATGAAACTGTAATTCGCGCGCATTTACCGGCAGGGCGGTTAGCAGTCCTGTCAATTGTTGATTCAACTAATCAGTATTTAATCGAACGTATAGGCTCAATCCAATCAGGCGATGCCTGCGTGGCGGAATATCAAACACAAGGTCGAGGTCGGTGCGGCAGACACTGGATATCACCATTCGGAAAAAACATCCATTTATCTCTTTATTGGCGCTTTGATCAAAACCTAGCAACTACCGTAGGTCTCAGTCTTATGGTTGGGATTGTCGCGGCTGAGGTGCTGCAACACCTCGGTGCTATAGAGGTTCGTGTTAAATGGCCAAACGATCTTTATCTAAATGATCGTAAACTGGCTGGAATTCTGGTAGAAATTTTTGGTAAGTCAGGTGATATCGCTCATGTTGTGATCGGTTTCGGTATTAATTTGGCGATGCACGAACCTGCAGAAGAAGGGATCATCGACCAGAACTGGATTAATTTGCAGGAAGCCGGCATCGCTATCGATCGTAATACTCTGGCTGCAAAATTAACTGATACGCTACGTCAATCGCTGCGACAATTTGAGTCTAACGGGTTTGCATCATTTTTCGCCAGATGGGAGGCATTAGATAACTTCTTTAATCGGCCGGTGAAGTTACTTCTTGGCGATCGCGAGATTTATGGCATCGCACGTGGCGTAAACGCGCATGGAGCTTTATTACTAGAGAAGGAGGGGAAATACCACGAATATTATGGTGGGGAAATATCGCTACGCAGTCTGTAGTTATACTGATTTTCCGATGGATGGAAGTCCATCCATCCGTTGAATTTATATGTAAATCGAAAGTGAGAGTCTTTTAACAAAAAAAAGAAATAATCCTTGCGGTCGATTAGTGATCCTTGATCGAATACATCAATACCGTAAATCATTTTATCATAGAAGTAAAAGGACGACATGCCGTCGCTTACTTTTATAGATAAAATACTTGATTATAATTAAGTTGTAGATATATCAATCTATATGATTAATCATTTCTGTAGGCGACTTTCTCTTTCAAAGAAAAAGAAAAATATAATATGAATAAAGTTTCATAACTGAACTTTTAGGAGTTCAAAAATGAAACATAATTTTCACTTATTCAGTCTTTGTTAAATAAATCAGCATCGAAGGATTATTTATCATAGATTAGTAACCTACTAAGGTCATATCCGTATAATTTAATGCAGTTACAAAAAGTTGTTTAAGTGCCGAGCTTTGAGTGGCTTTGTTATCAGTAGTCCACTGACTAATGTTTTACTTTTATTTTTCTATGGATTCTCCGATCTTAAAACCAGCCTAGTAATTAGATTTAAAAATTACATAAAAAGATCAATTGATTTTTAATTAGTCTAATAATTTACAGTGCGCAAGCAAACCCCTTGCATAAACAGGTACCGTTATTCTATCAATGATAGTCTGATTTATTCCTAGATTTTTTCTTAAAAATGAAGCTGGAATTTTATCAGACACTGCTGACAAATTAAAGTATTTAGAGCCTATAAAATAAATAACCTATTTTAATAATAGGTTATCTACCACTAAAACAAGTGTAGAAAATATAATTTTTTGTTATGCTGTATGTGAAATAATAGAATAGATCTTCTCAATAAATCTAAGTTACGATCTAGTTTCATGGACACTGATTTTTTCTATTTCTAATAGGCAGTATGTGGATACCAAAAATTAATTTAATAGATTATCTGGATATTGTAATTATAATTAAATATTTTATAGATAGTGGAATTTATTAACATACTAAGTATGAGTGCTTAGTATATTCGTTTTACCAAAATCCATGATTACAAGCTAATTTTAAATAAAGGTTGCATATAAATTCATTACAATTTTTTGCTAGCGGTAAAAAACTTTCTACGACGAGTACAAAAGCTACCTATACTATGCAACTTTCTTCTCTCTTTCCGGGTTAGCATGTGCGCCCTAAAAAGACTGTGCAATGGGCTAGCTTATATTATGATTCAAGCTGTGCAATCTCCTCCTACGCCATATCTGCAATTCAGTCGAAAACAGTGGGCCAAGTTACGTAATTCCGTACCATTAATTCTTACAGAAGAAGAAATTATTAACCTAAAAGGAATTAATGAAGATCTTTCTCTCAAGGAAGTGGCTGAAATTTATCTGCCGCTGTCGCGCCTTCTTAACTTATATATTAGCTCTAATCTGCGCCGTCAGGAAATTCTGGAACAATTTCTTAGCACAGATGGCCAGCACATCCCCTATATTATCGGCATCGCCGGTAGCGTGGCGAGCGGAAAAAGCACCACAGGACGAGTGCTACAGGCATTACTGAGTCGCTGGCCAGAACACCGCGCAGTGGAGCTTGTCACAACAGATGGTTTTTTGCATACAAATCAAGTACTCAAGCAGTATGCTCTCATTAAGAAAAAAGGTTTCCCTGAATCTTATGATATTCGTAGCCTAGTTAATTTTGTCTCAAAATTGAAATCAGGAGCATCGTGCGTAACCGCGCCAATCTATTCCCATTTGATTTATGATGTCGTGCCAGATGAACAAAAAGTTATTTATAAGCCAGACATTTTGATTCTAGAAGGTTTAAACGTGTTACAAAGTGGCAGTGATTCTAATTACGATCCACGCCATGTGTTTGTTTCCGATTTTATCGACTTTTCAATCTATGTCGATGCACCTGAGGCGCTACTGCAAAATTGGTATATCAATCGTTTTTTGAAATTTCGTCAAGGTGCCTTTTCCGATCCTCGCTCTTATTTTCACCATTACGCTCAATTGTCCAAACAAGAGGCTGTGGCCATTGCTAGTCGGCTATGGATAGAAATTAACGGACGTAATCTGCGTCAAAACATTCTTCCCACTCGTGAGCGCGCCAGCCTCATTTTGAGAAAAAGCATCAATCATGCAGTGGAGACAATCCGACTACGCAAATAATATCGCGTGCATCCTCTATTTATTAGGAAATATTATTCACTAACAATTTTTACTTTCATAAAAAGTCAAAATTGTTATCTTGTAAAGATAATCTAAAAATAAATAATGCTGCGCCATTGTTATCCTAGAGGCCTCTTTTTCAGTTTTTCCGACTGGCCCCTTCAGGATTAGCATAAGACTGATAAATGTAGTAATGATTATTGATTAAGATAATATCTCTTGTTTGATATTATTCAGAAATTAATTTTTAAGAAAGCAAATGCAATTATTCGTTACTTAACAAGTCTATACTTTCTGGTAAAATTTGTTTATGGAACACGCCATTATAGTTGATATCGCCGAACTGCTGCAGGGAAAGGTAAAGGAGTTTTGTTTGTGCCTTATTGCCGAAGAATTATCCTTATGGCGGAATGCTTAACTCAGATAAAATTGGGTAAGCTTTAGAATTGTTGAAGATAGATAAAAATTGGTGTGTAAAGATATAGATAATAAATATGAACATCTTTCATTCCGAGATTATTATAGAAATGATACTTAATCACAGTTAGATTAAAGATTAGAGGTGTTTGTATCATAAACTGGTTCATGTTTTTATATTAAAAACAATGTTGATTTTATTTAATTTCATTAAAATTATATGCTATAAAAGAAATATTTCATATTATGTTAATTCTAGAATTTATCATATATTGAATAATAGTAACTGAATTTTCAAAAAACATGTGGATAAGTAATTTCATTACTTGTATATATAAATATCACGTTTTATTTTGTATTGAAATAATGGTAGTGATGTTGATTTGTTGATAGTAGATAAAAATTATATATCATATATTTTTAGATGTATCATTTTATTTTTTGAAATCAAATAATTGCATTGGTTTTATTAGAAGGAGAAAATTACATGAATTTTTAGTAATATATATGAAAATATCAAGATCCTAATTAACAAATCTGAGTCACAACTAAAATAAAAACGGGCTAACTCATAAAAAACTTTTCAAGCAACGAAACTCTTTAACAGGATGAATGAATAATAAGTTAAATATTGGTGAATGAACGAAAGAACACTTTTCTTTAAAATTCCTAGGAAAAGTGTTAACTACACAGTTCTAGCCATGACGAACTGTCAAATGATGCAACAAATGTTTATTTTTTAAGCTTGAAGAATCTATGTGCCTCAATTTTAAATTCTGATAGAAATTTACTAGGTTGTTCAAATTCTGATCATTGATCAGGAAGTAAGCAAAAAAAAAGTAAACATTAGCATAAAAATGTTCACAGAAGATAAAATTATACAATGACTAATTAATAGTACTGGCCTTAAAAGAGTATCTTGAAGAAAAATAAAGATTTTGGAAGTGGAGATGATTCAGATAAACAACAATTAGGAATTGTTACTTTTTGAAAGCGGAAAGCACGACGCATGACATGATGTATACAAATTATTCGCTTCGCTGTACTACTAGTGTACAGGTCGATACTAATCGGATTAAGCAGATTCACTAAAATTCAGAGAGGTATTAGATAATGGTACTTACGATATTGTTAACTGTCCGGTACTCTACTAAAAAAATAAAGCTACTGATACCAGCGTAAAGTGGTATACTGTATTCTTGAGAATAGATATTATAAGCACCATCGATGCTAATGTTTTAGCATCTGAAGAAAGGCAGTTTATGATATTTTAAAAAAGTGAGAAATTACTAAAGTAATTAATGATTGAAGCAATCATTACTTCGCTTCAATCATTAATTCGCTTCAATATACTGCTCTGTGATCATTATAATTCTATAAGATTATAATGCGCAGGGTTGTAGTGAGATGGATTTGTTGTGGATACTTAAAAGATACTGTTAAGTATATTCCTAATAGGCATGTATTCCGTATAATGATTGCCCGCTGGTATATATTTGTTACCGATTTTAATTTCTTTAAGAGAAAGTGGGTATCAAACTTGAAAATTGCTCTAATCCATTTAAAATACTACTCAAAAACAAGTTGCTGATCCTATCTTACCAATTTTCTCTACAGGAAACATCGATAATCTGGAATAAAATTTATCGGAAATTTTCCGATGCGTAGCGCGATTTAATCGTATCTTTTATCGTGTATGAAGGAGTACGAAAGCTATTAAAGCGGTTAAATTAGCCAGACATAATACCCCCATTAATAACTTAATGGCGGAATAAAAGAGAGTGCCGTGGCAAAGGATGGTTTTCTCCTTTTCAACCAGAACCAGCACTGGTTATCGATATGTTTTCCTGTCGAGTAATTGATGGGGTTTCATGTCGCTGAGAAGGCGGGTCTTATGTATATCGCTGTTATCCCATTCATACTTGGTATGAATAAGGAAATAAATTATATATATTTATAATTATATACTTATACTATCTTTTAGCATTATTTCAACTTTATCCATCAGTGGAGATTTATGCCCTACCTCAGCCATCACTACCGGAGGCTGTTTAAGAAACATATTCCGATCGATAAGCTTTTGTTATGAGAAGTAAAATATCTAAAAAATACATAAGAATAATTTTTTACACCGTCTAAATTGGATGCTATTTTCTTAAAAAGAAAAGAATTAGTATCAGTAAACTAAATTAACAGATTGTTATGTTTATAATCTCACAAGTTGTAACTTAATGTTTTGATAACTGTACATGGTTATGTGTAAATTAATTGCTTTATCCTACATTATTTTTGATTTTAAAAAGCGTATAATTTTTCAAGAAAAATTAATATGGGTAAATAAATTAAAATGTTACTACATTATCCTTTAAGTCTGTTTTTTCTTATTACATCTTCTCTTTGTTTTAAAAATTTTATAAATGGACCAAGCCTTCATGTATGTAGAAGGCCACCTTATATTTATTTAACACTATTAAAGTAGCACTTTAGTTTCTATATATTTATCGACTATAAAACAATCCTGATAGGATTGTCTTTTTCTCTATATAAAATATTTTTATCTGCTTCAAAGCCAATAACAGGAGTTCAGAAATGGGAGATTTTAGATCAGTAACCTATTTTGGAATTATTTTTAAATAGCTCAGAACATATCCTGTACGTTAATATCTAGTGAGATCGAGGACTATTCCTGCATTCGGAGCTATCGTATCCAATCAATGATAGTTTCTACTTAATGCCTTGCTTAGCTCTTTAATAGTAAAAGTAAGAATAAAACGTGTTGAGATACATCGTATCGATCTTCATCTACTTTTCTATAACGAAGGAAAATAACATCAATTTTCATTACAATAATTTTAATAAATAACAATTCATATCAAAAGGTTGTTTTCAGAAAACACTTGTTTTCTTTTTTAAATTTACAATTGATATTATTTCTATTTTTGTATCCATCACAAGAAATCTGATTCTGTAAAAAATAATATATTAGAAGTAACATTAGTTATAAATCACAAAGAAACCTTTTATTTGATACAGCGATTGGATTTCTAGTGAACTGCTTTATTATATATTGATCTAGAATATGGATTATGATATTTAATGCTTCACTGAGATTAATTGAAGAAATCAAAACAAGTGATAAAGAGATGCAAATGCTGTTGGGGCACTTATAAACAGCGTAATTTAATTGAGCGCCTCTAGAGCATATCGTCATAAAATTCTTTATTTTTTTCCTGGGAAGTTTTCTGATTGCTATTCAACCGCTAATTTTTAATGTCTTAGTAAGATCTATAATATCAGCTTTCTTTAAGCAAGCTTTCCTGGTATCCCGTGACGGGATTAGCAAAATTGATTTTTTTCAATAAGGCTTAATGGTCGTCATAGGTATCGTAAGTATCATCAACCCGATCCTATTTAGATTTCTGTGTGGTTTGATTAATCAAATCTGAAAAATTCTATGAATCAGTAGTACTGCTGAACAATCAATTTGCATGGACATCATTTTATGCGTCATTATATTCGTGCCAGATAGCGATAATTCAAAACTTTATGTCTATTCGAGGGTCATTTCTTTTTCTCTGGATTTTTTATTCTTCTTCCACTAAGCCTTTAAAGGCCTATATTATTAATAACCTCATGGATCATTGTACTGCAATTTAGCGTTTTATGCTAATATCCACTGTTTTTACTCACCTTATTACTCCGTGCGCAATCGTGACAAGACAGAGACATTCCAATTAATTTAATAATCAAGTCAATAAAGGGCTATAGGTTCTGAAAGAAAAGTTAAAAATCTATTTCATTATTAATGATTATTCCCATGACTATATTCTGCAAATTAACAATAAGCAAAGCCTTAAGTAGAAGTTATCTTCGTTCATGAAGCATGGAAAAAAGTATTCAATTTTTTCTTTTCCATGAAGGCTAGATTTTTAAAATATTATTGTGAGTTAATCTAGCGATAATCTAAAAGTTCGATTTATTTAACAAAATCAACTTACGATGGATTTATCAAAGTGGATATGCGACAGATCAACGATTTACTAAAATCTGATATATCTCGTATAGCTTTAGTAATACAGGAAAAATCCGGTGTATTTACTTTTCATAAAAAGATTATATTAAGCACATGTAAAAGTTTAGCCTTTCATATGAATTTTGCTAAAATTGCAAGCTAGTTCTCATCAAAAACATTTGCCCATGTAAACTTCAAAAAAATAAGATATAGCGATCAATGCAATTTCGCGAATCGTGATTCGCTTAGAAAAACTGCAACTTGTGGATAAAAATAGTCTACAGGGTTATTGATTTTAGTTTATCTGAAAGAAACAAAGAAGAAAAAATATCGTAGATTCTTGTGATTTTTTAATAAACATGCGCAATAAATCGATAGTATTAAGTTGCTTATTGATATGATTATAGGTTATGAAAAAAAATTTAGCAGCTATAAGGTCATTGGAAATTATGGCTTCAACGGATTGTGTGGGCTATATATTGCATAAATTTATGATATCGTAACAAATTTTTGCGTACTGGTACGATCTACAAGAATCAAAAATAAAAGGAAACATGATATAGCTACGTTTAATATATTATCTATTAAAAACAATAGGATAAAAAGAGCCCCCTCTAACTTTTCTGAAATGGATAAATTTATTGGTGTATCCTGTCAAATCGACACCAGAATTTTCAAAAAATTCTGATTTATATGATAAAATATCCACTTGTTCCAGTTATTTTATTTATACTCCGTATACTGGAGTATTAGCCAGATAGATCCGGGATGATTGTTTTTCATATGGATGAATGGTATAGAGACTCTCTAGCTAAATCATATTTTTCGCGGAACTATCTGTAACGTGGATATATAAACCCTGATTCTTCTAATTACTAAGTACTTATATTACAAGGGGTATTACTAAAATTTAGTAATTATGCAGCACTCTAAATCTTTCTTGATGTTAATGTTATGAACGACGGTACACACTACTTCATTGAAATTAAGCGTTTAGGTAAACGATTATTAAAAAATAGGTTTCTTAACAATTAAAGTACACTAAGAACGTTAATTTCTAACATGACACTGCATGATCAGATACAACTGGTTGTTGTTGAGTTAGCATGTCACGATCAGTGTATTATTTATTACCATAATTTGTTCTGATAACAATCTTATTGTTATACGCCTTAATAATCTAATAATGCACTTCATTGTCAATTTCCATTCGGAAATAAAAACTTTTCAATATTCGGAATGTGAGGATAGTTCTTTTATTAAAGCAGGTAAAGCAGAATAATTTAGATTTACATATTCATATCAAACGTTTTTTTATAAATCATTTTTTCTTTAAAAGAAAAATTAATGTATTATTAGGGTATTGAATGGCATATAAACATTAAACAGGTTTAATAAACCATCACATTTTTTAAAACTGATAAAAGTGGTGCTTGGATTCGTCTGAATTTTTCTGATTAACAAGTGAGCAAAGATAGTATATATGAGAATAAAATCGCAAACATATGGTGAAAGAACCCTTTTGTTCATTGAACGTATTGGATTTAAATTTTTTTACTGAAGGTAAATAAAAAATTAAAGCATAGAGTATAGCATGAACTATATCTAGAAAGAGAATAACATTCCAGCAGAATATAACCTCAATAGAATAAAATGATTTATGCAAATTAGTTGCACAACAGTACAACTGTTGCAAAGATTTTTTGCTATTTTGGATAAAATAAATTCACTTAAAAATCATAGAAGCATCGACTGAAAGTAATTATAATTTTTTTTGCTGTTTATGCAAGCTTTTCTAAAAAAGAATTAATGTGCTTATTCCCATTCTAATAGGCACATAATATTAACACAGAGTAATATTAAAAATATAAAACGTAGTTATAAATCAGCGCCTAAAGATCCAAACATGATACTTAGAAAAATCAAACATCAATCATAACTGGGGTAGTACTAAGTAGCTGCGTGAGTGGGTCCTATATCTTGATTGACAATTTTTATCGGTTATCTGAGTTTTCTTATATGAATATTTAAGCCAATAAAAAGCCGTGGATCAGAGTGGTTAACATTGGATTACACCATTTAAGAATGCTAAATGGCATCTGTATCATCTATCTAAAATACCATCCGCATAATCTAATAGTCGCCTTGACATTGGCATTCATCTTCAGTTTTGATTAACGGTATTAGATAAATCTTTGCAAATATGATAAGGTTTTTCATGTCACGAAAAAACGCGTAGAAGATACTATTATTTTAATTGTGTGATTATTCAGATTCATGTGAAATATCTGCTTATTTTGTATATAAATTCATGACGATAAGTCATTTATTTATACCTGTAAAGCTATAGTCACGCTAGATATATCTACTATATCAGTAATAATGTATGATTAAGTTAACCTGTGTCTTTTCAATAAGACATTGCTCTAATCCATTTATTTTCTTAACTAAAAGAAGTCCCACTTTCTCTCTGTTTTCTCTGAAAATAGCTTTTCTAACATAAAATAATCAGTAATATACTATAAAATTATTGTTACATGGATCGGCTGAAAGTCACATAATTCTTGCCGCTAAACAGCTCTGCATAAAAAGCAATACACATCCGAATCCTGTTAGTAATCTTATTATTGCTAAAGAGATCAGTAACATTTTCCCGAGCAATATTTGTTTTCGGTGTCAAGCATACACCTCATACAGAGCATGTATGAGGTGTATGCTAGTTTAAATAAATTATTTTTAATTATTATGTGTGTAATTATATCTACAATAAAAATAGGAAATAATATGCTTCATATTATACGATCTGCACTGGTTCCTTATAGTGCAGAGCAAATGTTCGCCTTAGTCAATGATATTAGTGCTTATCAAAAATTTATTCCTGGATGTACCTCTAGCCGTGTACTCAAAAAAAGTAGTTGCGGACTAATCGCTGAAATAAATGTATCCAAAGCAGGTATCACTAAATCATTAATAACGTATAATGTTATTATTGAAAATAAAAACATTATGATGCGATTAGTTGAAGGTCCTTTCAGTGCTTTTATCGGCAACTGGTTTTTTATTCCTCTTAGCGAAGGGGCAAGTACGGTTAGATTTTATCTAGATTTTGAATTTAAGAATAACCTCATCGAGGCGGCTTTTAGCTGTATTTTCAAAGAAATGGTAAATGATATGATTATGGCATTCACACGCCGGGCAAAAGAAATATACCTTGATATCAGTCAGTATAAAGTGCAGTTACTTCCTAGCAAAATCCTATACCAGAGAGAGCTTTTTCTGAAAAATAAGAGCATACGCCCCTGAATCAAGCAATTCGTACCTTCCATTATGTTGAATGCTGCTTCCGTTCAGGATATCTAGCCTAGAGTTGCATCAGGCTTACATTTTTTAACTAACAAATAACCAAGTTATCTAATAAATTAAGTGATTGAAATCATGTCAAAACTTTTTGTTGCTGATTAGCTAACTAAAGATAGCTACCTCATTATGTTTAGGAATATCAGAATCGATGAAGTGGTTATTTTCTTGACTATACAAACACCCCAAATACCCTTCAGGTGAATCCGTCATGCCACCATGTAATAACTCAGTCAATTTTACGAATTTATTGATTGATGCTGCAATATCACTATTGCTTATAGCACTATGGCTTTGCCATTTCATAGCATTTGACTGGTGAGCACGGTAACTGATACTTCTCTATAGTCATAGTAGAGATACAGAGTTACTATACGATAAAATTGTCTTGATTTTCCTTAAAAAAGTTCAGTTAGAACATTAGAATATCGTTTTATTTTCAATATTTTTCAGAATATCACGGTTGTTAAAAGTCAATATTAAGTTTTGCTGAGTAATAGATAAATAGCTTGGTTCACGACGAAAAATGTAATACCAGGTGTTTGAACCAAATGGATCTTTTATCATGGCAGTGCCAAGAATATAGACCACCTGTTGTTTAGTCATGCCGATATGAATTTTAGCAACGTTACCTGGAGTCAGGTAATTGCCCTGATTGATTTCTGGATGAAAAACTATTCTTTCAAACATAGAGCAACCGGTAGTAAAAAACATCACTATAACAATAGACACGGTAGTCAACGTTTTATAGCTCATAATAATCTCACATTTTTAGGGGAATGTTCAGGATACCAATGATACTCTAAATCTTGTTAGCTTTGAGGACTTCTGCAGATGCCATTTATGGGACGCAGGATAAGAAATAATACTTAAGCCTTTTCGTTATCACACGAAAAGTGAAATGCAGGACCTTTATTTTTCCGAATATCTGGCCAAATCCTACTTTCGATTACACATCGAACTGATTTAAAAATTAGATTTTATGATAGCGTTTCACTAATGGATAGATACTTATCTTCCGTCTAATAAGCTTGTCATCTATCGTTACAAATTTTGAAAAATCAATGGTTTTACGAGAAAGGTATTTTATGTGTATGTAAATATATCTTTATATCGCATCTATCTGATAAATACATTTTCGCTTACTATATTAATTGCTGAGTCTAAGTTATCTCATCCGGTAAATTCTATGCGTCCAGTAGGCACTACTTCTATGCAATTAATTGGCACAGATCATTTTATCGCGTGTGAGAGTCTTATGCTAATATTGACTATTCTTGTTTATTTTTTTGATCAGAAATCAAGTCTAAATAACACGAAAAGATTTCTATTAATTTAAAAATCAAATTAAGAGCAGCCGCTATGGTGCTGAAAAAGGACCAACACCTATTTCACCATTAAATTCCGTTATCATGCCTATATCTGTATATTAAATCAGTCGACCCCGACGTTAGAAAACAATTTTTATACATGTAAAAACAATATCAAACTTATCCAACTATACTCTCAAAAGAAACCACGCTACTTGAAAACTTTGTTATCAGGAGCATTCGTTAATGATTTTGAATTTATGCCGTGTAATGAGCTGGATGTTGCATGACAGGTAGATGATCTAATTTGATTATTGTCTAAAAATTTGATTTATTCAATCACCTATTTGTAAAATCGCCAGATTAAAACTGGCCAAATTATTTTTATGCAATATATACCTCCTATTTATCTCATTTAGAGAATGAAATATTCGACTAATTCGTTAAGAATGAAACATATTGTAAAATGAGAGAGATGCTGTTGCATGTGAGTAAGAGAATATCAGATATACTATTTTTTAAGAAACTTTTTTAAGAATAGGTTAGAGTAGAAACCACTTTCTACCATGGTAAAAATAAATATATTTCCGGTATTAAGGGTTAGAGAAGGTTCATTTTATGATGCAAGTACTGGTAGATAAAAACTATATTAAAAATTATTAAACCAAGACGATAAAAAAGAAATCCGGATTACAAAAATATTTTTCTAGAATAGTGTATCTTGTCCGGAATTTAAACAGGCTACTAATTAATTAAAAATCCCAAGAGCTATATTAAAATACAGAAAATAATTCCTTTTTACTGTACTTCCATATTAATAAATGCAGAAAAATACTAAAAGACGTAAAAACGACTTTAACCTTCGTGTATGCCAAATATATTTTATCTACCTTGATAGGTTTGTTAAAAAATCCAATCCTTTATATTGAAATTTTTAATATTTTTTGCCACAAAACAGTCAAAAGGTTAACCAACCGATTTAGTACTAATATCGATTAGTATAATATATCTAGATATTTAATACAGAAAATATTTTACTACTTAAAAAAGTTCCTCAAGAATATCTCTTTATCTTTCAATTTTCTGAAAATTCATCTTTATCCACGCCTATGCAAGAAATATGATTTCTGACATATTACGATAACCTCTTGTTCTTTTATTAAAGATAAATTTGAATAGAGGTTGGAGCTTTAAATATGCTATATCTGATAAAATTTGCTACGGGATATCCTGGTTTTATGTATACTGACTTATCGAACACATGTGATAGGAAATAGTCTAATGTATTTTCGTGGAAATATAGACAAAACTTAGTTTTTATCCCATTGACTGTAGTCTACATAACCATCCTGGAGTATTTCATTGTAGATTTTAGGGTTTTTACTACTTGGTAACCCTTTTCATTACATAAGCAAATCAACGAAGCGCATAGAACTTAGTTTATGATGTACACTTTTCACATGCAAAAATCCTTATAATAATCTGTATTGTCGAAAAATTTTGCAGTGTTTACATTAATACATCGACGTCTGAAGTAAAATATAAATACCCAGATTATCATGTTTTTACTACCATAGGTCCCTATATTACTACAGGGATAAAAAGGAGGGAAATCTTGCTCCTTAGTTAAATATATCATAAACATAAATATACGCTATTTTTAATAAAAACACATGATATGAAATCTGTTAGGATAACTAATCGGGATGATTAGTTATCCTGTTAATTACCTACAGTAATTTGATGGTTTATCAGCCCGCTAAATATCATATCGAAAGTATATTGAGTCTGCTTATTTCTTGAGTGGTTCTAGAATTATAGCCCATATAAAAAATAAAGTAAATCTGCACTATAGAGAATAAAATCTAGATTATTGCTTACATATGACGGTTGATCTGGGGTTCTTTCTGCCAGATTGAAGAGAATAGCGAAAAATTAATTGATGTTTTTCAGGTAAAAGTTAATTTTTATTAAAAAATCTTAATGTGTGTAATTAATAAAATATCATTAAATCAACCGTATATTATATATAGTTAATGTGCGTAATGAAGAAAAATAAAAATCGACAATGGCTTCGATAGAAAAAACACCACCACCTGAATTTACTTCAAAATCATTATTAATCGTAAAAAACTCTTTATCTTTCATTTATTAAAGCATTTTTCTATTTGGAAAAATACGAATGGAAATAACTTGAGCAAGTTTTTTATCAAAGTTTTTCACCACCTAAAACCAAGTAGATCGCTTAGCTGCAAATAAAGATACATGAAGAGAAAGATTTCCGAGTAAAGTGCCTGATATATGCTTTAAATCTACCATTTCATTCGCTTTATTATTCATTGTTATTTTGAATGCTACAATATTAGCAATCTTGACTGATAGAAGATAGAGCTGTAATGGCATTTTGCATGACTACCTTTGAAAATAGTAAATCTGGTATACTAAACAGACCTCTCATAAATGAGCTAGATTATGAAAGGCTAAGGAAGCAAATAGGCTACCTCCTGCCAGGTGTTTATCCATAACTATCGTGAGCAATATTACCCGATTTGGTAATAATATTATTGGCACTAAAAATGAAAAGCGCTCCTCCTGTGTAGGAGATAGTTTTAACGAGTGAACATAGAAATGCTGATTTTATAAATCACATCATAAATCAGCAAACTGATTGTGTTCAGTCTTTTTTCAAATTTTAGAGGAGATAATGATTTGAAATCAATTAACATATTAGAGTGAGATATTCACGCATAGCATCGTGCCTATTTATGCTAAGCATATTCTTTATATTATAAAGAATATGGGGTCTAAGAGCTATTTAGAATTAAAATATATTACTAATAGATAGATTATTTTTTTACAATGGTGGGTCGTGCAGGATTCGAACCTGCGACCAATTGATTAAAAGTCAACTGCTCTACCAACTGAGCTAACGACCCATTTTAAAAATATAAAAATTGGTGGGTGATGGCGGGCTCGAACCGCCGACCCCCTCCTTGTAAGGGAGGTGCTCTACCAACTGAGCTAATCACCCCTGCTGTGTGGAGTCGCATTATAGGGGACCGCTGAAATGAGTCAATGATTTTTCCAGTAAATTTATGTGTTCATATGAAATTTAGTTTTTTTTAAAAGAATGTTTAAAAAGTAAAACAAAAATCTATCCTGTAAATATAGACGTTGAGAATTCAGACTTAAATGATAAACTATTTTTATTTTTGATCCTAACGGCTATTTTTACTTTTGCCATGCATAATGAAGGCAATATAACTAATGAAAATTAAAACTCGTTTTGCACCAAGCCCAACGGGCTATTTGCATGTTGGTGGCGCTCGCACTGCGCTCTATTCATGGCTCTTTGCCCGCAAGCATGGCGGTAAATTCGTGCTGCGCATAGAGGATACCGATTTTAAACGATCAACGCAACAAGCAATTCAGGCTATTATAGATGATATGAGTTGGCTCAACCTTGACTGGGATGAAGAGCCCTATTTTCAGAGTGAACGTTTCGAGCGTTATAATGCGGTCATTGCCGAGATGCTGTCTAATGGTGCTGCTTATAAATGTTATTGCTCCAAAGATTATCTAAAAACATTGCGTGAAACGCAGATGGCCCTGGGTAAAAAACCACGTTATAACAGACGTTGTCGCAATAACCGTGATCAACATGCCGAAAATGAACCCTACGTAGTGCGATTTAGCAATCCAGAAGATGGCTTGGTTGTTTTTAACGATCTTATTCGCGGCCCTATCGCATTTAGTAATCAAGAACTAGATGATCTGATTATTTGCCGTGCCGACGGATCACCCACCTATAATTTCTGCGTGGTAGTTGACGATTTTGATATGGAAATTACACATGTTATCCGCGGTGAAGATCATATCAATAATACCCCGAGGCAAATTAATATCCTTAAATCCCTGGGTGCACCGGTTCCGAATTATGCCCATGTACCAATGATGCTGGGCGATGATGGTAAAAAACTCTCTAAACGCCACGGCGCAGTGAGGGTTACACAATATCGTGATGCCGGATTTCTCCCAGAAGCATTGCTAAACTATTTAGTACGCCTGGGATGGAGCCACGGCGATCAGGAGATTTTCAACTTAGAGGAAATGAAGCAACTCTTTAGCCTGGATGCGGTAAGCAAATCTGCCAGCGTCTTTAACATCGAAAAGTTGCTGTGGCTAAACCATCATTACATCAATCATCTTTCAAAAAAATACGTTGCTACCCATCTAGTTCAGCAGATTGAGAAGCAAAAAATTAATACCTGCACCGGACCACATCTAGAGGAATTAGTAAAACTTTTAGGAAAACGCTGCAAAACCCTGAAAGAGATAGCAGCTAACAGTCGCTATTTCTACGAAAATTTTAGTGAATTTGATGACAACGCAGCCATGAAGCATTTATCCACGGGGACAGCACAAGCGCTGCAAGCGGTACAAGCCAAACTGGCAGTTCTCTGTGAATGGACACCGGCCTCAGTAAATACAGCTATTAAAGAAACAGCTGATGAACTACAGGTCGGAATGGGTAAAGTCGGGATGCCACTACGAGTCGCGCTAACTGGCGCTGGCCAGTCTCCTCCAATTGATGTTACAACGCATGCAATAGGTCAGGCGCGTTCTTTGCAGCGCATCGATTTAGCATTAAATTTTATCGCCAATAAAGTGTAACAAATGGTGGCCAGAAACTCTATTTTTAAATTTTTTGAAACGTTTGATATTTTTTGTAATTTTAACCGTTAATAAAGTTTATTAGAATGGATATAAGAAATATTCATCTAATTTTATGTGGTATCATGTGTTATGGGGGCTATAGCTTAGTTGGAAGAGCACTTGCATGGCATGCAAGAGGTCAGCGGTTCGATCCCGCTTAGCTCCACCAATAAAAATAGCTTTAGCAATTTTTCATCTTACAAATGAGGTCACGAAAGGAAAGGAGTAAACCGCTTTCTCCAGTTATCCATCATAAAAATATATGGAATATTTTATTCATAATTGCAGCGTTTAAAAATTCAATTTAAACATGTAAATAACCAACTTAATTAATTTTTTCCGCATAATTATTTCTATCCAAGCTAGGATTTAAGGATCATAAATAAAATTTATTAATGAAGTATATTTTGAATTTTTAAAACTTATCGAGGAAACATTGATCTTCTTTAATAAGTTTTTTTGAATAAATTTAAATCAGCGATAAATGCGTCTATGACGGATAGATTCTTTAGACGATATGGAAACTGCAGTGTTTTTTAACAGCTTATATAACTAAACTTGATGCGATCTACTTCTCGTCATAAAGCAGTAAACAAATAATTGGGTATCCACTCACATGATAGATAGTAGCTTAGATACTTTTCGAAGGCATCTAAGAAACAATTCAAAACAGATTGTTAATAGAAACATAAATCATCAATTTTGATCTTAAGATCGGTTCTGAAAAGCAAATCATGATTGCAAAGTTAGGCTATATGTTCTCTAAGAGCCTTGTACCTACAAAGCTCTTTTATAAGTATATTGATAGTTGTCTCCTTCTTTTGTAAATCTTTTCAAATTTCATTCATTATTGGAAATAAAACTAAAATATTTTTAAATACTTTTTTAGATGAAATATTGAGCACCTGATTGTAAACTGCTTATTATATAGAACCTCACTGTTTTTAGTGCAACGAAGAGAGATAACATCAATCTTTGTTTCAATTCAGGTTAAATACAGAATATACACCTAACACTTAAACTTAAGTTACCACATTATTTTCTTATGCAAATATGAATAAAAAATCATTAGGATTGCATAATAGTGAGTATTAATATTAAGATGTTCTTCGATATAAAATATAGTGTAAATATTTAATGTTTTTTCTATGTATGTTAATAATATTTAAACCAATTCAATGTTTAATAATTTTAGCTATAACAACATGGAAAAATATATCATATCGTTATTCTTGGTATGAAAAAATGATCTGGACCTCTAAGTTAAGTTTCAATCACTAGGATAAAAAATAATGCTACCGAAAAAAAATAAATGAAGGAAAGCCCGCCGCTTGTAAGGCATATTATTAATCATCCATCGGATGATGATTTATATCAAAGAAGACTGATAGTTTTTTCTAAAAATAGGCTAAAATCATAAAAAGCCAACCGCATCATGTGTTTAGCCGGCATGATTCGGTCAGCGTGATTAACTTATCTATTTTCTACCGCACATGCTACGTAATATCCTAATATCAAGATAAACCAATATTTACTGCCGATTATGTGGATGTCTTGATTTACAATCATATTTACCATATGTATGCTTATGTATGTATTATTATATATACTCACAATATGATAGAGTTACTCAGGTGTTATCAATTAACCGAGGATAGCGGTCAGCTCTGCGTTGATCTTATTTACGCTGAGAGTCCCGTCAATAGTAAAATAATTGGTATTTCCAGCATCCGCTTCCTTACAGTAATACTGGATAAGTGGCTCAGTCTGTTGATGATATTCTAGAAGACGCTTACGTACGGTTTTTTCCTGATCATCATTACGAATACTCAGTGGTTCGCAGGTCACGTCATCCTTGCCTGCCTGATTTGGCGGATGAAACTTTATATGATATACCCGACCTGAAGGTATATGCACTCGTCGACCAACGATACGATCGACAATAAGCGTATCCGGCACTGCTAATTCTAGCACATAATCTATTGCGATCCTTGCTTTTTTCATGGCTTCCGCTTGTGGAATAGTCCG
This sequence comes from Sodalis sp. (in: enterobacteria), assembly GCA_047528285.1. GTDB lineage: Bacteria > Pseudomonadota > Gammaproteobacteria > Enterobacterales > Enterobacteriaceae. The sequence continues at coordinate 4,485 of CP180022.1, read as the reverse complement.
CGGGAAGCCGTCAAATAAGAATCCATTATGGCAGTCATCTTGTTTGATTCGTTCTTTAACTAACGAAATAACCAAATCAAAAGATACCAGTTTGCCAGCATCCATTAGCATTTTTGCCTGATTTCCGAATTCAGATTTCGTTTTTACCGTGGCACGTAACATCTCGCCAGTGGAAATCTGTGGGATACCATATTGCTCCATGATGAATTTTGCTTGTGTCCCTTTACCAACGCCCGGGGCACCAAGCAGAATTATACGCATTGCCTTAATCTCCTTGCTAATTTAAAAGTATTTTAAATCTGAAAAATACTAATATTCCATATCAGTACCGATACACACATCTATTATCACCCCGTGTATCCATCAGAGAGTATCCAAGAAGTTTTCATGCTCTCTAAAGGATATAAAAAAAACTACAAAACAAAACTTATCAACTCTTATAAGGTAAAAACAGTGGTTTCTGGTATCGTTATGGGCATAAGCAAAAATCATTATCACGATATGGGAATATTTCTATTGTCTCTTGATATGTAAACAGGAAAAACATCAAGAGTTTAACAGATTGTTCATCCGGCGAATAAACTGATGAGGATCTTCAAGCGTACCACATTCAGCCAGCAACGCTTGCTCTAGCAATAGCTCTACCCATTCAAAAAATAGGCCGTTATCGCCGATACTGGCGGTGCGCTTTACTAGCGTGTGATCTGGATTAAGTTCAAAGATATATTTAATTTCCGGCGCTGCCTGGCCTGCGGCGACAAACAGTTTAGCCATTTGTGTTGTGATCTCATTGGGAATGGTGGTAACAACCGCGGGTGTATCGGTCAAACGATGTGTCAGACGCACATCTTTAATGCGCTCACCAAGATAAGTTTTAACGCGTTTAACAAAAGGCTCAAGCACTTTTTCAGCTTCTGTTCGCTCTTTATTTTCCTCATCAGCTAATTTTTCTAGCGATGAGTCGCCTTTGCTGACAAGATGGAATTTTTTTCCGTTAAATGCTTTCAGAGAGTTCATCATCCATTCATCAATACGTTCGAACAGCAAAAGAACTTCGATACCTTTTTTGCGAAAAAGTTCCAAATGCGGACTGTTCTTTGCAGCAGCATAGCTGTCGGCGGTAATATAGTAAATTTTCTCCTGTACCTCCACCATCCGCCCGACGTATTCTTCCAAAGCAACAGTTTGCTCCGCATTATTACCATGGGTTGAAGCAAAACGAAGCAATTTAGCTACTGTTTCAGCGTTAACAGGATCTTCTCCTGGTCCTTCTTTCAATACCAGACCAAATTGTTGCCAAAACGATTGATACTGTTTTGTATCGTTTTTGGCTAATTTCTCCAACAATGTTAAGGTGCGTTTAGTCAGCGCCCCTTTCAAGTTCTGGGTAACACGACTATCCTGCAAAATTTCTCGCGATATATTCAAAGATAGATCGTTCGAATCAATCACCCCCCTTACGAAACGCAGATACTTCGGTATAAATTGTTCAGCATCATCCATGACGAACACACGCTGAACGTACAATTGAAGCCCGTATTTTTGTTCATGATTCCACATATTCCAAGCTGCCTTCGCCGGGATATAAAGCAAACTGCTATATTCCTGTTTTCCTTCGACGCGGTTATGGCTCCAAATCAATGGTTCGTTAAAATCATGGCATAGTTGCTTATAAAATTCCTTATATTCTTCGGCACTGATATCAGTTTTATTACGAGTCCATAACGCCTGTGCTTTATTGATTTTTTCCCAAGTGACAATTTCTTTATCGCTGCTTTCTTCCTTAATTATAGTCCGTTTTTCAATTTCCGCCGGTAATGCGATATGATTAGAATATTTCTTGATAAGGCTTTTAAGGCGTCCATCATCAAGAAATTCTTCTTCACCTTCTCGTAAATGCAGAGTGATTTCAGTTCCGCGATCCGACTTAAAAATATCAGCAATGGTGTAATTACCTTCACCAGCGGATTCCCAAAATACACCTTCATCAGCATTAGCACCGGCGGCCCGCGTGCGAACGGTAACTGTGTCTGCTACGATAAAAGCCGAATAAAATCCGACGCCAAACTGACCGATAAGCTGGTTGTCTTTGAGTTGATCGGAATCTATGGATTTAAGAAAATCCTTAGTTCCGGATTTTGCAATTGTACCCAAATTATTGATCACGTCATCGCGTCGCATACCGATGCCGTTATCGCTGAGCGTGATAGTGCGTTTTGCTTTATCGCAGCACAGGCGAACATGTAATTCGCCATCTCCTTCGTATAAATCTGGCTGCGACAGAGCACGAAATCGCAGTTTATTCGCTGCATCTGATGCATTAGATATTAATTCACGCAGGAAAATTTCTTTATTAGAATAAAGTGAATGGATCATTAAATGAAGCAGTTGCTTTACTTCTGATTGGAAACCTTTGGTTTCTTGTCTATTCATACTTATCTTATGCCTCAATCAAATATGTCACAAAACAGATGTTTAATATCCCCATGATAAATATCATGGGGATAAGGCTGAAATATTGCAAGCAATAAGAAAAATATAATGCTAGTACTGCTAACAAAGACAGCCTAAAAAATAGATTGAGATTTGATAAAGTGAAGTCTGAAAACAAGTGGAAGAATCATGATGCGGCTAACAGATTAAGTGTTGCCGCGTTCTAATATGCCGTTAGGGATCGAAATAATATTTGATATCTACCATTGCTAACTAATAGTAGTAATCCGATTTAACACTTTACCTATTGCCATCGCCCTTCCCTTAGCAGGGGGGTATCATACTCACCTAAAGAGTAGATGAATACTAGAAGTGGTTTTGAACTAAAATATCTCCATTGCACAGCACTGATCCTTCAGTAATAACTTCTTTTCTTTTTCCAGTTATCTTAAGCTTCCTCTCAAAAATTGATTTACAAAAACGTTCTGATATCTATGATTATCAGTCTACCTAATAGAACACTTCTTTATGGCAGGATTAATTGCTTTGTTTTTTCTTAAAAGATTTTTATAACAGGCTTTTACACCGTTAGTGCTATCTACCGGCGTTTTCTTAATTTTGTAATTGTAGTTAATTAAATTCAGAAAATGCTATACATTAATAGTATCGCTTACCTAGCGATAAATTTGCACAAATAATTTCTTGCCGCGTCTGTCCGATTTTAAACATGCTACTTACATTAGACTCTGTGTTTATTAGCACTTTACCATCGAACTTCCATGTGGCTTTACCAAAACCTTAAAACTCCTTCTATCAATAATGTGATAGATATAAATTTACACCAGTTTAAAATTTTTATGCCGTTCTAATTATCTCTTCCCACCTAGTGATCAGCGATTACTCTAAACACAATCCAGAAATACACCTATTTAATTTAAAAATAAAGCTAACAAAACCTCTCTCAGGTTCTGAAAAAAATATAAAGATGTATTTAATCATTAGCACTGTCTTCATGGTCATATCTGTGTAGTGAAACGGGTTTTCATGGTGTTCACAAGAAAGGTTTTTCTATGTGGAGATAGGTTAGTTTATCGCCGGGCTATCGTTAAAACACTATGTTGATTAAAGATTTCTTGTAACTATCCTAGTGGATAGTTTTAAATTGTAGCTTAGCTATAGAAACCCAATAATAAAACGAATAGTATTCATCTCTAGCTCACTTTTCTTGACTGTTTTTAGTGATCTGTATTTATAAAATACTATTTTGTTTTTGGATATTAACTTTGTTGTTTTATCTTTTTTTCGATAAATCACTGTTGTTTTTCTACATCAAATTCATGTGAAACACCTGCTGTTTTTATCATGTTATTTAAATTAAAAATTAATTTTTAATCTCTTCATTAAAAAATGGTAACTGATTGACTCTAATGTTTTTTTATTTTTAAAAGTATTTTATTTTTTTATTGCGCTTAAAATTTACTGCATCATCGAGTTATTTTGATGTTAAAATTAATAATTGTTTCACTCAACAAAGTTGAGTTGACATGTAAACTCTGTGGCGATGAAGTCATTAATTTATATCAGAATTATTGTAATTTATGTCATAGATCTCTTCCGCATGAGCAATGACGGTGTTAAGTATTACTGACTCGCATTTTCTCGCTAGAAAATTTCTGGTTGTAACGCACTTATCATTGATAAGTGCGTGGTGTAGTTATATATCAAACAATCAACCTTACTTACCCATCTTTTCTGCTTTTAAAAAACAAATGGTTTTATAAGAAAGGCATTTAATATAGATACATATATTCAAGCATCACAAGTGCTATCCATTGGATCTTTTTATTGATTTCCTGATTTTTATGTCCAATTTACCCTATAAAAGGGTATCATATATTAGTTGTGTAAAAAGTAATTCTAAATTTGCTCAATAGCACTCACTATCGATGTAGTGTCTGTATATTTCTGAATCTAAAAACATGAGTCAAAACTYTTCATGCCTATGCTATATCAGAAGCATAAATCAACCAGAAGAGGAGTTCTCTTTATGCC